>NZ_UTHA01000016.1 GCF_900582195.1 Pseudomonas viridiflava
CCCGGTTTACGCCGGCACTGCGCTCAATGTGCAAACCCAGGGCAACCTGACCAACCGCCAGACCCTCGCGGCCCGTGACAGCATCAGCCTCAGCGCCGGCGGCCAACTGACCAACGCCGGCGCCATCGAAGCCGGCGTCAATGCCGACGGCAGCCGCAATGCCAACGGCGATCTGAGTATCACCGCGCAGAACCTCGACAACACCGGCAAAAGCCTCATCGCCAGCCGCAATCTGACGGTCAACACCGCGCAAACCTTGAACAACCAGGGCGGCACGCTCAGCGGGCAGAATATCGCCGTCAGCGGCGGCATGCTCGATAACCGCAGCGGGGAGATTCTCGGTGACCTGGGTCTGAATATCGATCTCAGCGGTGTGCTGGACAACCGTGACGGCGTTCTCGGTTCTGCACGCACAGTGTTTCTGAAGGCAGCCGGCCTGGATAACCGCGAGGCCGGTGCGCTGGTCAGCGATGGCAGCCTGACTGCACGCATCAGCGGCACGCTCGACAACCGCGACAAGGGTGCCATCTCGGCCAAAGGCGCGATTGATCTGCAGGCCGGCACGCTGCTGAACAGCGAAGGCAAAGTCATTGGCAACAGCACGCTGGCCTTGCGCGGCGACATGGCCGACAACCGGGGCGGGGTGATTCAGGCCGACCAGCAGTTGATCCTGAATATCGCGCAACTGGATAACCGCGAAAAAGGCGTGATCAGCGGCAAGGCAGGCCTGACTTACGTTGGCACCCGGCTGGATAACAGCGGTGGTCTGGTCAGTGCGGTCGGCCCGGTCAACCTGACCGCTGCCGAAATTCAAAACGCTGCGGGACGGATTGCCAGTCAGGGCGACCTGCTGGCAACCATCGGCCTGCTGCAACAACAGGGCGGTGCGCTGGTTGCCCAAGGCAATCTGAGCCTGACTGGCAAGACACTCGACAACCGCAACGGTGGCCTGGTCGGCACGACTAAAGCGCTGACACTCTCGGTAGACGACGTCGACAATCGCCGTGGCGAAATCTCCAGTAGCTTGCTGATGAACGTCAAAGGCCTGCGTCTGGATAACGGTGACGGCGGCAAAATCCTCTCCGGCAGCAACATTGGGCTGAGCGTCGCCAAGCTGATCAACCAGAGCAAAGGTTTGATCGCCGCCACCCAAGGCGCGATAACAGTTACCGGCACCACGCTGGACAACAGCGGCGGTAATCTCAGCAGCCTCAACGGCCTGGTGATTACCCTTGATGACGCGCTGACCAATTCGCTCGGCGCGATCAGCAGTGACGGCACACTGACCGTCAATGCTGCGCGCATCGACAACAGCAACGGCAGCCTCGGCAGTGCCGGCAACCTGAAACTGACCAGCACTGGCGCGTTGCTCAATCAGGCCGGCTCGATCAACACCGACAACGCACTGACCCTCAACAGCGGCAGTCTTGATAACAGCCGCAAAGGCGTGATCTACGGCCAAGGCCTCAGCCTGGTCGAGACCGGCGGATTCGACAACAGCCAGGGTGGCAAACTCACCAGTGGCGCGGCGCTGGCGCTCAAGGCAGGACAGGTCAACAACGCCGCTGGACGCATCGCCAGCCAGCAAGCGCTGGACGTTTCGCTCACCGGGCTGGATCAGCAGGGCGGTGAGCTGTTCAGCAAGACTGATCTGACCCTCGATCTGAATCACGGCCAGTTGAACAACCAGAGCGGCTTGATCAATGCGCCCGGCACGCTGCTGTTGAAAAACCTCAACGGCGTGAGCAACCAGGGCGGGGAAATCTCCAGCCAGCAAGCCTTCACGCTCGCCGCGCACGACCTCGACAACAGCAACGGCAAACTGCTCAGCCAGCAGGGCCTGACGTTGCGCATTGCGGCGGCATTGAACAACCTCAAAGGCGTCATTTCCGGCGCCACGCTGGACAGCCACAGCGATAGTCTCGACAACCACGAAGGACTGATCAGCAGTCGTGGCGAGTTGTTGCTTACCACCGACAAGACGCTGGATAACCAGCTCGGTACTGTCATCGCCGATGGCCAACTGACCGTCAACGCTGATGGCTTGGACAATCGTGAAGGCAATATCACCGGCAAGGCCGATGCCAGCGTGCAGGCAAAAACCGTCAACAACCAGAAGGGTCAGTTGATCGCTATCGGTGTGCTCAAGATTGAGGGGGATCAACTCGATAACCGGCAGAACGGTCTGCTGGGGTCAAGCGAAGACATGACCCTGAGCGTCGCCGACCTGGACAACCGTGGCGGTGAGATCAGCAGCAAAGGCGATTTGCGCGTTACGGGTAACAAGCTCGATAACAGCGACGGCGGAAAAATCTTCACTGGCAAGGCCCTGACGCTGACCGTCGACGAAGTGCTCAACCGCACTAAAGGTCTGCTCGATGCGGGCTCGCAGTTCAATCTGCAGGGGCGCTCGCTGGATAACAATGGCGGCCAGTTGCTCAGTCAGCAAGGCCTGCTGTTGAACCTCACCGGCGCCTTTGATAACACCTCGGGCAAGGTCAGCAGCGAAGGCATGCTGACGGTCAACAGCGCGCAATTGACCAACGTCAAAGGTAGCCTGTCCAGTGCTGCGGACCTGACGCTGGACAGCGAGACCAGCGTCGACAACCAGGGTGGCCAGATCGTCACCGACGGCGTGCTGGTACTGAACAGCGCCAGCCTCGACAACCGCCAGCAGGGCACGCTCAGTGGTAAGGGTGCAGTCACGGTCATCACCGGAGCCTTTGATAACAGCAATGGTCGACTGAGCAGCGCCGACACCCTCAACCTCACTGCCGGCCAGGTCATCAATGGTGGCGACGGCAGTATCGGCAGTCAGAACGCGCTGACGGCTTCGGTCAGCGGGCTCGATCAACAGGGCGGCAAACTGTTCAGCAACACGCAACTGAGCCTGGACCTGAACCACGGCCAGTTGAGCAACATCGGTGGATTGATCAACGCTCCAGGCACGCTGCTGCTCAAGCAACTGAATGGCGTCAACAACCAGGGCGGCACAATTTCCAGCGCCGAGGCGTTCACCCTGACGGCGCAAAGCCTCGACAACAGCAACGGCAAACTCCTGAGCAATCAGGGCCTGACCCTGCGCATCGCAGCCGCACTGGACAATGTCAAAGGCATGATCGGTGCAGCCGCCATCGACGCCCGCGCCGCGAGCCTGAACAACAGCAGCGGCAACCTGGTCAGCCGTGGCGATTTCGACCTGACTGTGGACGGTCTGCTGCGCAATGACACCAAAGGCTTGATCAGCGCGGCGCAATCTATGGATATCACCAGTGCCGAGTTGAACAACCGCGACAGCGGTTTGATCAACAGCCAAGGCAACCTGACGCTGACCGCCACCGGACTGGACTCCAGCGACGGCGGCGAAGTTTCCGCCAGCGGTGACATCGATCTGAAGCTGACCTCCCTGACCCAGAACGGCGGACGCCTGGTGGGTGACAAAGGCGTCACCCTTGATCTGGCCAATGGTGATCTCGACAACCAGCGCGGCGTGCTCACGGCTCAGGGGCCATTGACACTCAAACGTCTGCGTGAGGTGAGCAACCAGAGCGGCGAGATTTCCAGCAACCTCGGTTTCGAGCTGTTTGCCCGAGCCGTGAACAACAACTCCGGCAAAATCATCAGCGGTGAAAAGCTGCTGTTGCGTGGCACCGAGCTGGTCAACCAGAAAGGCCTGATCTCCGGTTGGCAAGGACTCACCGTCAACGCCGACAGCCTGGACAACCGCAACAGCGGCACGCTCTCCAGCAAGTTCGCCGATGTCTCGGTCGACCTCAAGGGCGCGCTGCTCAACAGCGACGCCGGGGCCGTCGTCGCCCAAGGCAACCTGAACGTCAAGGCGGGTAGCCTCGACAACCGCAACAAGGGCAATCTGAGCAGTGGCGCAGGGCAAATCCTGACGCTGGGCGGCGCACTCGATAACAGCCAAGGCCTGATTTTCAGTGGTGCGGCTCTGGATATCGTCAGCACTGCTTTCAGCAACGCCGGTGGTTCAATCAATGCCGAACAGGCCTTCACGGCCACGGCTACACGTCTGGACAACAACGGCGGCCAGATCGCCAGCAACGCCGCGCTTACCCTCAACCTGAGCGCAGACCTGAACAACAACGCCGGCAAACTGGCGAGTAGCGGCGCGATGTTGATCAAGGGCGTCACTGATCTGCGCAACCAGAACGGCAAAATCGCCAGCCAGAACACGCTGCAAGTGCGCACCGGTACGCTGGACAACAGCAACAAGGGCACACTGGCAGCCAATGAACAGTTGCAGATCACGGCAACGGGCGCGGTAAACAATAGCGCGGACGGGCTGATCTTCAGCCAGAATGCCGGTGTGCAACTGACCGCCGCCAGCTTGCTCAACGGCAAAGGCTCGATCCAGAGTGAAGGCGCGTTGAGCCTCGAAGTCAGCGGTGACTTCGACAACCAGAGCGGCAAGGTCATCGCGCAAAGCGGCAATGTCGTGGTCAAAGCGGCCAACATCGATAACCGTGGCGGCACGCTTTCCAGCATCAAAGGTGCCCTGGAAGCGCGCACCGTCGGTGTGCTGCGCAACGGTTTCGACCTCAATAACAATCGCCAGGGCGGTATCATTCAGGCGCAGGGGCTGACCCTTACGGCACTGGCCGGCCTGAACAACAATGGCGGGCAGATTTCTGCACGAGCGGCAGATCTTGGCATTACCACGGCAGCGCTGGATAACAGCGCTGGCGTGGTTTATTCGAAAGGTCTGCTGGGCGTTACCGGCACAAGTCTGGAAAATGCTGGCGGGCAGATCGCTGCCAACCGTATCGACTTCGGTCTCAGTGGTGCGTTGCGCAACGGCACGGGTGTCATCGAGAGCGATACCCAACTGAGCGTAAAAGCTGCCAGTGTCGACAACCAGAACGGTCGCCTGCGTTCGCTGGGCAATACCGGCAAGACCCTGTTCCAGATCGGCGGTTTGCTCGACAACCGCAACGGCGTGCTGGAAACCGCCAACGTCGACATGACCCTGGCCGTCGGCGGTCTGCTCAATGCCGGCGGGCAACTCAACCACGTCGGGCGCGGCAAGTTCGACATCTCCACCGCCAATGTCATCGGCGCTGGCGGCAGCATCGTCACCGGCGGGCTGCTGGAACTCAACGCCGACAGTTGGAGCAACTCCAACGTTATTCAGGCCGGGCGCCTGAACGTCAATGTCGGCCAATTCAGCCAGACCACCAGCGGCAAATTGCTGGCTTCCGATTCTCTGCAGATCCGTGGTGGCAACTGGACCAACGATGGCTTGATCGCCAGTGATGGCATCCTCGATATGCAAATCGGCGGAACCTACACCGGCAGCGGCCGCTTGACCAGTCAGCGCGGCGCTTACCTTTCCGTCGGGCAGATGAACGTCGCGGCGGGCGGCAGCTTCGCGGTGGGTGCCACGTCGACCGTCAATATCGGCGGGCAACTCACCAACGCCGGGCGCATGACCTCCAGCGAAGATCTGACGATCAACGCGGGCAGCGTTGCCAACTACGGCACCCTGGGCGCGGCGCAAAACCTCTTCATCAACACGCCTTCGTTACTCAACGATCGCGGGTTGATTTTCAGCGGCAATAACATGACCCTCGGCGTCAGCACGCTGACCAACCAGCACGGTGATTTCTACGGTCTGGGCGATGTGGTGATGGGCGGGTATGGCAGCGCGGCACGGGCAGCGGGGGTGTACAACATTTCCGGCTCGATGGAGAGCGGGCGCGGGTTTACGCTGAATGCCGATGTGTTTGAAAACCGCACAGAAGGGCCGACGGCGTCGGTCGAACGCAAATTGGTCTCCGGGTTGATTGCAGCCAGCTGTGGCGACTGTGTTGGCGGCACCTTCAACAACTTCCTCGCCACTCGCGAGACCTACCAATTCTTCGACACCGATACCAGTGCCTCGGCGATGTTCAACGTCGGCAAGGATTTTACGTTCACCGGCGGCACGTTCCTCAACAGCAAAAGCACGGTAGCGGCGGGCGGCAACATCACCATCACCGCCGATAGCCTGAAGAATATCGGTGCCAAGAGCGGGACCGTCGAAGTCACGCGCCAATACAACTTCGAGATGGGCACGGGCACCACGGCGCAATTCATGGCCAACGTGATCCTGCCGTACAACCAGCGCAACAACCCCGATTTCCCGTTCGTGTATTACGTCATCGCGCCGGAAGGCCTGATACGTAAAGCGATCGCCAAAACCGTGGGCAGTGGCATCGTTATCGTCGACGCCGAGACGGGCGAAAACGTCGGTAGTCGCAAATATGGCCGAGCCATGTCTGGGTATACCGCGGGCTTCGAAACCTCAACGCCATCGCTGTATGACCCGAATAACCTGATGGCCATACCGAGTGAACTGGCGCCGTTCGAAAAAGGCGTTGCTGTCGAGAAACCGGTCAACAGCACCGGTGCCGCCGATACCAACAACTCGCGCAACGCAGTGATTCAGGCAGGCGGCAACGTCTCGATCACCGCCACCCGGGAAGTTGAAAACAGCGTTATCCATCAGGACTACAGTTCAACCGGTGGCACCAACAAAGTTGCAAATACCTCGATCGGAAACAGCGGCACCGTCGTTGTGCGCATCAACAGCCAGTTGCCGCCGGACCTTGCGCAACAGCAAGTCAATCCGCTGAGCCTGCCTGGCTTCTCTCTACCGACGGGCGAGAACGGTTTGTTCCGTCTGAGCGGGCAGGGCAGCAGTGGCGTCACTGCCGGCAACGTTGGGCCAGCACCGACGTGGACGGTTGGCAGTGAGTCGGTGAATACTCAGGACCATATGGTCGCCGCCAGCAGCGGCGGGCCGCGCAAC
The DNA here is from genome assembly GCF_900582195.1 of Pseudomonas viridiflava. Classification (GTDB taxonomy): domain Bacteria; phylum Pseudomonadota; class Gammaproteobacteria; order Pseudomonadales; family Pseudomonadaceae; genus Aquipseudomonas. Next base: position 6,815 of record NZ_UTHA01000016.1, read on the forward strand.
CTGTTCATCGATGCTCCTGCGCCAGTGTCCGACAGCACCCGTGCCGTCGATACATTCCACCGTACGCCAAGTATGGTTCAGGCAGTCGCCAGTACCGTCGATGCAAAAGTGCCGGAGAGCTCTGTCGGCACGGGCAAGCCCGGCCGCGGTAACGACATGAAGGAGTCGATCGACACCCGTCCGGTCACGCGCGTCACTGGCCTGCCGGACACCACGGCACCCTCGAACCCGCACAAATACCTGATCGAAACCAACCCGGTACTCACCGACCTCAAGTCGTTCATGAGCTCGGATTACCTGCTGGAAAAACTCGGCTACAACTCCGACCAGAGCGCCAAACGCCTGGGCGACGGCCTCTATGAACAACGCCTGATCCAGCAAGCCGTCACCGCTCGCACCGGTCAGGCTTTCCTCGACGGCCAGACCTCCAACGAGGGCATGTTCAAGTACCTGATGAACAACGCCATCGCCAGCAAGGACGCGCTCAACCTGTCGGTCGGTGTGGGCCTCACTTCGCAGCAAGTCGCCGCGCTGACCCACGATATTGTCTGGCTCGAAGAGCACGAAGTGAATGGCGAGAAAGTGCTGGTGCCGGTGGTGTATCTGGCTCAGGCCCAAGGCCGCCTCGGCCCGACCGGGGCATTGATTGCCGGTAATGACGTGACGCTGATCGCCGGTGAAAACCTCGATAACGTCGGCACGCTGAAGGCTACCAACAACCTGTCCGCCACGGCGGGCAAGGACCTGGTCAACAGCGGTTCGATCGAGGCGGGCAACCGTCTGGACTTGCTGGCCGCCAACAACATCGTCAACAAGGCCGGCGGCATCATTGCCGGCAAAGACGTCAGCCTGACCACCCGCACCGGCGATGTGATCAACGAACGAACCATCACCTCGATGGACGACAAGTACGGCACCGTCACCCGGCATCAGGACTTTGCCGATAACGCAGCGCGGATTGAGGCGGCCAATGACCTGACCGTCGACGCGGCCAAGGATATCAATGTCATCGGTGGCGTCCTGAAAAGCGGCCAGGACATGACGTTGAATGCCGGTCGCGACGTCAACGTGGCCTCCGTGCAGGTCAACGACAGCGCGTCGCTGGGCTGGAGAGGAGCTGTCAGCAGCGTCACGCAACTGGGCGCCGATATCGATGCCGGGCGTGATTTCAAGGCGGATGCCAAACGTGACATCAGCGTTATTGCCAGTGAGATCGATGCCAAGCGTGATGTGACAATGTCGGCGACTGACAATGTGCTGATCAGCTCGGCGGCGGATGAAGAACATTCGCGTTCTGCCAACAAGAGAATGTCGCGTCAGGATGATGAAGTCACTCAGGTGTCGTCGACCGTCAATGCCGGTGGCAACGTTACCCTCAAAGCGGGCAAGGACCTGGACCTGATTGCCAGCCGGGTGAGCGCCGGGAATGAAGCTTATCTCGCAGCTGGCGCAAATCTGGTGCTGCAATCAGCAGAGGACTCGGATTACAGCTTCTATTCCAAGACCAAAAAATCTTCATCAAAGAAGACGTTCCAGCTTGATGAGACCAGTTCGGTTACCAACGTCGCCAGCTCCGTCACATCTGTAGGCAAGAACGTATTGAGCGCTGGCAATGATCTGACGATCAAGGGCAGCAATGTCGTCTCTGAAAAAGCAGGTGTCGGCTTGGAGGCCGGCAATGACGTGGAAATTCTGGCCGTCACAGACTCCAGTAGCGCGCGCCACGAACGTAGTCAAAGCAAAAGCAGTTGGGGCGGTTTGAAGTCGAGCAAAGTCCAGGATCAACTGGCTGAAACTCAGACTACCGCTGTGGGCAGCCTGATCTCGGGCGACACAATTGCCGTTAATGCCAAGCGGGACGCCACCATCACTGGTTCTGCGCTGGTCAGTACCAATGACTTGTCCGTCCGTGCCGGTGGTGATTTGACCATTAATGCCGCGCAGAACACTTTCACTCGCACCGAATTGCACAAGGAGAAAAATCGTGATCTGACTGGCGTGTTGACGGCGAACAATCTTGGCATTGATGACATCACCGGCAACCAGCATCTGTCGATCAGTAATCAGAAACATAACGGCACGATGTCGCAAACGACCCTGACTGGCAGCACCATTGGTTCCAGTAAAGGCAATGTCAGCCTTATAGCGAATGGGGACCTTAATGTCGTAGCCAGCGACTTGATCAGCACCAAGGACATGAGTCTTCGCGGTTCCAACGTGACCATCGCTGCAGGTATGGAAACGTCGCAGCAAAGCACCATCGATAAATCCAATAGTCTTGCTGTAGGGCGTGTTATTGGCGGTGCAATTATCGACACCGTCAATTCTATTCGCTCTGCAGTAGAGGCTGCCCAAAACGCAGATGATCCTCGACTCAAGGCAGTGAAATTGGCGCAGGCGGCGTTGGCGGCCTACAACCTTGGCGGTATGGCGTCGGATGCGAATGATCAAAAAACCGGATTCGCCGACAAGCAGGGTGGTACGGGCAGCAACGGTTCTCTGATCAAGATCGGCACCGAACTCGCTAATACTCATAGTAAAAGTACCAGTGACTACGTCAGTCAGACTGCGAAGCAAAGCACCGTCAACGCTGGCGGTACACTTTCCATCATCGCCAATGGTAGTGCTGCACAAAATGATGGTGATCTTCACATCATCGGCAGTAGCCTCAAAGCGACAGCTACCTCGTTGATCGCCAATAACGACGTCATTGTGGAAAGCGCGCAGAACACTGCCGACTGGTCCAACCAAAACAGTAACAACAGAACTGCAATCGGCGCCAGCTTCAACATTGGTCAGCAAAACGGCTTCACCATCGACCTTGGTGCACAAGTGGCGAAGGGTACGGGGAGTGGCAGTTCTGTCACGCAGGTCAACAGTACGGTAGACACCGACTCGTTAGTGATTCATAGCGGCGGTGATACGACACTGGCAGGCGCACAGGTTCGCGCCGATACCATCAAAGCGCTGATCGACGGCAATCTCAACATCATTTCCCGTCAGGACACCGAAACCCAGAAAAACAAGCAAGGCAGTGGCGGTTTCGGAGCCAGCATTTGCATTCCACCTATCTGCTACGGTGCACCTGTTACGGCTTCAGGTAACTTGGCCGCAGGCAATATGAACAGTGACTATAAGGCCGTTACCGATCAGACCGGTTTATTCGCGGGAGCGGGTGGTTACATGGTCGATGTCGGCAAAACCACAACGCTTGAAGGTGGGTTGATCGCCAGCGATGCCACGCCGGATAAAAACATCCTCATAACCGACCGGCTCATTACTCGCGACATCAAGAACGTCAGTGAAATCGATGCTCAGTCCGCCGGCATCAGCTTCTCGGGCGGTTACGGTGGTGCTGGAGCATACGGGGCGGTGGGCGGACTGTACGGCATCTCCCTCAACGAGTCGGATAAAAGCCACACCCGTAGCGCTGTCAGCGAAGGCACGATCATTGTTCGCAACCCTGAGGGCGCTCAAGACCTCGTCGGTCTGAACCGAGATACGGAAAATGCTAACGAGCGACTCGACAAGCCTGACGAAGATGGGATGAAAGAGCGCATCGAGCTGGTGAAAAGCTCGATTGAATTGGTGAAAGGCATTGGCGACGCAATTGCCGCATCGAAGATGGAGGAGGCCGAGAATCCCGATAGTGAGGCCTACAAGGCGGCGCGCGACAAACTGAACAGTAGCGGAGTGGCCAACCCAACCCCTGAGGAAGTCAGCCAACAAGTTCAACGCGATTACGGTATAGGCAGCAGCTTCCAGAAAGCCAGCCAAGCGGTTGCGGGGATCGTCCAGGGCATCCTGAGTGGAAACATCGCTGCTGCCATTGGCGGAGGTGCAGCACCTTATCTGGCGCAAGCCGTTAAACAGCTGACGGAAGGAGACGACGCAGCCAACCTGATGGCGCATGCCGTACTCGGAGCCGTTCTGGCGAAAGTACAAGGTGGTTCGGCGTTGGCCGGTGCTGCTGGAGCCAGTGCCGGTGAGGTGGTCGCGCGTCTGCTCTATCCGGATAAGTCTGCAGACCAACTGACCGAGTCGGAAAAGCAAATAGTCGCGGCTCTATCAACGCTGGCCGGCGGCATGTCCGGCGCGCTTGCCGGGGGCAGCGCCTTTGACGCCGCGCTTGGAGCCGGGACAGCGAAAAATGCTGTCGAGAACAATCATCTAAGCGACATAGAAAGACTTTCCCTTAAGGAGTTGCAGAGAAAGTACGCGCAGTTGTGTTCAGGGGCTTCATCGAGTTATTGCGATGGGTTGTCCAGTGACATTTCGAAACTTATCGCTAAGGGTTTCAGCGTTCTCAAAGAGGAGCAGCTTTCGGAGGATAACGATTTCACCCGGGCTTCCGTTGTCACTACCACCCCGGGAGATGTGATCGTCTGCGGCACTTCACCAAATGGCTACTGTGTGGCTACCGACAAAACGATTACGACGGATCAGGGAGAAGAGTGGGTTCTGCAGCCTGCTACTTTCATGCAGGCGATAGGATGGCAAGTTGAAAATGAGGTGGTTGAGGCTGCCGCGAAGGCTCGGCTTCTAGGCGTTTCCAATGAGCTTTACACGGCCGGTTGTGGTGGGTCAGGTGTGATTGGTATAGGGTGCCAAGCCTATACTGCTGCTGGCGGTGTGAACCTGGTTACGGAAGAAGCCCCTGCGACTACCGAGCGGGTCGTCTCCGGTATAGAAGCTTTACTGAATGTATGGGGACTGGGCAGTTCGATTCTCGGTACAGGTGTAAAAGGCACAGCGGGAACTTTAGACCGTGCCAAAACGGGAATTGAGTGGGGTAAGGGGATTCAAGGGCAAGGCATGCCTTGGGAGAATTATCTGGCCTCTGAACTGCCTGCCGGTTCGCGGCTACCACCTAACTTCAAAACGTTCGATTTTTATGACCCGTCAACGGGTACAGCCATCAGCGCTAAAACGTTAGACACGACGACTGCGGCCAAGGTGGGGAATCCGTCTCAGGTGTACAGCTCATTAAAAGGTAACATCGATTCGGTGGCCAGATTTGAAACGTACACCCTTAGTAATGTTCCTTTGGATAGCAGTATGATTACTGCTCGTGAGTTGCGTGTCGCTGTTCCTGGCGGTACGAATTCGGTGCAGTGGGTTCAAATAAATCGCGCGATAAAGTATGGTCAATCTCAAGGCGTAAAAGTAATCATAAGTTCGGTGAAGTAAATGAATCAGTTGAATAATAAGTCTTGGGCTTACGCTAAGTTTAATGAAGATTTTATTTTTATTGAGACCTACTCCGGCTATTTTAATTGTCTCCCGGATCCTGAAGGGAAGAGGTTTTTGCTGTCGCACACCGCTGAGAATAGCGAGTTGGGAGAGAGTGTTCTGGCGGCCTTGGCTGTTAGCCGGATGATTGATCCGAAGGAAAATCCAGAGTTTTTTGATATTAGAGGTCGCGTGGTCACTCAGTATAATGAGTGGGTAGCTAATCTAATGACAGAATTTGGTTATAAAACCAAGCGTGCACTGTTTAAGAATATGAAAAGCTGCTCAGTGGACGCCGTTAATGGGCTTGTAACGATACGCCCCAGTCATCATGAGAAGCTGGAGGCCTGGAGTGGAAAAGGAATAACTGAAAAAGATTGTGTCGTCGTGTCCTCTGATATTGCATTTGATGAAGTGGGCGCGGCACTTCGTTTGGCCTTTAGCCGTTGTACATGAGTCTGGAAGGATAAAAAATGCCCACAGCAGATCACCTCGGAGACGCGGCAAGACAAGCGTGATTGCGGGTGATGTTGCACTCTCGCTGGACGCTAGTGTTTACGCGTATCGTTCATAGGGTGCGCAAAATCGCACCGGAGTCGAAAAGCCGCCGTTCAGGGGTAACGTTCACTCGCCGACAAGCGCAAAAAAAGGGCGAATTCAAATCGATGAATTCGCCCCTTTTATTGCCGCTCAATCAGCAGAAAACTCACCGAAACCCCGGCACCACATGCTTGATAAACAACTCCAGCGACTTCTTCTCCTCATGCGGCAAGCTGTTGTCACACCAGAAACTGAACTCATCCACCCCCAATTCCTGGTAGTACTTGATCCGTGGAATGATCTCTTCCGGCGTACCAATCATCGCCGTCTTGTGCAAACTATCCAGCTCAAACTCCGGACGCCCGACAAACTTCTCTTCCGGGCTCGGCGCGAGGAAACCGTTGACCGGCGTTTCCTTTTTGCCAAACCACGCATCGAACGTGCGATAGAGGTAAATGGGGGACAGACCACGTTTAGAAAGTGCTCCGAAAACGTAGTCTGTCCCCGTTTTACTTCCCGCCCTTCCTCAATCAAAATCAAAAAGATCGCAGCCTTCGGCAGCTCCTACAGGAGTTATGTGTAGGAGTTGCCGAAGGCTGCGATCTTTTGCTTTTACTTCGGATAAAGCGGCGGCAACCCGCTATCACCCACAGGATCCTGCACCCGTTCCGCCGCCGGAATCGTGCGGATCGCCCGCCACAAATCCTCACCCTGCCAATGCTGCCCCGTCTCGCTGTACAGCGCCCCATTCAGCCCGTCCAGCGCATCCGACAACGGCACAAACCGCGCCGCCATATCCGCCAATGTCTCCGGCTGCTGACGCGCCCAGGCATCCAGTGCCTGCCGCGTCGCTTGCGGGTCATTGGCCTGGCTCGCACGCTTGATGTCATCCATCAACGTGCGTGGGCTCGGGCCGGTTTGTGCGGCGCGATGCACCGCTGGTTGCCAGCGTGCGCGCCACCACAGGCCGAAGCCGAGCAGGGTGGTGCAGGCGAGGATCAGTGTGCTGAGTTTCCACCACCACAACACGTCGTTATCGACGGCGCTCACTTGCAGGTTGCCGGCCGGGGTGTCGACTTGCAGGCTCGGGTTGTTGGCCACTTGCAGGGTACGCGCGGGCAGGCTGCTGTGTTCCAGATGGTCTTCGAAGGTGTTCCACCAGACTACGTCTACCGTCGGCAATTCGATGGCGCCGCTGCGACTTGGCACCAGCGCTTCGCGTTCTTCACGGTTGCCGACAATGCCACGGTCGGTGCTCTGGTTGCTCAGCACCGGTTGGTCGGGGTAGCGACGCAGGCCGTTGACGTCGGTGGCGGGCAGCGCTGGCAGTTGCGAGGCGGCCAGGCCTTCGACTTTCAACGTCAGGCTGCGGGTCAGGGAGTCGCCGACCTGAGTGTGTTCCGGTTCCGGGTTCCAGCTTTCGCTGAGGCTCAGGCTGCGCGCGGGTAGCCATGGCGCGTCGACCGGGTAGGTCAGCGGTTTGGGTTTGACCGTCAGGGGGATTTCGGACGAACTGACGCGCATCAGTTTGCCCGGTTTCGGCCCTTGCGCATTCGCGTCCTGAGACGGCTGCGTATCGACCAGTGTGGCGCTGAAGGTCTGCGGCGCAATGGTCAGCAAACCGCTGTGCTGCGGGTAGATCGCGTAGCGCATCTCGATCACGCCATGGCGCACACCGTTGAGGTCTTTTTCGTAGGTGCGCGTGTCGCCGAGTTGCTCGATGCGGGCATCGGCGATTTGCAGTGGGGTCAGGCTGCTGTCGTCGTACAGCGACACCGAATGGTAGATGCGCAAGGTCAGGATCGCCTGCGCCTGCACATAGACGCTGGACTGGTCGAGGCTGGCTTCGATGAACACCGGATCAAGGCTGTTCTTGTTCTCGCGAGTGTCGCTTTCGACCACTTGCACGGTGATCGGCTGGCTCTGCGCGTCGCCCAGTTGCAGCGGCGGGATCACCACGCTGCCGTTCTCTTTCGGCAGCAGGGTGATGATCCAGCGCGTGGTCGCGCGGTTGTCGCCATTGAGGGTGTTGAGCTGGTTGACCTGCCGCGTGCCACGCACTTCGAACAACGCTTCCAGCGCGGTCAGGTCGGGTTTGCCGAACTGCGTGACATCGCTGGTTTCGAGGGTGAGTTCGACCGTCTCGCCGGAGTTCAGGCGACTGCGATCCACACTGGCGGTCAGCTCGGCCGCCTGGGCGGTGGCCGTGCAGAGCAGCAGGGGCAGCAAGAGAGCGGTGAAGCGGGTCATCGAGTGTTTTCCTGATCCTGATGTTGTTGCTGTTCGTACCAGAATTTGCGTCGCAGCAGTTCGCCCGGGTCGTCCGGGATCTTGCCCAGCCATTGTTCCAGTGCCTGACGTTGCTCGCCTTCGAGGTTGTTTTCGCTCGGGCGCAGCGTCGGCACGGTGTCCGTTTGTTCTTCCTCGTCGCTGCCCGGCACTTCGTTGGGGCCTGGTTGCGGCGGTGTAGTCGGTGGCGGTTCGCTGGCCGACTCGGCCGGTTGCGCCTCGCTCTGGGTTTCACTTTTTACTGCCGGCGGCGGTGCGGTCGCTGGCGGTGGTTCGTCGCCCGGCAGACTTTGCTGTTCGCTCGGTTGGGTGTCCGGCTCGGCGGGCGGCGGCGTGTTTTTCTGTTTGAGCAGATTTTCCACCAGCGCCTTGTTGGTCTGCGCCGGGCGCAAATCCGGTTGCCGTTCCAGGGCCTGCTCATAAGCGTCTATTGCCGCTTCCAGCTCACCGCTTTTCGCCAGCGCGTTGCCACGATTGTAGTGGGCACGGGCATCGCTGCCCTCGGCAAAGCGCTGGGCGGCGCCACTGTAGTCGCCGGCTTCGTACAACGCCACCCCTTGCCACTGGTGATCGTCAAAATGCTGTGCGGCTTCGGCCGGGCGTTTTTGTTTGAGCAGGTGCAGGCCCTGTTGATCAGGGCGCAGCCACAAATCCTCAAAGTCAAAAGCGTAGCTCGGCTGTGGCAAGCAAAACAGCAACGGCAGGCAGAACAACCAGCCGCGTCGCCCGGCGCACGCCGCGAGCAGCAACAGCGGCAACAGCAGCCAGTAACCTTGATCGGCCCAGGTATCGAGGCGTACGGTCTGGCCGTCGTCGCGCAGACTGCGCGGGCCGTTGAGCAGGCCTAGCGCGTCAAGATCCGCTTCGTCGAGACGGGCAGGGTGGTATTCGCCGCCGACAATGTTGAGAAAAGCACTCAATGCCGGACTGTCGAGCTGCGGCACGCGGATCGCGCCTTGTTCGTCCTTGAGGAAACTGCCGTCCTCTTGAGCGATTGGCGCACCTTCGGCAGTGCCGACGCCGAGCATCAACAGCTGTGCCGATTGCCCACTGAGTGCGCGGCGAATGCCTTGGCGTTCCTGTTCATCAAGCGACGAGCCGATCAATAGAATCCGCCCCTGACCGAGCGCGCCTTGTTTGAGCAAGGCCAGCGCTTTGCTTACGGCGAGATCGGCGCGATGGCCGCTTTCCGGCATCAGCGAAGGCTTGAGCGCATCGAGCAGGTTGCGACTGGTCGCCAAGTCATCTGAAAGCGGTACCAGCGTGTGCGCGCTGCCGGCGTAGACGACGATTGCAGTCTGCGCATCGCTGCGTGCCTGCAACAGGTCGAAGAGCTTGCGCCGTGCCTGTTCCAGTCGCGTCGGTGGCGAGTCGGTGGCGAGCATTTCCGGAGTCAGTTCCAGCACCACCACCAACGGGTCGGCGGGCTTCTGGCTGGTCTGTTCGACGCGCTCCCAACTCGGCCCGAGCAGCGCCAGAACCGTCAGCAACCACGCCACGCCCAGGGCGATCCACGGCAATTTGCTGTCACGACCGTTACCGCCGCTAAGCAGGGCGGCATGAAACGCCGGCGGCAGAATCATCTGCCAGCGTCCGGCGCGTTTCTGCCGGTGCCAGAGTTGCCAGATCAGCCAGCCGAGCAGCGGCAATAGCAGCAGCCACCAAGGACGGAACCAGTGCGGCCAGAGCGCGATCATCGGCGCCTCCGCAGACGCAGGCGTTTGAGGCGCTCGCGCCAGTCAGGCAGCGGACTTTGCAGATACAGCTCCTTGGTGAACAGGCGTTGCAACGGGTTGTCCGGCCACAATTCACGGGTGACCAGCAACAGGCTCAACCACAGCGCCAACGCCAGTGGCCAGTGATACAAGGCTTGCGCGGGGCGGGCCTGGGTTGGTTGCTGGGTGACCGGTTCGAGTTGATCGAGAGTGTCCTTGATTGCTTGCAGTTCTTTGCCGTCGTGGGCACGGAAATACTGGCCGCCGGTGACTTCGGCGATGGCTTTGAGCGCCGGTTCGTCGAGGTCCAGACTCGGATTGACGCCGAGCAGGCCGGTTGAACCGCTGTCCTCGGGATTGGCGCCGATGCCGATCGGATAGATTTTTACGCCTTCGCTGGCGGCCAGTTTTGCCGCCGTCAGCGGATCGATTTCGCCGCCATTGTTGGCGCCGTCAGTGACCAGAATCAGCACACGGCTTTGCGCGGGACGCAGGCGCAGGCGTTTCAGCGCCAGACCGATAGCATCGCCAATCGCGGTGTTCTTCCCGGCAATGCCGATCCGTGCTTCGTCAAGCCAGACGCGCACGGTGTGGCGATCAAAGGTCAGCGGTGCTTGCAGATAGGCCTGACTGCCAAACAGGATCAGGCCGACACGGTCGCCATCGCGGCTTTCAAGGAAATCACCGAGCAGATGCTGCACCAGCGTCAGGCGACTGACTTCTTCGTCCTGCCACTGCATATCCGGGAAGTCCATCGAGCCGGAGACATCCACCGCCACCAATAGATCTCGCCCACTGGCAGCAATCGGCAACGGTTCGCCGAGCCATTGCGGGCGGGCGGCGGCGGTCAGCAGCAATAGCCACAACAGCATGAATGGCGCCTGTTGCCGCCACGCGGGCAGATTGGCGCGAGCGCGACGGCGGGCGAGGCCTTCCAGATCGGCGAGGAAACTCACTTTCAGGGCTGGCTCGCCGCTGTCCGCGACCGGCAGCACCAGACGCATCAGCCACGGCAGCGGCACCAGCACAAAGATCCACGGCCAGGCGAACTCAAACATGTTTGCGAATCCACGTGTCGACAGCCTGGGTCAGGCCGGCTATGGCTTTGTCATCGAGTTTGCACTCCGGTTTATAGGCGCCTTCGACCAGCACCATCCAGCGCGTCAGGCCCGCCGCCGGGCAGCGGTTATCGAGGAACGCCAACCATTTTCGTCCGTTGAGGGTGTGGCTCTGGCTGTACGGATAATGGTTGCGGCACAGGCGTTTGAGCAGACCGTTGAGTTGCTGCAGCCAGGCCCCGGCCGGGGCGCCGTCGTAGGGTTTGGGCATTTGCGCCAGTTCGGCGAGCGCGGCGATGCGCACCGGATCGAGCGGCTGTTCGGCACGTACAACCGGGCGTTTCTTCATCGGGATGAAACGGCGCAGGCGCCACACGGCAAAACCCAGCAGCGGCAATAACAGAAGCAGCAGCCACCAACCCGGCGCCGGCGGCCAGAAGGCAATCGGTGGCGGCGAGATCAGCGGTTGCAATTGTTCGAGGCCGTTCATCGACCTTTCCCCGGACGCTGCGGATTGAGGAATTCGCGCATTTGCTCGACCATTTCACTTTGCGTGCTCAGCGGCATCAGCAACACCCGCAGCTTTTGCGCGAGCAATTCCCAGCGAGCGATGCGCGCTTCGGCCTGGGCGCGATAGGTCTGGCGCAGCTCGAAATTCAGCGTGTCGAGTTCCAGTTGCGCACCGCGTTGCGCGAATCTGAGCAGGCCGGCAGCGGGGAGGGCGTGATCCAGCGGATCGGAAATCGGCAACATCAACAGGTCGCAATGACGCGATAACAGGCTGAGCTGTTGTTCGGCGCTGTCGGACAGTGCACGTTCGTCGCAGATCACGATGGCCAGGCTGCCCGGACGCAACACTTCGCGGGCACGGCGCAACGCCACGCCGAACGCATCGCGATCCGGCTCACGCTCGCTGTGCAGCGATTGATTGACCTTGACCAGACGATTGAGCAGTTGCAGCAGGCTTTGTTTGCTGCGCCGTGGTTTGATTTCGTAGTGCTCGTTGTCGCCGAACACCAGCCCGCCAACGCGGTCGTTATGGCCGAGCGCGGCCCAACCAATCAAAGCCGCCACTTGCGCTGCCAGCACCGATTTGAACATCAGCCCGGAACCGAAAAACAGCCGCGTACTTTGCTCGACCATAATGAAAATCGGTCGCTCGCGTTCTTCATGGAACAGCTTGGTGTGCGGCTCTTGCGTACGTGCGGTCACGCGCCAGTCGATGGTGCGCACGTCGTCGCCGGCCTGATACACGCGCACCTGATCGAAGTCGACGCCACGACCACGGAATTTCGAGTGATGCAGGCCGATCAGCGGGCTGCGCTGACTCGGCGTGGAGAACAATTGCACTTCGCGCACACGGTGACGCATCTCGATCAGCTCGGCGAGGCTGACGCGGATGCCCGGTTCGGACGGCAGGGGGGCGTTCATGGGGGTCAAGCGACGGCTACGACGTCGAGAATCCGCTGCACCACCCGATCCTGATCGATGCCGGCGGCTTCAGCTTCAAACGACAGAATGATGCGGTGACGCAACACGTCGAACAGCACCGCTTGAATGTCTTCCGGGCTGACGAAGTCGCGACCGGCCAGCCAGGCGTGGGCGCGGGCGCAGCGGTCGAGAGCAATCGAACCGCGCGGACTGGCGCCGTAAGCGATCCACTCGGCCATTTCCGGGTCGAACTTGGCCGGGTTGCGCGTTGCCATCACCAGTTGCACCAGGTATTCCTCTACGGCGTCGGCCATGTACAGACCGAGGATTTCCTTGCGCGCGGCAAAGATCGCCTGCTGGCTGACGCGACGCTCGGGCTTGGTCTCGCCGTTCAGCGCTTCGCCACGGGCCTGCTGGAGGATGCGGCGTTCGACGGCAGCGTCCGGGAAACCGATTTTCACGTGCATCAGGAAACGGTCGAGTTGGGCTTCCGGCAGCGGGTAAGTGCCTTCCTGCTCGATCGGGTTCTGCGTGGCCATCACCAGAAACAGCGGCGACAGCTCATAAGTGCTGCGACCGACACTGACCTGACGTTCGGCCATGGCTTCGAGCAGCGCCGATTGCACCTTGGCCGGGGCACGGTTGATTTCATCCGCGAGCACCAGGTTATGGAAGATCGGCCCTTGCTGGAACACGAAACTGCCGGTTTCCGGGCGATAGATCTCGGTGCCGGTGATGTCGGCCGGCAGCAGGTCCGGAGTGAACTGAATGCGATGGAACTGGGCTTCGATGCCCTCGGCGAGTTCTTTGATCGCTTTGGTCTTGGCCAGACCCGGAGCGCCCTCGACCAGCATGTGGCCGTCGGCGAGCAGGGCGATGAGCAAACGCTCGATGAGTTTTTCCTGGCCGAGAATCTGCGTTGAAAGAAAGGTTCGCAGCGCCAGCAGCGCTTCACGATGTTCCATCGGTGACTGTTCCTGGAAAGGGGTGGCCACAGGCGTTCGGATAACGCCGGGGCTGGGGGCGTTACTTTAATCCATCGCGGGGGGTGGCGACTAACGGCATTTTGCGCAAAGTGCGGGAAATGACTGGGGCAATTGTTGGATTTTTGTAGTACCGGGGAGGGGTAGTGTTCTTTCGGACGCCTTCGCGAGCAGGCTCGCTCCCACATTGACGGTGTGCACGCAGTTCAAATGTGGGAGCGAGCTTGCTCGCGAAGAGGCCTATTCAGACACCATCAAACTTCGTTAATGAAAGTCCCCGTCCCGTCGAGGATATTCGTCAAGGTCTCAACAACCTCATCCATATCCACCATATCCGGGTTAAAGCTGATCTCCAGCACATCATCCCCGTTCAAAGCATCGGCATCCGCCGCACCAATCTCGATCTTCAACAGGTTCGAGGTCAGGGTGACTTTCACCCCGTCGAGCGTCGAAGGCTCGCCATCCAAAGTGATCTCCAGCTCATCCTCATCCGGGTAGCGGCTCATCAGGAACATGTCGCCCTTGTCGCTGTGGCAGCAGAGCATGGCCATGTTGTCTTCTTCGTCATCGCACGGGTTGACGATCAGTAGGGCGGTGGTCATTTGCATGGGGGGATTCCTGATTAGACGGGCGCGACGGATGCGCCAAAGAATTGATTTTGCCAGCCGAACGAATATTTTGCTGCCCTGGCTGCGGGATTTCTGTTTTTTGCTCCACCATTTTTTTACAAAACGGCAGGGAATATAGAGAAAGCAGCGATGCAGCATGAACGGAACCATGAAATATAGAAAAAACGACATGGCTGAATAATAAATAGAGAAGAAAATTGCATTGAGCCCGAAGAGTCTTCCGTATTTTCCCGTCGCTGTTGCCAAGTCTTGTGAAGTCAGATAAAAACCCCATACATAAAGTATGAAAAGAAGTGTGCCTCCAATGAGAGTGGCCAGGTATCGCTTGAGTGTCATTTTGTCAAATTGTGTGGGGTCGAACTCTGTTGTGAAGGCTTGATAGGTTGAGTGGATGGCTAACAATGGCCCGAATATAGCGACATAATTTGCGGCTGCCTTCGAGCTGAAGGGGAAAAAAGATGACCAGAACCCGATCATGCCAAATAGCTGATTATCTATGAATGCATTGATGGCAATATCCAGTCTGGTTTGAGGGTGCGCGGGAAGTAAGAGACTTATGAGGAAAATTGGAGTACAAAAAATCCCGAATGCCGACAGGAATGAAGTTGGGTTGAATGCTTTTCCAGTCATAAAGGAATTCTGGTCCACCGCGGCTGTGACAAAATAGATAGCCAAGGTTGAGTCGGTGTGGACGACCCAACCGTGATGCAATTTTTTTCGTTACCTTGGTAACGCGGTATCTATTTGTTCGAGGATAATAGCGTTGATTTTTTCCACGTTAGTGGAGTCCAGGAAAAATGCTGCCGCGGCAATCACCAAGCCAGCAGCTACGATGACAGGTGCGCTGGTGGCAGCAGCCACAGGGAGAGACGCGACAACGGTCGCCACAAGTGCACCTGCCCCTACGCCGGCAGCAATGCTTTCAAGCTCCAGCATCAAAGGCTTCCAGTCCCCATCTTGAAAACCGATGGCCGCTTTCGTGACGACTGAGTGTCCCTGAACGATTTTTCCGGTCACGCCAAACCCCTTGGCGAGCTTATTGACACTTTCCATATAGGTCGCTTTATCCAGCGCATTGAGCGCGTCCACAACCGCACGCGTATCCTGCGGACTGAGCCGCGCATTGGGATTGGTCCGCACTGTCTCGAAAGTCTGCATCGCCTCCGCATAGCTTCTGATCTTCTTCCCCGAAATATCCTTTTGAAGATCCATGACCACTTGGTGCAGATTGGCGCCATATTTCTCGAAGATGTATTTATTCGCGTCGGCGACGAAAGCCACCGCGCGCTTGTACTCATCAATGCGTTTGGCTTCTGCTTCGGCCGCAATTCGCTTTTTTTCGTCGTCCTGTCGTTGAGCTTCCGCCAGAGCGGCCAAATGAGCTTGTTCTGCCGCGTGTCTCTGAGCTTCTTCAGCCCGTCGCGCCGCTTCGGCAGCCTGTAGTTGCGCAAGCGCCTCGGCCTGTCGACGGGCTATCTCGGCATACAGTTGTGCTTGTCTTGATTGAAGGCTGGAAATTTGCTCATTCAACAGCATCGCATCATAAGTCGCTTGCAACTTTGCATGCTGTCGAGAGGTCTGCACGTCTCTCAGCTTTTGTTGCAGTGCCGTATTCTTCTGGAAGAGTAACTCGTTGACGGTGTTGGTTGCTCTGTCGAGCCATGCTTGCGGGGTTGCATCAATCAATGGCGGCTGTCGGCTGTCTGCCAGGTTGAGTTCTATTTGCAAGTTGTGCTCAAGGTTTTGTTGTTGCGCGAGATAGTCGCTTTCGATGGCCAGTGTAAATCCATGCATCGGATTACCAAGCGGATAATTCTTTAGAATGTCACCGCGAATGGAGCCTGGGTTCAGATTGATTATTTCCCATGTGCCGTCGCCATAAAATACAGTTGTCGGAAGTTCCAGTTGTCTCATGTGTTGACTCCTTTTCCTGATAAAGAACCTGTTCCGTGGTTCGGTCTCATATTAATAGCGCGGCTGGCAGAAATACTCTGTAGGGGGTGGTCTTTTAATTGTGTGAGACGATTCCTGCCGGGTTGTAAGTTTGTGTGAGTTGCTCTTGTTGGTCGTTGTGTTTTCTGTTTTGTTGTCGTTTAAGGAACTAGGGTAGGAGAGTTCCTGCGTTATTTTCTTATTGTTGGAAGTGAAATATCTGACGCAGTTATAGGATTTTATCCAGCAACGTCGACGCCGACTGGACAAAATGACCCTGAAAACGATGTGTTGCGATTGCGCCACCGTCAGCCGATTCAAGGCATACGAAGAGTTGCCCGACTGATCCGCGTCAACCGCTCGCGCTGAACCCGATGCCACGCTCAAGGTCGATAGAACGGCCTTGGGCGTTTTCGTTTCTGGATATGTAAGGGCAAAAGGTCTGCATCTGGTACGGATGTCCCGTAAATACGGGCATGTAACCCGGCGTTTTCCGCCACGACTGCTAGTGTTTACCGGTGCCAAACCCTCGGTTTACGTGCCAATGACCGAATATGTCGCAGCACCGCAAGCAGACACATTGTCGCACCCTTTAAGCTGCGCAACGGATGAGCACCCGTAAAGGCATTGTCGGCACTGTCGGCAGTCGCTTTTGCAGATGCTCATTCTATGGAAGGTGAATGTGACCTCAGTGTCCCGTCCAGCTTCACCCACCTGTCACCCTGTTTCCTCTGCCCGAGAATCAGGAACAGGGCGACACAAGCCCCGAAAGGGGTGTTACACGCGACGCTTTCCATCAATAACAAGCTTAAGCGGAGTACCACAGATGGCGTTCTTCACCGCAGCCAGCAAAGCCGACTTCCAGCACCAACTGCAAGCGGCACTGGCGCAGCACATCAGTGAACAGGCACTGCCACAAGTGGCGCTGTTCGCTGAACAATTCTTCGGCATCATTTCCCTGGACGAGCTGACTCAACGTCGCCTCTCCGACCTCGCTGGCTGTACTCTTTCTGCGTGGCGCTTGCTTGAGCGCTTCGATCACGCGCAACCGCAAGTGCGCGTCTACAACCCTGATTACGAGCGTCATGGCTGGCAGTCGACCCACACCGCGGTCGAAGTCCTGCACCACGATCTGCCATTCCTCGTCGACTCGGTCCGCACCGAGCTGAACCGTCGCGGCTACAGCATCCACACCCTGCAAACCACCGTGCTCAGCGTGCGTCGTGGCAGCAAGGGCGAGTTGCTGGAAATCCTGCCGAAGGGCAGCACCGGCGAAGGCGTGCTGCACGAATCGCTGATGTACCTGGAAATCGACCGCTGCGCTAACGCGGCCGAACTGAATGTGCTGAGCAAAGAGCTGGAACAGGTTCTCGGTGAAGTCCGCGTCGCGGTCGCCGATTTCGAGCCGATGAAAGCCAAGGTGCAGGAAATCCTCGCCAAACTCGACAACAGCGCATTCGCCATCGATGCCGACGAGAAGAACGAAGTCAAAAGCTTCCTGGAATGGCTGGTGGGCAACCACTTCACCTTCCTCGGCTACGAAGAATTCGTGGTTACCGATCAGGCCGACGGCGGCCACATCGAGTACGACCAGAACTCCTTCCTCGGCCTGACCAAATTGCTGCGCACCGGCCTGACCTACGAAGACCTGCGCATCGAAGACTACGCCGTTGCCTACCTGCGCGAACCGACCCTGCTGTCGTTCGCCAAGGCTGCGCATCCAAGCCGTGTACACCGTCCGGCGTACCCGGACTACGTGTCGATCCGTGAAATCGACGCTGACGGCAGAGTCATCAAGGAACACCGCTTCATGGGCCTGTACACCTCCTCGGTGTATGGCGAGAGCGTGCGGGTCATCCCGTTCATCCGCCGCAAGGTCGAAGAAATCGAGCGTCGTTCCGGCTTCCAGTCCAAGGCTCACCTGGGCAAGGAACTGGCGCAGGTCCTCGAAGTATTGCCACGTGATGACCTGTTCCAGACCCCGGTCGACGAACTGTTCACTACCGTGATGTCGATCGTGCAGATCCAGGAACGCAACAAGATCCGCGTGTTCCTGCGCAAAGACCCGTACGGTCGCTTCTGCTACTGCCTGGCCTACGTGCCGCGCGACATCTATTCCACCGAAGTTCGCCAGAAGATCCAGCAAGTGCTGATGGAGCGCCTGAAGGCGTCCGATTGCGAATTCTGGACGTTCTTCTCCGAGTCGGTACTGGCGCGCGTGCAGTTGATCCTGCGTGTCGACCCGAAAAACCGTCTCGACATCGACCCGGTGCTGCTGGAAAAAGAAGTCGTGCAAGCGTGCCGCAGCTGGCAGGACGACTACGCCGCACTGACCGTCGAAAGCTTCGGCGAAGCCCACGGCACCAACGTGCTGGCCGACTTCCCGAAAGGCTTCCCGGCCGGTTACCGCGAGCGCTTCGCTGCGCATTCGGCTGTGGTCGACATGCAGCACCTGCTGAGCCTCAACGAAAAAAATCCGCTGGTGATGAGCTTCTATCAGCCGCTCGGTCAGGTTTCCGGCCAGCGCGAGCTGCATTGCAAGCTGTACCACGCCGACACCCCGCTGGCGCTGTCCGACGTCTTGCCTATTCTGGAAAACCTCGGCCTGCGCGTACTGGGTGAATTCCCGTACCGTCTGCGTCACACCAATGGCCGCGAGTTCTGGATTCACGACTTCGCGTTCACTGCCGCTGAAGGCCTGGACCTCGACATCCAGCAACTCAACGACACCCTGCAGGACGCCTTCGTCCACATCGTTCGCGGCGACGCCGAAAACGATGCGTTCAACCGTCTGGTATTGACCGCCGGCCTGCCGTGGCGCGACGTCGCGCTGCTGCGTGCTTACGCGCGTTACCTGAAGCAGATTCGTCTGGGCTTCGATCTGGGTTACATCGCCAGCACCCTGAACAACCACACCGACATCGCTCGCGAGCTGACCCGGTTGTTCAAGACCCGCTTCTATCTGGCGCGCAAACTCGGCAGCGACGATCTGGAAGACAAGCAACTGCGTCTGGAACAAGCGATTCTGACCGCACTGGACGACGTCCAGGTGCTCAACGAAGACCGCATCCTGCGTCGTTACCTCGACCTGATCAAAGCGACTCTGCGGACCAACTTCTACCAGACTGACGCCAACGGCCAGAACAAGTCGTACTTCAGCTTCAAGTTCAACCCGCACGCGATCCCTGAACTGCCGAAGCCAGTGCCGAAGTTCGAAATCTTCGTTTACTCGCCACGCGTTGAAGGCGTGCACCTGCGCTTCGGTAACGTCGCTCGTGGTGGTCTGCGCTGGTCCGACCGTGAAGAAGACTTCCGTACCGAAGTCCTCGGCCTGGTAAAAGCCCAGCAAGTGAAGAACTCGGTTATCGTGCCGGTGGGCGCGAAGGGCGGCTTCCTGCCGCGTCGCCTGCCACTGGGCGGCAGCCGTGACGAGATCGCGGCCGAGGGCATCGCCTGCTACCGCATCTTCATTTCCGGTCTGTTGGACATCACCGACAACCTGAAAGACGGCGCGCTGGTGCCGCCATTGAACGTGGTTCGCCACGACGATGACGACCCGTACCTGGTAGTAGCGGCGGACAAGGGCACTGCGACCTTCTCCGACATCGCCAACGGCATCGCCATCGACTACGGCTTCTGGCTGGGTGACGCGTTTGCGTCCGGTGGTTCGGCCGGTTACGACCACAAGAAAATGGGCATTACCGCCAAAGGCGCGTGGGTTGGCGTACAGCGTCACTTCCGCGAGCGCGGCATCAATGTTCAGGAAGACAGCATCACTGTTGTCGGCGTCGGCGACATGGCCGGTGACGTGTTCGGTAACGGTCTGCTGATGTCCGACAAGCTGCAACTGGTTGCCGCGTTCAACCACATGCACATCTTCATCGACCCGAACCCGAACCCGGCGACCAGCTTCGTCGAGCGTCAGCGCATGTTCGATCTGCCGCGTTCGGCCTGGACCGACTACGACACCAGCATCATGTCCGAAGGTGGCGGTATCTTCTCGCGCAGCGCGAAGAGCATCGCGATCTCCCCGCAGATGCAGGAACGCTTCGACATCAAGGCCGACAAACTGACCCCGACCGAACTGCTGAACGCCTTACTCAAGGCGCCAGTGGATCTGCTGTGGAACGGCGGTATCGGTACCTACGTCAAGGCCAGCACTGAAAGCCACGCCGACGTCGGCGACAAGGCCAACGATGCACTGCGCGTCAACGGTAACGAGCTGCGCTGCAAAGTCGTGGGCGAGGGCGGTAACCTCGGCATGACCCAATTGGGTCGTGTGGAATTCGGTCTGAATGGCGGCGGTTCCAACACCGACTTCATCGACAACGCCGGTGGCGTGGACTGCTCCGACCACGAAGTGAACATCAAGATCCTGCTGAACGAAGTGGTTCAGGCCGGTGACATGACCGACAAGCAACGCAACCAGTTGCTGGCGAGCATGACCGACGAAGTCGGCAATCTGGTGCTGGGCAACAACTACAAGCAGACTCAGGCCCTGTCCCTGGCGGCGCGTCGTGCGTATGCGCGCATCGCTGAGTACAAGCGTCTGATGGGCGATCTGGAAGGCCGTGGCAAGCTGGACCGCGCCATCGAGTTCTTGCCGACCGAAGAGCAACTGGCCGAGCGTATTGCCGAAGGCCACGGTCTGACCCGTCCTGAGCTGTCGGTGCTGATCTCCTACAGCAAAATCGACCTGAAAGAGCAGCTGTTGGGCTCCCTGGTGCCGGACGACGATTACCTGACCCGCGACATGGAAACGGCGTTCCCGCCGTCTCTGGTCAGCAAGTTCTCCGAAGCCATGCGTCGTCACCGTCTGAAGCGCGAGATCGTCAGCACCCAGATCGCCAACGACCTGGTCAACCACATGGGCATCACCTTCGTTCAACGACTCAAAGAGTCGACCGGCATGAGCCCGGCGAACGTCGCTGGCGCTTACGTGATCGTGCGCGACATCTTCCACCTCCCGCACTGGTTCCGTCAGATCGAAGCGCTCGACTACCAGGTCAGCGCTGATGTGCAGCTGGAGCTGATGGACGAGCTGATGCGTCTGGGCCGTCGCGCTACGCGCTGGTTCCTGCGTGCCCGTCGCAACGAGCAGAACGCTGCCCGTGATACCGCGCACTTCGGTCCACACCTGAAAGAGCTGGGTCTGAAGCTCGACGAACTGCTGAGCGGCGAAATCCGTGAAAACTGGCAGGCGCGTTATCAGGCGTACGTCGAAGCCGGTGTACCGGAATTGCTGGCGCGTATGGTTGCGGGCACCTCGCATCTGTACACACTGCTGCCGATCATCGAAGCCTCCGACGTGACTGGTCAGAACCCGGCCGAAGTGGCCAAGGCCTACTTCGCCGTGGGCAGTGCGCTGGACATCACCTGGTACCTGCAACAGATCAGTGCGCTGCCGGTTGAAAACAACTGGCAAGCCCTGGCCCGTGAAGCGTTCCGTGATGACGTCGACTGGCAGCAACGTGCGATCACCATCTCCGTCCTGCAACAGGGCGACGGCACGCTGGACGTCGAAGCACGTCTGGCGCTGTGGATGGAACAGCACGAAAGCATGATCTCGCGCTGGCGCGCCATGCTGGTGGAAATCCGCGCGGCAAGCGGCACGGACTACGCCATGTATGCGGTGGCCAACCGTGAGTTGCTGGATCTGGCGTTGAGTGGGCAGGCGGTAGTGCCTGCGGTGACTGCGAATGCCGAGCTTGAATTGGCGTAAGTAGTGGCTGAATGAAAAAGCCCCGGTGTCGTGAGATACCGGGGCTTTTTTATGTCTGAGAGGTTTGTAGTGTTAGGTCTGGCCCCTTCGCGAGCAAGCTCGCTCCCACATTTGGAATGCGTTCCCCTGTGGGAGCGAGCTTGCTCGCGAAGGGGCCCTTGATATCAATACAACTTAGATGACTGTTTACTATCGAGCATTGACACTTTATCCGCAGGCCGCGCGACTAAATTGTTGAGCGACTGGTCAAACTTCTGCAACGCCCGAACTTGCACATCCTGCTGCTGATTAATATCCGCCACTATCTCTTCCGAGCGCTTGAAGTCCGCCCACACCGGCGTCAGTTCCCGCGCCTCCGAACCCTTCGCCGTACCGATATAGTTCAACTGCGCATCATAAAAATCGGCACTGACATCGGCTTTGATATCCGAGCTACGTGAGGTGATCAACTGGCTATGAGTGTCGACAATCGCCACCACATCCGGTTTAGCCGCACGCAGGCTTTGCATGTCCGGATACACCGTTACCGAGCCGAACTGGCGTTGCAGCGAGGCGTTGACCCATTCCACGGCCATGTCCGGTTTGGAGCTGGCGACGTAGGCGTCGTGAATCGGCTGCACCAGCAGGCTCTGGCCAAAACCGGTGCCGGCGTTGGCCTGATAGTCGCGCAGGTATTCGCGATTGGTCTGGGTGCTGGGGCTGTAGACCACACCGAGCGACACACCGGGACCGCTTTTCACCTGAGTGGCGCTGCTGCGGCCGGTGGGATGGGGGAGTAGGGTGTCCAGTGAGGAAACGGCTTGAGGCGCGGTGGGTACCGAACAGGCTGACAAAGCTAAAACCGATATCGCCAGCACACTGGTGAACGCAAGTTTCATGGTGTTTCTCCCGTGAAACAACATCAGTCGGAAAGTTTGAAATGCCGTCGGCGACGACAGTTAATTCAGACTAAACCCGCCAAGCTGACAATTTGCTGTAATAAAAGCCGAATAATAGTTTTATTCGCTTTAACCGGTTATCGCTAATTGCCCCGAGAAATAAAAAGGCGCCAATCGTCGATTTGCGCCCGTTTATTTATGGCTGGTTAAACAGCCATCAGTTTTTCAGCGGGATCAGCACTTGCTCATCCGGGGCCAGCACCATGAACACCAGCAACTTCGCCGGTTTGCTTTGGCTGGCATTTTTCGACACCAGATGTTCGGAGCCGGCCGGTTCGTACCAGAACTGGCCCTTCTTGTAGGTGATCGGTTGTTCACCTTTGACCTGGGAAATCACTTCGCCTTCGAGCACGTAAGCCATGGCGGTGCCGTCGTGTTTGTGGGCAATGGAAGACTGGCCGGGTTTGTAGTCCACCTCAATCATCATGGCTTTTTTGCCGGGGGCGTTTTTTAGCATCTGGTCTTGCAGCACGGTGATTTTTTCCGAGGGATCGTGAGCGAGGGCGGCCGAGGTGCAAAGGCTCAGGGCGAGGGCGGCGGCGAAGAAGTGCAGGGCTTTCATGGCGGGTTACCTGTGATGATTGGGGTGTTGCTGATCACAGTAGTCCGCAGGGCTAAGCATTCAAACGGCCAATATTCGGGAAGATCAGGTGACCAATTGGCGGTGTTTCAGAAAGGTTGTAGGTGTGGCGGAATACGCCTTCGCGAGCAAGCTCGCTCCCACAGGGTTCAGCGTCGTTCGATAATTAATGTACGACACAAAAACCTGTGGGAGCGAGCCTGCTCGCGAAGGGGCCGGGTCAGACGATAGGAAAACTATTGAAATCTACGCTATTGGCCAACCGGCTATCGATCAAGTCAATAAACCCCTGCGCCTCGGGCCGGTTGAAATGTGCCTGCATCGCCGCTTCCGACTGCCAGCGGGCACTGACCGTCCAGCGGTGGCTGTCCTCGGGGCAGCGGTCGACCAGATAGGAATCGCAGCCCGGCGTTTCGCGCAGGGTTTCGACGATCTTCTGCAGTTGCCTGCCCAGTTCATCCGAGCGGCCGGCGGCAGCCTGCACCTGGACCGTATTGATCACTTCGTTGGACATTGCTCACACTCCTGAATCAGGCCGGACGAATCCTGCTCATTGAGGGATAACGCCTGTGCAGGATAGGCCTGCACCCCCGGAACACCAATAACCAATCGGCGGTTAAATCTTTAGGCCAATCGCTCAGGCGACCTGCTGGAGAATGTCGCGCAGGCGATCCAGAGCGATATCGATGTCGAGGGTTTCGATGGCGCCGAAGCCGAAGTACAGGCCGTTTTTCGGCGTTTGCTGGTAATAGAAACCGTTGATCGCATAGAGGCCGACTTCGACCTTTTTCGCCAGTTCGATCACCAGCGGCAGGTCGATCGGCACCTTGCAGAACACCGCCATGTGGAAACCGGCACTCGGCGGTACCGCTTGCAGCCACGGCGAAAGATCGTCGGCCATGCGCGCCAGAATCCGTTCGCGGCGCTGCGAGTAGATTGCATGACAACGGCGGATATGCTTGAGCAGGCAACCCTCGGCGATAAACTTGGCCAGCGCCCATTGCGGCAGGGTCGAGGCGTGCAGATCGGTCAGTTGCTTGGCGCGAATCACCGCTTCGAGGATCGCCGGCGGCAGGATCGCATAACCCAGGCGCAACTCCGGCAGCAGGGTTTTCGAGAACGTCCCGACGTAGGCGACGATGCCGCGCTGGTCGAGGCTGAACAGCGAATCGGTCGGCCGACCTTCGTAGCGAAACTCACTGTCATAGTCGTCCTCGATGATGATCGCACCCAGCTCATGAGCGCGGGCCAGCAAGGCTTCGCGGCGCGCCTGACTCATCGGCATGCCCAGCGGGAACTGGTGCGATGGCGTGACATAGATAAGGCGCGTGCCGTCGGGAATGTGCTCGACCTGAATGCCCTCGGCATCTACCGGAATTCCGACCACCTCGGCGCCATGGGTGGCGAACAGCAGGCGCGCTGGCGGATAACCGGGATCTTCCATCGCCACCAGACTGCCGGGGCTGATCAATACGCGGGTGATCAGGTCCAGCGCCTGCTGCGCGCCGTTGCACACGACGATGTCTTCGTCCTGGCAATTGATCCCCCGGGAAAACGCGATGTGCCGGGCAATCGCATTGCGCAGCGCCGGCAGGCCTTCGGGCAGGCTGTAGAAACCTTTGGACTGCGCCATCTGCCGCATCGCGTGGGACACGCAGCGGCGCCAGTCATCCTGCGGGAACTGACCCTTGCTGGTGGCGCCGCCGATAAAGTCGTAGCGCAGCGAGCCTTCCAGTGTCGGGTGGCGTAGAAACACCGGCAGATTGCGCCAACTCTCGATCACATCGGCGCCGGCCAGTTCAGTGTGGCTTTGCTTGCGCTGGATCTGCGCCGGGCGCGCGTTGACGTAAGTGCCTTTGCCGATCACCCCGGTGAGGAAGTTTTCGTAGGTCAGCTGTGCGTAGGTGTCGGAAATGGTCTTGCGTGAAATGCCCAGTTGCTCGGCGAGCAGACGGCTGGGCGGCAGTTGCGTGCCAGCGGCCAGACGCCCGGATTCAATGGCCCCGCGCAGTTGCTGGTACAACTGACCGGCAAGATCCTTGCGGCCGTTGATCACGACGTGAAGTTCCATACCGACGAGGCTCCCGAGGCTAATTGGCGTGCGCGCCAGATTACCGTTGTTACGTGATCGGCAATAGTTGCCTACCCGAAAAACCCAAAATTGGCCTAGATCCCTGTAGGAACTGCCGAAGGCTGCGATCTTTGATCGTTCCCACGCTCTGCGTGGTAACGCATCCCGTGACGCTCTGCGTCACAGTGGACGCGGAGCGTCCATGGCTGCATTCCCACGCGGAGCGTGGGAACGATCAGCGCGTAAAGGCAGGGGGTAGTGGTGTAGCGGTTTTCCGTGCAATTGGGGCTGTCATGCATCGCTGTCGGCGTTTACGGTGAACTCATTATTCCGTCTACCGAGAACCGCCATGTCCCCGCGCCTGGATTACTACAACGCTTCGCCCAAAGCGATGAAAGCGATGATTGCCATGGAGGCGCTGACCGCCAACCTCAGTATCGAGCAGCCGTTGCTGCAACTGATCAGGATCCGTGCCTCACAACTCAACGGCTGCGCGTTCTGCACCGACATGCATTCGGTGGACGCGCGGCGGGCCGGGGAGAGTGATCGACGGTTGTATGCGATCGCAGTGTGGCGCGACAGCAACTTCTTCAACCCGCGTGAGCGCGCGGCGCTGGCCTGGGCGGAGGCGGTGACATTGTTGGCGGAGAGCCGGGTGCCTGATGACGTTTATGAGCAGGCGCGCGAGCAATTCAGCGAAGGCGAACTGGTCGACCTGACCATGGCGGTGACCACCATCAACAGCTGGAATCGTCTGGCTGTCAGCTTCCGCCAAACCCCTAGCGATTGAGCCCGCCCTGATCGTTCCCACGCTCTGCGTGGGAATGCCTCAACGGACGCTCTGCGTTCGGCTCTGGATGGGACGCGGAGCGTCCCGGGCTGCATTCCTTTGCTGCGCGTGGGAACGATCAAGATCAAAATCATTGCGGTGGGCGTTGCGGTTTCACTGAGGTGCCAAAGGTATTGCCCATCCGCGTGCTGGTTGCGGCTGGGGTCGCGAGGCCAACCTGATTCGGCGGCCGCTTGTTCACCGGCACATTCAGCGCCTCTTGATTCTTCTGCGCCGCCGCAGCGCCTTCAGGGTTGTTGCCCATCTGCTGGCTCAAACAGTCGTAATTCGGCGCCTTGTAGCCGCCGACCGTCACCTCGACGCAGCCCAACGGCTGCTCGGCATAAGCGCTCGACAGCGCCATCAACCACAGCCCGCCAAGGGTGAATCGCCACAGTCTTTTCATGCTCGCCTCCTGGCCGGCCCAAAGGGGCCGCGCTATGGCTTGAGTCTAGTGCAAGCCGTGCGCAATTCCCGTGATGGTTTTTTTGCACCGCCCGTCACACCAGATTCATAAACAGCCCTCAGGATGACGATTTCCAAGGATTCGTCAGCCGTGCAGCGAGGCAATTCCACGGACGGTTTTCAGCGTTCAACGAGGCTTGTGCGCCGGATGTGTCT
The DNA here is from genome assembly GCF_900582195.1 of Pseudomonas viridiflava. Lineage (GTDB taxonomy): Bacteria > Pseudomonadota > Gammaproteobacteria > Pseudomonadales > Pseudomonadaceae > Aquipseudomonas. The sequence continues at coordinate 33,385 of NZ_UTHA01000016.1, forward strand.
GGGGTGGCTGCTTGGCTGCGCGGCGGGCCACGCCATGGCCGATGCGGTGCCGGCGGACATGCGCATGACGCTACACATTCCAGCACAGGATCTGGCCCGCGCGCTGGATCAGTACAGCCACGCCACGGGCGTCGCGGTGCTGGTCGACAGCCAGTTGAGTCGCGGCCGTCGCTCGCTCGCGGTGAACGGTGAATACACCGCCGCCGATGCCCTGCGTCGATTGCTCGGCGGCAGTGGTTTGATGGCGCGCTATGCCCGCGACGATGCGTTTACGTTGCAAGTGGCGCAGGTCGAAGACGTACCGGCGCCGCCACAAAAACAGACGCCGGAAAGTGTCGCTGTCAACCGCAGTTACGCCACGGCGGTGCAAGCGGCGATCGAGCGCAACCTGTGCCGCTCGCCGCTGACCCGGCCGGGCAGTTATCGCGCGGTGTTGCAGGTCTGGGTTGGCCGCGACGGCGTGGTGCAGCACAACCGGTTGGTCACTTCGACCGGAGATGTACGGCGCGACAACGCGCTGGTGGAAAGCTTTCGCAATCTCAGGATCGACCGGCCGACGCCCAGCGCCTTGCGTCAGCCGGTCACGTTGCTGTTGTTACCGGAGTCGTCAGGGAAACGCATGGAATGCACCAAATGGGAAGGAGTTTCCGGGGGATGAAAGACACCGGACAAGGTTCGATGGTCCAACTGTTCCTGACGTCCTACGAGGACTTTCGGGTGCGCCTGCGCCGGCGTCTCGGTTCGGAAGATCTGGCCAACGACGTGCTGCACGAAACCTACCTGCGCGTCGACCGCATGGAGACGCCGCCGAACGTTCTGCGGCCCAACGCCTACCTCTATCGCATGGCCCTGAACATCGCCGCCGACCGCCGTCAGGCTGATGCGCGCCTGCTCACTGGCGAGGAAGTCGAAGAGCTGCTGCAAATTGGCGACGAAGCCCTGGACCCGGCGCGGGTGGTCGGTGGGCAAAAGGAAATCCAGTCACTGCTCAGTGCGTTGTACGAGCTGCCCGCACGGCGCCGGAAGATCTTCATCGCGGCGCGTCTGGAAGAGGCGCCGCACCTGGAAATTTCTCAGCGTTTCGGCATTTCCACGCGCATGGTCGAGAAGGAAATCAAAGCCGCATTGGGCTTCTGCGCTGCGAAACTGGAAAGAAAAGTGTTTCAGCGGTTCGGTCGCGGGGCCGGAAAACCGTCTTCTGAATAGTGCCCGATCAATTCGTTGAGAATCTGCGCGTTTGAACATCTTTCGACTGACACCTGCCGAGCCATCGGCGGCCGACCCTCTGCACAGCGAAGCCCGCGACTGGCTGGTCCTGCTGACCTCCGGCCGCGCCACCGTGGCCGACGCCCGCGCCCTGCGCGAATGGTGCGCGCAGAGTGCCGAGCATGCCCGCGCGTTCGAAGAGGCCAAGCGGTTGTGGCAGCAGCTGCAACCGGCCGTGGAGCAAATGCAGGCGCCACGCGGGTTTGGTAGACGTGCTTTTCTCGGTGGTGCGATTGCTGCGTCGGCGGCGTTTTTGCTGGTACGTGGGACGATTCCTGGTGGTTTTGAAGGGCTGGGCGCGGACTACATCACTGAGGTTGGCCAGCAGCGTCGTTTCGAACCTGTGCAGGGTGTGAGCCTGGAGCTGAATACTCAGACGCGGATCAATCAGCGCTCAATCGATAACGGTGTGCAAGGCTTTGAACTGGTCAGCGGCGAAGTCGAAGTGCAGACCGCGCGGTTGCCGCTGGCGATGCAGGCTGGGGGAGGGTGGTTGCGCGCGAGTCAGGGGCGTTTCAATTTGCGTAATACCGATCAGCAAGTCTGCGTGACCTGCCTCGACGGCGCCGTTGAAGTCGACGTCGAAGGTCGCAGCCTGCGCCTCGAACCGGGGCAGCAGGTGACCTATGATGCGCGGCAAGTCGGCAGTGTGCAGAGTGTCGACACAGCCGCCGTGATGAACTGGCGCCAACAAGTGCTGGTGTTCAACGGTGCTACGCTGAGCCAGATGATCGATGAGATCAATCGGTATCGGCCGGGGATGTTGCTGTTGCTTAATCGTGAGCTTGGGCAGCGACGGGTGCAGGCGCGCTTCAGCCTTGATCAACTTGCTGGCGTTGCATTGCTGATTCGGGATGCCTATGGCGTCAAGTGCACCGAGTTGCCGGGCGGTGTCGTTGTTTTGAGCTAGTGGGTTTGACTGGGTACATATCCGTTGCTGCGGTAACGGCCGCTTAGGGTTCCGCCCTGACGGCGGGTCACCTTTTCCAAACGCCGAAAAGGTAACCCAATGGCTTGCTCCTACGTACGGCCCGCTCGCTAAAGCTTGGGGTTCCTTCGCTCCGGGATCCATCCGGGCGCATCGCCTACGGCTTGCTTCGCTGCACCTCCTCTCGATGCATTTGGCTGCGCCAAACGGTCGCTGCGCTCCCACCCCCGGATGAATCCCTCCACTCAGCCTTCCGACGTCGCCCGTGGATCAAGATCAAGAGCTGCAGCCGAGCTTGCGCTCATCCGGTTGAGTGGGGCGGCTTTGCCCCTTGGGTTGTACGCACATTAAAACGGTGGGAGCGAGCCTGCTCGCGAAGACGGCCTGCCAGCCAACCAACCCCCAACTGACCTCACCCAATCCCACTGTGCCCAGCCTTGCTGACGATAGTCGTCCACCAGGCATTAATTGAGCTAACTGACACCTCGCCATCGCTAGCAGGCTCAATACCCCGATTTTTTCATACGCAATAACTATGTACCGCACCTGACTTCCGCTTGATCGACACGCTGTGCCCTACAGACAAGGAGTGACTGTATGGCACAAAACACGTTCAACGATGGATCGTCAGGTAGCGTCGTCATCAGATCCGGGCCACCTGCTTCGGGGGGTGGGTCGGGTAGCGGCATTGGTGGTGGCGGCGGTGTTTCCGGCGGGTTCGGTGGCACCAGCAAGAAAAAGCAGAAAGCTCGAAAACGCGCGTTGGCGGCTCATCGTCAGGCCCAGGCAAATCAGCAGGCCGAGGCGCTTGCCAGAGCACAGGCCGAAGCCGCGCAAGCACAGGCAGCTGCAGCGCAGGCTCAAGAGCAGGCGCGGCATCAGGCGCAGGTGCAATTCCTGGCAGGCTTGGCGCAGCGTCATGACGCGATCAGAGCCGAAGCCGATCGACGTTTCGCGCAAAAAACCGAACAACTCGGCTCAGCGCTGGAACAGGAAATTCTTGCCGCGAGAAGACCACCTCAAGCCACCCAGACTGAGCGCTGGCAGCTCTACACCATCACCAAGGAAAAAAGCGAAACAGACGGACTGCTCGCTCGCAAATCCGCAGAGCTCAACGCAAAAAATGCACTGGCCCGGTCCTTCGATGGCCACGATCCGCCGACCCGCACCTCCAATGATTACCTGACGCGACTGGGCCAGTTCGGCCAAGCGCTCAATGACGGTCATCAGATCTGGGAGAACGCCTACAACGCGGCTCATGAAGCGCGTTTATTAGACACGCAAATCAATGCCCTACGCGATAGATCAGCGGCGCTGGCCCGCCATCACGCAGAGCAAACGGTGGTCTGGCGCGAAAGGGAAGCCAGTTGGGCAGCCCAGCGCAAGTTCGTTGAACAGCGTGAAGCTCGAGTCCGGTTCAAGCAGCAGGTGGATGAAGATGCCCGCGCAACCCGGCTCAAGCAGGTCAACACACTCAGTGTCCCGCTGGCGGCGGGTGCGACGTTTTTGACGCAAGCCGGTTCATTGGTGGCCGAAGGAGCGGCCAAGCTTATTGAAACCGCTGTGCAAAAAGCGGTCAGTCAGCTTTCCCTTTCGTTGCTTGTACCTCAACCATCGACGGTCTTGATCTTCGCTGCTGTGTACTCGCCAACACTGGGCAATGGTGAACTGACGCCAGAGCAGAGACGGCGATTGTTCCAGTCTGTCGCCGTTCCCGTTCAGACACTGGGCCTTTCTGATGAACAAACGCTTCGATCGATCGCCGATTCCGGCGGTTCGGTCGAGATGCCCTGCCGCCTCAAAACCGAGCGGGTAGCCGACGGCACCGCAGTAATTGTGGTCGCCACAGGCAATGAGATCGGCGCCCAAGTGCCGGTCATCAAAGCGGTATTTGATCCTGAGACTGGGAGCTACACCGCACAAGTGGCCGGTGCTCCGACCAGGCATTTGCAGTTCACGGCGGACACGCCCGTTACGCAAACCGCCTCAAGCCAAGCCCGTGTTGCAGTATTCCCGCCGCTGACGCAGAACCTGCCAACGGGCGCAGATCTGCGCATTCAGGATTGCATTGTCTGTCTGCCCGGTTCGGCACCGTTGTACCTGTCCTTCAGCCCGCCACCCATGGGGTCGGGCATTGTCACCGGTACTGGCCAGGCCGCCTCCGCCGATTGGTGGAAGCATTCGAATGGCGCGACAGGCGCCGCCATACCCAGCCAGATGGGTGATCAACTTCGCGGTCGGGAAATCACTTCCTTCCGTGCTTTTGACGAAGCATTGTGGCGAACCCTTGGCGAGCAACCGGCACTCACCGAGCAGTTCGATGAGGTCAACAAAAAACGCGTCGAAAAAGGCTTCGCGCCTTACGCCCCGAAAAGCACTTGGGTTGGAGAGCGGCGTGAATTCGAACTGCGTTTTCAGGAGAGCGTAGAGGCGGGTGCCAACCCGTTCAACCTCGACAGGATCAGCATCGCCTCACCACAAAGCGCCAACGGTCGCCGCGGTGTATTGCCAAGCATTCAGCCTTGGCCAGTGCCTCCCGTCGGAATCGGCACCTGGACGCCACTTGTCCCTCCGGGAACGGAGCAGCTTGGATCTACGACCACACCGATTATTCCGTCGACGCCCGTGGTTTATCCCGGCCAGCCTGTCATCCCGATCCTACCGGCAAACGAGACGTTTCCGGCTGTCGATAAAGGGCAGGTTGGTGCGAGTATTCCCGGGTTCCCGGCGGATATGGAATTGCCTGCGCCGGATCTGTTGTTTCTGGATCGGCGGGATGATCCGGGGGTGGCGACGGGAGTCGGGCAGGACGTGATGGGGATCTGGTTGGGGGAGGCGGCGCGTACGAGCGGAGCGCCGATCCCGACACAGATTGCAGATCAACTGAGGGGCAAGGAATTCGCCAATTTTCAACGGTTCAGGGAGGCGTTTTGGAGGGCTGTGGCTACAGATCACAACCTAAGGAAGCAGTTCAGCAACGTTAACTTGAAAGAAATGACAAAAGGATCTGCACCCTACTCGATCCCATTTGATCAAGTTGGGGGTAGGAAAAAATTCGAAATTCATCATCAGCATGAAGTCGCGAATGGCGGCGCTGTTTACGATATGGGAAATTTACTGATTATGACTGCGAAGCGGCATATCGAAAAGCATAAGGGATAAATCAATGATTCTCTTCAAGAATAGGCTTCAAGACTATACGGAAGCCGAGTTTTTACTATTTATTCGTGAGTTTTTCGATTACTCAAACCCTCTGGAAGGCGACGCATTGGGCCAATACACCGACAAACTGGTGGAGCACTTCGAGAAAATTACCGAACACCCCGATCGCTCTGGCGTAATTTTCTATCCCAAGGAGGGACAAGAGGATAGCCCGGAGGGAGTTTTGAAAGAAGTTAAAGAATGGCGTGCACGTAATAACAAGCCAGGTTTCAAGACGGAGTAGAGAGAAGCTTGTAGATGGTCAAACAATCCGCGTTACACAGGTGTTACTTGTTAACTTGATTTGGTCTTCTCGCTCCTTCCGACTACGAGACGTTTCCGGCTGTCGATGAAGGGCAGGTCGGTGCGAGTATTCCCGGGTTCCCGGGGGATATGGAATTGCCTTCGCCGGAAATGTTGTTTCTGGATCGGCGTAGCGACGCCATATCCGCGTGCATAAAAAAGGTAATCAACGATGAAAGACAAATCGAATCTTGAGGACTACACAGAAGCTGAATTTCTCGCTTTTCTTCGAGAGCTTTTTGAAGGGAGAGATAATTTGGCACCCGATGATTTTGAAAAATGCACGCTAAAGCTTGTTGAACACTTTGAACTGGTAACCGAACACCCAAATGGTTCAGACGTCATTTTTTACCCAGAGGCAGGTCGGGAAGACAGTCCTGAGGGGATTCTGGAAGAGGTCAAAGAGTGGAGGGCACGTAATAAGAAACCGGGCTTCAAAACTGAGTAAGCGCATTTCGAATCTACTCGACCACTGAGCGAGTGCCGTCGCTGAACGCTGCACTAATAAACAAGGAAGTTTAGATCATGCAATTGAAACCAACCCTCAACGACTACACCGAACCTGAGTTCCAGGCCTTGGTGGATAGAATCTGGGCTGTCGATTTACCAAAGGCCGATCATGATCGGTTGATCAATCATTTTGACCAGATAGCAGGTCATCCGAAGGGCGCCGATTTGCTGTTCTACCACCCTGATGAAGACCCTAATCCAAACTCAGCGGGCTCTGTCGTCTACTACGTCAAGGACTGGCACCGTCAACAGGGTCGCGTGGCATTCAAAGGACAGGCCTCGCTTGCTGCGCCTGCACCACCGGCCATACCAGCACCGATGAATTGGGCGCAAATAACCCAACAGCGCATTGCCCAGCAATTGCTTGATAGTCAAAAAACCAGTGCCGATCTGGCTACCTCACAGCGAGCAGCAGAAGCGGCACTCACTGTTCTCGAACAAAGAATTGGCGACCTTCGCAGACATTCGAATGCTCAAATATCTGCTTCGGAGCTTGAAAAGGATTTACGCAGTGTAGAAATCGCCGAGTTCGATGCCCGTTTAGCTGTTCACGGTTACAAGTTGTGGAAAATGCGCGTTCAGTTCAAGAGAGACAATGCGCTACGTGAGGTGAATTACGCGCAAGCCGAGCGGGGGCAGTGGCAAAGCATTGCTCAGCAATTTGGCGCTACCTACGACCGGTATGTGGCGAGCCTGAATGCCATTAACCAGCAACTCAAGCGGCTTCAAGAGGAGGCCGAGACACTGTTGACTACAGCCCAGACTCAACTTGTAGAGCTGCGCGATCGACAGGACGCAGGACCGACCCGGGCGCCTGTGCAGCTGTTTGCTCCGCTTGCTTGCGTCAATGCACGCCCGGCTGTATTGATCGATGGCGAACTGTCGCGCACTTTGGAGTCCTATCGCGTGGATCTGCAAAAATCCATTCGCTCGGCCGTCGCGGAGTTCACGTGGCAAATCACCTCCAGCGTGCAGAAGGACCAAGTTCAATATGCCGCGGTATTGCGTTTCGAGTTTCGCAGTCGCGCGGAGGTGGGTCGTTACGGAGTTTGCGTACCCTTGTCCGAGTTTCTGGTGGTCGAAGGGCTGGATTGGCAATACCTTGCCGCGACGAAGGCGAACATCGATGTCCCTTTCAGAATGAGCAGCGGCAGCTATGCCGTGCCGAGCGGCACTCTGTTTCAAGGCATCAGGGAAATCAAAAGCCTGCACCAAGTGGCAATAACGCCAGTCAGCGCCACAGAACTGGAACCTGGTGTCAGAGTGCGTCCCGCAACGTGGAACGAGTCCTCGCAAAACTACAGTTTCACGGCTGATGGCAACGCCCCGTTCACGGTCATCTGGCGTCTTCCAGAAACAATGGAGACTTCCTCTCCACTGACGTCCATTGCCGATTATCGAATGAGCAGTCTCCAGTCGCCGCACACACCTTTGATAGAGTCATTTCCTGGAGCGGCCAACGTTACTTTTGATGACTATGTTGTGGTATTTCCAGATTCAGATTTGGAGCCTGTGTATGTGATGTTCGAGGGTTAAGTAAGCGGGAGCCAACCAACCCCCAACTGACCGCACCCAATCCCAATGTAGGAGCTGCCGAAGGCTGCGATCTTTTGATCTTGAAAACCAAAGTCAAAAGATCGCAGCCTCCGGCAGCTCCTACACAGATCGAGTGAAGCAGCCTCACTCCAACGGCCCAATCACCTGCCGATACTTCTCCACCCCCTGCGCCGTCCCCCGACTCAACCGAATCTCCAACCCCAACGGATCCTCCCGCCGATTCCCACTCAACTGCCGCCACCCCTTATCCACCTCCCAAACCCGCACCTGCACATCGCTGACATCACTCAAAACAGCCACCCCATTCCCAGGCGCCGGCAACGGATACCGACTCCGCGCCTCAGCCACCGCCCGATACAACGTGTCGCCCTTGACCCACCACCGCACCCGCTGCAAAGCCCCCGGCTGATCCGCCGCCGTACGAATAATGTCCAGCCGAAACCCCTTACTGTCGCTACTGCGCACAGTCAGAGCGGGCGGGGCGCTCGGCGGTTCATCATCCACGCCAACCTTCTTCGGCTCCGTCAACTCAACTCCCGCCCGCATCTCCACATCCCGCTGCAACTGATTCAGCGCCCGCAACAAACCGTCACTCTGCTCACTGCTCGCCTGCAAATGACTGTCCGCCCGCGTCACACTGTCCAGCCCCCGCCAGGCAATCAGACTCACCACCGCCATCAACAGAATCGCGACCATCACCTCAATCAACGTAAACCCTTGCTGGCGCTTCATTGCAGGCTGATCCTGCCGCTGCCATCACGCAGCACACTCAAGCGATTCAACCCATCCGACAACGTCAATTGCAGCGGCGGATTGATCCACTCAGCGTTCAGCACAACCCTCTGTTTCGGCTCCACCCGCACCTCCATCTTCGGACTCTGCCAGACACGCGGCCGCAACTGCGGATCCTGCGCGAAATGATCAAACCCCTTGCCACTGTCACTGCGCCGACTAAACCGAAACCCCTTGGCATCACTCACCCACACAATCGGCCGGCCATCGGCGCGGGCCTCCGCCTGCGCCACCTGCAGCAACTGCGCCACACGCTCGGCATCCTTGCGCAGCAACTGCAACGGATCCGGCTTGATACTCAGGCTGATCGCCGCACTGGCGATGCCGATGATCACCAGCACCACCATCAACTCGATCAGCGTAAAACCCTGTTGCCTGTTCATCGCGCGCGCTCCTTTGCGTCCTGCGCCATCGTGCACGGCCAACATGTAAGGCGTGTGAAATAAAACGGAGAGAATTGCCGCGTAGGCTGGCAGCAGGGATAAAAAGGAGATTCAACCCATGACCTTCACCGCACGCGTTTCCCCACCCCAAATGGTCCAGGCCCTCGCGCTGCTCGCCGCGCTGGTCGGCGTGGCGACATGGTCGTCGCTGCTGCTGACCTCCGCCGAATCACACACCCCGGCAGCGGCCCCACAATTGCTGGCCGCGCGCAGTGATAGCCCGGCGTTGCAGTGGTTTTCCAATCAAACGGCGCCGATGGATATCAAGGTGAGCGGGGTGATGGCGGGGAGTCGGGGGGCGGTGGCGATACTGAGCCTGAACGATGGGCCGCCGAGAAGTTTTTTGCAGGGGGAGAAGGTTGGGCCTGGGGTGAAGTTGGTGGCGGTGGAGGGGGATGGGGTGGTGATTGAGCAGGGTGGGGAGAGGGTGAGGTTGGGGGTGGAGAGGTTGGTGGAGGGGGTGGTGTTGCCTAGGTTGGTGAGGCCGTGATTTGAAGGCATTTATTTTTGCCTTTTTTTGATGTCAGTACAGGTGCTTTGCAAAAGAAGTAAGCGGAGAGCAAAGGGTATTCGTTTTTACATTCGGTCGAGTCTGTGTGAATACGTTGTTGGGCGCGATAGATACTTAAAACCAAACTGAAATTAGCGCTTCTACACGAAAGCCACATTCTGACTTGCCGATGAATTTCAGAATTAACGTAGGCGCGCGAACTTCAATTTTGGCGAAGCATTTTACACTCTTTGTGCCAGAAACAGCCACTATGTAGGTTAGCGGCAAGTAGTGGTTGCCGGCCTGCTAAGCTGTAGCTTTACGACAGTTGGAATTGCTGTTGCCCGTGACGCGTTCTCCTTAGTTTGAGTCGCGCTTGGAGCGACGATCTTCAAGCTAGACAAGGGTTTACGGCGAAGAGCGTTATACGATACGCCATAGCGACAGGGCTCCTCGTCAAATTAATAGTTAGGGGAAATCACATGGACACGACCGCGCTTGCAAACGACATCGCTGCAAAGGTTGTCGCCGATTCATCGTTCTGGGTTGCCCTCATCGGGCTCGTCGGTGTCGTGGCCGGCGCACTCATTACCGTCGTCGGCAGCTTTGCTCTTCATTGGATTCAAGACCTGCCACTCAGGAGACTCAATCTAGGCAGAAAGAATCTACTCGAGAAAATGCTTCGTGATCCAAGGTTCAAAGACAAATGGCGCAAGGTTGAAACACTCTCGCGTGTTATCGGCACCGATGAGGAAACAACTAAACGGTTGCTCATCGAAGTCGGCGCCCGTGGGTCGGAGAAAGACGACGGCTTTTGGGGTTTAATTGAAAATCATCCTCTTGAGCAAATTGCGCAATAGCCTATTGGCAAAAAGAACTTACCGCGTTGGGGTATAAATCAGCATCGGTACTCATGGCACCCTCTAAAGCCTTCGCGCCTAACGTAGAGAAAGGTTAGCGGCAAATGGGGTGATTGGAAGCACCATTTTTATGTTTATCACTAGTTAGATTTTTAAGGAGATGCACATGGGTCAGAAAATATCTCGCGGACCAAGCGGTGCCATTGAGCTAAAGTATCTTTGGACTGAAACCAGTAGCACACATCTGGAGACGGAAAGCTCAGCGTCGCTAACAGTTCTTGATCCTGAAGAACTCGTTCTAACTCAGAAATACGAAAAGACAAATTTTTATAAAAGTCACGCATCTGAGGTTCGCAGCGAAAAATATAAGATATCTGTAGAGATGTTAATCGAGCTGATTGTAAAGCACGGAACACAAGTCTAAAAATATGCGCATCGAAAGCAGATGGTTGTTGATTGATTTGATTGATAGTGTTGTGTCAAATGATTTTCGACGTATTTGTTAGAGTGCTCGCAACAATTTGGAGGATGAGATGTTTACTAGCCCCAGCCGGATTTAAGGCCCCGACTGGGGCAGATGAGACTCATTTTAGCGAGTTATTAATTTCTTTGAACAGCCCTGTAAATCGCTTTATGGTAGTTTCAGACAGGTTTTCAGGCGTGCTAGTGGCAAATGCGGCAGCGACGGCATAGTGGTTGTATCCGCCAGATGGTCGAATTTTTATGCTATTGTTTGAAAGGTATTTTTCGATACGCTGAACAATGCGATCCCCTGTCGGAAGACTCGTATCGTCAATTATTATGCCATTCAACTCTTTTTTGTATACGTCGCAGAAAAGTTTCAAGTAAACATCTGGGTCTATCAGGTCTTCGACATCTGTAGGAATTCCATCCTCTCCCATCTTAGATATGTCGCGAAACTGAGAAAAATTAAATACTGACTTTTTTTTCAGTAATTTTTGTTGGATTAGCGATTCCAGTTTTTGATCAGGTTTTCCGTTGTAGTCATGTAATACGGTGAGGTTGAGGCCATTCGCACCCAAGAGCGAGACGAAAGTCGCGACGTTGCTCAGTCCACCTACCGGAACAATAGTGGCGTTATTAAGTAGCCCTGCACTACCTTTGGATTCCACGATTTTTGACATGACTTGTAATATTGAAAGCTCTGATATTCCTTCGACCAGCAAATTATATTTTGTGACAAAAAGGTTTTGGGCCAAATTCCATCCCAGAGCAGCTTGGAGAGGAAAGATTGTGCGCGGATCAGATCCAGATAAATTGTCTGAGATAACCGTGCCCAGTTTGATCTTGTCTTCCACAACTCTAACTTGATGCAGTCTGTCTGAATGCACCATGAAGGGTGAGTGCGTTGTATATATAACTTGGTGGTCTTTCGAAAGATGGTCGATGTATTTAAGGAAGTCAGTTTGGGCAAGAGCGTGCAACGCAAGTGCTGGTTCATCTAGTAATAAAATCAGGCTTTTTCCCGAGTCCCGTCCGCTCGGATCAATTTGGTGTTGAACACTGTCGAACCATACCAAGAAACTGAAGAACCAAATGAAGCCTCGGCTGCGTTGGTCAAATGGTGTAGATACTCCGCGGTGACGCCGATTTTTAATGCGGAGATAAATATTCGGTCCATTGTTAAAAGGGCTGGCATCTGAAGGGTCCGCACGGATATCTATCTCAACCTCTAGGTCTTCATTTTGTTTCCAAAACTCAAGAATCTGATCGGTCAAACTTATCGATACCGCTTCAATTTGAGATTTAAGCTCCTCGTATGATGTGCCGTTATCAAAATCCTCTAGGTCGACTTCTGCCATGCGAAGCAGTGCGAGCACAGCCTGATGCTTTGGCTCGATCTGCTTATGTGCATTTGCAGGGTCTGAAGTTGCAGCTTTTACTCGCTGTTTTAAGTCACTCAGATTGAGCTTTCCGGGCAGTAAGTCATAGTCACTGAAATACAAAAATTTAGGTATCAGAGCTTTGAAATGCATGTAAGCTTCGTAAGCGCAAATCTGATCCCAGCCTGAAGACTTGTCTGCAACTGCTACTCTTTTCGTCAATGATTCGATTAAGGTTTTATCAGCTTCATCGCTGGCGTTTATGGCCAGCAAGTTCGTTAGAGCCCCACGGATTCCAGTTGCTGTCCTTAGTGCTTCCCTTGCTTCGTTGCTCAGGTTTGCATTGGCCGCTAATTTCTTTAACGCAGGGCCATCCGATACGGTTATATAAATCACGCCGCCATTTTTATAATTGCTTGTGGTGCTGAATGTAAAGCCTTTTTGAATTTCTGTCCCTAAAGTGATGTTGGCTTTGATTATTTCTGCATCAGTTGGTGCGTAAGTTAGTTTGACGGCTGTATCAGGGGTGTCTTCATGGTGACGCTTGTAACCGGTCAAATCTTTCCTTGGATAATCATCAGTAACATTAAATTTTTCCTTGCCTAAAGCATCGTTCGATTTGTGTAAGGCTTTCAAGAAAACAGTTTTGCCAGCTTCATTCATTCCTACGAATACAGTTACTTCCGGGTCAATTGACACTTCTTGAGGTTCATTAATGGAGCGAAAGGGGCCTACATTTGCGGTCACAAGCTTCATGCCTTCATTTCCTTGATAACAATAAAGACCGATTCTGCTGTGCAGAAACGGAGGCCAAGTGGCTTTTCTGAGGATAGTCAGGTGACTCATCATAGTCTAGGCAGATGTGGCACTGGTTTCGCGCATACCCGAAATGCATTAACTCTGGTTTGCTTGGGCTGCGCTTGGCGCACCACTCGTGGTTCGGTTGGAGATCTGCTTTGCACTCAAACGCATCAGTAACGCAACTCCCCAACGTCAATGTCTGCTGAACGTGAGTTAGCCTGAAATAGGGTTTGTCCGACCAATCAATATTGGGTTTGATCGTTCTTGTTTTTTGACGCTGAGGACGGCTTTTGGCCGTTACCAGCCTCTGGAAATGATCGAACGTCCGAAAGGCAATCATCGTTATGCCATTGCGCAATGATGGCCGCATTCAAGGCGGGCTCGTCCTGTAAATCATTGGTGGGGATGGAGTGTAGTTGGTGGATTACGACTGAACCGCGATCGCAATACACCTGACAAGCATAAGCAAACATAAGAGGACGGATCTATTTATGGGCAGTAACGGAGCCTCGATAAACATAAACGTTTAAAAAGACATCTCCAAACACTCTCCTAAGCTACACATCCTTGCGCCTTTGCCTACAGCTACGCCAGAATCCGCCGGCTTGTGCGCTTTTGGGTCGGGTTCTATCGTGGTCCGGTCGCTGACGAATCAGCGATCGGGTTTGGTAGCCCGGTTTTGACTTGGCGCATAGCGTCACCCGATGCAGGTCCTTTTGGGGCTGTGTATTTATGGTGGCCATGCGCAGGGCGTCTTCGGGCGCGCCGGTTCTCCAAGTCGCCGGTCTACCAACCTTCGTATGGCCACCACCCCTTCGTTTGGTAGCGAAAGATGATGGCTCCTTTTCTATGATTTGGAGATTCACTCATGATCAAACCAACACCCAACCCGCCCGAAACCTCCTCGGTTTCCCCCTACGAATCCATCGACTCCAAAAAACTCCACGAAGCCGCCGACCGCGCGCTCGACCATTACCTCTGTCCGCCCGGTTCCACGCCGCCCCCACGTAAAAACCGTGGGATGTACGCCGTGACGGCGGACAACAAAACCGAAGAACTGCTGGTCGATGCCAGTGCAACACTCGCTTCGGCCAAAATCATCGCCCAGAACGTCTCCAGCCTGTTGCCGGCATCGCAGCGCCAGGCGCTGGCGGGGATTGCGCAGTTGATCATGCTCGGGGAGCTGGCGGTGAATCGGGCGTTGGATAATTTGCAATTGCCGGGTTGATGCGGGTGCCGGGTTCACCTGGTGATTGATCGGGTGTTCATTCTGGCGCCTTCGCGAGCAGGCTCGCTCCCACCTTTGAGTGTGTTCCAAGGTGGGAGTGTGCTGGTTCTTCAGCCGCGATAAATGTTGAGACGATGTGCGCGTATCTGTACCTGCGAGTGGGGGGCTTTCTTTGCGTCAATTGACTGCCAGGTTGTCCCGAGCCCACTGTTCAGCCGTTGTGACCTGAATCGACTGCTGTTCGTTGAAAGTCCCCGCTTTAGGCCATGACACGCCTCTGCCTTGAGCAAATACGGCGCGGTATTTTTTGATGTGGTGAGTGGGGTCTTTTTCCAGTTCCTGCATCAGGTACGGAACCGTCCAGACGTTACGCTTGAACGGACGCCCCAGCACACGTTCAAGCAGGCTCGCCACCTGCCCATACGTCACCGTGTCGCCAGACAGGTAGACGATCTCATTGCGAAAGCGCGGTTCGAAGAAAACGATGTCCGCTGTCAGCTTGCCGATGTCCTCCGGTGTCGTGAGTGTCACGCTGGTTTCCAGGCTGCCCAAGGCGTTGACGATGTCGTTGTCAAAATCGACGACCTCAAATACTGGCTCGAACAGAAAACTGGTGAACATGCCGGTCGAGATGATCACCCATTCGGTTTTATCCTGAGCGCGGAGCAACTCGCGCACGTCGAGTTGCGCATCGAACAAGTCCTGCGGGCTGCCCCGGCCAATCACTTCGAAATCGACGCCAAACTGCCAAGGGAAATAGCGCTTCACGCCGGATCTGAGTGCCGCTGTTGCCAGTTTCATCGGTGTTTCGCGGCCGGCGACCATGCCGGCGCAGCCTATGACGGTGTCGAATGCTGCGAACACTTCGGCCAGTTGATCGATGGAATCGTTAACCAAGTCTGCAGCGACTAGCTGAATGCCCAGACTGCGAAGTTCATCGATTTCCCGCTTTTTCTCGGGGGCTTGCGTGTTGATGGTCGAATCCCTGAGCAGGACGCTGATGGTGCTGCCGGGCGAGCGCTCGGCTACCCGCGCAAGATTGCGCAGCACCGGCAGGCCGAGTTCGCCGGCGCCGAGTACGAGAATGGATTGTGGGGAAGGGTGGGTCGCTGCGGTCATGATGTCTCCTGAGATCCGTCGTCTGTATGATTTGGCGATGCTGGCACGATTGCGCAGCGCTCAGAAGAAGGCACACGCGTGATACCAGGGGGACATATGACCGATGAGGAAACCCTTAGCCAGGCAGAAGCGATCTGCCAGACGCTAAGACGAGACGATGATGGCGTGCGGCGCGAAGTCCTGGCGCACGCCGGCAGCCGCTGGTCACTGGGTATCCTGCATGCCCTGGGTGTGTACGGCACGATGCGTCATGCCGAGATCAAACGGCAAATGACGGGCGTGACTCAGCGCATGTTGACCAAGACGCTGCGGGCGCTGGAACGCGATGGTCTGCTGATACGGCGGGAGTTGGATCAAGTGCCGCCCCATGTTGAGTACGAGTTGACGGCGTTGGGGATGGAGCTGTTGGTTCGCATGTCGCCGATTTGGACTTGGGTTGTGGAGCACGTCGATGATTTTCGCGAGGCGCGTCGGGCGTTTGATGGTCAGAGTGGGAAAAAGCCTTCGTGGCAGGTTCCGGTGGTGGGGTTGGTTGATTTGGATAGGGCTGATTGATTGGTTGCTTTGGTTCAGGCCATTGCGCAGAACGTGGCGAGTCTGTTGCCGGGTTTGGGGCTTGCGATTAGAAGCGGCCCTCACCCCAGCCCTCTCCCGGAGGGAGAGGGGGCCGACCGAGTTGTCTTGCGGGGTACGTCGACCTGAAAGATTTTGGTGATTATGGGTTTGGTGAAAGGCCTTGGCGATTATGGCTTGGGTGAAGGATCTTCGATTTGGCTCTGTGAGCTTGGCAATTGTGGATTCAATGAAAGACGTTCAAGTCGGTGTAGCTCTCGAATACTCCCGAATCGGTCCCCTCTACCTCTGGGCGGTCCGACGTTTCGGGAGGGCTAGGGTGAGGGGCTCTCGTTTCGGGACAACAAAGTCTCAAGCCTGGCCAACGGCGGAGCATCCTGATTACGGTCAAATACCTGAATACCAATCTTGAGTAAGCGGCCATTTTCGGCTGCGCTGATCAACTGTTCACACCGCAACAACAACCGCCCCTGATCGCAATCCTGCGCTTTCATACCCATCGGCAACTTGCCTTCCAGGCGCAGCTCGGCCATGCGGCTTTGCGCCGCCAACATTGCAACCGACCGATCCCTTAAAACCCCACTACTCTGCGTCATCAACCCCGCCACCCGCACAGCCGCCGACATCGCCACGGCAATAATCGCCAGCGCCACCAGCACCTCAATCAACGTGAAACCCTCTTCCCGCGAACGCGCACGCATAAACCGCCCAAAACCAAAACCCAGCCCTCGACGCTAACCCGCGTCCTTGACGGCTTGACGACGAAAACACCCGAGGATTTTCAACATCCCTGACATATCTTCTTGCAACACTGCGCGTCGAATTGAATCAAGCCAGGGTATGTCGAGATGGATATCGCACCTTTCAAATCGCTTCAGCAACCGATGCGCACGCCGCGTGGTCAGCGGGGTTTTACCCTGATCGAGATCATGGTGGTCGTGGTGATTCTGGGGATTTTGGCGGCGATGGTGGTGCCCAAGGTGCTCGATCGGCCGGATCAGGCGCGGGCGACGGCGGCGAAGCAGGATATTGGTGGGTTGATGCAGGCGTTGAAGTTGTATCGCCTCGATCACGGCACTTATCCGAGCATGAACCAGGGGCTGAAGGTGTTGGTGGAGCGGCCGGCGGATGCGAAGAACAGCAATTGGCGCTCGTACCTGGAGCGTTTGCCGAACGATCCGTGGGGGCGTCCTTATCAGTACCTCAACCCTGGCGCGAATGGCGAGATCGACATCTTTTCCCTCGGTGCCGACGGTCAGCCTGACGGCGACGGCGTGAATGCCGATATCGGTTCCTGGCAGCTGTAAGGCCGGCCATGAACAGCCGCTCGCCTGAGGGGGCGAAGCAACAGGGCATGGCGATTATCAGCGCGTTGTTGATTGCGGCCGTGGTGGCGGTGATTGCGGCGGGCATGTTGACGCGCCAGAGCGTGTCGACCCGTGCGCTGGAGGCGGATCAGCAGCGTGTGCAGGGGCGTTGGCTGGTGCAGGGCGGGTTGGAGATCAGCCGTCAGTTGCTCTGGGACGCACGTCAGCGCGACCCGTTGACCCGGCTCGATCAGCCGTGGGCGCAACGTCTCTCCGCGCAAGGTTTTGAAGGTCGACTTGAGGATGAGCAGGGCAAGTTCAACCTGCGCAATCTGGTGGCCAACGAGCGGGTGGATGAGGCGCAGGTCGCGGCGTTTCAGCGCTTGTGCGAGTTGATCGGGGTCAGCGCCGGGTTGAGTCAGCGCATCAGTCAGCGGGTGATTGCTTCGTACCCGCGACTGCTGAATGCACAGATGGCCGAGGCGCCGAAAAGTGGTTTCGACAGTGGTCGCGCGACCTCGCCCAACGCGTCACACAAACCGCAGAATCCGACAATGCCGATGCTGCGCAGCCTTGATGATTTGCGCAGTGTAGACGGCGTGAATGAGGCGGTGATCGGCAAATTGGCGCCGTACCTGACGGTGATCCCCGCGACGACTTGGCTCAATGGCAACACCGCCACCGCGCCGGTCTTGGCTGCTTATGTGCCGGGGCTGTCGCTGGAGCGCGCGAATGCGTTGATCGCCGAGCGTGATGCCGGACGATGGTTTATCAATCGTGGCGATTTCGTTAACCGTTTGCGCATGCCGCAACTGGAGCTGACCAGCGTCAAGGTCGGCATCACCAGTGACTGGTTTCGCCTGCGCGGTGAGGCGCGGCGCGATCAGCGGCGGGTCAGTCTTGAGGCGTTGCTGCATCGCAGCCAGGACCGCTTGCCGCAGGTGATCTGGTCGCGGGTGGGCGTATGAGCCAGTTGAAAGTGGCGTTGCCGCCCTTGGCGGAGCTGGATCGGCACAGTCAATTGCACTGCGCCTGGCTGGATCGTCAGGGCCAGGTCACGCGGGAAGAGCGCCACAGTCTGAGCCAGTTGAGTCAGCAGTCGAAACTGCCGCCGCTGGTGTGTTTTCTGCACCCGGCTGACAGCCTGTTGGCGAGTCTCGATTTGCCGCCGTTGCCTGCGAACAAGATTGTCGCGGCGGTGCAGTGTGCGGCGCAGGCGTTGATGCTGGGCGACAGCAGCGAGATGCACATCGCGCACAGCTCGCGGGACGAGGCCGGGCAGGTGCAGATCGCGTGGGCGCCTCGGCAGCACCTGTTGCGCTTTGGCCAGTTGCTGAAAAGTGCTGGGCTGAATCTGCGTGGTCTCTATCCGGCGCCCTACAGTTTGCCGGTGCTGCCCGGCACCGTCGCGTGCGTGCAGGACGGGCATTTATTGCTGCGCGACAGCGTGCAAGTGGCGCGGGTGCAGCCGTTGTTCGATGACGGTTTTGACGGTGTGGTGTGGGAACCGGGCGTCACTTTGCATTGGATCGGTGAGCAACCGCCGCCGGGTGCTGAGCTGCCGATGACCGATGCGCAGCGCTGGACTGGGCCGTTGCCCGGTTGGGGTCTGCATGGCGCGGTGCAAACGCAAAACACCGAGCATCGCGGCTGGGGCAGGGCGATCGCTCTGTCGGCGTTGGCCGTGGCGGTGTGGGTGATCGGTTTGAATCTGTATGCCGCTCGCGAGGCCGGGCAGGGCCAGCAGTTGAAAACCCAGATGAACCTGCGGGTAAAGCAGGCCTTTCCCGAGTTGCCGGTGATCCTCAACCCGTTGCAACAGGCGCGTCAGCAATTGGCGGCGCGGCAGAAAGGTGCGGCGGATGATCCGGCGCAGACGTTCAATCGGCTGGTGTTGCAGGCCGGCAGCGGCATGCCGTCGATGGCCGGCAGTGTCGAGCGGCTGGCGTTTGTCGACGGCGTCTTGCAACTGAGTCTGCTGAGTGAAGCCCGTCGCGGCGGCAATGATCAGGAGTGGCAAAGCATTTTGGCGCAGGCCGGCATCAGTGTCACCGCCGATGACGAAGGATGGACCTTGCGTCCGTCCACTGAGGCTACCCCAAGCGACAGCGATGACAGCGGCGGAGCAGAAGAAGATGAATAAGGCCTCGCTCGCGGTTTATCGCGCCAAGTGGCAGCGCTTGAACGCTCAGGTGCAGGCGCGTTGGCAGCCGTTGGCCCTGCGCGAAAAACGCATGGTCGCTGGCATGGCCGTTGCGCTGATCGGCCTGCTGTTGTGGGTCGCGCTGATCCAGCCGCCGCTGAAGAAAATCACCTATTGGCAAACCGAAACGCCAAAGTTGCGTGCACAAACCGAAGCGCTGGAAGTGCTGCTGCGCGAAGTCAGCGTGCGCCCGGACGGGCAAAGCGTGGCGCAGTCGCTGGAGCAGACCCTGCAGGCCAGCGGCCTCGGCGGGCACTATCAATTGCAATCCGGGGAGGCGGGTTCTTGGCAGTTGACCTTCGACGCGGCGCCGGCCGACGCGGTGCTCGACTGGCTGTTGAGCAACCCGGCACAACTTTCTCTGCAAGTGGTCGAGGCCCGTTTGCAACGCGCAGACAACCCCTCGACCGAAGTCACCGCCGGCACTTTGTCAGGCACCGTTCGCATGGATCAGGCGCTGGGCGCTAAGGAAGCTTCATGAAGGGGTCAGGATCCAAACCGGCACGTCTGGCGTTGCCGATGTTGCTGATGGCGTTGAGCGCGTGCAGCAACACCAGCACACCGCAAAACCAGCCGCCGTTGCTGGTCGACAGTGAACTCGGGCGGCCGCTGGCCAACACCCAGCGCAGCGGCGACGCGGTACTCGACCGCGAGCGCGCACAGGCGCAGGCGCGACCTGTGCCGAAGCAATTGCACAACATCTCCAAGAGTGCGCGCAGTGG
Source organism: Pseudomonas viridiflava (assembly GCF_900582195.1). Taxonomy (GTDB): domain Bacteria; phylum Pseudomonadota; class Gammaproteobacteria; order Pseudomonadales; family Pseudomonadaceae; genus Aquipseudomonas. The sequence goes on from NZ_UTHA01000016.1 coordinate 53,532, forward strand.
TGCGGCGCCATCGGGCATTGCGTTGCCGAGCAATCCTTTGGGTGATCAACCGGTGACGCTGAATTTTGTCGATGCGGATATTCAAGCGGTGGTGCGCGCGTTGTCGCGGTCGACCGGGCAGCAGTTTCTGGTCGACCCTCGGGTGAAGGGCACGCTGACGCTGGTCTCGGAAGGTCAGGTGCCGGCGCGGCAGGCGTACGACATGTTGTTGGCGGCGTTGCGCATGCAGGGTTTCAGCGTGGTGGATGTTGGCGGTGTCGCGCAGGTGGTGCCGGAGGCGGATGCAAAACTGCTTGGCGGGCCGATTTACAGCGCCGATAAGCCGGCCGGCAACGGCATGCTCACCCGCACGTTTCGTCTGCAATACGAGAACGCGGTGAACCTGATTCCGGTGTTGCGGCCGATCGTTTCGCCGAACAATCCGATCAACGCTTATCCGGGCAACAACACCATCGTCATCACCGATTACGCCGAGAACCTGACCCGTGTTGCGCAGTTAATTGCGAGCATTGATTCGCCGAGTGCGATCGACACCGATGTGGTGCAGATCCAGAACGGCATTGCCGCTGATATCGCGCCGATGGTGGCGGATCTGCTGGATGCGCCGGGCAATGATCCGACGCAGAAAATCGCGGTGATTGGTGATCCGCGTTCCAACACCATCATCATTCGTGCTGGCAGTCCGGAGCGTACCGAGCTGGCGCGCAACCTGATCTACAAACTCGACAACGCGCAGAGCAATCCGAGCAATCTGCATGTGGTTTATCTGCGTAACGCGCAAGCGGCGAAACTGGCGCAGGCATTGCGCGGTTTGCTCACCGGTGAGAGCGACAGTGGCACCAGTGACAATGCGCGTTCGGTGCTCAGTGCCATGGGTGCAAGCACTGGCGGTAGCGCGGGGCAGAACGGCCAGAGCGGTACGCAAACCAGCAGCACAACATCGACTAACAGCAGCGGCAGCACGGGCGGCAGTTACGCCCAGGGCAGCAGTGGCGGCACAACCGGTAGCGGCGGTACGCAGAACAGCGAACAGAACGTCGCCTTCAGCGCCGGCGGAGTGACCATTCAGGCCGACGCCACCACTAACACCTTGCTGATTTCCGCGCCGGAGCCGCTGTATCGCAACTTGCGCGAGGTGATCGATCTGCTCGACCAGCGTCGCGCGCAAGTGGTGATCGAAAGCCTGATCGTCGAAGTCGGTGAGGACGATGCCAGTGAGTTCGGTGTGCAATGGCAGACCGGCAATCTCGGTGGTAATGGCGTGATCGGTGGGGCGAATCTGGGTGGTTCGGGGATAAACACCAACGGCAAGACCAGCATCGACGTACTGCCGCAGGGTTTGAACCTGGGCTACGTCAACGGCACCGTCGACATCCCCGGTATCGGCAAGATCCTTGACCTGAAAGTGCTGGCCCGAGCCTTGAAAAGCAAGGGCGGCACCAACGTGCTGTCGACGCCGAACCTGCTGACCCTCGATAACGAAGCGGCAAGTATTTTCGTTGGCCAGACCATTCCGTTTGTCAGCGGCAGTTACGTGACTGGCGGTGGCGGCACCAGCAACAACCCGTTCCAGACCGTGACCCGGGAAGAGGTTGGCCTGAAGCTCAACGTGCGCCCGCAGATTTCCGAGGGCGGCACGGTGAAGCTCGATATCTATCAGGAAGTCAGCAGCATTGATGAGCGGGCTTCGGCCAGTTCGACGTCGGCGGGAATCGTGACCAACAAACGTGCGATCGACACCAGCATCCTGCTCGATGACGGGCAGATCATGGTGCTCGGCGGGTTGCTGCAGGACGGCTACAGCCAGAGCAACGACGCGGTGCCGTGGCTGGGCACTCTGCCGGGCATTGGCGCACTGTTTCGCAACGAGCGCCGGGCGATCACCAAGACCAACCTGATGGTGTTCCTGCGCCCGTACATCATTCGCGACAGCGAAGCGGGGCGCAGCATCACCCTCAACCGTTACGACTTCATGCGCCGCGCCCAGGGCGGTTTGCAGCCGGAACGCAGCTGGGCGATGCCGGACATGCAGGCGCCGCAGTTGCCGACGGCGGCGCAAGGGGTGCCGGCGGTGTTACCGAGCTCCGGCCCACGCGCAACCATCAAAGCGGTGCCCATCCAATGAGTGCGTTGCCTTACGCCTGGGCCAAGGCGCAGCGCATTCTGTTGTGCGACGGCGTGTTGACGGTGTGCCCGTCGACGCCGGGCTGGTCGATCAGCGAGGCGCGGCGGCAGTTTGGTGCAACCACGATTCAGCGGGTGCGCGATGATGAACTCGATGGCTTGCTCGCCAGCGCGTACGCCGACACCGGCAGCGCGGCGGCGGTGGTCGGCGCCGCTGAAAACGAAGTCGACCTCGACCGGCTGATGCAGGACATGCCGGAAATCACCGACCTGCTCGACACCCAGGACGGCGCCCCGGTGATTCGCATGATCAACGCACTGCTGACCCAAGCCGCGCGCGACGAGGCCAGCGACATCCACATCGAACCATTCGAAACCCATTCCGTGGTGCGCTATCGCGTCGACGGCACGCTGCGTGATGTGGTCTCACCGCGCAAGGCGTTGCATGGCGCGTTGGTGTCGCGGATCAAGATCATGGCGCAACTCGACATCGCCGAGAAACGCCTCCCGCAGGATGGTCGCATTGCATTGCGCGTGGCCGGGCGGCCGATCGATATTCGTGTTTCAACCGTGCCCACCGGGCATGGCGAAAGGGTGGTGATGCGTCTGCTCGACAAACAGGCCGGGCGTCTGCACCTGGAAACCCTTGGCATGGACGCGCAGGTGTTGGCCAAGCTCGATCACCTGATCCGCCAGCCCCACGGTATCGTTTTGGTCACCGGGCCCACCGGCAGCGGCAAAACCACCAGCCTCTACGCGGCACTGGCGCGGCTCGACGCGAGTACCAGCAACATCCTTACTGTTGAAGACCCGGTGGAGTACGACCTGCCGGGCATCAGTCAGATTCAGGTCAACGCCAAGATCGACATGACCTTCGCCCTCGCACTGCGGGCAATTCTGCGCCAGGACCCGGACATCATCATGATCGGCGAGATCCGCGATCTCGAAACCGCGCAAATCGCCGTGCAGGCTTCGTTGACCGGGCATTTGGTGTTGGCAACCTTGCACACCAACGACGCGGTATCGGCGGTCAACCGCTTGATCGACATGGGCGTTGAGCCGTTTCTGCTGGCCTCGTCGATGCTTGGCGTGCTCGCGCAACGTTTGGTGCGGCGCCTGTGCAATCAGTGCAAACAGGAAGACCCTGCGGCGCCGGGAACGTGGCGCCCGGTCGGTTGTCCGGCGTGCAATCAAACCGGCTATAGCGGCCGCACCGGTATTCACGAATTGTTCTGCATCGACGACGACATCCGCACGCTGATCCATCAAGGGGCAGGTGAGCAGGCCTTGCGCGCATCGGCCGCCAAGGCCGGGATGTTCAGCCTGCGTGAGGACGGTGAGCGCTGGATCCGCAGCGGCGCCACCGCGCCGGAAGAAATCCTCCGTGTGACACGGGACGCCTGATGAATCGCTATCGTTTTGAAGCTGCCGACGCGACCGGCAAGATCGAATCCGGGCATCTGGAAGCGGACAGCCAGGGCGCCGCGTTCAGCGTTTTACGCGGGCGTGGATTGACCGCGTTGTCGGTGCACAAGGAAAGCAACGTCGCCCAGCACGGCGGCGGTGGTCTGTTCAGCGCCAAGCTCTCGGACAACGATCTGGCCTGGGCCACGCGGCAATTGGCGAGTTTGCTTGGCGCGAGCCTGCCGTTGGAGGCCGCCCTTAGCGCGACGGTAGAGCAGGCCGAGAAAAAGCACATCGCCCATACGCTCAGTGCCGTTCGTGCGGATGTGCGCAGTGGCATGCGTCTGGCGGAATCGCTGGCGGCGCGGCCACGGGATTTCCCCGAGATCTATCGTGCGCTGATTGCGGCGGGGGAAGAGTCCGGCGATCTGGCGCAGGTCATGGAACGGCTGGCGGATTACATTGAGGAGCGCAACAACCTGCGCGGCAAGATTCTCACCGCGTTTATCTATCCGGGTGTGGTTGGACTGGTGTCGATCGGCATCGTGATTTTCCTGCTCAGTTATGTGGTGCCGCAGGTGGTCAGCGCGTTTTCTCAGGCGCGGCAGGATTTGCCGGGGCTGACGTTGGCGATGCTCAATGCCAGCGATTTCATCCGCAGTTGGGGTTGGCTGTGCGCAGGAATCATGGCCGGGGCGTTTTGGAGCTGGCGCCTGTACCTGCGCAATCCGGCGGCGCGTTTGAGTTGGCATCATCGGGTGCTGAAGTTGCCGTTGTTCGGGCGTTTCATCTTGGGTCTGAACACTGCACGTTTCGCTTCGACGCTGGCGATTCTCGGCGGCGCCGGGGTGCCGTTGTTGCGCGCGCTGGAAGCGGCGCGGCAGACCTTGTCCAACGATCGCTTGAGTTTGAGCGTCACTGAGGCCACGGCCAAGGTACGCGAGGGCGTGAACCTGGCGGCGGCGTTGCGCGTGGAGAATGTATTCCCGCCGGTGCTGATTCATCTGATCGCCAGCGGCGAGAAAACCGGATCGCTACCACCGATGCTCGAACGCGCAGCGCAAACCCTGTCACGCGATATCGAGCGGCGGGCAATGGGCATGACCGCGCTGCTGGAGCCGCTGATGATTGTGGTGATGGGCGGGGTGGTGCTGGTGATTGTGATGGCGGTGTTGTTGCCGATTATTGAGATCAATCAACTGGTCCAGTAGCCGGTTTTGATGGTGTTTGATATGGCCTCTTCGCGAGCAAGCTCGCTCCCACAGGGTTCTGTGGTGTGAAGTAAATTGCATTAACAACATCAATCCCTGTGGGAGCGAGCTTGCTCGCGAAGAGGTCGGTAGCGGCAACAAATTACCCAAACTATTTTCAGAGACCTCAGCATCACCCGACCCTCAAAAGAACCATCCTCGGGTTCTCCTTTCTGTCATCTGCAACCACCCGCCAACGCCTCCAGCCCGATTCTGCCAAACCCCTGATCCAGACCCTCCGCCAGCCCCCGCAAACACCCGAGAAAATCCCTTCGGAAACACCGCGCAGCTCCCGAGGTTTTTTCCTTTATCTGTCACCGGAAACTGCGAATTTCTCAGTGCGACTTAACCAAGGCCAACGCTAGCGAGGGCCCCGGTGAGTCCTCCCAGTGTCATGCAAGTCACCCGAAAACCTGTGTTCCCAAACCTAGTTGAAAAGGAGATTCTTCATGTTCAAGCGCACTCTGATCGCAGCATCCCTGACCGTCGCCGCTCTGGCTTCCGCTCAAGCCATGGCCGTTACCGGTGGTGGTGCAACTCTGCCTGCCGCTCTGTACAAAGGTTCTGCCGACAGCATCCTGCCAGCCAACTTCTCCTACGCCGCCATCGGTAGCGGCGGTGGCAAAACCGCTTTCCTGACCAACAACCCGGCTGGTTTCAGCACCACTGGCACTGTGCACTTCGCCGGTAGCGACTCGATCCTCAGCGCTTCGGAACTCAAGACCTACAAAGACACCTACAATGCTTCGTTCGGTCCGCTGATCCAGCTGCCTTCGGTAGCCACTTCGGTTGCCATCCCTTACAAAAAGGCCGGTCAGACCGCTCTGAACCTGACCAGCGCTCAGCTGTGCGATGCCTTCTCCGGCGCTAAAACCACTTGGGGCGCTCTGCTCGGCACTGCTGACACCACCCCGATCCGCGTGGTTTATCGCAACGTTTCCAGCGGCACTTCGGAAATCCTCAGCCGTCACTTGAACTCGGTCTGCCCGACCCAGTTCGCCACCAGCTCCACCTTCACCAACGCTCGTCTGCCAGCCGGTTCGGCGCTGCCTTCGAACTGGGTCGGCGTTGCCAACACTTCCGATGTTGCCACTACCGTGAATGCGGTTGACGGTTCCATCGGTTATGTCGGTCCGGACGGTGTTGACGCTACCAGCAACGCTGTTGTTGCCCGCGTCAACGGTGTTCAGCCGACTTCGCTCAACGTGACGCTGGCGCTGTCGTCGGTGACCCCTCCATCGTCTGCTGTCGATGCTGCCGATCCATCCAAGTGGTCGCCAGTGGTCGCTAACCCGACTTCGGGTTACAAACTGGCTGCCTACACCAACTTCATCTTCGGTCAGTGCTACAAGGATGCAGCCGTGGCCGCGGACGTCAAAGCCTTCCTGACCACTCACTACAGCAACCCGGGCAACAACACTGCGACTCAGGCTCACAAGTTTGTCGCCGTGCCTAACGCCTGGAAAACCGCTGTAACCGCCAACTTCATCACCAACACCTCGGGCAACAACCTGGACATCAACAACGCCAGCGTCTGCAACGCTATCGGTCGTCCTTTGTAAGTCGGTTGATTCAGTCTGATGTGTAGATGGCGGCCCTTCGGGGCTGCCATTTTTTTTGGCTCCCGTTTGCGGGGGCGTTCGATAAGGAGATTGAGCATGTTCAAACGTATTGAAAGGGTTTTGATGTCGGCTGCTGTGGCGCTGACCTCGGCTCATGCGATGGCCGTGACCGGGGGCGGTTCGACATTGCCTGCGGCGCTGTACACAGGTTCGGCCAACAGTATTCTGCCCGCCAACTTCAGCTATGCATCCGTCGGTAGCGGCGCCGGCAAGACGGCGTTCCTGACCAACAATGCCGCCGGCTTCTACACCACTGGCACGGTGCACTTCGCCGCGAGCGATTCGATCCTCAGCGCTGCGGAACTCAGCACCTACAACAACAGCTTCGGTGTTTTGTTCGGCCCGCTGATCCAGGTGCCTTCGGTGGCCACTTCGGTTGCCATTCCCTACAAAAAAGCCGGTCAGACGGCACTGAACCTGACCAGTGCCCAGTTGTGCGATGTGTTCGCGGGCAGCAAAACCACATGGGGCGCTTTATTGGGCAGCACTGACACCACACCGATCCGTGTTGTTTATCGCAACATTTCCAGTGGTACGACGGAAATTCTGGCCCGTCACCTGAATTCGGTCTGCCCGAGTCAGTTCATGATCAATACGAACTTCACCAATGCTCGCCTGCCATCCGGTTCGGCTCTGCCTTCGAATTGGGTGGGTGTGGCCAGCAACTTTGATGTTGTCATGGCGGTGAACGCGGTTGACGGTTCCGTCGGTTATTCCGGCCCCGACGGCCTCACCTTGACGAACAATGCTGTGATCGCCCGGGTTAACGGGGTGTTGCCAACGTTGGCCAATGTCTTCCTCGCGCTGTCATCAGTAGCGTTGCCGACCACGCCTTACAACCCTGCGCAATGGGCACCGGTGGTGCCTAATCCGGCGGCGGGTTACAAACTGGCGGGCTATACCAACTTGATCTTCGGCCAGTGCTACAAGGATGCGAGTGTCGCGAGCGATGTTCGTGCCTTCTTGACCAAGCATTACAGTGTGCCCGGCAACATCGTCGCCGGTGTGGCGCACGGTTTTGGCCCACTGCCCACGAACTGGAGAAACGCGGTAACCGCCAACTTCCTCACCAACACCACTGGCAACAACCTCGACATCAACAACCCTTACGTCTGCAACGGCATCGGCCGTCCGCTTTGAACAGATGCGCCTTTGATTCACAGCAGCCCTTTGCGGGCTGCCTTTCTTTTCAGCGCTCGGCGCTCCAGGTCCGCGAATACTCCCCCAACATGAAGTTTGTGTGACATCCGTTCGGTCGTGCCCCTCGCCAACCGCCTATGACGTAACAGCAGGTTTTTGCTTGCCTGCGGCCATGTGTGGCAATCAAAAAAGGATCTCGTAGTGATGCTCGCTCGCCCATCCCGTCGTACCAGCGTTCAGCCCTTCAAGCGTGAAGCCGTGGAGCCGGCGCTGTGGCTGCTAAAACCGTTGGCGCAGGCCGTGGCGTTGTGCCTGGTGGCGGGCAGCGCTCAGGCGCAGACAGCGTTCAGTTCGAGCTGGTTTGCCGCCAAGGGCGCCGCGCAGCAGGCGGCAGCAGCACGGCCGAGTGTGGGTGGGTTGCCAGGGATGACGCCGCCATTGGCCCAGCAGCAAAAGGCCAATGCGCAATTGCAGCGTTCGATCCAGACCCTGAACAACACCGTTGCCGCGATTGCCGCACAACAAGCGGCGCAGGCGGCCGGCCGCGCCGCTGCGCTGGGCACGGTGCAGGTTGTGCCGGACGGGCTGGGCGAGGGCGGTTTGAAAGTCGATAACAGCCTCGCCCAGGGTTGGCAGAACGCCAAAGGCCCGCAACAGACCCAGGCCGACGGCAAGACCACCGTGAAGATCGAGCAGACCGCCGACAAGGCAATCCTCAACTGGGAAACCTTTAACGTCGGGCGCAACACCACGGTCGAATTCGCCCAGCAGTCGAACTGGGCAGTGCTCAATCGGGTCAACGACCCGAGCGCGCGGGCCAGTCAGATTCAGGGGCAGATCAAGGGTGACGGCACGGTGATGCTGATCAACCGCAACGGCATCGTCTTCAGCGGCAGCAGTCAGGTCAACGTGCGCAACCTGGTGGCAGCGGCGGCCAACATCACCGACATCCAGTTCCGCGATCGTGGCCTGTATTTCGACAGCACCGGCACGCAGCCGACCTTCACCGATGCCGCCGGCAAGGTGTTGGTGGAGCGCGGTGCTGCCATCGCAACCCGCCAGCCGGCCTCGTCTACCGCTGCCGGTGGTTATGCTTTGCTGCTCGGCAACGAAGTGCAGAACGACGGCAGCATCAGCACCGCCAAAGGCCAGACCGTGCTGGCCGCCGGTGACCGTTTCTACATTCGCAAAGGTTCGGGCACCGAGGGCAATGCGCTGTCCACCACCTTCGGCAACGAAGTCATCCCCGGCTTCAAGGCCGGCGCGGTGACAGGTAACGTCACCAACAACGGCATGATCCAGTCTGCCACCGGCGACATCACCCTGACCGGTCATGATGTGGTGCAGAACGGTGTGTTGCTCGCGAGTACGTCAGTGGCCACGCGCGGCACGATTCACCTGACCAATCCGAGCACCGATAACAATGGCAGCGTCACGCTGGGGCAGGGCAGCGCCACGGCCATCATGCTCGACAGCAGTGATCTCAGCGCCCTCGACAGCCAGCGCGACGCGAGCCTGAGCAATGTCAGCGCGAACAACCGGATCCGTGGCGACCAGTCACGCATCGAGCTGCAGAGCGGTGGTACGGTCGAGTTCCAGAGCGGTTCGATCACCCTGGCCACTGGCGGCCAGGTCGCGGTCAGTGCACAACGCCGCAGCCTGGTGCGTGACGGCGCGATGATCGATGTGTCCGGGGCGCTCGGCGTCAAGGTCGCGATGGAAAACAACAGCATCAAGATCAACGTGCAGGGCAACGAGCAGCGCGATGCGTCGGTCAACCGCGAGAAAGGCGCGCTCAACAGCAACGATATCTGGGTCGATGTACGCGAGCTGGTGTATGTGCCGGCCGGCACCAACGACTACGCCACGGATCGCTGGTACACCGCCGGTGGCCTGTTGGAAGTCGGTGGTTATCTCGGCACCCAAGGACACAGCGTCGGCGAGTGGATGGCCCAAGGTGGCATGGTGAGTTTCGCCGGCAACGACGTGGTCACCGAAAAGGGCTCGTTGATCAACCTGTCCGGCGGCACCCTGGATGTGCAGAGCGGGCAGATCCGCCAGAGCTGGTTGCGTGGCGCCGATGGTCGATTGTATGAAGTCTCCCGTGCACCGGGGGATCTGCTCTACACCGGGCTGTACAAAGGTTATGAAGACAACAGCGAACGCTGGGGCCAGACCAGTTATTTCTACAACCCGCTGATCGCCCCGCGTTCACGTTTCGAATCGGGTTACACCGTGGGTCGCGATGCCGGGCAATTGGTGATTTCTACAGCCAACGCCGTGCTTAACGGGCAGATGATCGGCGATGTGTACCAGGGTGAGCGGCAGAATCAGGCGCCGAAACCGGTGCTCGATGGCTATCAGCAGAGCCAGACCGCACTGGCCCGGCGTGCGCAATTGATCGTCGGCAGTTACGACCCGACCTTCGTCGCGGCATCGAATGGGCTGCTCTATACCCTCAATCCACTGCTCGATCAGGTACAGATCGGTGGCACGCGTCCGGTCGCCGGCAATGATCTTGATTTGATCGGCGCGGTGTCCGATACCCGCAAGGGCAAGCTGTATCTCGACAACGACCAGCTCAACGGATTCCGCCTCGGTGCGCTCAAGGTTTCTGCCAAGGATCAGATCGCCGTTGACGGTGCGCTCATGGTCGACAGCGGCGGCGACATCACCCTCTACGGCCCGGATGTACAGGTCGGTGCCGACCTGACCGCTCGCGGCGGCAGTCTGCGTCTGGGCAACGTGCTCAATCAGTTCAATGGCGGTACAAACACCGACACTCGCCTGGCGGCCAAAACCGACAAAACGACGCAAACCCGCATTGCCGAGGGCGTGCTTCTCGATACCCGAGGTTTGTGGAGCAACCTGCGCACCAACCCGGACGATAGCGCCAGCCTGGCGTATCTGAACGGTGGCCTGATTTCGATCCGCAGCAGCGGCGATATCGACGTCGCTGCCGGCAGCCTGATCGAAGTTTCTTCCGGTGGTGCCGTACTCGCCAATGGCAAGACCCGGGGCGGCAAGGGCGGGGATCTGACGCTGGAGTCCAGTGCCATTTCCGCGCCTGGCAAAACCCGTCTGAACCTCGACGGCGAACTGCGCGGTTACGGCGTCACGGGCGGCGGCACCTTGACGGTGCAGGCCAACAAAATACTGGTCGGGCAAACGGATAAAACCCTGGCAGACAACACCCTGCAACTGTCCACCGACCTGTTCAGCAAGGGATTCTCCGCCTACAACCTGATCGGCCTGAGCGGGCTCGACGTTGCCGAAGGCACCGCAATCGACGTGAACATGCCGGTCTACCGTTTCGGCGATGCGGCACCGAACGAGGTCAGCGGCGTCGATCCGCGAACGGCGCTGGAGCTGTGGACCCCGACGCTGTTCCAGGAAAACCCGACCAAGGGCGTACTGACCCAGCGCGCCGGCGCCAGCCTGACACTGCAAGGCGGCGCGACGCTGGTCGAGCTGATTGACGCCGCCAACAGCACCTTGAGCCTGGGCCGAGGCTCGCGCATCAGCGTCGATCCGGGGCAGAGCATCAAATTGCGTGGCGCCGGGCAGATCACCGTTGACGGTGAACTGGATGCCTGGGGCGGCACGATCGATATTCGTCAGCAACAGTTCGGCTCGATCCAGCCGGCCACTTCGATTCAAGTGGGGGATCCGAACGCACATAACCGCTCGATCTGGATCGGCGAACAGGCGGTGCTGGATGTCGCCGCGCGCGCCAATACAGCGACTGACACCTTGGGCCGCACTTACGGCCAGGTCGGCAAGGGCGGCAGCATCATCATCGGCGGCGAGATCGACTCGAAACTGGCAACCGCCACGGCCGCCGATGCCTACGTGATTGTGCGTCCGGGCGCGCGGCTGGATGCCTCGGGTACCGAGGCCGTTCTGGATATCGCCGGCCAGGGCCCGACCCGCGTCGCAACGGATGGCGGGCGCATCGGTTTGAGTTCCTACACAGGCCTGTTTGTTGAAGGCAACTTGCGTGCGGCGGCGGGTGGCGTCGGGGCGGCCGGTGGCCGTCTGGAGCTGGCGCTGGAGACGCCGCTGTATTCCGACTCGGCGAGCAACGCGGTGCGGGCACCGAGGGAAATGATCATCGGCCAAGCGGCAGGGAACGGGCTGCTGCCCGCGAATCTGCAACCCGGCGAAGGCGCCGATGGCTTGCGTTACGGTCAAGCCCGTCTAAGTGCCGATGGCTTGATGTCGGGCGGTTTCGACAATCTCAGCCTGCTGAGCAACGGTCTGTTGTCGTTTGACGGTGACATCAATCTGCGCATGAATCAGAGCCTCAGTCTGTTCGCCGGAGCGCTGTCGCTTGCCGAGAACTCCAAAGGCACGGCGCAGGTTGATTTGAGTGCGCCGTACCTGCGTCTGTCAGGGGTGGGCACCTACTTTGCCGGCTTCAGCATGATGCGCCCACGATTGCTCCCTGGTCCGACGACCCGGTTGTCCGACGCGACGTTCAATGCCTCCGCGAACCTGTTGGACGTGGGCAATGGCCTGTCCTTCGGGACTCAGGGTTCGATCCTGCAACGGCAGGCGCCGGCCGTCGAATACAGCCGTCGGGCTTTCGGTCTGGTGAGCCTCGACAGCAGCGGCGACCTGCGCTTCCTCGCGCCGAATGATGGCGCGGAGAAAACCAGGCTGTGGACGCCGGGCGACTTGAATCTCGGGGCGGCGCAGATCTATCCCGCCACCGGTATTCAGGCCGAGGTGCGCGTCGGTTATCAGGGCGAGGCACCGGTTTCTCAACACACCTTGCGGATCAGCGGTCACGGGGCTGCACCGGCTGCAGTGCCGTACTCGGCATTCGGAAAGCTGATTTTTTCCGCCGCGTACATCGAGCAGGGCGGTGTCTTGCGTGCACCGCTGGGCAAGATCGTATTGGGTGACGATTTGCTCAGCACGACTCGCGAGGTTCATCTCTTGCCGGGCAGTCTGACCTCGGTCAGCGGCGCCGGTCTGGTCATGCCGTACGGCGGCACCACGGACGGTATCGACTATCGCTACAACGCCAAATCCGTGGTGCTCGACGGCATCACCGGCGAAACATCAGGCGTGTCGATCGGCACGCAATTTGCCGATGTGCAGAGCGGCGCGGTCATCGACCTGTCCGGCGGCGGGGATCTGCGTGGCGCCGGTTTCGTGTCCGGTCGCGGGGGCTCCACCGATGCACGTTTCAATCCGCTGGTGCGCAATGCACCTGACGGCACCTTCAGCCTGCCGGGGCTGGCGAGCAACCCGGTCTATGCCATCGTGCCCGGCAACCAGAGCAGCTATGCGCCGATGCTGGCCGAGGCCGGCGCGGTCGATCCGCGCATTGGCCAGCAGATAACCATTGGCGCCGGTGTGCCGGGGCTGGCGGCGGGCACTTACACGCTGTTGCCGTCAACGTTCGCCTTGATGCCCGGTGCGTTCCGGGTTGAAGTCAACGGTCAGGCAGCAGCCGGCGTGACAACGGGGGCGCTGCCATTGCGTAACGGTTCATGGACCAGCAGCGGGCAGATGTCGATTGCCAATACTGACGTGCGTGCCAGCCTGGCCAGTCAGGTGATCCTCACGTCTGCCGACGTGTTGCGTCGTTATTCGCAGTACAACGAAACCGGATTCACTTCCTTCATCCAGAGCGATGCCGCCCGGCGTGGTGTGCCACGCGCGATGGCACCGATGGACGGCAAGACACTGGATCTGCGCCTGGCGTCCGGCGGCAAGCAAGGCGTCGATTTGCAGTTCAACGGGCGTGCGTTGTTCGACGCTGCCGAGGGTGGCATGGCCGGCACGGCGGTGGTGCGCGGCGGCAACGCCGGTAGCAGCTTCGAGATCCTGGGCGCGGGCCATGCACCGACCCCTGGCTTCAACGGCGTGTCGTTATACGCCGACACGCTTAATAGCCTCAATGCCGGGGGGCTGACCATCGGTGCGATGCCGAATGTCTTGTACAACACAGCCGCCAACATCATCGGTTTTTTGGGCACCAGCGCAAACATTGTCTTGCGTGAGGGGGCGATTCTGTCTGCGCCGCAGGTTCTGCTGCGCACCACGTCAACGCTTGGCGGCATCACGGTCGAGGCGGGAGGCGGGATCAATACGCTGGGGCGTGGCAACGTGGCCTACGACTCAATGGCCGGTTTCGTTTATGAGCCGAAAGCCTCCAGCGTGTTGCTCGTTTCCAACGGTTGGACCCAGGTACTCGCGCCGGAGCTGGCCAGTGGCATCACCGGAGCGGGCAGTATCCGGATCGGCACTTGCGCAACGAATGTATGCAGTAATCCGGCCCTGCTGTATTCAAACGGCAGTATCACTGCTGCCACGGATAACCAGTTCGAACTCGGTGAAGCGGTGCGTTTCGGCACCCGTCATCTGGCACTGTCGGTCGGCTCGGTCAATGCCGGCAGCGCCGAGGCGCTGGCGGCGGCAGGCAGCCGCGTGCCCGCCGGCCTCACGCTCAACCAGAACGTACTCGACCGTTTGCTGCGCGGTGATACGCAGTATGGTGCGCCGGCACTGGAAACCCTGAGCCTGACCACCCGCGACGCCTTCAATTTCTACGGCAGCGTCAGCCTCGACACGATCGACCCACAGACCGGCCAGAGCAAACTGCAGAACCTGGTGCTGGTCACTCCGGCGATCTACGGTCTTGGCAATGCCAACGATGTAGCGAGCATCCGTACCGCCAACCTGATCTGGAACGGCGCGACCCAAAGCCCTGGCGCTGTCATCACGGGTGGTGCGGGCACAGGCAGTGGCACGCTGGCCATTCAGGCCCAGCGTATCGAGCTGGGTTATGGCCCGATGCCTCAGGCCAGCGGACTGGATCAGAACAATCGCCTGGCGCTGGGTTTTGCCAACGTCAACCTGAGCGCCAGCGACCGCATCACCGCCAATCACAAGGGCAGCCTGGCGGTGTATCAGGAGCAGGGCGCTTACGATCCGGTCAAGGGTTACAGCTACAGCGGCGGCAATCTGAATCTACGTACGCCGTTGCTCACTGGCGAGGCGGCATCAGTCAGCCTGCTCAAGGCCGGCAATAGCCTGACCTTGAGCGGCGCCGGGGCTGCCGGCGTGGCCAATGCCCTGGGTGCGGAGTTGAACCTTGAAGCCCGCGATATCGTGCTGGATAGTCGCATCGCGTTGGCCAGCGGCAAGCTGACGGTGAAATCCGAAGGCGATCTGACCCTGGGCAGTGGAGCCGTACTGGATATGGCCGGACGTACCTTGCCGTTCAACGATGTCAGCAAGTACAGCTGGGGCGGCGATGTTTCGCTGTACAGCGCAAATGGCAATATCCGTCAGGCCGCGGGCTCGCGGATCGATCTGTCGGCGAAGAACAATCAGGCCGGTAACCTTAGCGTCGTCGCTCTGGCCGATGCGGCCGGGATGGTCGATCTGCAAGGCCAGATTGTCGGCGGCAGCAGTGGTTATTACGACGCCGGTGGCACGATGGTGCCGTACAAGGCCGGTGGCGTGGACATTCGCGCGCAGCGTCTGGGCGGTGACGCCACCGAGCAGTTCGCGGCGCTCAACCAACGCTTGAATGCCGGGCAGGTTTACAGCAGCCGCAGCCTGCAACTCAAACAAGGCAGCCTGGTAATCGGCGACGGCCTCAAGGCTGGTGAGATCAATGTGTCGGTGGACAATGGCAGCCTGACGGTTGCCGGTCTGATCGACGCCAGCGGCGAACGTGTCGGCAGCATTCGTCTGTCGGCGAAAAACGGTCTGACTCTAGCGGGCAACAGTGTGCTCGATGCCCATGGCCGCGTGCTGCGGGTCGACAGCTACGGCAAGATCATCGATGCGCCGAACCGTGCCACGGTCGAACTCAGTTCCGGCGATGGTTTACTCACGCTAGGCAGCGGCGCGCGCATCGACCTGCGCCACGGCACCGATGCCGTGCCGGGTTTCCTTGCGGGGCAACACGATGGAATGCTGCGCGGCACGCTGGAGCTGAACGCGCCACGTCTGGGCAGCAATGACATCGCCATCGACGCTAGTGGTGTGCTGACCATTCAGGGCGCGCGTTCTATCGGGCTCAATGGCACGCGCCGTTATACCGATGCCCGTGATGGTGTCGATCAGGCGGTCAGTGGTCGGCCGTATCAGGTGATTGACAAGGTCATGCTTGAACGTATTCACGGTGACAGCGAAACCTTCATCAATGCCGCTCTGGGCAACAACGATCTGCTGCAACGCAAACTCGCCGGGCTGAACAACGCCACTTACGCTGACGCGTTCCATCTGCGCCCGGGCGTGGAAATCGCCAGCAAGACTGCCGACGGTGATCTGGTGGTGGAGGGTGATCTGGATTTGTCCGGCTATCGCTACGCCAGTCTCAATCCGCACACGCGACTGAACCCATCCGTTTACGGTTCAGGTGAAGCCGGCAGCCTGGTGATTCGTGCCGGTGGCAACCTCGATATCTACGGCAGCATCAACGACGGCTTCGCGCCGCCATCGGAAACCCAGGATGACGCCGGCTGGAAACTGATTGCCGGTGTGCAGCCGTTTGGCGGGGATCTGATCGTTCCGGGCAGCGGGGTAACGCTGGCCGAGGGCACGCAGTTTCCGGTGGGCGCGACGCTCAATTACGACGTGACGATTCAGGGTGCAAGACTGGCCAATGGCACGTTGCTGCCGACCCAGGCGGTACTGGGCGAGGCGTACACGTTCAGCGCCGGCACTGTGCTGGCGGGGGCTATCCATGATGCCAGCGGAAATCTGTTGTATGCGGCGGGAACGTTGCTCAGCGAAAGTGTGACGTTGCCGGCAAACACCCGCCTGGGGGCCGGTATCCGCCTGAACAAGGCCACGAGCCTAAAGGCCATGACCTGGCCCAAGGGCGTGCCGCTGCCAGGGGTTTTCGACCTCGATCTTTTAACGGTTTCCGGTGTGAAACTGAGCAGCTCGCTAGCCTTGCTGCGCGGCTCGCTGATTCCTTCGATGACTGATGTAAAGCTTGCCGACGGCACTTCGCTGATCGAACTGCGTCCGTTCAACGGCACGCAGCAAGGCAAGAACTGGGCGTTGGCCAGTATGTTGCCTTCCGGCAGTGCGTCGTGGTCGATGCGCGTGGTGGCGGGTGCCGATCTTGAGGCGGCGGACAGCCGTGCCGTGAAGCCTGTCACCACCGATGGCAATCTGCGGCTGGCGGACACTCATTACGGTGTCACGCTTACCCAGGCAACGGGGATACTCGTGTGGGCACCGGGCAATCCGTATGACCTTCCGGGGTATTACCCTGTGCCCGATGACCAATTGGAGATCTGTGCGCAGATAGAAGGGCTCTGTGTGCCGATGGCTCGCTGGGTATGGGCGCCGGGCAGTGGTCAAGGACCTGACTACGAACCCGTTCCCGAGGAGTATCAGGTCCTTTGTGAAATCTATCCGGAGTTCTGCATCGGCAATAATCCCGGCACAACCGCCAAGGCCCACAGCCAGATGTTCAGTGTGCTGCGCACCGGTACTGGCGATCTTGATCTGATGGCTGCCGGCAACTTGAGCATGGATTCACCGTTTGGCGTTTATACCGCCGGCACTCAATCAGCGAACGTCGATCCGTTGTACAACCAGAAACGCGGGCATCTCTCGAACAGTAATTCGGTATTGGGCAGCGCCGGTGTCGATTATGAAAAATGGGTCAACGGCGGCACCGACAGTCTTTACCAGGCCTGGTATCCGCAGATGGGCGGCAATCTGACGATCAACGCGGGCGGGTCTGTTTCGGGCGATTCGGTAGGGCAGAAAACTCGATCGACTTCAGGTGGAACCCGGGAGCAGATCGCAAGTGTCGCGGTGGGCAACTGGCTGTGGCGCCAAGGCACGTACAACCCGGATATGCCCACGGCCTGGTGGATCAACTTCGGCAGCTATGCCACCCAATTGATGCCAGACACGAACACCAATACCGAACCGTACCTGGTCGGGTTCACCGGTTTTGGCACTTTGGGCGGCGGTAATATCAGCCTGCGGGCCGGTGGTGATGCCGGCATGCTCAAGCCGTTGGGGGATGCCGTGAACAATCCTCGAAGCCAAGGTCTGATCGTCGCAGTCGGCAGCACCGGTCGAGTCGCCAGCGATGGCAGCGTGCAGATGACCGGTGGTGGTGACATGGATATTCGAATCGGCGGTACGTTCAACCCGTCGCTGCAAGCGCGGGCAGGAGAAACCGGTATCGGCAAACCGATCCATGATCTGCAAGGTGCGCTGATCAACCTGCGCGGTGCGGCACAAATGACGGGTGGAGCACTGGGTGGCATCAACCTGAGGTATGGCGCCAGCACCGTGGTCAATGATCTTCGGGAAACCCGGGCACTTGATCCATTTACCTCGACCACCGGTAGCGCTTCCGGAGGCGTGGTGCTGATTCCGGGAGACTCGGGCATGAGCCTGAGCAGCCGTGGGGATCTGGTATTGGGTGGTGCAGCGGATCCTGGGCGAGTGAGTCTGATGAACGCCAGCCCGATCATGGCCGCCAACGGTAGCGTTCAGCAGGGCGGTACTCTGAGCGGCTTCTCATTGTGGACCGACCACACCGCAATCGATCTGTTCTCGGCTGGCGGGAACCTGACGCCGGGCACACAGATATCCGAGGTCAACTCATCCAACGGTCTGATCACGGGCCGCAATACCTCTCCTACCGATGGCCGGTTTGTCTATCCATCGATACTTCGTGCGGTGGCGGGCCAGGGATCCATCTATGCAGGACCATCCGCGACGTTCACTGGCGTAGACAACTACCCGCTGCAAGGTTACTCACTGCTCCTGGCTCCGTCGAAGTCGGGACAGCTTGAACTGCTGGCAGGTGACTCTATCTACGCCGGTGGCTATGCGATCAACCAGTCGGGGGCGAGCCCGATGGCCATTACCACGCCGTTCAACCCGGCCTTCAACACCTTTACCACCAACAGCAACACAAGCAAGCCGGTGCGCACCAACTACAGCGACGATGGCGTGGCACCAGAGAGTAACGTGCGATATCCGCTGTTTGCCTTTGGTCCCGATAGCTATTCCGGTTTGAACGACGTACAGGGGCCGGCGCGAATCTACGCACTGACGGGGGACCTGGTGGGCGTTCGCAGTGGTGAAACGTTGAGCTTTTCCACTTCCAAACGCACCTGGTACGAAGCGGCCGGTCCTGTATGGATGATCGCCGGTCGTGACATCGTCGCCTCCGGCACCACCCTGGGGCAGCCTACGGCAGTACCGAGTTCGGAAATAAGCAACGGCAAGGATGGCATTTCTTCCACCGGCAACCTGTTTGTCCACAATGATCCGCGAGACGTATCGCGAGTGTCGGCAGGTCGCGACATTCTCTACAGCAGCTTTGACATCGCGGGGCCCGGGTTCCTCGATATCAATGCCGGGCGCAACATCCTGATGGAGAACCGCGCCAGCATTACCAGCCTCGGCTCGCTGGTGGCAGGCGATAAACAACCGGGGGCCAGCGTGGTATTGCAGGCCGGTGTGGGCCAGCAGGGGCCGGACTACTCGCGGTTTATCGCCCGTTATCTGAACCCGCAGAACCTCGCCGACCCGAATGCGTCGCTCAACGGGCAGCCAGGCAAAGTGGTCAAGACTTACCTCGACGAATTGCAGAGCTGGTTGACCCTCGGTTATGGCTTCAGCGGCAACACAGAACAGGCGCAAGCCTTCTTCGCTGCGTTGCCACGTGCGGAGCAGGCGATCTTCGCCCGTCAGGTGTACTTCGCCGAATTGCGTGCCGGCGGCCTGGAATACAACGATGTCGACGGTCCGCGCCAAGGCAGTTATCTGCGTGGTCGCAACGCCATTGCGGCGTTGTTCCCGAGTACCGATGTGGCGGGCAATCCGATCCGTTATGACGGCGACATCACGCTGTACGGCGGAGCAGGGGTCAAGACCCTGTTCGGCGGCGACATCCAGATGCTCACCCCCGGCGGCGGTCAGGTGTTCGGCATCGAAGGCGCGGCACCGCCCTCCACGGCGGGGATCATCACCCAGGGTTCGGGCAACATTCAGCTCTATTCGCAGGGCAGCATCCTGCTCGGTCAGAGCCGGATCATGACCACGTTCGGCGGCGCGATTCTCGGCTGGTCGGCCGAGGGTGATATCAACGCCGGTCGTGGTTCGAAAACCACGGTCGTCTACACCCCGCCAAAACGTGTGTACGACACCTGGGGCAACGTGACCCTGTCGCCGTCGGTGCCAAGCACCGGCGCGGGTATCGCCACGCTCAACCCGATCGCCGAAGTGGCACCGGGCGACATCGACCTGATCGCGCCGCTGGGCACCATCGATGCCGGCGAGGCGGGGATTCGCGTGTCGGGCAACGTCAACATCGCCGCGCTGACGGTGGTCAACGCCGCGAACATTTCGGTGCAGGGCAAGGCGACGGGTGTGCCGGTGGTGTCGGCGGTGAATACCGGGGCGATCACCTCGGCCAGTTCGGCGGCATCGTCGGCCACCCAAGCGGCGGAAGACGTCGCGCGTCAGCAGCAAGCAGCTTCGCGGCAGAATCAGGCGTCGGTGTTTACCGTGCAGGTGTTGAGCTTCGGCAATGAACAACTTGCGCCGTCCCGCGATGGTGCCAGCCGCGCGCCGGCCCCGGGTTACAACCCGAACAGCCCGGTGCAGGTGTTGGGCGCAGGGGCACTGGATGATCAGGCGAAACAGCAGTTGACCGAGGAGGAACGCGGGCAACTGACGTTGTAAAAGACTCTCGTGCAGTACGTTTGGGCGACCGGTTGGTCGCCCTTTTTTTAACTGCACAAATACACCTGATTCACGGAACCTTGTGGGAGCGAGCCTGCTCGCGAAGGGGCCAGAAGTGACACCGGATCAATCAGCAAGTGTTCCCATGGCGGCCTCAATCCGACAACTGCAGATTATCCATCACCCGATTCACCGCCAGCTCGCCGAGCATAATCAGTTGCGTACCTTGCGCTGGCGGTTGACTGAGCACTCGTTGACGGGCCAATCCCGATGCCGATCGAGCGGATTACCGAAGAGGTCGGTTATAGCGATGTGCGCAGTTTTCGCCGGGCGTTCAAGCGCTGGACGGGGCTGAGCCCTGGCGCCTGGCGTCATGACGCTAACCCTCACCCCAGCCCTCTCCCAGAGGGAGAGGGGGCCGACCGAGGTGTCTTGCGGGTTGCATCGACCTGAAAGATTGTGTCGATTACGGACTTGAGCGAATGATGGCCGACCGCAGTGTCACTGACCTGAAAATTATGGATTCGCTGATGCACGTTCAAGTCGGCGTAGCTCTTCAATATCCCCGAATCAGTTCCCTCTCCCTCCGGGAGAGGGTCAGGGTGAGGGGCTTTTGACTCAGTCAAACCCCCACAAACCCTCCGGCCACAGGTAAACTCCCGCGCACTTTCCCAAGGAGTTCACATGAGTTACTACCAGCCGGGCATTCTCGCCACCCCAGTTCCTGCACAGGCACGTCACCTGTTTTTCGCCCTTGAGTCGGTTGAAGCCCTGCCGCAAGCGATCGACAACCTGATGAATCAGGTGGACGGCAAGTCAGCGGTGGTCGGTTTCGGCGAATCCCTGGCCAAGGCCCTCAACGTGCAGATCGACGGCCTGCGCAGCTTCCCGGCGCTGACCGGCGTTGGCGTCGAGAACCCGTCCACCCAGCACGCGCTGTGGGTGTGGCTGCACGGCGTCGACCGTGGTGAACTGCTCAACCGTTGCAACGCCCTCGAAGCCGCACTGGCCCCGGCCCTGCGTCTGGTCGAGAGGCAGGAAGCCTTCCGCCACAAGGACGGCCACGACCTGACCGGCTACGAAGACGGCACCGAAAACCCCCACGACGAAGCCGCCATCGCGGCTGCCCTGCAAAGTAGCGGCACTGACGGCATGGTCGGTGGCAGCTTCGCCGCGATCCAGCAGTGGCAGCACGACCTCAAGGGTTTCCACAAACTCTCGGCCGACGACAAAGACAACATCATGGGCCGTCGCCTCAGCGACAACGAAGAAATCGACGACGCGCCAATCTCCGCCCACGTCAAACGCACCGCGCAGGAAAGCTTTGCGCCGGAAGCGTTCGTCGTACGCCGCTCGATGCCGTGGATCGAAGGTGATCGCGCCGGTCTGATGTTCCTCGCCTTCGGTTTCTCGCTGGATGCCTTCGAAGCGCAACTGCGCCGTATGAGCGGTCTGGAAGACGGCATCACCGATGGCCTCTATCGCATCAGCCGGCCAATCACCGGCGGCTACTACTGGTGCCCGCCGCTGAAGGACGGTCACCTCGATCTGCGCGCCTTGCGCATCGGCTAAAGGAATCGATATGAACGTGGTGCGCTGGGGCATGATCGGTTGTGGCAGCGTCGCTGAACGCAAGAGCGGGCCGGCCTTCTACAAGGCGCCCGGTTCGGCGCTGGTGGCGGTGATGGGCCGACGTCTTGAGGCGGTGACTGACTACGCCGCGCGCCACGGCATCGCCCGGGTTTACACCGACGTCGATGCGCTGATCAACGATCCCGAGGTGGACGCGGTGTACATCGCCACGCCACCCGACAGCCACCACGCCTTCAGCCTGAAAGTCGCCGCCGCCGGCAAACATTGCTGCGTGGAAAAACCCATGGCGCTGAATGCCGGGCAAAGCCGCGAGATGCAGCAGGCGTTTGCCGAGGCTGGTCTGCACCTGTTCGTTTCTTACTATCGCCGTTCGTTGCCGCGTTTTGCGCAGGTGCGGCAGTGGCTGGAGGCAGGGCGGATTGGCGAGGTTCGGCAGCTGAGCTGGACATTGACCAAGGCACCGTCGCCGGCGGATCTGGACGGTCGCGACAATTGGCGCACCGATCCGGCGGTGGCCGGTGGCGGATACTTTGCCGATCTGGCCAGTCATGGTTTTGACCTGTTCCAGTACCTGCTCGGCGATATCGTTGAAGTGGCGGGATTCACAGCGCGTCAGGCAGGTTTGTATGCGGCGGAAGACGCGGTCAGCGCCAGTTGGCGTTTTGCCTCCGGGGCACTGGGCATGGGTTGCTGGAGCTTTGTCGCGGATCGGCGTGAGGATCGGGTCGAGATCATCGGCAGCCTCGGGCGGATCGGTTTTTCGGTGTTCGATGAGCATCCCGTGCAGTTGCATGCCGATGAACACCTCAGCCTGGAAATCCCTCATCACGAACACATTCAGTGGCATCACGTGCTCGGCATGAATGCGCATATTCGTGGCGACTCACAACATCCCGCTGTCGCCGAACAAGCGCTCAAGACCGACTGGGTCATGGACCAGATCCTCAAACGCCACTGATCCTCCATGCGTACACCGTCCCCTGTGGGAGCGAGCTTGCTCGCGAAAGCGTCCTGTCAGTCAATGATTTGGTGACTGTTACACCGCCTTCGCGAGCAAGCTCGCTCCCACAGGAAATCGCGTGTGTCCTGCATCTAAGGTTATGCCCAAACAATATTTCTCAACCTCGTCATAACAACTCTAAGATCACGTCATAACTCGTTATAACAAGTGATCCCGTGATGACCGATAACGTTCTCTCCCTTGGCAGCGTCCCGCTGCATACCCAACTGCGCGACGTCCTTCGCACGCGAATCCTCGATGGCGAATACCCGCAAGACAGCCAGATGCCCTCCGAAAGCGAGCTCGGTGCGCTGTTCAAAGTCAGCCGCATCACCGTGCGCCAGGCGCTCGGCGATCTGCAAAAGGAAGGGCTGATCTTCAAGATCCACGGCAAAGGCACCTTCGTCGCCAAGCCGAAAACCTTTCAAAACGTCAGCAGCCTGCAAGGGCTCGCCGAGTCGATGACCGGGCGTGGCTATGAGGTGATCAACCGCCTGCGCAGCTTCAAATTCGTCCCGGCTGACAAGCGCGTCGCCGAGCGTTTGCAGGTCGCCGAGGGGGAGGTCGTCGCGCAGATCAAACGCGTGCGCCTGATCAATCGTGAGCCGATCTCGCTGGAAATCACCTACCTGCCCAAAGCCGTCGGCGAGCGGCTGGAGAAGGCCGATCTGGTTACCCGCGACATCTTCCTGATCCTCGAAAACGACTGCGGCATCGCCCTCGGCCATGCTGATCTGGCCATCGACGCGGTGCTCGCTGACAGCGACCTGACCCAGGCGCTGAACGTCGAGGCCGGCTCGCCGATCATGCGCATCGAACGTCTGACCCATGACGCACAGGGCCAGCCGCTGGACTTCGAACACCTTTACTACCGTGGCGATGCGTTCCAGTACCGCCTGCGGATCGACCGGCAAAAAGGGGAGCAGGCATGACCCGCAACGTGCTCGAACAGGAATACGACATCGTCGTCATCGGCGGCGGCACCGCAGGCCCGATGGCGGCGATCAAGGCCAAAGAAAACAACCGCGATCTGCGCGTGTTGCTGGTCGACAAGGCCAACGTCAAACGCAGCGGCGCGATCAGCATGGGCATGGACGGTTTGAACAACGCGATCATCCCCGGCCACTCGACACCGGAGCAGTACACCAAGGAAATCACCATCGCCAACGACGGCATCGTCAATCAGGCAGCGGTCTACGCCTATGCGACCCACAGCTTCGAAACCATCGAGCAGTTGGATCGCTGGGGCGTGAAGTTCGAGAAGGACGAAACCGGCGATTACGCGGTAAAAAAAGTCCACCACATGGGCGCTTACGTGCTGCCGATGCCGGAAGGACATGACATCAAAAAAGTCCTCTATCGCCAGTTGAAACGTGCGCGGGTAAGCATCACCAATCGCCTCGTCTGCACGCGGTTGCTGACCGACGCGCAGGGCACCGTCAACGGTGTGATGGGCTTCGATTGCCGCAGCGCCGACTTCCATGTGATCAAGGCCAAAGCGGTGATCCTCGCCTGCGGTGCTGCCGGACGCCTCGGCTTGCCGTCGTCGGGCTACCTGATGGGCACCTACGAAAACCCGACCAACGCTGGGGACGGCTACGCAATGGCCTATCACGCGGGTGCCGAACTGGCCAACCTCGAATGCTTTCAGATCAACCCGCTGATCAAGGATTACAACGGCCCGGCCTGCGCTTATGTCACCGGCCCGCTGGGCGGCTACACCGCCAACAACAAGGGCGAACGCTTTATCGAGTGCGACTACTGGAGCGGGCAGATGATGTGGGAGTTTCACCAGGAACTGGAGAGCGGCAACGGCCCGGTGTTTCTCAAACTCGATCATCTGGCCGAAGAAACCATCCAGAATATCGAAGAAATCCTGCACAGCAACGAGCGCCCGAGTCGCGGTCAGTTTCACGCCAATCGCGGCACCGATTACCGCACGCAGATGGTCGAGATGCACATCTCTGAGATCGGTTTTTGCAGCGGCCACTCGGCGTCCGGCGTGTGGGTCAACGAACGTGCCGAGACCTCGGTGAAGGGTTTGTATTCGGCGGGTGACATGGCCGCCGTGCCGCACAACTACATGCTTGGCGCGTTCACCTATGGCTGGTTTGCCGGGCACAACGCGGCGGATTTTGTCGCTGGGCGCGAGTTTTCCGCGCTGGATGCCGAGCAGATCGCGAAAGAAAAAGCCCGGGTCTACGCACCGCTGGACCGCGAACACGGTCTGCCGCCGGCCCAGGTTGAGTACAAGCTAAGGCGCTTCGTCAACGACTATCTGCAACCGCCAAAAGTGACCAAAAAAATGCAGATCGGCCTGCAACGCTTTAGTGACATCGAGCGTGATCTCGAGCAGATGAAAGCCAACAACGCCCACGAACTGATGCGCGCCATGGAAACCAGCGTGATTCGTGACTGCGCGGAAATGGCCGCGCGTGCCTCGTTGTTCCGCGCCGAAAGCCGCTGGGGCCTTTACCACTATCGCGTCGACCACCCGCAGCGCAACGACAGTGAATGGTTCTGCCATTGCCATTTGAAGAAGGGCGATGACGGCCAGATGACCAGCTTCAAGAAAGCCGTCGAGCCTTACATCATTCCGCTCGATGCCGAGGAAATGCAGGCCTACGACCGCTTGCGGGTCGGCGCTTTCGCCGCTTGATCCATCAATAACCAGAGAGCCCGAACCATGGCCTATCAAGCTCAGGAAATCTTCTTCCGCTCCAACGCCCCCGTCACCGTGGACGAGGACAAATGCATCGCCGAAAAGGGCTGCACCGTGTGCGTCGATGTCTGCCCGATGGACTTGCTGGCGATCAATCCGGCGACGCACAAGGCCTATATGGCGTTCGATGAATGCTGGTACTGCATGCCGTGCGAGAAGGATTGCCCGACCGGCGCCGTGAAAGTCGACATTCCGTATCTGCTGCGTTGAAACCCGATCGAAAATGTGGGAGCGAGTTACTGCACAAATTGAATACGCCAGAAATCCTGTGGGAGCGAGCTTGCTCGCGAAGAGGCCACCCCAGACAACCCAAAGCCATCCGGTAAACCCCGGACGCTGAATTGAAAAACACCCCTCGTTTCCCACCGCGCCCTGATCGCGGCGGAGACGAACTCAAATAAATGATTCGAGGGGAAACAACCATGTTGCGTGCAGCAATCGCCGGTCTGGTACTGGCTTCGTTCACGGTGTCGGCCTCGGCCGAAACCATCCGCATCGCCATCGGCACCCAGGACACCACCATCAACTGCGCCGCCGGCGGACTGTTGATTCGTGAACTCGGTCTGCTCGACAAATACCTGCCCCACGACGGCGCCTACACAGACGCGAAGTACGACGTGCAGTGGAAGAACTTCACCAGCGGAGCGCCGCTGACCAACGAGATGGTCGCCGGCAAACTCGACTTCGGCGCCATGGCCGATTTCCCCGGTGCGTTCAACGGTGTCGCCTTCGAAACCGCCGGCAAGCACAGCCTGTTCATCAGCGTGTTGTCGGGGAGCATCAAGGGCAGCGGCAACGGCATCGTCGTGCCGAGCGCATCAGGCGTGCAGGCGCTGAGCGAACTCAAGGGCAAGACCATTTCCGTGCCGTTCGCCTCCACTGCCCACGGCATGTTGTTGCGCGCGGTGGCGGCGCAGGGCTGGGATCCGCTCAAGGATGTCAACATCATCGCCCAGCCGCCGGAAGTCGCCGGCTCCGCGTTGCAGGCCGGCAAGATCGACGCTCACGCCGATTTCGTGCCCTTCGCCGAGTTGTTCCCGAGCCGTGGATTCGCCCGCAAGATCTTCGACGGCGCACAGGCCAACGCGCCGACGTTCCACGGTGCGCTGGTGGATCAGGCTTACGCCAGGAAGTACCCGGAGATCGTTGTCGCGTATCTGCGTGCCAGCATCGAGGCCAATCAACTGCTCGCCGCCGAGCCTGAGAAGTACAGCGAGTTGATCGCCAAAGTCACCGGCGTCGATGCCGAGGTCAACTACCTGTTCCATGGCCCGCTCGGTGTGCAGACCCGCGATCTCAGCTGGAAACCGGAATATCGCCAGGCTGTCGGCACGGCCATCGACACGCTGAAGCTGCTGAAAAAGGCTGATCGTGGGCTCGATCTGAATACCTTTGTCGACGATCAGTACATTCGTGCGGCGTTCAAGGCGTCGGGTCTGGATTACACGGCGCAATTGGCCAACTACGCGCAAACCCCGTTGCAGGCTAGCGACGCCGCGACCGGTAAAGCGATCACTGACTTCAGCCATGTTGCGGAGATCTGGGTGCGGGGTGAGGACAAGGTGCGCCAATACGCCTCGGCCGAAGCGGCTTTCACCGCGCTGGCTGCTTTGAAGCAGGAAGGCAAAAACATTCGCGCGGTGTATGCGCAGGCCAGTGACAGCGGGATCAAGTTGCTCGCGGAACAGGCGTGGTTTGCCAGTGATGCGACAGGGCGGCTGAGTGCGTTTTTGCTCAAGGGCCAGGCTCAGCAATATGCCTTGGCGCAGGGTGGCAAGGTTTTCGACTTCACCGACGCCACCACCCAGGCCGTTGCTGCCCGCTGATTGAAGATCAAAAGCCCCTCACCCTAGCCCTCTCCCGGAGGGAGAGGGGACTGACCGCGGTGTTTGGGCGAAGTACGCCGACCTGAAATACCGAGCCGAACCCAGGTTTTGAAAGGCCCGGAGATCGGCTCCTTCTTGAGCCGAACTCAGGTTCTGAAAAACGTGAAGATCGGCTCCCTTTCCCCCTCGCCCCCCTTGGGGGAGAGGGCTGGGGTGAGGGGGGGAAATCTCAGCTACAACACAGATCCACAACTGGAAACCCGTTCCATGAAAACACCCATCCGCTGGACATCAAGAGCCGCCTCACTGCTGCTCTGCCTGCTGTTCTGGCAACTCGCCGCCAGCCACCACTGGAACCTCGGCCTGGTCACCTTCGCCAACGTGCCAACACCCATCGCGGTGATCGAAGCAGCGTTGGGCCTCGGTGACTCCGGCAAGCTCCTGCAGCACCTCACCGCCAGCCTCAGCCGCGTCTTCGCCGGTTACCTCGCCGCACTGCTGATCGGCATCGCCCTCGGCCTGGCCATCGGCCGCTCGAAATGGGCCGAAGACCTGCTGCTGCCACCACTGGAAGTCCTGCGCCCGATCCCCGCCGTCGCGTGGATCCCGCTGGCGATCCTGATGTTCCCATCCTCGGAACTGTCGATGGTCTTCATCACCTTCACCGGCGCACTGTTCCCGATCCTGCTCAACACCGTGCACGGCGTCGAAGGCGTCGACCCACGCCTGATCGCCTCAGCGAAAAGCCTCGGGGCAGGGCGCCGGGCGATCCTGCTCGAAGTGATTCTGCCCGGCGCAGCACCGAGCATCATCACGGGGCTGGCGATCGGCATGGGCACGTCATGGTTCTGTCTGGTGACGGCGGAAATGATCTCCGGCCAGTTCGGCATCGGTTACTACACCTGGGAGTCCTACACCATTCAGAACTACGCCGACATCGTCGTCGGC
Organism: Pseudomonas viridiflava; assembly: GCF_900582195.1. Classification (GTDB taxonomy): domain Bacteria; phylum Pseudomonadota; class Gammaproteobacteria; order Pseudomonadales; family Pseudomonadaceae; genus Aquipseudomonas. The sequence continues at coordinate 81,866 of NZ_UTHA01000016.1, forward strand.
ATGTTGCTGATCGGCGTGTTGGGCATGGGCAGCAGTCTGCTGATCAAACGCCTGGGCGGGTTGTTCACGCCTTGGCATCGACCGCGAGGAAAAGCCTGATGAGCGCGATGCAAACCCCTGAGGGGCGGATCGACATTCGCCAACTGTCCATCGTTCTCGGCGCAGGTCGGGAAGCGTTCGAAGCGGTACGGGAACTCGACTGCCAGATCGAACCGGGCCAGTTCGTGTGCATTCTCGGCCCGTCCGGTTGCGGTAAATCGACCTTGCTCGGCGCTTTGGCCGGGCATTTGAATGCGCACGCCGGCAGCCTGATAGTCGATGGCGCTGCGGTGTCCGGCCCGTCACCGCAGCGCGGCATGGTGTTCCAGCATCACACGCTGTTTCCGTGGCGCACGGTGCGCGACAACGTCGCTTTCGGCCTGAAGATGCGCGGCATCGGCAAGTCTGAGCGCCACCGCGGCGCCGATGACATTCTCAAACTGGTCGGCCTCGAAGGTTTCGCCGAACGCTGGCCCGATCAGCTTTCCGGTGGCATGCAGCAACGCGTCGAGATCGCCCGAGTGTTGGTCAATCGGCCACGGCTTTTGCTGATGGACGAGCCGTTCGGCGCGCTGGATGCGCTGACACGGTTGAACATGCAGGAGCTGCTGCTGGACATCTGGACGCGCATTCGTACCACGGTGGTCTTCGTCACCCACGACATTGACGAGGCGCTGTTCCTCGCCGACCGCTTGCTGGTGATGAGCGCGCGACCGGGGCGAATCATCGAAGACTTGCGTCTGGATTTCGCCCGGCCACGCACCAGTGAACTGGTCACCAGCCCTGAGTTCTCGCGCCTCAAACGCCACTGCCTCGACCTGCTGCGCCACGACAACGACCGACCGCTGCCGCGCCTCAATCCGCTCGGCCTGCCGCCCGAAAACCCTTTGCCGCGATTTGCCCTATGACCTCTATATTTGCTGTGACCGATAACGATGAAATCCTCGCCCTGCAACCGCGCCTCACGGCCGAGGATGCCGGCGTGCGCCGAATCGCGCTGATTGACCTGGCGGATCTGGAAGAGCCCGATGGCTTGCTCTGGCTGGTTGATCGCCTCGGTCAGGATCCTGCGGAAGAAGTCCGCGCCGAAGCCGCACGATTGCTTGAGGCCTGGGAGGATGAAGACGTCGTGCAAGCCTTGTGTGAGGCGCTGACGGACCCGTCGCCCGCCGTGCAATCCGCCGCAGCGCAAAGTCTGAGTCTGCTCAAGACAGAAGCGGCGGGGCGGGTGATTCTGCCGTGGACCGATCACGCCGACGTCAGCGTACGCATCGCTGCGTTCCGCGCCTTGCGTGAGTTGCGTTTTGCCGACGCCGCACCGGCTGCCGCTGCCGCGCTCAACGATGCTGACGCGAACGTTCGCCGCGAAGCCATCGGCGTGCTCGGCTGGCTCAAACAGCTCGACGCACTGCCAGCCCTGGCGCGATTGGCCAGCGCTGACCCGGACACCGAAGTGCGCCGCGCCGCCACCGGTGCGTTGGGTCTGGCCTCCAGCGCTGAGGTTTTGCCGGCCCTGCGCCAGGCCTTGCAGGACCACGCCTGGCAAGTGCGCGAAGAAGCCGCAACGACATTGGGCAAAGTCGGTCACCAAGACGCCGGCCCGGCCTTGGTCGAAGCGCTGAGCGATGACTACTGGCAAGTGCGCCTGCGCGCCACCCGCAGCCTTGGCCGTCTGCGTTTTGTGCCGGCGCTGGACGCGCTGATCGAAACCCTCGGCCACCGCATCAGCAATCTGCGCAAGGAAGCCGCGCTGGCCTTGGGCGAGTTGAATGATCGCGGCGCCGTGGCCGCGTTGCAGGCCGCGCAGGACGACGGCGACCCGGAAGTGCGCAAAGCCGTGCGCATCGCCTTGAGTCAGCTGCAATGACCCCCCTGTCAGTCGGTAATTCGCAGAGCGAGGGGACGCTACGCTTGAGCTGGCCGGACGGCCGCGAACAACAACTCAACCACGCCGAACTGCGCCGCCAGTGCCCATGCTCGCAATGCCGCGCGTTCCGCCTCAAAGGCATGACGCCGCTGGTCGATGGCCGCGTGCGCCTGATCGAACTCAACCCGCAGGGCTACGGTGTGCAACTGGTGTTCAGTGACGGCCACCAGCGCGGTATTTACCCGTGGGCCTACCTGGCAAACCTCAATTCTTGACCCACACAAATATCCAAATGTGGGAGCGAGCCTGCTCGCGAATGCGGTGGTTCATTCAGCATTGATGGCGACTGTTTCACCGCCTTCGCGAGCAGGCTCGCTCCCACAGGTGGTCAGCGCTTTTTCAGGAGGATTTGCTGACACTGGCGACGACGGTCGCAGTGCAGACGTCTTTGAAACCCCAATTGCTCAGACATTGGGTTTGTGAGAGATCAGTGTCGATGTAGCTCAACCCCAACACCACCCCGGCCAGATTGTGGGTGAGTTTGACTTCCCATTCACGGTACGACTCTTCGGCGCTGCCGGACGCCGAATACAGATGCGGATCCTTGAAATCCATATTGCCGTAACGCAGCTTCAGGCCCGAGTCGTACGGCAACTCGGTTTCGTAGCTGACATAGGTGTACAGCGAGTTCTGTTTGCTATCGATCCCCGGCGCATCGCTGGAGTAATACGCCGCCAGTTTCACTCCATAAACCCCGAGAATTCCGTAGACCTCGCTCTGGTTGAACTGGCTTTCCTTGGGGTAGGCGTATTTGAGGTAGCCCAGATCCAGGCTGACCTCCTCGGTCGCCTGCCACAGCCAGCCGCCGTAGTAATCGACCTCTTGGCGGGTTTTCAGGCCGCCGCCGAAATCGACGTTCGAACTCCATGCTCCGAGATACAGACCGCTGCTGTGCGCGAGGGTCAGACCGGCCTGCACGGCGGGGTCATTCTGGGTTTGCGAGATGCCGCGAGTGCGGTAGTCGCTGGCTAAAGTGAGATCCACCAACAGCGCAAACTCATCGTTCAAGGGGATCGCAAAACTGCTCAACGGCAGCAGACTGACAAAGCTCAGGGCGAACAGGGGCAAGGCTTTCATGTGAAGTCCCGATGTTGTGATTGTTATTGGGGCAGGACGAAAATTGTGTGTGGGAATGCCATTCCAAGCACCCACACAAACCTTGTGGGAGCGAGCTTGCTCGCGAAAGCGGTGGGTCAGTCAGTGAAGATGTTGAATGGACTGGCCTCTTCGCGAGCAAGCTCGCTCCCACAGGGTGGGGTCGGTGTTGTTATTGGGTGGCGGTATAGACCTGACGGCCGCCGAACCAGGTTTGCAGCACCTGGGTGTCATGCAGGGCCTTGTTGTCGACGCTGAACACATCGCGGTCGAGCACGATAAAGTCAGCCTGCTTGCCCGGCGTCAGCGAACCGATCTGCTTCTCCAGGCCAATCGTGCGCGCCGCGTTGATCGTGTAGGCGTAGAACAGGGTGTCGCGGTCCAGACGCTCATCAGCGTTGAGCACACCCAACGGGCCGACCCGGGTAATCGCCTGCGCCATGGCGTTGAACGGATTCGGCGAAGACACCGGCCAGTCGCTGGCACCGGCAATCGTCGCGCCCTGTTTCAGTAGCGAATGCGCCGGGTACTGATAGCGGAAGGCTAGGGCGCTGACGTAGGGCTTGATCATGTCGGTGGTGTAATCGTCGGCGCTGGCCCATAACAGCTGCATCGAGGCGATCACATTGAGCGGCTTGAAGCGGGCGAACTCTTGCGGGTTGACCATTTGCAGGTGAGTGATCGAGTGGGTCACACCGCTTTGGCGATCCTTGCGTGCCTGAGCGATACCGTTCAGTGATTCCCGCACCGCGCGGTCGCCGATCGCGTGGATGTGCACCAGCCAGCCGCGCTGGTCGATGGCGCTGACCAGTTCGCCGAAATGTTTTGGATCAATCAGCAGTTCGCCCTGTTTGTGCGAGTTGCTGTACGGATCGATCATCGCCGCGCTCTGCGCCGGGAACTCGATCACGCCGTCGGCGAAGATCTTGATCCCGGGCAGGGTCAGGTTGGGAATGCCCTGGAATTGCTGGCGCACCTTGTCCAGCGTCTCGAGGTCGGCGGGTACGCTTTTCGGGTTAGCCACCAGCAGCGCCGCGACGTGGGCGCTCATGTCACCACTTTCCGACAGCGCTTTATAGGCCGGCAACACGCCGACGGTTTTCTCGGTAGGTTTGAGCGCGAACACCGCTTCACCCGGTGCGGCGTTGGCGGCCGGGTCCATCCACGCAGTGATGCCCAGGCTGTTGTTGTAGCGCACCGCTGATTTCGCCGCATTCAACATATCGACAGGGCTTGGCACCGGCATTTTCGAGGCGACCCGGTCCCAACCGGCGTCGACCACAAAACCGTTTGGCTCACCGTTGGCCTGTTTGCCGATGGTGTCTTTTTCCGCGTCGGGCAGGGTTTTCAGCAGCGCGGCGTCGATGCCGGCGCGCTTGAGCATGACGTTGTTGGCCCATGCCGTATGGTGGTCGCTACCGATAAACACCACCGGCACATTGGCCCATTCGCCGCTGTTGAACGTGTTGCCCAAGGCCTCGGCCTGCGCCCAATAAACCGAACTCATGCCGGCAATGCTCAGCACATCGCCGTGTTTGGCCTTGCCGTCTGCACGCCAGTCGCGCAGGCGTTTTTGCAGCTCGTCGAGGCCGACGACTTCGTCTTCCATGTTCGCCGAGACCATTTCCAGACCGCCGAAAATCGCGTGGGAATGGCTGTCGATCAGGCCGGGCATCAGCGCTTTGCCCTTGAGGTCGATGACTTTTGTGTCGGGTTCGATCAGCGCCTTGATCTGCGCATCGCTGCCGACCTTCAGCACTTTGCCGTTTTCCACGGCCAGCGCTTGAACCCTGGGTTGCGCGCGGTCGGCGGTGAAAATCTTGCCGTTGAGCAGGATCAGATCGGCGGCGGCCATGGCTTCCATCGAGGCAAAACTTACGGCGGTTAGCAGCAGACTCGGGATGAATCTTTTCATTGAAGATTTCCTTGTTATTGCGTCTGATGGCGAGATTAGTGGCTGGCAGCGGCTGACAGAACGCCTCCCTCACGAAAAACGTTTTTGCCTGAATGGAAAAAGCATGGACAAGTTGGGTGCTTTGAAAATGTTCGTGGTCACCGCGCAGCTCGGTAGTTTCAGCCGCGCCGCCGAGCAGTTGGGCAAGACTCCGTCGGCACTGACCAAAGCGGTCAATCACCTGGAGTCGGAACTGGGTGCGCGGCTGTTCGAACGCAGCACGCGGCGGATTCTGCTCACCGAAATCGGCCGGGTGTACCTGGAAACTGCGCGGCTGGTGTTGCAGCGACTGGACGAGGCCAGCGAGGAAATCGAGCAGTTGCAGCACGGTTTGCGCGGCAGCCTGAAAATCACCGCACCGCTGGCCTATGGGCGGGCATTTCTCGATCAGGTGTGTGACGGTTTTTTGCAGCAATACCCGCAGATCAGTTTGCAAGTGGATCTGTGCGATGCGTTCGTCAATCTGCTGGAAAGTGGCTACGACCTGGCGCTGCGTGAGGGCCACGATGATTTGCCAGGGCTGATTGCGCGGGTGGTCGGCAGCAATCGCCTGGCTTTGTGCGGTAGCCCGGAATATCTGGCGCGCAAGGGCTTGCCGGTCAATCCGCAGACCCTTGAACAGCATGAATGGCTGCTCTATCAGCATCCGTTGCTCAGCCGCGAATTCTGGTGGGCCGAGCGCGACGGGCAGCGTTTGAGCCTGGCGCAACCGGCGAATCCGCGATTGCGCAGCGACAATTACGACTTGTTACTGGCCAGCGCTCTGGCCGGGCGCGGTTTACTGCACACGCCGCTGTGGAGTGCCGCGCCGTACATTGCCGACGGGCGACTGATGCGGGTCATGGCGGATTACGAGATCGACCCGGATACCTTTGGCCCGCACATTCTCGCGGTGTACCCGAGTCATCGACGGGCCACGGCCAAGGTCGTTGCCTTCATTGATTACATCGCCGCATTTCTCGCCGAGCGTGGCCTTGGCTAACACCCCCGCGCTGATCGTTCCCACGCTCCGGCGTGGGAATGCAGCCCGTGACGCTCCGCGTCACTGGACGCAGAGCGTCCCTAGAGGCATTCCCACGCAGAGCGTGGGAACGATCAAGCTCCTACGTCGGCCTAGGCCGACTGGCGGTTCTTGTCAGGAAAATCCTACAGGAGTACAAATGTACTCCATGACGAACCTGACTCCCCGCCGTACCGCCATCCTGACGTTTATCCGCGATCGCATCGCCGAACACGGTCAGCCCCCAAGCCTCGCTGAAATCAGCGAGGCTTTTGGTTTTGCCTCGCGCAGCGTGGCGCGCAAGCACGTGCTCGCGCTCACTGAAGCCGGGTTTATCGAGGTCAATCCGCATCAGGCCCGGGGCATTCGCCTGCTCGGGCAACCGCCGCGCCCCGAACTGCTCGACATCCCCGTGCTCGGCCGCGTCGCTGCCGGTGCGCCGATTGGCGCCGATGCCGACATCCATAGCCGCTTGCTGCTCGACCCGGCGCTGTTCTCGCGCACACCCGATTACATGCTGCGGGTGCAGGGCGATTCGATGATCGGGGACGGCATTCTCGATGGCGATCTGGTCGGCGTGAAGCGCAATCCCGAGGCGCTCAACGGCCAGATCGTTGTGGCGCGCCTCGACGGTGAAGTCACCATCAAACGCTTCGAGCGGCTCGGCGATGCCGTACGCCTGTTGCCGCGCAACCCGGCGTACCAGCCGATTGTCGTGCGCGACGATCAGGATCTGGCCATCGAAGGGGTGTTCTGCGGTCTGGTGAGGCAAGGCTGATGGGCGCCGTCGTTGCGTTGGATACGCTGTTCAATGGCGGCCAGGTCTGGAGGGGCCGGCCTGCGCCCCCGGCTGCCAGTCCGCAACCGACCGGGCACGCCGCGCTGGATGCGGCACTGCCCAGCGGTGGCTGGCCGGAAGCGGCGCTGAGTGAAATCCTCCTGGCCGGGCCCGGTGTCGGTGAACTGCAACTGGTCTGGCCGACGCTGGCGCGGTTGTCAGCGGCAGGCGAGCGCATCGTGCTGGTGGCGCCACCCTTCGTGCCGTACCCGCAGGCGTGGGCGAACGCCGGGGTCGATCTGCGCCAGTTGTCGGTGATCCAGGCCAGTGAGCGCGATGCCTTGTGGGCGGCGGAACAATGCCTGCGCTCAGGCAGTTGCGGCGCGGTGCTGTGCTGGCCGCACAAGGCTGATGACCGTGCGTTGCGGCGTTTGCAGGTGGCGGCGGAAACCGGCCAGACCCTGGCGTTTGCATGGCGCCCATTGAGCGAGGCGGTCAACCCGTCGCCAGCCGCATTGCGCATTGCCATCGACGCCAAACCTGCACAGCTGCGCGTGCTCAAGTGCCGTGGCGGATTGGCACGTACGGCGCCGATTGCCTTTGCCGTGGGACACTGAGGTCGCCATGCGCTGGGTGTGTATCCTGTTCCCGCAATTGGCCCTCGACGCCGTGCTGCGTCAGCGCCCCGATCCCGATGAACCGCTGGTGCTGCTCAACGGCCCGGCCCAGCGCCGGGTGTTGCAAGCGGTCAACCCGGCGGCGCGCAAACTTGGCTTGCGTCCCGGCCAGTCGATGACCGCTGCGCAGGCGATGAGCAAAGGTTTCGCCACCGCTGATTACGAGGCGGCCGAGGTCGAGCACTGGCAGCAGTTTCTCGCCGCGTGGGCTTACGGTTTCAGTGCGCAGGTCAGCGTGCATTATCCGCGTACCGTGGTGTTCGAGATCGAGTCGAGTTTGGGGCTGTTCGGTTCCTGGGTGCAGTTCGAAGCGCGGTTGCGCCAGGAACTGACCGATCTGGGTTTTCGTCATCGCATCGTTGCCGCACCGAACCCGGTGGCGGCGCGGGTACTGGCCAACGCCTATGACGGCCTGGTGGTGCCGGACGGCGAGGCGTTGCAGCATCACCTCGGCCAGTTGCCTGTCGACCGCGTCGGTCTGGAACCCGCAGTGGCCACGGCGTTGTCGCGCATGGGCCTGCGCACTCTCAGTCAGGTGCAGAGTTTGCCGCGTCAGGCGCTGGCCCGGCGCTTCGAAGCGCAGATGCTCAAGCACCTCGACACTTTGTTTGGCGCACGGCCATTGGCGCTGGAGTTCTACCTGCCGCCGGACCGTTTTGATGTACGCATCGAACTGAATTTCGACGTGCAGTCCCATCAGGCACTGTTGTTCCCGTTACGCCGTTTGACCGGTGATCTGTCGGCGTTCCTTTGTGGGCGCGACAGTGGCGTGCAGCGTTTCGACCTGCATCTGGAACACGCCGGGTTGCCGGACAGCGTGATCAAGGTCGGCCTGCTCAGCGCCGAACGTGATCCGGCGATGCTCTTCGAACTGGCGCGCGGGCGGCTGGAACAGGTGCAGGTCGAGGCGCCCGTGCGTGGCTTTCGTCTGCGCGCCGAAGACCTGCCGAGTTTCGTCCCGCAGTTTCAGGAGCTGTTCGACGACCGCCCGCAACAGACTTTGCCGTGGGAGCAATTGCGTGAACGTCTGCGTGCACGCTTGGGCGATGACGCGGTGCAAGGGCTGCGCTTTCAGGCTGATCATCGTCCGGAGTGCGCGTGGCAGCATGGCGTCGACAAACAACGCTGCGCAGGTTTACCCAGCGTGCACCGCCCGGGCTGGTTGCTCGGCGAACCGCAAAGCGTGGCAGAAGGCTCCGCGCGAATTCTCATGGGCCCGGAGCGCATCGAGTCCGGCTGGTGGGACGGTGACGATGTGCGCCGTGACTATTACCTGATCCAGAACCGCGCCGGTCAGCAGGGCTGGGCTTATCGAGCGGTGGGCGAGGGCGGTCCGTTGTGGCTGCAGGGCTGGTTTGCATGAACGACGGTTATGCCGAACTGCACTGCCTGTCGAACTTCAGTTTCCAGCGCGGTGCGTCCAGTGCGCTGGAACTGTTTCAACGGGCAAAAAAGCACGGCTATCAGGCACTGGCGATCACCGATGAATGCACGCTGGCCGGGATCGTCCGCGCCTGGCAAGCGGCGAAATCGGTTGAACTGCCGCTGATCATCGGCAGTGAAGTCCGTATTGAAAACGGCCCGAAACTGGTGCTGCTGGTGGAGAACCTGGCGGGCTATCAGACGCTGTGCGGCTTGATCACCCGTGCACGGCGGCGCACGCAAAAAGGCCAGTATCAGGTGCTGCGTGAGGACTTCATCGAGCCGTTGCCGGGGTTGCTGGTGTTGTGGGTGCCGGACTCGCTCGATCAGATGGAGGAGGGCCGTTGGCTGCAGCAGACCTTCGGCGAACGCCTGTGGCTGGCGGTGCAGTTGCATCGTGGGCAGGACGATCAGCAGCGGCTGGCGGGGTTGTTGAGTCTGGCCGCCGAGTTGCAGATTCCGGCTGTGGCCTGTGGCGATGTGCACATGCACGCCCGTGGCCGCCGCGCCTTGCAGGACACCATGACCGCGATCCGTCATCACGTACCGGTGGCCGAAGCGGGATTACGCCTGCACCCCAATGGTGAGCGGCATTTGCGCAGCGTCGAGGTGTTGCGCGAGTTGTATCCGCAGGCCCTGCTGGATGAGTCGGTGAGGCTGGCCCGGCGTTGCACCTTCGATCTGGGCGAGTTGCGTTATCAGTATCCGAAAGAACTGGTGCCCGAGGGGCACAGCGCCAGTTCCTGGCTAAGGCAACTGACCAAGGAAGGCATCGCCTGGCGCTGGAAGAAAGGCGCGCCCTTCAAGGTGCTGCGGCAGATCAACAAAGAGCTGAAGCTGATCGCCGAACTCGGCTACGAAAGCTACTTCCTCACCGTGCATGACGTGGTGCGCTTCGCCCGCGAGCAGAAGATTCTGTGTCAGGGCCGTGGTTCGGCAGCCAACTCGGCGGTGTGTTTTGCCCTGGGCATCACTGAAATCGACCCCGACCGCACCACGTTGCTGTTCGAACGTTTTATGTCAAAGGAGCGCAACGAGCCGCCGGACATCGATGTCGACTTCGAGCATGAACGCCGCGAAGAAGTCCTGCAGTACGTGTTTCGCCGTTACGGCCGTAGCCGCGCGGCGCTGACGGCGGTGGTCAGCACTTACCACGCTGCCGGCGCCGTACGCGATGTGGCCAAGGCCCTGGGCCTGCCGCCGGATCAGATCAATGCACTGGCCGATTGCTGCGGCCACTGGAGCGATGAAACGCCGCCGCTCGAGCGTTTGCTCGAAAGCGGGTTTGATCCGGAAAGTCCTGTGCTGCGCCGGGTGTTGAGCCTGACCGGGCAGTTGATCGGTTTCCCCCGACACCTGTCGCAGCATCCCGGTGGTTTCGTGATTTCCGAGCAGCCGCTGGACACACTGGTGCCAGTGGAAAATGCCGCCATGGCCGATCGTACGATCATTCAGTGGGACAAGGACGACCTCGACGCGGTCGGCCTGCTCAAGGTCGATATCCTCGCCCTCGGCATGCTCAGCGCCATTCGTCGCTGCTTCGACTTGCTGCGTCGTCACCGCAATCAGGATCTGAGCCTGGCGACGATTCCGGCCGAGGACAAACCGACCTACGACATGATCAGTCGCGCCGACACCATCGGCGTGTTCCAGATCGAATCGCGGGCGCAGATGTCGATGCTGCCACGTCTGAAACCGGCGAAGTTCTACGACCTGGTGATTGAAGTGGCCATCGTCCGCCCTGGGCCGATTCAGGGCGGGATGGTGCATCCGTACCTGCGCCGCCGCAATAAAGAAGAAGAGGAAACCTATCCGTCACCGGAGCTGGAAGTGGTGCTCAAGCGCACCCTCGGCGTGCCGCTGTTTCAGGAGCAGGTCATGCAGATCGCTATCGTCGCCGCCGACTACATCCCCGGCGAGGCCGACCAATTACGCCGCTCGATGGCCGCTTGGAAACGCCATGGCGGGTTGGAGCCGCACAAGGCACGCCTCGCCGCCGGCATGAAGAAGAACGGCTACACACCGGAGTTCGCCGCGCAGATTTTCGAGCAGATCAAAGGCTTCGGCAGCTACGGCTTCCCCGAATCCCACGCTGCCAGTTTTGCCTTGCTGACCTACGCCAGTTGCTGGCTCAAATGCCACGAACCGGCGGCGTTTGCCTGTGCGCTGATCAATAGCTGGCCGATGGGTTTCTACAGTCCGGACCAGATTCTGCAGGATGCGCGCCGTCATCAGCTGCAGATCCGCCCGGTCGACGTGCGCGCCAGTGATTGGGATTGCAGCCTGGAAACCACCACGACGGCGCAACCAGCGATCCGCATGGGCCTGCGGATGATCAAGGGCTTTCGCGAGGACGATGCCCGGCGCATCGAAGCGGCGCGGGCGCGCGGGGCGTTTGCCGATGTCGCCGATCTGGGCGAGCGGGCGGCACTCGACAGTCGGGCGCAGGCGTTGCTCGCCGATTCCGGGGCGTTGCGTGGCCTGGCCGGACATCGGCATCGGGCGCGCTGGGAAGTCGCCGGGGTGCAGAAACAGTTAGGCTTGTTCGCCGGGCTGCCGAGCCAGGAGGAGGCCGACATAGTGCTACCCAAGCCGAGTGTCGGTGAGGATTTGCATGCGGACTACACTACCATCGGCACCACGTTGGGGCCGCATCCGCTGGCGCTGTTGCGCGGCGAATTGAAAGCGCGACGCTGCCGCAGTTCTCAGGAATTGCTCGACGTCGAACACGGCCGACCAGTGAGCGTCGCCGGTCTGGTCACCGGGCGGCAACGACCGGGCACCGCCAGCGGTGTGACCTTCGTGACCCTGGAAGACGAGTTCGGCAACGTCAACGTGGTGGTCTGGCGCGATCTGGCCGAGCGTCAGCGGCAAGTGCTGGTGGGCTCGCAACTACTGAAAGTCGATGGCCGCTGGGAGCGCGAAGGTGAAGTGCGCCATTTGATCGCTGGCCGGCTGAGCGACCTAAGCCCGCTGCTTAATGGCATCCGCGTGCAAAGTCGCGATTTCCACTGATCCCTTTCCCAAGCCAAACACCAAACCCTGTGGGAGCGAGCTTGCTCGCGAAGGCGGTGCATCAGACAAATATTCGTTGAATGACGAACCGCTTTCGCGAGCAAGCTCGCTCCCACAGTGGATTTGCGTAAGGCCAATCAAGCCAATTCACTGGCGTCAAAAAAACCTGTCTTCAGTGATGGCACTTTGTCATAATGCCGCCCCTTTTCAGCTCCCGCCCGCATTGCCGTGTCGGGGGCCTCCCCGTTTTTCAAAAGGAATGCTCAGTGAGAATGATCTCCCGGATGCTGGTTTCAGGCGTGGCGATTGCCGTGCTTGGCACCCTTGCCACCACACTCGCCGGTTGCGCCACCGAAAGCTCACGCGCCTTGCCGGTGGCCAAAGTGGAAAGTGCCTCCCAGGTCTGGACCGGTGTTCGTGTGCCAATGGCCGTGGGCAAGTTCGACAACCGCTCCAGCTACATGCGCGGGATTTTCTCCGACGGCGTCGACCGTCTCGGCGGTCAGGCCAAGACCATCCTCATCACCCACTTGCAGCAGACCAACCGCTTCAGCGTGCTGGATCGCGACAACATGGGCGAAATCCAGCAGGAAGCGGCGATCAAGGGCCAGCCCCAGCGACTGAAAGGTGCTGATTATGTGGTCACCGGTGACGTCACCGAGTTCGGCCGCAAAGAGACCGGCGATCACCAGTTGTTCGGCATTCTCGGTCGTGGCAAGACCCAGGTGGCCTACGCCAAGGTCAATCTGAACATCGTCAATATCAGCACCTCCGAAGTGGTCTATTCGACTCAGGGCGCCGGCGAATACGCCTTGTCCAACCGCGAGATCATCGGCTTCGGCGGCACCGCTGCCTACGATTCGACCCTCAACGGCAAAGTCCTCGACCTGGCCATGCGCGAGGCGATCAATCGTCTGGTCGATGGCATGAACGCCGGTGCCTGGAAACCGGGCAACTGATCGACACCCATTGCAAGGAGCAATACCCCATGACCATGACTTTGTCGCGCCCGCTGATGGCGCTGACGCTGGCCGCCAGCGCCTTGCTGGCCGGTTGTGCCCCCGGCCCGCAAACCCTGTACCAATGGGAAGGCTACGAACCCCAGGTCTACGAATACTTCAAAGGCGAAGAGCCGAAAGAAGCCCAGGCCGAAGCGCTGGAACGTGACCTGCAGAAAATCCGCTCCACCGGCAAGGCCGTACCGCCGGGTTACCACGCGCACCTTGGCTTGCTCTATCTGAGCATGGGCAAGGACGATCAGATGGTGCAGCAGTTCAACACCGAGAAAACGCTGTTTCCCGAGTCCGGCACGTACATGGATTTCCTGCTCAAAAACGCCAAGAGCGGAGACGCGAAATGATCGCGCGCACTTTGAAGCTGCTCGCTGCCGGTCTGGCCCTGACCGTGCTGGGTGGCTGCGTCGCCCCGAAAACCGTGGACTACTCGGCCTACAAACAGGCGCGGCCGAAGACCATTCTGGTGCTGCCTCCGCTGAACACTTCGCCGGATGTGAAGGCGTCGTACAGCCTGTTGTCGCAGGTGACGTTCCCATTGGCCGAAGCCGGCTATTACGTGCTGCCGATTGCGCTGGTTGACGAGACGTTCCGGCAGAACGGCCTGACCACTCCGGACGACATCCATCAGGCCCCGCCGAACAAACTGAGGGACATCTTCGGTGCGGACGCCGCGCTGTACATCACCGTGACCGAGTACGGCACGCGTTACATGGTGATCAGCAGCGAAACGGCAGTGACCGCGACGGCGAAACTGGTTGACCTGAAAAGCGGCACCACGCTGTGGACCGGTTCGGCCCGGGCGTCGAGTGAAGAGGGCGGCAATAGCAATGCCGGCGGTATCGTCGGCATGCTGATCTCGGCGGCAGTGAAGCAGATCATCAACAGCGCCACCGATGCCGGCTACCCGATTGCCGGTGTGGCGAGCAATCGTCTGCTCTCGGCCGGCCATCGGGCAGGCCTGCTGTACGGCCCGCGTTCGCCGAAGTACGGCACTGACTGAACCCGGTAATGATCGTTCCCATGCTCTGCGTGGGAACGCCCCCCCTGACGCTTGTATCCTTGCTTGCAATGAGCAGACAGGTAGAGCGACGCTGCCCCTATGGGGATCCGCAATCAACGTGCAATCAAGACCCTGCATCGCGAAGCCGAAGGCTATATCCTGCGTGACACTCAGTTGCCCGACGTTAAAGGAGTGCCCAAATGGCCGAAAAGAAACCGGAAACCACGGTCGACCGTGTCTACCAAGGGGTTTACGAGGCGATCAGCAAGCGTTCGTTGCGTCCTGGGATGAAACTGGGCGAGGCCTCGCTGGCCGAGTTGTTCAATGTCAGCCGTACGTCGGTGCGTGCGGCATTGAAGCAATTGGAGGCCGATGGATTGGTCACCACCGAGCCCAATAAAGGGGCATCGGTGTCGCTGCCGAGCAATGAAGAGCTTCGCTCGCTGTTCGAAACCCGCCGGCTGATCGAGATCGGCATCGTTACCGAACTGTGCCGGCGCAAGGACAGTGCGGCGATGCAGGACCTGCGCGAACACCTGCTGCTGGAAGATGAAGCCCACGCGGTGGGTGATCACGAACGGCTGATCCATCTGCTCGGCGAGTTCCACATCAAACTGGCGCGCAGCCTGAACAATCCGGTGCTGCTCGCCTGGTTCCAGAAACTGATCTCCCGCGCTTCGCTGTACGCAGCGGCGCTGGACGACGACAGCCATGAAGTCTGCCGCGACAACGAACACCTGCGCCTGATCGAATACATCGAGACTGGCAATCAGGACGCCGCCATCGAATTGACCTGCACGCATCTGAACGGCATCGAGAAGGCCATTCTCGACGCCGCCGCCAAAATGAAAACCGGCTACCATCCGCTCAAACACCTGATCGGCGTCTAGTCCCCGAACGGAGATGAAATCGGCTATACCTCTAATGAAACCAATGCGACTGAAGACGCTCGAAAAAGACGGGCGTTGCGTCGTTCTGGCGTCGCGATTTATCGGGCAACTACCTAAGGACACTGAGTCAGTCGATGCAGTTTTTATCCGATAGCCATGGTTGTGACGGTTGGAAAGGCGAAATGGCCGGGCGCATCAGTGCGTTCGACTGGAGCCACACCGAACTCGGCCCGCTGAACCGCTGGCCGGCCAGCCTGTGCAGCGCGGTGCAACTGATGCTGGCTTCGCCGCTGCCGATGGTCATGCTCTGGGGCCGCGCCGGCTACATGATCTACAACGATGCCTATTCGGTTTTTGCCGGTGGTCGCCATCCGTACCTGCTTGGCGCGCCGGTTGAGCTGGGCTGGCCGGAGGTCGCCGAATTCAACCGGCATGTGGTCGACACCTGCCTGGCGGGCGGCACCTTGTCCTTTCGCAATAAAGAACTGGTGTTGTTGCGCGACGGCGTCCCCGAGGACGTCTGGATGGATCTGTATTACAGCCCGGTCGCCAACGATGACGGCGTGCCGGCCGGGGTCATGGCGATGGTGGTGGAAACCACCGAATTCATGCACTCCGAACGCCGCCGTCAGGCCGCCGAAAAGGCTTACCGCGCCGATAACGAGCGGGTACGTCTGGCCCTGAATGCCGGCGCCTTGCTCGGTTCGTTTGTCTGGGATGTGAAGAACAACACGCTGTCGGCAGACGAGCGTTTCGCCCGCACGTTTTCTTATCCGCCGGATCATGACCTGAGCAATCTGGCCCAGGACATTGCCGAATCGCGTATCCACCCCGATGACCACGCCTGGGTGCAGGAACGCGTCGCCCATTGCGTGCAGACCGGCGAGCCGTATAACGCCGAATACCGCGTCCAGCGCAGCGACGGCAATTATCTGTGGGTGCTGGCCAGCGGTGCTTGCGAGTTCGACGAACACGGCGAGCCCTTGCGCTTTCCCGGTGTGCTGATCGACATTCATGAACGAAAGATCGCCGAAGAATCCTTGCTCAAATTTACCCGCAACCTCGAACAGCGCGTGGGCGAGGAAGTCGAGGCGCGCCTGGCGGCTGAAGAGCAGTTGCGCCAGTCGCAGAAGCTCGAAGCCATTGGCGGGCTGACCGGCGGCGTGGCCCACGACTTCAATAACCTGCTGCAAGTGATCGCCGGCAATCTGCATCTGCTCGCGCGCCACGAACCGAACAACGCCAACGTGCAGCGCCGGGTCAGTGCCTCGCTGGCGGCGGTCGAGCGCGGTGCCAAGCTGTCCTCGCAATTGCTCGCGTTTGCCCGGCGCCAGCCGTTGTCGCCGGCGGTGTGCAATCCGCGGCAGATCTTCGAAGGTGTCGGCGAATTACTGCAGCGCGCGCTGGGCGAAACCATTCAGATCGACGTGCAGTTGCCGCAGCAACCGTGGCACATCAACGTCGACCGCAACCAGTTGGAAAACGCCATTCTCAATCTGGCGATCAACGCTCGCGATGCAATGAAGGGCGAGGGCACCATTGCGCTCAGCGCTGCCAACGTGCGACTCGATCGCGAGTTTTGTAACGGTAAAGGCATCGTCCCCGGCGAGTTTGTCCGTGTATCCGTCAGCGACACCGGTGCAGGCATCCCGCCCGATATTCTCGAGCAGGTGTTCGAACCGTTTTTCACCACCAAGGCCGATGGTCAGGGCACCGGACTGGGTCTGAGTATGGTGTTCGGCTTCGTCAAACAGAGCGGCGGGCATGTCGAAATCACCAGCGCTCTGGGCGAGGGTACCCGGGTGCAATTGTATTTCCCGCGCAGCCTGCGGCCGATCCTTGAGGAATCACCCAATCTGCAAAGACAGCAGAGCGGTGGCCACGAAACGATTCTGGTGGTCGAAGACAACGAGGTAGTGCGCGCCGCGGCGGTCGAGTTGTTGCGCGAGGAAGGTTACCGCGTGTTGACCGCCGGCCACGGCGATGCGGCCATGCAAATGCTCCTCGAAGGTGTCGCGGTCGACCTGATCTTCACCGACGTGGTCATGCCCGGGCTGATCAAAAGCTCCGACCTGTTCGCCTGGGCCAAGGTGCAGACGCCGCCGGTGGCGGTGCTGTTCACTTCCGGGCACACCCGGGACATCATTTCGCGCAATCACCAGTTGAGCCCCGATACCCATTTGCTCGGTAAACCGTATAGCCCCGAGGCCTTGTTGCAGATGATCCGGGTGGTTCTCGGCAACTGAGCGCTGAACATTCCTTTACCAAGGCAGGTCGATGACTTCCAAACGCACCTCCAAGGCGCCCGCCGGCATGGTCCGGGTGCGCGGCGCCCGAGAACACAACCTTAAGAACGTTGATGTCGACATCCCCCGCGATGCCTTGGTGGTGTTCACCGGGGTGTCCGGTTCGGGCAAGTCGTCGCTGGCGTTTTCGACTTTGTATGCCGAAGCCCAGCGGCGCTACTTCGAGTCAGTGGCGCCGTATGCGCGACGGCTGATCGATCAGGTGGGCGTGCCGGATGTCGACTCGATAGAAGGCCTGCCACCGGCCGTGGCCCTGCAACAGCAGCGCGGGACGCCGAGCACGCGCTCGTCGGTGGGCAGCGTGTCCACGTTGTCGAGCCTGATCCGCATGCTCTATTCCCGCGCCGGCAGTTATCCGCCGGGGCAGCCGATGTTGTATGCCGAGGACTTTTCGCCGAACACCCCGCAAGGCGCTTGCCCTGAATGCCATGGCCTGGGGCGGGTGTATGAAGTCACCGAGGCGCTGATGGTGCCCGATCCGAGCCTGACCATCCGCCAGCGCGCCGTGGCGTCCTGGCCGCTGGCGTGGCAGGGGCAGAACCTGCGCGACATCCTCGTGACCATGGGCATCGATGTCGACATCCCGTGGAAAAAGCTGCCGAAAAAGCAGCGCGACTGGATTCTCTTCACCGAAGAAACCCCGACCGTGCCGGTGTACGCCGGGCTCACGCCGGAAGAAACCCGCGTCGCCCTCAAACGCAAGATGGAGCCGAGTTATCAGGGCACTTTTACCGGCGCCCGCCGCTACATCCTGCACACGTTCACCCATTCGCAAAGTGCGCTGATGAAGAAGCGCGTCTCGCAATTCATGCTCGGCAGCCCTTGCCCGTTGTGCAACGGCAAACGCTTGAAGCGTGAGGCGTTGTCAGTGACGTTTGCCGGGTATGACATTGGCGAGTTGTCGCAGATGCCGTTATTGCAAGTGGCCGAGGTATTACGGCCGGTAGCGGCGGCCAGTTACCTCGAACACGCAGAAGAAACCGGCGAGACCTTGAGCCACGCGCAAACCCGCGAGGCCCGCCAGCAGCGCGTGGCCCATGGCGCCAGCGGGCACGGTAGCGCGCCCGACGTGCGCCACACGCCAAATCTTTCGCTGGAGAAACGCCTGGCGGCGCAGCGCATTGCCGAGGACTTGCTGGAGCGGGTCAGCACGCTGACCGATCTGGGCCTCGGTTATCTGGCGCTGGAGCGCAGCACGCCAACCTTGTCGTCCGGTGAGTTGCAGCGTTTACGCCTGGCGACACAATTGGGTTCGCAATTGTTCGGAGTGATTTACGTGCTCGACGAGCCTTCCGCCGGTTTGCATCCGGCCGATGGCGAAGCGTTGTTCGAGGCCTTGCAGCGCTTGAAGGCTGACGGCAATACATTGTTTGTGGTCGAGCATGACCTGGAAACCATGCACCGCGCCGACTGGCTGATCGACGTCGGCCCGGCAGCGGGCGAGCAGGGTGGTCAGGTGCTGTACAGCGGCCCGCCGGCAGGTCTGGCCGAGATCGAAGCGTCGCAGACGCGGGCCTATCTGTTTGCCGAGTCGCAGCATCAGACACGAACAGCGCGCAAGCCGACGGCGTGGCTGAAACTCGACGGGATCACCCGCAATAACCTGAATAACCTCAGTGCCGAATTTCCGTTGGGCTGCTTCACGTCGGTGACGGGTGTGTCCGGCTCCGGCAAATCGAGTCTGGTCAGTCAGGCCTTGCTGGAACTGGTCGGCGCGCAGTTGGGGCGTCCGCCGGTGGACGGCGAACCGGAAGAACTCAGCCTCGAAGACGACGCACCGCAAGTCAGCAGCGGTCAGGTCACGTCGGGGCTGGAGTCGATCAAACGCCTGGTGCAGGTCGATCAGAAACCCATCGGCCGCACGCCACGTTCCAATCTGGCCACCTACACCGGGCTGTTCGACAACGTGCGCAAACTTTACGCCGGGACCGATGCTGCTCGAGCCGCAGGTTATGACGCCGGGCAGTTTTCTTTCAACGTTGCCAAGGGCCGTTGCGCGACGTGCGAGGGTGAAGGCTTTGTCAGCGTCGAGTTATTGTTTATGCCCAGCGTTTATGCGCCGTGCCCGACCTGCCATGGCGCACGCTACAACCCGCAGACCCTGGCGATTCTCTGGGAGGGCTTGAGCATCGCCCAGGTGCTGCAATTGACTGTCGAGGAAGCGGTGGCAGTGTTTGCCGAGCAACCGGGGATCCGCCGTTCGCTGGAGGTTTTGCGCGATATCGGCCTCGGTTATCTGCGTCTGGGCCAACCCGCCACGGAGCTGTCCGGCGGTGAAGCGCAGCGGATCAAACTGGCCACCGAATTGCAACGCAACCAGCGCGGCGCGACCTTGTACGTGCTGGACGAACCGACCACCGGGCTGCATCCGCGCGATGTCGATCGGCTGCTGGAGCAACTGGATACGCTGGTGACGGCGGGGCACACGGTGATTGTGGTCGAACACGAAATGCGCGTGGTGGCGCAGAGTGACTGGGTGATCGACATCGGGCCGGGGGCGGGGGATCAGGGTGGCAGGATTGTCGTGGCGGGCATCCCGCAGAAGGTTGCGGCAAGCAAGAAGAGCCGAACGGCGCCGTTTCTGGCCCGGGTCTTGAGCCGGTAATTGCGGCGTTCCGACTGGCACAATCAAACGGGCGGCGAAGTTTTGAACGTTGGCGCGGGGCAGGCTTCGAATCTTTGACACCCGACGGATATGCGTCGGGGGGCTTGACCAACGAGGTGGCCATGAACGAGCAAACCAAGCAGAGCCAATCTGGTGAACCGATCAATCGCAATGATCCGGCGATCGACCCGCAGGTGCCGGGGCAGCCGGCGCCGACGCAGCAGCAGGGCGATGGCGGGCAGGCGCAGAGTGCCGATCCTGCGGTGGACCAGAAGAACCAGCATACGGACAACGACAATGAATTCAGCCCGGGCTTCAAGCCGCAGCCGGATCGGGCGAAGCCGGGGGAGGAGACGGATGCCGATATTGATACGGATGGCGGTTGATGTCCGCTGGATATGACAAGGTCGCATCTATTGGATGCGGCCTTTTTTTTCGCTTGGATGTGGTGGTGTTGCTGACATTGATCCCCCCTCATCGGGGGCTGTTCAGAACCTGAGTTCGACACAAGACTTTGAGGTCGGCGTAACTCGAACATCCACCTCGGTCGGCGCCCTCTCCCTCCGGGAGAGGGCTGGGGTGAGGGTAAAGCTTTTACTTGCTCGGATGCTTGGCTTGTAGTTCCTTGGCGTCGGCCAGATGTTTTTTCAGCGCCGGCAGCATTTTCTGCGCAAAGGCCTTCAGCTCAGGGGCACCCTTGACCTTGTCATCGGTGACGGTATTGGCTTGTTTCTCGAACAGCTCGATGGTGTCTTCGTGCGCCTTCACCTGATTATTGGCGTAAGCGGCATCAAAGGATTCATCACGCACTTCGAGGATTTTTTCCTTGGCCTGTTTGACCAATGTCGTGGTGTCCGGAACTTCGATGTCGTTGGCCTTGGCAATGGTCGCCAGCTCATCGTTGGCCTTGCCATGGTCGGTGATCATCATGTTGGCGAACGCCTTGATGTCAGCCGATTGGCTTTTTTCCAGGGCGAGGCGGCTGGTTTCGATTTCAGCGATACCACCGGCAGCGGCGTTATCGACGAAGTCATTGTCAGTCGCAGCGAAAGCGCTGCCCATGCCGCTGCTCAAAGCGACAGCCAGAACCAGATGACGCAGGTTGAATCCGTCCATTGGTGTATCTCCACGCAGTTGTTGTTGGTGTTAATCAATGGAGGCAACGCGGCGAATAAAGGTTTGATCGCATTTGCGACAGGGCGACGAACGGGCACCGCTGGTCTGACAGGTGGTCGACAGAACCGTACAACCGAGGCCATTCTGATAACTGGCCAGCGCAATCGGTCGCGTTGGCCAGCCGATCAACTGACGGAGGTGTTCCATGCCGGTTCCCCATGACCTGTTTCAGGACTTGAGTCACACGAAGGAAGAGATCCAGCAAAAACGCACCCAGGATCCACATCTGGACGCACTGATCAACAAGTACTCCCAGGCGGACGCCGAAGTAGTCAAGGCCGAGACTGCGACCTCGGATGCTCCCAGCGACGAAACGCTGAAAAAACTCAAAGAAAAGCGCTTGCAGGTCAAAGACAAGATCGTCGAGCAATTACAAGTGCGATCCTGAAACCCGGTTGACCCGCCGACCTGCGGTTGCGGATTGACGGGAACGACAGCCACGACCGGCACCTCGAATGTACAGAGTCTTCCATCACCGACTCTTTGCGAGGTGCCTTATGAACGATCCCAAATTCCCCAGTGAAGAGCAGGGCGCATTCGACCCGGTTCCCACGCATCCCGAACCCAATAGCCCGGCGCATACCACGGCCAACCCTGATGCGCCGGATGAGGGCCTGCCTGAAGACGAGGATCCGGACAAGTTCGATAAATCGAGTAACTGACAGACCGTCTTCGTCGGAACGCCGCCCGGAGCAGGCTCGCTCCCACATTTGAAACGCGTTCCCCTGTGGGAGCGAGCCTGCTCGCGAAGGTGTCAGTCCATGCAACACAAAAACATCAGGTTCACTCAAGGGCCGCATCCAACGGCATCCGCGCCATATGCGTCGCCTTCAACGAGCCAAAGTACAACCACGGCCCATACTCACGCACCGTGGTGATCGGCGAATAGTTGCCACTGCTCGCGTCCTGCAAATTGGCGATCACCTTGCCCTCCACATCCAGCCCGAGGACAAACCCGCGCTTCTCCACCGGTTTAGGCAAAATCGTCAGCGCCCGCACGATCATCTTGCGCACGAATGGATGCCCGGCAGTGCCATCAAGCAGAGCATTGCGCGGCGCATACAACGCCACCCAGAACCGATTACTGCCATTGAACGCCAGGTTGTCCGGCAGCCCCGGCAGGTTGTCGATAAACAGGTCATGAGTGCCGGCTTTCGGCCCGGTCAGCCAGTAACGGCTGATGCGATAGGCGCCGGTTTCGTTGACCAGCACATAAGCATCGTCCGGGCCGAGGGTCACGCCGTTGGCGAACTCAAGCTTATCGAGCAGCACGCTGGTTTTACCGCTCTGAAAGTCATAGCGCAGCAGGCGTCCGTCACCGCCGTGCTCGATGATCGCCTCGCCGTCATGGCCGTAGCCCCAGCGGCTGGAGGCATCGCTGAAATAGGCGTAATGCCCTGACTTGTCGATGGCCACGTCATCTGTAAAACCAAAGGCCAGACCATTGGCCTCGGTGGTCAATGGAATCAGCTGCCCCTGCGCATCAAGGGACAGCAAGCCCTTGACCCCGTCGGCGATCACCAGCAAACCGTTCGGGTGCCGGGCCAGCCCCAGCGGGCGGCCTCCGGTGTCGGCGAGTACCTTGCGTTGCTGGCCGTCGAGGCTGGTACGGATCAGTCGTCCGTCGTGCAGCCCGGTGATCAGGAAATCGCTCTCCAGCAGCAAGGCTTCCGGCCCTTCGATGTCGCTGGGCCCGACCTGTGCTGCCGCTTTGAGTTTCTGGTTCTCGGCGTAAATGCCTTCTGTGAGCGAAGGTGCTGGAGGCGGCGTCCAGGCCACGGGTTCGACTTTGGTCGGCATCAACAATAAGAACGCGATGACGATGAGGGACAGCAGCAACAACAGATGCCGTAGCTTCACGCGCTGGCCCTCGCCGAGGCCAGATACTGGGCGGCCATGTCACGCAGCGCCAGCATCGACGCGGCGGATTCGCGTTCGATGCGCCGTTTCAGCAGCAGGTGATTGGCGATGCGCATGCCCAGACCGTCGAAGCGATAATCCAGCGTGCGCACAAACCGCGTGCCGCTGCCCTCGGCGCTGCATTCATAGGTCAGCAGCAGTGACAATCCATGATCGCCTTGAGCCCGCGCGCACCAGCGTCGGCCGGGCAAGTACTCGGTGACTTCCCAGCTTAAATGGCCTTCACGTCCACCCGCGTGAATGTCCTCTTCGAAGCGCGCGCCGGCATGCAGCGGGCCGTGAGCGCCGTCTATCTTCAGCGATGAAGGATGCCACTCCGGCCAGCGACCGACACTGGCGGCGTAGGCAAGCACGGTAATGGGTTCGCCAGCGATATCGACGGTGTGCTGCATGCGGGTCATGGACATTCTCGAATAGCTCAAAGGGGTGGTTTCCGGCTCCCGGTAAAGGGTGCCGAACAGGTAATCCATCAGTGGCAGGACGATGTTGAAGTTGCGCTCCTGCATGCGCTCGCGGCGGTGATGCAGTGCGTGCAGATGGCGCATCTGCCGAATCCACGGCAAGCGTGTCAACGGGTTGTGCGGCGGCAGGTGTTCGCAGGCGTGGAATATTTCGTAAGTCAGATAACCCAGCACCATGCAACCGCCGAACAACCCGGCGACGTTGGTGTTTACCTGTGCGAGCA
Organism: Pseudomonas viridiflava; assembly: GCF_900582195.1. GTDB lineage: Bacteria > Pseudomonadota > Gammaproteobacteria > Pseudomonadales > Pseudomonadaceae > Aquipseudomonas. The sequence goes on from NZ_UTHA01000016.1 coordinate 105,371, forward strand.
GCCACCACAGCGGCAGGCTGATCACCAGCGTATGCAGCACGATCAGCCAGGCGGGGAACAGGATCACTCGCCAATCGCGGGCGCTGTCGTAGGTCATGTGGCCGGGCGTGAAGAAACTGTGATGATCGCCGGTATGCCGGGCGTAGAACATTTTTGCGAAGGTTTTTTTGTGGTGGCCGAGATGGCGATGGACCATGTACACGCCGAAATTGAACAACAGCAGGGTCAGCGGCACTGTCAGCCATTCCAGCAGACTGACCTGCTGGACGCTGCTCCAGAACGCACCGATGGCCAGCACGCCGAACAGCAGGACGAAGGCGCCGTGCAGCCATGGGTTGTATAGCGGGTGAATGGCCGCACGATAGCGGCTGCGAAATGCTTCGGTGGTCTGCCTCACTGCGTCACCTGCGGGGATTGTTGTTATACCCGGCAGATTAGCCGATCCGGCCGTTCGTGCAGGCCGGACCTCGATGTCACATGCGCCATGGTCCGGTACAAAGCCGCCGGTTCAGCTCAGCGGGTTCCAGCGTTGCGACCAGTCGTCATCGGTGCGGATCACTTCGCGCAGCAGATTGAAGGCTTGTTGCAGCGTCGCCGAATCGCGATCGCGTGAGTAGACGAGGTAGGTCGGATAGCCGAATTCCGGGGCTTTGGTCACTGCCTCGAGCGCGCCGCTTTCCAGGTAAGTGCGCACGACACGGGTGCGGAAATAGCCGCTGCCGCCGTGTTCGAGAATGTATTGCAGGGCCAGTGGGCCGAGGTTGAAACTCAGCGCCGCTTTGGCTTTTTCCGGCAGGGCGGCGTCATGCTGGCGGCGGAAGTCCGGACCCCAGTCGATGTAGACGTACGGATCGGGGCGATCGGGCGCGCGCACCAGAATCAGTTTTTCTTCCAGCACTTGCTCGACCTGCAATCCCGGCCAGTATTCCGGCTGATAGACCAGCGCGGCGTCAAGCACGCCGAGTTCCAGTTGGCGCAGGAGGTTTTCGCCGTCGCGGATTTCCATGCGCAGGGCATGCCCGGGAATCTTTTCGCGCAGCTCCGCCGCCCAACTGAGCATCAACGGGTTGCACAGGCTGACTTCGCCACCGATGTGCAGCACGTTGTGATAGCCCTCGGGCAGCGGCAGGTCGCGGCGTGCGGCTTCCCAGGTCTGCACCAGTTGATTGGCGTAAACCACAAAAGCCTCGCCATTGGGCGTCAGTTTCGCCCCGGCGCGGTTGCGCACGAACAGCGTGCTGCCCAGCTGGCTTTCGAGTTTTTGCACCCGGGCGGTGATCGCCGTTTGCGTGACGAACAGCTTTTGCGCGGCGGCGGCGAGGCTGCCGTGACGGACGATTTCCAGAAAAGTGCGAGCGAGGTCGATGTCCATGGGCGGGCCGGTGTTTGAGGTGGCGGGCATTGTAAAGGCAAAAGCCCCTCATCGGATCGCCGCCCGCCTAACCCTCTCCCGGAGGGAGAGGGGACTGACCGAGGTGTCTGGTGTCATACATCGACCTGAAAGACCGAGGCGATTATGGATTCAGAGCAAGACCCTCAGGTCGGTGTAAATCTTCAATATCCCCGGCTCGGTTCCCTCTCCCTTGGGAGAGGGCTAGGGTGAGGGGAAAGCAGTCACCGCCAGAATCAACTGGCCAACTCGGTCAAACGCCCCCGCGCCCATTCCTCGATCAACCGCGCCGGCGTGCCACACACCTTGCGCTTGTAGACAAAATTTCGGCACTTCTCGGCAAACTGATTACGGTTGTGCAGCATGTCCTCCTGCATTTCCTGCAACTCGGTTTCGCGGCACTGGCGGATCAACACCTGATCAACCCGCGCCTTGCGTTCACGCACCGCCGCATAGGTCGGATCGCTCACCACGCCGTTAGCCCGTTGCAGCAACCACAACGAAAACTCGTCCGGGCAGCGTGGGCCGATCTCTTGAACCATGCCCAGTTGCCATGCCTGCACCGCGCTCACCGGCAGACAGGCCAGGGTCAATTGCTCCGCCATTGCCGGGCCGACGGCGCGGGGCAGGCTGTAGGTCCAGTATTCGGAACCGTACAACCCCATGCTTTTGTAATGCGGATTGAGCACGACATCGGCGCGGGCAAACACGATGTCGGCTGCCAGCGCAAGCATCACGCCACCGGCGCCGGCGTTGCCGGTCACCCCACTGACCACCAGTTGCCGGGCCGTCAGCAGTTCTGCGCAGACATCATCGATCGCCTGAATATTCGCCCACGCTTCGGCACCGGGATCCTGCGCGGCCTGGATCACGTTCAAATGCACGCCGTTGGAAAAACTGCCGCGCCCGCCCTTGATCAGCAGCACCTGCGTATCACGGGACTTGGCCCAGCGCAGCGCGGCGACCAGGCGCTGGCATTGCTCGGTGCTCATGGCGCCGTTGTAGAACTCGAAGGTCAGCTCACCGACGTTACCGGATTCCCGGTAGCGAATCGGTTGATACGCTTCGTCACTGAACGGCTGTGTGGCAATCGACCAATCCAGCACAGGTACGTCGGCCAGTTGCTCTGCCAACAGGTGCCGCGCCGGTTGCTTGAAGGTTTCCTCGCCGGGTTGCGGTTTGCGCCGCAGTGCGCCGATCCACAGGCTTTGATCGCCGGCCGCGACCAACACCGCATCGTCATGCACCGCGAGAATCTCGCCGGGCATGCCGCTGCGCGAATCGAGGTGCGCGTCGTATACGTAAAACTGGCCGCCGGCCAGGCTCGCCAGGACACCGGGCTGGCCGTCGGCCGCATCGATGCAGCGTTTGATGAAGCGCGCGCAATCGTGCCAGCTGAAACTGCGGTCGACCTGTTTCATGTTCGGCTGCAAGCGCCCGCGCACTTTCGCATTGGCATAGTCGAGGGCAACCGGTTCAAAGCCTTCGACGAATTTCTCCACCACTTCGCGAATACAACGAATCGCCGCATCACTGACCCGACCGTTGTACAGCTCGGATTTGCGCAGGCCCGCCGGGAGGTTGAATTCGCAGGTCGCCCACACCGGCCCGGCGTCCATTTCCTCCACCGCTTGCAACGCGGTGACGCCCCAGCTCGGCAGCTCGTTGGTAATCGCCCAATCAAGGGCACTCGCGCCGCGATCGCCGACGATGCCCGGATGAATGATCACCACCGGGCGTTCGGCATTGCTCCACAGTGCCTTTGGCACGCGGTCTTTGAGGAACGGGCAGATCACCAGATCCGCGCCGCTGTGTTCGATCTGTTCGCACACAGCGTTTTCATCGGTGAACAGCACCACGCTCGGCGAGTGCCCGGCCTCGCGCAATTCCAGCCAGGCGCGTTGGGTCAGGCCGTTGAAGGCCGACGACAGCAGAATGATGTTGAGTGGTCGCATGCTTGCTCTTCCTTGAGTGGGTTCGCCGTGGGCTCTCGGTGAGCCGTCCCTGGCTTTCGATGGAGCCGCGAGATTAATCAGTGGCCGGCCACGCGCCAGTGACCGAGGTCAACGTTCTGTCAGCCAATGTTTCTGCGGCGACCAAACGCCTTATGCTCAATGGTTTGCTTGTGCTGATTTTTTATTACTTCAAATGTCTTCGAGGCTATAGCACAGTCGCGCCTGATCAGAGCCGGACGGGCAACAGTGGTGGCTGGAAGTGAGTTGTCACTTCGGCGGCTGATGGCAGGAATTTCGCGTTTATGTCCTACGGAAAATGCAGGGTTTTGCGGCAAGGAGGGGATATTTCCGACGACCTTTTCAGGTTGGTCGTCGGAAGCGCGATCTATAGCATCGGACCTGACATTGAAGTCGCTGAGCGGCTTGAACGCTCAGGCTCCCAGATCAAGGATCAATTATGCGTACCCCACACATCGAGCATGAAACCTCTGCTTATTCCCTGCGCAACTTCTGGATCGACGATCGCGCCAGATGCCCCATGGAGGATATCGCGATGCCCACAGCAAAAGCGCCCCGGCTGACGGGGCTGAAGAAAGTCGCGGGCAAACCCGTCGATCTGCTCGTGAACGGCCAGAACATCGGTGACGATGCCCTGCTGATTATCCGCCTGACCGACGAGGGCTTTGAGCTGAGCGATGTCGTCAACATGCTTTCAACTTGCGAGTTGTACCTGCGCGAAGACATGGTCAAACGCATCACCGGCAAGTCTGTAAGAACCGTGCGCCGGCTCATGAAGGAAGGCAAACCGGTACGGCTTGACCCGCAGCAGAGTGTCGTCGCCTACCAGTATGCGCTGGTGCTGGAGATGGCCACTCGGGCATTCGCAGGGCAATCGCGGGCGGAGGCATGGATGCAGAAACCCAGCCCTTATCTGAGCGGCCACGTGCCGTTGGAATTTATCCGACATCCACTGGGTTTCCAGATGGTGGAACAATACTTGTGGCAGATCATGTCCGGGGTTTACCCATGAATCCCTTGCCTTGGGACGAGCACTGGTATGCCTGGCGGCTGGACCCCGAGGTCTACGGGACTACGTGGGACAGCGGGATAGGTTCAGAACTGAATGGAGGTCGATGGAATGCGCCTGGCCGGCGAGTTGTCTACGCCTCTGTCGACCCGTCTTCGGCGATTCTGGAGGTGGCAGCCAATAACAGTTTTGATGCGCTCGACAGTGAGCCGTATGTACTGACGTGCTTTGAAGTCATCAGCGATGCCAAGGTCAGAATCGTGCAGCCGGAAGAGGTGCCCAACCCATACTGGTTGAGTCCTGCACGGCCTTCACCCAATCAGCAGTTGTTTGCCGATGCGCTACTGGCTGAACATCCGTTTGTGTTGATCCCCTCGGCGGCGACACGGCATTCGTGGAATCTGCTGGTGAGCTGCGAACTGGCGGAGGGGCAATTCCAGATGGTCTCCCAAGAAAGGTTTGGCCTGGACACTCGGTTGTTGAAGGAGATGGCATTGGCCTGATACGCAGGTAAATGACCGCAGCGTGCCGAAACTCCTACAAGGCCGAAACGCAAAAATCCCACCACAGGGGCGGGATTCTTGTGTCACTGAACGCGCTATTACGACGGGAACAGTTCGGACAGTTTCATCGACAGCATCATGTCGCCTTCAACGCGCAGCTTGCCGCCCATGAAAGCCTGCATGCCGTCGGTTTCGCCGCTGACGATACCTTTCAGGGTTTCGCTGTCCAGCACCAGCGTGCAGTTGGCGTCCGGGTTTTCACCTTCCTGGATGTCGCAGGTGCCGTCTTTGACGATCAGCGAGTACTGCTTGTCTTCGTCAGTGATGTTGAAACCGAAGACCAGATCCAGACCGGCAGCAGCGGCTGGGTTGAACTTGGCTTGCATTGCTTTTACGGCATCGGCTACGGAGGTCATGGTTCGATCCTTTCTTGGTAATAGGAGCTGGTTGATTACAGCAAGGTTCACAGCTAACCGGACTCAGCGGAAAGTGATGAGTTCCGGAGCCTTCAACAGCTGCAGATGTGCATGACTGTTGAAGGAGGCCAAAGCCACCTCGCGACCGCGGAACTTCAGCTGGTTGAGCGAGGTGTTGACGATTTGCCAGTTCAATTCAAAGGCCTGTTTCGCAGGCATTTGCGTAATGAGGTGGAGCAGGGCGGTGATGGTGCCGCCGGAGGTGAACACGGCGATTTTCTGGTTTTTATCGGCCAGATCAAGAATCCGCTGCAGCCCGGCCTGGACGCGTTCGACGAACCCCAGCCAGCTTTCCAGCCCCGGCGTGTCGTAAGTGCCGGCCAGCCAGCGTTCGATGATCAGGGCAAAAATGCGTTGGAACTCGCCACGGTTCTGCGCCGCGTTGCGCAGGATGTCGAGGGCTTCCGGCTCGTCCGCCAGCATGTCCGGGAGCAGCGCGCGAATGACCGCATCGGCATCGAATTCGTTGAACGCCGAATCGGTTTCCAGCGTCGGTACCGGCAAACCTTTGGCGGCGTATTGCGCCAGCGCGCTGGTGGCCGTGTGCTGCTGGCGACGCAGGTCACCGGCAAGGCAGCGATCGAAGCTGACACCCAGTTCAGCAAGGTGCTGACCGAGGATTTCTGCCTGGCGTACACCGGTCGGCGACAGGACGTCATAGTCGTCTGCACCAAAGGAGGCCTGGCCATGTCGAATCAAGTAGATGCTGCCCACGTCCGCGTCATCCCGGTACGTTGAAGGTTGTGGCGAGGTTATGAGGATGGCGGGTAGCTGTCAATGAAAAAACATACGCTTGTTTGAAATGCCCGTTACAGGGGTGTTGCCAGAGGTTTCACGGCTGGCCGACAAGCCGGCGCATGGGTATGCTGGAGCCATCTCGCGCGTGTCTCACCTCCGCGCATCGTTTAAGGAGTCTCTGTGGAGTTTTTCACCGAATACGCCAGCTTCCTGGCCAAGACCGTCACCCTGGTAGTCGCCATTCTGGTGGTGCTGGCCAGTTTTGCTGCGTTACGCAGCAAGGGGCGGCGCAAATCTGCCGGTCAGTTGCAGGTCAGCAAACTCAATGATTTCTACAAGGGCTTGCGTGAGCGCCTGGAGCAGACATTGCTCGACAAGGATCAGCTCAAGGCTTTGCGCAAGGGCGAAGCCAAATCCGAGAAAAGCGCGAAAAAGCAGAAGAAACAGCCCGAAGCCAAATCCCGCGTATTCGTCCTCGATTTCGACGGCGACATCAAAGCCTCGGCCACCGAAAGCCTGCGCCACGAGATCACCGCACTGCTGACCCTCGCCACGCCAAAGGACGAAGTGGTCCTGCGTCTGGAAAGCGGTGGCGGCATGGTTCACAGCTATGGCCTGGCGTCCTCGCAATTGGCGCGTATCCGTGAAGCCGGCGTGCCGTTGACCGTCTGTATCGACAAAGTCGCGGCCAGCGGCGGCTACATGATGGCGTGCATCGGCGAGAAGATCATTAGCGCGCCGTTTGCGATTCTCGGCTCGATCGGCGTGGTTGCGCAGCTGCCCAACGTCAACCGCTTGCTCAAGAAGCACGACATCGACTTTGAAGTCCTCACCGCCGGCGAGTACAAACGCACCCTGACCGTGTTTGGCGAAAACACCGAGAAGGGCCGCGAGAAGTTTCAGGAAGACCTGGACATCACCCATCAACTGTTCAAGAACTTCGTGGCCCGCTATCGCCCGCAACTGGCGATTGACGACGTGGCCACTGGTGAAGTCTGGCTCGGCGTCGCCGCGCTGGATAAACAACTGGTCGATGAACTCAAGACCAGCGATGAATACCTCGCAGACCGGGCGAAAAAGGCCGAGGTGTATCACCTGCACTACGCCGAACGCAAAAGCCTGCAAGAGCGCATTGGCATGGCCGCCAGCGGTTCGGTCGACCGCGTACTGCTGAGCTGGTGGAGCCGTCTGACCCAGCAACGCTTCTGGTAAATCGAACAGGCATAAAAAAACGCCGGTCACATGACCGGCGTTTTTTTGTCTGCGCTAAACCTTCAGCGGCGACGGAACAGTGGCAGCGGTTCGTCGGTGGCGGCCTGATAGGTCACCGAAAAGTCCTTGAGGCCTTCAAGCGCCTCATACGGGTCTTTGTCCGCACGCACGGCGAAGGCGTCGAAACCACAGCGGTGCATGTAGAACAACTGATCGCGCAGCACATCGCCAATCGCCCGCAGTTCGCCTTTGAAACCGTAACGGTCGCGCAGCAGGCGGGCGTTGGAGTAGTTACGTCCGTCGGTGAACGCCGGGAAGTTAAGCGCGATCACTTGGAACTCGGCGACGTCTTCACCGATCTCCTCGGCTTCTTCGTCAGCGTCCAGCCACACACCCAGACCACCGTCGCGGGCCTTGAGCATGCGGCTGTGCTCGCGCCACAGTTGCAGCGGCACGATCAGATCGTCGCAGTTACTGATGTCGTCGATGTTGAAATCCTTGGGCAGCAAGTGCCAGGTTTCGTCGACGACCGCGTTGTTCTTAATGATTCGCTGCATAGACGCGTTCCTTGAAGAGGTCGATGCCAATACGCTGGTAGGTGTCGATAAGCGCTCGTCTTCGGTACGTTGTTCAACGTATACGTCGATCAGCTTCGAGATCACGTCAGGCATGGCTTCCTGAGCGAAGGACGGGCCGAGGATCTTGCCCAGGCTCGCATCCCGGCTAGCGCTGCCGCCGAGAGAAACCTGATAGAACTCTTCGCCTTTCTTGTCGACACCAAGAATGCCGATATGACCGACGTGGTGGTGACCACAAGCGTTCATGCAACCGGAGATATTCAGGTCAAGTTCACCGATGTCGAACAGGTAGTCGAGGTCATCGAAGCGACGCTGGATCGACTCGGCAATCGGGATCGACTTGGCGTTGGCCAGCGAGCAGAAATCACCGCCAGGGCAGCAGATGATGTCGGTCAGCAGGCCGATGTTCGGCGTGGCGAAACCGCCTTCACGCAGTTCACCCCAAAGGGCGAACAACTGGCTTTGCTCGACGTCGGCCAGAATGATGTTCTGTTCGTGCGAGGTGCGCAGTTGACCGAAGCTGTAGCGGTCGGCCAGATCGGCGACGGCGTCGAGCTGCTTGTCGGTGATGTCACCCGGGGCAACGCCGGTCGGTTTCAGCGACAGGGTCACGGCGACATAGCCCGGCTTCTTGTGCGCCAGGGTGTTGCGGGTGCGCCAGCGGGCGAAACCCGGATGCTCTTTATCGAGTTCGGCCAGGGCGGCAGTCTGGTTGTCCAGCGCCTTGTAGTCCGGGTCGACGAAATGCTTGGCAACGCGATGCAGTTCGGCTTCGGTCAGTGTGGTCTGGCCACCGCGCAGGTGTACCATTTCCGCATCGACTTTCTGTGCGAACACTTCAGGCGTAAGGGCTTTGACGAGGATCTTGATCCGCGCCTTGTATTTGTTGTCGCGACGGCCGTAGCGGTTATAGACCCGCAGGATGGCGTCGAGGTAGCTCAACAGGTCCTGCCACGGCAGGAACTCGTTGATGAACGCACCAACCACCGGCGTACGACCGAGGCCACCGCCGACCAAGACACGGAAGCCCAGTTCGCCAGCGGCGTTGTGCACCGGCTCAAGGCCGATGTCGTGGACTTCAATGGCCGCACGGTCAGCGGTCGAACCGTTGACGGCGATCTTGAACTTGCGCGGCAGGTAGGCAAATTCCGGGTGGAACGTGGTCCACTGACGGACGATCTCGCACCATGGGCGCGGGTCGATCACTTCGTCGGCAGCAACACCGGCGAACTGGTCGGTGGTGACATTGCGCAGGCAGTTGCCGCTGGTCTGAATTGCGTGCATCTGCACGGTAGCCAGTTCAGCCAGAATGTCCGGGATGTCTTCCACCGCCGGCCAGTTGAACTGCACGTTCTGCCGCGTACTGATGTGGGCGTAGCCCTTGTCGTAGTCGCGGGCAATCTTGGCCATCATGCGCGTCTGACGCGAAGTCAGCTGGCCGTAAGGCACGGCCACACGCAACATCGGCGCGAAGCGCTGGATGTACAGGCCATTTTGCAGGCGCAGGGGGCGGAATTCTTCTTCGCTCAGCTCACCTGCCAGATAGCGTCGGGTCTGATCACGGAACTGCTTGACGCGGTCCTCGATGATCCGCTGATCGTACTCGTCGTATACGTACATATAAGTCCTGTTCTCAGGCTTGGGCTACTCGGAAAACGCTGCGTTTTCGCTTGCTGGAGTCCGATTGTGCCTCTGCAATTCTGCGCGCACGGCCGCGCACTCCGTAACGGAGCCGGGGCAATATACCCGTTTGCAGTTATGCGCAAAAGTGATGTTTGAGTATATGTAAAGAACCAAATCGCCTAACGAGAACGGCTGTCAACTAATCCACATTTGTCGTGCGGACAATCATCGTCTTAACTGTGGTCGAGTCTTTCTGCAATCACCGATAAAACCGACAAGAGGCGATGCAATGAGCAATCCGACCAAGGCAAGAAAAAGCGACAGCAGTGTCGATGCATGGGCCATTCTGTTCCTGATCATTCTCGTAGTAGGAACAGCAGTATTCTGGGTCAGTCATCAGTAAACGACCCGTCCGGGCCCGTCTCCGACAGACTGTCGGACAAAAAACGGGATCAGGCGTCAATAGCCGGTAGATCGATGGCTATAATGCACGGCCATTTTTCCTTGGGCCCGGATGCTTCATGTTCAGGTTTTTGCACATCAGTCTTCTGTTGTTCGGCGCGCTCTTCCAGACCGGTGCGCGGGCAGAGTCTGTGCTGTTTTTGAATCCGGGTTCGACGCAGGAAGCCTTCTGGGTCAGCTATTCGCAATTCATGCAGGCCGCCGCCCATGATCTGGGTATCGATTTGCAGATTCTCTATTCCCAGCGTCAGCCCGAACTGACCCTGGCTCAGGCGCGCCTCGCGTTGCAGGGGCCGAATCGTCCCGAGTACCTGGTGTTCGTCAACGAACAATACGTCGCCCCGCAAATCCTGCGCCTGGCCGAGCACAGCGGCGTGAAGCTGTTTATGGTCAATGCCGCGCTGACACCTGACCAGCAGGCGCTGCTTGGCGAGCGCGACGAGCGCATCGGCAGCCTGGTGCCGAACGACGAGGAGGGCGGTTACCTGATGATGAAGGAGCTGATTCGCCTGCACCCGCCGACGCCCGCTGCCGAGCCGATTGAAGTGCTGGCGTTCTCCGGGCTGAAGGTCACCCCTTCGGCGCAATTGCGTGAGCGCGGCATGCAGCGGGCGCTGGCCGAACACCCACAGATGCGCCTGCGGCAATTGGTCTACAGCGGCTGGACCCAAGAGCGCGCCTATGAGCAGGCCAGGCAGTTGTTCGCCCGCTACCCGAAGGTGTCGCTGGTGTGGTCGGCCAATGATGAAATGGCTTTCGGCGCGATGCGCGCGTACGCCGAGACCGGCAAAGTCCCCGGCAAAGATGCCTTGTTCAGTGCGGTCAACACCTCACCGGCGGCCTTGCAGGCGCTAGTCGACGGACGCCTGAGTGCGCTGGTCGGCGGACATTTCACCCTGGGTGGCTGGGCGTTGGTCGAGTTGCATGATGTCGAGCAAGGTGTCGAGTTGAATCACTACGGCGGTCGTGACCGGCAGATTCCCCTGCTGCAGTTGATCGACGCAGCGCACGCCCGGCAAATGCTGGCCATGGGTACATCTGCGGACTACGGGGTGAATTTCCGCAAGCTTTCGGCCAAGGGGCAACCGCCGTCGTACCGCTACCCGTTCACCTTGCAGACCCTGATGCGTTGAGCGCGTCAGACCCCGGCGAAATGCAGCACCAGTTTGACGATGGCAAACAGCGTCAACGCAAACAACGCGGTGAACAGAATGCCCAGCATCACGAAATGGCTGGGCTTGCCATGGGTGAAGTCCCTTGCCCGGTTCTTGCCGCTCTGCACCCCGAACGCTGCCGCCATGACGCTGTGCAGCATCTGCCAGAAGGTCGGTGGTTTGTTGTCGACTGGATCGTCCATAAATCCCTCCACGTAAGCCGTGCCCTACAAGCGTAGTCAAAATATGCGGGCCAGCCTGACACATAGTTACAAGTGCGCCTCGTTGCGTTAAATAGTTACCGCAAGGGTAATCGCCCGGGATGGTCTGCTGACGCTCCATTCACAGGAGCGATGTATGCCCACCCATTTCAGCCCCCGCCCGGACCAGAAAACGCCAACCAGACCCTTGGCCACGGAGAGCCTTCACGCCGAGTACCTCGAAGGTGCGCTGCCGCAATGGCTTATCGACGCCAGCGCTCAAAGAAAGGCCGCGATCAGGCAGGCCGGCCTGCTGCTGCCGCAGTGGTATACACAAGCGTCGGCACTGCAGCGCAAGAGGCTGGACGACTGTTTCAGGGCCAGTCTCGCCGCGCAGTCTGCATTGGACAAAACGATGTCACCGCTCAAGGACATCGACGCGTTTGCCCGGCCGATACTGATCCGCGCGCTAAAAAAACACTACAAGGTCGACGTCGACGTCGACAAAACCTTGCTAAGCCTCAGGCGACCTATGGCCCTGGGTATTTTCAGTATTGAAGTCGGCTCTTTCGAAGTCTTGAGCCTGACCCTGCTGCAAGCCGCGATGCACAATTTCGAGCTTAGCGAATGCCTGCCCGGCGCCTTTCATGACAGCTCGGGTTTTGAAGAGGAAACCGCGCCCGGCGAATACGCGCCGGTGAAGGTCAACCTGAGCGTCACGAATTTTCTGCGCTTGTGCCGCTCGCTCGATATTGGCGCGCGGTATCAAGCGCACCTCAAGGCGTTTTTCCATACCACCAACCCGGTCATGGCAGACACCTTGCGCACGCAATTCATCGCTAGCCAGAAGGCCAGCCTGCGCGCGGCGGCTGAGCAGGCGTTGCTGACCATGGACATTCGTCCGCAGGATCACGCGATGATCCTCTCGGTCATCGCCGGCGAGAAACACCCCGTGATGGGCGCAAAGCAGGTCTGGTTCGCCGATTTGGGTCTGATGCGGCAGCGGCTGGTGGGCTGTATCGCCTTCTTGATCGGATCTGAGCGCCGCGCCAGTGAGGCGGTGATTCTGTATGTGCCCCATGATCCCGAGCATCCGCTGAAGCGCTATACCGGGGCGCAAATGGAGGAAACATTCAAGCGGCTGTTTACCGCCCGCGATGCACAGTCAGCGAAAAGCCCGGAGCCGACGGCCTACCAACGTTTTTTCAGCCAGTTTCTGCCTTACGACAAGCGTTCTTATTATTTCAGCCAGTTTGTCCGAGAGTCTGCCGACACCCCGCTCGATTTCTACAACACGCTTTGGCGTAGAGTCCCGGAGGCTTTTAGTCCGGTTTTTCCTTTTACCCACATCAGGGAGTTGCCCCCCGAACATCCGTGGATGGAACCGGAGCCTGATCCGTACATCGGCATCTCGATCATGCCGCTCAATGAACGCGATCCTTGGGCGAAAAACAGCGACTTGTGGGCCCGGCTCTACGAGCAGCATCGCGACAAAGTGCTGGCCGATGCCCGCAGTCATGCGGTGCCGTCCAAGGATGTCGACGCCAGGGAGCGCGATGCGCGATTAGCGGCGCTGCTACAGATAGGGCTGCTGACGCTCAATCTGGTGTCGATGTTCGTGCCGGTACTGGGCGAGATCATGATGGTGGTGATGGCCGGGCAGTTGCTGTACGAAACCTTCGAAGGCGCGGTCGAGTGGAGCGAGGGTGACAAGCATGCCGCCAAAGCGCACTTGGTGGATGTGGCGGAAAACCTGGCACTGATCGGCGCGATGAGTGCGGGCGGAGCGCTGCTCGACAAGCTCACAGCGGTCGCGCCGGAGCCGGTGATCGAGGAGATGCACCCGGTGACCTTGCCTGACGGCGAGACACGCCTCTGGAAACCCGACCTGAGCGGCTATGAGCAAGAAATTACATTGCACGACGCGGTCGGGCCGGATGCGCTGGGCCAGTATCGGCTCAACGGCAAAACCTACATCCGTCAGGGTGACAAGGTCTACGAGCAGTTGATCGATCCGTCGACCTCGCAGTGGCGCATCAAGCATCCCGTCGAGTCCAACGCTTACCAGCCTGTGCTTGAACACAATGGTCGGGGCGCCTGGCGGCAAACACTGGAACAGCCCATGCGCTGGAGTCGCCTGACGCTGTTGCGGCGCATGGGGCATGTTACCGATGGGTTTTCCGATGAGACGCTGCTGACGCTGGCCGATATCAGCGGCGTCAGCGAAAGCTCCCTGCGCAAGATGCACCTGGATCACGCGCCAGCGCCGCCGGCGTTGCGCGATGCCATGCGCTTGTTCAAAGCAGATGCCGAGGCCGCGCAAATTGTCGAGCAACTGCGCGGTGCGGCGCCGCTCGATACGCGTTATCTGAACGCGCTGCCGCTGGTCACCGACATGCCGCGCTGGCCATACGACCGGGTACTGGAAATCTTCTCGGCGCCTGACATGTCGGGGCTGCCCACCCGCTACGGCGCCGAGAAACTCGTGCCCGGGGTCAGCAGTAAACCGGCGATCCAGCTCACGCGCGCTCAGGTGCTCAACGGAGAGCTGCCGGCGCGAATCCTCGCGACGCTGGAAGAAAACGAGATCAGCTATCTGCTCGGCAGGGACACCGCGCAGTTTCGCCCGGGCAGACCCGAGGCGCTCGGCCGGCAACTGGCGGATCATGTCGCCACGCGGCAGGCCTCGCTGGTTGATGACCTGTATCGCGGTGCCGAACCGGTGAATCCGCACCTGCGTATTTTGCAGCGCGAAACGCCGGGGCTGAGCGATGCCGCCGCGCAGGATGTGCTCGATCACGCCACCCCAGCGGAACTGACACGCCTGCAAAGCCGGGGACGGGCACCGTTGAAAATGCTCGAAGAGGCGCGTTGGTATGCCCGTCAGGGCCGACAAGTGCGTTCATTTGCCGGTTTGCACAGCGAAAATCTCTTGTCGGCGGATAGCCGCCGACTTGCGCTGCACACGCTGGCAAGGTTGCCGGGCTGGCCGCAGACGTTGCGGCTGGAAATTCGTGAGGGCAGCCTGAGCGGGGCACTGCTCGACAGCCTGGGCGAAACCGTTGCGCCCAACAGGAAATATCTGATCAAGGAGGGGCCGTTCTATCGGGCCTTCAATGAACGAGGGGAGCCGCTCAACGGTACAACCAGGCAGGGTGAGAGCTTTTATCGCGCGATCATGCGTGTTTTGCCGGATGAGGAGGCGTCCGCGCTAGGGTTGAGCGATGACAGCCAAAGCCATGAGTTGCAACGCAAAGTCATCGAATCCGCGCGCACGCACCGCGACGAACTCGCGCAGTTGCTGACGCCGCAGGCCAAAAGCTTTAAAGCGCCGACACGGGTCAGCGCCACGTTGAGCGGCTATTACGCCAGCGGACGAGGCACGGGTCTGCGTCCTTCGCTGCTGGTGCGGGTCACCGAACTTTACCCAGGCCCGCGGCAGGCGGAGGCTTTCCTTGACCAGCACCGTGGCTTGAGCGACCGGCAAATCTACTCACTGCTGCAGGCACGCCGGCGCGAATGGGAAGGTCTCAACACTGCGCTTGAACAATGGCAGGCCGGGCCGAGTGGCAGCGAGGCGGCCCAGGGTCGGTTACACGTTGCCCAAGCGCTGCGCGAAGCCTGGCGCAATGCGCCGCTGGCCGAACAACATCCGGAAGCTGCGCGCCTCTCACTGGTCTGTGATGAGCCGTTGCCAGCGTTGACCAATGCCTTTCTCCACGTGCGCGAGCTGTCGGTGGCTGGAAACGGCTTGACCGACGGCAACGCGAATGCCTTTCTGGCGCGTTTTCCCGAAGTGACTCATCTGGCGATCGGCAACATGGAGCGCGGTATCGATTACCTGGCCTCCAGAACCCGGCCGCTCACCTCTTTGCCGTCGGCGGTCGGCCAGATGCCCCGGCTGGTCAGCCTGCGTTTTTCCTCTCACGCCCCAGCACTGGCGGCAGATTTTCCGGCAAGCCTGGGTGCGCTCACTTCGCTGGAAACGCTGCATATTGACTATGCCGGCTTCGACGCCCGCAGCTTGCATGCACTGGATCTTGGCGCTTTGCGTCGGCTGCGCAGCGTGCGCATCGATGCGCCTTACGCGTTATGGGAATGGCCGGCATCCGTCGAACGGCTTGAGCAACTGCAACGCCTGGATCTGAGCCACACCGCCATTCGCGCGCTGCCGGATTCCCTGTACAGCGGACAGGAACGGCTGTGGGCCGGACTGTCGCTGGACTGGGGGGCATTGGCCCCGGCGCAGTTCATGCGCGCTTACGAGTACGTGCGCAACTACTCCGGCGAACTCGGCCATCTGGTCGATCTGAACCAGATGGTCAGCCAGTACTGCCGCGCCGAACTGGACTTCATGGCGACCTTGCCGGATCTGCACGATCCTTTGCCGGCAAGCTTCGATGCCGCGTGGGTGACGCCCGAGGCAAGGATGACGGCGATTGCCCGGCTCAGGGCGGAGCACGATGCAATCTTTGCGCAGTTCTATTTGCCAGCGAATGCCGAGGGGATGCGTTTTGCAGGGTTGCGGTGGCAGTGGGCAACCGGGCGCAACGCCGCCACACTGCGGGCCCTCAAACGAAGCTGGAATGCTGCCCTGCGCCAGCATTACGGCGTACCCGGCGACATTGCAACGTTCGAGCTGCCTGAACCTGGTGTCGGTCTGATTGAATACCCGAGCACACAAAATGTCGTCGAGCTGCCGCGATTGCCGGCCGGCAGCTTTACGCACATCCGCACGCTGCGTTTGCGGCAACTGGACGTTCCTGCTGCGCAGGCGCGGGCTTTTGTCAGAGGGTTCAGCGCCACCGAAAACCTTATCCTGTCTGGCAACACTTTCGCCGAATTGCCGTTTGCCGCCACTGATCTGCCTTCATTGAGGCACGTCGATTTGTCGAACAATCGCATCGTCGTCACCCCGGCGGTGCAGGCGCAATTCAATGGTCTGCGACGGCTCGGCAGGCTCAATCTGCAAGGCAATCCGCTGGGCCAACTGGATGTGAGCGCCATGCGCCAGCTTCAGGCGCTGAATCTGCGAGCCACCGATCTGCGAGCCTGGCCTGCCGGTGCTGAAAGCCTTGAGCGGTTGTACTGGCTCGATTTGCGTGAAAACGCCATCGCGTCGCTGTCGCCACAAGCCTTGGCCGACCCCAATGCCCTAATGAAAGTCAATTTGAGCGGTAACGCTTTCAGCCCTGAAGGCGAGGTAGCACTGAACACTGCGTTACAGCGCATTGAACAGGCCAACGGTCTGTCTGACGGCACGTTGAGGCGATTTGCCGGGGAGCCAGTGCCTGCCGACACGCTGCCGAGGCAGTCAGCCTGGACGCTGACGGAGTTGTTATTGGCGCTCCCCGAACGCGTTGCCGTGTCCCCGGGGGAGGCGGGGAGAGTGACGCAATTGCAGAGTTTGCATCCGAGCGTGTCCCAGGAGCGCGCCGTGCAGATATTGCAGAATCTGCGGCAAACCGGGCTGACCGATGGGCAGATCGATGCGCAGATCAGCCAATGGCACCAGCATTGTGAAGGGTTGACCCGTCAGTTGAATGACTGGCTCTACACGCGGGGAGCGCCTGCGGGCGAGCGTCGGGTGTCTGCGCAAAGCCGTTCCCGTGCTGCGCTGCGCATTCGCGAGGCATGGCTGGCGGGACTCAGCCACAACCCCGGCGAGGAGGGCTTGATCCTCAATCTGAGCGGGCTGCAAACCGGCGATATGCCGGGCCTGGCGGTGCCGCTTCCCGGAGTGACAATGCTCGATGTCAGTGGCGTCGGAATGACGGGCGCCGGCGCCAGTAGTTTCCTGCAAGGCTTTGCCAGCCTCAGGCGACTGATCATCAGCGGTAACGAGCTGCTGACCGTACCAGAGTCGGTGTTGCACATGAATCAACTTCAGCGATTGGACATGCAGTATTGCGACCTGTTTAGCGCGTCCAGTGTCTATCCCTTGCTCGGCGGTGGGCGGTTGCGTTGGCTCGACTTGAGCTATAACGATCTGCACGCGTTCGACCCGCCAGCCTTCGGCGCCATCCACACTCTGGACCTGCGCTACAACGAGCTGGCCGATTGGCCGAGCGGGGTCCTCGACGCGCCGAACCTGCGCACGTTAAACCTCAGTGGCAACGAAATCACCGACATTCCCGAAGCGATCTTCGATGGCAATCATGCGCAGCTGGTCGCGGGCACTGACTTGTCCGAAAACACGCAACTGTCACTGGTTGCACTGCAGCGGCTCAGGTTTTACAGCCGGGTCAATCACTTGCCGGAGGTACTCGGTATCGCCCGCGAAGACATCGAAGGGATGATCGATGCGCAAGTGTTTGGCGTCGACGAAAGTGGCGTTTCGGACATGGGCAGTGATGGCGACGATGTCGATGAAGGCGCGGCGGCCTTTGATCCGCATGCGCAGATAGCTCCGGTCGAAGAGGTTTCTGATTCGGCCCGGCATATCTCTCCTGCCGCATTGAATACCTGGCTTTCGGACTCGCCAGCGGCATTGGCCGCAAGCCGAAGCACACTCTGGGCACGGTTGGCGGAAGAACCGAATCATGAGCGCTTTTTTCAGCTGGTGTACCTGTTGCGTCATACCCTTGAATTCCGCCTCGCACGTGCCGATCTGACTCATCGATTGTGGCGTGTCATGGAAGCAGCCAGCGAAAACACCGAACTGCGCCAATTAATGTTCCATAACGCCGAAACCCATGGCGCCTGTCCTGATGGACGGATCCTGACGTTCAGCGAGTTGGAAACTCGCGCGTATGAATATACCGCTCTGCGCGATATTCCCCGTGAGCGCCCGGACCTGCGTGGTCGGGCCTTGCTCGATCTGACGCGACGGCTGTTTCGCCTGGAGCGGGTCGACAGGCTGGCAGAGGCCGCCGGGCATTTTCAGGACCGAGCGGAAATCCGTCTGCACTTTCGGATCGGCATGACCCGAGGCTGGCCTGACGGGCTGGAATTACCGGGTCAACCGGAACACGCGCTGTTCGCCACCCCGATTGCCGGGCAGAGCTTGATCGACGCCCGGGCGGCGGTACTGGCCGATGAAGCGTCAGACCTGTTTCTCGACGATCTGATTTCGCGGGACTATTGGGTCCGTTACCTGAAGGATCGCCATCCCGACGCATTCGCGGTACTGGAACGCAATGCCACGCGACGTCAGGAAGAAGTCGAGGATGCTCACCCCGACAAACACGTTGATGAGGCGTCCCGCGAGCGCTATGTGGAAGCGATGAACCGGCTTGAGATTGAGTTGGCGCTGGCTCGCGCGGACAGGCTGAAGGCGTTGTCCCGCAATGAACTGAAGGTGTTGGCGAAGGTGGTCGTGGATGCGCCACTGCCTGCGCCCTCATCACCCCGACCCGGACCGTCAGGGAGCCAGTGAGGGGTGGCGCGGATCTGAGAGCGGGCGCTCTCAGATCCTGGGCGTTTCAGTTGTCGTAACCCAGATTCGGCGCCAGCCAACGCTCGGTCACGCTCAACTCCTGGCCCTTGCGCGAGGTGTAGCTCTGCACCTGATCCTTGTCGACCTTGCCCACGGCAAAGTACTGCGCCTGCGGGTGGGCGAAGTACCAGCCGCTGACGGCGGCGGCCGGGAACATTGCGTAGTGCTCGGTAAGGAACACGCCGCTACGGCCGGCACGCATTTCTTCGGCTTGCGGATCGAGCAGGGCAAACAACGCCGCTTTCTCGGTGTGATCAGGGCAGGCCGGGTAACCCGGAGCAGGGCGGATGCCGCTGTACTGTTCCTTGATCAGCGCTTCGTTGTCGAGGATTTCATCCTTGGCGTAACCCCAGTGCTCTTTACGCACTTGTTGGTGCAGCCATTCGGCGCAAGCTTCGGCCAAGCGGTCGGCGAGGGCTTTGACCATGATCGAGTTGTAATCGTCGCCCGCGTCCTGATAAGCCTTGGCCACTTCTTCGGCGCCGATGCCGGCGGTGGTGATGAAACCACCGACGTAGTCGGTCACTTCGCTGTCCTTCGGTGCGACGAAATCGGCCAGGGAGAAGTTCGGCTTGCCGTCGGTCTTGATGATCTGCTGACGCAAGTGATGCAGTTTGGCCAATGGCTGGCCGTCGTCGCCGTACAGTTCGATGTCGTCGTCATGCACCTGATTGGCCGGCCAGAAGCCGAACACCGCACGGGCGCTGATCAGCTTCTCGTCGATCAGCTTGGCGAGCATTTCCTGCGCGTCCTTGAACAGCGCGGTAGCGGCTTCACCGACCACTTCGTCTTCGAGGATGCGCGGGAATTTGCCGGCCAGATCCCAGGAGATGAAGAACGGCGTCCAGTCGATGTATTCGGCCAGAACCTTGAGGTCGATGTTGTCCAACACCTTGCTGCCGGTGAAGGTCGGTTTCACTGGTTGATAATTTGCCCAGTCGAACTGTGGTTTCTTGGCGATCGCGGCGGCGTAGCTCAGGCGCTCGGTGCGGGCGCTGCGGTTGGCGGTGCGTTCACGCACTTCAACGTATTCGGCACGGGTTCTTTCAACAAAACCGGCTTTCAATTCTTTCGACAGCAACTGTGTGGCCACGCCCACGGCGCGGGAAGCGTCGGTCACGTAAACCACGGCATCGTTGCTGTACTTCGGTTCGATCTTCACCGCGGTGTGCGCTTTGGACGTGGTGGCGCCACCGATCATCAGCGGCAGATGGAAGTCCTGACGCTGCATCTCGCGGGCCACATGGACCATTTCATCCAGCGACGGTGTGATCAGACCAGAGAGGCCGATGATGTCGCACTTCTGCTCTTTGGCCACCTGCAGAATCTTCTCTGCCGGCACCATCACGCCGAGATCGACGATGTCATAGCCGTTGCAACCGAGCACCACGCCGACGATGTTCTTGCCGATGTCATGCACGTCGCCTTTCACGGTCGCCATGAGAATCTTGCCCTTGGCTTCCGGCTTGTCACCCTTTTCCAGTTCGATGAACGGGATCAAGTGCGCCACGGCCTGCTTCATCACGCGGGCGGATTTCACCACCTGCGGCAGGAACATTTTGCCGGCACCGAACAGGTCACCGACGATGTTCATGCCCGACATCAGCGGGCCTTCGATCACTTCGATCGGGCGGGCGAACGACTGGCGCGATTCTTCGGTGTCTTCAACGATGTGCGTGGTGATGCCCTTGACCAGCGCATGCTCCAGACGCTTGTTGACCTCCCAGCTGCGCCACTCTTCGGTCTCGGCTTCCTTGACGCTGCCGTCGCCCTTGTACTTGTCGGCGATGGCGAGGAGGGCGTCGGTGCCTTCCGGCGTGCGGTTGAGGATCACGTCTTCAACGGCGTCGCGCAGTTCCTGCGGGATCTGGTCGTAGATCTCCAGCTGCCCGGCGTTGACGATGCCCATGGTCAGGCCGGCGCGGATCGCGTACAGCAGGAACACCGAGTGAATCGCCTCACGCACCGGGTTGTTGCCACGGAACGAGAACGACACGTTGGACACGCCGCCCGAGGTCAGCGCGTACGGCAGCTCGTCGCGGATGTAGGCGCAGGCGTTGATGAAGTCGACCGCATAGTTGTTGTGCTCTTCGATACCGGTGGCGACGGCGAAGATGTTCGGGTCGAAGATGATGTCTTCCGGCGGGAAGCCGACTTCGTTGACCAGAATGTCGTAGGAGCGTTTGCAGATTTCTTTCTTGCGCGCTTCGGTGTCGGCCTGGCCGGCTTCGTCGAACGCCATCACCACCACGGCGGCGCCGTAGCGCTTGCACAATTTGGCGTGATGGATGAACTGCTCGACGCCTTCTTTCATGCTGATCGAGTTGACGATGCCCTTGCCCTGAATGCACTTGAGGCCGGCTTCGATCACTTCCCATTTCGACGAGTCGATCATGATCGGCACGCGCGAGATGTCCGGTTCACCGGCGATCAGATTGAGGAAGGTCACCATGGCCTTCTTCGAATCGAGCATGCCTTCATCCATGTTGATGTCGATCACCTGCGCGCCGGCCTCGACCTGTTGCAGGGCGACTTCCAGCGCTTCGGTGTAGTTGTCTTCACGGATCAGACGGGCGAACTTGGCGGAACCGGTGATGTTGGTACGTTCACCGACGTTGACGAACAACGAACTGCGATCAATGGTGAACGGTTCGAGACCCGAGAGGCGGCAGGCCTTGGGAATGTCTGGAATCTGCCGCGGCGCGTAACCAGCGACGGCTTTGGCGATCGCTTCGATGTGCCCCGGCGTGGTGCCGCAGCAGCCGCCGACGATGTTGAGGAAACCGCTCTGGGCGAATTCTTCGATGACCTTGGCGGTTTCCGACGGCAGTTCGTCGTACTCGCCAAACTCGTTCGGCAGGCCGGCGTTCGGGTGCGCGGAAACGTGGGTGCTGGCCTTGTTCGACAGCTCTTCCAGGTACGGGCGCAGCTCACTGGCGCCGAGCGCGCAGTTGAGGCCGACGGAAATTGGCTTGGCGTGTGCAACGGAGTTCCAGAACGCTTCGGTGGTCTGCCCCGACAGGGTGCGGCCGGAGGCGTCGGTGATGGTTCCGGAAATCATGATCGGCAGTTCGATGTGCAGCTCTTCGAACACGCCTTGCACGGCGAAGATCGCCGCTTTGGCGTTGAGTGTGTCGAAAATGGTTTCGATCAGGATCAGGTCGGCGCCGCCTTCGATCAGACCTTTGGTGGCTTCGGTGTAGTTTTCCACCAGCTCATCGAAGGTGACGTTGCGGTAGCCGGGGTTGTTGACGTCCGGCGACAGCGAACAGGTGGGACTCGTAGGACCGAGCACGCCGGCGACAAAACGTGGCTTGGCCGGGTTCTCGGCGGTCTTGGCGTCAGCGACCTTGCGCGCCAGACGTGCGCCTTCTACGTTTAGCTCGTAGGCCAGTTCTTCCATGCCGTAGTCGGCCATGGAAATGCGCGTGGCGTTGAAGGTGTTGGTTTCGAGGATGTCGGCGCCGGCATCCAGGTAGGCTTTCTCGATGCCGCCGATCACGTCGGGACGAGTGATCACCAACAGGTCGTTGTTGCCCTTGACGTCACTCGGCCAGTCCGCGAAGCGCTTGCCACGATAATCCTGTTCTTCGAGCTTGTAGCTCTGGATCATCGTGCCCATACCGCCATCGAGTATCAGGATGCGCTCTTTGAGAGCTTGCTTGAGAGCTTGAAGGCGGACGCTGCGATCGGACATTTGGACTACTCGGAAAGACCATTACGAAGGAGCGGGATCATAGCAAACCTGTGCGCTTTTAGAGCATGTGGGGCTTTTGCATGAATATCGCTCATGTTGGTACGAGCGTCATACTGTAGAATCGCGGCGGTTTTTAACAATCGGGATCAGCAGCATGTCTTACCGCGTCATTGGTTTTGTGTTGCTGTTTCTCAGCTGGGGCGCCGTGGCGCAAGAGCCAGCGACTGCACCGGCCATTTCTCCTTCGATTTCGTACGTCCGCGACATCCAGCCAATTTTCACCGAGAAGTGCGTGGCCTGCCACGCCTGCTACGACTCGGCCTGCCAGTTGAATTTGGGCAGCGGCGAGGGCGCGGCCCGTGGCGCGAGCAAGATGCCGGTCTATGATGGCGAGCGCAGGCAAGCGGCACCGACCACGCGCCTGTTCTACGACGCCTTTGGCAAACGTGCCTGGCAGCAGAAAGACTTCTATTCGGTGCTCGATGCCCAGGGCAGTCAGGCGGCGTTGATGGCGCGGATGCTCGAACTGGGGCACAAGACGCCGCTGACGCCCAACGCCAAACTCCCGGAAGAGATTGTGCTGGGCCTGAACCGCGAGAACCTCTGCGCGATGCCTGCCGAATTTGAGGGTTATGCCGGCGCTCATCCTAAAGAAGGCATGCCGCTAGCGGTGACCGGGCTGACCGATCAGCAATATCAGACGTTGCAGCGTTGGCTGGCCTCGGGTGCGCCGATTGACGAGCAAGGTCTGGCGCCGAGCGCCAAAGAGGCGCTGCAAATCGTCCAGTGGGAAAATCTGCTCAACACTCCCGGCGCGCGGCAAAGTCTGGTCGGCCGCTGGTTGTACGAGCACTGGTACCTCGCGCACATCTACTTCAAGGACGGTGAGCCGGGGCATTACTTCCAGTGGGTGCGTTCGCGCACGCCGACCGGGCAGCCGATCGACCTGATCGCCACGCGTCGCCCCAACGATGATCCGGGCACTCAGGTGTATTACCGTTTGTGGCCGGTGCAGGGCGTGATTGTGCATAAAACCCACATCACCTATCCGCTGAGCGCGGCAAAAATGGCGCGGGTGAAAAGCCTGTTCTACAGCGGCAACTGGCAGGTCAATGCCTTGCCGGGTTACGGCCCACAGAGCCGCGCCAATCCGTTTGCCACGTTTGAAGCGATTCCGGCGCAGGCGCGTTACCAGTTCATGCTCGACAACGCCGAATACTTCGTGCGCACTTTTATTCGCGGCCCGGTGTGCCGTGGCCAGATCGCAACCGACGTGATCCGCGACAACTTCTGGGCACTGTTCCAGGCGCCGGAGCACGACCTCTATATCACCGACCCGAACTATCGTGGCCAGGCCACGCCATTACTGGCCATGCCGGGGCAGAACGACGATGTCGGCAGCGTTTTGAGCCTGTGGCACAACTACCGCAACAAACGTAACGAGTACGAAGCGCTGCGCCGCGACAGTTACGCCGATGTGCCCGCGCCGAGCTGGTCGACGTTGTGGGCCGGCAACGACAACGCATTGCTGAGCATTTTCCGCCACTTCGACAGCGCTTCGGTCACCAAAGGCCTGATCGGCGAGGTGCCGCAGACGATGTGGCTGTTCGACTATCCGCTGCTCGAGCGCACCTATTACCAGTTGGCGGTCAACTTCGATGTGTTCGGCAACGTCTCCCATCAGGCGCAAACCCGCCTGTATTTCGACCTGATCCGCAACGGCGCCGAGCAGAACTTCCTGCGCCTGATGCCCGCCGATTCCCGCGAGGATTACCTCGATGATTGGTACCAGAGCAGCGGCCAGTTCAAGATGTGGCTCGATTACGAGGCGATTGACAACGACAAACCCACTGCGCTGAAACTCGACGAGAAGGATCCGAAATACGACTTCGCCATGCAGTTGCTGGCGCGCTACGGCGATCTCAATGTGCGGCCTGACCCGATCAACCGATGCGCTGGCGCTTACTGCTCACGGCCGAATATCGACCCGGCACTGCAAAATGCCGAACAGGCGTTGAGCCATCTGACCTCACGCCCGGCGGCTGGCTTGAGGGTCATCGACCAATTACCGGAAGCGACAATGCTGCGCATTGAAACCGCCGGCGGAAAACGCGAGGTCTACAGCCTGCTGCGCAATCGCGCGCACAGCAACGTCGCGTTCCTGCTCGGTGAGTCGCTGCGCTATCAGCCCGGGCTGGACACGCTGACCATTTACCCGGGCGTGCTCAGCAGTTACCCGAATTTCATCTTCAATGTGCCGGCCGATCAGGTGCCTGAATTTGTCGATGCAATGGAAAATGCCAAAGATTCCAACCGCTTCGAGAAAATCGTCGAACGTTGGGGGATCCGCCGCAGTCATCCGCAATTCTGGTTCTATTTCCACGATCTGAGCCAGTACCTGCACGAAACCGACCCGGTGGAAGAGGGCGTGCTGGATATGAACCGCTACGAGAATCTTTGATCGTTTGAAACAGGCCGACTGTCATAGCTTCAGGCAACACACAAATCCCCTGTGGGAGCTAGCCTGCCCGCGAAGGCGGAGTGTCAGGCACCGAATATATTGAATGTGCCGTCGCTTTCGCGAGCAGGCTCGCTCCCACAGGGTGAAAGGGTGTTTTTGGACGTGTGATCGGGAGCTGTGATGTTGATTTCAGTGCAAGCCTTACGTGCGCTTGCCGCGTGGACGGTGGTTTGCCACCACTTCATGCAGATTTTCTTCGACTTCAAGGCGCGCGGCCCGATTGGTCAGTTGTTCATCGACAAAGGCGCGGTCGGGGTCGACATCTTTTTTGTCATCAGCGGTCTGGTGATTTTCCTCTCGACCGAAAACAAACCGCTGCCGCCGGCGCGCTTTTTGCTGTACCGCCTGTTCCGCATCGTCCCGGCGTATTGGCTGTACACGCTGCTGATGGCGTTGCTGGTGGTGTTCGCCCAGCCTTTGCTGCCGGATCAAACCGTGGACTGGGGCCATCTGCTGCTGTCGTTGCTGTTCATTCCTATCGAGAACCCCGGTGGCTACGGCCTCTATCCGACGTTGAACGTCGGCTGGACGCTGAATTACGAAATACTTTTCTATGTACTGTTTGCCTGGGCGCTGCTGTTTCGCCTGCAGGTGCGCCTGTTGGTGGTCGCCGCGTTGCTGTTTGCCGTGTGTCAGGCCTGGACCGGGTTTGGCTGGGTCAGCGCGTTTTATCGTTCGGACATCGTTTACGAGTTTCTGCTCGGGATCGGCATCGGCATGCTCTATCGCCGTGGCTGGGTCGGTGCGGGACTTTGGCTGCCGCTGTCTGCCATCGTCGCGGCACTGCTGACGATCTATCACTTGCCGCCGGCGCCGAGGCTGCTCAACTGGGGTGTGCCCAGCGCGGTGCTGGTCACGGCGTGTATTTCCCTTGAGCGTTATGTCGAGCGCAATCGCGTGCTCAAGCTGCTCGGCGATTGCTCGTATTCGGTGTACCTGATGCACGTGCTGGTGCTGTCCGCCGGCGGTTATCTGGCCCGACGCTACGGTATCGATCCGTATCTGATGTTTATGCTCTGTGTGCTGGCCATCGGCGTCGGCTCCTGGTTGAGCTACGAATGGGTGGAAAAGCGCAGCTATCGCTGGCTCAAGGCGCGAATTGACGACGCGCCTGACGAGAATCTTTCCCGACAAAAATACTAGGACTTTGTCCGGCGCAACGATTGGCGTAAACTGCGCCCAAGCCTGCGAGGAGTTTCCATGACCGCTATTACCATTACCGACGCCGCCCACGATTACCTGGCTGATCTGCTCTCCAAGCAGAACACCCCGGGCATCGGCATCCGCGTCTTCATCACCCAGCCTGGCACCCAGTACGCCGAAACCTGCATTGCCTACTGCAAGCCGGGCGAAGAAAAACCTGAAGACACCGCGCTGGGGCTGAAAAGCTTCACCGCCTATATCGATCACTTCAGCGAAGCGTTTCTCGATGACGCCGTTGTCGACTACGCCACCGACCGTATGGGCGGCCAGCTGACCATCAAGGCGCCAAACGCCAAAGTGCCGATGGTCAACGCCGACAGCCCGGTCAACGAGCGCATCAACTACTACCTGCAAACCGAAATCAACCCGGGGCTGGCCAGCCACGGCGGTCAGGTCAGCCTGATCGATGTGGTTGAAGACGGCATCGCCGTGCTGCAGTTCGGTGGCGGTTGCCAGGGCTGCGGCCAGGCGGACGTGACCCTGAAGGAAGGCATCGAGCGCACCTTGCTCGAGCGTATCCCGGAGCTGAAGGGCGTTCGCGACGTGACCGACCACACGCAGAAAGAAAACGCCTACTACTAAGGCGTTCGCTGCGGACATGAAAAACGGCGCCCCGTGAGCGCCGTTTTTTTATGCCTCAAATTCAAAAAAGCCTTCGCGAGCAGACTCGCTCCCACCTTGATCGTTCCCACGCTCTGCGTGGGAATGCAGTCCGGGACGCTCCGCGTTCCATTTCACGGTCTGTACAAATGCGCATGCCCGGCGCGATACAGCGATGACTCGCTAAACACCTCACTGCCCAAAACGCGCCCAACCAGAATCAACGCCGTACGCCGAAACCCTTTGGCCTCGACCTTCCCGGCGATATCCGCCAGCGTCCCCACCACCCAATCCTGATCCGGCCACGTCGCCCGGTGAATCACCGCAATCGGGCAGTCCGCGCCGTAATGCGG
Organism: Pseudomonas viridiflava; assembly: GCF_900582195.1. GTDB lineage: Bacteria > Pseudomonadota > Gammaproteobacteria > Pseudomonadales > Pseudomonadaceae > Aquipseudomonas. The sequence continues at coordinate 132,501 of NZ_UTHA01000016.1, forward strand.
CAGCAGTTCCGCGAGAATCTTCTGCAGATGGTTGACCCCCAGATGAATCGCCATCGTCGCACCATGCTGCGCCAGACTGCCGAGTTCTTCACCTGCCGGCATCGCGGTTTTATCGGCATATCTCGTTAGAATCACGCTTTGCGAGACGTCTGGAAGGGTCAGTTCCGCGCCAAGCAAAGCCGCACACGCTGCCGTCGCCGTCACACCGGGAATGATCTCGAACGCAATATTCAGCTCGCGCAGATAACGGATCTGCTCGCCGATCGCGCCATACAGGCTCGGATCGCCAGAGTGCACGCGCGCCACATCCTGACCTCTGGCATGCGCGGTCTTGATCAAATCGATGATTTGTTCAAGGTGCAGCTCAGCGCTGTTGACCACCGTCTCGGCCTGATGACCATCGAGCACCGCCGCCGGAACCAGCGAGCCTGCATAGATGATCACCGGGCAACTGCGAATCAGTCGCTGGCCTTTGACAGTGATCAATTCCGGGTCGCCGGGGCCGGCGCCGATGAAGTAGACAGTCATCGTTGAATCCTGAGTAAAAGAGGGCATTACCGCGTTGCAGATGAGCAACGCTCATGATCAATGGCGGGGATTATCGGGACTTTACGCTGCGCCGGCCAATGCCAACGTGGCCTGAGCGTATTTTTGCCGGGAAATCAGCAGTTTTGCCGGGGCCTGAATTAACTGTTCAGCGAGGGCCAGCGCGGCACTTTCGGCCACGCCGTAGCAACCGGTGCGTTCGTAGGCGATCTGCGAATGGTGACTGAGTCGTTGCTGGTAACTGGCCAATTCTTCGCTGCTGAAGTACAGCAAGGGCAGGGCCAGTTGTGCGGCAAGTTCTTGCAGGCCTGGCTCGTCGCGCTTCAAGTCGATGCTGGCCAACGCTTTCACCGCCTCAAGTTCAATGCGATGCGCCTGTAACGCTTGATCGAGTAACGCACGCAGCGTGCTGGCCGGGCAGCCGCGCTGGCAGCCCAGGCCGATCACGAAGGTCGGCACTGCGCGGTCATCGGTCATGCGTGGTATGGGCCATCGCTTTTGCGGCGGAACAACCAGGCGCTGATCAGGCCCAGGGCCAGCCAGAACGCTACGTTGGTCAACTGCGAAGCGATTTTGAACTGGGCTTCCAATGCCTCGGGGGCGAGCATTGAATGCACTTGCGGCTGTGGCGCGCCAATCACGTGCGGCACCGCGAGGATGGCCACACCGAGGATCTTCATCAGCCAGTGACGGCTGAACGCGATCAGCGACAGACCGACAGCGGTCGACGCGGCAGTGCCGATCCACCAGATCTGTCGCGAGGCCAGATCAGCGGCGGCAGTGCCCGGCAATTCAGGTGGCAGGCCCATCGTCGGTGCCAGGACGAATGTCGCGTAACCGGCCAGACCCCAGAGCAGGCCTTGCGAGGTTTTGGTCGGCGCACGCAGGGTGTAAAGACCCGCGAGCATCAGAGCAAAACCGACAGCCACCACCAGATTGCCACCCGTGGTCGAGACTACGCGCTGCCAGCCGTCTTCCGGCTCCCAGGCTTCGGCGTCGTGGGTGTGCGCAGCGGTGCCGGTGGCGTGCTCGTGAACTTCGGCAACCGGTTCGGCTTTTTCGAAGGTTTCTGCCTGAAGAATCAGCGGGGATACCCAGAAGCTTTGCAGCAGGGTCAGGAGCAGGGCGGCCAGCAGGCCGGTGAAACCTGCGGTTTGCGCAATACGCTTGATCATGTCGGCAGGTCTCAGTGGCACGGGAACGCGGCGCTGTGGCGGGTATCGTGGGCGGCGTTGTGCACCGCTTCGATGTGCGAGAAACCGGCGAAATAGACCAGGCTGGCACCGAGGATCGACGCAAAGATCGCGGCGGTCAGGCGTTGGCTCAGGGTGGTGGTGCTGGAAATTTTGTCCGTGTTGCTGCCGGTGCTGCTGATGATCGACATGGCGCTTCCCTCTGGAGTGTCAGCGGGTGATTTGAGCGCATGAAAACCCCTGCGGGTCGGGCTCGCAGAGGTTCGAACAGCGCCCGCCCACCGCGGGTTTGTTATGTTCAGCGACGCACAAATGCGGGCTGTGTGTTGCGGGCCGGTCTCCGGGCTCACGAGGGGTTGGCGTCTGGCCGACCAGCAAGCGTCACCTTCCCATGCCTTGCTGACACAGTGGTTTTGACGCTTCGCTCGCTTACCGTTGCGGGGGCAGCACCGGACTGACATGGGCTTGAGTAAAGCACATGATTCACCGGTTTCCCGTTTCACCCTGTGAAGGGCACCCGTAACAAGGTGTGTAGGAGAGCATGGGTTGGGGATTTTAGTCAATTTGTGGGGGGCTGATCCGTTGCTGCGGGTGTTGCTGGTTACGGTTTCGCCCTTACGGCGACTCACTTTTTTTCAAACGCCAAAAAAAGTAAGCAAAAAACGCTTGCTCCTACGTGCGGCCCGCTCGCTGGGGCTCGGGGTTCCTTCGCTGCGGGATCGATCCGGGCGCAGCGTCTACGGTTTGCTTCGCTGCACCTCCTCCCGCTGTGTTTGGCTTCGCCAAACGGTCGCTGCGCTCCCACGCCCGGATCAATCCCTCCACTCAGCCTTCCGACGTCGCCCGTGGATCAAGATCAAGAGCAGGTGAGCTGACACTCGGCCTATTGAGTGGTGAAGAGCGCGGGTGGTCGGCTTTGGATTTGTGGTGGATTTTCCCCTCACCCCAGCCCTCTCCCGAGGGAGAGGGAGCCGATTTTTGGGCTTTTCAGAATGCGCGTTCGACGCGGTATCGCACGTCGGCGTCCCTTGCCCAAACAACTCGATCAGTCCCCTCTCCCTCCGGGAGAGGGCTAGGGTGAGGGGCTCTTGATCTGGCTTTGGCTCTTGATCTGGCTTTTGATCTGGCTTTTTTGCCCCTTCGGCAGGCCGAGCGAAGGTGTTCATCCGGGGGTTAGGCGCGCAGCGCCGTTCGACGAAGTCGAACACATCGAGAGGAGGTGCAGCGAAGCAAACCGTAGGCGATGCCCCCGGATGGACACCGTAGCGAGGGAACACTGAGCTTCAGCGAAGTGCCGTACGCCGGGGCAAAGCCTTTTGGTTCCTTTTTGGCGTTTGAAAAAGGGACTCGCTGTAAGAGCGAAACCGCCAGCGGCAGCACCCGCAGCAACGGATATACCCCCAATCCAAACATTGACCCATAACCACACGATGCGTAGCCTTGCTCCTTCGAGGTTCTTCGGCCGTCGCCGAAGCTAAGAAGGGAACGCGGTCAATGCCGCGGCTGCCCCCGCAACTGTGAACGGTGATGTTCGCTGCCACGCCACTGCCAGCTCGACTGACGAGCCAGCGGGAAGGCGCAGCCAACGCCAGGCCCATGCCTGAACGCCGTCAGCCAGGAGACCTGCCTCGTCACAGATTCTCACTACAACCGGGCGGGGTGATCCGGTGGCGAACGCTTCCGGCGCGCACGCGCGTTGCCGGTTCTCGTCCCGTATGCCCGCCGCTTGCCAAAGGGCATACCGATGAAAACACTGGCCAAACTCCCCGTCACCATCGTCACCGGCTTCCTCGGCTCGGGCAAGACCACGCTGCTGCGGCACATGCTCGACAACGCACAGGGCCGTCGCATTGCGGTGATCGTCAACGAGTTTGGCGAGTTGGGCATCGACGGTGAAATCCTCAAGCAATGCACCATCGGTTGCACCGAAGAAGAAGCCACCGGCCGTGTTTACGAACTGGCCAACGGCTGCCTGTGCTGCACCGTTCAGGAAGAGTTCTTCCCGGTGATGCGCGAACTGGTTGCGCGTCGCGGCGACCTCGACCACATCCTCATCGAAACCTCGGGCCTGGCCCTGCCAAAACCACTGGTGCAAGCCTTTCAGTGGCCGGAAATCCGTAGCGCCTGCACCGTTGATGCGGTGATCACCGTGGTCGACAGCCCGGCCGTGGCCGCTGGCACCTTTGCCGCGTTCCCGGATCAGGTCGATGCCCAGCGCAAACTCGACCCGAACCTCGATCACGAATCGCCGCTGCACGAACTGTTCGCCGATCAACTGGCCAGCGCTGACCTGGTGATCCTCAACAAGGCCGACCAGACCAGCGCGGAAGATCTCGCTCGCGTGCGCGCCGAAGTCGCCGAAGAGCTGCCGCCAGCGGTGAAAATCATCGAAGCCAGCAACGGTCGTCTGCCGCTGGACGTGTTGATCGGCCTCGGTGCCGGCTCTGAAGAGCACATCGACAGCCGCCACAGCCATCACGATCACCACCACGGTGAAGGCGATGACGACCACGATGACCACGATCACGACGCCTTCGATTCAATCTCCATCGAACTGCCGCAAGCTGACGAAAGCCTGCTGCTCGACGCCCTGACGCAATTGGTGGTCAAGCACGGCATCTTGCGCGTGAAGGGCTTTGCGGCCATTCCGAACAAGCCAATGCGCCTGTTGATCCAAGGCGTGGGCACGCGTTTCGACAAGCACTTCGACCGTCAGTGGGGCGCCGATGAAGCGCGCATTACGCGTCTGGTGCTGATCGGTCAGCAACTCGACGCCGCCCAACTCGAAGCGCAACTGCGCGCTGCGCTCAGCGTTTAAGCCATGCACCTGCTCAGGACCCAGCCCGGCGGTTTCGTCTCGGATGACAACATTGCCGACCTTGGCCAAACCCCCGCCGAGCTGGTGATCCTGTGCAGCGGCGACTCCAGCCTGGCGCTGCTCGCCGAAGCCGCGCAGCAATTGCCCGAGGATTACCCGAGCCTGCGTCTGGCCAATCCGATGCAGGTACAGAATCATGCCTCGGTCGATCTGTACGTCGACGAAGTGCTGCGCCACGCCAAGGTGATCCTGATTTCACTGCACGGCGGCATTGCCTATTGGCGTTATGGCGTCGAGCGTCTGGTCGAGTTGGCCGAGCGTGGTGTACAGGTAATTCTGGTGCCGGGCGATGACCGTCCCGATCCGGAGCTCAGCGACTTGAGCACCGTCAACGCGGTGGATCGTGATCGACTCTGGCAGTTCCTGCGTCAGGGCGGTCTGGGCAATGCGCTGGATTTTTTCCGTTGTCTGGCCAACCGTTGGCTCGCCCGCGATTACGCCTGGGAAGAACCGCGGACCCTGCCGCGCACAGCGATTTACCACCCGAACAAAACCAGCGCTGCGCTGAGTGACTGGCAAGCCGAATGGCTGCCGGAAAACCCGGTGGCGGCGGTGCTGTTTTATCGTTCGCATCTGCAAGCGGCGAACACCGCTTTCATTGATGTTTTCTGCCAGCGTTTGCAGGCGGCAGGGTTGAATCCGCTGCCGATCGCCGTGGCCAGTCTGAAAGAACCCGGCTGCCTGGCGGTGGTCGAGGATTGGCTGGACGAAGTCGAGGCGGGGGTGATTCTCAACACCACCGGTTTCGCCCAATCCAGTCCTGAAGCGCCGCATTTACGGCCGTTCCGCCGCAATATTCCGGTAATTCAGGCGATTTGCGCGCAGGACAACGAACCCGGCTGGCGCGACAGCGAGCAAGGCCTGGGACCAAGGGATCTGGCCATGCACATTGCCTTGCCGGAACTCGACGGGCGCATCATCAGCCGGCCGATCAGCTTCAAAGATCTGGCGTGGCGCAGTGAGCGCAGCCAGTCCGATGTGGTCTGCTACCGCGCGCAACCCGAGCGCATGGATTTTGTCGCTGAACTGGCGCGGCGCTGGATCGATCTGGCACGGGTGCCGAATGGCGAAAAACGCATTGCGCTGATCCTCGCCAACTATCCGACTCGCGATGGCCGCATTGGTAATGGCGTTGGTCTCGACACGCCGGCGGCGGCGCTGAATATCCTGCGTGCGTTGCAGGCCGAGGGCTATCCGGTCACGGCAGAGTTGGCCAAAACCGGCACCGAGCTGATCCAGCAATTGCTCGGCGGCGTCAGCAATGATCTCGACACGATTGATCTGCGCCCGTGCCAGCAAAGCCTGGCGATGGACGCTTACCTGACGATGTTCAACGCGCTGCCGGAAGCCAATCGCGCCGCTGTGATTGAACGCTGGGGAGCGCCGCAAAACGATCCGATGTGCCGCGACGGGCGGATGATGATCGCCGGCATTCGCTTCGGCCTGACCTTTGTCGGCATTCAACCGGCGCGTGGTTATCAAGTGGACCCGAGCGCGGTCTATCACGACCCGGATCTGGTGCCACCGCACGCTTATCTGGCGTTCTATTTCTGGTTGCGCAACACCTACGGCGCCCACGGCGTAATTCACGTCGGCAAGCATGGCAACCTCGAATGGCTGCCGGGCAAAGGCGTGGGCCTTTCGGAAAACTGCTGGCCGGATGCACTGCTCGGGCCGCTGCCAAATATCTATCCGTTTATCGTCAACGATCCGGGCGAGGGCGCCCAGGCCAAACGGCGTACGCAAGCGGTGATCATCGACCACCTGATGCCGCCGCTGACCCGCGCCGAAACCTACGGCCCGCTGCGCAATCTGGAATTGCTGGCCGACGAATATTACGAGGCGCAGCTGCTCGATCCGCGCCGCGCCCGCGAGTTGCAGCGCGACATTCTGCAATTGGTGCGCGAGACGCAGATCGACCGCGAGCTGCAACTCGATGCCGCGCTGGACAGCGATGCGGATGCGGCGATCTGGCTGCCGCGTCTGGATACGTATTTGTGTGATTTGAAGGAATCGCAGATTCGCGATGGCTTGCATATTTTTGGCGAGTCACCGACCGGGCGTTTGCGCATTGATACGTTGCTGGCGCTGCTGCGCATTCCACGCGAAGACGGCAAGGGCGCGCAGTCGAGTCTGCTGCGCGCGTTGGCCAAAGCCTTTGAACTCGGTTTCGATCCGCTCGATTGCGCGCTAGCCGATCCATGGACCGGCCCGCGCCCCACAGAGCTGCAATCGCAAAGCGATGAAGTCTGGCGCACCGCCGGCGACACCCGCGAACGCCTCGAACTGTTTGCCACGCAGTTGATCTCCCAGACGCTGCACGATCCCTGTGGGAGCGAGCTTGCTCGCGAAGGCGTCGTGTCAGCCAACACTTCATTCACTGACACACAGCTTTCGCGAGCAAGCTCGCTCCCACAGGGACCTCGGTGGGCTGAAGTCAGTGCAATCATCGACCATCTGCGCGAAGTCGTGGCCCCACGCCTGGACGCTTGCGGCCCCGCCGAAATGCGCGGTCTGCTCGATGCCCTCAGCGGCCGTTTCGTCCCCGCCGGCCCCAGTGGTGCACCGAGCCGTGGCCGCCTCGACGTCCTGCCAACCGGGCGCAACTTCTACTCGGTCGACGTGCGCAACCTGCCGACCACCACCGCGTGGCGCATCGGCTTCCAGTCGGCCACGTTGATTCTTGAGCGCCATCTCCAGGATCACGGCGATCATCTGCGCCAACTCGGGTTATCGGTCTGGGGCACGGCGACCATGCGCACCGGCGGTGATGACATTGCCCAAGCGATGGCGCTGATGGGCGTGCGCCCGGTGTGGGCCACCGGCAGTCAGCGTGTCGATGATTTCGAAATCCTGCCGTTGAGCCTGCTCGACCGTCCGCGCGTCGATGTCACGCTGCGAGTCTCCGGGTTTTTCCGCGATGCCTTCGCCAATCTGATTCGCCTGTTCGACGCTGCCGTGCAAGCAGTGGCTGCGCTGGACGAGCCGGACGACCTCAACCCGCTGGCTGCGAAAGTCCGTGCCGAACGCGAGGCGCTGCTGCAATCGGGCCTCGACGAGGACACCGCGCGGCGTCAGGCTGGCTGGCGGATCTTCGGTGCCAAACCCGGTGCGTACGGCGCAGGCGTGCAGGGCGCCATCGACGGTCGCTTGTGGCAGACCCGCGACGACCTCGCCGAGGTTTATCTGAACTGGGGCGCTTACGCCTACGGTGGTTCCGACGACGGCACTGCTGCGCGAGAGCAATTCGTCCAGCGTCTGAGCCAGGTGCAAGCGGTACTGCAGAATCAGGACAACCGCGAGCACGACCTGCTCGATTCCAACGACTATTACCAGTTTCAGGGCGGTATGCTCGCAGCGGTGGAAAGCCTGCGCGGTGAAGCAGCGGCCAGTTATCACGGCGATCACAGCCAACCGGATCTGCCAAAGATTCGCACCCTGAAGGAAGAACTGAACCGGGTGATTCGCTCGCGGGCAGCCAATCCGAAATGGATCGACGGGATCAAGCGCCACGGCTACAAAGGCGCGTTCGAAATGGCGGCGACGGTTGATAACCTGTTTGCGTTCGATGCCACCACGCAGTTGATCGACGATCACCAGTACGCGTTGTTGGCGGATGCGTATTTGCTGGATCCGGCGACCCGTGAGTTTGTTCGCGAGCACAATCCGCATGCGCTGCGGGACATGACCGAGCGCATGCTGGAGGCGCAGCAGCGCGGGATGTGGCAGGAGCCGGGGGCTTATAAAGAGGCGCTGGAGAATCTGCTGCTGGATATTGAGGAAGATATGTAGCCGTTCAAAAGCTACCCTCACCCCAGCCCTCTCCCGGAGGGAGAGGGGGCCGATTTGTGTTGGCTTTGGGGCCTGAGTTCAACTCGATAATTCAGGTCGGCGCAACTTGCAAGAACACCTCACCTGACACCCCACAATGCCAAGTACACCCACGACCACGACAGAGAAAAACCCAAATGACCGACACCCCACATTTCCCGCTCTCCGCCGTGGTCGGCGCCGATGACCTCAAGCTCGCCCTGTGCCTCACCGCCATCGATCCGAAAATCGGCGGCGTGCTGATCGAAGGTCCGCGCGGCATGGCCAAGTCCACCCTGGCCCGTGGCCTTGCCGATCTGCTCGCCAGCGGTCAATTCGTCACCTTGCCACTGGGCGCTACCGAAGAACGCCTGGTCGGCACCCTTGATCTCGACGCCGCCCTCAGCGAGGGCCGCGCGCAGTTCTCGCCGGGTGTACTGGCCAAGGCTGACGGCGGCGTGCTCTACGTCGATGAAGTCAATCTGCTGCCCGATCACTTGGTGGATCTACTGCTCGACGTTGCTGCCAGCGGCACCAACCTGATCGAGCGCGACGGCATTTCCCATCGGCATTCGGCGAAGTTCGTGCTGATCGGCACGATGAACCCGGAAGAGGGCGAGCTGCGTCCGCAACTGCTCGACCGTTTTGGTTTGAACGTCGCCCTCAGCGGCCACACCGCACCGACCGAACGCGGGCAGATCATCCGTCGGCGACTGGATTTCGACAGCGATCCGCAAGCGTTCTGCGCGCAGTGGGAAACACAGCAACAAGCGTTGCGCGATCGTTGCGAAAACGCCCGCGAAGCCTTGGCCAGTATTGCGCTGGACGACGCCGCACTGGCGCAGATCACCGAACGTTGTTTCGCCGCCGGGGTCGATGGTCTGCGTGCCGACCTGGTCTGGTTGCGCGCCGCTCGGGCCCACGCGGCATGGCGCGGAGCTGAGGAGATCAGCGAGGAAGACATCGACGCCGTGGCCGAGTTTGCCCTGCGCCATCGTCGCCGCGAGCCAGCGCCGTCAAGTCCGCAACAACCGGCTCAGGCGCCGACCGAGACTCAAGCCTCGCCGAGTGAAGGGCAGGGCCAGTGGGGCGACCTGCCGGCGCCCGCGCTTGCCACCGGCGCCCGCCGCGAAGTGCCGGGCTGGCCAAAAAAGCCTTAGGCATTCGTCCCCGCTCCGACGCGGGGGCGAATGCCAGACCCCGCGCCGGACTGTTGGACAACGGACGCCAAGGCAAGCGCCATACCGCGCGGAGCGGCACAGTGAATTGGCCGGGCACGTTGCTCAACGGGCGTCCTCGCACCCGTGAAGATCTGTTGCTCCAACTGCGCACACGCTCCCCGCATGAACTGTGGCTGGTCATCGTCGATGCCTCAGCCTCGACGCGGCGCCATCACGCCTTGAGCGATGCCAAAGGTCTGCTCGCGCAATTGTTCGATAACGCCTATCGCCAGCGCGCGCGCCTTGCGTTGTTGACCGCCAGTGGCTCGGCGCCGAAATGGCAGGTACAAGGGTTGAAGGCGTCGAGCAGCTTGCGTGTCTGGCTGGAGGCTTTGGGGGCCGGCGGCGGCACACCGTTGCTGGCAGCGCTGGAGCAGGCGGAACACTGGCTGACGTTGCGACGCAAGCGCTTTCCCGCTGAACAGCAACGTTTGCTGCTGGTGACCGATGGTCGATTGAAACAGTGGTCGGGATTGCCGGCGCTGGGGTGTCCGGGGTTGTTGGTCGATATCGAGCGCGGGCCGATCCGGTTGGGTCGGGCACGGGATCTGGCTTCAGCGTTGGGATCGGAGTATCGACACATTGATGAGCTGATTTCTCTCTAACCTTTTCGGCGATTGTTCTACCGTCTTCGCGAGCAGGCTCGCTCCCACCTTGGAATGCGTTCAACTGTGGAGCGAGCTTGCTCGCGAAGGCATCGAACACCAAAACCCGCATCCCTGCTCTATGCTGCACCCAGCCCCAATCACAAGGAGTGAGCGATGCGCGTACTGGTCAAAAATCCTCAGGACGATTTCCGCGTCAAAGCCTACGCCGGCACCAATGGGGTGCTGCTGGCCATGGATCTGGCCGAACCGCGGCGCAAGGGCTTGCTGGGATTTGCCATCGAAAAGCAGCAAGGCGCCAAGCCGTGGTTGTTCCTGTTCAACAGCCTGACATTCCCTGGCAAGGCGCACACGTTTCCCCAGTTCCACGCCACACCGAGCGATATCGCACCCTTGCAGAAATTTCGCTGGGCCGATTACGCGGTCAATCCGGGCATGACCCTTCACTATCGCGTACATCTGGCTTACGGCACTGCGGATGCAGTGCAACTGGGCGAGTCGCTGGAGCTGACGATTACCTCCGATGACGGTCAGCCGAGCAATCAAAGCGTCATGTTCAATCGTGCTGTTGCCGCCAGTCAGGCGTTCCAGCGCAAGTTTCCGGAACTGGACGCACTGATCAGCGCCAACAAGCACATGCCCATCGAAGCCTGGCCCGACGCACCACGGCAATGGCTGGAAAACGGTCTGCTCGCACGCTTGCTCGGGTTTATCGCGCGTGCGCTCGATGACCAGTGGGCGCTTGATATCGCGATTTACGAGTATCAGTTGCAGGCGATCGTCGACGCGGTGAATGCGGCGTTCGCGCGGGGCGTGAAGGTGCGGGTGCTGTATCACGCGCGGCCGGATGATGAAGACACCACCATCAACGAAGCGAGCCTGGCGGCACTGCCTCCCGCGAGCAAACGCGGGCGAGTCACCCACAACATCTTTCACAACAAATTCATGGTCCTCAGTCGCGTCAAAGCCAGTGGGGAGCAGCAGCCTGAAGCGGTTCTGTGTGGCAGCACCAATTTCACTGCCAACGGGGTCTATCGGCAGGCCAACGTGGTGCATATGCTGGATGACGAAGCGATTGCCGCGAGTTATCTGCAGACGTTCGAGCAGATCTGGGCGCAGCCGGACGACGTCGGGGCAACACGTGACTGGATCACCGAACACAATCCGATGAATCCGCAGCAGCCACTGTTTGCCGGGTATTCACCGCGTACTGGCGGGGCCGATCTGCAAGAATTCGTGCGGATCATCGGTGGGGCGAAAAAGGACGTATTGTTCGTCACGGCGTTCTCGTTGCCGGACGCGATCCTCAATGCCTTGCTGGGTCAGCCCCACGACGACATTCTGCGCTATGGCCTGCAAAACACCGCCAGTCGCATTACCGGTTTCCATGCCGACCGCAGTGCCGAATTCGCCGCCACAGCATTGCTCAACACCGGGCTGGAGGGCTGGCTGCGCGAGAACATGAAGGGCCAGAAAGGCAATTTGCTGGTGCACACCAAAGCCGTGGTTACCGACTTCACCACGGACACGCCAACGATCATCAGCGGCAGTCACAACCTCAGCGCTTCGGCCAGCAATGGCAACGATGAAAACTACCTGATCATTCGCGGCGACACCGATCTGGCCGACCGCTATGGTCTGGAATTGCTGCGGTTCTACGAGCATTACCGCTTTCGTTATTTCGCGAAGAAACTGGCGTTGAAGCAGGTGAGTCCATTGGTGGTGGATGATCGTTGGACCAACGATTACTACCTCGAAGGGGATTTGCGGCAGTTGTCCCGGCTGCGTTTTGCCGGACGTTGACACCGAACCTTCGCCGGTTCCTACAGGGTTATCTGGAGAGCTGTTACAGATTTTGAAATGATTTGCCGCTGTAGGAAATGTTCCCAATGCCTGTACGCTCCAAGGCCATTTTTCATTCAGGATCTACATGAACACCCTCTCGGAGCCTCCCAGTTACCGCTTCCCCTCGCGCCATGCCGCGGTCTTGATGCACTCGCAACATCCAGTTTTCCGACATCCGACTATCGTTGCTAACGCGGCTCCAGAGCCTTTGCGTTGCGCTTTGCCGTGTCCGGCAGCCTGAATCAACCGAGAGAGATAGAGACGTTTTATGGAATGGTTAGCGGATCCCACGGCCTGGTTAGGCTTGTTGACTTTGATCGTGCTGGAACTGGTGCTGGGTATCGACAACCTGGTGTTCATCGCAATTCTGGCGGACAAACTGCCACCGCATCAGCGTGACCGTGCGCGGATTATCGGCCTGTCGCTGGCACTGATCATGCGCCTTGGCCTGTTGGCGAGTATTTCCTGGCTGGTGACCCTCACGCAGCCGTTGTTCGAGGTTTTTGGCAAGAGCTTCTCCGGCCGTGACCTGATCATGCTGTTCGGTGGTGTGTTCCTGCTGTTCAAGGCCACCATGGAATTGCACGAGCGCCTTGAAGGCCACATCGGTGAGCGCACGACCAACGCCGCTTATGCCTTGTTCTGGCCGATCGTGGCGCAGATCGTTGTGCTCGATGCAGTGTTCTCCCTCGATGCGGTGATCACTGCCGTCGGCATGGTCGATGAGCTGGCGGTGATGATGATCGCGGTGATCATCTCGATCGGCCTGATGATCGTCGCCAGCAAGCCGCTGACGCGCTTCGTCAACGCGCACCCGACGGTGATCATGCTGTGTCTGGGCTTTTTGATGATGATCGGTTTTGCCCTGACGGCCGAAGGTCTGGGCTTCCACATTCCGAAAGGCTATCTGTATGCCGCCATCGGTTTCTCGATTCTGATCGAGGTGTTCAACCAGATCGCCCGGGCTCGGCGCAAGCGCTCGATGCAGGGGCTGCGGCCGATACGCGAGCGTACGGCGCACGCGGTGATGCGCCTGCTGGGTGGACGCAAACTGGCGGCGGAAGAGGTTGGCGAGGAGATCTCCGACCTGCTCGACGATGGTGACGCGCCAAGCGCGGAACTGTTCGACCGTCGTGAACGGGTGATGATCAGCGGCGTACTGCAACTGGCCGAGCGCCCGATTCGCGGGCTGATGACCGTGCGCGCCGATGTCGACACGATTGATCTGGCCGATGATCGCGAGGCGATTCGTACCCGCTTGATGCACTCGTCCTACTCGCGTCTGCCATTGATTCGCAACGGTGCGGTGGATGAACCCTTGGGCTTTGTGCACAAGAAGGAACTGCTCAAGGAATACCTGGCGGGTTCTGAGCCGAATCTGGAGCACCTGGCGCGCAAAACCATCAATTTGCTCGACAGCTATTCGATCCTGAATGCGCTGGAGCAGATGCGCGCTGCGTCGACGCACATTGCTTTTGTGGTCAACGAATTCGGTGATTTTGTCGGCGTGTTGACCATGACCGACATCCTTGAGTCGATTGCCGGTGAGCTGCCGGATGCCAGCGAAATCGAAGGCCCGGATGTGGTCGAGGAGCAGGGCGGGTTTATCGTCAGCGGTGCGTTGAACCTGGCGCGTGTGCGACAACGCACCGGATTTGGTGCGCAGCCGACCGAGGATTATCAGACCATGGCCGGATTGGTGATGAGCCTGCTGGATCGATTGCCCGTGATCGGTGACCGTCTGGAGCTGGAGGGCTGGCAGATGACGGTCAAAGCGGTGGAAGAGCGGCGGGTGACGCGGGTGTTGTTGGTGCGTGCTGCCGCGTAATACTTGAGTTCTCTGTCGACTGCACTGGCCTCTTCGCGAGCAGGCCCGCTCCCACACTGGAACGCGTTTCAAATGTGGGAGCGAGCCTGCTCGCGAATGCTTGGGTTCAGGCACCGCAGTATTCACTGAGGAAAAGTGTGGCGATCCTTCCTGTTCCCACCCAAGTGCGAGAAACGTCTGACGGACAACGCAGAAACGTCGCTGGAAATCACGTGGTATCGTCAAATGGATCGAAGTTAAGAGCTTCGAGGGTGCTATTTTAGGTGCTACTAAAAGTACTTCAGGAAGCACCTTAATGGCACACATCGTTCTTTCCCACGTAGTTGCGAGTATTTCCGAATTGAAAAAAAATCCGATGGGCACCGTAGCTGCTGGTGGTGGACGCTCTGTAGCGATTCTCAACCGAAATGAACCAGCGTTTTATTGCGTACCTGCCAAAGAGTACGAGGCAATGATGACGCGCCTTGATGATCTGGAGTTGATCGCGCTTTGCAAGGAGCGAGAAAACGACCCCACCATCAAGGTCTCAATAGATGACCTATGAGCTGGAATTTTCTGAAAAGGCCTGGAGAGAATGGGAGAAGCTGGGCGCAGGTCTACGAGATCAGTTCAAGAAGAAACTAGCCGAGCGGCTGCTTAATCCACATGTACCGGCGGATCGGCTCAAAGGCCTGGGTAACGCATACAAAATAAAGCTGCGAAGCGCCGGATATCGCTTGGTGTATCGCGTCAAGGATGAAGTACTGGTTGTCACGGTGATAGCCGTAGGCAAACGAGAGCGAAGCCAAATATATACAGAGGCTGCCAAGCGTTGAAATACGTGCTTCGGAATCTTCAGCCTGTTCAGCACTGACTCCGCAGACGCGCACGTGCAACGGTGCGCAAAGTGCGAAATGTCTGACGCAGCCAACGCAAATCATGCGTTTGTTTGCGGACGGCAACGGGCGCTTTGGTCTTGCCTATATGCTCGGCGAAATCCCGGGCGAGGGTTTCTTCGGTGCCGATGCCTTTGAGTTTTTTCACCAGTCTGCCGTTCTTGTAAAACAGCACAGTGGGCGTGCCGGTGACCAGCGGATGGCGCGGGGACTCGCTGGTGTTGAGCATGTAGATATTGGCGCGATGCCGGTACGGCTCGGCCGTCTGGCGAAAGATCGGCCCGGCCCATTCGCAGGCGGGGCAATGTTCGTTAGCGAAATACAGAATCACCGGGCGCCAGGTTTTCAGGGCTTTGCGATAGGTGGGGGGCAACGTGGCGAGAGGGATATTCGCGCTCATGAGAATCTCCTTTTCAGTTGTCGCTGTTTCGCTAAACGGTAATCCAGCGCGCTTCGCACGCCTACTGTCAGAGTTGACAGGTGTCACGCGCATTGTTTTGTGTCATGCGCCCCGCAATGTGGCGCGAATACCCGGCGTGTGTAGCCAACGGTAGCGAGTCTTTCATGGCGTCTCTGGTAACAGCGTCATTATCTTTTTCTGCATCTCTTTGATTTCGAAAACTTTTAATTCCACTGAAGATTCTCCAACAATCCTGTGGCACACTTTCTGCTGTCTATTCCGTAGTAATAAACCGTGTTCCGGTATAGCGGAATAAACACCATTCTGGAGTGCTTGCCATGCATCGCCGTCCTTCGTTGTTCAAAGCATGTGTTTTTGTTCTTGCGGCTTCGTCCGCTGTCATGGGTATGGCCCAGGCAGCCGACAGCAAGCTCGACAGTGTTCTGGCCCGTGGCAAGTTGATTGTGGGCACCGGCAGCACCAATGCGCCGTGGCACTTTCAGGGTGCGGACGGCAAGTTGCAGGGCTTCGATATCGACATTGCGCGGATCGTCGCCAAAGGCCTGTTCAACGACCCGACCAAGGTCGAGTTCGTGGTGCAGTCGTCTGATGCGCGGATTCCCAATCTGCTCACCGACAAGGTCGACATGAGTTGCCAGTTCATCACTGTCACCGCCAGCCGTGCGCAGCAGGTGGCGTTTACCCTGCCGTACTACCGCGAAGGCGTTGGCCTGCTGCTGCCGAACAACAGCAAGTACAAGGAAATCGAAGACCTGCAAGCCGCCGGCGACAGCGTCACCGTGGCGGTGCTGCAAAACGTCTATGCCGAAGAACTGGTGCATCAGGCCCTGCCCAAAGCCAAGGTCGATCAGTACGACAGCGTCGACCTGATGTATCAGGCCGTGAACTCCGGCCGCGCCGATGCCGCCGCCACCGACCAGTCCTCGGTCAAATACCTGATGGTGCAGAACCCCGGCCGCTACCGCAGCCCAAGCTATGCGTGGAGCCCGCAGACCTACGCGTGCGCAGTTAAACGCGGCGATCAGGACTGGCTGAACTTCGTCAACACCGCATTGCATGAAGCCATGACCGGCGTTGAATTCCCGACCTACGCGGCGTCGTTCAAACAATGGTTCGGTGTTGATCTGCCGTCGCCCGCCATCGGTTTCCCAGTCGAATTCAAATGATCCCGTGAGAGTGGGGCGATGCCCGTCGCCCCGCTTAAGGTACTGCTGACCATGAACTATCAGTTGAACTTTGCCGCCGTATGGCGCGATTTCGACACTTTGCTGGCGGGGCTCGGTCTGGGGCTTGAACTGGCGTTGGTGTCGATCGCCATCGGCTGCGTGATCGGCCTGCTGATGGCGTTTGCCTTGCTTTCGAAGCATCGCGCCTTGCGGGTGCTGGCCTCGGTGTACGTCACGGTGGTGCGTAACACGCCGATTCTGGTGTTGATTCTGTTGATCTACTTTGCCTTGCCGAGTCTCGGCATTCGGCTGGACAAGATTCCCTCGTTCATCATCACCCTGTCGCTGTATGCCGGGGCGTACCTGACCGAAGTCTTCCGTGGCGGTTTGCTGAGCATTCCAAAAGGACAGCGTGAGGCCGGGCTGGCCATCGGTCTCGGCGAATGGCAGGTCAAGGCTTACGTCACTGTTCCGGTGATGCTGCGCAATGTGTTGCCAGCACTGTCGAACAACTTCATTTCGCTGTTCAAGGACACCTCGCTGGCCGCCGCGATTGCGGTGCCGGAGCTGACCTATTACGCGCGCAAGATCAACGTCGAAAGCTACCGGGTGATTGAAACCTGGCTGGTGACCACGGCGTTGTATGTCGCGGCCTGTTACCTCATTGCCATGCTGCTGCGTTACCTCGAGCAGCGTCTGGCGATCCGCCGATAGGAGGCTGCGATGTACGAATCTCCCAGTTGGTTGCATGAATTGTGGGTGGCGCGCGAACCGCTGTGGCAGGGCTTTCTGACCAGTGTGCAAGTGTCGGCGCTGGCGATTCTGCTCGGCACGATGCTTGGCGTGGTTGCCGGCCTGGTGCTGACCTACGGCAAGTTCTGGATGCGCGCACCATTTCGTTTCTACGTCGACCTGATTCGCGGCACGCCGGTGTTTGTGCTGGTGCTGGCCTGCTTCTATATGGCGCCGGCGCTTGGCTGGCAGATCAGCGCATTTCAGGCCGGGGCCTTGGGCCTGACGCTGTTTTGCGGTTCCCACGTCGCCGAAATCGTTCGCGGTGCGCTGCAAGCGTTGCCGCGCGGGCAGATGGAGGCGAGCAAAGCCATCGGCCTGACGTTCTATCAGTCCCTTGGCTACGTATTGTTGCCTCAGGCGCTGCGGCAGATCCTGCCGACCTGGGTCAACTCGTCCACCGAAATCGTCAAGGCTTCGACCTTGCTCTCGGTGATCGGCGTCGCCGAACTGCTGCTCAGCACGCAACAGATCATCGCCCGGAACTTCATGACCCTGGAGTTCTACCTGTTCGCCGGTTTTCTGTTCTTCGTCATCAACTACGGCATCGAATTACTCGGCCGGCACATTGAAAAGCGGGTGGCCCTGCC
Source organism: Pseudomonas viridiflava (assembly GCF_900582195.1). Classification (GTDB taxonomy): domain Bacteria; phylum Pseudomonadota; class Gammaproteobacteria; order Pseudomonadales; family Pseudomonadaceae; genus Aquipseudomonas. The sequence goes on from NZ_UTHA01000016.1 coordinate 150,270, forward strand.
ATGACTCAAGCTCAAGTTTCCTCACAGCCTCAGGCGTTGCTGGACATCCGTGGTCTGCACAAACAGTACGGCGCAGTCGAAGTGCTCAAGGGTGTCGACCTGAGCATGCAGCGCGGCAACGTGGTGACGCTGATCGGCTCCAGCGGTTCGGGCAAGACCACGCTGCTGCGTTGCGTGAACATGCTCGAAGAATTCCAGGGCGGGCAGATCCTGCTCGACGGTGAATCCATCGGTTACGACGAGGTCAACGGCAAGCGTGTGCGTCACGCGGAAAAAGTCATCGCCCGCCATCGCGCGATGACCGGGATGGCGTTCCAGCAGTTCAACCTGTTCCCGCATTTGACCGCGTTGCAGAACGTCACCCTGGGCCTGCTCAAGGTGAAGAAGATGCACAAGGACGAAGCTGTCGTCCTCGCGGAAAAATGGCTGGAACGCGTTGGCCTGCTGGAGCGACGCAATCACTTTCCCGGTCAGTTGTCCGGTGGTCAGCAACAGCGCGTGGCGATTGCCCGGGCGATTGCGATGAACCCGAGTTTGATGCTGTTCGATGAGGTCACCTCGGCCCTCGATCCGGAACTGGTCGGCGAAGTGCTCAACGTGATCAAGGGCCTGGCCGAGGACGGCATGACCATGCTGCTGGTGACCCACGAGATGCGTTTTGCCTTCGAGGTCTCGGACAAGATCGTTTTCATGAATCAGGGGCGGATCGAAGAGCAGGGGCCTCCCAAGGAGCTGTTCGAACGCCCGCAATCGCCGCGTCTGGCTGAGTTTCTGAAAAGTACGCGGTTTTAACTTTCGTTTGGTAATCAGGAGAAGTACCCATGAGCATTACGCGTTACGGCACCGGCAGCACCGCCGCGGGTGGCCAGCCACGGCCATTCGCCCGCGCCGTTGAAGCGGATGGCTGGCTGCACGTGTCCGGCCAGGTACCGGCGGTGGATGGTGAGATCATTGTCGGCGGCATCGTCGAGCAGACTCACCAGACCATGAAGAACCTGATCGCGATTCTCGAAGAGGCCGGTTATGGCCTGGAAGATGTCGTGCGTGCCGGGGTGTGGCTGGATGATCCTCGGGATTTCAGCAGTTTTAACAAGGTTTTCGGCGAATATTTCAAGCCTGAGCACGCACCGGCGCGGGCCTGTGTGCAGGCGAGCATGATGGTTGATTGCAAGGTCGAGATCGACTGCATCGCCTACAAGAAGAAACCCTGACCAATACGCGGATCGTTCCCACGCTCTGCGTGGGAATGCCTCTCGGAACGCTCCGCGTTCCAAGGGACGCAGAGCGTCCCGGGCTGCATTCCCACGCGGAGCATGGGAACGATCATTAGCGGTAAACTCCCGGCGACTTTGAATGGGAACCACTGAAATGACCGAAGACACCATCAAACGCCGGGCACGCGGTCTGGACCGGGCGTTCGATATCCTCGACTTCCTCAAGGAAATCGGCCAGCCGCTGCGCCCCAACGACATCGCCAACGGCATCGGCAGCCCGAAATCCACGGTCTACGAACTGGTTGCCTCGCTGCTGGAGCGACGGATTCTGGAGCCAGTGGGCAAGGACGGTCACGTCTATCTCGGCCGGCAGTTGTACTTTCTCGGTCAGGCGCATTTGCGTCACTTCGACCTCAGCCGCGAAGCCGATCACGCCTTGCAGGAGATCGTCAGCCAGACCCATGAAACTGCGCAGATGTGCCTGCTCAACGGGCGCAAATACACGGTGGCACTGATGAAGGAGGGCGAGCGGCATTTCCGCATTTCCTCCGACATCGGCGAAAACGCGCCGATCCCGTGGACCGCTTCCGGGCGCCTGTTGCTGGCGCACTTGAGCGATCAACAGATCATCGACCTGATCGACGAAGACGACTTCATCCTGCCCGATGGCGAACGTCTGCCGCTGGAGCGTTTTCTCGCGGAAATCCGTCAGGCGGGTATCGATGGATTCTTTTCCTTCGACAGTGTCGCCGACACCTTTACCCATTGCTTCGCCGCGCCGGTCAAAGACCCGCAAGGCGTGGCCATTTGCACCCTGTGCATCGTCGCCCCTCGGGCCGATGCGGAAAACAACTACAACGACTATCGCCGGGTACTGATCGAGAGCGCCAACAGCCTCGCCCGGCGCATAAACGAATAACCGCGGCTGCCTGCGGCCGCGAAAGTGAGGAGTTCGACCATGACGACTGCCATCAATATTGCTGGGGAAAAGGGCGACGCCGCCATTGGCGCGCAGTTGACGCGTGACGTCAGCCTGCCAGCGCTGGTGCTGCACCGCGAAGCGCTGCAACACAACATCCGCTGGATGCAGAAGTTTGTCAGCGACAGCGGTGCCGAACTGGCGCCCCACGGTAAAACCAGCATGACCCCGGCACTGTTCAAGCGTCAGCTCGACGCTGGCGCCTGGGGCATCACCCTCTCCAGCGCGACCCAGACCCGCGCTGCTTACGCCCATGGTGTACGCCGGGTGTTGATGGCCAACCAACTGGTCGGCACGCCGAACATGGCATTGATTGCCGATCTGCTGGCCGATCCGTCGTTCGATTTCTATTGCATGGTCGATCACCCGGACAACGTCGCCGACCTCGGCGCCTACTTCGCCTCGCGCGGGGTGAAGCTGAACGTGATGATCGAGTACGGCGTGGTCGGTGGTCGTTGCGGTTGCCGCAGCGAGCAGGAAGTCATCGAGCTGGCCAAGGCCATCAACGCGCAACCGGCGCTGGCCTTGACCGGCATCGAAGGTTACGAAGGGGTGATTCACGGTGATCATGCGGTCAGCGGGATTCGCGAGTTCGCCGCATCCTTGGTACGTCTGGCGGTGCAGTTGCAGAACAGCGGCGCGTTCGCCATCGCCAAGCCGATCATCACCGCCTCGGGTTCGGCCTGGTACGACCTGATTGCCGAATCGTTCGAAGCGCAGAACGCCGCCGGACGTTTCCTCAGCGTGTTGCGTCCGGGCAGTTACGTGGCGCACGACCATGGCATTTACAAGGAAGCGCAGTGCTGCGTGCTCGACCGCCGCAGTGATCTGCACGAAGGCTTGCGTCCGGCGCTGGAAGTCTGGGCGCACGTGCAGTCACTGCCGGAACCGGGTTTTGCGGTGATCGCACTGGGCAAGCGTGACGTCGCGTTCGATGCCGGTTTGCCGGTGCCGTTGCTGCGCTACAAGGCCGGTGTGGTGCCGGCGGTGGGCGAGGATGTCGGCGGGTGCAAGGTCACGGCGGTGATGGATCAGCATGCGTTCATGACCGTTGCGTCGGGCGTGGATTTACGGGTGGGCGACATCATTTCCTTCGGCACATCGCACCCGTGCCTGACGTTCGACAAGTGGCGCGTGGGGTTGTTGGTGGATGAGCAGTTGTCGGTGATCGAGCGCATGGAAACCTGTTTCTAAGGCTTGAGACCGAGTTGCGGCCATTCGCGAGCAGGCTCGCTCCCACAGGGGAATGCATTCCAGATTGTGGAAGCGAGCTTGCTCGCGAAGGCGCCAGTCCAGACACCATCGATCAACCAGAGACAGCACAAGATGAACACCCTCAGCCCGCTCGGCCCTAACACCCCGCGCATCGCCCTGATCGGCGAGTGCATGATCGAACTGCAGCAACGCGCCGACGGCAGCCTGCAGCAAAGTTTTGGCGGCGACACCTTGAACTCGGCGGTGTATCTGTCCCGCGCAATGGGCAACCACGCTCAGGTCGACTACGTCACGGCATTGGGTGATGACAGTTTCAGCGACGCGATGTGCCAGATCTGGTCCGACGAAGGCATTGGCCTGGAAATGGTCCAGCGCTTGCCAGGGCGCCTGCCGGGCTTGTATTGCATTCAGACCGACGCCAATGGTGAGCGGCGTTTCCTCTATTGGCGCAACGAAGCCGCCGTCCGTGATTGTTTCACCACACCGGCGGCCGCGCCGATTCTGGCAGCGTTGCCGGATTACGATGTGTTGTATTTCAGCGGCATCACCTTGGCGGTGCTCGGCGCGCAGGGCCGGGAAAAACTCATCCAGACGCTGATCGAAGCGCGCCAGCGTGATGCGCGCATCGTCTTCGACAACAACTACCGACCGCGTTTGTGGACCTCGGTGGAAGACGCGCGGGACGCCTATCGAAGCGTGTTGCCCTACATTGATCTGGCATTGTTGACGGTAGATGACGAGCAGGCGCTGTTTGGTTCTGCCGATTGCGATGCGGTGTTTGCCGCTTACGCGTCATTCGGCACGCCGGAAGTGGTGCTCAAGCGTGGGGCCGAGGCATGTCTGATTCGCTGTGACGGCGAGGCGTTTGAGGTGCAGGCGCAGAAGGTCGAAAAAGTGGTGGATACCACGGCGGCGGGGGATTCGTTCAGTGCGGCGTATCTGGCCAGTCGCTTGATGGGGGGCAGTCCGGCCGAGGCTGCGCAGGCCGGACACCTGCTAGCCAGCAAGGTGATTCAAGTACCGGGTGCATTGATTCCGAAATAGGCTTTGTATGGCCGCTTGCTGCGCAATCGGTTCGCGAGCAAGCTCGCTCCCACAGGGGAATGCATTCCAAATGTGGGAGCGAGCTTGCTCGCGAAGAGGCCCTGGAGCCAAGCACTAATCCCGGTAAAACACCTGCACCAGGTGATACCCGAACTTGCTCTTGATCGGTCCATGCACCGTGCGCAGCGGTTTCTTGAAAATCACCGCATCAATCGCGCCGACCATCTGCCCTGGCCGCACTTCACCCAGATCACCGCCGCGCTTGCCGGACGGGCAGGTCGAAAATTTCTTCGCCAGCACATCGAACGCCTCACCTTTGGCGATGCGTTGTTTGAGCTGTTCGGCCTCTTCGGCGGTTTTCACCAGAATGTGGCGGGCTTGGGCTTTCATCTTGCGGTACCTGATAACGGGGTGACGGCGGGGCGCGGATTATGCCTCAAGTCACGGGGTTTGGCTGATCATCGTGCGGATCTTGCTGGCCAGCAGCTCAATGGCGAAGGGTTTGGCGATCATGTCCATGCCGTCCTCGAGAAAGCCCTGACGCTCGGCGGCTTTCTGCGCATATCCGGTCATGAACAACACCTTGAGACCTGGCCGATGCTGACGGGCGATTTCCGCCAGTTGCCGGCCGTTCATGCCCGGCAGGCCGACGTCGGTGACCAACAGATCCACGCGTAGACCGGACTCCAGCAGCGGCAGGGCGGTCTTGGCGTTTTCGGCTTCGTGGGCCTGATAACCCAACTCCCGCAGCAGATCGAGCACCAGCATGCGCACTGCCGGATCATCTTCAACCACCACCACGGTTTCACCGGTCGCCATCGTCGACGCTTGCTCAACGGCCGCGATGGCAGGCCGCTCCGGTTCGACGCCGTATAAACGCGGCAAGTACAGGCGCACACACGTACCTTGGCCCGGCAGGCTGTCGAGGCTGACGTGGCCACCGGACTGCTGGGCAAATCCATAAATCATCGACAGCCCCAACCCTGTACCCTGGCCGATCGGTTTGGTGGTGAAAAACGGATCAAAGGCCTTGGAACGCACGGACGGCGTCATGCCGGTGCCGTTGTCGCTGACCGCCAGCATCAAGTAATCGCCGGCCTTGACCGGTTCGAGCGTGGTGATGTCGCTGCCGTCGAGATAGACGTTGGCCGTTTCGATCAGCAACTCGCCACCCTCGGGCATCGCGTCGCGGGCATTGATCACCAGATTGAGCAGGGCGTTTTCCAATTGGCTGACGTCGGTGCTGACCGGCCAGACATTCTCGGCCAGACGCAGGGTGAGTTCGATCGGATCGCCTTTGGTACGGCGGATCAGGTCTTCCAGTGAATGCACCAGTTCATTGACGTTGAGGGTTTTTCGATCCAGCGATTGGCGCCGCGAAAACGCCAGCAAACGATGGGTCAGCGCCGCCGCGCGGTTGGCCGAGGACACGGCGGCTTCGGTAAAACGACCAATCTCGTCGGCCCGGCCATTGGCAATGTAGCGCTGCATCAGATCGAGGCTGCCGATGATCCCGGTGAGCATGTTGTTGAAGTCGTGGGCGATACCGCCAGTAAGTTGACCGACAGCTTCCATTTTTTGCGCGTGGCGCAAGGCATCTTCGGCGCGCTCGCGTTCGAACATCTCGTTCTGCAAACGCTGGTTGGCCTGGGCCAATTGTTCGGTACGGGCGCTGACCCTTTCTTCCAGAGTTTCGTTGAGATTGCGCAAGGCTTCTTCGGTTTTTTTGCGCTCGGTCTCGTCGATCACAAAGATATAGAAGCCGTTCACCGCGCCGTCCGCACCGTAACGTGGCAGGTAGTTCATCAACGCGTGGCGATTGCTGCCATCACGGTGCGGGGTGTACAGGCTGAATGAACAGGGTCTGCCGGCCAACGCCTCGGCAATATAAGGCAGACGCAGGAAGTAGGCTTCTTCACCGATGACTTCGCGAATCGTGCGCCCGTAGAGTTCCTGTGGCGTGAGGCCGTACCAGTCCAGATAGGCTGCGTTGTTCAGGCGAAAGCGCTCTTCACAGTCGACATAACTGATCAGGATCGGCATGGCGTTGATGATCAGTTGCAGTTCGGTCTGGCTCTGGCGCAGCGCCTGTTCGGTGTGTTTGCGCTCGGTCAGATCCAGCGCTGCGCCGAGAAAACGCATGGGCCGACCGTGATGATCCTTGTAGCAGCGCCCGCGGGCGAACACCCAGCGTACCTCGCCGTCGGCCTGCAGCAAGCGATATTCCTCAGCGTATTCGGTGCCGTAGGTGATGCAGTGTTTGATGCTGCGCGCGACCATCGCGCGGTCTTCGGGGTGCACGCCTAGCAAGTAATCGCTGATCGGCAACCGGCCGGCGAGGGCGGGATCGACGCCATGCAATTGGGCGAAATGCGCGTCGGCGATAAAGCGGTCTTCGCCGATGTCCCAATCCCAGGTGCCAACGGCATCGGTTGCGGCCAAGGCCAGTTGCAGGCGCTCCTCGGTTTCACGTTGGGCCTTGAGGCTTTCCTCGGAGCGTCGCTGCAGTTCCAGAGCGATGCGGCGGCGTTCGTTGGTTTCGATGGCAGTGACCAGAATTCCGGCGACTTGCGCGGTTTCATCGCGGATCGGGCTGTAGGTCAGATCCAGCCAGAAGTCGGACTCCTTGCCTTGACGCTGCAGGGTGAAACGTCTTTCGCTGTAGGTGCGCACCTGGCCTTGTAGGACGGCGCTGTAAATCGGGTCGGTAAATTCGCGAAGTTCCGGCCAGATCTGGTGCGCAGGCTGTCCGAAAGCGTGCGGATGCTTGTGGCCGGCGAGCAGGGCGAAGCCATTGTTGTAGATCTGCGTGAGTTGCGGACCCCACAACAACAGCATCGGCATCGGCGAGTGAATCACGATGTCCACCGCGGTGCGCAGGCTTTGCGGCCAGCTGCTGGCAGCGCCTAACGGGCTGCGACTCCAGTCGGTACGGGCGATCAGGGCCTGAGCGTCGTCGGTGTTAGGTACAGCATTCATTACATCAATCCTGAGCGTGGTTCGGTGAGGCGACGTCTATCATTGTTGCAGTTGAGCTGCGCCAGACGCAGGCCATTGTCTATTTATTGAATGCTTCGCGGGTGCTTTTTGCCATGGAAATCGATGCACTGTTGTCAATTTTGTCCAATAAAAACGGTTCGGACTTGTTCCTTTCCACGGGTGCTCCGCCCAGTGCGCGCGTCGACGGCGTGCTCACAGCGTTGAGCGAACGCCCGTTCAAGAACGGTGAAACCGCGGCCATCGCCGCCTCCCTGATGGACGCCGAGCAACGACGGGAGTTCGATCGGGATCTGGAAATGAACCTGGCGATTTCGCGGACGGGCATCGGCCGCTTTCGCGTGAATATCTTCAAACAGCGCAACGATGTATCGATCGTCATACGTAACGTCAAACTCGACATTCCGCGTTTCGCTGATCTGAAACTGCCAGCGGTACTGCTCGACACCGTCATGCTCAAGCAGGGGCTGATACTCTTTGTTGGCGCCACTGACTCGGGCAAATCAACCTCGCTGGCCGCACTGATAGACCACCGAAACCGCCACAGCAGCGGGCACATCATCACCATCGAGGATCCGATCGAGTACATCCATCGCCACCAGCGTTCGATCATCAATCAACGGGAAGTCGGGGTCGATACCCGCAGTTTCCACGCCGCTCTGAAAAACACCCTGCGTCAGGCGCCGGACGTGGTGCTGATCGGCGAAATCCGTGACCGCGAAACCATGGAACATGCCTTGGCATTTGCCGATACCGGGCATCTGGTGCTCTCGACGTTGCATGCCATTAATGCCAATCAGGCACTGGACCGGATCATCAATATGTTCCCGGAAGAGCGGCGACCGCAGTTGTTGCAGACGTTGGGCAATAATCTGAAAGCATTTATTTCGCAGCGCTTGGTGCGCACTGTCGATGGACAACGACGGGCTGCTGTCGAGGTGCTGTTGGGCACGCCAACCATCGCTGATCTGATCCGACGCGGTCAGTTCGATGAACTCAAACCGATAATGGAAAAATCTGCTGAACTGGGCATGCAGACATTTGATGCAGGGCTGTTCGCGTTGGTCGCTGAGGGTGCAATCAGTGCGCAGGAGGCTTTGAAGAACGCGGATTCGGTTAATAATTTGAAGTTGCGGATGAAGCTTTCTGGAGAAGAAAGTACTGGAA
>NZ_UTHA01000104.1 GCF_900582195.1 Pseudomonas viridiflava
TGTACCTGATGACCGACTGTGTGTTGTTCGCCTCGTTCTTCGCGGTCTATGCCGTGATGGTCAACAGTGTCGCGGGCGGCCCGTCGGGCCAGGACATCTTCCTGCTGCCATTCGTGGCCGTGGAAACCGCGTTCCTGCTGGTCAGTAGTATCACTTACGGTTTCGCCATGCTGGCCCTGTACAAGGGCAAGAAAAGTCAGGTACTGGGCTGGCTGGCGCTGACCTTCCTGTGTGGTGCTGCGTTCATCGGCATGGAAATCTACGAGTTCCATCACCTGATCCACGAAGGTTACGGTCCTAGCCGCAGCGGCTTCCTGTCAGCGTTCTTCGCGCTGGTAGGCTTGCACGGCGTGCACGTCACCAGCGGTCTGATCTGGATGACGATCATGATGATTCAGGTCCAGAGAAAGGGCCGGACCAACACCAACAAGACGCGACTGAGCTGCCTGAGTCTGTTCTGGCACTCCCTGGACGTTGTCTGGA
>NZ_UTHA01000180.1 GCF_900582195.1 Pseudomonas viridiflava
GGTTAGGGCAGCGCTTGACCCATTCGATGGCTTCTTCTTTCGATTTCACTTCCCAGATCCAGTAACCCGCCACCAATTCTTTGGTCTCGATGAACGGCCCGTCGATGACCGAGCGTTTGTCCCCGGAGAAGCGTACGCGGGCGCCTTTGCTGCTCGGATGGAGGCCATCGCAATCGATCAGGATGCCGGCCTTGACCAGTTCTTCGTTGAAGTTGCCCATGGCGGTGATCAGCTCTTCGCTGGGCATGATGCCGGCTTCGGAATCGGCGCTGGCTTTGACAAGGATCATGAATCGCATGGCGGTTACTCCGTGGATTGTGGGGATTCGTTGTTTAGTCGAATGGACCGGGGTTGAATCGACAAGGAGATAAAAAACTTCTGCACTGTTATTCAAACCCTATGCCCTTCAAAAATGGCATACGAGGCGCAATGGTTTAAATGGTTATTGAAAAGCTGTTTGATATCTTCAGATGGTATAAAAAACTGTCATTTATGACAGTGGAGTAATTGTCTCGCCGGATATAGGGTGGCCTTTCACAGGAGGGTTTCGGTTTTCCGGAGTTTTCCTGCTCGGAAATGTTGAAATAGCTACTCATTGGAGAGTGTCATGAGCACGGACAGATCGAAGGATGAAAATGCGCAAACCAGAAATGTACTGTTTTCTATAGTAGAAGACGCTGTCGCAGCCTCCCGGTATCGAACTGCCGATATAGGAGCAACACCGACGACGGGAAAGGAGGATTCCAGCGACGTGGTGCCGCATCAGACCGGGGAGAACACCGTTACGGCACAAACCGGCGGCATTTACCCATTTCGCGGACAAGTATTTTTCAAATGGCAATCCTTGGGTACAAAGGTTCGATTCGAAAAAATTGAATACAAGATTGAAAAGGGAAATAACAACGGAGGAAACAATGCCAATGTTGCCATCGGTCTAATTGGTGGCTCTATCATCACGGCGAAAACAGATCACGGTATTCAAGATGGGCAATGGCATACCTTGACCACAAATCTCGAAGTCAATTGGTCCAACGCGATTTTTCTCATTGCGAATTTCATATTTGACAAAAGCATGGCAGCGGATCCTGAGGCTAGCGCAGTCGACACTATTTATCTGTGATCGGGTGATGGCTTGAATGGAGGGGGAACCGTCGATACTGATCGCAGCTTGCCACTGATGATTCAGTATCGGCATAGGCCACAAGCCTCATTTCGTGGTTAACTTCGGCCTCGCGATTCTCACCCATCACGTTTAGAAGGATTCTGTCCATGGCTCAAGTCACCCTTAAAGGCAATCCGGTTCAAGTCAACGGCCAGTTGCCACAAGCCGGTTCCAAGGCGCCAGCCTTTTCTCTGGTTGCCGGCAATCTGTCCGACGTCACCCTGCAAGACTTCGCCGGCAAGCGCAAAGTGCTGAACATTTTTCCAAGCGTCGACACACCGACCTGCGCCACCTCGGTACGCAAGTTCAACGCTCAGGCTAACGAAGTCGCTAACACCGTGGTGCTGTGCATTTCCGCTGATCTGCCGTTCGCCCAAGCGCGTTTCTGCGGCGCCGAAGGTCTGGAAAATGTCCAGAACCTGTCGACCCTGCGCGGTGCCGAGTTTATCGAGAACTACGGCGTGGCCATCGCTGACGGCCCGCTGAAAGGCCTGACCGCCCGTGCGGTCGTGGTTCTGGACGAAAACGACAACGTCCTGCACAGTGAACTGGTCAAGGAAATCGCTGAAGAGCCTGACTACGAAGCGGCACTGTCCGTTCTGAAATAAGCGCTTTTACAATTGTTAACGGCCTGGCCCTGTCCAGGCCGTTTTCATTTGTGTATCAGTGTTTTGCCTCACACCTTGAAACGTAAGGTGTAGGTAAATTGCCGGTAAAGCTGCTTTGCTAATTCCCCATCAGTGCTTATCGTTCAGCCTCCCGTAAAAGAAGCCCACGCGCCCAATGGTTAATCACTCCATGCAATCGTCCCCCCGTAACTCCCGTCGCTGGCTGATCAGCCTGCTTGTCCTGTTGGTGATCGCTGTCCTGTGCTGGAAATTCTGGCCTGCCGGCTCGAGCCACAAGGAGGGCGCAGACAAGGCTGCGGCCGGGCACACCGGGCGTTCGGGGATGATGCGGCCGGGCTTCGGTGGTGGTAGCGGGCCAATTCCGGTACGCGTGGCGCCAGCAGTCACCGGCGACTTCCCGCTGTACTACAAGGCGCTGGGCACAGTGACGGCGCTCAACACCATCAATGTGCGCAGCCGGGTGGGCGGCGAGTTGGTCAAGATCAATTTCGAAGAAGGGCAGATGGTCAAGGCCGGTGACCTGTTGGCCGAGATCGACCCGCGACCGTATCAGAACGCTTTGCTACAGGCCGAAGGCACCTTGCTGCAGAATCAGGCGCAACTGAAAAACGCTCAGGTCGACGTCGAGCGTTATCGCGGTCTGTACAAAGAGGACAGCATCGCCAAACAGACGCTGGACACCGCCGAAGCACTGGTCGGCCAGTATCTGGGCACGGTCAAGACCAACCAGGCCGCGGTCAACGATGCCAAGCTCAATCTCGAATTCACCAAAATTCGCGCACCGATTGCCGGGCGTGTCGGTCTGCGTCAGGTTGACGTCGGCAACCTTGTCACCGCCAACGACACCACGTTCCTCGCTGTTATCACTCAGACGCAACCGATCAGCGTCGCTTTCACCTTGCCGGAAAACAGCCTCGAAACCGTGCTCGCCCGTTATCGCAGTGGCGCCAAACTGCCGGCTGAAGCGTGGGATCGCGGCGACACCAAACTGCAAGCCACTGGCGTTCTGCAAAGCCTCGACAACCAGATCGACGTCGCCACCGGCACCCTGAAGTTCAAGGCCCGCTACGAAAACCGCGATCAGGCGCTGTTCCCCAACCAGTTCGTCAACGTGCACCTGCTGGCTGACACGCTGAAAGGCGTGGTGCTGGCACCGTCGGCGGCGATCCAGTTTGGCACTAACGGTACCTTCGTCTATGCGTTGGATGGCGACAAGAAAGTCACCATTCGTCAATTGAAGATCGGCGCCAGTGATGGTGAAAACACTGTGGTCACTGAAGGCCTGACTGCCGGCGACCGTGTGGTGCTGGAAGGCACCGACCGCTTGAAGGAAGGCAGTGAAGTGGAAGTAGTCAACGACAGCAATCAAGTGCCGACCACGCCGACCGAACACCTGCAAGGCAAGTCCGCCGCCCAGACGCCAGACGCTGCGGTCACTGACAAGGCCAAGAAGGGCGCATGAACATTTCGCGGCTGTTCATCCTCCGACCGGTAGCCACCACCCTGAGCATGCTGGCCATTGTTCTGGCTGGCCTGATCGCTTACCGCTTGCTGCCGGTGTCGGCGCTGCCACAGGTCGATTATCCGACCATCCGCGTCATGACCCTGTATCCCGGCGCCAGCCCGGACGTGATGACCAGTGCCGTGACCGCACCGCTCGAGCGCCAGTTCGGGCAGATGCCGGGCCTGACGCAAATGGCCTCGACCAGCTCCGGCGGTGCGTCGGTGCTGACCCTGCGTTTCAGCCTCGACATCAACATGGACGTCGCCGAACAGCAGGTGCAAGCCGCGATCAACGCCGCGACCAATCTGCTGCCGACCGATTTGCCGGCGCCACCGGTGTACAACAAGGTCAACCCGGCGGACACCCCGGTACTGACCCTGGCCATCACCTCGAAAACCATGCTGCTGCCCAAGCTCAATGACCTGGTCGATACGCGCATGGCGCAGAAAATCGCCCAGATCAGCGGCGTCGGTATGGTCAGCATTGCCGGCGGTCAGCGTCAGGCCGTGCGCATCAAGGTCAACCCGGAAGCGTTGGCCGCCAACAGCCTGAACCTGTCGGACGTGCGTACCTTGATCGGCGCCTCCAACGTCAACCAGCCGAAGGGCAACTTCGACGGCCCGACGCGGGTGTCGATGCTCGACGCCAACGATCAACTGACCTCGCCCGAGGACTACGCCAACCTGATTCTCGCCTACAAGAACGGTGCGCCGTTGCGGCTCAAGGACGTCGCGGAAATCGTCGATGGCGCCGAGAACGAGCGCCTTGCGGCGTGGGCCAACCAGAATCAGGCCGTGTTGCTGAACATCCAGCGTCAGCCGGGTGCCAACGTGATCGAAGTGGTTGACCGCATCAAGGCCTTGCTGCCGAGCATCACTGACAACCTGCCGGCCGGCCTCGATGTCACTGTGCTGACCGACCGCACGCAAACCATCCGTGCTTCGGTTACCGACGTACAACACGAATTGCTGATCGCCATCGCCCTGGTGGTGATGGTGACGTTCCTGTTCCTGCGCCGCGCCAGTGCGACGATCATTCCGTCTGTGGCTGTGCCGCTGTCGCTGATCGGCACCTTTGGCGTCATGTACCTGGCCGGCTTCTCGGTGAATAACCTGACCCTGATGGCCCTGACCATTGCCACCGGTTTCGTCGTCGACGACGCCATCGTCATGCTGGAAAACATTTCGCGCTTCATCGAAGAGGGTGACAGCCCGATGCAGGCTGCGCTCAAAGGCGCGAAGCAGATCGGCTTCACCCTGATCTCCCTGACGCTGTCGCTGATTGCGGTGCTGATTCCGCTGCTGTTCATGGCGGATGTGGTCGGGCGCCTGTTCCGCGAATTCGCCATTACCCTGGCGGTGGCAATCCTGATTTCGCTGGTGGTCTCACTGACCCTGACGCCGATGATGTGCGCGCGTTTGCTCAAGCGTGAACCGGAAGAACATGAGCAGGGCCGTTTCTACCGTGCCAGCGGTGCTGTCATCGACTGGATGATTGCCGAGTACGGTCGGATGCTGCGCTGGGTGCTCAAGCACCAGCCGCTTACCTTGCTGGTGGCCATCGGCACACTGGCTTTGACTGTATTCCTCTACATGGTCGTGCCAAAGGGCTTCTTTCCGGTGCAGGATACCGGGGTGATTCAGGGTATTTCCGAGGCGCCGCAGTCGATTTCCTTCGCGGCCATGGGCGAGCGGCAGCAGGCGCTGGCGAAAGTCATTCTCGAAGACCCGGCGGTGCAGAGCCTGTCGTCCTACATTGGTGTCGACGGCGATAACGCTACGCTCAACAGCGGGCGCTTGCTGATCAACCTCAAGCCCCATGGTGAGCGTGACCTGTCGGCCGCTGAAGTGATCGCGCGTCTGCAGCCGCAGCTGGACAAACTGGTCGGCATCCGTCTGTTCATGCAGCCGGTGCAGGACCTGACCATCGAAGACCGCGTCAGCCGCACTCAGTATCAGTTCAGCATGTCCTCGCCGGATGCCGAACTGCTCAGCCAGTGGAGCGGGCGACTGGTCGAAGCGCTGGCACAACGTCCGGAACTGACCGACGTTGCCAGTGATTTGCAGGACAAGGGCTTGCAGGTCTATCTGGTGATCGACCGCGATGCCGCGTCCCGCCTTGGCGTCTCGGTGGCGAACATCACTGATGCGCTGTACGACGCCTTCGGCCAGCGGCAGATTTCGACCATTTACACCCAGGCCAGCCAGTATCGCGTGGTGCTGCAAGCCCAGGCCGGGGAGAAGATCGGCCCGCAGGCGCTGGATCAGATTCATGTGAAGACTACCGACGGCGCACAGGTACGCCTGTCGAGTCTGGCCCACGTCGAAGAGCGTCAGGCGCAATTGGCGATCACCCATATCGGCCAGTTTCCGGCGGTGATGATGTCGTTCAACCTGGCGCCCGGTGTGGCGTTGGGGCATGCGGTCGACATTATTGAACAGGTGCAGCAGGACATCGGCATGCCGGTCGGCGTGCAGACCCAGTTCCAAGGGGCCGCCGAAGCGTTCCAGGCCTCGTTGTCGAGCACCTTGCTGTTGATTCTGGCGGCGGTGGTGACCATGTACATCGTGCTCGGCGTGCTGTACGAAAGCTACATTCACCCGATCACCATTCTCTCGACTTTGCCGTCGGCGGCGGTCGGCGCCTTGCTGGCGTTGCTGCTCAGTGGCAATGACCTGGGCATGATCGCGATCATCGGCATCATTCTGCTGATCGGTATCGTGAAAAAGAACGCAATCATGATGATCGACTTCGCCCTCGACGCTGAACGCACGCAAGGCATGGCGCCGCAGGAGGCTATTTATCAAGCGGCGTTGTTGCGCTTCCGGCCCATTCTGATGACCACCCTGGCGGCGCTGTTTGGCGCAGTGCCATTGATGCTCGCCACGGGTTCCGGAGCTGAATTGCGTCAGCCGCTGGGTCTGGTGATGGTCGGCGGTCTGCTGGTAAGTCAGGTGCTGACGCTGTTCACCACGCCGGTGATCTACCTGTATTTCGACCGCCTCGGTCGACGGTTTGGCAAGACCAACGCTGACACTGAAGAGGTGTCGGTATGACTTCGCATCACCACATAACCTGTGGGAGCGAGCTTGCTCGCGAAAGCGGTCAGTCAGTCACTGACGATGTTGGATGTGCCGGCCTCTTCGCGAGCAAGCTCGCTCCCACAGGGTTGGGCGGTGGAGCAGGGGATCGTGTTCGATGAACCTCTCCGGTCCTTTCATCAAACGCCCGGTCGCGACGATGCTGCTGAGTCTGGCGATCATGCTGCTCGGCGGCGTCAGCTTCGGTCTGTTGCCGGTTTCGCCACTGCCACAAATGGATTTCCCGGTGATCGTCGTGCAGGCGAGCCTGCCCGGTGCCAGCCCGGAGGTCATGGCCTCGACGGTGGCGACGCCGCTGGAGCGCTCGTTCGGTGCGATCGCTGGCGTCAACACTATGAGCAGCCGCTCCAGTCAGGGGTCGACCCGGGTCATTCTGCAATTTGACCTCGACCGCGATATCAACGGTGCCGCGCGGGAAGTGCAGGCGGCGATCAACGCCTCGCGCAACCTGTTGCCGAGCGGTATGCGCAGCATGCCGACCTATAAGAAGGTCAACCCGTCGCAGGCGCCGATCATGGTGCTGTCGCTGACCTCCGATGTGCTGGAAAAAGGTCAGCTCTACGATCTGGCGTCGACCATTCTGTCCCAGAGCCTGTCCCAGGTGCAGGGCGTGGGTGAAGTGCAGATCGGTGGCAGTTCTCTGCCGGCGGTGCGTATCGAGCTTGAACCGCAAGCGCTGAACCAGTACGGCGTGGCGCTCGACGATGTGCGCAAGACTATCGCCGATGCCAATGTGCGCCGGCCGAAGGGTTCGGTCGAAGACGGCCAGAGGTTGTGGCAGATCCAGGCCAATGACCAGTTGGAAAAAGCCAAGGATTACGAATCGCTGATCATCCACTACGCCGACGGCGCCGCGCTGCGCCTCAAGGACGTGGCCAAGGTCAGCGACGGGGTCGAAGACCGCTACAACAGCGGTTTCTTTAACGATGACGCGGCCGTGCTGCTGGTGATCAACCGTCAGGCCGGCGCCAACATCATCGAGACGGTCAACGAGATCAAGGCACAGTTGCCGGCACTGCAAGCAGTGTTGCCGGCCAGCGTAAAGCTGAATCTGGCCATGGACCGCTCGCCGGTGATCAAGGCAACGTTGCATGAAGCGGAAATGACGCTGCTGATTGCCGTGGCACTGGTGATTCTGGTGGTGTTCCTGTTCCTCGGTAACTTCCGCGCCTCGCTGATTCCGACACTGGCCGTGCCGGTGTCGCTGGTCGGCACCTTTGCGGTGATGTACCTCTACGGATTCTCGCTGAACAACCTGTCGCTGATGGCATTGATCCTCGCCACCGGTCTGGTGGTGGATGATGCCATTGTGGTGCTGGAGAACATTTCCCGGCATATCGACGAAGGCGTCAAACCGATGCAGGCTGCGTACCTCGGGGCCAAGGAGGTCGGTTTCACCTTGCTGTCGATGAACGTCTCGCTGGTCGCGGTGTTCCTGTCGATTCTGTTCATGGGCGGGATTGTCGAAAGCCTGTTCCGTGAGTTTTCCATTACCCTGGCGGCAGCCATCGTCGTGTCGCTGGTGGTTTCGCTGACGCTGACACCGATGCTCTGCGCCCGTTGGCTCAAGCCGCACACGCCGGGGCAGGAAAACCGCCTGCAACGCTGGAGCCGCCGCACCAACGACTGGATGGTCGGCAAGTACGCCAGCAGCCTCGACTGGGTGCTGCGCCACCGTCGTCTGACTTTGCTCAGCCTGCTGATCACCGTCGCCGTCAACGTTGCGCTGTATGTCGTGGTGCCGAAAACCTTCATGCCGCAGCAGGACACTGGCCAGTTGATCGGTTTCGTGCGCGGTGATGACGGTCTGTCGTTCAGCGTGATGCAGCCGAAAATGGAAATCTTCCGCCGCGCCGTGCTCAAGGACGAGGCGGTGGAAAGTGTGGCCGGGTTCATCGGCGGTTCCAACGGCACCAACAACGCCTTCATGCTGGTACGCCTGAAGCCGATCAAGGAGCGCCAGCTCAATGCGCAGAAAGTCATCGAGCGCCTGCGCAAGGAAATGCCCAAGGTCCCCGGTGCGCAGCTGATGCTGATGGCCGATCAGGATCTGCAATTTGGCGGTGGCCGCGAACAGACCACCTCGCAGTACAGCTATATTTTGCAAAGTGGTGATCTGGGCGAGTTGCGCAAGTGGTATCCGAAAGTGGTTGCCGCATTGAGGGCCTTGCCTGAGTTGACGGCGATTGACGCCCGAGAGGGGGCGGGTGCCCAACAGGTGACGCTGATAGTCGACCGCGATCAGGCCAAGCGCCTCGGCGTCGACATGGACATGGTCACCTCCGTGTTGAACAACGCCTACAGTCAGCGGCAGATTTCGACGATCTACGACAGCCTCAACCAGTATCAGGTGGTGATGGAGGTCAATCCGAAATATGCCCAGGACCCGGTGACGCTCAAGCAAGTGCAGGTGATCACCGCTGACGGTGCGCGGGTGCCGCTGTCGACATTCGCTCATTACGAAAACAGCCTGGAAGACGACCGCGTCAGTCACGAAGGCCAGTTCGCTTCCGAAAGCATCGCCTTCGACATGGCCGAAGGTGTGACGGTAGAGCAGGGCAGTGCTGCCATCGAGCGGGCGATTGCCAAGGTGGGCCTGCCGGAAGACGTCATCGCGAAAATGGCCGGTACGGCCGACGCCTTTGCCGCGACGCAGAAGAGCCAGCCGTTCATGATTCTCGGCGCGCTGCTGGCGGTGTATCTGGTGCTGGGCGTGCTCTATGAAAGTTACATCCACCCGCTGACGATCCTGTCGACCCTGCCGTCGGCCGGTGTCGGTGCGTTGCTGTCGATCTATGCGCTGGGCGGCGAGTTCAGCCTGATCTCGCTGCTCGGGCTGTTCCTGCTGATTGGTGTGGTGAAGAAAAACGCGATTCTGATGATTGACCTTGCGCTGCAACTGGAGCGCCATCAGGGCCTGTCGCCGCTGGAGTCGATCCGCAGCGCCTGTTTGCAGCGGCTGCGGCCGATTCTGATGACCACCCTGGCGGCGATTCTCGGTGCCTTGCCGTTGCTGCTCGGCCGGGCCGAGGGCGCGGAAATGCGCCAGCCGCTGGGCCTGACCATCATCGGCGGGCTGGTTTTCAGCCAGGTGTTGACGCTTTACACCACCCCGGTGGTTTACCTCTATCTCGACAAGCTGCGCCATCGTTTCAACCAATGGCGTGGCGTGCGCACTGACGCCGCTCTGGAAACTCCGTTATGACTGACCGTTCGTTTTTCAATCTGGCCACCGTTCGGGGCTCGCGTTTGCTCAGCCTGTCGCTGTGCGTGGCGATGCTCAGCGCCTGCGCTGTCGGCCCGGACTATCAGCGCCCGCAAACTGCGGAAATTGCCCAGTACAAAGAGGCCGAGGGCTGGACCCAGGCCAACCCGAGCGATTCGCTGGCCCGTGGTGCCTGGTGGGAGCTGTATGGCGATCAACAGCTCAACGGCTTGATCGAACGCCTGAACAATTCCAACCAGACCGTCGCGCAATCCGAAGCGCAGTATCGCCAGGCTCAGGCCTTGGTGCGCAGTGCCCGTGGCGCGTTTTATCCCAAAGTAGACTTGAGCCTGGGCAAGACCCGCTCCAGTCAGGGCACCGGCAGCAGCAGTTCGAGTCTGAGCAGTTCGTCCAGCGGTATCCGCGACACTTACAACGCCGAACTGGGCGTCAGTTGGGAAGCCGATGTCTGGGGCAAGCTGCGCCGTGGCCTGGAAGCCGATGAGGCCAGCGCCCAGGCCAGTTTTGCCGATCTGGCGGCCATGCGCCTGAGTCAGCAATCGGAGCTGGTGCAGAACTACCTGCAACTGCGCGTGATCGATCAGCAGAAACGCCTGCTAGAAGCCACGGTTGCCGCCTATGAACGCTCGCTGAAAATGACTCAGAACCAGTACCGCGCCGGCGTCTCCGGGCGCGATGCGGTGGCCCAGGCACAGACGCAACTGAAAAGCACCCAGGCCGATCTGGTCGACCTCATCTGGCAGCGTGCGCAGTTTGAAAATGCGATTGCCGTGCTGACCGGGCAAGCACCGGCGGATTTCAACATTGCCGAAGCGCAGACCATTCCGAAGCTGCCGCAGGTGCCGTTGAGCTTGCCGTCGCAATTGCTGGAGCGGCGCCCGGATATTGCTTCGGCCGAGCGTTCGGTGATTGCCGCCAATGCCAACATCGGCGTGGCGAAGGCGGCGTATTACCCGGATCTGAGCCTGAGTCTGAGCGGCGGCTACAGCAGCAGTACCTCGCAGAACCTGATCAGCCTGCCGAACCGTTTCTGGTCGGTGGGGCCAAAACTGGCGCTGCCGCTGTTTGACGGTGGCATACGTTCGGCAGAAGTCGACCGCACCGAGGCGGTGTATGACCAGACCGTGGCCAAGTACCGCCAGACCGTGCTCGACGGTTTCCGCGAGGTGGAAAACTATCTGGTGCAGCTCAAGGTGTACGAAGACGAAGCCGCAGTGCGTCAGGAAGCGCTGGATGCCGCCCGCGATTCCCTGCGTTTGACGGAAAACCAGTACAAGGCCGGGTTGATTGCTTACATCGATGTGGTAGTGGTGCAAGCGACGGCGTTGAGCAACGAGCGCAGCGTGCTGAATATCCTGCAAAGCCGCTTGATTGCCAGCGTGCAACTGATTGCGGCGCTGGGCGGTGGTTGGGATGGGCAACTGGATGTCAGTGACGCCCGATAAAACAATCCATGGTCCAGAACCTGTGGGAGCGAGCTTGCTCGCGAAGGCGTCCGTGCAGTTACTGATTGTTTTAAGTCAGAGGCCCCATTCGCGAGCAAGCTCGCTCCCACATTAAGTGCAGTCAGCTGTAGAAAGGCCACTCCAGAGCCTTGTCGGACGATCGAACAAGCGTTTCATCGGCTTGATGGCCAATTGCTTACTTTGTCAGTGCGTTCTTCTGCGTAATCAGTACAATCGCCGCCTTTGCCCAACCGGGAACGGACGCAATCCGCGTTGGGTGGCCACGAGAATTCCCATGCTCATCGGTAGTTATTCTTCCACGCTGGTTTTCATTTCGTTGTGTGTGGCGATTCTCGCCTCGTACACCGCGCTCGACCTCACCGGTCGCATTGCCACGGCCAGGGGCCGGGCCGTGCATTTCTGGACTGCCGGCGGCGCGTTTGCCATGGGCATCGGCGTCTGGTCGATGCACTTCATTGGCATGCTCGCCTTCAAGCTGCCGATTGATCTGGGCTACGACATCACTCTGACCGCGCTGTCGCTGCTGATCGCGGTGTTGTCCTGCGGGTTTGCCTTGTGGCTGGTCAGTCAGCCGAAACTGCCGATTCTGCAACTGGCGTTCGGCGCGCTGATCATGGGCGCCGGCATCAGTGCCATGCACTACACCGGCATGGCGGCGATGCGCATGACCCCGGGAATCGACTACGACCCGACACTGTTCGGCGCCTCCTTACTGATCGCCGTGGGTGCGTCGGCGGCGGCGTTGTGGATCGCCTTTCGTCTGCGTCAGCATTCGCCTTATGTGCGACTGATTCGGGGCGGGGCGGCGATCATCATGGGCATCGCCATTGTCGGCATGCATTACACCGGCATGGCCGCCGCGCAGTTCTCTGACGGCAGTTTCTGTGGTGCCACCGTCAATGGCTTGAAGGGTAATGGCCTCGACAGCCTGGTATTGATCACCACGCTGGCGGTGCTGTCGATTGCCTTGCTGACCTCGATTCTCGACGCACGCCTCGAAGCGCGCACCGCTGATCTCGCACACTCGTTGACCGTGGCCAACCGCGAACTCACGCAACTGGCCCTGCACGACACCCTGACCGGTCTGCCGAACCGCATGTTGCTCGACGACCGGATCAATCAGGCGATGAAAAAGGTCCAGGAACAGGGCGGTTGTTTTGCTTTGATGTTCATCGATCTGGACGGTTTCAAACCGGTCAACGACGCGTTCGGTCACCACATGGGCGATCAGTTGTTGCGCGAAGTGGGCGTGCGTTTGCGGGAAGATTTACGCGGCCAGGACACATTGGCGCGGATCGGTGGCGATGAATTCGTGCTGCTGGTGCGTCTGAGCGAACCCAATGATGCGCTGGGCCTGGCGGCACGTCAGGTCGGCCTGATCGCACAATCGTTCCGTGTCGCCGAGCATGACTTGCAGATTTCCGCCAGTGTCGGCATCGCCCTGTACCCGGGCAATGGCCAGACCGCGCAGGAACTGTTGATGAACGCCGACGCGGCGATGTACCACGCCAAGGGCGGCGGCAAGAACGGTTACAGCTTTTTCGATGCGTCGATGAACAACAACGCGCGCAAGCAGCTGCAGTTGTTGCAGGACCTGCGTGCGGCGCTGGAACACAACCAGTTCAGCTTGCATTACCAGCCCAAATTCGACGCCGCCAATGGCCGTCCGGTCGGGGCCGAAGCGCTGTTGCGCTGGCAACACCCGATCCACGGCATGCTGATGCCGGACAAGTTCATCGACCTGGCCGAGAAATCCGGTCTGATCATCCCGATCGGCGACTGGGTGCTCAACGAAGCCTGTCGGCAGATGCGCGAATGGTTCGTGCTCGGTTACACCGACTGGCGTATCGCCGTGAATCTGTCGGCACTGCAGTTCTGCCACACAGGGCTGGTGCGCAGCGTGGCAAAGGCCTTGGCCACTCACCACTTGCCGGCCAACAGCCTGACTCTGGAAATCACCGAAACCACCGCCATGAGCGATGCCGATGCGAGCATGACGGTGTTGCAGGAGTTGTCGGACATGGGCGTCGACCTGTCGATCGATGATTTTGGCACCGGTTATTCCAGCCTGATGTACCTCAAGCGTTTGCCGGCCAACGAGCTGAAGATCGACCGGGGTTTTGTGCGCGATCTGGAGCATGACAGCGATGATGCGGCGATCGTCTCGGCGATTGTTGCGCTGGGGCAGGCGCTCGGTTTGCGCATTGTCGCTGAAGGTGTTGAAACCGGTGTGCAACAGGCTTTTCTGACTGAACTGGGGTGCGATTCGTTGCAGGGTTATCTGTTGGGGCATCCGATGCCGGCGGAGAAATTCATGCAGGATATTGTGCGCGGCAAGCAGGTGGCGGCGGTCTGATCGACCGCGTTATCGTTCTTCGCGAGCAGGCTCGCTCCCACATTGGCTGTGTGAACGACACAGAACCCTGTGGGAGCGAGCTTGCTCGCGAAGGCGTCTGCCCAGACACCACAGACTCCATGCAAAACCCGTCAATGGCAGTTATTCTTCCCCCCGACTGTTACGTGTGCATTTGGGGGAAAGGCCAGCATGGATAAAGTCATTGTGATCACCGGTGGCGGGCGCGGGATTGGCGCCGCTACGGCGCTGTTGGCTGCCGAGCAAGGCTATCGGATCTGCATCAACTATCAGTCGGATGAACAAGCCGCGCAAAGCGTGCTGGAGCAAGTCCGCGCACTCGGCGCACAAGCCATCGCCGTGCGCGCCGACGTCAGTATCGAAGACGAAGTGATCGCGCTGTTCCAGCGGGTCGACAGCGAGTTGGGCCGGGTCACCGCACTGGTGAACAACGCTGGCACCGTCGGCCAAAAGTCGCGTGTCGACGAAATGTCCGAGTTCCGCATTCTGAAAATCATGAAAACCAATGTCCTGGCACCGATCCTCTGTGCCAAGCACGCGATCCTGCGCATGTCACCCAAGCACGGCGGGCAGGGCGGCAGTATCGTCAACGTGTCGTCGGTGGCCGCGCGTCTCGGTTCGCCCAACGAATACGTCGATTACGCGGCCTCCAAAGGTGCGCTCGATACCTTCACCATCGGTTTGTCCAAGGAAGTCGCGGGCGAAGGGATTCGGGTCAACGCGGTGCGCCCGGGTTACATCTATACCGATTTCCACGCCTTGAGCGGCGATCCGGACCGGGTCAGCAAGCTTGAGTCGGCGATTCCGATGGCCCGTGGCGGGCGACCGGATGAGGTGGCGGAAGCGATTGTCTGGTTGTTGTCGGACAAGGCGTCGTATGCGACCGGGACGTTTGTTGATTTGGGGGGTGGGCGTTAATCACCTGGATTTGCTTCGATAGCACCGCCCCCTTCGCGAGCAAGCTCGCTCCCACATTGGATGTGTGAATGACACAGAACCCATGTGGGAGCGAGCTTGCTCGCGAAGGGGCCAAAATGAACACCATCTATCTGTCAGAACGACCGCACAATCCGCCCCAACGTCTCCATGGCCTTTTCCGAATCCTCGGTCCACGGGCTGCCATAGTTCAACCGAATACAATTCCTGAACCGCTGCGTCGGCGAAAAAATCGGCCCCGGGGCGATACTGATGCCTTGCGCCAGTGCCATCTGAAACAGCTTCAGCGAATCCATCTGCGGTGGCAGTTCCAGCCACAAAAAGTAACCGCCGGCCGGTTGGCTGACCCGCGTCTGCGCCGGGAAATAGCGGGCAATGGCCGCGAGCATAGCGCTCTGCTGCTCTTCCAGTGCGTAACGCAGTTTGCGCAGATGCCGGTCGTAGCCGCCGTGTTGCAGGTAGTCGGCAATCGCTGCTTGCGCCGGCATCGAGGCACACAGAGAAGTCATCAGTTTCAGCCGTTCGATTTTCTGCGCGTAGCGGCCGGCGGCGACCCAGCCGATGCGGTAGCCGGGGGCCAGACTCTTGGCGAACGAGCCACAGTGCATCACCAGACCTTCGGTGTCGAAAGCCTTGGCCGGTTTCGGTGCCTGTTGGCCGTAATAGAGTTCGGCGTAGACGTCGTCTTCGATCAGTGGCACCTGATGGCGACGCAGTAGTTCCACCAGTTCCTGCTTCTTGGCCTCGGGCATGGTTGCGCCCATCGGGTTCTGGAAACTGGTCATGCACCAGCAGGCCTTGACCGGGTGACGTTCGAGGGTTTGCGCAAGTACGCCGAGGTCAATGCCATCGCGCGGGTGCACGGGGATCTCCACCGCTTTGAGTTTCAGCCGTTCCAGAACTTGCAGGCTGGCGTAGAAGGCCGGGGCCTCGATGGCCACCAGATCGCCGGGCTCGGTCACCGCTTGCAGGCACAGGTTCAGCGCTTCGAGGGCGCCGTTGGTGATCAGCAATTCTTCCATCGGCAGCATCAAGCCACCGACCATGTAGCGCAGGGCGATCTGCCGGCGCAGTTGCGGATTGCCCGGCGACATGTCGGTGACGACCATGCGCGGGTCCATCTCGCGGGCGGCGCTGGCCAGCGAACGCGACAGGCGTTGCAGCGGAAACAGCGTCGGGCTGGGAAACGCCGAACCGAACGGCACGGTGCTCGGGTCCTTGATCGAATCAAGGACCGAAAACACCAGTTCGCTGACGTCGACTTCGGTGGAATCGTTGACGTGGCTGCTGATCACCGGTTCCGAAAACGGACTCGGCGCGTGGGTGTTGACGAAGTACCCGGAGCGCGGCCGCGCGCGGATCAGGCCACGGCGTTCGAGCAGGTAATAGGCCTGGAACACCGTGGACGGGCTGACGCCGTAGGTCTGGCTGGCGTAACGCACCGAAGGCACGCGCTGGCCGGGGCCGAGGACGCCGGAGCGGATCAGTTCAGCGATGTCGTCGGCGAATTTTTCGTAGCGTTTCATCGAGGAGCCTTGGTGCTGGTTGATGGTGAGGTGTATCAGGGAGAAAAACCCTCACCCTAGCCCTCTCCCAGAGGGAGAGGGGACTGATCGGGGGATGCTTGCGAAATCCACCGACCTGAAAGTGCTTCGCTGAATCCATAATCGACTCGGTCTGTCAGGTCGATGTTTAGCGACAGACACCTCGGTCGGCCCCCTCTACCCCTGGGAGAGGGCCGGGGTGAGGGAGCGGATTCTAACGGCTCAGCGATTCATCGGCGCCACAAACCTGCTCTTCGCCACGCTGTAAATCTCAGGCTCATCGCTGTCGGCAATCTTGAAGCTCAAGGTCTGCGAGCTACTGGCCGGGCGCTCCGTGGTCATCGCCACCGACACCGGTACATCGACAATTTCCCCGGGCGCCAGGCTCAGTTCGGTCTTGCCTTGCAACTGGAAGCCGTCGCCATCCACCAGGCTCAGGTTGTAGTCCTGGCGTTGCTGGGTCTTGTTGATGACTTTGAGGGTGTAGATGTTTTCGATCTGGCCCTGACCGTTCTCGCGGAACAGCCCACGGTCCTTGGTCACGTCCAGCGAAACCATCGGCCGCTCGACCAACGCCAGCGCCAGTGCGCCGATCATCGCCACCAGCACCACGGTGTAACCGATCAGGCGCGGGCGCAACAGGTGGGTCTTGCCACCCTGCAATTCGCGCTCGGAACTGTAGCGGATCAAACCGCGCGGGTAATTCATCTTGTCCATGATCGAGTCACAGGCGTCGATGCATGCGGCGCAGCCGATGCATTCCATCTGCAAGCCGTCACGGATGTCGATGCCGGTCGGACAGACCTGCACACACAACTGGCAGTCGATGCAATCACCCAGGCCGGCTTCAAGCGGTTTCACCTCGCGTTTACGCGGGCCACGGTTTTCGCCACGGGCGACGTCGTAGGAAATCGCCAGGGTGTCCTTGTCGAACATCACGCTCTGGAACCGCGCATACGGGCACATGTGCATGCACACTGCCTCGCGCAGCCAACCGGCGTTGATGTAAGTCGCAGCGGTGAAAAACAGTACCCAGAACAGGCTGACGCCGCCGATTTGCAGGGTCAGCAGCTCTTCGGCCAATGGCCGGATTGGCGTGAAGTAGCCGACGAAGGTCAGGCCGGTGAGCACGCTGATCGCCAGCCACAGGGTGTGCTTGGCCGCGCGCCGCGCCAGTTTGTTCAGGCTCCATGGCGCGGCTTGCAGTTTGATCCGTTGATTACGTTCGCCCTCGGTGATCTTTTCGCACCACATGAAGATCCACGTCCACGAACTCTGCGGGCAGGTGTAACCGCACCAGACCCGGCCGGCGAACACGGTGATGGCGAACAGGCCGAACGCGGCGATGATCAGCAGTGCCGAGAGCAGGATGAAATCCTGCGGCCAGAACGTCGCGCCGAAGATGTGGAATTTGCTTTCGGAGAGATCCCAGAGCACCGCCTGACGTCCGCCCCAGTTCAGCCACACGATCCCGAAAAACAGCACGAACAGAAACCCCGCGCCACTCATGCGCAAGGTGCGGAACAGGCCGGTGAAGCTGCGGGTGTGGATCTGGTTGTCGCTGGACCTGGCCGTCGCCTTCATTGGGCGTGCGGGCACACTTTTGATAGTTGGAGATGCTTCTACGGTTCGGACGGGGATTTGTTCGCTCATGGTTATTCGCTCATCAGCCTCCATCAGGCCAGAGCACTATGAGCGTCGATCTGTTTGCATAACAGACTCAGGTATTTCAATAAAAAGCGGATCAGATGCGTTTCTGCGCAGCGCCTGCGACAACTTGAAGCAGCCCGCAGGCAAAGGCGCAAACGCCTGGCGCAGACGTTTGCGCGGGGTGTTGATCAAGGTCAGTCAAATCACCGAATCACTGTCGTCGGCTTTCAAGTGTTTACGTCCGTCCCTAGCGCCGGCGACGGTCAAGGCGTCAGCCTCTGCCTCGGTGATGTAAACGCGCCGGCCTTCTATTTCCACGAACGACATGGATTTTTCGCTATCCGTCATGACTTCCAGGGTGTCGCAAATGCGAATTTCCTCGCCATGTTCGACGGTGAAAAAACACACTTTTTGTTCGGGATTGGATTCATCGACTCGAAGAGGCATGGAAGCGGTCCTTTTTTTCAGGGAGGTCTGCAAGGTTAGGGCGCACGCTGCGCGGATCGTTCTGCGCAACTGATTAATGGTCGCCGCTGTCCATCTTCTATAGACCCAAAAACAAGGACTGCACGATGAGCGCGTGGTGGCATGAAGTGTGGGGAGCCCTGCAGACGGAATTCGCCGATATTGGCGATGCATCGCAACTGACGCGGATTACCGTGCGCTTGCTGATGGCAGCGATTCTGGGCGGCATTCTCGGATTCGAGCGTGAGCACAAGGGCAAGGCTGCCGGGGTGCGCACGCACATGCTGGTGGCGCTCGGCGCGGCACTGTTTGTGCTGGTGCCGCAGACGTCGGGGGCAGAGTCGGATGCGATGAGCCGCGTGGTGCAAGGAGTGATTGCCGGGATCGGCTTTCTCGGTGCCGGCACTATCCTGAAAAACAAGGAAGGTGATGAAGGTCACGTTAAAGGCCTGACCACGGCTGCGGGGCTGTGGATGACCGCCGCGATCGGTGTTGCGGCCGGCTTGGGCAAGGAAGCAACGGCGTTGCTCAGCACCTTTCTTGCGCTGGCAATTTTTAGCGTGATGCCGCGCATCGTGAAGCTCTTCGAAAAGGACGAGGAAAAGACCGATGACCACTGACTGATCGTTGGCACGTTGATCGTTCCCACGCGGCGCGTGGGAACGATCAGTTAGACGATGACTGGTGGCATCGTCGTTGGTGGTTCTTCTTTAGGCGGTGGCGTGGTGCCAGGTGGTTCCTGCTCGGGAACCGGTTGCGGCTCAGTCTCGGGCAAAGTGGGTTTGTCGATGTTCGGATCAGGCGTTTCGGCCGGGATCGGAATGTTCATCTGGTGACCTCCGTGTGGCACATGGCGTGAGAAGTGCTTAAGTGGATTGACCACCACGTACGCAATTCGATCCGCTTTTCTGACACGGCAATTTCATCTGAACTTTTCCCGGCGCCGGCTGCTCGGAACCTAAGTGAGTTCATTCCGGGGCAGGTGCTTCGTTGTGAACACTGATCCGGCACAAGAGCGTCCTTGGGGCGTTAAGGAGAGATGCTCAATGACTGCTGAAAGACCCTCAGAACTGAGCTACAACCCGCACATGCCGCTGTCGCAGGCGTTGCTGCTGCCGCGCATTGCCATCGAAAACACCATGCCGACCCTGGAGGGCGGGCAATTCGCCGTGAAGTCGATTGCCGGCCGTGAGGTGGTGGTCACCAGCAAGGTGTTTGCCGACGGTCACGACAAACTTGCCGTACGCATCCGTTGGCGCGAGGAAGGCGAAGAGACCTGGCAAAGCGAGGTCATGTCCGATCAGGGCAACAATGGCTGGCAAGGCCAGTTCCGCCCCGAGCACCAAGGGCGCTTCCTCTATTGCATCGAAGCGTGGATCGATCACTTCGCCAGTTTCCAGTACGAACTGGAGAAGAAGCACAACGCTGCTGTTCCCGTGTCGCTGGAGTTGCAGGAAGGCCGGAGCATGGTGCAACAGGCCGCCGAACGCAGCGAAGGTCAGCTCAGCGAACAGCTTGCCGCGTTGCACCACGAATTGTCCGGGCTGCTCGAAACCGAGCAGGTCGCGTTGTTTCTGCACTCGCGCAGTGCGCAGTTGATGGCTGAGGCCGACCATCGCGCCTACCTGAGCGTCAGTCCTGAGTTCCCCGTGGACGTCGAGCGGGAACTCGCCGAGTTTGCCAGTTGGTACGAACTGTTTCCGCGCTCGATCACCGACGATCCCCACCGCCACGGCACCTTTAACGACGTGCACTCGCGTCTGCCGATGATTCAGGACATGGGCTTCGACGTGCTGTACTTCACGCCGATCCACCCGATCGGTCGCGCCCATCGCAAGGGCCGCAACAATTCCCTGACCGCCGGCCCCGATGATCCGGGCAGCCCTTATGCCATCGGCAGTGAGGAGGGCGGTCACGAGGCGATTCACTCGCAACTCGGCACCCGCGAAGACTTCCGCCGACTGGTGGCCGCTGCCGCCGATCACGGCCTGGAAATCGCCCTCGACTTCGCCATCCAGTGTTCCCAGGACCACCCGTGGCTCAAGCAGCATCCGGGCTGGTTCAACTGGCGCCCGGACGGCACGATCAAATACGCCGAAAATCCGCCGAAGAAATATCAGGACATTGTCAACGTCGACTTCTATGCGCCGGACGCCATTCCAAGTCTCTGGGTCGAGTTGCGCGACATCGTCATCGGCTGGGTCGAGGAGGGCGTGAAAATCTTCCGCGTCGACAATCCGCACACCAAACCGCTGCCGTTCTGGCAATGGCTGATCGCCGATGTGCGCGCGCTGTACCCGGAAGTGATCTTTCTCGCCGAAGCCTTCACCACGCCAGCGATGATGGCGCGGCTGGGCAAGGTCGGTTACACCCAGAGTTACACCTATTTCACTTGGCGCAATACCAAGGCTGAGCTGGCGACGTATTTCACTGAGCTGAATGAATCGCCATGGCGCGAATGCTACCGGCCGAATTTCTTTGTGAACACCCCGGACATCAACCCGGCGTTTCTGCACGAGTCAGGCCGCCCCGGCTTCTTGATTCGCGCGGCGCTGGCGACCATGGGCTCGGGGCTGTGGGGCATGTATTCGGGGTTCGAACTGTGTGAGGCGGCCCCAGTGCCGGGCAAGGAGGAATACCTCGACTCGGAGAAATACGAGATCCGCGTCCGCGATTTCACCGCGCCGGGCAACATTATTGCCGAGATTGCCCAGCTCAACCGCATCCGCCGGCAGAACCCGGCGCTGCACACGCATCTGGGCCTGAAGGTCTACAACGCGTGGAATGACAACATTCTGTATTTCGGCAAGCGCAGCTTTGACGGCAGCAATTTCATCCTGGTGGCGGTCAGCCTTGATCCGCATAACGTGCAGGAAGCGAATTTCGAACTGCCGCTGTGGGAAATGGGCCTGTCCGACGATGCGACGACCCATGGCGAGGACTTGATGAACGGGCATCGCTGGGACTGGCATGGCAAATACCAGTTCATGCGCCTGGACCCGGCGTATCAGCCGTTTGGCATCTGGAGAATCACCGCTACGTAATGATCGTTCCCACGCAGAGCGTGGGAACGATCATCGTGGGGCGCTTTTAAAGCATTCAGCAGGAGTTTCACATGGCGAAGAAACCCAAGGCAGCCACCTTCATCAAAGACCCGCTCTGGTACAAGGACGCGGTGATCTATCAAGTTCACGTCAAATCGTTTTTCGACTCCAACAACGACGGGATCGGCGACTTTCCCGGCCTGATCGCCAAACTCGATTACATCGCCGACCTCGGCGTCAACACCATCTGGCTCTTGCCGTTCTACCCGTCACCGCGTCGCGACGACGGCTACGACATCGCCGAATACCGGGGCGTGCACAGCGATTACGGGACCATGGCCGACGCCAAGCGCTTTATCGCCGAGGCGCACAAGCGCGGCTTGCGGGTGATCACCGAGCTGGTCATCAACCACACCTCCGACCAGCACCCGTGGTTCCAGCGTGCGCGCAAGGCCAAACCCGGCTCGGCAGCGCGGGATTTCTATGTGTGGTCGGATGACGATCAGAAGTACGACGGCACCCGAATCATTTTCCTCGACACGGAAAAATCCAACTGGACCTGGGACCCGGTCGCCGGGCAGTACTTCTGGCACCGCTTCTATTCGCACCAACCGGACCTGAATTTCGACAACCCGCAAGTGATGAAAGCCGTGTTGTCGGTGATGCGCTACTGGCTGGACATGGGCATCGACGGCCTGCGCCTCGACGCCATCCCGTACCTGATCGAGCGCGACGGCACCAACAACGAAAACCTTCCCGAAACCCACGACGTCCTCAAGCAGATCCGTGCCGAGATCGATGCCAACTACCCCGACCGCATGCTGCTCGCCGAAGCCAACCAATGGCCGGAAGACACGCAGTTGTACTTCGGCGACACCGATGCTGAGGGCGTCAACGGCGATGAATGCCACATGGCGTTTCATTTCCCGCTGATGCCGCGCATGTACATGGCGCTGGCTCAGGAAGATCGCTTCCCGATCACTGATATTTTGCGCCAGACCCCGGAAATTCCCGCCAATTGCCAATGGGCGATTTTCCTGCGCAACCACGATGAGCTGACGCTGGAGATGGTCACCGACAAAGAACGTGACTATCTATGGAATTACTACGCCGCTGACCGTCGCGCGCGGATCAACCTCGGCATTCGCCGTCGTCTGGCGCCGTTGATGGAGCGTGATCGCCGCCGGATCGAATTGCTCAACAGTCTGCTGCTGTCGATGCCCGGCACGCCGACCCTGTATTACGGCGATGAGATCGGCATGGGCGACAACATCTATCTCGGCGACCGTGATGGTGTGCGTACGCCGATGCAATGGTCGATCGACCGCAACGGTGGCTTCTCCCGCGCCGACCCGGCGAGTCTGGTGCTTCCGCCGATCATGGATCCGCAGTACGGCTATCTGTCGGTCAACGTCGAAACCCAGTCCGGCGATCCGCATTCGCTGCTCAACTGGACCCGACGCCTGTTGGCGGTGCGCAAACAGTCCAAGGCTTTTGGCCGTGGCACCTTGAAAATGCTCTCGCCGAACAACCGTCGCGTGCTGGCTTATACCCGCGAATTCACCGATGCCGATGGCAAACACGAAATCATTCTGTGCGTAGCCAACGTCTCGCGCAGCGCGCAAGCGGTGGAGCTGGACCTGTCGGCCTACGTTGGCATGGTGCCGGTGGAGATGCTCGGCGGTAATGCGTTCCCGCCGATTGGTCAGTTGAATTTTCTCCTGACGTTGGCGCCGTACGGTTTCTATTGGTTCGCCCTCGCGGCAGAAAACCAGATGCCGAGCTGGCACGTGGAACCGGCGCAAAGCCTGCCGGACTTCACCACGCTGGTGTTGAAGAAACGCATGGAAGAACTGCTCGAAGCGCCGTCGCGCACGACGCTGGAGCAAAACATTCTGCCGAGCTGGCTGCAGAATCGTCGCTGGTTCGCCGGCAAGGATGCGGCCATCGACAAAGTGCATCTGGCCTACGGCGTGCGTTTCGGCGATGCCCAGCATCCGGTGCTGCTCAGCGAAATCGAAGTCACCAGCGCTGGGCAGACCAGTCGCTATCAACTGCCGTTCGGCTTTATTGCCGAAGACCAGGTTGGCCCGGCGTTGCCGCAGCAATTGGCTCTGTCCCGTGTACGCCGTGTACGACAGGTCGGTCTGATCACTGACGCGTTCAGCCTCGAAGCGTTTGTTCGCGCAGTGCTGCAAGGCATGCAGAGCAACACGGTGCTGGAGTCGGCTGAGGGCGAAATCCGCTTTGCGCCGACGCCGCATCTGGAAAAACTCGGCCTGGGTGCCGAGTCGGAAGTGCGTTATCTGTCCGCTGAGCAATCGAACAGTTCGGTGGTCATTGGCAACAGTCTGGTGCTCAAGCTGATACGTAAAGTCGCTTCTGGCGTACACCCGGAACTGGAGATGAGCGCTTACCTGACCGAGGCCGGATTTGCCAATATCTCTCCGCTGCTCGGCTCGGTGATCCGTCGCGATGGCAAGGGCGAAGACAATCTGCTGATGATCGCCCAGGGTTATCTGAGCAATCAGGGCGACGCCTGGGAATGGACGCAGAACAACCTCGAACGGGCGTTGCGTGATGAACTGGCCGATGCCATGTCCGAACAGGAACAGCATTACAACGCCCTTGGTGAGCTGAAGGATTTCGCCGGCATGCTCGGTCAGCGCCTGGGTGAGATGCACAAGGTGCTCGCTACGCCGACCGACAATGCCGACTTCGCGCCGCAGGTGTCGACGCCAGGGACATGCAGGCGACGGGCAAGGATGTCGTGGCCCAGGTCGAGCACGCCTTGAAACTGCTCAAGCAGCATCAGGGCGAACTCAATGCAGCGGATCAGAAACTGGTCAAACGCCTGATCGACGAGAAGAAAACCATCCTCGCCCATGTGCAGGATCTGGCGAAAAAAGCCGTCGGCGGTTTGCGCATTCGCGTCCATGGCGATCTGCATTTGGGCCAGGTGCTGGTGATCAAGGGCGATGCCTATCTGATCGACTTCGAGGGTGAACCGGCGCGGCCGTTGAGTGAACGCCGTGGCAAGCACAGTCCGTACAAGGATGTCAGCGGCGTGCTGCGCTCGTTCGATTACGCGGCAGCGATGACCATCAACGTGCACAACGTTGACCACAGCGCCGAGTCTGAAACCGCGCGGCGTCTGGTCGCCGAGCGTTATCTGCGTGAGGCCCGTGAAGCATTCGTTCAGGCATATCGCCGCGCGGCAGCTAGTCTTGATCATGCCTGGCAAGATCCTGAAGGTGCCGACGCTGCACTGGCGTTGTTCGGCCTGGAGAAGGCGGCCTATGAAGTGGCCTATGAAGCCGAAAATCGCCCCACGTGGCTGCCCGTGCCGTTGCACGGTTTGTACGGGTTATTGACGGGGCTTAAACCCTTTTCCGATCTTGGTGGAGAGTAGTCATGAGTTTCTCGAACAAGGAACAGGGTCAGGTCAAAGAAGCACTGCTGCCCTCGGCGAAAGATATCGACGCCTTGGTGCGCGCTGAACATCACGACCCTTTTTCCATTCTTGGCCCGCACGGCGATGGCGCTGGCGGGCAGTTCATTCGCGCCTATCTACCGGGGGCGTTGAGTGTCGTGGTGCTGGACAAGGACAGCGGCGAAGAACGCGGTCCACTGGAACAGACTGAAACGCCGGGGCTGTTTGTTGGCCATTTCGATCAAGCGCGACCGTATCAATTGCGCACGCGCTGGGCCGGCGGCGAGCAGGTTGCCGAGGATCCGTATAGCTTCGGCCAGTTGCTCGGTGAAATGGATTTGTATCTGTTCGCCGAAGGCAATCACCGTGACCTCAGCGCGTGCCTCGGCGCCCAGCTGAAAACCGTGGATGGCGTCGACGGTGTGCGTTTTGCCGTGTGGGCGCCGAATGCACGACGGGTGTCGGTGGTGGGCGATTTCAACGTCTGGGACGGTCGCCGCCATCCCATGCGCCTGCGTCATCCGTCCGGAGTCTGGGAGTTGTTCATTCCGCGCCTGCAAGCGGGCGAGTTGTACAAATACGAGATTCTCGGTGCTCACGGGATCCTGCCGCTCAAGGCCGACCCGATGGCACTGGCGACCAGCCTGCCGCCGGACACCGCGTCGAAAGTCGCCGAGCCGCTGCAGATCGATTGGCAGGATCAGGACTGGATGAGCAGCCGCCGTGACCGCCAGAAACATTCGGCGCCGCTGTCGATTTACGAATTGCACGCCGGTTCGTGGCAGTGCGAACTGGATGATCTCGGTGAAGTGGCGCGCCAGTACACCTGGCCGGAACTTGCTGAGCGCTTGATTCCATACGTCAAGGAGCTGGGTTTCACCCACATTGAATTGATGCCGATCATGGAACACCCGTTTGGTGGTTCCTGGGGTTATCAGTTGCTCTCGCAATTTGCGCCGAGCGCGCGGTATGGCACGCCGGCGCAGTTTGCCGAATTCGTCGATGCCTGCCACCGGGCGGAGATCGGCGTGATTCTCGACTGGGTGCCGGCGCATTTTCCGACTGATACCCATGGTCTCGCGCAGTTCGACGGCACGGCGCTTTACGAATACGGCAACCCGCTGGAAGGCTTCCATCAGGATTGGGACACACTGATCTACAACCTCGGGCGCACTGAGGTGCATGGCTACATGCTGGCTTCCGGGCTGCATTGGTTGAAACATTTCCATGTCGACGGTCTGCGCGTCGATGCAGTGGCGTCGATGTTGTACCGCGACTATTCGCGCAAGGCTGGCGAATGGGTGCCAAACCGTCATGGCGGACGGGAAAATCTTGAAGCCATCGACTTTCTGCGGCACTTGAACGATGTGGTTGAACTGGAAGCACCGGGCGCGCTGGTGATCGCTGAAGAATCCACCGCGTGGCCGGGTGTCAGCCAGAGTACGCAGCAGGGTGGTCTGGGGTTTGCTTACAAGTGGAACATGGGATGGATGCACGATTCGTTGCATTACATTCAGCAGGACCCGGTGTACCGCGCGCATCATCACAATGAGTTGAGTTTTGGTCTGGTCTACGCCTGGTCCGAGCGTTTCATCCTGCCGATCTC
Organism: Pseudomonas viridiflava; assembly: GCF_900582195.1. Taxonomy (GTDB): domain Bacteria; phylum Pseudomonadota; class Gammaproteobacteria; order Pseudomonadales; family Pseudomonadaceae; genus Aquipseudomonas. The sequence goes on from NZ_UTHA01000180.1 coordinate 26,141, forward strand.
CCACGACGAAGTGGTGCATGGCAAGCATTCGCTGATCGACAAGATGCCCGGTGATCGCTGGCAGAAATTCGCCAACCTGCGCGCCTATCTGAGCTTCATGTGGACCCATCCGGGCAAGAAGCTGTTGTTCATGGGCTGCGAGTTCGGCCAGTGGCGCGAGTGGAATCACGATCAGCAGCTGGACTGGTATCTGCTGCAGTACTCCGAGCACAAAGGCGTGCAGAAACTGGTCGGTGACCTCAATCGGTTGTACCGCGAGGAGCCGGCACTGCACGATCAGGACGACGCGCCACAGGGGTTTCAGTGGCTGATCGGTGACGATGCGATCAACAGCGTTTATGCCTGGCTGCGCTGGAGCAAGGACGGTAAACCGGTGCTGGTGGTGGCCAACTTTACGCCGGTGCCGCGTCAGGCCTATCGCGTGGGCGTGCCGTTTGCCGGGCGCTGGACTGAGCTGCTTAATAGCGATGCTGACACCTATGCCGGTTCCAATTACGGTAATGGCGGCGGGGCATTTACCGAGGAAGTGCCGAGCCATGGTCAGTCATTGTCGCTGGAATTGAATCTGCCGCCGTTGGCGGTATTGATCCTCAAACCGGAGGGCTGATCCGAGACCGCAAAACCTGTGGGAGCGAGCTTGCTCGCGAAGGCGATATGCCAATCAACAATGATGTTGAACGTTACACCGCTTTCGCGAGCAAGCTCGCTCCCATAGGGGCCTTCGGTAACCCTGAAGATCACCAGCGCATCCGCACCCCAAGGCTGCCAATGATCCCGTTCAGATCATTGTCATCGACATCACTGCTGTAATCCGCGCTCACATAAAGACTCACCGCCGGTGTCACCCGCGCCACCAGACCTAATCCCAACTCGACGGTGGATGACTTGCGACTGCTGCTGATCTTGTCGACCTGATCCAGTGTCACGGTATTGCCCGTGTACACCGTGTGCCAGAGGTTGGTGCGCACATAGGGTTCGACCGGCAGACCATTCAGATCGTAACTGCCTTTCAAGCGCGCACCGACGCGGCCGCTCCACGCCGTCAGATCGGAGGAAGAGGCGTTGCCCGAACCGGCGTAGGGCGTGTCGAGGGTGATGCGCTGATTGATCAATTGCGCCTGCGGTTCGACCACCCAGTTGTCACTCAAGCCAATCGGGAAACCGCCTTCCACCGAGAAGGTCATGGCACTGCCTTCGGTGGCTTGCCGCGCGCCTTGGCCGTTGCGGCTGAAACCGCTGACCCGGCCGCCACTGGCGGATAAATCCACGTGCCAGCCCTGGGCACCGATCAGGCTGTAATAGGCGCCAAGGCTTTGGCCTTGCAGATTGAGGGTGTCACTGTTCGGGTCTGCCAGGGCGCGGCTGGTGAGCGGACCGTTGCCATTGGCTTGAATCTGGTTGAGGCCACCAATCAGGCCGATTTTCTGAGTATGGCTACCACTTTGCAGCGTCAGCACGGCGGGGCCTTTGATGTCGCCGCTGCCGGGCATTGCATAGCCTGATGACAGCACATCGGTTTGCGCCTGCCGGGCGCTTCTGCCGTACAGCTCATCCCAGGCCGACGGGGCGAGGTCTTCGGTGATCAGGCGCGAGCCTTGCAGGTCAGGGCGTGGACTGAAGCGTTGCGGGCCGGGCGTAATGACGGTGGTGGGCAAGGTCATGACCGGCACATCCGCGCGATACCACGGGGTTGTTTCATCCGCCGCAGGACCGGCCTGCGCCTCCATGGATGAGCACAGCAAGATTGAACTCGACACTGTGCAGAAAGTGATTTTGATCTCGTGTGGGGTGATGGACATTTTCATGGAGGTCTACCTTGCAGGCGCATGCGATTCTCGATGTGGCGTCTCTCCTACCCCGAACGAGGGGCGACCGAATGGAGCGGGGCGAACTCTGACCGCTCGATTTCGCGAGTGTCCGAAGGCTCGTCCCGGGTAGTGATTCCGGGGGTAGTAAGGTAGAGATAAGAAGAGTCGCGCGTGCCCGTCAAGAAATTGAACGATGAGCGGTAGTGGCAAAACGGGCTTTGCAAGCGTTTGTTTTTCTGCACATAACTAAGTGGTTGTTTGTATGGAATATCGCGCCTGAAGCCCCGATACAGAGGCATTCAGTTACCGACAGATGGTCTGTCGGTAACGTTCAACCGGCGAACGAGCTGCGTCCTTGCGTCCTGCATTGCTGTCACTATTGCGGCTACAAGTGCACTTCAACCGCCAGTGGCAGATGATCGGACAAATGCGTCCACGGCTTGTTACCGAGGATCTGCGGGTCATGGCTGCTGGCATTGCGCAGGTAGATCCGGTCCAGTCGCAGCAATGGAAACCGCGCCGGGTAGGTCTTGGCCGGGCGCCCATGGTGACGCTCGAATGCTTCGTGCAAATAGTCGCGACGGGCGAGGGCGACATTGCCCTGCAACTGCCAGTCGTTGAAGTCACCGGCGATGATTACCGGAGCGTCGTCGGGCAGGGATTCGAGCAACTGGCAGAGCAGTTGCAGCTGCAATTGCCGATGGCTTTCCAGCAGACTCAAATGCACGCAGATCGCATGGACCTCGGCGTGTCCCGGCACATCAAGCACGCAATGCAGCAGGCCACGGCGCTCAGGGCCGGTGATCGAGACATCAAGGTTGCGGTATTCACGGATCGGGTATTTCGACAGCAGCGCATTGCCGTGATGGCCGTCGGGGTAAACGGCGTTGCGCCCGTAGGCGAAGTCGCTCCACATGCTGTCGGCGAGAAACTCGTATTGCGAGGTTTGCGGCCAATCGTTGTAACGACTCGAATGCCGCTCGTGTTCACCCACCACTTCCTGCAGAAACACCAGGTCGGCCGAGGTGCTGCGCACCGCTTCGCGCAGCTCCGGCAGGATGAAGCGCCGATTGAGCGCGGTGAAGCCCTTGTGGGTGTTGACCGTCAGCACCCTGAGACGATGAATGACGGGCGCGTCGACAACATGACGCTTGGGATCGCTGGACACGTTCACTCCTCTGGATTGCGGGCCGCTTATTCATGCGACTGATGGGGAGGGGCGGCAGTTCCTTCTGGTTAATTTCGATCGCACATCAAACCCTGTGGGAGCGAGCTTGCTCGCGAAGGCGTCGTTCCGGTCGATACGAATATTGAATGTGACGGCCTCTTCGCGAGCAAGCTCGCTCCCACAGGGAATCAGAGATTCAGACGAAAACGATTTCATAGGGCAGGCGCATTCTTTCGAGAATCACCGGCGGCAACATCGGCGCAATGCCGATCGCCGGTTCGCCGTTCAGCTGACTGGCATAGGCATGAGTGGCATGGCTCTTGCGCGCCACGGTCCAGGTGTCGAGGCGCAGTTTGCGTGCACGTTCCCAAGGGATCATTTGCTGGTCGCGCTCGGGCCAGTGCCAGGCCCACACCGGTACGTCATGGAAGGTCGCACCGGCCTGTTGCGCCGCTTGGGCACTGGCCCGACCCACGGCTTCATGGTCATCGTTGCCATCGCCGCGCCAGGTGCTGAACACCACATCGCCAGGACGCAGGTAGCGGCTGATGAACTCGGTCACTTGCGCTTGCTGTTCGCACAGGGCGTTGTCAGTGAAGCCGCCGCGCACCCATTTCAGGCTGTGCATCGGCAGGCCGAGGCGGCGCAGGGCTTCGACGCTTTCCTGTGGGCGGAACACACTCAGGCGTTTCTCCGACCACTGTCGGGAACCCGGATGACTGGCGCTGCCATCGGTGATCGAAAGCAGTTGCAGCGGATGACCGAGGCTGGCGAGCAATTGCAGCAGACCGCCGCAGGTCACCACTTCATCGCCCGGATGTGGCGCGATGACCACGGCGCGGGCACCGTCGGGCACCAGGCTGCGAGTATTGATCACGGGGATGTTGTCCAGTTGCGGGGCGCTGTTCCAGATTTGCGCCGGCGAACTGCTGTCGCTGAGGGATAACGGTTTCATGGTGTGACGTCCTTGTGTTGTTTCGCCCTCAGCCGTTTGCGTGGCAATGATTGCCTGTCGCCGCCGACCCGTGAAGGCTGGTTGAATGCCTTGCGACGCTCCGAACCCTGGATTGCCGCGCAGCAGAGTATTGCTCATGAAGCGAAGTTCGTCGCGTCACAGATCAATCTGATCCGCTTTTTTTTGCTCCATCTGTGCCAGATTTCGCAGATAGTCACCAAAGCCACCACGCGCACGGCTGTCGAATCGCGCACTGGTTAGCACTTGCGGACGATGGCTCCAGGCGATGTTGGCACCGTCCAGTTCCAGCTCCCGCACCAACTGTACGTCTTCGTCACAGGCCAGCGGTTTAAACCCCCCGGCCCAACGATAAGCGTCGGCACTGATACCCAGATTGGCGCCGTGGATATGCCGATGGCCATCGCAGGCACGGTAATGCCGGTGATAGCGGATTTGCGCCGCTGCATCGAACGACTCATGCCAGCGTTCGACGGTGACGGTACCGCATACTGCGTCGGCGCCCAACCCCAGCTGTGCCACCAGCCAGTCGTCGGCGACGCGGCTGTCGGCGTCCGAACAGGAGATCCAGCGCGCGCCGCGCTCCAGCAACAGCTGTGCGCCTGCCGCCCGGGCCTGACCGACATTGCGCGCATCGATGTGCAGGCTGAGCACCGGATAGCGGCTGACAATCTGCGCCGAGCGGTCAGTACAACTGTCGAGCACCACCAGCACTTCAACCTTTTCGCCGGCCAGCAAACCGTGGCGGCTGGCGCGCATGGCCGCGCTCAGGCAGTCGTCGAGCAGGTCTTCTTCGTTGTGTGCCGGGATCAGAATGCCGATCATCGCAAGCCCTCCAGTGCCGCCACCGAGCGTGGTTCACGGCTCCATACCTCAAGGATGAAGTCCGCTTCCTGATGCAGGACCAGCCGGGGCAGATGCAGTTTTTCGTGAATCAAGTCGTGAACCTGCCGCGCATTCAGCGGGCAGCCGTCGATGGGCGGCCGCCAGTGACAGGCGAGGAACTGGCCGTCGGCAGTCAGGCAATCACTGGCCCGACGGATCACGTCTGTCAGATCTTCGCCATCGAGGTAGTAGCCGATCTCGCTAAATACGATCAGGTCGAATTTTTCCTCCGGCCAGTCGCCGGGAAGACGGTTTTGCCGCACTTCGGCGTGATCGAACAGACTCAGACGGGTGCGCGCCAAGGTCACCGCCGCACTCGCCGTGTCACAGCACAGCAAGCGATCGCAACGACCGGCGAGTTCGGCGCTCAATTCGCCGTTGGCGCAGCCCGGCTCGAAGATTGATCGATAGTGCGGCCGTGGCAGGGCGGCGAGGGTGATCGCGCGTTTGCGCTGCTCGTACCAGCGCTCGCGGAAGGCCCAAGGGTCGTCGTTGCCGGCAAACAGGCCGTCGAAATAGCGATCATCGACACTCATAGAAACACCACTTCGAAAGGCTGCAGCAGGCGATCGAGCACATACGGCGCCAGCACCGGGCCGAGTCCGGCGTCAGGATCACCTTCCAGTTGACTAGCGAAGGCGTGCACCGCGTGGCGCTTGCGCGCGACCTGCGCTGGCGTCAGGAGAATCTTGCGCGCCCGTTGCCACGGCACAAAAGCGTCTTCCGGGGTTGCCCAGTGCCAGGTCCACACCGGCAATTCATGGCAGCTTGCGCCGACCCGGCGGGCCGCCTCGGCACTGGCGCGGCCAACGGCTTCGTGGTCGCAATGACCGTCCTCACTCCACGTGGTGAAGAGCACGTCGTCCGGGCGCAGATGACGTTCGATGAAATCGACCAGGTCGGCTTCCTGGGCTGCGACCTGAGTGTCGGTGAAACCGCCGCGCAGCCACTTCACCCGATGCATCGGCAGGCCGAGGCGACGCAGCGCTTCGGCCGATTCCTGTGGTCGTACCACGCTCAAACGTTCTACCGGCCAGCGACTGGAGCCGGGATGACTGGCGCTGCCGTCGGTCACCGAAATCAATTGCAGAGGCCGGCCAGCAGCCGCGAGCAATTGCAGCAAACCGCCACAACCGAGCACTTCGTCGTCCGGGTGCGGCGCAACAATCACGGCCCGTGCGCCCGGAGGCACCAGACTGAGGATGTCGATGCTATCCAGCTCCGCCAAGTGCCGTGAAGCCTGCCACTGATGCAGGCTGGTGCCTTGGCCGACAATCGGATTGGTTTTCATAGCGCCCATACCTCCCCTGAGTGCCCGGCCACCCATTGCCCCAGCGCCGCCAGATCCCGTTCGGCATGACTCTGACGCAGGAACACCGGCAGGTCGGCGCTGAGCCGGGCAAAGTGGCGATCCTTGCAAAACGGCCCGCCGCCGAGGGCCCGGCCGACCTCACGCATCACCTGTTCGGCAGACTGCTCGACCACCGCACGGGCACGACGGGCCAACAATTCGGCGTTGTCCTCGGGATGCGCATCGATGTGCAAAGCGCTGAAACGCAACACATCGGCCGCCGCCTGCAAGGCACTGTCGACCGCGCCGAGGTGGGCGAGGGCGTGTGGTTCCGGGCGTTGCCCACATTGGCGGCGCAAGGCTTCGGCGATCTGCCGTGCGGCGCCGTACCAGCACGCAGCAATGCCGATTCCGCCCTGCCAGAAACCCGGGCGTTGCAGATAGTCGCCGGGGTTGCCGATGGCCTGCGCTTCGGCGCCGTCGAACAGCACTTCAACGCTGCCGGTGGCGGCCATGCCCACGGCTTGCCAGCCTTGCTCGGTGACGGTGACGCCCGGCTGATCGAGGGCGACGGCGACCAGTTGTTGCTGATCATCGGCATCCCACGCGGTGAGCAAGGCATGACTGAGCACGGTGGCGCCGGAGCACCATGCCTTGCGTCCGTGCAGCGCAACCATGTGCCCGGCCGGGCTGACGTTGACCTTTGCCTGCGGCGGTTCCGCCGCCCACATGCCCCACGTACTGCCCGGTGTGGGCGAGCCGCCCAGTTGTTCGATGATCGCCAGTGCGTCGGTATGACCTTCGAACAGTTTGCACAAGCCCAGATCATGCCCACCGACCTCGGCCAGCCGCTGAAAGCGTTCCAGCGTGTGACCGCTGCCCGGCAACGGCAACCTATCCAGCCCGGCCTCGACCAGCGCCCGCAAGCAATCGCCGAGGGCTGCGGTGTGCGGATAGTCCGCTGGGCGTCGGGCGAGATAATGGTGCAGGTCCATATCAATCTTCTTCATCACGTTGCAGTTCGAACAGCAGCAGCGAGCGCCCGGTGACCGAGTATTCGTGGCCGAAATCGAAGCGTTCCTGCCCACGGATCGACGGCTGATTGGTGTCGATCATGCACGTCCAGAAACTGCCTTCCGGCACTTCCGGCAAGGTGAAATTGACGATGTCGTGATGGGCGTTGACCACCAGCAGCAGCGTCGCATCCGCACCTTTGCGGCGAATCCCGGTCTCCTGCGCACGGCCATCGAGCAACATGCCCAGGCAGCGGTTGTGCGCGTCATGCCAATGCTCGGTGGTCATCTCGGTGGCGTCCGGCGCCAGCCAGGTGACGTCTTTAACGCCGATGTCCTCGTTGTACTCGCCAACCAGGAAGCGTCCGCGACGCAGGATCGGATAAGCCAGGCGCAGCTTGATCAGGCGCTTGACGAATTTCAGCAACGCCTTGCCGTCTTCGCTCAGGTCCCAGTTGACCCAACCGATTTCACTGTCCTGGCAGTAGGCGTTGTTGTTGCCGTCCTGGGTGCGAGCAAACTCATCGCCGGCGACGATCATCGGTGTGCCTTGGGCAAGCAGCAGGGTGGCGAAAAAATTGCGCATCTGCCGGTGGCGCAGGGCATTGATTTCCGGATCGTCGGTCGGACCTTCAACACCGTGGTTCCACGACAGGTTGTTGTTGCTGCCGTCCTGATTGTTCTCGTCGTTGGCTTCGTTGTGTTTGTCGTTGTACGAGACCAGATCGTTGAGGGTAAAACCGTCGTGCGCGGTGATGAAGTTCACCGAGGAATAAGGACGCCGCCCGCGCTGATTGAACATCTCTCCAGAAGCGGTCATGCGACTGGCGAAGTCGGCGACCTGGCCGTCGTCACCTTTCCAGAACGCGCGCACGGTGTCGCGGAACTTGTCGTTCCATTCGACCCAGCCCGGCGGAAAGTTGCCGACCTGATAGCCACCGGGGCCGCAGTCCCAAGGTTCGGCAATCATTTTCACCTGACGCAGCACCGGGTCCTGACGGCAAGCGACGAGGAAGCTGTGCCGCTCATCGAAACCATCGTGGTAGCGGCCAAGAATGGTCGCCAGATCGAAGCGGAAGCCGTCGACGTGCATCTCGCTGGCCCAGTAACGCAGAGAGTCGGTGACCATTTGCAGCACGCACGGGTGGCTCAGGTCGAGGGTGTTGCCGGTGCCGGAATCGTTGATGTAGAAGCGCTTGTCGTCAGGCATCAGCCGGTAGTAGGAAGCGTTGTCGATGCCGCGCATCGACAGGGTCGGGCCTTGCTCGTTACCCTCGGCGGTGTGGTTGTAGACCACGTCGAGGATCACTTCGAGGTTGGCTTCGTGCAGGTGCGCGACCATCTCCTTGAACTCGGCGATCTTGCCGCTGGCC
>NZ_UTHA01000046.1 GCF_900582195.1 Pseudomonas viridiflava
GTGCATATGCAGCCCGAAGAGACGTTGCAGGCGCACCTCGACCTGCGCGGTCGATGGCTGCTGCCGATCCATAACGGCACCTTCGACCTGTCGATGCACGCCTGGCACGAGCCGTTCGACCGGATTCTAGCCCTGGCCTGGGAGCAGAACGTGACCATCACCACACCCATGATGGGCCAGCCGTTCTACCTGGATTATCCCTGCCGCGGGATGACCTGGTGGATGGCTGTCGATGAGGTCGCCACGTCTGAAACTGCGCCTGAATCCGATTCTGAAGCCGCGCATGAAGGACATGTCGCAGCCTGCAGTGGCCGTCGCCAGAGCGCCTGATCGCCAAAGGTTCGAACTGATTTATCGATAGCGCTGCCTGTTTTTTGATTTGCCCCGTGTCACTCGCCCCGGCCTAATCATCACTTCTTTAAAAGGAAGATAATGATATGCAAGGTGCTCGCGGGTCAGCTTCTCAAGGTGTCTGGTTGATGGTCGCCATCGTGTTGGTGGCGTTGAACCTGCGCCCCTCGATGGCAGCGATCGGCCCAT
>NZ_UTHA01000088.1 GCF_900582195.1 Pseudomonas viridiflava
CCAATGGCCTCATCAAATACCTGCTGGTGGCCAACGGCATTGCGCTGCTCTGGCGCATGGTGCACCGCTTCTATTTCACGACGATTCTGTACGGCTGGCAGCACGGCCTGCTATCACTGCCGCGCATGGTGGTCGGTAACTTCGTCAACTTCATGGCTGCGGCGCGGGCCTGGCGGATGTTTCTGGTGGGCAAGCTGCTCAATCGCAAGCTGGCCTGGGACAAGACCATGCACGACTTCCCGTCCACCGACCTGGTCGCCATCGCGCCGCGTCGGCTGGGCAGCGTGCTGCTGTCG
>NZ_UTHA01000038.1 GCF_900582195.1 Pseudomonas viridiflava
TTTCAGCGCAATGCCGACGACCTGCCGAACGCTGCTCGAGTCGTCGACCACCAATACACTCTTAGCCATGATTCGCTCCTAGAAGAACGTGATTTCCTGAGAATTCTGTTGCGCTGCCGATTCGCCGCGGTGCGTGCGGCGCTGTTCGTCAGTGGCGTAAGTGGACTCCATGCGCGCCAGCCACTCGCGGGCATTGATCGCGACGGCCTCGTCCGGAGACTGGCTGGACTGCTGCAAATGGGTGTGCAGCGAGTCGATGTTGTCGCGCACATGGGTGAGGAT
>NZ_UTHA01000261.1 GCF_900582195.1 Pseudomonas viridiflava
GTCATCAAGATTGGCGGATGATCGGGCGCATGGAGCGGCCCGGCGCTAGCATGATCTCTGATCTCGACTGATCACCTTGAGGGGCTTCAGGTCAGTTGGCGTTTGCCCCGGCGGACGTTGGATGCTGCCTCAAGGAAGCGGTAAGGTGGGGTTTAATGCCTGTCCTGCCCCACACGTGTATTTTTCTGCCAAATACCAGCCCTGGCAGGGTTAATATCCCGCAGCAGAACCACAGACCTGATCGTTGTCCGGCCTGATTTCATTCTTTAAGGAGTTGTTTGCATGCTAGCCCACGTGGAGTCGTACGCCGGTGATCCGATCCTTTCGTTGATGGAAACCTTCGGCAAGGATCCTCGCGCCGACAAGGTCAATCTCAGCATTGGTCTGTATTACGA
>NZ_UTHA01000058.1 GCF_900582195.1 Pseudomonas viridiflava
TAATTAAATCGATTGCAGGTTTGCTTTTTTTATTTAATTCAGTCACTGCATTAGCAGTGCTTACGCCAAAGCAGCAGGCAGCCAAGGAACGCGGCATTTCACTATACAACCAGGAACAAAATGCAGAGCCTGAATTGCGCATTGCCGCTGAGGCTGGCGATGCAGAAGCACAATTTTATTTGGCGGAACAACTTCGCCTCCTGGAGCTTAACAAAACATTAGATTCGAAAGAGTCGCTAAAGTGGTTCGTGGCTTCTGCTAATCAAGGTAATTTGTTCTCCCTCTATCAGTTGTCTCACAACGTTAAGCTGTGTGTTATCGCTTCACTTTGTCCAAAAGGGGAAAAAAGCTGGGATGAATGGCATCAAGAGTTTAAAAAAACGTTAATGGAGAAGTTCGCCTCAAATGACTTACAACAACTAGGCGAACTCAATGACTGGGTGGCCGAGTCGGATGTTGTAGGAGAGTGGTTTCATCTACAGGATGAGCTTCGTTATGCAAAGAACCACAGAGTGGAAGATACTCGTGAGTGGCTGGTACCCTCTGCTAATCAAGGAAACTTTAATTCCCTACTTCGTCTGGCTCTAAGTGATGGAGATATATTATGTACCATCGTCGAGGATTGCCCGAAAGGTGATAAAACCCAGCGCGAATGGAAATTAGAATTTGAGAAAACCGCAAAGGAAAAAATTGCCTCCGGCGACATGGAAGCCGCCTATTTATTATACGTAGGCAATTCTGATCTTAATATGCTGATTAAATCAGCAGAGGGAGGCTACCCATTCGCACAATATCAGCTTGCCAGGAGTTACTCAGCTGGCGAGGGCTTTTTTTGGTGGTTTGGGCAGCGCCGCAAAGAAGTCATCAAGTGGTATAAGCGAGCGGCTGAAAATGGCTATCCAAAAGCAATGGTTGAATATGCAGCCTCTATTTATGAAGATAACGGAGATCTATCAGTTTCCCGGTATTGGCTAGAGGAATCTGCAAAGGTGGGTGACAAAAACGGTATCGCCTTACTTGCTCGAGAGTATGCAAGCAATCCAAATTACTATGGCTTTCCATTTGATCTGGTGAAGGCTTATGGCCTTATCTTCTTTTTAGCGGGCCTGGATAATGACAAGTATGAAATAGAGGATAATCGGGAGACATTAGAAAATTATTCTGAAAAAATGACACCCGAACAAATCGAGCAAGGCAAAGCCTTTGCCGAAAAATGGAAGGTCGCTCACCCGCTTGAAGGCATTCAATCCCAGCAGCCAGCGGGATCGGAAACAGGTGGCAAGCTTCGTGCGTCAAGTCGCTGAAGCCATGGTTGTAATTGTCGCATGCGATCAGTGACGACTTACTGCAGATCCTGCCATCTGGCCAGTAACACAACAATCCTGTGAAAGCCGAATTTGCTCGCGAAGGCGTCGGCACGTTCAAACCATCATGGCAGACACACCGCTTTCACGAGCAAGCTCTGCTCCAAGGATTCGGTCGCTTGGAAGTGAGGTGTCAGCTCACGGGTCGACTTGCGCCATCAGCTCTGGCACCGATTCCGGGCGCTTGGCGTAGCGCTGAGCGAGCACCGCACAGACCATCAACTGAATCTGATGGAACAGCATCAACGGCAGAATCAGCACGCCGATGGTGCTGCCGGCAAACAACACCTGCGCCATCGGCACGCCGGTGGCCAGACTCTTTTTCGAGCCGCAGAACAAAATGGTGATGCGGTCTTCCTGGCTGAAGCCAAAGACCTTGCCCAGCAGCGTCGACGCCAACAGCACCAGCGCCAGCAGAATGCAGCAGACCACCACCAGCCCCAGCAGATCGACCACGGGAATCTGATGCCAGATGCCTTCGTTGACCGCCTCGCTGAATGCGCCGTAGACCACCAACAGAATCGAGCCCTGATCGACGAACTTCAGCCAGTTCTTGTTGCGCCCCACCCACGCGCCGATCCAGCGCCGGGCGATCTGTCCGGCAATGAACGGCAGGAGCAATTGCACGCTGATTTTCAGAATCGCATCCAGCGTTGAACCGCCATCACCGTGTACGTCGAGCAGCAGCGTCACCAGCAACGGAGTGAGGAAAATCCCGAACAGGCTCGATGCCGCCGCGCTGCAGATCGCCGCCGGAATATTTCCCCGTGCCAGCGAGGTGAAGGCGATGGCCGACTGCACCGTGGCCGGCAGTGCGCACAGGTAAAGCATGCCCATGTACAGCTTGTCGCCGATCAGTGGAGACAACAGTGGTTTCAGCGCCAGCCCGAGAATCGGGAACAGCACAAAGGTCAGGCCAAACACCAGCAAATGCAGGCGCCAGTGGCCGGCCCCGGCAATGATCGATTCACGGGACAGTTTGGCGCCGTGCAGGAAAAACAGCAGGGCGATGGCGATGTTGGTCAGCCAGCCGAAGCCGACGGCGACCTGGCCGCTGGCCGGCAGGAAACTGGCCAGCATCACGACGCCGATCAGCGTCAGGGTGAAGTTATCGGGCAAAAAACGGGGGCGAGTCATGGTCGGTTCATCCGGGGGTTGCCAGTGCGTGCCGACGACTCTAACGTGACTGCCAATTACCGACTAACGCCGAAGGGCCACAAGATGCCGCCTAAAGGACATGACAAAAGCGTCCGGCGCAGCATTCCCGGGCTGCCCAGCCTGCCGCGTCCCCTGTACGGGCGCACCGAATCGCTGCCCAATCGCGCCCTGACCCGGCGCCACAGTCATCCGTGGGTGCAGTTGTCCTATGCCATTCAGGGTGTGCTGGAAATCCAGACCAGTGCCGGCCGCTTCGTCGCCCCGCCGGAGCGCGCCGTGTGGATCCCGGCGGGTGTGCCACATCGGGTGTTCAGCTCGCCGCACACGGAAATGCGCAGCCTGTACATCGATTGCAGCGTTGCCGCATGGGCGCTCGAGCGATGTCATGTGCTCGGCGTCAGCGATCTGCTCAGGGAGCTGATCCGCGCGTTCAGTCAGGTCCCGGTGGAATACGACCAGAGTGGCCCGCATGGACGCCTCGCCCAAGTGATCCTTGATCAACTGGCCGAAGCGCCGCAGATCGACCTGATGCTGCCGTTGCCGCAAGACGCCCGCTTGAAGCAGATCTACCAGAGCCTGGAACAACATCCGGAACAGCAGACCACGCTGAGCCACTGGAGCGAGAAATTCGGCGTCACCGAAAAGACTCTTACGCGCCTGTTTCTGCGCGATACAGGACTGACCTTCCGCGCCTGGCGCCAGCGCTTGCGCCTGCTCGGTGCACTGACGCCGCTGGAAAAAGGTGAACGCGTCACCGATGTCGCGCTGGCCTGCGGTTACGACTCGACATCGGCGTTTATTGCGGCGTTTCGCCAACAGTTCGGCGAAACGCCGGGGGAGTTCTTTCGTTGATCAGCGATCCGCCAGCTCTTCCAGTAAATCGGCAGACGGCACGAAATACAGACTTCCGGTCACGGCCGTGCTGAAATCCAGCAACTTGTCGTAGTTACCCGGCGGCTTGCCGACGAACATGTTTTCCAGCATTTGCTCCATCGGCTCGGGCGAGCGCGCGTAACCGATAAAGAACGTGCCGAACTCCCCTGCCCCCGGCCGACCAAACGGCATGTTGTCACGGAGGATCTTCACTTCTTCCCCGGCCGCGTTGGTGATGGTGGTCAGGGCACTGTGCGAGTTGCTCGGTTTGACCGCGTCATCCAGTTCGATGTCGGAGAGTTTGGTGCGCCCGATGACGCGCTCCTGCGCTTCAACGCTCAAGCCGTTCCACGCGGTCATGTTGTGCAGGTATTTCTGCACCAGCACGTAGCTGCCGCCGCTGAAGTCCGGGTCTTCATCACCGACGATGGTGAAGTTGACCGCTTTGCGCCCGACCGGGTTTTCGGTGCCGTCGACGAAACCGATGATGCTGCGCATGTCGAAATAGCGAAAACCCTGAACCTCGTCGACCACGGTCACGGCATCGCCGAGGGCGGCCATGATTTGCGTGGCCAGTTCAAAACACAGGTCCATTTGATCGGCGCGAATGTGCAGCAGCAGATCGCCCGGGGTTGCCGGAGCGTGCCGCCCTTCCCCGCCAAACTCGCGAAAACCGTGCAGCGACGCCGGACGCGGACTGCCAAACAGACGATCCCAGGCGTTCGAGGAAAAGCCGCAGATACAGGTCAGATTGCCTGTCGGTACGCGCTTGCCAACGGAACGCACCAGCCCGGCAACGTCACCGCACCAGTCTTTTACGGTTTGCGCAGCTTCAGACCCGTCATTCAGCGTCGCGACGATGAAAATCGCGCTGCTGGTGATCGGACTGCACACCGCTTGAGGTTCGAGAATGTCGGTATTCATCGTTGAAAACATTGCTCCGTAAAAAGTGCCCGAGCTGTTAACGAGGGCGGATAGTTCGTTTTTATCGAACTGTTGCGCAGAAATAAACGATTTTTCTTTGCCGCAAACCCGTCGTTAGCATGGCCTCGTCTGACGCCAATCCAAGAATAGACAGGGAGCGTGACATGCCTGCCACAAACATCAATATCGGCGAACCGTGGATGTGGGGCGCCTTCATCGTCTTCGTGCTTGCCATGCTGGCATTGGACCTGTTTGTCTTCGGTGGGCGCAAGGCGCATCGGGTGTCAGTGCGCGAAGCCTTGTCCTGGGTCATCGCTTGGTGCTTGCTGGCACTGAGTTTCGCCGCCCTGCTCTGGTGGTATCTGCACGGCGCGTTCGGCGCTGAAATCGCCCGGGAAAAAACCCTCGAATTCCTCACCGGTTATCTGATCGAGCAATCGCTGTCGATCGACAACATGTTCGTTTTCGTGATGATCTTCAGCTACTTCGCCGTACCGCCTGAGCTGCAGCGGCGGGTGCTGCTGTACGGCGTGCTCGGGGCCATCGTGATGCGCGCGGTGATGATCTTCGCCGGGGTGTGGCTGGTGTCGCAGTTCGAATGGCTACTGTATGCGTTCGGGGTGTTCCTGATCTTTACCGGTATCAAGATGCTGGTGTTTGCCGACCACCAGCCGGATCTGGACAAGAATCCGTTGCTGCGCTGGGTGCGCGGGCATATGCGCATCACCAGTAGCTTTCATGGCGAACGGTTTTTCGTCCTGCAGAACGGCGTGCGCTGGGCAACCCCGATGTTTCTGGTACTGGTGCTGATCGAGGCCAGTGACCTGATGTTCGCGGTCGACAGCATCCCGGCGATCTTCGCCGTGACGACTGATCCGTTCATTGTCTTCACTTCGAATATCTTCGCGATCATGGGCCTGCGCGCGCTGTACTTCCTGCTGGCGGACATGGCGGACCGCTTTCATCTGCTCAAGTACGGGCTGGCGATTGTGCTGGTGTTTATCGGCGGCAAGATGGTGTTGATGCCGTGGTTGCACATGCCGGTGGAGTGGTCGTTGGCGGTGGTGGGTGGGGTTATTCTTGGCTCAGTCCTGCTGAGTCTGGTGATGACCAGAGAAACCGAACGCAGCACGGAATGACACACCACAAAACCTGTGGGAGCGAGCTTGCTCGCGAAAGCGGTGTGTCATTCAACGATGATGCAGGATGATCCGACGCCTTCGCGAGCAAGCTCGCTCCCACAGGGATTTCATTTGGCCGATAGTTATTTGTCAGACTTGATGTTGGTCCACACCCGCGTACGCACACGCTCAAGTTTCTGCGGCAACGGCTGCACGACGTAGAGGTTTTTCAACGCTTCCGGGGTCGGCGTCAGGTTCGGGTTGTCAGTTATTTCCTTATTGATCAGCGGCATCGAATCCTTGTTCGCATTCGGGTAGCCGAGGAAGTCGCTGATCGGTGCGATCACTTTAGGATCGAGCAAGTTGTTGAGGAATTCATGCGCCTCGGCGACGTTCTTTGCGCTCTTCGGAATGGCGAAGGTGTCGAACCAGATCGGCGCGCCTTCCTTCGGCAGACGCCAGTCGACCACTACGCCGTTTTTCGCCTCTTTGGCGCGGTTGCCGAACTGATAGAAACTGCCGGAGTAACCGATGGCCACGCAGATGTCACCGTTGGCGATGTCGGTCATGTATTTGGCCGAGTTGAAATAGGTCACGTACGGGCGGACCTTGAGCATCAGTTCCTTGGCTTTTTCATAGTCGGCGGGGTTCTGGCTGTTCGGATCGAGGCCGAGGTAATGCAGGGCCAGCGGCAGGATTTCCGTCGGCGAATCAAGCATCGCCACGCCGCAGGATTTGAGCTTTTCCATGTTCTCCGGTTTGAACACCAGATCCCAGCTGTCGACCGGCGCGTTGTCGCCCAGTGCCGCCTTGACCTTGGCCGGGTTGAAGCCGATCAGCACGGTGCCGACCATGTAAGGCACGCCGTACTGGTTGCCCGGATCGTTCTTGCCCAGCAGTTTCAACAGCTCAGGATCCTGGTGGCTCCAGTTCGGCAGTTTCGATTTATCCAGTTTCTGAAACACGCCAGCCTTGATTTGCGTTTCGAGGAACTGGTTCGACGGCACCACCAGGTCGTAACCGGAGTTGCCGGTCAGCAGTTTGGCTTCCAGGGATTCGTTGGTATCGAAGGTATCCCAAGTCACTTTGATGCCGCTTTTTGCGGCGAAATCCTTGGGCACGGACGGCAGGATGTAATCCGCCCAGTTGTACACGCGCAGTTCGCGTTGCTCAGCCTGAACGGCGCCGGCCAACAGCGTCAGCCCACACACAGTGGCACCCAGAATGCGTTTCATCGTGACCATGGTTGTTCCCCAAAAGGCAGCGTGAGTTCGATGGTTTTTATGTTCTGTACACGGCAGCGGCTGTAAAAGTAGCCAAGGGTAAAAAAAGGTTCAGCGTCTGGTTATGGTTTTGATTCTTGCTGACAGCGTAGCCGGAGCACAGTGGGGGATGGGCCAAAAGGGGATCGATGTGGCCAATTTGATTGACCGCCGGGATGCGTAAACAACAATGCCCAGCGAATGGCCGGGCATTGTCGTGAAGCGGATCAGCTCAGTCGGTGTAACCCAACCGGGCCGCCCTGCTCTGCTCAGTCTGGCCGCGTGTCGCCAGGCAGTAATACAACGGAACGGTGACCACCAGGCCGACCAGCCAGGACAAGTCCGCGCCCTCAACCAGATTGGCGTAGGGTCCGACATACAACGAGGTATTGGCGAACGGCAATTGCACGAGGATGCCGATGAAGTAAGCAATTATCGCGTGCAGGTTGAAGCGCCCGTAGATCCCGCCATCGGCGCGGAAGATCGAGGTGATGTCGTAGCAGCCGCGCTTGATCAGGTAGAAGTCGATCAGGTTGATCGACGCCCACGGCACCAGCACCAACAGCAGTGCCAGAATCAAACCGATGAACTCGGAAATGAAATCCGCCGACGCACCCAGCGCGACCACGCAGCAACCGGCGAGCACCACGCTCGACAACACGACGCGCACCTTGATGCTCGGCGTCCATTGACTGGCAAAAGTCTGGATCGAGGTGATGATCGACAGCACCGCACCATACAGATTCAGCGCGTTGTGGCTGATGATATTGAGCAGAAACAGCACCATCAGAATCGGCCCGAGCCACCCGGTCGACTGCTTGACCGCGACCATCGCTTCAGTGCCTTCCGGGGTGGCCAGCACGGCCACCGCACCAAAGCTGAACGACAGAATCGTGCCCAGCGTCGCGCCCAGATAGGTCGCCCAGAACGGCTTGGCAATGCCGATATCCGCAGGAAGGTAACGCGAATAGTCGGAGACGTAAGGCGAGAAACTGATCTGCCAGATGATTCCCAGCGATACCGTCGCCAGCCAGCCGGACAAGTTAAAACTGCCGCGAGTGAGGAAATCCGCCGGCAAGTCATGGGCAAAGATATAGATGAACCCGGCGAGCAGCGCGCTGCCCATCACCCAGGTGCCGATGCGGTTCAGCGTATGGATGAAGTTGTAGCCGATCACACCGATCGCCGTAGCTGCCAGTGCACCGATCAGAATGCTCAGAGGCGCCGGCACCGACGGCGCAATGCCGACGATGGATTTACCCGCCAGGACGATGTTGGAAATAAAGAAACCGATGTAGATCAGTGCGGCGAAGAACACGATCAACAGCGCACCGTAACGACCGAACTGGCCGCGACTCTGGACCATTTGCGGAATGCCCATGCGCGGGCCTTGCGCCGAGGCGAGCGCGATCACCACGCCGCCGATCAGGTGCCCCAGCGCAATCGCCAGCAGCCCCCAGAGCAAATCGAGATGGAACACCTGAACCACCATGGCGCCGGTGACGATGGGCAGTGGCGCAATGTTGGTGCTGAACCAAAGAGTGAATAGGTCGCGGGCCTTCCCGTGGCGTTCCGCGAGTGGGACGTAGTCGACCGTATGGTTCTCGATCAACGGATCTTGCCGGGACATCTGGGACATATGCATGAACTCGAGTTTGTCTGTTCTTATCGTTGTATGAAGCCAAACCGGGGGGACTCTTTGGCCGCCCCTCAGATGCAGACCATATTATGGTATTCCAAACAATTCACAAGACTGATCCGTAGTTTGCGGTGCCAACTGATACGCCATCCTCGCTGAAACCGTGGCCTGCAGACCAGCCGCAAGCCCCGTAAATACTGAGTTTCCGACGAACGCAGCACGTTTATCGGTTCAGCTTAAAAGGCCTTGCAAAGATCGAATACTGGTATACCATCAGACCAACAAACACATAAAAACAGCAACACATCACCCGAGGACCGACCAATGATCGATGCCGCCATCTACAAACAAGTCATGGGCTCGTTCCCGTCCGGCGTAACCGTTATCACCACCCTGGACGATGACGGTCAGATCGTCGGCCTGACTGCCAGCGCGTTCAGCTCGCTGTCGATGGACCCGGCGCTGGTGCTGTTCTGCCCCAACTACAGCTCTGATTCCTACCCGGTACTGATCAAGAACAAACGTTTTGCCATTCACGTTCTGTCCGGCGGCCAGCAAAGTGAAGCCTACGCCTTCGCCCGCAAAGGCAAAGACAAGGCGCAAGGCATCGAGTGGACTTTGAGCGAACTGGGTAACCCGATCCTGGCCAACGCGACGGCTATCATCGAATGTGAACTGTGGCGCGAATACGAAGGCGGCGACCACGCCATCATGGTCGGCGCGGTGAAGAACCTGATCGTCCCCGAGCAAATCGCCGGTCCGCTGGTGTATTGCCACGGCAAGATGGGCGCCCTGCCCGTCTTGGCCTGACCAAAGAACTACGCATAACAACTGTGGGAGCGAGCTTGCTCGCGAAGGCGTCTTGTCAGTCGCCACAGATGCCGGCTGTTACAGCGCCTTCGCGAGCAAGCGCGCTCCCACATGTAGCCTCAACAACAAAAGATCCGAGGAAGCGTCATGAAATTTTCCCTGTTCATCCACATGGAACGCTGGGACGAAAGCGTCAGCCACCGCCAACTGTTCGAAGACCTCACCGAACTGACCCTGATGGCTGAGGCCGGCGGTTTCAGCACCGTGTGGATCGGCGAACACCACGCCATGGAATACACCATCTCGCCAAGTCCGATGCCGCTGCTCGCCTACCTCGCCGCCAAAACCACCACCATCCACCTCGGCGCCGGCACCATCATCGCGCCGTTCTGGCATCCGCTGCGCGTTGCCGGTGAATGCGCGCTGCTCGACGTCATCAGCAACGGCCGTATGGAAGTCGGCTTGGCACGCGGCGCCTATCAGGTTGAATTCGATCGCATGGCCGGCGGCATGCCTGCCTCATCTGGCGGCCAGGCATTGCGCGAAATGGTCCCGGTGGTCCGCGCTCTATGGCAAGGCGACTACGCCCACGACGGCGACATCTGGAAATTCCCCACCTCTACCAGCGTACCGAAGCCGGTCCAAAAGCCAAACCCACCGATGTGGATCGCCGCCCGCGACCCGGATTCGCACAACTTCGCCGTGGCCAATGGCTGCAACGTGATGGTCACGCCGCTGATGAAGGGCGACGAAGAAGTCCTCGACCTGAAGAACAAGTTCCAGACTGCGCTGGACAACAACCCAGACGTGCCGCGCCCGCAATTGATGGTGCTGCGCCATACCCACGTGCACACCGCTGATAATCCGGACGGCTGGAAAGTCGGCGCGAAAGCGATCTCACGTTTCTATCGCACCTTCGATGCGTGGTTTGGCAACAAGGAAACGCCGGTCAACGGTTTCCTCGCGCCGAGCCCGGAAGAGAAGTTCGCCGGACGTCCGGAGTTTGAACTGGAGAGCCTGCACAAGACGGCGATGATTGGTACGCCGGAAGAGATCATTCCGCGGATCAAGTACTACCAGGAATTGGGGGTGGATGAGTTCAGTTTCTGGTGTGACAACAGCTTGCCGCATGAGGAGAAGAAGAAATCGCTGGAGCTGTTTATCAAGCATGTGGTGCCAGCGTTTCGGTAAACACTTTGCTGGCTCGGCCCGGTAAATGAAAACGCCCCGATAGAGTTCGGGGCGTTTTAGTTTTGCGTTGGCTCATCGTCCCAGAAATTTCCGGCGGGTGCGTATTGTCCATCTCGAAATACAATGCACCAACCAAAGCTTCGATAGAACATTTCAAGATCAATGATCTGGTAAAGGCCTTCGCTCATTTTACTTAAGGTAATCAGACTGTTCGCATAGTGGGTGTATTGACCACCCGCCCCGGCGATCGCCCGTCGCTCCAGCTCCTCACGATTCCAGCCCGATACGATCCCGGATGATTCGGGGACTGTATCCGAGAAGGAAATCTCGAACTGCGTTGAGACCTTGCAAAGGCAGGGAATCCGTTGCTGCCTGAGCAAGTCATCAGAGATGAGGTTGTCAGGGAAATGAATGTTCAATTTCAAATGGCTCAGACTCCGATGAGGCTACGTTGACCTCGAAACGGTGGAAAACGGGTTAGCTGACGTTTTCAAATGTTCGCTAAACGTAGTCTCCACCCATCTATTTCATACCACTATACGGATCAGCGATATTACTACCCAGCTCAGCAATTGCCTCTTTGATCTCGATAGCTACTTCTGACGAAAGCTCACTGACATTCTGGTTTGATATAAAGTCAAACAGTCCAGCCAATCCAAGGTGTGCCGCAACGACGATCGATCCCTCAGAAAAATCGAAATCAAACCCATCCCACTCACTGATCAAGACTTTTTCAATTTGAGTCTTTAGTGGCTCGCACAACAGTTCATAGGTGTGCCACTGACGATCGCTGAGCACTAACAAAGCTTGTAAAAAATCAAACTTTAACTTTCCAGAAAAAGGCTTCTCGATCAGCAGTTCATGAAACTCCTTTGCCACATCTTCTACAGGCATCGAGTCAGGAAGCGATTGATAATAGCAAAAAGTCTTCATCATTTATGGTCTGCACTCAATAAACCCAGGATCAAACTCCATTAGCGCGGGGAATCCCCCAGAGGATCTGTCCCCATTTATCCAATTTTCTCACTATCCCTTCTCAAGAAGCCCACTGGGTTTTCTCAGGATACTCACCTTTTACGAAAAGCCGAGCGAGCTTCATACCCGCTCTTTCCGACCACTTTCCGCTTACATCCAACGGGCACACTTTTATGACGCTTATAGTTTCCTTTATTTTATCTAGTCGTATCAGACCTACATCACCGCCCCGGCCAAACGTATATTCCACATACGCTTCAGTCTCAACAACCTTGTCCATCTCTATATAAACAGCCACGTACGCACCTTAATTTAGCGACCTAAATAACAAATCTGCCCCCATCTATCTCCTGTCTAAATGTGGTCTGCCCCCATTACCTACTTCATTACCGCCCGTGGAGCTAATATCGAATCCACTTTCCTGTAGAAATCAATTTCGGGCTATCTGGATCAACCAAATAAAGCCACTCTGGATCATGCCCCACTGATCCCACCAAAACACCTAACGCATTTGGGTCTACGGGCGTTCTTGTATAGTGTACAGCACCAATGTAACTCCCTACACCATGAGCGCTTTGTAATTGGAACCGTAAAGAACCATCAGAATTATAGATCGCAGCATTATTAGGAGAGTTAAAAAACCAAGGAAATTCAGAAACTCCAAATTTTGAAAGTGTCTCGTTAAAAACGACCAAAACCCCGGTTCTATCCGCAAGAATGTAGGGCATTTCACTGACGGGAATGCGCAGCTCCACGCCGTCTTCAAAAACCAAATATCGCTCAAAACGTACGACTGCGTGTTTTTGTGCATATAGCATACTATTTTTAGTATCGTCGAAGCTGGTACATACCCCGTCCCAGCGGACAAACTCCTCAAAAAGCCGTCCATCATTGAATTCTATTTTTGTTCTAATTTTACTTATCAACTGATTCATTGTAACGACCTCACACATTCCATATTAACCTCATATCTGGACATTCGGGTACGACCAGGAGCACACCACGCCTTATAAGTACTCATTAACGTAGTTTTCACGAGTTTCCCATCAGTTTTATGCGTTCTAAGAACTCGACCATTGCTAGTGGATCTCGCTCTACAAGATCTTCAATCAAATCTTGCGCTGCCCAATGCAAAACCATGTCTGCCCCATCCGCGTCCTTGCAAAGGATGAGATCACTCGACAAAGAAGAATCAATAACATTGATCTCTTTCTCACTGAGTGCCATCAGGCCACCGTAACCATCATAGGGAATAACCCAGTAAAATCGTACGTTTTCTATCCAGTAAATGCCAAACACCTGTACCGGCTCTTCTCGCCCATTTTCTCGAACAATCATTTCCACTTCACTCGATAGTTATTCCGGGAAAACGGGGACAGACCACGTTTTCGGAGTATTTTTTAAACGTGGTCTGTCCCCATTTTATTCCCGAAGCGGGTTCACATCGCCCGGATAGGTTTCACTGCTGAAGGACGCGAGCACCCTGTCGCCCTGGGTGTATTCATATGGTGCAAACAGTCTTCCAGTAGCTTCCCAGCTCTCCAGAAAGGAGGCTGCACCCGCCGCTGCGGATATTCCAGGCAGGGCGCAACCAACA
The DNA here is from genome assembly GCF_900582195.1 of Pseudomonas viridiflava. Classification (GTDB taxonomy): domain Bacteria; phylum Pseudomonadota; class Gammaproteobacteria; order Pseudomonadales; family Pseudomonadaceae; genus Aquipseudomonas. The sequence continues at coordinate 12,915 of NZ_UTHA01000058.1, forward strand.
AGAGTCACGCAGGCCGGGCTTGTGATTATCGCGCCGCTGTAACCTGCAACAGCGCCCGCGGCTCCTAATATCGCTCGGCCGGCGTTGCCTGTGCGTTGAGCACTTTCTTCATTGCGCAGCAGGCCGTCGTTGACCTGATCCCATTTCGAATACTCGTCAAAAGCTCCGGTAGCGAACAGCGCGCTTTGAGCATCCTTGAAGCCACTGCCATCGGCTTCCAGCTTTGTGAGCGCATCATAATTTTTTTGGTCATCAGGGTGAACCGAGGCACTGCAATGAACTATCGCGCAAGCTGCCGCCTTGAGTTGGTACGCTTTTTCGGGATTCTCTTCTTGCAGCTTTTCCAACGCCAAGACTTCTTTTTGATGAAGCTGGCGGTTGTACTCGTCAGCCATCAAAGCAACCCACGATGCCTTGTTGATGTCTGCGCCGGCCAAACCAGCGGCGGTCAAACCAACTATCTGGGAGAACGCCTGGCGTAAATTCGACTGATCGTTAAATGTCGAGTTAAGCGCGCCTGCCATGGCTTGGCTTGCGCTGGCGGCAATTGCTCCGCTTTTGAAGTCACCACCGGTAATGCTGGAAACGGCGCCCCCCATCAACGCGTGCAGAGCGGTGCGAGCGGCACCACCTTCGGCCCATAAATAAAAAGGGGACAGACCACGTTTTGGAGTACTTTTTAAACGTAGTCTGTCCCCATTTATCCCCCGCCACGATCCAATATCGTTCGTCCGCCGGACTCAAAAACCTGAAATCATTATTCTCACCGATCCAGCCCGGATGTACATATTCTTCATGAAGACGCACATCATCCAGGTAAAAAGGGGACAGACCATGTTTTCAGAGTGTTTTCTAAACGTGGTCTGTCCCCATTTATCTACGACCAAAGCGAGCAGCGAGGGACGGGAGGTTTTGCAGTAAACAGATAAAACAACACCGGCGCATGACCGGTGTAGGATGAGGATATTTATCAAATATGAGCAGAAATTCGCTTATATAAAAACTCATAAAAATCTGAAGCGTAATTAACAGTCTCGCCAGACGGAAGCCGAAGACTCACGGGGCACTCACCATCTTTAAACTTCGAATAGTCAAAGAAAAAGACTTCCCCCATATCAGTTTCGCTAATCACAAGCTTTTTGCCATCTACCAGATTATTTTTTATGCCCACAATATGCTGATAGACAATATCCCCCCCATTGACACCCTCAAAGTCCACACCATAGATACTGTAAATTTCTTCAGTACCAATCTCGCCACCCGCATACGTCTTTAAAAACCACTTGTACAACCCTGGCAGTTCAAGCCCTAGCCGCTGCTCTGCCTTCTCAATCCAGTCATCACCCACGCAATCGGCCTGACTACCAAAGCACACGATATCAGGATGCAGTGATACTAAATCCTCAATTTGATGCGTCGTAACTTGGCTCATTCTCAATTCCTAAAATCTGCGCGTAAAAAGGGGACAGACCACGTTTTCGGAATGTTTTCTAAACGTGATCTGTCCCCATTTATCTCTCCATGGCTTGGCTTGCGCCGGCGGCAATTGCTCCGCTTTTGAAGTCACCACCGGTAATGCTGGAGACGGCGCCCCCCATCAACGCGTGCAGAGCGGTGCGAGCGGCACCACCTTCGGCCCATATGGACATGCCGATCGAGTCACCGGCATTTTTCGCTATTTGCCAGTTTTTCTGAGCGTAACCGCCTACAAAGTTGAACGCGGTAGCGGCAACGACATTTCCTGCCTGAAAGATCAGGCCCTCTTTCAGATTCTGGCTATAGCTACCACCGCCTATGACCGTTTTAATGCCGGCCGAAGCGAACCCCTGAGCGCTGGAGTAAAACGGGGACAGACCACATTTTCAGAGCGCTTTCTAAACGTGGTCTGTCCCCATTTATCATTCGGCCCCGCCCATTAACCCCCTTGTTCTGTCGGCTAATTGGGTGTTCGATTTTCAAAATTAGCTTCTAATAAAAACCCTGAACAAACCTGAACTTCCAAAAGTCACCACACCTAACCCAATATCGCTCTACATCTGGTATCAAGAAATTGAAATCTGAGCACTTGGAAAACCAATCAGGATATGCAAGATCTTCATGGGATCGGCCAAAGTCCATGTGCATGTATATTTTTCTATCAAAATTCACATAAAACATCGGTAATCGAGATGCCAATCGCCCAGCAAAACTGAACTCATCTACATTCAGCTCTACTCCTGACAAATAATAATTCTCAATTCTACTCAACAATTTTCCAGCATTACAATCACCATCCATGTCAAAGACCCCTTCAAAATCCTCTCTAACAAGTACCCCCTCACCTACGCAACTTAAATATTGAAGAAAATTTTCCGACTTCAGCTTTAAAAGCCCGCCTCTAAATTCCTTGCACGCTTGCGCATATTGGTCCTGTGTTATATGACCTTTATTCAAGTATCCAAGATAGTCCTTCTCCGCATCTAGAGAAAAATTATATTTATGGTCCAAAACCCAATAGCACTTTGCTTTATGGACAAAAAAGCAAATACTTTTTTCCCCGCTCCACAAGTCTTCAAATATTGCTTTGTTAAAAATCAATGCCCAAACTCCTTTAAAAAGGCCTCTTGAGAGTAGACACGTGCATTGCTCGAGTTTTTTTCAAGCAGTGACTCCCATATTTGGGAGAGCTCCAGAGCAGTACCTGGCTTACTTGGATCTACAATTTTTGGCGCTGTCGGATCTCGTGAAATAAAAAGGGGACAGACCACGTTTTCGGAATGTTTTCTAAACGTGGTCTGCCCCATTTTATCCGCGCCCCCATTTATCCGGGCCTGCCCCATTTATCCAAGCTAATAACGAATCCACTTTCCAGTAGAAATCAACTGCGGACTATTCGGATCAACCAAATAAAGCCATTCTGGCTCATGACCAACTGTGCCGATTAGCACTCCCAGCTTATCTGGATGATCGGGCATCGCACCAGAGTGTATGGCACCGATATAACTATTTTTGCCATACGGATTGCACAGCTGATGGCGCAATGACCCGTCAACATTATAAATTGCAGCATTATCAGGATAGCTAAAAAACCAAGGTACTTCTGGAACACTGAATCTCGAAAGTTCCTTTTCAAAAACCACTAAAAACCCAGTTCTATCAGGTAATATATTCAGCGCTTCAAGTATTGGAATATCAACCTCTGCTCCACCCTCTAAAACTAAAAACTGCCGACGATTTATTACGCTATGTTTTTCCGAATAGAGGATATATTTTCTGACATCATCAAAACTGGTGCGATCCCCATCCCAACTAACAAATCGCTCAAAAACGACCCCATCGTCCATTTCTACAACGGTAACAACCTTATTTATTAATGCTGTCATTTGAGCGACCTTACCGAGTCAAAATGCACCTCATACAGCTCTGGATTAGTTCGGTAAAAAGGGGACAGACCACGTTTTCGGAATGTTTTTTAAACGTGTTCTGTCTTCATTTT
>NZ_UTHA01000283.1 GCF_900582195.1 Pseudomonas viridiflava
TGACGTGCGCGCCAGCGGACTGCTGCGCCTGGCCGCGAGTTACACGGTGATAGGCTATTTCCTGCCCCACCACCTGCAACGGCTGGAACACTGGCATCCGGACGTATCGATTCAGGTCCATGAGCAGGAACGTCAGGCCATCGAACAAGGTTTGCTGGAGGGCTGTTTCGACATGGCGGTGGTGCTAACCGAGAACATCACTCACCCGGATATCGTTTCCGAAACACTGTTCAATTCCGAGCGTCGCCTGTGGCTGCCCAGCCATCATCCGTTGTGCCAGCGTGATGTGGTGAGCCTCGCGGATGTGGCCAAGGAGCCGTATATCC
>NZ_UTHA01000087.1 GCF_900582195.1 Pseudomonas viridiflava
AAGCTGCACGGTGGACACCTCTTCCCAAGACACAGGCCATCTCCTTCGCGATGAGCAATGTGTCTATTAAAATGTGTCCACCATGTCTCCGAACACCTGTCCACCATGTCTCCGGTACATACAGGGAGAGGGCTAGGGTGAGGGGCTTTTGATCTGTTTGAGAATTTGAGTGCGGCTCGGTATTTCACGTCGGCGTAACTCTGGTAGTCACCTCGGTCAGTCCCCTCTCCCTCCGGGAGAGGGCTAGGGTGAGGGGCTTTTGATCTGGGCTATGCAGCCGGTTGCTGTAACATGTGGCGTCTTCACTCTGGCGAGCAATGAAAATGGATTCTCACTCGATACTGACGTTCACTCTGGTCGCGGCGATTGCCATTGCCAGTCCGGGGCCGGCGACGTTGATGGCGATCAATAACAGTCTGGCTCACGGGCAGCGCAGCACGATCTGGTCGTCGTTGGGTAACGCCAGTGGCTTGTTCTGTCTGTCGGCGGCGGCGATGTTGGGGTTGGGGGCGTTGTTGGCCAGTTCTGAGCTGCTGTTCAATGCGGTGAAGATCATCGGGGCCGGGTATCTGTTTTACCTCGGGGTCAGGCAGTTGTTCAAAAAGGGGCCGATGCTGCCGGAAGCTGTCGAGGGGGAGGCGAGCAAGGTTCGTCCGACCCGCGGCAAGTTGTACAAGTCGGCCTTCCTGACGGCGGTGACCAACCCCAAGGCGACGATGTTTTTTACTGCGTTGTTTCCACAGTTCATTGATCAGGGCGCGGCACTGCTGCCGCAGTTTCTGATCCTGACTTCGATCTTCATGGCGCTGTCGGTGTCGTCACTGAGCGTTTATGCCGCACTGGCCTCGCGGGCCAAGGGCGTGTTGACCCGTCCGGCGTTGTCCCGTTGGGTCAGCCGGGTGGTCGGGTCTACGTTTATCGGGTTTGGCGCGGCGATTCTGACGATGCGTCGGCAGACGGCTTAAACCCATTTGAACCGGGCCGGGAATCTCGCCACGAAGCAGGTTCCCGACTCGGCGCTTGAGGTAACGCTCAACGTGCCGTTGTGTGCCATCGCTATCTGCGAGGCGATGTAAAGCCCCAGTCCCAAACCCTCGCACCGTTGTCCGGCTTCAGCGCGGGAGAACGGTTCGAACAGCAGTGGCATCAAATGCGCTGAAATCGGCGTGCCCTGATTGGTCAGGGAAATCACGATCTCGTCGTTTTCCGCATAGGCTTTGAGGATGATCGGTGTGCTGTTCGAACCGTGGGTGACCGCATTACCCAGCAGATTGGACAGCAACTGGCTGATCCGCAGCGCATCGCAATAGACGCCTGCCGGCACATCCAGTTCATGGATGACATTCGCCTCTGGGTGAGAAGCCTGAACCTCGGCCAAGGTCAGTTGCAAGGTGTGCTGCAGGTCATCCACCAGCTTGCGCTGCACCGGAATTCCGCCGCCCAGTCGTCCTCGGGCAAAGTCGAGGATGTTTTCGATCAACACGCCCATGCGCACCGAGCTGTTGCGAATCGCCGCAATCAGGTTGAGCGAACGTTTGTCTTCGGTTTTGCTTTCCAGCAAGTCGGCGCTCATGCGCACCGCGCTCAGTGGGGTGCGCAGGTCATGGCCGAGCACGGCGATGAATTGCTCACGCAGGCGCCCGAGTTCATTGGCGTTGTTCAGCTCGATCTGGGTCGCTTCCAGATGGCGCTGCGTGTCCAGGTTCATGGCGATCAATTGAGCGAACAGGGTCAGTGTTTTGGTAATGGCCGGTTCGTCGATATTGGCCGGGACCGAGTCGATGGCGCACAGCGTGCCGAAGAAGTCGCCGCTGGCTTTGACGATGGGAATGGAAATGTAGCTTTCCAGCCCATAGGTTTTCGGCGTGTGGTGAAGCGAAAAGACCGGGTGCGTACTGGCATGACCGAAGATCACCGGCTGCTGGTGCTGGCGGATCTCGTGGCAGATGGTCGATTCGAGCACCAGTTCGCCACCGGGTTTGAGCCCGAAATCAATCGAGTCATCGACAGCGCACGCCACCCAGTTTCTCTCGGTGACCCGTGCCACCGCGGCGAAGCGCATGCCGGTGAGGTGTTTGACCATGCTCAGGATGACCGGCACCGCGTCAATACTGCGGATGGCTTCGATGTCGGGTGCAAAGTCCGGGTTGGTCATGGGGCGATGCTTTGTGATGAGTTCGCTCAGAGACTATCCGGTATTGGCGCTGATGCCTAATGCGGCCGGCAGAAAGAACAAGAGCGCCGCGGATTTCCCGGACGCCCTAGTTTGTTACGCAAGATTGTTATCGACTCAGAACTTGTACTTGGCAGTCAGCATGTAGCTGCGCGGGTTGCCAAAGTTGTCAGTGGAGCCCCAAGTGACATCGGAACCGATGGAGGAGTAGTAGACGCGGTCAAAGATATTGTTCGCGTTGACTTGCAGATCCAGGTGTTTATTGACTTCGTACCCGGCCATCAGGTCGGTGACGGCATAACCGCCCTGTTCAAGACGGTAGCTACCGTTATTGGCCAGGGTGATGTCGTTGTACATGCGGCTCTGCCAGTAGACGTTGCCGCCGACACGAAGGTTCTGCAGCGGGCCCTGGAAGCGGTACACCGTAGACACCTTGAACAGATGCTCAGGCGTGTCGGTATCGAAACGCTGATTGTTGTTCGCCGGGTTTTCGTCCTTGATGTAGTGCGCGCGGGTGTAGGTGTAGCCGGCGCCGACCTGCCAGTTTTCGGTCAGCGCGCCTTGCAGTTCCATGTCCACGCCTTGGCTGCGCACTTTGCCTGATGTGTTGTAGCAGGTCATGACCGGGCAGCCGAACTGGTTGTCGGCCAGGGTGGCGCGGCCGGTCTGGTCCATCTGGAACACCGCCAGGCTGGCGTTGAGGGCGCCGTTGAAGTACTCGCCCTTGATGCCCACTTCGTAGTTTTCACCGACGATCGGCTCGAGCACCTTGCCGCCGAGATCCTTCTGGGTTTGCGGGGTGAAGATGTCGGTGTAGCTGGCGTACACGGAGTGATGGTCGTCCAGCTTGTAGATCAGGCCGGCGTAACGGGTGAGGTTGCGGGTGACCTTGTAGTCGCCGTCGGCCGTGCGGTCATCGTAGTCGTACCAGTCGAGGCGGCCGCCGAGGATCAACGTCAGCGGATCGGCCAGGCTCAGGCGGGTGGTCAGGTACACGGCGTCCTGGGTGGTGACGCTGCGGGTCTTGCCGTCACGCACGAAGTCAGGTTTGGGCGCGCCAATCGGCCAGGCGGTGGTGTACGGGTCGTATTCCTTGGTGGTCGCGTCATACACACGGTTGCTCGCGCCGAGAACCAGTTCATGGGTGCGGCCGAACGCTTCGAACGGGCCGCTGGCAAAACCGTCGAATGCGCGCTGCTTGTCGGTGTGATGGGATTGATAGGCCGTGGTTTCCAGCGGGCCGGCATAACGCGACAGGTAGGTTCCGGAGAACTCGCCGTCGAGGGTCGAGGACGAGCCGGCGACGTGCAGTTTCCAGTCATTGTCGAAGCGATGCTCGACTTCACCGAACACGGTGTCGATTTGCAGCTTGCGGTTTTCCCAATCGGTACCCGGGTAGGTGGAGCGGGGCAGATCGAGGTGATGGCCGTTGGTGCCGAGCGGCAAACCGCCCCAGAAGTAGTTGGTCTGTTCGTTCTGCCGCGAGAAGCCTAGGGTCGCGGTGGTGCTGTCGCTCAGGTCGGCTTCACCGATGGCGTAGAACAGGCCATGGTCGTTCTCTTCCTTGTCGCGGAAACTGTCGGCGCCCTGATAGGAACTCACCACTCGGCCGCGCAAGGTGCCGCTGTCGTTCAGCGGGCTGGAGGCGTCGATCTCGCCACGGTAGTCGTCCCAGCTGCCGGCCGCGCCGGTCAACGTCACGCGCTGATCGGCGGTCGGCCGTTTGCGCACCATGTTGATCGCCGCCGACGGGTTGCCGGCACCGGTGACCAGCCCGGTTGCACCGCGGACGATTTCAACACGGTCGAACATCGCCAGGTTCGGTTGCACCGCCATGGAGTAAGGCGAGTACGCGCTGGGCAGGCCGTCGTACATGATGTTGTCGATGTCGAAGCCGCGCGCCTTGTAAGTCTGCCGTCCCGGGCCGCTGGTCTGACTGAGGAACAGTCCCGGCGTGCCTTTCACCACGTCGTTGATGCTGGTCATGTTCTGGTCGTCCATGCGCTGACGGGTGATCACCGTCACTGCCTGAGGCGTTTCACGCATGGTCAGCGACAGCTTGGTCGCCGTGCGCATCGGGCCAGTGGTATAGGACTGGGTGTCTTCGGTGGTGCTGCTCATCTGCGTGGCGCCGATTTCCGTCGCGTCCAGTTCCAGTGTGGTCGGCGCGGTTTTTTCAGGCGTGGCGGGTGTTGCCTCGTCGGCCATTGCCGGTGCGATGCTGGCCATGCAGATGGCGAGCGCCAACAGGTTAGGTGAACGGTTTGAGCGGCGGTGAATGGTGCGAAACGACATCAATCTGCTTCCCCAAATGATACGAAAACGAATCCGGTGCGAGTGCGTGTAGGAATTATTCGCATTAGTGTGTCAGATCATTCCGGGTGAAGAAAGCCGTACGACTTAGTTAGTTAACGAATGTTTCACATTCTGGCGGGCGCTCTGCGGCGCGGGTTCGCGTAGATACGAGCGTTTTCCGAGGGACGTGCGAGGGCGGGATCAAAGCGCAGCGGGCCGATCACACGTTCGTGCGACCGGCGCTGCTTTAAGGAGGAGAGGATGATGAACAGGGTTGTCAGTTTAGATCTGTGGCGTCGTGCCGCTCGGGTACTTGAGTCGCTTCGTCGCCCCACGTGCGATTGACACGTTGCCCACGAATGACCGCCGGCCGCTTGGCGATCTCCTCTGCCCAGCGCTGCACATGCGTGTACTCGTGGGCGGCGAGAAACTCGGCCGCCGAATAAACGTTGTTGCGCACCAGTTGCCCGTACCACGGCCAGACTGCGATGTCGGCGATGGTGTAGCTGTCGCCGGCCAGATAGGCGCTTTCGGCCAGGCGCCGATCCAGCACATCCAGTTGCCGCTTGGCTTCCATGGTGAAGCGGTTGATCGGGTACTCCAGCTTCTCCGGTGCATACGCATAGAAATGGCCGAAGCCGCCGCCCAGATAGGGTGCCGCGCCCATCTGCCAGAACAACCAGTTCAATGTTTCGGTACGGCCAGCCGGGTCTTTCGGCAGGAAGGCGCCGAACTTTTCCGCCAGATACAGCAGGATCGAACCGGATTCGAACACACGAATCGGCGGCTCAACGCTACGGTCCAGCAGCGCCGGGATTTTCGAGTTCGGGTTGATCTCGACAAAACCGCTGGAGAACTGATCGCCCTCGCCAATGCGGATCAGCCACGCATCATATTCGGCAGCGCTGTGTCCGAGCGCTAACAGCTCTTCCAGCAGAATCGTCACTTTGACGCCGTTGGGCGTGGCCAGCGAGTAGAGCTGCAACGGATGTTTGCCGACTGGCAGCGTCTTGTCATGGGTTGGCCCGGCAATCGGTCGATTGATACTGGCGAACTGGCCACCGGACGGGGCTTCGTTTTTCCAGACCTGGGGCGGAACGTACGGCGCTTTGCTCATGTAAGGGGCCTCATCGTTGGCGAGTGGAAAAATACCTGCTGAGAATAGACAGGACACCACAGAACCGGTTGCGTATTCCAGAGCGCGATGAATTTCTTCGTGCCGATTGCCCGGTCAATGATTTGCTGCTGGTCCAGCCTGCATCGGCGCAACATTCATTGCCTGGCCGCGACTTTTCAGCGTTTCATTTGAACTCTGTCTGCCAAAGGGTGAAGCAACGCCCGATGATCGAATCTTTCAGGCTCAGCGCTGCGGCCATTGATCCTTGATTTCAAACCATGGCGCTTTCGACGTCACTTCGACGTGTTGCTGTTTTTCCGTGGTGAACATTGTGTCCAGCGTGCCCAGGGCTACCGAGATCCAGTCGCGGTACTCACCCTGATTGTTTGCCCAGAACAGCGACGAGCCGCAGTTCAGGCAGAACTGGCGTTGTACCGATTGCGAAGACTGATAGGCCTTGAGCTGTTCGGCGCCCTCCAGCAATTCCAGGTTCTGGCGCAGCACGCTGCCATAACTGGCAAACGCCGCGCCGTGGCTTTTGCGACATTGGCTGCAATGGCAGTGTGAAAGCGCTTTGGGCCGTGAGCGGATCTGGTATTTCACCGCTCCGCACAGGCAACTGCCCCGGAAGGTTTGAGGGGAGGGCGTCAGCATTGTTATTGCGGTTCCTTGTAAGTGACGGCTTGTTTCAGACTGTCAGGTGACTGCGCCAGAAACCCGCTGAGGCATCGGTCATCCCGCGCGACAGACCCAGGTCCAGCGAAAACACGGCAGAAACAGCGCGCCGAGAGATTTGTTCATGGTTGTTATCTTCCGCGATGGGCCGATTTGGCGAGATGGACTTTGACTGATTTCGCGCGCTTCAGCGAGCCTCTTTGAGCCCTGCGTCTTAAACATTTTCCATTGGCCAGCGCGTGGCCAGATGCGCGCCCAGATAATCCAGGAAGGCTTTGACCTTAGGCGTCATCGCCGCACGTTCCTGTACGCAGGCGTAGATGCCCATTGGCTGGACGACGCTGTCTTCAAACAGCGGCACCAATTGCCCGTTCGCCAGGTAAGGCGCCGCAACAAACTCCGCCAGTCGAGTGACCCCGGCGCCGTGGACGGCCATTTGCGCCAACGCATCAATGTCATCACTGATGGCGGTGGCATTGATTGGGGCATCGAAACGCTGGCCGTCGCGAGTAAAGCTCCAGCGCAGAAAACGCCCGTCCAAGGGATAACGAAAGGCCAGGCAAGCGTGGTTTTGCAGGTCGTCTGGCGATTGCGGGTGCCCGGCGCGTTGTAGATAGGCCGGCGCGGCGCACATGATGAAGGGCAGCGAAACGATCTTGCGCGCCACAATGCCATCCTCCAGTTGCGGCTTGATCCGCAGGCTCAGGTCGATGCCGTCCTGGATGTGGTTGATCTTGCCATTGGTGGTCGAGAGTTCGATGAGCAGGTGCGGGTGCTGTGCAGCGAAACCGGCGATCAGCGCGGCCAGCACATGGCGGCCGAACGCGGAGGTCGAGGCAATGCTCAACCGGCCCTGCAACTCGGTTTCAGCACTGCTGATGGAGCTTTGCGCGGCTTCCAGATCCGCTGCAATTTTGCGGACTTTCTCGTAGTACACCGCACCGTTTTCGGTGAGCGCCATGCTGCGTGTGGTGCGTTGCAGCAGGCGCACGCCGAGGTGCGCTTCCAGCCGATTGATCGTCTGGCTCACCGCTGCCGCGCTCACGCCCAGCGTCTTCGCGGCGCCGACGATGGAGCCGGACTCAACCACTTTGATAAAACTGGCAATTGCCGCTAACAGATTCATCCATGTCCTGCCGAGGGTGGATTCGTAAGTTCTGCTTTATAAAGTACCTGCGACTGAGCGTCTAGTTGCGCCGGGACGGCTTTGCTAACGTGCGGTCTCCCTGTCAGTGGATGGAAAAGCCATATGAATCAAAGAACCAACGCCGAAGCCCTGATCATCAGCCGCCGCAAGCTGGCGCCGCGTGCCACGCCGTACGTGTTCGCCTTGTACATGGCGACGATCATGGCATTTCTCATGTCGCTGGTGATCACGGCAGCGAATTCGGGGATTGATAACGACTACCTGAGTAATGCCTTGCACGCCTACAAGCTGGCGATGCCGGTGGCGTTCCTGTGCATCCTGGTCGTACGGCCAATCGTGGTGAAACTGGTGGCGCTGACGGTGCATCCGCATCGCTGAAAGCCTCCACGTCAGTAGTGACTGTTCTGACGTCTTCGCGAGCAAGCCCGCTCCCACATTTGGAACGCATTTCCCTGTGGGAGCGAGCCTGCTCGCGAATGGCCTCACCGCAAACCGAAAGGTCTTGTGAGGTGCCTCAGAAAAACTCGTCGAGCAACTGATAAAAAGCGATCCGCTGCAGATCCGGCTCCACGCCATACACCTCGAAAAACACCGGCAGCCACTGCGCGCCGAGGTTGTCCGTGATGCTGTGGGCGGCCAACGCCAAATCCTGATAACGGTCAGCGACGCCCAACCGTCCGCAGTCGACAAACCCGCTGAAGCGGCCATCGTCGGCGAGCAGATTGGGCAGGTACGCATCGCCGTGGGTCACCACCAGATCCTCGTGCGCCGGGCGTGCGGCGAGCATCTGCTGGAACACTGCTTCGGCGGATTGGCCGAGGCGCGAATCGTCGAAGTCTTGTTCGTCGATCAGCCCGGCGAGCAGGTGCCCGCGGGCCAGTTTGATTTTTGCTTCCAGGCGGTGATCGAACGGGCAGCTTTCGATCGGGACTGCGTGCAGCGCGCGCAAGGCCTCTGCCGTAAGCGTCACGATCTGCTGCGGCGACAGGTGCGCGCTGCTGGCTAGATCCCGCCCCGGCACAGCGGTCATCAAGAGCCAGTTTTGCTCCGCCGCAGTGGTGGTGTCGAGCACACGTGGCGCCGGCAACTCCTGAGTCGCCATCCAGCGCAAGCGCTGCACTTCACCGGGCAACTCTCCCCAGGTCATCACTGGCTCGGTTTTGACGAACAGCGATGCTGAACCCTTGGGCGTAACGCGCCACACGTCAGCGCGCGACTCGCCAATGGTTTGCTGCTCGATGTCGGCGTGTGCAAATCGGCTTCGCCATGATGCGGGTAAATCCATTTCATTCGTCCTGGCCAGTCTCGGTGCGCGCATTGTGCTGCCGTGACGGTGATGTTCGCAAACAAGGATCGGCCTGAGGAAATCAATCGAAACTTCGCCAGCAACCCCACTGTCCAGACCCTTACACGTCCCGGCGGATGTTCTGCCGGGACAGCTCCATACAGCGGAGAAAGACGAGGATCGAGATGACGATGACAGTGGGGGATTTTCTGGTTGAACGGCTCAGCGAGTGGGGCGTTACGCGGATTTTTGGCTATCCGGGGGATGGCATCAACGGCGTGTTCGGCGCGCTCAGCCGGGCCAAGGGAAAAATCGAATTCGTCCAGGCACGGCATGAAGAAATGGCCGCGTTCATGGCCTCGGCGCATGCCAAGTTCACCGGTGAGTTGGGCGTGTGCATCGCCACGTCCGGCCCGGGCGCCTCACACTTGATTACCGGCCTCTACGACGCACGCATGGACCACATGCCGGTGTTGGCCATCGTCGGCCAGCAGGCACGCACCGCGCTGGGCAGTCACTATCAGCAAGAGCTTGATCTGGTGTCGATGTTCAAGGACGTCGCCGGGGCATTCGTGCATCAAGCATCAGCGCCTTCACAGGTGCGGCATCTGCTGGATCGGGCAGTGCGCACCGCAGTGGGCGAACGCCGGGTGACCGCGCTTATTCTGCCCAATGATTTGCAGGACCTTGAATACGTAGCACCGGCGCGCGAGCATGGCACCGCGCATTCCGGGGTCGGTTATACGAAACCCAAAGTGCTGCCTTACGACGCCGATCTGCAGCGTGCCGCCGACGTTTTGAACGCGGGCGAAAAGGTCGCGATTCTGGTTGGCGCCGGAGCCTTGCAAGCGACTGATGAAGTCATCGCGGTGGCGGAAAAACTCGGCGCCGGCGTTGCCAAGGCGCTGCTGGGCAAAGCCGCGCTGCCCGACGATCTGCCTTGGGTCACCGGCAGCATTGGCCTGCTCGGCACCGAACCCAGCTACAAATTGATGAGCGAATGCGACACCTTGTTAATGATCGGTTCGGGTTTTCCGTACTCCGAGTTCCTGCCAAAGGAAGGTCAGGCGCGCGGCGTGCAGATCGATTTGCAGCCCGACATGCTCAGCCTGCGCTATCCGATGGAAGTCAATCTGGTCGGCGACTCGGCGGAAACCCTCGCCGCGCTGTTGCCGCTGCTTGAGCAGAAAACCTCTGGCAAGTGGCGCAAGAAAGTCGAAGGCTGGCGCGGTAGCTGGGAGAAAACCCTGGAAAGACGTGCGATGGCCAAAGCCGACCCGGTCAACCCGCAAAGGGTGGTGTATGAGCTGTCGCCGCGCCTGCCCGATGAGGCAATCATCACCAGCGACTCCGGCTCCTGCGCCAACTGGTTTGCCCGTGACCTGAAAATCCGCCGTGGCATGCAGTGCTCATTGTCCGGTGGACTCGCGTCCATGGGCGCTGCGGTGCCTTACGCGATTGCCGCCAAATTCGCCCACCCCGAACGTGCAGTCATTGCACTGGTGGGCGACGGTGCGATGCAGTTGAACAACATGGCCGAGCTGATCACTGTCGCCAAATACTGGCGCCAATGGGCGAGCCCGAAATGGATCTGCGCGGTGTTCAACAACGAGGACCTCAATCAGGTGACGTGGGAGCAGCGGGTAATGGAGGGCGATCCAAAGTTCGAAGCCTCGCAAAGCATTCCCGACGTGCCTTATCACCTGTTCGCCATTTCCATCGGTCTGAAAGGCATTTTTGTCGATCGCGAGGAAGACGTCGCTGCCGCTTGGGAGAAAGCGCTGGCCTCGGAGGTACCGGTGCTGATCGAGTTCAAGACTGACCCGAACGTGCCGCCGTTGCCGCCGCACATCAAGCTTGAGCAAGCGAAGAAATTCGCCACGACGTTGCTCAAGGGCGATCCGGATGAGGCCGGGGTGATCATGCAAACAGCCAAACAAGTACTGGGCGCGGTATTGCCCGGTAAAAAATAACCGATTAGCACACAGGTTTGATCGTTCCCACGCGCTGCGTGGGAACGATCACCGAACGATCTGCGCCTACAGGTGAGGAGGTGTGTTTTTGATTTTCATTGGCTGTGCAGGCTGGAGTCTGGGCCGCGAGCATTGGCCGGAGTTTCCGGCCGAAGGCACGCATTTGCAACGCTACGCGACACGATTCAACTGCGTGGAAATCAACAGTTCGTTCTATCGTCCGCATCGCCGGCAGACCTACGAACGCTGGGCGGATTCGGTGCCGAATGACTTTCGCTTTGCTGTGAAAATCCCCAAACACATCACCCACGAATTACGTCTGGCAAGCTGCGAGGCGGCACTGGACAAATTTCTGGCTGAGTGCTGCGGGTTGGGCGAGCGCCTCGGCAGCTTGTTGGTACAATTGCCGCCTTCGCTGGCGTTCGACGAAGCCATCGCCGAAGCCTTTTTCATGACAGTGCGTCAGCGGTTTTCCAGAGCCGTGGTGTTGGAGCCAAGGCATCAGTCGTGGGTCGGCGCCGAGACGATGCTACTGACTCATCAGATCACCCAGGCAGCAGTCGATCCATCGCGCATCAGCAGTGATGCTTTGCCTCGCGGTCGGGCAGAGCTGCAGTACTGGCGACTGCACGGTTCGCCGCGCATCTACCACAGCGCCTACGATTCCACTTATCTGCAAAGCCTCGCACTAGCCCTGCAGTCAGCGGCTGCAGCAGGTGCCGCGACCTGGTGCATCTTTGACAATACCGCCAGTGGCGCAGCGCTGGGCAATGCCTTGACGCTGGCCACACTGACGGCCGATTGGGAGCAGATATGTGCGGCCTTGAAACTCAACCCGGCGAAGAAGCCCTCACCCTAACCCTCTCCCAGAGGGAGAGGGGACCGATCGAGGTGCTGACGCAAATGACGCCAACCTGAAAGACTGAAGCGAACTCAAACTCCGAAAAGCCCACAGATCGGCTCCCTTTCCCCCTCGCCCCCGGGGTAGATGCAGCAGACTGTTGCGATCGCCTGCAAAAAACACTAATTACCATCGGCCACTTTGCGCTCGATCTCATCGATCTTGCGCTGCAGCGTCTCGGCGTCCTGTTCCTTCACACGGGTGGACGAGGGCGTGATGACTTTATCGACGGTTTCACTGCCATCGTCCCGGTCTTCAAGATCGCGCTCGACCACATTCACCGGTTCGCCGGACGTGTCGGTGGGCGGGGCGTTCGGGGTTTTTTCGTCGTTGTTCATAGGGGTGACCTCCAGTGGTGTAAACATTGGAGGCATGCAGTGCGGCAGGCGTTCGATATTTTTGCCCGGTTGTGCCGAATGGCGCCCTCCCGCGGTGGAGAGGGCGCGCTGACGGTTTTCAGTCTTTGAGAATGTCGCGATCCTTGGTTTCCGGCAGGAAGAACGTGCCGAGTATCGCTGTCATCACCGCAATCACGATCGGATACCACAAGCCGTAGTAGATATCCCCGGTCGCGGCGACCATGGCGAACGCTACCGTCGGCAGGAAACCGCCGAACCAGCCGTTGCCGATGTGATACGGCAGCGACATCGAGGTGTAGCGGATGCGGGTCGGGAACAGCTCGACCAGCCACGCCGCGATCGGGCCGTAGACCATGGTCACGTAGATCACCAGCACGGTCAGCAGGAGCAGCACCATCGGGTAATTGGTTTTCGCCGGGTCGGCTTTTTCCGGATAACCGGCCTCCTTGAGCGCCGTGCCGAGGGTTGCCGTAAACGCATCGTTACGGGTCTTGAAGTCGGCGGCGGGCAGGGCGCTGCCTTCGAAACTCTCGACGACTTTGTCACCGATGCGCACTTGCGCGACGGTGCCCGGTTCTGCAATCACGTTCTCATACGGGATCGCCCGTTTTGCCAGCAGGGTCTTCGCCAGGTCGCAGGAGCTGGTGAATTTGGCCTTGCCCACCGGATCGAACTGGAAGGAGCACTGGTCGGGGTTGGCGATCACTTTGACCGGGTTCTTCTCCTGAGCGATGAACACGTCGGGGTTACCGTACTGGGTCAGCGCGTGGAAGATCGGGAAGTAGGTCAACGCGGCCAGAATGCAGCCAGCCATGATGATCGGTTTGCGCCCGATGCGGTCAGAAAGACTGCCGAAAATCACAAAGAACGGCGTGCCGATCAGCAGCGAACCGGCGATCAACAGGTTGGCGGTCTGCGGGTCGATCTTCAGCGTCTGCAGCAGGAAAAACAGCGCATAGAACTGCCCGGTGTACCAGACCACCGCTTGCCCGGCGGTACCGCCGAGCAGCGACATGATCACCACTTTGAGGTTGTCCCAGCGCGCGAAGGACTCGGTCAGCGGCGCTTTCGACGCTTTGCCTTCGGCCTTCATTTTCTGGAACACCGGCGACTCGCTCAGTTGCAAGCGGATGTACACCGAGACGATCAGCAGCAGGATCGACAGCAGAAACGGTATCCGCCAGCCCCACGCCTCGAAGGCTTCGGTGCCCAGTGCGGTGCGACAGGCGAGGATCACCAGCAGCGACAGAAACAGCCCGAGGGTCGCAGTGGTTTGAATCCAGGAAGTGAAGAAGCCGCGTCTGTTGCGCGGCGCGTGTTCGGCTACGTAAGTCGCGGCGCCGCCATACTCGCCACCCAGTGCCAGACCTTGCAGCAAGCGCAGGGTAATAAGGATGACCGGCGCGGCGACGCCAATAGTCGCGTAACCGGGCAATATACCGACAATCGCTGTCGATACCCCCATGATGACAATGGTGATGAGGAAGGTGTGCTTGCGTCCGATCATGTCGCCGAGCCGGCCGAACACGATCGCCCCGAACGGCCGCACCGCAAACCCCGCTGCAAACGCCAGCAGGGCAAAAATGAACGCAGTGGTTTCGTTGACGCCGGCGAAGAAGTGCTTGGCAATGATCGCCGCTAGTGAACCGTAGAGGTAAAAGTCGTACCACTCGAAAACCGTGCCCAGAGACGAAGCGAAGATGACCTTGCGCTCCTCCTTGGTGATGCCGCCGCTGCGCGGTGGACTGCCGGTGGATGCTGTGTCGATTGTGGCCATGGGTGTTCTCCGTCGTGCTTATTGTTGTAGGCCGGAGTCCCCCCTTACCGCTTGTCGCACTCTGGCCTTGTGGCGTATGCCGCAACTGCTCTCGCGTGAAACTTGCACAGTCTGACTGCCTCGCATGACTGCAAGGTTTCCTGAAGCATAATCAGCTTTTGCCAGATATCCACCCGCCGGCACGCGTATCAGGCCTTGACCCAGCGCTGACGACTCCACGCACTCAGCCAGTCGACCACAAACACCAGCACCAGCATTGCCAGAATCACCGTACTCGCTTGCGCTTCCTGAAACAGGCTGAGGCTCACATAGAGCATCTGCCCAAGCCCGCCGGCACCGACAAAACCGAGCACGCTGGCCATGCGGATGTTGTTTTCCCAGCGATACAGGATGTAGGCGAGCAGTTGCGGGGCGAGATTCGGCAAGGTGCCGTAGCAGAAGGCGAGGATTGGATTGCCGCCCTGCAAGCGAATCGCTTCGGCCGGTTGCGGCGGGGTGTTTTCCAGCGCTTCGGCGAACAATCGACCGAGCACGCCGGTGGTGTGCAGGGCGAGGGCGAGGGTGCCGGCGTTCGGGCCGAGGCCGGCGGCGAGCACCATCAGTGCGGCCCAGACCAGTTCCGGTATGGCCCGCAAGGCATTGAGCAGCAGGCGCGAGGCACTTTGCAGCGGCCAGCCAAAACGCCCGGCGGCGGGCAGCGCCAGAATGATCCCGAACACGGCGGCGAGCAGGGTACCGAGTGCCGACATGGCCAAGGTTTCCAGCGAACCGTGGAAGATTGCCTTGAGGTAATCGGCGCTCAGGTCCGGACTGAGAAAACGCTGCACATACGCGCCCATCTGCTTGAGGCTGGTGGCGCTGCCCAGTTCGCCGAGATCCAGCCCCAGATAAGCGAACGACGCAATTACTGCCAGCGCGATGCCAGCGATCAGCAGCAGGTTGATCAAGCGATTCATGTCAGCCTCCAGCGCAGCAAGCGGCTGAGTTGATCGGCGGCCAACACCAGAATCAGGAAGCACAGCAGAATACTGGCGACTTCACCGCCGGCGAACATGCGGATCGACAGGTCGATCTGCTGACCCAGACCTCCGGCGCCAACAAACCCCATCACCACGGATGCGCGGATCGCGCACTCCCAGCGATAGACCGTATACGACAGCAGTTCCGACGCGACATTGGGCAACGTGCCGTACGCAAACGCCGCCAGTCGACCGCTGCCAGCCTGCAACAACGCGTGGGCCGGGCGCTGGTCGGTGGATTCGAAAATCTCCGCGTAAACCTTGCCGAGCATGCCACTGTAAGTAATGGCGATGGCCAGCACACCTGCCGCCGGACCAAGGCCAACGGCACGCACAAACAACAGCGCCCAGACGATTTCCGGCACGCTGCGCAAAAAAATCAGCAGACCGCGTACCGGCCAGCGCAGCAGGCGTCCCAATCGGCTGGGCACGCCACCGCGCGAGGCGGCAGACAGCGACAGCGCGCGACTGGCGATCAGGCCCGCTGGTATCGCCAGCAACAGCGCCAAGGCCATGCCGGCGGTGGCGATGGCCAGGGTTTGCAGGGTGGCTTTGAGCAGTAGCTGGAGAAAGCCTTCGTCGTGCGCCGGTGGCCAGAACTGCGCAACAAAACGGCCCATCTCATTCTGGCTGTCGGGCAGCAGCACACCCAGATTCAGTTCGCTGAGCTGGACGCCCGGCCACAGCAAGGCAATCGCCAGCAACGTCAGCAGCAACCGTGGCCACGCCGCCGGATCCCGTGAATCAGCTTTCAGCATCGTGGAATCTGCACAGTCAGAGGCGCCACCGCAGCGGTCGGCGATTGCAGTTTTTCGTTGGCGTACAGCGCGTCGAGCATCTCGGGGCTGACTTGATCGGAGGCGCTGTCGAACAGAATCTGCCCGTCGCGCAGACCGATGATTCGCGGGAAGTGCGACAGCGCCAGATCGACCGCGTGCAGGCTCGCCACCAGCGTAACGTTGTGCTCTCGGGCATGCCGCGAAAGGATCGACAGGGTATGCCCGGCCATGACCGGGTCCATCGCCGACACCGGCTCGTCGGCCAAGAGGATTTCCGGCGCCTGATACAACACGCGGGCAATGCCGACACGCTGCAATTGGCCGCCTGACAACTGCTGGCAATGGGCGAACAGTTTTTCGCCCAGATCCAGTCGCGCCAGCGCTGCTCGCGCGCCGGCAACATCCAGTGGATGCAGCAGGTTCAAAAGACTTTTACCCAGACTCCACTGGCCGAGTTTTCCGGCCAGCACTGCCGTAACGACGCGCTGCCGCGGTGGTAGCGGTGGCGCCTGATGCACCAGGCCAATGCGTGCGCGCAGGCGTTGGCGTTGCCGGGCGGACAAGTGCCAGGCACGCTCGCCGAGCACTTCGATCTCGCCGCTGCTGGGCCGCAGTGCGGTGGCCAGCAGGTTGAGCAAACTCGATTTTCCGGCTCCGGACGGGCCAATGATCGCGACCTGTTCACCAACGCCAATCTGCAAATCGACACCGCGCAGCGCGTCGACTCCATTGGCGTGGCGCAGGCCGCCTTGGTTGAGGCTCAGGATCATTTCAGCAGTTCGGCAGCGCGGGCGGCTTCCTCGATGCCCTTGTAGTTCTCGGGCTTGGTGTCGATGAAACGGCTGGCGGCTTGCAGATCAAGAATCTTTTTCTGCTCCGGGTTGGCCGGGTCCAGGTCAAGGAAGGCTTTTTTGATCTTCGCTGCCAGCGCTGGGTCGAGGGTGCCACGCACGGTCCAGTTGTAATCGAAGTAGGTCGGCGTGGTGGCGAAGACCTTGACCTTGTTGGTGTCGACCTTGCCTGCGTCGACCAGTTTCTGCCAGACGCTGGCGTTCAGCACACCGGCATCCACCTTGCCGGCCTGCACCCAGGCGACGGTGGCATCGTGCGCGCCGGAGTAGGCGACACGGCTGAAATACGCTTCAGGTTTGATGTTGTCGTTTTTCAGCATGAAGTAACGCGGCATCAGGCTGCCGGAGGTGGACGATACCGAACCGAAGGCGAAGGTCTTGCCCTTCAGGTCGGCGAGGCTGTGTACATTCGGGTCGGCCGTGATGAATTTGCTCGTGAACTGGGCGTCCTGTTCGCGTTGTACCAACGGGATCACCGGAGTGGTGGCGTCGGTCTTCAAACGCGCCTGAACGAAGGTGAAACCGCCGAGCCAGGCCATATCGAGGCGATCGGTCGCCAGCGCTTCCACCACGGCCGGGTAGTCGGCCACCGGCACGAACTGCACTTTCATGCCCAGTTGTTGTTCCAGATACGCGCCCAGCGGTTCGAACTTGCGCAGCAGTTCGGTCGGGGCTTCGTCGGGAATCGCGCTGACGCGCAAGACGTCAGCGGCTTGCGTCACCAGCGCAGAAAGGGACAGGGCCAGGCCGGCGGTCAGTGCCAGGGTTCGTTTGAGCATGGAATTCTCCGTTTCGTGAGCGTCAAAAGGGCTGAAGTGGCGACGTGAGGCGCAAACTCAGGGTAGACGAAACGGCGAGGTTATACGCATTCAAGGCATCAAAGACCAGCATCAACAGATGTGGATTTGTAAGCCGGCCAACCCTTGAAGCCGAGCGTTGATCGTATTGTTCGCCTGGGCGCGGGCGATGCCGGACGTGACAGTTCACTTCGCTTGCTGGATTCTTGCCTGGGTGTCCTGATCGATGAGGGCGCGCAGTGCGGCGAAAATCGGTGCGGCACTGGTGTGCTGCTTGCCGTAGGTCAGATTGAAGCGGTAGTCGAAATCCGCCGGGTTCTGGCCCTGAGTGTGTTGCAACAGGGTTTCCAGCTTGTCCAGCGCCTTGACCGCTTTGGCTTCGGCAGACCGGGCATGTTCGTAGTCGTCCCACAACGCGACGATGTCGTTTTTCAGGGTTTCATCGAGTGTGCGGGTCAGCGTCAATAGATCGTTACGCTCCTGCTCGCTCTTGTCCGGAAAAGCAGCCTGATCGACCGCAGGGATGTCGCCATTGAGCGCTTCGCCCAAGTCGTGAATGACACACATCCTCAACACTTTAAGCAGGTCGAGTCCGGCCAGTTCATCGGCGAAAACAATCGCCATCAGACACAGGCGCCAGCTGTGTTCGGCGGTGCTTTCGGTGCGACCGGTTGAGGTGTGTGCGCTTCTGAGGACGTCCTTGAGTTTTTCCGCTTCACGCAGGAATTGGAGGCGTCCGCTGATTTTTTCGAGGTCCATGAACTTGCCCGGTGGTGGAGCCGAGCAGCAAGCCTAGAGCCGATGCGGTTGAGCGTCCACGCATAAAATATGCGCTCAGAGCGTCTCCACCAGCCGCGCCGCCGTGCCGTCGGACAGGGGAATGCGGGTCCAGCGGCACAGGCTCTGGCGGATGGGCACAAGGTCGGAGTCGTTGTTGCCGGTTACAAATTCCAGCGCCGGTGGTGCCTGCAGTTCGCGCCACCCCAGTGTGTCGAGTGCCAGTTCGTTGTTGGCAATTTCCGGCGTCACGAAACGCCACAGCGACTGCCCGAGCAATTCGCTGAGCGGGCTGGCGAACTGCGCGGCGCGGGCCGGGGAACAGGCCAGCAAACGGTGAGTCAGGTCGCAGACCAGATGCACCGGTCGTGCGCTTTCGCACACCAACCGGGCGAGAGCCTGATCGGCCGCCGTATCGAGGCGCGCCGCCAACAATTGCTCAAGCTGTAGATGCGCAGCCGGCTCCAGCGCCAGCACGCCGCTTTCCCAGCGGGAAATGGTCGATTGGGTGACGTTGAACATCTGCGCGGCGTGGCTTTGCTTGACGCGATGCAGCAAGCGCCAACGACGCAGAGCGATGCCGGGGAGGGCTGGTTTGAGCATTGAAACTGACATGACGGCTGTCGGAAAAGACTAAAGGGCCGCCAGTCTGAAGACTGCCAACCCTTGCTGCAAATCGATCTGACGATCAGGCCGCTTCAGGCAACCTGGCAATCACCTTGATCTCGAAATCAAACCCATACAGCCAGGTCACGCCAACCGCCGTCACCGTCGGATGCGGTGCCTCGCCCCAGAACTCGGTCAGCACCACCTCCCAGATCGTTTCGAATTTCGACTGGGGGTCAACGATGAATACGGTGACATCAACCACGTCATCGAAGCTGGCACCGGCCTCGTCAAGGATTGCATTGAGGTTAGTGAAAGCCTGACGCACCTGGTTTCTCAGGTCCGGCTCTGGCGTGCCGTCCTCGGTGCTGCCGACCTGTCCCGAGACAAACAGAAAACCGTTGGAGCGAATGGCTGGTGAGTAGCGGTGGCGTTCGTAAAGTGTGCGGCGTGCGGGTGGGAAAACAACATCGCGCTGAGTCATGGGAATGTCTCCATCATTTGAGTTGATGGAGCCACTTTAGGTATTTGCAGGCGGGCGATAAACGCGCAAGCTTGGCGTTCACTGTTTGTAAAATCCAAACAATCGGGGGGCGCAGCTTGGACCGTTTTGACGCAATGCAGGCCTTTGCCCGAGTGGTCGAGGCGGGGAGCTTCACCAAAGCGGCGGAAACCTTGCACATGAGCAAGACCACCGTGACCCAACTGGTTCAGCAGTTGGAAGCACGGTTGCGAGTCAAATTGCTCAATCGCACCACGCGCAAGGTCAACGTCACCGCCGACGGCGCGGTTTATTACGAACGGGTGATCAAGCTGTTGGCCGACATGGACGATGCGGAAACCAGCTTGCCCGGTGCCGCTTCAATGCCACGCGGGCGTTTGCGCATTGACGTACCGAGCCCGTTCGCGCGGCTGATTCTGGTGCCGGCCCTGCCTGAGTTTCACGCGCGTTACCCGGACATCCAGATCGACATGGGCGTCAGCGACCGCATCGTCGACATCATTGATGAGAATGTCGATTGCGTGGTGCGCGGTGGCGAGCTTATGGACTTGTCGTTGATGGCGCGCAAGGTCGCCGATCTGCAGTTGGGGGTATTTGCCGCACCGCAATATCTGGCACGCGCGGGCACACCTGCGCATCCACGGGAACTGGAAGACAGCCATCATCGCGTGGTCGGTTTCCTCTGGGCGCGCACCGGCAAACCGGTGCCGTATGCCTTGCACAACGCCAGTGAAAACCTGCAAATCAAAGGACGCCACGTGCTCGCGGTGGATGACGGCAACGCCTACCTGGCGGCAGGTCTGGCGGGCATGGGCGTGCTGTGGCTACCCAAATACATGTCTACCGAGCACGAGGCGCGCGGCGAGCTGGTGCCGCTGTTCGAAGACTGGAAACTCGCGCCGATGCCGCTCTACATTGCTTATCCGCCGAACCGGCATGTCAGTCTGAAATTGCGCGTGTTCATCGATTGGGTCGTTGAATTAATGGCGTAGCGACATTGTGGTGCAGTTATTGCTAGCTGCTGTGCCAGTGCCGTCAAAATACCAACACAATCAGGCGACTTGAAAGCCCGTAGTGATGAGATGCATGGCTTTCAATTCAAGGAGCTTCACCCGCATGAATATGTACATCGATATCGTCGGTGCGTGCAATCTGAGCTGCCCGTCTTGCCCAATGGGCAACTCGGAAAATCTCAATTTCAAAAAAGCCATGCAGCTCGATATGTTCAGGCAGATTGTCGATAAGGCCAAGACAGAGGGCGTCGACACGATCTACCTCTATAACTGGACCGAGCCGCTGATTCATCCAAAAATTGGCGAATTCATCGAGATCATTAACGCTGCCGGCATGGGCAGCGGCATCAGCACCAACCTTAATCTCGCCAAGAATATGGAAAAGGCCCTGATGGCCGAACCGAGTTACTTCCGTATTTCGCTCTCGGGTTTCTACCAGGAGACCTACGAAAAGGGCCATGTCGGCGGCGATATCGAAGTTGTAAAACAAAACATGATCGCCCTGCATGAGATCAGACAGCGTCTGGGTCTGAGAACCCGTGTGGATGTTTACTATCACCGCTACCTGGATAACATCGAAGAAGAATCACTGATGCGCGCGTTCAGTGAGCGCCTTGGCTTCATCTTCACCACTGGGTATTCGGTGATGATGCCGCTGGAGAAGACACTGGCCATTGTCGAGCGTGACCCGTCTGTCACGGCTACCGACCTTGACACCCTGAAACGCCTCGCACTGCCGCCGTACGACGATCTCGTCAACGTCATCCAGCAATTTCCCAAGATGGCGTGCACGCTTAAGGATGACTGGCTGGTTATCGACTGCAATGGCAACACGGTGCTGTGCTGCACGATCTTCAATCAGACCGAGTATCAGGTTGGCAAGTACCTCGACATGCCGCTTGAAGAACTGACGCGGCGCAAATCGACGCAGAAAAACTGTGTCGACATGTGCGACCGCTGCGCCAATAAAGGCCTGCATATCTACTCGATGCATCCCAATCAGGGAGTGCTGGAACGGCACGCGGTGAATCGCATCATCGATTTCGAGCACTTCGCCAGCCAAGGTCTCACGGTGGACAGCGAGCGGCTCGGGCGTGCGGGCGAAGTCAGTGCAGAAAACTTTGATGAAGCCCAGTACCTTCGATTGAATGACGATGTCAGGATTGCGATTTCCCAGGGATCGTTCTCCAGCGGCTATCAGCACTACGTGCTGTGTGGTCGGCTTGAGGGGCGACTAGGTGCCGGGGTGTTCTCGGCCGTTTGAGTCTGGGTTCGGATCGCTATCAACCACAGGCGTGATTGACTCTTTGGCGGATCAAGCCAACTATCGGCTCACAACAACATGACCGATGGACCACAACTTGATCGAACGACGCCAATTCAGCGGAGGCATGAAAGGGAAAAACCTCCGCTATCTGAATGAGCAAGGCGCGGATGACCCGCGCTTGACCCGCACCGGTTTTCTGCTGCTCGAGCACTTTTCACTGCCAGCCTTTACCCAAGCGCTGGATACGGTTGTCACCACCAATCTGTTACGCCCCGGGCTGTTTTCTTCGCGCACGTTTGGCCTTGGCGACGGCGAAGTCATCAGTGACCTGGGCCTGGTGATCCGCCCCGATGCACGTCTGGATTCGGCCGCGCTTCAGCAACTGGATTTGCTGGTGGTGTGTGGCGGGTATCGCACCGAACTGCGCGCGAGTGATGAGTTTATCGGCTTGCTCAGATCAGCAGCGGAGCGAGGCATCTCACTCGCAGGGTTATGGAATGGTTCGTGGTTTCTCGGTCGCGCCGGGCTGCTCGATGGCTATCGCTGCGCGATCCACCCGGAACACCGCCCGGCACTGACCGAGATCGCCAAAGCCACCCACGTCAGCAGTGAACCCTACGTAATCGATCGCGACCGGTTGACGGCGTCGAGTCCGTCCGGCGCCTTTCATATGGCACTCGACTGGATCAAAGGCTTGCACGGCAAAGCCTTGGTCGAAGGTATTGAAGACATCCTCGCGTTTGAAGAGTCGCGCTACCGGCGGATCAAACCGGATGAAAACCTCTGCGTCAGTGCGCCGCTGCGTGAAGTGGTGAAACTGATGGACGCCAATCTGGAGGAGCCGCTGGAGCTGGAGCAACTGGCGGTGTACGCCGGCCGATCCCGTCGCCAGTTGGAGCGCTTGTTCAAGGAGCAACTGGGTACCACGCCGCAGCGCTATTACCTGGAACTGCGCATCACTGAAGCGCGACGGTTGTTGCAGCACACTGAGCTTTCGCAAGTGGAAGTGCTGGTCGCTTGCGGGTTCGTTTCGCCGAGCCATTTCAGCAAGTGCTACAGCTCGTATTTCGGCTATCGCCCATCAAAAGAAAAACGCCTGGTCAAATAACCCAAGCCGTTACCCACCTGAATTCACCTCGAAATCCCACGTCGGCGAACCTCGCCCAAACACCCCGGTCAGTCCCCTCTCCCTTTGGGAGAGGGCTAGGGTGAGGGAATTTGTAGGTGGCACTAACCGCTTCCTCACCAAAATTCACCTCGGTATCCCACGTCGGCGTACCTCTCCCAAACACCACGGTCAGTCCCCTCACCCTCGGGGAGAAGGCCAGAGTGAGGGAATTTGTAGGCGGCACCAACCGCTTCCTCACCAGAGTTCACCTCGGTATCCCACGTCGGCGTACCTCTCCCAAACACCCCGGTCAGTCCCCTCTCCCTCTGGGAGAGGGCTAGGGTGAGGGGCTCTTGAAGACCTTATACATCACCGAAGCGCGCCATATGCCCCAGTCGTTGCAAGCGGAAGTCCTGCCGGTTTGCAGATGGGTCATGCCGAGCCATTGAAAATGGCGTCAAAGTGCCACTGATTGCCACCCCAAACACCACCTGTCACCCTGCGCCTCGTTCGAAGGATCAGGACAAGGAATCAAGGATTGAGTGGCTACGTCCTCAACCCTCCCAAGGGTTATCGCAACACCGGCGTCGAACCCGTCGACGTCAACGCCCAGCACTGGGCGCAATACAAAGACCTTCCAGCGACACCAGACGTAAAACCAGAACCGTTGGGCTGCGTCTTCGCCAAAAGCTGCAACTTGCCCGACGGCGAAATCAACCACACAAACCAAGCTGGATTTGTCCCGGTAGAGAAACTGGCGGACTACGGTTTGTGGGCTGTTCTGGCCACAGGAGCGGCAATCACCGCCGAAGGCACATCTCTTCAACTGGTCGGCGGCTCCACAACCGGCAGCGCCATCGCTCAGCGACTGGGTGGCTCTCTCGCGCTAGGCTTGCTCGAAAGTGCTGGTGCATTGGCAGCAGGTGCCGCCGTCGGCACCGTTGCGCTATTAATGCCCAACACCAGCCTCGCACCCGACAGCGCCTTCTACAAAACCGACCAGTACGCCACGCTCGAAACGGGCCGCACGCGCGTCCGCGTCAACGTAAAGACTTTGCCGGACGGTTCCGTCAGCGCTTACGGTTTCTACACGGGCGGCAAAAAGGACTGGGAAAATGTTCCTGTCATCAAAGCGGAAAAGAGCGGCGAAAAATACATTGCCGACATAGGCAATGGAATAGGCCTTACCTGGACGCCAGCAGCAAACCCAGATGGTGTGCTGGGTATTCCAGCACTTGAAGGCGTGCCGCAATTACCTCCTGTATGGGTATATCCGCCGACAGAAAAGTCGGACACGCTTTTGGCTAATCCAGCACATCCTCCCGAGTTTCAGGATGCGATTATCTGGTTCCCCGATGACGCTGGCCTTGAGCCCATCTACATCGTGCTCAGCACACAACTAGAGAAGAACAAGGCAGCAGGGGCGGCCTTCGAAGAAGAGGCGTACAGCGGTTTTTCGGAAGAAATGGAAGAGTCCGGCCAACAAGTAACGATAAAAACAGAGAGCGGCACCCGGACCCGCCTCGATATGATAGGCAGAGATGCAAGCGGCGACATCGCGTGCGTCGAATGCAAAGCCTCGGAAACGGCACCACTGACCCGCAATCAAAAGCGGGCATTCCCGGAAATCGAACAGAGCGGTGGACGCATCATGGGTAGGGGTAAACCCGGCTTCCCCGGCGGCACCCAAATCCCGCCAACCCGAGTAGAAATTCTGCGCCCGCCGCAAAAATAACGGAACCAAGGAACTGAAATGTCCGTAACAGACGCAAAAACCATCGACATGTGGGGTATCCCAAAATGGGACAACAACAAGATCATCCTCGGTATTGCTGACCATTTGGAATGGGGCGACAAGGCTGAACAAGGCGAGCACCTGTTGGTGCTTCAAGAGAAAATCAACAACTACATCGCTTTCATCGAAAGCGGTGAAATCTACACTGAGATACCTGGTGCACTCGGAAAATCACCTGTCATTCGTGTCCAAGGCAAGTACGAGTTACCCGAGCAAGGCGAGTTGTTCATCGATCGCGTTGCCGAGGCATTGAAGGACGTGGGCATAGGATTCGAATTCGTGCTCAAAGCGGATTAATAAACACATCTAGAGAAAACGGCTGCCCAGTCACGTGCTTCGTATCAGAAAGCTGACAATCCCCACTGAGAGATCGGGCATGTCCATCACCGAAACAAAAGTCGTCGACATCATCGCAGTACCCGAGTGGGAGCCAGACAACGTCGTACTCGTCATCACCGATCACCTGGAATGGGGCGACAAAGCCCAACAGGGGGAGCACCTGTTGTTGCTTCAAGAGAAAATCAATACCTACATCGCCTTCATCGAGAGCGGCGAACTGCTGGAAAGCTATCCGCCAGCGAAAGGTAAAAATCCGAAGATTCGCATCAATGGTCTTTATGAGCTGCCCGAGCAAGGTGAAACCTTTATCGACCGCGTGACCGAGGTACTCAAAGGCGTAGGCATTGGAATGGAGTTTGTACTCAAGGATGACTTTGCAGTTCGCCACTAGCGGCTGCCCAGACACCCGCTTGTAGTCTAAACGCTGACAGTTCTCACTGAGAGAACCCGCGCACTGAAAACTCCTGCGCGACTGGAAGTCGGGCCAGCCAAGCCATTTCAGCAAGTGTTCCAGCTTTTATTTCGGCTACAGACCTTCCAAAGAAAAACGGCTGGTCAAATAGCACCATCCGTTTCCCACCTTAGTTCACCTCGGTATACCACGTCGGCGCACCTCTCCCAAACACCACGGTCGGTCCCCTCTACCTCTGGGAGAGGGCTAGGGTGAGGGGCTTTTAAACACCGCCACCCACGCACGTGTAAGTTACACGCACTGTTACGCCATAACGGCTACAACACCTTGCGCCGTTGCCTACGCGTACGCCAGAATCCGCCGGCTTACGCGCTTTGAGGCGGGCTGTATCGTTTCCCAGTCACTGCAAAACAGTGATCGGGTTTGGTAGCCCGCTTCTTGACAGCCCGTATTGCATCACCTTATTGCGGTCTCTTTTTCGGGACTCGGTTTTATATGGTGGCCATGCGTGGGGCCCTTTCGGGGGCGCCGGGTTTTCTCTGTCTTGACCGGTCTACCAACCCGCGTGTGGCCGCCACCCTTCGTTTGGTAGCGAAAGTGACGGCTCTTCAATTCTTCTAAGACAAAGAGTCCTTTATGTTCAAAATTACGCCAAACCCGCCAGAAACCGATCCAATCCCCTACGACGCCGCACTCGAACCTCAAAACATCAAAGAGGCCACCGACCGCGCGATCAACTTCTACCTCAATCCATCCGCGCTGAAGACCTCAATACCCACCCGCAAGACCGGCAAGATCTACCTCATCGACCCCACGGTTGATAACGAAACACTACTCGTCGAAGCCACTGAAACACTGTCCTCCGCCACTGACATGGCCCGTGAACTCGCCGATTCGATTGACCCTTCACAGCGCAAAAAGATGCTGATCCTGCAACAGGTGATCATGCTCAGTGAGCTGGTGGTCGGACGAGTCCTGGATAACCAGCGCTTGCCGCACTAGTCGCGATGCAGATGGGTGAGGGGGTGTGCCCCCTCATTTGCACGGAAGCGTCCGCGAGCGCGACGCTTCACGCCTTCTATCAAAGAACCTGAAGCGGTTCTTGTCTGGAGTTTCAGCTGATGTCCCAGCCACCCGAACCACCGGTCACTGACCTGATATCGCCGTACGCCTCGCCCAATTCAAGAAAGCTTCACGAAGCGGCTGAGCGGGCGCTTGACCATTACCTGCTGCCTGCCGCGGTCATGGCCGAACCCTACACGGCCAGCAGGATGTTCATGGTCAACCCGCAATCCGACGCCGAGTCCTTGCTGAGCAATGCCAGCGGTTCGCTCGCATCCGCCACGGTCATGCTCGGCAATTTTGCCGGCGTGCTGGAGGGTTCAAACCGCCATACCCTGTTGGGCATTGCGCAAGTGGTCATGTTGGGAGAGTTGGCAGTCAATAAGGCGTTGGATCTTGTTGTGCCAATCGAGTAAGCCGCACACGAAATGATCAAGCAGTCAGCCTTGGCGGCTGACTGCTTTTTTGTTTCTACAGGTGATCCGCATCAATCACAGCCTTGGCAAACGCCTGCGGATCTTCCTGCGGCAAGTTGTGGCCGATCCCGCCGTTGATCAAGCGGAACTGATACTTGCCAGTAAAGCGCTTGGCATAATCCTCCGGCGCCGGGTGCGGCGCACCGTTGGCATCGCCTTCAAGGGTAATGGTCGGCACGCTGATCGACGGCGCGGTAGCGAGTTTCTGTTCCAGTGCGGCGTATTTCGCTTCGCCCTGAACCAGGCCCAACCGCCAGCGGTAGTTGAATACGGTGATGTCGACGTGATCCGGGTTCTGCAGTGCCTTGGCGCTTCGGTCGAACGTGGCGTCGTCGAATTTCCACTGTGGGGAAGCGGTCTGCCAGATCAGCTTGGCAAAGTCGTGAGTGTTTTTCTCGTAACCGGCACGACCACGGTCCGTCGCGAAGTAGAACTGATACCACCACTGCAATTCAGCCTTGGGCGGCAGTGGGTTTTGCCCGGCGGCTTGATTACCGATCAGGTAACCACTGACCGATACCAGCGCTTTCACCCGTTCCGGCCACAGTGCCGAAACGATGTCCGCCGACCGTGCGCCCCAGTCATAACCGCCGAGCACCGCTTGCTTGATTTTCAACGCGTCCATGAAGTCGATGACGTCGCTGGCCAGCGCTGCCGGTTGGCCATTGCGCAGGGTGTCTTTGGAG
Organism: Pseudomonas viridiflava; assembly: GCF_900582195.1. Classification (GTDB taxonomy): domain Bacteria; phylum Pseudomonadota; class Gammaproteobacteria; order Pseudomonadales; family Pseudomonadaceae; genus Aquipseudomonas. Next base: position 27,192 of record NZ_UTHA01000087.1, read on the forward strand.
AGGAACTGCGTATCGCCATAACCGCGCGCGTAGGGCATCAACACCCGATAACCCTTTGCCGCGAGCAACGGCGCGACTTCGTCGTAGCTGTGAATGTCGTAGGGCCAGCCGTGCAGCAGGATCACCACCGGGCCATTCGCCGGACCGGTTTCGGCGTAGGCGACGTCGAGCACGCCAGCCTTCACATGCTTGAGCGGGCCGAAAGGCGAGGGCGCGGAATAACTGACGGCGGCGGGTTCAGCGGTTTGCGCCTGAGCGCTGCCAAAAGCGCCGAGCAGCGCCACAGCCAGAATCGACAAGCCGAATGCGGTGTTGCGGGTGTGCAGTGCCTTTTTCATGGTGACGTCTCCTTAGCGAACTGTTGGCCGAGGGGTCTGGGTGAACCCTTGAAACCTTGAGTGCATTTGAACGAAGGGACGTGTCTGGCCTGTGTCGTAAAACGGCTTTGTTGAAAGTCGATGTGTCGCGGTAGGGTTCGTACACAGTGTGATACACGGCGGCGAAACCGACTGAGCACGGACCTGATTCAGACCAAAATAATAAGTCGCTGTTTTAAAACAAAAAATATTTCACTTCGCGCTTCCCAAAGTCAAAAAACCTTGGTAAATTGCGCCCCGTTCTCACAGCGAACCTAACGAAGTAGCTGGAAGAGCAGTAGGGGCGTCGCCAAGCGGTAAGGCAGCAGGTTTTGATCCTGCCATGCGTTGGTTCGAATCCAGCCGCCCCTGCCATATTCAAAAAAACGCCAACTTCGCAAGAAGTTGGCGTTTTTTTATGCCTGCGATTTGGCATTTGCGCAGAAGGGCGGGCGAGTACGGCGCCGTAGCACCGTACTCGCCATCCACTCAGTGCGGTGCGCGCGGAATGGTTTTCATCAGGTCTTCCGGGCTGATGTGGCCAACCACGCTGCCCGGTTGCGGCAGGTTGAGGATGTGGCCTTTCATCTTGCCGATGATGTGCATTTCACACGGCTTGCAATCGAACTTCAGCGTCAGCACTTCATCGCCGTGGATCAACTGCATTGGCGCAACCTTGGTGCGCACGCCGGTCACGCCTTTCGCCTGTTTCGGGCACAGGTTGAAGGAGAAACGCAGGCAGTGCTTGGTGATCATCACCGGCACTTCGCCTGGCTCTTCGTGCGCTTCATATGCCGCGTCGATCAGCTTGACGCCGTGACGGTGGTAGAAGTCGCGCGCCTTCTGGTTGTAGACGTTGGCGAGGAACGTCAGGTGCGAATCCGGGTACACCGGCGGCGGGCTGGTTTCGGCCTTGCGGCTGCCACGCGGGTGAGCGGCGACACGGGCGGCGGTCAGGGCTTCGATCACCTCACGGCGAAGAGACTTGAGCTGCGAGTTGGGGATGAAGAACGCCTGTGGCGCATCCAGTTTGATGTCGGTGGCGTGGTACTGGGTGGTGCCGAGCTGGCCGAGCAGATCGCGCAACTGTTCCAGCGCTTGCTCAGGCTTGTTGGCCACACCGAACGGACCAGGCAGGGTGACGCTGGCACTGATGCCTTCTTCACTGGTGGCGGTCACTTCCAGCTGTTCTTCACGCAGGCGTGCGACCCAGCTCAGGGCCACGCGACGCTCGGAAGAGGTCTTCTGCAGCGCCTGTTGCCAGTTGTGGTCGAGGTTGCGATTGAGCGGATGGTTCGGGCGCAGCTTGTACAGGCCTTCGGGCATCTCGTTCGGCTCGACGCGATAGCGGTAGCGCTTCTCGCCGTCTTCTTCGAACTCGCCTTTGGCTTCAGCGATGTTGGCGCGGAAACCGACCACTTCGCGCTTGACCAGTACGTTCAAACCGTCGCCGTTGGACAGCGGCTCCTGGGTCACGACCTGGATGTCGCGTTTGCCGACTTTCTCGACTGTGCCCACTGGCAGACCGGTGAAGGTCGGCGAGTCGAAAGCGCCGATGTCGATCTTGCGATCGGTGACAAAGTAATCGGTGCTGCCACGGTGGAAGGTCTTTTCCGGATCCGGCAGGAAGAAGTGTGCAGTGCGGCCGCTGGAAGCGCGGGCCAGATCGGGGCGGTCTTCGAGCACGTCGTCGAGGCGCTGGCGGTAATAGGCGGTGATGTTTTTCACATAGCCCATGTCCTTGTAGCGACCTTCGATCTTGAACGAGCGCACACCGGCTTCGACCAAGGCGCGGATGTTGGCGCTCTGGTTGTTGTCCTTCATCGACAGCAGGTGTTTTTCGTAGGCGATCACGCCACCCTTTTCATCTTTCAGGGTGTACGGCAAGCGGCACGCCTGGGAGCAGTCGCCACGGTTGGCGCTGCGCCCGGTCTGCGCATGGGAGATGTTGCACTGGCCGGAGAAGGCCACGCACAACGCGCCATGAATGAAAAATTCGATGGCAGCGTCGGTTTCGTCAGCGATCGCGCGGATTTCCTGCAGGTTCAGCTCGCGGGCCAATACCAGTTGCGAGAAACCGGCCTGATCGAGGAACTTCGCCCGCTCTAGCGTACGAATGTCGGTCTGCGTCGAGGCGTGCAGCTCGATTGGCGGAATGTCCAGCTCCATCACGCCCAGATCCTGAACGATCAGCGCGTCGACCCCGGCGTCGTACAACTGATGGATCAGCTTGCGCGCCGGCTCCAGTTCGTTGTCGTGCAGGATGGTGTTGATGGTGGTGAAAATTCGCGCGTGATACTTACGGGCAAATTCCACCAGCTCGGCGATTTCGCCGACTTCGTTGCAGGCGTTGTGGCGCGCGCCGAAGCTTGGGCCGCCGATGTACACGGCGTCGGCGCCGTGCAGGATCGCCTCACGGGCGATGGCCACATCGCGGGCAGGGCTGAGCAATTCCAGATGATGCTTGGGCAAGGACATAGTTTTTTTAGTCAGGCTGTCACGGTTAGGCGCGCATTCTACTCGTGAAACGACATGTCGGCACCTATGTACCGATGGTCTGCAAATCGCGCTTGGCACGTTTCGCGGATTCGCGCAACTGTCAGACCTGTCAGTTGTTGTTCAGACGTCAGTTGGAAATAGTAACCAAGTCATTCGCCGACCATTCATTACGAAAAGGACATGTTGCTATGAACGATAAAGACCATTTTCGTTATTTAGGTATCAACAAGAATAATTTGAACAGCGGGACCCACGCGCCGGAAATTTACTACAAAGCAGTGATTGACCCTGTCCATCCGCACCTTGACGGGCCGGTATTCCAGGCAACCCAAGATGGCAAAGCTCTGTACTTCGGGTCCGCCGAAACCTTTAGCCTTATCGCGCACCATAGAGAGGATTCAAACGGCGTTTTCGAAATAATGTCGTTCGTTATTGATAACGAACTACCCGATGGAGAACACGACATAGGGGGGCAGGGCAGTAGTGTTCAAGGGGTCATCACAATGACCCCGAATATCATCTATGCCAAGGCGGGAAAAATTAAGTTTCAGAGAAATGACGCGAACGGTTCGATAACCGCCAGTTTCCACTTTGACTTTGAGCTTGAGGACCAAGGTGAAGTCAAAAAATATCGCGTAAAGGAAGGAAAGTTATCGCTTGTTGCCACAGGGCCACTTGAAGCCCGGAAGCGATCCTGAAAAGACGCGAGCCAGCCTTTACAGGCTTGGCTCGGGTTTTAAGCCTCTATGAGGCGGCGGCTGGTGACCTGAAAGGAGTGGCGCTCAGGCTTTGGCCGCCATCGCAGTCACTTCCACGCGCATGCCCTCAACGGCGAGTGAGGCTACGCCGACGGCGGCACGCACCGGCCATGGCTTGGCGAAGAAACGCTGGTAAACCTCGTTGAATGCCGCGCGATCAGCCATGTCGGTGAGGTAGATGGTCAGGTGCATCACGCGATCCATCGAGCTGCCAGCACGCTCCAGCGCAACTTTCAGCGCTTGCAGGGTGCATTCGCTTTGCGTGGTGATATCGCCCAGTTCCAGGCTGCCGTCGGCACGGGTCGGGATCTGCGTGGATACCATGATTCCGTTGAACGTGGTGACGTCCGAAGAGATCGAGTCTGCGTCCGGATCCGGAGTGAAGGTGATGTCTTGGTTAGCCATACTGATCCTTTGATTGAGCGAGTGAAGATGGCCGCAGTTTACAGATACAGCATCGACATGGCCCGTTTCATGGCTACACAGATTGGTCAGACAGGCAGTGTCGCCGCTTCCGCCGCGAGGGCCGCAAGGACGCTGGGGCGGGCGCCGATGCGCTGCATGTAGCGGGCAAGTGCGGGCCAGTCCTGTAGGCCGATGCCAAAGGTCGGCAGCCACTTCAGCACGGTGAATAGATAAGCATCGGCGACGCCGAATTTGTACATCAGATAGTCCCGAGCCGACAGTTGCTGATTCAGGTAGTCGAGACGCTTGAACAGCGTGTGCCGGAGAATCGTTTTGACCGATTCCGGAATCTGCGCATTGAACAGCGGTGCACTGCCACCGTGAATTTCCGTGCTGATGAAGTTCAGGTGCTCCTGCAGACGCGTGCGCTCCCATGAACCCTGGGGTGGCGCCAGCGTGTTGCCGGGCACCTGATCGACCAGAAATTGCAGTATTGCCGGCCCCTCCGTCAGCACGTCGCCGTTATCCAGAACCAGCGCGGCAACGTAGCCCTTTGGGTTGATGTCACGAAAGTCATGACCATCGGCAGTGCGTTTGCTCTGGTTATTGACACGAACCAGTTCGAACGGCAAACCCAGTTCCCGCAGCACAATGTGTGGGGAAAGCGAACAGGTCATGGGGGCGAAATACAGTTTCATGGCACTTCCTTGCTGAGAGAGGGCGCCAGATTCCACTGCTGAAGCGGCTTTCGCAAAGGTCATTTGCGGTGCTAGCGTATGACAAAATCTCATGAGCACTAACAACCATGACCATCCGGCTTCCCTCGCTAAACGGCTTGCGCGCTTTTGAATCGGTCGCCCGGCATATGAGCTTTACCAAGGCTGCCGAAGAGCTCAACGTCACCCAGACCGCTGTCAGTCACCAGATCCGCCGACTCGAAGCCGAGCTGGGCGGGCCGCTGTTTTTGCGGCTCAACGAGGGGTTGGCACTGAGCGAGGACGGGCACGCCTACTTGCCGGGTGTACGTGCGGCGTTTCAAGAACTGCGGTATTCGACTGAGCAGTTGCTTGCCTCTCGCGATAAAATTGTGCTGACGATCAGTACGCTGGTGTCGTTTGCATCGAAGTGGCTGTTGCCGCGGTTGCCGTCCTTTCAGCAGGCGTGTCCCGCTATCGATGTGCGAATCAGTGCGTCGACTGAATTAGTCGATTTTCGCAAGGGCGCTATCGATGCAGCCATCCGTTACGGGCGCGGCGACTGGAAGGGTTTGCGTGGCGATTTTTTGATGTCGGATGAAGTTTTCCCGGTTTGCAGCCCCGCACTGGCGAAGACATTGAGCACGCCTGCAGATCTGGCCAGGCACACAATGCTGCAGGTCAGCGGTGTGACGGTCAATGACTGGAGCACCTGGCTCAGCGCTGCGGGCCAACCGCCGCAACTCGCCGAGGGGCCACGGTTGACCTTTGATCTGGCGATGATGGCGGTGCAGGCGGCGGTTGACGGGCAGGGCGTGTGCATTGGCCGTTCGACCTATGTCGAGGACGATCTGCGAGCCGGGCGTCTGGTCATACCCTTCGATCTGCGTTTGAAAGATGAATTGGGCTTTTATCTGGTGACGCCCCATGAAACGGCGCAGACGAAGAAAATTGTCGCCTTGCGAACATGGCTGCTGGCACAGCCGCCCGCCAGAGAAACCTTTGTATAAGCGTGTATCAAGGTGCTGTGCAGACACACGCGAACAATAAACCCGGGGTTTACGACACATCCCCCGTACATGTCCCGCTCACAGTAGAGGCCACCACACCACTACGTTCGAGAGGACAACACCATGCATCGTCCATTGTTACTGGCCAGCGCCGCGCTACTCGCTTCAATGATCGGCATCACCCACGCGGCTGAGGCGCCGGCCAGGAGCTGGCAACAAGGCTTGAGCCGCACCGATCTGGTTCGCCAGGATCTCGGGGCCGCCGAGCGCGAAGTGATTCAGGCACGCGTCGATTTCGAACCGGGCGTGACCTCGCCAAGGCACGCGCATCCCGGTGTTGAAGTCGCGTATGTGATCAGCGGCACGTTCGAGTATCAACTGGAGGGCAGGGCGCCGGTGACGTTGAAGGCGGGGGATTCGTTGTTTATTCCGCAAGGGGTGGCGCATGTTGCGAAGAATGTTGGCACAGACAAAGGCTCGGAGCTGGCGACTTACATCGTCAAGAAGGGTGAGCCCTTGCTGATTCTCAAGCCGTAGGCCCGCGATTCAATGAAGCGTCGCCGCTCGGCGACGCTCGCCAATCCTGATGCGGTCGAGCGCGCGGTTCAACGCATCGAGGGCATCGAGAAGGGCTTTGGCCTCGGCTTCGCGACCTTCCCCCCAGAGACGCTCGGCCATTTTGTTCAGCGCCTGGATCGAGCGTTCGATCTCTGCGGCGGTTGCCGTCACTTTGCTGGCCGGGGGTTGTTTGGGCATTCAGTGAGTGTCCTGCGAGAGGCTTGGCGGTTCAGTTTCAGCATGATGCCGCACATGGTCGAAGATCGAAATACCGCGCAACCAGGCCCAGGCTGAGACACCAGGCGCTGCACATAGACTTTAGTCGGATGCGAGCAATCGCAGAACACCCTGTGTGATAATGGCATATTGCTGGCTCGCTATGGGCCCACATCGTTATCAGACTGGATTGAATCCGCCTCGTACAGCGTAAATTTTAAAGGAATCATTGATGAAAGCCCCTTTGATCAAAGACATGGAAAGTGCTGTTGTAGGTGTACTCAAGGTCACGGCCGAGCTCAAAACCCGAAGTAATCACCGGCCGGCGCTGGTGACTTTCCTGCGCAAGTTGCGCATAGCCCGCGAACTGGCGTCGGTTTATTACATTTGCGTTGCGGGCAGCCAGAGCGCCGGCAAGACTCGCCTTGTACGCGAGCTTTATCAACTCGATGACGAGTGGCTTGCCGACAATCAGGGGCGTGGTGAGCGCATTCCGGTGTTCATCCTGGAGAAAGATTGCGACGCGCCGTATGCCGTTGTCGTCAGGTACGACGCGCAGGGAAAGGAACTGGAGGAAAAGATCAGCCAGGACACATTCCGCGCGCTGGTCAGCGGTTACGACAACTCCGACAGTCTGAATTGCCTGTTTCCAAAACTGTACGTACCTCGCCGTTACTTCGCCGGTCAGCGCTGTGGTTTCGTCCTGCTGCCTGGCTACGAAATGTTGAACGCGGACAACGTCGAATGGCAGGGCCTGATGCGCCATACCCTGGTGCATTCGCTGGGCAGTATTCTGGTCACCGACCGGACGCGTGTCGCGGACAGCAGCCAGAAACTGATTCTCAACGATCTGGTTGCCCGTTATTTTCCTGATCGCAAGCCTGCCATTGCTGTTACGAAAACCGAAGCACTCAGCGCCGAACAGATGACCGAACTGAAGGCCACTGTCGCTGACGTGTTCCAGATAAGCACCGATGAATCTGACCGTGTGGTTTTTACCGGTGTGGGTGATGACGATTACCGGACGTCCTGGAGTAGTCAGATAATTCAGGTAATCAACAAGTATGCCTTGTCGGCGGCTGGCTCTGATGTGGGGCGGCTACGCGAACTGGAAAAACTCCTGGACTCGGAACTGATGACGATCAAGGCAGCGCTGGAAAGCGAGCTGGATGCGGAAAGCATCAGCGAACACTTGACCGAGCGTCAGGTCGAGCGGATGCGGGATGTGTTTACCAAAGCCGCTGAGCGCTATCGCAACCGTTATGCCAGGAAACTGCGTGAGCACACCAAAACCTACCTTGCGCAAGCGAAAGACACGGCGGAGAACCGGTACAGAAATGAAGAGGAAGGCATTGGCAACAAGTTAAAGCAGGCAGCCAATTTCCTTACGCTGCAATCGGGTGAAAACGAGTCGCGCTTCAAGTCGAGAATCATCGATTGCTGGTGCAACGGCGAAGGTGCGTTGAACTCACCGCTGGACAGCGATTATCTGGCGATCTCGGAGATGTCCTGTAATGAACTGGGCGTGCGAACGATCAACTCGAGCGACCTTGCGACACTCAAGAATCAAGGCCTTGAGAAGTTGTTGGGGTATGACGTGCCGTCGATTGCCGTCCCGTCAACCAACATTGAGGAACTGCATCACGACTTGCGCTTGATGCTTTCGCCGTGGGCGGCGACCACGAGCAGCCTTCAGAGATTCAAGGAACCCCATGTCGAGAACGTGCTCAAGGCACTTCCGGCGATGACCATGGAGTACTTCCGTCTGAATCAGGCAGTCGCCATTCGCGTTCCCGAATTGGCCCATTGCGAATTGGAGGCTTTCGACTTCGGCAAATTGGCCACCTCCATTCAACAAGACCTTCCCAAGGTCGCGGCGTCGGCCAAGCCTCTGCTGAATACGCTGGCGGCGATCCTCGCGGTGGATGTGGTTATCGATGGCACGATCGATACGATCCCGGCCATTGCCGGAACCTTGACCGGTGGGCAGGCAGCCGCGGGGTTGGGCGCGACCTTGTCGATGGCGGCAGCGGGCGCCATTACCCTTGGTTTCATCGCCTACCGTGGCGCCAGTGAAGTGCAACGCTACGACGTTGCACGCAAGGGGTTCATTGCCGAAAGCCTCAATCAGTTTGCAGAGGCGCATATCAAGAAAGGGCTGGAGCTGTACGACGATCTCATGGAGAACCTTGAAGAGCGCCTGGTGCAGAATCTGCGTGCGGCTTACGGCCTGGGCGCCGATCTGACAGCCAAGGACGCATTGGCACGGGGCCTCAATCGCCTTGAACATGCTCGGGTAAATCTGGTCAAGGCGATTGATGATGCACAAAGCCGTCATGTGGCATAAGAAGTACGCTAATCGCTATCGCTGGGCCTATGACGCATACGCGCGTTTTATCAGTGAGGTCGACTCAAGTCTGACCGGTGATTTTCAGCGGTCGAGCCATGTAACGGTCGCCGTCTATGGGGCAACCCAGGTCGGTAAGACCACGTTGATTCTTGACTTGTTGGGGATCAACGGCGGTGCATTGGAGCGTGCCTCCCATGTATTGCGGGGCGAGCAACTGATGGGCAAGTCATCAACGGCCTGTGCAATCCGTTATCGCCGTTCCAAGGATGATCATTGGTATCTTGATGACGATGGCATCGCTTTGGACGACGACGCTGCAAAGAAGCGATTCCGTGAAATTCGCCGGGAGCTGGAAGAAGGGCGGACGCGCTCGATGGACGTCTTGTCTGTTCAAATTCCGGCGTTGTATTTCGACAACACCGGCAGTGATGCGTTAAGTCTGGATCTGCGTATTCTCGATATCCCCGGCATCAATGCGGTCAATCAAGCCGAGCAGGCGCACGTCGCACGCGTTGCTGAAAAGTACGTTTCCACGGCGGATCTGGTCCTGCTGGTCGGGCGGGCGGATGACTTGGGCTTTCTTCATCCCGACAAGCTGAAGTTGCCGTCATTGTGCGATTGGATGCTACAGGCCAATCGCTTTCGAATTGTCCTGTCCTACACCTTTTCGCCAGCAAGCTTCAAAACCTGGTTCGGTCAGGCGCGCCCGACGCTTGATCAGGTGAGGGAAAAACTTCACGCGGAATTAAGCACCCACGACTACGCCCCACCGAGTTCGGTTCAGGCCATGTTGTTCCCGCTGGAGTTCGGCGATTCGTTGAAAAGTCTTGAGGGGGATCAAAGCTATCATCGGGCTGCCGCGCAATTGATCGGGCAGTATCGTCGAGAGCTCCTGGCCAGCATCAGCGAGTCTGCGAGCCCCTACGGACGTCTGGCCTCTGCGTTCAGGATGAAAAACCTGATTGATGCAAGGCTCGAGCGAGAACAACGCCAGCACGCCAAGGGTATGCAAGCGGTGAGCGAGGCATATCAGGACGCCGAAAGAGCCTTGGCACAGACGCACGATCTTCAGGCGGAGTTTCTCGCTGAGCGGCGTGGGCTTGACCGCCAGGCGCGCCGTATACGGCGGTATATCTGTCTCGCGCAACGCAGCGATTACCTGCTGTTTTTTACCCAGCACCTGCCGCGTACAGCTGAGTCGGTGAGTGCCCTGAAGGCCGTCGCAGTGGGCTTCGAGGCAGGCATTCAGGCGCAATGGAAAGCCAGTTGCGCACGGCATGCTCAACGTCAGGCCAGTAGCCGACTTGCCGAACTGCCGCCGCCTGACACGGATGCCTTGAATCCTTTCTATCGAAAGATGAACGGTTACATGACCGATGGTTACTGGTGGTCCAGTGACAACTTTCGCGCTGACCGCGACATGCTCGAACGCGCCGCGGACGAGATTGTCGAGGCTTACAGCGGGGCCGCGCAAATCGCGGTCAGCGAATACCTCAAACGCCAGCTCAGTGAATACCAGGGCAGACGTCGGGATTTTGAACGGCGTCTCGATGTGATCTCCATGAGCGTGGCTGAGCGCGAAGGTGCCCTGGCGAAAGTCTGTGAGCAGCGCGATCAACGGGTGCTGGCCCATCAGCAGTTCGAGGCCCGCATGCAGCAAAGCATCGAGCATTCGCAGCGATTCGAACAATACATTTATGAAGCATTCCACGCTGAGCTGAGCCGCGTAAGGGAAGCTATCCGATCGCCTGCCACAGCGCTGGAGCAAGTCTATGACCTGTTCTACCTCCATGTATTACTGGGCGAACTCGACAAAATGCTAGAAGGGAAGAAATTCTGATGGAACGAGCCGATTTTGACGCCGACATGCTTGCCGCTGATCAAGAGCTTTCGGTGCTACTGGAAAAACACATCAACTTGCCGATGAAAAAAAGTATCGAGCAAGTCAGTGGCAGCCTTTCCCTGACGCTAAAGGGGGATTTTGATGCACAGGTGCTGTCACTGCGTTCCGAGTTGAAAAAACTGGGTAGTACGTTTGAATACCTCGGTGATGACCTGAGCAGCATTCGTAATGTCTCCAACCGAATCGAGACGATGGCTCAGCAGGCAGAAGTTGCTCATGGCGAACGCTCTGCAAAGGTCACTGCTGCGGTGCTTGGAAGTGAAGGCGGAGTAAAGGACGCACTCGCAGGTGTCGAGGAGCGATTGGGCAAACTGAGCGCCGGACAGTTACAGCATTTCAATGCACTGCTGAAAGTGCAGGCGGCGGAAGTTCACAAGCAACGGAGTGAGCACCAGGATACGCAACAGAGAATTCTGGAAAAACTCGATGAACTTACCGCATTGAGCGCCACGCAGGCGAGCCGTGAAATCCAGTCGCACCAGGCATCGAAGGGGCGATTTGTCTGGTTGTTGACAGGGCTGGCAGTCAACTGTGCGGTGCTTTTGACGTTGCTGGCGAAAAGCTTTTTGGCAGCGGGCATTTGAGCCCCGAACCGGCGATATGACCTGCGCCCCAGATCCTCGGTCATCCGAATTTAAACTATCCAAGCCAACTCATTGAGCGCCCCATGTCTCTTCAGATCACGGTTGATGCCGCTGTCGACAATCTTTATGCCGACCCGGACGTGCAGCGCATGCTGGCAATGTCCACTCACAGCGAAGCTCTGCAAATTTGTTACCCGAAGGAAATCAATGTATCGCGCTTCCTGGCGTGGCTACTCGATCCCAGTCAGGGGCACGGCTTGGGTGACCAGGCAATCAAGTCTTTACTGGCCTGCGCTGGCAAGTCGGACTTCGTTGACCAGTTACCGATAAAGGAGCAGCGCTTTCTCGCCGCGGCGAATATTTATACGCGGGCATTTTCTTCGATCATCGTTGTTTCCGAAGCTGAACTGGGGTTGCCCGACGAGCGTCGCTACATCGACGTGCTGGCGGTTGATCCTGTCGCGAAGCTGTATGTGGCGATCGAAAACAAGTTCGGTTGCCGGGAGAGTCAGGATCAGACGGCGAGCTACTTCAAAGCGCTCAGGAAACTGTTCCCTAACTATCACGGCATTCATCTGTATCTGGATATCAATGATGGCGAGCCGGATGACAAGCGCTGGATTGCCGTCAATTACACCTGGCTCACGGATTTCATTGCCCAAACCGAGCAGCTGGATTGGGTGGCGCCCCACGTCAAAGCGACCATGGCCCAGTTCCGCAAAGCGGTCCAGGAAGAAGATGACGTTGCCGAGGCCAGTGTTCTGGGCAATCTGGTCACGCATGTGGCCAGCCAGCATGAGATTGCTCTGGATGCACTCCACAGGATTCTGACGCCCAACGCTCCCCGATCCAGAGCCAAGGATCTTGCCGCACTGGTCAATCATTCGGCTTCAGGTAACGTGGCCAAGGCAAACGTGCGCTTGTTTCAGCTGTATTGCCGGCGCCCGCACATCTGGGATCGATGCTTGAAGGAACGCAAATTCGCCAGATTCCATAAAGTGCTGGGTGGTCAATTCAGCCAACTAATGTCAGACCCCCGGCGAGTGGTCACTTACTTCAGTCTGAAAGAGTTCGAACACCTGCGAGATCCCGAACTGGGTTCTATCTGGGTAGCGGCGATCCACATACGGCAGGAGGGTGAGCATTTCCGTGTCAGGACCTATGTGGCTCTGAGTTGCGTGAAGGCCGATTATCGAGAGCAGTTACTGCAAGTCGTGAATGCTGAGCGAGCTCGCAATGCTATCCGTAAAGCCGGCCGGGAGGACGGTAACTTTGTTATCAGGCGCGGTGAAAGCCTGCCTCCTGCCAAGGCCGCAGACGATGCAGCCGCACAACTTCATTACCTTTGTGCTCTGCTCAAAGGGATCGGCTAGTCCAGTGGCGTGACCTGTGCGCAGCGTATGCGGCTGCGCTGGGCGCGACCTCACGACGTAATTGTTTCCAGCGCAACTAATGAGTCACGGCAGCTTTTGCCAGAGCCGATGTGCGCGAGCACTAAGGATTCGCCAACCAACGAACACAACGTCATTGCTTGAAAAGCAATAGTCATTTGCGATTCCGGCTGATTGTTGCTGTCAGGCTTTGAAGTTAGCATCGGTTCATCGCTGCAACTCATAAGGCCTTTGGCGCGAGTTCGAGACAGCCCACATCGTTAGCCTGTCACTGCGCTGATCGTCGTCTCAGTTGATCAACCTTGGAAAATTCTGATGTCGAAACTCTTCGAAGCATTTCGCCTGGGCGACACTACGCTCAAAAATCGCATCGTCATGGCGCCGCTGACCCGATCGCGTGCACCGAATGATGCTGCCGATGAACGCGTGGCGTTGTATTACGCGCAACGGGCTACCGCAGGCTTGATCGTCAGCGAGGGCACGCCGATTTCCCGTGAAGGACAGGGCTATCTGTTCAATCCCGGCATCTTTACTGCCGATCAGATCGCTGGATGGCGTCTGACCACCGACTCGGTGCATGCCGTGGGCGGCAAGATGTTTGCGCAGATCTGGCACGTCGGCCGCGTTTCGCATCCGTCGATCCAGGACGGTGGAAAACTGCCGGTGAGCGCTACCTCGAAGCAAGCCGTCGGCGCGACAGCGTTCGGTTACGACGCCGACGGCAAGCCGGCACTGGTAGCGCCGCCGGCGCCCCGCCAACTGGAAACGGCTGAGGTTTCGCGCATCGTCGGTGAGTTCGCGCAGGCTGCGCAAAACGCAATCGATGCGGGTTTTGACGGCGTGGAAATTCACGGTGCCAATGGCTATCTGTTCGAGCAGTTCATGAATCCGCTGGTCAATGATCGAACCGATCAGTACTCGGCCGATCGCTTGGAAAATCGCCTGCGCTTCACTCTGGAAGTGATCGATGCTGTAGTCGCACGGATTGGCGCGGGTCGGGTAGGCATCCGTATTTCGCCGTATGGCCAGCTGTTCGATATGCCGCTGTATGAGCAGATCGATGAAACCTATACCGCGCTGGCTGCGGAGATTGGTGCTCGGCAACTGGCCTACGTTCATGTGATGGATCAGTCCGGGTTTCCTGCTCCGGGTACCGAAGGTGGTGGCAGCGGGCCGAAGGCAACGTTCCTTGAGCTGCTGTCGACCATTAAGTCGAAATTGCCTGCAACAGCGCTCATTCTGGCGGGCGGAATGTCGCGCCAGCGTGCGGACGATCTGATCAATGACGGCATTATCGACCTCGCCGCGTTCGGCACTGCCTACATCAGCAACCCTGATCTGGTGGCGCGGCTGCGAAACAACTGGCCTCTGACCGACGCCAAGCGCGAAACCTTCTACGGCGGCGGGGCTGAGGGTTATATCGATTACCCGTCTTACAAAGGTTAAGTAACCGCTGAAGGACTGGCAGCCGTCACCGTTACTCGGGGCGGCTGCTTTTTCATGTCGGGTGCAAACAGGCCTGCAAGAATGTTGCGGGAGGACAAGCAGGCGAAGTTCTGTTTTAGTGCAAATCACCTGTTCTTGATGATCGGAATTCCTTATGCACCTCAAAGCGCACCGGTACTTCGCCATGGTCGCCGTGACTGGAAGTTTCTCGGCGACGGCTCGGCACTTCCAAGTGCCGGCGTCGTCCGTTTCGCGCTTTATCGCGGCGCTTGAGCGAGAGGTGGGTCAGCAGCTTCTTTATCGAAACACCCGCGCAGTCAAACTGACGGACGCGGGCGAGCGCTATTACCTGCAGATCCGCGAAGTGCTGGAGTTGCTCGATGCCGCTGATGAGGAAATCGCAGGAAAGGGCGCAGAGTTGCGCGGACTCGTGCGGATCAACGCTCCGGTTGCGTTCGGCAGTCTGCACATCGTCAAACTGCTCAATGGTCTGTATGACAAGTATCCCGAGCTGACGGTCGAGCTGACAGTCACCGATGCCTTTATCGACCCGGTTCAGGAGGGCGCCGACGTCATCTTTCGAGTGGGACACCTGGAAGATTCTGGCTTGATCGGCCGGAAAATCTGCGATCAGCAATACGTTCTGTGCGCCAGTGCGGACTACATAGCGAAGCATGGCCAACCCGCGTCGCCGGCGGATCTGCAGAGTCATGCATGCCTGGTCTACAAGGGAACCGGCGGGGCGCAGCGCTGGTATTTCAGAAAGCCTGGCAGCGACAAACCCGAGATCATCGATGTCCATGGTCCGCTCAGAAGTAACAATGGGCAGGTGTTGGTGGAGGCCGCACTGGCGGGCAGGGGTATCGTGTTTTTCCCGTCCTGGCTCTTTAGCCCCGAGAGCTTCAAGAACCGGCAGCTCATTCGGCTTTTACCTGATTGGCACGGATCGGTGGAGCAAACGCCGAGCCAGATCCATCTGCTTTCGCCGGAGAATCGTCTGCGATCACAGAAAGTACGTGTGGTGTGGGACTACTTCATCAGCGCGATCGGTGAACCGCCTTATTGGGATGATCTTGGGGATTGTGCAACCGCGGTAGAAGCTTCCATAGCTTATGGGAGGGATGGCTCATAGCCGCTATAATTGTCGGCCACTAGTGAATTTTGGAATGGATATGCCACAGGACTCGATAGAAACAGAGGCCACGCTTGCTAAGAGTTATTTTGGCGATACGGAAATGCACCGTCTGCTGTTAGAAGTGGAGAAGCGGTTTAAAAGCGAAATTGATTTTGAGGGAGAGGGAGAGGGAGAGGGATGTAGTAGAGATATCAGTATCTTCATAATCAGGTCATTAAGCGCAATGAGGAATAATTATATCTCTTTTGAGCGTGGTTGCCCTTTTAATATTGAACAAATTGGTCGTACATTCATAGAACAGTTGGAAAAGACAGAACCTCGGAGCTCTAAAGATTCCGAGCTTTTGGCTGCCTTGTTGTTTCGGTTTGTACAAGAATATGAAGTCTCACTCCCCGGTAACCTTTCTGAGGAATTAGCGCACGGCCTTAGGATGATGAGAGGGTTGAATTTAGAGTTTCCCGCAGGAAGTCACGTAACATACGGTCAGCACTCTATGTTGATTGGCGTACTAAAAAAATATCTTCATCATGAGGATATTGTTGCTATAAAAAAACTTCCGGAAACAATTGAGCGAGCGGTGAAAGCAAACTCTGATAGTGAGCGTATGCTTGGCGAAAGAGAGGGAAGAGTAGCGAGCCTGACGGGAAAGCTGAAAAAACTAAAAATCGGTTTAGATTTCGTGGAGCTGGTATCGGGCTTTTCACGAATGAGGTTTCGAAAGTCACTTGAAAAGCATTTCAATTTCATCTGCTTGCTGTTTCTAGCGTTAATTCTGATATCTCCCGCAACGCTGAAAATATATGCTTATTACACTGAGCTAAAAATTCCCGAGATCGATTTGTACACAGCAGTATCGATTGCTGCTTTGGAGTTTGTATTCATATATTTTTTTCGGGTGGCTTTACATAATTTTAGAAATGTGAAGGCGCAGATACTTCAACTGGACCTGCGCATAGCTCTACTGCAGTTTATTCAAAGTTATGTGAAGTTTTCGGGAGATGCTAAGGCCCGAATGGCCTCATCTGGCAATGAAGGTTCCTCCAAGGATTTAACGCTGGATAGATTTGAACAAGTAATTTTCAGTGGCT
The DNA here is from genome assembly GCF_900582195.1 of Pseudomonas viridiflava. Lineage (GTDB taxonomy): Bacteria > Pseudomonadota > Gammaproteobacteria > Pseudomonadales > Pseudomonadaceae > Aquipseudomonas. The sequence goes on from NZ_UTHA01000087.1 coordinate 43,586, forward strand.
TGGTGAGTGGGGAGAATGATTTGCCCTCAACGTTTGATGGTCTGGAAGGACTGGCAAAAATCATTGAAAAGGTGAGGGGCAAGTGAAACCGAGAAAGTAATGGCCGCCATCAGGATCTTGGCAGCATCTCTTGAATTCGGTTAGCTCGCTACATGGCAGAAATTTTAGTTGGATGAACCAATTTCGGGCGACCGGCGTGGAACCGGAAGGAGAAGCAGATGGCAAATAAAACACAACTGGACGCTGTAGAACAGTTACCTATGGCTTTGCAGAAGACACCAGAGATGGATCTCTTCTCGCGTGACGTTTTCCATAACGCCGTCATCTGGATTATAGGAGGCGATGGCCAGGCGGGTACTTCGCGAAAGACCGCTTCACTAAGTTATTTGGAACTCCTGAAATTACAGCTGAAGTGATGGTTGATTCAGGCGTGTTCGCCTGGATGCAGAACTGTTTGGCTGAACCGATCAGCGCAAGCCGGACTCAGACAGACACAAAAAGCACTACGGCCAGCAGCAAACCGCAGCCGAGCTGCATCGGTGCACGCTTTTGGGGCGCAATGATCATATCTACGTCCATTAATGCAGTAGATAAATGTAGCACATTAATTTTTAGATCATCGGGACCATAGTATGGACAGTGATAATGGATTTCTAAAAGGGTTTTTGAAAGCACCATATAAATGGTTTGAATCTTTGGTGTTGCCGGGAGAAGAGGAAGGGGTTCGAAAACTTTTTGGTATTTTTGTTGCTGCTGTCGTTGTAATTTTGATTGTTTTTATTGCCGATGTTGTAATTGCCTTTCGGTCGAGGGGGGAGGGTTTTTCATCGGGCGTGTTTGGAGACTTTTTCGGAGGGGTGACCAATCCGATCTTGACATTCTTTGCATTTATGGGGCTTTTGATAACTATCACAATACAAAGGGTAGAGTTGAAAGAGTCTCGTGTCGAGCTGGCTAGATCTGCAAATGCATTGGATCAGCAAGTTGAGCATTTCAAAATGCAAAACTCGGTTGCAACCTTCTATAAAATGATTGATACGCATATGGCAGCCTTGTTGGCGATAGACTTGGTAGACGATAATAATAAAGTAACGAAGGGGCGTGACTGTATGAAGGTTTTTTGTAGGCGGCTTCACTCGTCTTTTGTGAAGAATACAGCAGCGCCCGATAGTCCGAATGTTACCGTCATCGGAGTTGTAAATTTAAAGCCAAGCAGAGATGAGCTCAAAGGGGTTGTTGTCGCCTTTGCCCATTTTTGGCAGGATGATGGTGAGGAGTTGCAGCAGTATATAGCTGGCGTGGAAATTACGCTGTCATACATTGATTCTTTCTTGAGCGGAAACAAGCTGTACGTAGATATGTATAAGTCGCTTTTTTCGGACTCGGAGAAGTTGTTGATTTTTTATTATGCAGTTGTTTGTGGTAGCGATCATTTAAAAGGGTTGTTGGTGAAATATTCTTTTTGTATAGGCGTGCCTCAACACAGGCTATTGAACAGAGCCCATGTTGTAGGGTTGTCAATACTCTCTCTTTGAAATTTTTATATAATTGCCTGCTTCGGCGGGTTTTTATGCCTGCATAAGAGCATAGGCGTAGGTGTCCAGATAGGGAACCATCGTGAGAACAGTGGCATTACAAGCCGAAGTCGCCGGTTGAGTTGAGCGACAGCTTGCGCCTGACCAATCCAAGCTGCCTCTTATAGGATTTAAAGCTAATATTTTTGCTTATAAAACAGGGGCCAGCCATTGCAAATGCGGTCTCGGGCACCTCCTCTCCAGCTCTCTCCATCAGATGCGGTCTATGAAGTTTTTTAGCCTGCGCTGCAGGTTATCGATCAACCTATATATAGACAGTCCGAGCATCGGCAAAATATCACTGGAGCGTTTATGACCGCATTTGATCGACTGCATACTTCATTTGAAAGTTAATAATTTGCCGAAAGCGGTCTACCGTAAACGTCCTAGCAACTGTGGATTCAACCGGTCGATAGTCCTAAGAGCGCCGCGTACGTTCTCAGCCTCATCAATTGATCCGTGCTGCTCGACTCAATTGGACGGCTCGATGCTCGCCGATTTAGGGTGTGCTGGTTTTCGTTAATCTTGAGGTGCAGTCAGGGCTGCAGCTCAGAGTTGGGCACTTTGGTTTCCTCCGTGGACGAAACCCGCGCGACAGGGAGACTGGTTTGAAATGGCAGAATGCCAAGGAGGAGAGATAAAAAGCGCAGCTTATGGAACGCGTCGACAAAAGTTATGGAAAGCATCTGTTGCGCCAAATATTTTCGACGGCGCCAGAAACGACAAAGCCCTGAATAATCAGGGCTTTGTCGGTACAAAATATGGCGGAGGCGATGGGATTCGAACTCATGGACCTGTTACAGTCGACGGTTTTCAAGACCGCTATGGAAAGCCGCCGAATACGCGGCGTCAGACGTTTTTTCGTTCCAATACTTTTGTTTTGAAGCACCTCTGCAGACCGCATTCTACAACGGGCGTGTTTCGAGTTATGGAACGCATTTTTGCCTATTTTGAGGGTTTGGCGATCGCGCCGACACGGCGATAAACCCGCTCAGTAATGTCGCCTTTTGTATGCCCGAGCAACAGGCTGGCGTCACCAACATCGCTGATTTCCGACGCCGCTTTCGGCCGAATATCCCGGAACTGGAATTCACCGATCCGCTTAGCCAGCAGCTCGTCTCCCTGCTCAAGAACTTCTAGTTTTGCCTTCTCCCGCGCCGCGTCCCATCGCTTCCTCAGCATCGTCGCAGTCATCCGTTTACCGCTCCGGTTGATGATCAGGTAGCTCGAAACGTGCCCTGCGTTTCGCTCTGTGATTGCCGCGATCAAAATGCCAAGGCTGTTTGCCTCTCCGGCGGTCGTCATCTGAATGCGCAGCTTTTTGTGCGTCTTGTTCTGTTGAACAGTCAGATACCCGCCTTCAACATCATCCTTCCGCATAACCAGCACATCTGCCGGCCTTTGCCCGGTCAGATAGGCCAGGTCCATCGCTTCCTTCAGCTCCTGAGCTGCCTTCTTGTACACCGCCTCCCAAACCACGTCATTCGCGTAGTAGTCCCTCGGCGTCTCCTTGTTCTTGCGCACGCCTTGGCAAGGGTTTTCCTTCGTCGTCAGTCCCCATTCCCGGGCAATGTTGAAAATGTGGGAGAGAGTAGCTATCTCGCGGTTCGCCCGGACCTTCGCCGAACGTGCGTCTCGGTAGCCAGCAATTGTTGCTGGCGTGATCGAGTCGATCGGGGCGCTGTCGAACATCGGCCGAAGCTGCTTGATTTCTGCCAAATTGTCCTTCTGCGTGCGCGGCGCTTTCTTTGGCACCACATCACGAATGTACCGGTCGAAGATTCCCTTCATGGTTCGCAGGTCGAGCGGTTTTTCCTTGGCTTCGAGTTCGGCCCACTTCAGCCGAGCTTTGTCGAGATCCTTGCCCAGAGGAACGTCGTTGCCGAGCAGGTCGCGGTAGTAATACGCGGTCCAGGTGCTGCCGTTTTTGCGCTTTCGGGATCGCTTGTACATTCGAGGCGGTAGGTGTTGGTGCTCGGTCTTGCGGGGGCGCATATCAGTTCACTCGCGAATAGTCAGGCGTCCATGCCGGAGAGGCCGGCGGCGGGTTCGGATCGGCAATCGTAGGGCTGATCATGCCCAGCTTCATGCGGGCATACATCCGACCCACCAGCGGGCGCTTGCCGCGGCTTTCGACGTACACCCACTGGCGATCGATCAGCCAGCGCCGCTGGTAGGCCCTGGCCTTGTAGCCGGTGAGTTCGGCCAGCTCCTCGTCGGAGAGAATTTCAGTTTCCATTGTGATGCTCCATGCCGCGCGTGGCGGCAGAAGGTGGGATGGGTTATGCGGCTTGGCGACGTGCCTGAGCTGCGTTTCTGCGTCGAGCCATGAGCAGTTGCAATCGATAAGTCCGGAACCGCCGGCCATCTTGCGACCTGATTTCTTGAGCCAAGTCGGCCAAGTCCTCGTCGAGCCGGCCGAAGTAGTAGAGGTGCTCGCCATCACCCATCCACTCGGGCTGAGCGATCGCCCAGACGCGCGCTTCGAGGCAGGGCATGCAGGTTTTGCAGGAATCCATGCGCCCATCCCAGCAGCCAGACACAAGCTGGTATTTCTGGCCCGGCTCAATCAGGCCGTAGCACTCGCCGCACTTGTGCTGCTTGCGCGCGGTGGGCGTGGTTTCGGTTTGGAAATCGGACATAACGAATCCTCGCCCGCCGTACACCGGCAGGCTGTTGAGTGGTTGGGGTTATTGCTGGAACAGTTCGGCGGGGACGTTGACTGTGGCGCCGCGCGTGGCGAAGACCACGGCGCGGAACACTGCGATGGTTCGGGTTTCGCCGGACTGGCGATTGAACGGATCGTTGGTGAGGTCTGCCAGCCATGGGTGACGATGGCCAATTTCGACCCAGACGCTGTACTTCGTGATCAGTTGCTCGGCGTCGGGCAGTGCGAAGAGTTGCAGCTGTCCGGCGGTTGGTTGCTGATCACCCTCAATCGCGCTGATTGCCCACTCAAGCGCCGGGCCGGCCAGTTCCTCGGTGCGGACGCCGACCAAGCGGCTCATAACCGCCGGACTTTGTAGCAGTAGACGTAGGTGAACCAGGCCAGGGCGATCAAGGCGTCACCTCTGAGGCTTCTGGAATATCCTCGAACTTGTAAGTTTTGATGACGCGCTCTTCGACGCCGGAGACCTTGATGAATTTCGCCTCCTCAACCCAAGGGTAGGAGTCTGGCTCGCCGTGCTTGCCGCCGCCGCTCATCTCACAAAAGGCAAGAGCACGGCCATCGGGCAGGATGAAGGCCCTCACATCGACCTCGTAGTTGCGCTCCCAACTGTAGTGGCACCAAGAAGGAACTCCGTGGGCATCTACTGCGCTGTAACGCACTTCGTTCACCGCATCATCGTGCGAGGTCTCATCGTAAAGCTGATCCAGATCCTCGCCGGACATGGACGCCAAATCTTCAAGCGTAACGAGCCCATTTGGTGCATCGCGTAGGCTGTCGTACTTGTAGCCGAAAGCATCGATTCCGTGATGCATCACCAGCAGCTTTGCCGTCTGGCTTGCAGTGAGCGTGTTGAGTGAGTGGTGGATGTTTTCATCGAGCATAGGGGTTCCTTGCCGCTATAGCGGCTGACTTTGAAGGGGGGGGGGGGAGATACTGCGGGGTGCTGGTGAGTACGATACGGTCGATGCGCTTGAACTCGGCAAGCATCAGGGCGCCAGCTTTTACTAGTTAACGAGCTGGAGTCGACAGCTTCTAGAGAGCTTCATCGTTTGAATTGGATGGTGGATAATGCCAGAAACCAATTTTTGGAGTTTTGTATGGCAGAGAATAATGAATGGTCAATTTTCTTGGAGAATCTTGGCAAGGTAGCCGCTTGTTCTGTTGTTCTGGTTGGCGTTTCTTTTTGTGCTGGATACTTTTCTCTAAAGGGCTATCTGAACTCATTAGGGGCTGGTTGGTTCTTAGGGTTTTACGGTGCCACCGAGTTTGTAGTTGGTGGTATTTGGTATGCTGCTTTTTTGTTTTTTGGTATGGTTTTAGTGCTGCTTATCGCCAATCTGAGTTGGTTGTCTCAGTTGTGTTTAAGGATTGCTAGTTTTATTTTAGGAACGTTAGTGGTGGTAATTGGGCTTGTACTTATTATGGGTTTCGGTCGGCAGGAAGCCATGTCGTATCTTGGCACTACGTGGGCTTTTGCCTTGATTACATTGGTTTGTGCGATAAATATATCTGTTGCCGTTCATGACCAAAGTGGTGGCACTCCGTATTACAGACTTCTTGGACTGCTGTCTGGTAGTAGCTTTCTTATCTGCATTGTAGTGGTTATTCCGTTGATTAATGGAGATTCGTCTGCTCAGCTCTTGCGCAACAAAGATTCTAAGGTCACGAGCTACGTTTATAAGGTAGAGGGCGAAAAGAAATTTATTCTGGTTTCAGCTGGCGGTGGAAAGATGCTTGTAGTTGACAATGACATGACAACATTTAGCGTCGTTGACCCGTCTACTATCTGGGGGGTCAGATAAAGAGTGTAATATCTGCGGAATTGTAGATCGCTTTCGTTGCAGTCCATTAAGGTGGCGATGTCGAGGCGCATGAAGTCGCTCCAGTTGCCGCCGTCTGGGTTTAATTCTGCTGGGTTGATTACGATGTGGGCAGTGCGCGCAAATTGCTCGTGATGGTGTGAAAGGCTGGGAAGTTCAGCCCGACACCTGCCGCGACTCTTCTTGGTGCGGCGCCTGCTGTACCGCGAGGATGATTCGCTCGAGGTGTTCGTAATCGGGATTTGGCTCGGTGGCGTCATCCGCCGAGTGCCACCATTCATCGCCAAAGAGCTTTCTCATCAGCGGGCAATGTGCGCCGGCCAGGTAGTCAATGGACGTCGCCTCCCGGATATCTTCAGCCTCGTCGAACAGCTCGCGTGCTTCTTCCTGATCGAGATGCCCATGTCGGCGATCTTTTAGCAGTGCGGCATGTGCCTTGTTTGCCAAGGCGTGCCACTGAACTGACGCGACCTCATCGCTTGATCCAAGTAGCCGATGATGTAACTGGTGTGCAGCTCACAGAAGAACTGGCCGAAGCTCAGCCCGTCCCACATGCCGCCCCAGTAAGCGGTCCAGCTCTTTCCCCAGCAGCTGACGGTGATCTTGCCGCGCTTCGGTGACAGGTCCTCAAGGAACACGGTGATCGGATCGAGGCTTGGCGCGCCGGTGATCACCAGCTTGGTCACAGTCGAGCGCTCAATCTTCAGCGGCTCGGCCGGTTTGTTTTCTGTGGGCATGGGGATACCTTGATTCCTGTTCGCGGTAAGCTCAGGGATTATTCAATGGAGGGCGGTCTATGGGCAGGGTGCTGGCGATAATTGGGATCGCTCTTACTGTGGTGTATGCGCTTTTTGCTTGGTGGCTCGTTGGAGATCGAATCCAAACGCTTCAAACCATGGATTTGAACGAGGTTGGGGATTTTTTAGCGGGTGCATTTGGGCCGGTCACGATCCTCTGGCTAGTGTTAGGTTTTTTTCAACAAGGAATTGAGCTCCGCCAAGGAACGACAGCTCTGAATCTCCAGGCTGCGGAGCTTCGAAACTCCGTAGCACAGCAATGCGAGATGGTTGCCGCCCAAAAAGCCAGTCTCCTCAACTACGAAAAAACGCTCCATCCTTTGCTCGGGCTAGAGGTAACGTCAGCCGGATGGAAAGAGGATGACTTTGGTATTGAAATCAAAATCAGCAACTCCGGAGACTACTGTGAATCTGTAGTCGTGAAGCTTAACGCCGAAGATATGAAATCACGGCGTCGCAACATTGATCCGCTTATGACGGGCTCTAACTGCGTTTTGTCCTTTATGCGGCTTTCAGAGTGGGCGGATCTAAATGTCATAATTGAATATAGGATGAGAAACGGCACTACCAGTAGTCAGTCATTCTTGGTTACTCATCATTACGACGAGGGTTATGGCAATAGCTACAGCGTCACTAAGCTATCTTTCATGAGTTAATACTTTGGCTACTGCAAGTGAAATTTTGTCTTTCAGCCAATTGGGGCGGTCTTACAAATCATCGTTACGCTGCTGCGTAACGTGGCAGTGAACTTCGCCACGGGTCATTGGCCCTGGCCAGCGCTGCCATCGGGGGCGGGCTGACGCTGTTGCCGCACATGTGGACCTGCTGGGTCTTGGTGAATGGCTTTCCGTCGGCACCGTGGCTGATGATGTAGTCGGCGGGGAAGCCTTGAGCCTTGTACAGCTCGGCCGGTTGTAGCATCCGCAGGCAGATGTCGACGATCACGTACGGCGTGCCCTTGATGGTGACGGTGACCAGTCCCAGACGATCCTTGGTGGTGATGGTTGGCGCTGGTGCGTCGGCGGCGCTCATGTTCTCGGTGCCGTAGTAGCTGATCAGGAATGCCGCGACCCGCAGCGCGCCGTCCTCCACCTCTGGCGAGAGTTGCAACTCGACCAGAGAACTCTTGCCGCCACCACCGGCCGTGATGGTCGGCGCTGGTTCGTCCACACCTTGGCCAACGCTGGCGCCGAACTGGCGTTCCATGAAAGCAGTGACCAGCCCGTGATGAGTGCCGCCGGCGCTGATGGTGTGCAGCGGATCGGCTGTGTTCCGCGCATCGCAGTTGCCGCGCAGGTGCACCAGGTTCGCTGTCACCAGTTGCTGCTGACTGCCTGTGTTGGTTACCGTGGTCATCGGATCGTCGACGCTCTTGGCGTCGGTGGTATTGAAGCCTCCGTTCATCTGCGCCATGAACACGGTTGAGATACCCATGGCGTGGGCGGCGCCGGCGGGGCGCTGGTAGTTGCCGCCGCTAGTGATGGTCGGCAGCGGTTCGTCGAGCGCCTTGCCTTCATCCGAGAACCGGAATTTCACCAGGTGAGCCGCGGCGAGCGCGCGGTGGCCACGCGTCATCAAGGTGCCGAGAGGCTTGTCCGCCGCTACTGGGTTTCCGGCATATACCGGGCCACCGGCGCCGACGAGCACCGGACTGATCAGCGTCAGCTCGCCGCGATTCGCACAGGTCACCGTCGGCAACGGGGCGTGTGGATCGTTGACCCGGTCGCTGCCCTGATGGGTTGCTGGCGCAATAATTGGGCTGGCCATGGCGAACGATCCGCCGCGCGGCCAAGAAGTTACGGTGCGCAGCGGGTCGTGTGCCGACTGAACACTTTCGCCCGACCAGTTCGCGATCGGCACGATGAATGGGTCAGCGGCATCGATGACGAACTTCTTCATGCCCTTGGCAATCCGGCGCAGGGTGGCGGGTGCCAGCGGCTTTGCCCGATCGAAAATGCTTTTGCTCGGGATGGTCCAGTCGATGCATTCGGCGGCGGTGCGCCACTTCAGCTGGCCCTTGGCCGGGTTCTTCGCGTGGGTCGGCTCGGGCCACACAATCGCCTGTCCATCGCAGCGGGCGATCATGAACAGCCGCTCACGGCTGGTCGGTGCACCGAAGTCGCAGGCCTTGATGACCCGCCATTCGACGGCGTAGCCCAAACGCTGCAGCTCGGCGACGAACACTGTCCACGTTTGCCCGCGGCGTTTCGGGTCAGGCACCAGGAACTGCTGGTGAACCGGCACAACTTCGCCAGGCTCGGCGATGGCGCCGCCCAGCTTCATCACGCGGCCGGTCGACTTGCAGCGCTTGGCGATCAGCGGCCCCCACTGGAGGATCTGTTTCACGTTCTCCAAGCTGATGACGCGCGGCTTCTTCTTGCCGGCCCACTTCAGGCCGATCCACGACAGATTGCGGATCTCGCGCTTGCGTGGCTGTCCGCCGGCGGCTTGGCTGTGATGCGTGCAATCCGGCGACATGTGGAACCAACCAACGGCCTTGCCGCCACATTCGGTGTCGGGGTCTCCATCGAAGACGTCGGTGGTGTAGTGCACCGCGCCCGGGTGGTTCACGGTGTGCATGCTGATCGCTTGGGGGCTGTGATTCTTCGCGACATTCACCGCGCGACCCAAGCCCATCTCCAGCCCGGTACCGGCACCGCCGCCACCGCAGAAGAAGTCGACAACGATCTCATCGTCCTGAGTGCTGAAGCCGAGTCCGTATTGAGTTTTGAAATCGAAGGGGTGTTTCTTCTGTTGCGCTGACATGAGTTATCCTTCGGGCGTGCGCCCGCTACTCAAAAATATGGGATTTCTTGATAGCGAAATTAGGGGGGGGGGGATGGATGTTGATACGAAATCCTTAAACCGATGGGGAAAGCCTTTAAATATCGGTTTGTTTGGATTAGCTGCTCTTGTTGTGATTGCAGTAGGGTTCTACTTGAGTGTATTCAATAATGGTCTTTCGCCTAAGTCTGGCAGTTGGTCAAACTTCGGTTCTTTCTTTGGAGGCTTGATTGGCCCTGGTATTTCTCTGGTTACGCTTATAGCTCTGCTTCGTACTATTGATCTTCAGCTTGAGCAGAGTGCACACTTTGTTGAAGAGGGGAGCTCTGCAAGGCTTTCTGAGTACAAGGCAAGTCAGCTCAGATTGCTGGATCAGCAAATTTTGATGTATGACCGAATGATTGATAGGTATGAGGCTGATGTCGAACGAATATCTTTGTATTCACGTAGTACAGGCACTGTCAGAACCGCTGATTTGAATTCTGCGCGGAGCAATCTAGAAGGTGCTGAACGTGAAATAAAACTTTTAATACAGCTTTCCGTTATGCTTTCATTAGATGAGTTTAAAACTCTCGAAGAGTTACGGACTAAGGTGCAGCAAGGGCTGCGTTCTATCAATCCAAACCTCTACGACCTCACTTAAATAACTACATGCCCTCACTTGCGCTTGCGAATTCCTCAAGCTGTCGCGACCATTTTTCATTGGCGATTAGTTCCGGTCGCGACATGCTGGCGAATCGTTCTGATTCATTGGCCAACGCCGCAGCCAGATTGATGATGAACGTCGACACCGTCTCCTGCCATTCCTCGAAGCTGTGTCGTTTGCCGAGAATCAGCAAGGCATCATCGAGCGCTTTCGAAACAATCAGCGATCGCTTTCTCGGCGCCGATCCGATCGAGCAGCGCCTTCTCCTTGGCGCGCTTGTCCTTCTGCAATTCCGCGTTGCTCTTAGCCATGGCCTACCAATTCAATTCCGCTGGCCGGCTCGTTACCAGGTGGTGTATCTATGGCTCAACTCACACTGGCAGGAGGCCGACATGAGGTTGCAGAGCGATGTAGATGCGCTGGCGGCGATCGAAGAGGACGCCAAGGCAATGCTGAAACGGATAGGGCTGCCTGACGATGCAGTGAAGCTGGAGGTGGTCGTGTTCCTTCGGGAGGTGATCGACCTGGCCAGCTACATGGAGTCGAAGCATCGAATCGTTGAGCCGCCGAGCTTCGTATGAGGCGCTTGGGCCAGGAAGTCGATCAGGCGCGCCGGACCTTGAAGTGCAACATCGCCTTGATGCTGTGGCAGTAATCCTGAAGCCGCTCGTAGGCTTTGTATTTGGCCTGACTTCGAGTGGCTGCCCACACCCTTACCAGATCTTCGCGGGCCTCGCGGTTCCAGTCGAGATCGTCCCAGTCATGCTTGAACGGCAGGACCAGCCATTCTTTCAACGGCAGCGTCTCTGCCATTTCGCCGTACTGCATTTCGTGGGTGGGGTGGTAATTGCCGATCCGCTTCTTCGGGTCTTCATCCAGTACCACGCCGATGTAATGGCCGCGATCCGCCAAGATTACGCCGGGCTTCCCGTAGGCTATGACGCGACGGCCGATCTCGGCGGGCACTTGATAATGCTGTCGGACGTATGCGCAGTTGTGGCTCATGGATTTCTCCAGTCAGGTACTGCCCACCGTGACTGGGTGCGGCAATGGTTGATATAGTGGCAATTTGATAATTTAACTAAGGGAGAGTCATGGATACTTGGGAATCTAGGTTGGAGGAGCGCAAGTTAAAAATTGCGATTAGCGTGGCGGTATCAATTGTTATCGTTGGTGTGGCTCTGATAGGTCTTGTGTTGTGCGTTTATGTTGAACAATTTGGAGTCGTTAGAGCGAATAGCCAAGAGATATGGGGGCAGTTTGGTGACTTTGTAGGAGGACTCACTAATCCCGCGCTAAGTTTTCTCTCGCTTTTAGTTTTGCTGTTGGCGCTATATGTGCAGGTTAGAGAGTCAAGGAAAACTTCTAAAGCGCTAGTGGCGCAACTTGAAGCATTGAAAAAAGATAGGTTTGAAGCGACATTTTTCAAAATTCTTGAGCGGATGGAAGAAAGTTCGGAGCGACTCGGTAATGATGTGCCTATTCCCGACGGTAGTCATAAAAGCTTTGCTTTTTGGGTTTCGGAGAGAATTCGTAAGATAGAACCGCCGGATAAGAGTTTGAGTTATCTCCAGAAAGCTCGTTATTTTAGGAATGCGCTGATTGATATTTTTCAAGAAGGTCTTATTGATGATGTGGTATTGCAATGGTTTCGGCGTGTCAAGAAGGTTCAGGAGTATATTAATCATTCCACCCTTTCGGATTTGGATAAGGAGTTATATAGAAGCATCTTTGTCGATAGTTTTGGTGCGAAAGAGCATTTGATGTATTACGCGCTTGCGTATGTTTATACGCCTCATGTTAAACGGATGACTAGGAGAGATAATATAGGGTGGAGGGTTACTAGGACAAATTCTTGGGCGGTGCATTTCAATAATTATTTTTCTGTTACATCGTAATAGAATTCACAGTGGGGCGGGATTATGGGATTCAATAATTTCATCTCCGGGATTGCGTTTTAGCTCAGCCAAGCTTTCACTCCGAAACATCCGCGCCACGTTTTCGCTTATCTGCACTTTGTGGCGCGGACTGCCTATCGCCTGATAAGAAAGGGTTGGCCCGAGCGCATGAGCGTTCAAAATCAAGTTCTGAATCGCCTCGCTCATTTCCTCGATGCCGTTCCAGGCCATCAGCTCATCAAGCTTCTGGCGGGTGCCGAGCCTGACCCGGTGCCGCAACTCCTTCTCGTCGTACTGCACCCGCTTCTCGGCAGCTTTGGCCGATCGTTCTTGTCCACTCTTGGCCATGGCCTACCTCTTCAATTCCGCTGGCCGGCAAGTCCAGCCAGGCCTGTCGTTTTCGCTACTGGGGAGCATCTCATACTGCTGCTATCTACAGGATCCTGTAAGTGGTGGCAATTTGGTTTTATTTGAGGTATTAGATATCGCTACTTTAATAGAGGAGTGTCATAGTGACGATTGATAATCTGATGCTTACTGTGCATAGGGTTCCGGAAATAACCTTGAACACTGGTACTGATTGGGTTGCCATTTTAGGCTCCATGGCAGCTATTATTGCAGTTGTTGTAGGCTCTATTTATAATGCGAGTTCATTCAAGAAAACAATAATCAGTCAAGAAACAATCGCAAAAAAGAATGTTGCATTTCAGGAGAATAGAAGCAGGTCGGAGTTTCTGGCGAAAAGTCGGTTGGAATGGATTGCACTAATTAGAGAGCAAGTGGCCCATTTTTTATCATTGGGTCAATCTGTTCATGACCTATCTAAATATGTAAAAGATACCTCTTCGGTTTCGGGGGTTGATAAAGATAAAGCCTTTGACGTGCCTGATGAATCTCTCAAGTTACGACGTACCGAGTTATACGATAAGCTCGCAAAGGCAAGGTTGCATTTTGCTCAGTTAGAATTGTTGTTAAGTCCAAATGACATGAATTCTAAAAAGCTGGTCTCTGCTATGAGTGACTACATCCAAGCGGCATGTGAATATAGGGGAATTGTAGATAAGGGGCAGGCAGTCGTAAGTGTTACCCAGGAAATACTTCGAAGAGAGTGGGATAAAGTCTCGACTATGGAGGTCCCTTAAGTATAACGTTTTTCAAGTTGATGTGGTCGCTGAGAATGCTGACCTCACTTGATCCTGATCGAGCTTTCGCCGCGCTCAAGGTGAGCCCAGACTGGTTCCGGTAGCCGTTCATGTTCCGCGTCTTCGCCGGCTTCGATGCGCTTGCGCACCGCGTCGTTGTGATCACGGATTTCTTTGAGCTTCACGGCGATAGTTTTCTTGTCTGGAGTGATCACGCTCTTCAACGTGACAAACTCGTCAGGCACTGCTTGCTCGTTGTCGACAATGACCTTCTCGGGCGAGAGCGCCAGTGTGATAGTGAACAGTGGTCGCTTGATCGACTTGATGTCTGCGGCCTCCATGTTCCGGCGCAGGTAATCGCTGAGCTGGCCCACGGTGTTTTTTTTGATGCGTTTGAGTTCGTTGAGGCGGTCGACTTCCTTGTCGATTGCGTCGATGTCACCTTCAATGTTCCGGCGCAGCATGACGACGTTGTCGGCCTTCACTTCGAACTCGCCCTTGATGCCGTCCATGGTGTCTTGGATGGCCTGGCGCAGTCCTTCGTCGTCGCTGTCAGCCAAGGCTGCGAGCTCGGCCATCTGCACATTCAGTTTGTAGAGATCGGTCATGCTGCGCCCTCCAAGGCATCTTCAAGGTCTGCTTTACGGGCGTCTTTGGCGCGCGTGAATTTGAGTTTGTGAGCAGCGCACTCTGGTTCGGTTTTGCGCAAGTCCAGCTTTCGCATCGCTGATTTATAGAGCTGCTCCAACTCGTTGAGTGATTGCGCGGTACCAATCAAGTGGAGCGTTTCAGCTAGCCATTCGCGGTATTCAGCAGCCAGACGCTCCTTCGCTTCGATCTTGTCCTCGGCGCGCTCGATTTCGGCTTCACCCAGGCGTTCATTGACATAGTGAATGTCGTCGTAAAGACCCAGGCGAACGTCGGCGGAGAAGCCGAGCTGGCTCAGGCACTTGCCGATCGCGTCAGTAAGGGATTTCTTTGGAGCATCAAAGTCAGTGCTGATGCTTCCGAATTTGTTCTGAGTGATGAAAGGCGTGTGTCCGTAGTGCGTGATGGTTTTGCGCTCGCCATCGCCGCCCAAGTACCAAAGTGCGACCTTGAGGGTATGCACCTGGGCATGGGCTAGCACCGAACCTTCTTTGTTCAAAAGTGGTCCGCCGATATCGAAGCGCTCCTCGATGACGTCGTAACCCCAGCCGGTACCGCACGGTCCGAATTGTTCGGTGGCACGTTTAGCCAGGTACTGGGCGTTCACTGCAGTACCCGTGAAGCCGCCCAGACCGGTGTATTCCTTGGTGAATTTGGGGTCGGTCTTTTCGACTTCTTCCCATAGGGCCAGGTTGGGTGCAGGCATGACGATCTCCCGCCGCGCATGTGCGCAGCTTTGAAAGATGGGTTTATTGAGTGATGCGGTCGGCGAGGGCGCTGAGCAACATCAGGAAGGTGAAAACGCCGATGGCAAAGAATGATCCGCGCCGAATCAGAATGCGGCGGGCAAGCTGGCGACCGGTCACGGCCGAACCCTCACCGCAATCCGTTTGCCTTTCATGGACGGCGTTAGACGCTGTGGGAGATTTGCGACCAGATCCTCGCGCTTGCGACCGATCACCTCGTTGAAGGGAAGGCCGAAGCCGAGCAGGGCGATCTTGTGTTCGATGTCTTCGAGCTGCTCGTCGATGAGCGATTTAACCGGTGCCGTACTCATACAGTCTCCTTGCGCTGCTGACAGACGTCGCGCAGCCGCTCGCAGAAGTGGTTGAATTCGTCGATGGTGATGGCGCTGTCGGTGAAAAGGCGGGTGATCAGCTCCTGTACAAGCAAACCTGTCTCTTCATGGGCGAAGGGGGCGGTCACACCATCGAGTGCTTTGTCGATCAGTATGTGCGGGCTCAAAAGCCGCACTCCTGTTCAACGCGATCGCTTTCGCGCTTTGCATCGCGGTACTCGTTGGCGTGCACCGCGACCAGGTCGCTGGCGAGCGTCCGAACGACCTGTGGATCACCGCCGACGGCTTCTACGGCCCAGGTGTGCAGGATCCCACCGTCGCCGCGCCGGACCAGCTCAATCAGGATCTTCTCGATGTGCCGGTCTGGATCCGGGTTTGCGGCCATGTGATCCGCCAGCGCTTCCGGCAGGTGATCAGCGTTGACCAAGACCTTGCTTCGGCCCACCGGATTTGGCGCTTCGATATGGCGCCGGCACAGCAGATCGTCGACCGACTCGGTTAGCCATTTCTGGCCAGCCTCTGTATCAAGAAAGTCGTCTTCCGGGATGAGCTTGCGTAGAGCTGACATGGTCGCCTCCAGAGTGGCGGGGTGTTGATCCAACAAAACTCGGATGCACTCATCCGCTCCGCTGGTTGCCGTTGGGCGCGGAGGGGAGTGCATTCGGGTGGTGTCGACATTTTTATAAGGCGCGCGCCTCAGGTTGCTCTACTACTCTCCACCTGATGGATCACCATGCAGGAAGCTCCGGCAATGACTGATCAGCCTTCAAAGAAAAAAACCGGTGGGAAGCTCAGTACCAAAGAGAGAATCGCAAGGCTGCATGAGCGCATAGAGCGTCTTCAGGCTGAGCTTGAGGAGGCTCCTGCACGAAGGGCTGGACAGATCGCTCGTGAGATTCGTATCTGCAAGGAGAGTTTGGTCGTAGAGCGTACTCATCTGATATCGAAGATCGACAAGGTGAGAGCCAGAAAACTCTCTGGTAGCTACGGTTCAGCTCGCAGATAGCTGCACACTCTTCACAAAGTCCTTCGCAGGGTTTTCTGAAGAGTGTCCGGCCCAAAATAAAAGGGCCGGCGTTCTCTTTTCTCCGCCCCATGCACAGCGCCGCGGTTTCCCCACCTGGCCGGCGTCACACATTTCGTGTTCGGTGTTCTTCGCCGGCTGGCTTGCATGGTTTGGCGTCCTCCCATATGGGGAGTCCGGCAGGTTCCAGAGCCTGCATGGGGATCGAAGTTTGTGTTTCGCGCTATGCCCGTTTCTGGGGATCGATCCGCGAAGGTTCCTAACTGTTAAAGAGCGGCGCCGCTTTCGCTGCTGGGCCGGTGTAGTCTGGCTTGCGAATAAAAGTAGCAGCGCTGCTATTTAATGTAAATAGCGCTGCTAATAATATTTTCTTCGGGCGTAAAAAAGCCCGCGCTTGGCGGGCTTCATGGAGCGCTTCTGTTTTTATACGGCTTGCTGTTCCAAATCAGAACCACAGTACCTGCACTTCTTGGCGGCGGCCTTGATGGTCTCCGCGCAGAACGGGCATTCCTTGTTCGCGGCAGCGGCAGCAAGATCCTCGGCGTAAGTTGTGGTCTCGACCGGGCGGGCAGTGTGGATGGCGGGCTTGTTGAGCGTCCAGATGAAAGCCGCAACCCAGCCGATAAAAGTCCAGCCGGCGAGGAGGTTTAGCGCGAAGATCGGCGTGGCCTTGGGGTGTTCGCCAACAGCGCAAATTGTCGGGTAGAAGTACAGAGCGATTGCGCTCGGAAAGAAAACGATGCTTGCGACCATCGCGAGGCCGTTGGTGCCGCTCCCAATCAGGTAGCTGATCAGGCAAACAATCCCGAGCAAAATCAGGCCTACGATCTTCATTGGTTCCCTCCATCAATTGAGCTGAGATTTTACCATTCGTGGCTGTGCGCCACCATCTTCTGCGCCGTCAGTCGCTCCCACTGAACGGCCGCGCTATGGTGGATCTCTACCGGTGCACACCCACCAGGTACTCACTATGAACGACGATCGGAAAAAGCAGGCGCTGGTTGCTTGGCGGAGATTACTCGAAGAGCCGGAGATTAGGATGGACGCTAAGGAGCAGTACGACGAACTGCTGAAGCTGGCGGACGAATATCAGCGCGCTGGCATGATCGACGACGATGACTGGCGGGAGCTGGTGGAGGAGGCGACTGCCTTCTATGGGCACGCGGTCGAGGGGCTCGATGGCGGTACATAGTAGGGAAGGGCGGGATGAAAAAGCCCGCCCGGGTATTTATTTCTTTTGTGCAGAAGGTATGGCTGGTTCAGCGGGCTGTACTTGCTGCGACTCCAATGCTTTCTCACTTCGCCCCATCTGGAATGAGGCAATCATGTTTGAGGTGAGCATTGCATTAAATCCTGCTATCCCAATCACAATGGCGAGAACAGTTGAAACCGCTGTGACGATCATTGTTGTCTTCATCGACCCAATGCTGGCTTTGGTTTCTGCATGATTGGAAGAAATCTGATTCAGGATCTCCTCCATCCTTTTATCTCGTTCAGCTTGAACAGCTACAAATGAGTCAATTTTAGAGGAAACAGACTCAACCCGAGCATCCATCTTTACCTCAATGGTCTCAAGCTTTGCGTTGAATTCTTCGCGTGTAATGTCATTCATTGCTCGAGTATTGCCTCTTTCTGGAGCGCTGTCACCCCTAACAAATTGTGCATTAGGCAGATGTTCTGACCGAAAGAGTTTGGGTTCATATCTGCTCAACTTTTAGGCCCTTCTTCCGGGTTTTTGTCAAGCCAGTCCCTAATGTGCTCAGCTCTGTGTACTCTCAAAACGCCACACTTAGAGCATTCCAGATTGAGATTGTACATATCAATCCCCCCCTTAGTGGCCCCCGTTGGGGAGAGGAAACAGAGCTCTTTATTGACGTCCGAAAAAGGTATCTCCCAGCGATCAGTCCCGCAAATGTAACAAGGGCTTTGAGGGGCAATCGTCACAAAAAATCGTACAGCTTCTGCAAATTTGATTTCCATATTCCTTCCCATTTCGCTTGATTCCGCCGGATGCCAGTGTCAATTAGCGCGAGTACATCGCCCACCAGAACACATGTCCCAGAATCGAAATCTGCTGCTCCTGGATCTGCTGGAACGTGTAGTCCTCATCCGGATGCTCGTCACGGTTGAAGCTGCGCAAGCGAATCCCGATCGGAATCCGGTAGACCTGTTTCACGCGAAGCTGACCGTTGTGGTTGATGGCGTACATCTCGCCGTCGACGATATCGCTCAGGGAGCTTTTCCCAACGTTCACGCCGACCGTGGCGCCGTCGCGCAGCACAGGCATCATGCTGTTCCCGCCGACCTTCACGCACTTCGCGTTACTGAACTGAACGCCATTGTGGCGCAGGTCCTTCTTGTTGAAGCGCAGGCGCGAGTTGGCGCTTTCCTCAATCGCAAACCTGCCAGATCCGGCCGCCAGTTCGACTTCATGAAGGAAGGGGACGTAGACCTCATCGTCATCGAGCGGGGTTTCGTCGTCCCAAGTCTCGATGTTCCCTAATTTTACGCTTGGCTGTATGCGGTCCTGCTGCACGCTGGCAACAGTGGATAACAGTCGAGAGCTGACCTCGCTTGCATCGAAGTTGAGCGCCTTTGCGAGCTTCAGCAGCGCTTCAACATTTAGTGGCACCTTCCCGGTGGCGTACTGGCTGAATGCGCTTTGCCCGGACCATCCGCACGCCTCGGCAACGTCCGCCTGCGTCAGGCTGCGCCCGGCCGCTTTAGCAGCTGATTTCCGCTGTTCGTAGATAGCTTTGAGCCTGGCGCTCTCGGCGACTTCTTCGGGGGTGAGGGGGCGACGTATTTTCATACGAATAAGAGTATTAGCAGAGCTGATATCCAAGCAAACAGCGCTGCTAGTATTTTGTTGCTGATAAAAAGCAGCACTGCTACTATACATGGCAGATATCAAGCCGTGGAAATTCCATGAAAAAGACCCCTTTGAGCAAATACCTAGAAGAGCACGGCACTCAGGCCGCGCTTGCTGCTGCTCTCGGCGTGAACCAGAGCGCGATCTCGCAAATGGTTCGAGCCGGCAGAAGCATCGAAATCACCCTTTATGACGACGGCCGTATTGAGGCGAATGAGATTCGTCCGATCCCGGCGCGCCCAAAGCGCACAGCAGCCTGAGGCAGTCATTGTTACTGCCCGAGCAAATGATCGCCCACGCACTGGCAGGGCGCCACGGAAACAAATTTGAGGTTTTACGAATGGAAGATTTTCTGCGGGCCTGCCAGAGCGCTGTCCTCGACAACGAAGCTAAGACCCTTGCTGCAAAGATGGGCGTTGCTCACGTTGGCTTGCTTCAGCGCGCCAATCCGGACAACGACGCACACCACCTGACCGTGGAGCATTTGTTCGGGATTCTGTTGCACACCGGCGACATGCGCCCTCTGGCTGCACTGGCGAGTGAATTTGGTTTCGACCTCGTTGCGAAAGCTGCGCCGGAGCCTCAAGCGTTGACCAAATCACTGATCAACGTCGGCAAAGAGGTCGCCGATCTGACCATCGCGGTGCACCAGGCGCTGGATGACAACCACGTCAGTTCTTTCGAGAAAAACTTGATCCGCCAGGAGATCAACCACGTTCGGCAGAGCCTAGACGTGATGGATGCCTCGGTGAAGGCCGCCTGAATCCGGGCACAAAAAAGCCGACGGAGAAGGTCGGCTGATTCGCAAAACTAGAGAGGCCCGATTATGCAGAGCCAACCCAATTCAAGCAATACCCCCCAAAGTGTCGCGACACGTTTTTCGAATTCTGAAAACGTGTCGCGTACCATTTCAACGATCACGCTGCGCGACATGATTAATGAAGCACGCCAGCAGGCTGGAGAGCCAAAGGTTCGCAATGACCATTTCCTTTCCCGGGTCGAGGATGAGCTGGGCGATGATTTGGAGGGGGTGCAAAAGTATTTCACCCCCCTGCACGGCAATCAGGTCGCCACTTATGGCCTGACACTGGACCAATGCATGCTGGTGGGGATGCGCGAGTCGAAAGCCGTTCGCCGATCTGTCCTGAAAAGGCTCAAAGAGCTGGAAGGGCCGCGGGTTCTCGCCACACTGCCTGACTTTTCCAATCCCGCCGCTGCAGCCCGTGCTTGGGCCGAACAGTTCGAGCTTCAGCAGGCAGCCAATCAGGCGCTGATTGAGGCAGCGCCAAAGATCGCCTTTGTCGAGCGCTACGTCGAATCAACCGGCCTCAAGGGTTTCCGTCAGGTGGCAAAGCTGCTCAAGGCCAACGAGTGGCGATTCCGAGAGTTCCTGCTCGACAAAAAAATCATGTACCGCATGGGCGGCGAATGGCAGGCCTACCAGCCTCACATCGACGCCGGCCGCTTCGAAGTAAAAGCCGGCACCAGGGACAGCGGCCACGCCTACAACCAATCCAAATTCACTCCCAAGGGCGTCAACTGGATTGCCGGCCTTTGGGCTCAGTACAAGCTGGCCGAGGCCTGATATGCAATTCACCGTCACGATCAATCAGGTGAAGGCGTTGGAGTGGGAGCTGAATTCTCAGCAGGCCCTGCTGTTCGCCTTCGTCTACGGCTGCCCGAGCTGGACCAAGCCAATCAAGACTGACGACGGGATCTTCTTCGCGCTGAGCAAGGCCAAGATCATTGAGGAGCTGCCGCTGCTCACTGACAAGCCAGACACTGCTTACCGCATGCTGAAGGCCTTGGAAGAGGCGGGCTTGATTGAGCTTTCCAGCACTTCGAACATCACACTGTTCCGCCTGACCGAGAAGGCTATTGAGTGGAACCAGAAACTGGATGGATCGGAAAAATATCCGACCCCTCCGAAGAACGAAGGTCGGAAAAAAATCCGATCTACCTCGGAAAAAAATCCGATCAAGGTCGGAGAAAAATCCGAGCAAGGGTCGGAAAAATCTCCGACAAATCAGGATACCAATCATCAGGGTACTAATCAGGATACCAGTCAGGACTTGCAAGGCAGCCCGGACAAGCGGGCCCGCAATCTGGTTTTGGTGGTTGATCGCACCGATGCGCCACGGGTTGAGATTCCCGCTGACATGCCGGGCCCCAAGGACCAGTCCTGCAAAACCTTCAAGGTCTGGGCGAACTATGCCATGGCCTACCGCAAGCGCTACAGCACCTGGCCGGTGTGGAACGCCAAGGTCGGTGGCCAGCTCAGCCAACTGGTCGACCGCCTCGGCGCCGATGTCGCTCATCACGTCGCAGCTCACTTCCTGAAAACCAGCGATGCCGCTGTTCTGCGCAAGTGCCACAGCCTCAACGAACTGCTGGCAAACGCCGAGAGCTACCACACCCAGTGGGTGACCGGTCAGCGCATCAACGGGACAACTGCGCGCCAGATGGAGCGTACCGAGGCGAACGTCTCCGCCGCCGAACAGGCCGCGCAAATGGTCTTGGCCAAGCGCCAAGCGGGAGAGCGCAATGAGTACCTTTGAAATGAACGATCAGCAGGTTGCCGGGCTCGCTGCAGCGATCTGCGCCACCGCCGAGGCCATGGGTCAGGAAATGAACCCAGGTACTGCGGCGATTATGGCTGAGGACCTTTGCGCTTACCCGGTGCACGTCGTGAAGGCCGCGCTGAAGGCTTGCCGCTTCGAAGTGAAAGGCAAGTTGGCCATGGCTGACATCCTCCAGCGCGTTCAGGTTGCAGATGGTCGCCCGGGCAAGGACGAAGCTTGGGCAATCGCCATGACTACGAATGACGAGTTTGAAACCGTGGTGCTGACCGACGAGATTCAACTTGCGCTGGCAGCTGCGAAACCCGTGCTCGACGCTGGCGACAAGGTCGGTGCGCGCATGGCGTTCAACAGCGCTTATGAGCGTTTGGTGGGGCAGGCTCGGGAGGACAACAAAAACGTCAATTGGCACGTGTCCGTCGGATTCGACGCGAATCGCCGCACACAGGCGATCACCAAGGCGGTGCAGATGCAACGGATCCCACATGAGCGCGGGCAGTTGTACTTGGCCGACTTGAGTGTCGCGCCGGTTACCGAAGACGGCCGGGCCGTCGTTGCGCTGCTGACCGGTGATGTAGCACGGCCTTCGCCAAAACTGCGCGAGAAGCTCGCCGCGGTGAAGGATTCGATGCTCGCCATGCGCCAAGCATCGGCAGAGGAAAAAACAGAACTGCGAATTCTGGCAGCCAATGAGCTGGCGGATCGCCGGGCGCTGCTCATTCAGCAGGCCGAACAATTGGAAGCAAGGAGCGCGGCTCAATGACCATCGACAAACAAAAACTCCAGAAGCTGCTGTGGGCCGAGGCGGCGTCGTACCGTACCGATTGTGCAGACTGGAAGCGCAACACCGAGGCGCTGCAAGACTTTCTCGGGGAGAAAACAGTGGAAGAGGTGGCGCTGGAGTTGCTGGCCGAGAACGAGCGACTGACACGGCAACTCGGCGAGGTGACCAACGGATTGCCGAACAAGGTGGCCACTCATGGCTGACAAAATCTCCGTGAACTGTCAGGCGAAACTCTCCGAGGCCATCACGAAGCTTAGCGCCATGTACCGCGACAAGAAGTTCGTCGTCGTATCGCTGCGCCCGGGAAAGGACCGCACGCTCGACCAAAACAGGCTGTGGTTCGCGATGTACAAGCGCATCACAGAGATGACCCAGATCGGCGACGAGGCCGACGCCCGCCGGTACTGCAAGTTGCACGTCGGCGTGCAGATCCTGCTGAACGAGGACGCCGGGTTTCAGGCTGAGTGGTATCGCGTCATGCGTCACCTCCCGTACGAGACGAAGCTGGCCATGATGGGCGGCTGCAAGCTGTTCGGCCCTGATGGGTTCCCGGTCACCAGTTTGTTCAATCGCGCCCAAGGCGTGGCCTATACCGAACGGATCGTCGCGCGTTTCGCTCAGCAGGGCGTGTACTTCGATGATCTGCTGAGCCAGGAGGCTGCATGACGATTGAGCGGAAGCAGCCCAAACCGAAGAAATGCCGCGTTGCTACTTGCATGGCCTCATTCGTTCCATCGCGGATGGGGCAGGCGGTTTGCAGTCCAGTTTGTGCGGCAATTGATGCCCCGCGTCATCAAGAGAAAGCTCGCAAGGCAATCGACCAGTGCGAGCGCCGCGATATCAAAGTCCGTAAGGAGAAGCTGAAGAGCAGGGCGGATCACTTGCGCGAAGCCCAGGCGGCGGTCAACGAGTTCGTCCGCCTGCGTGACGCGCACCTGCCGTGCATCAGCTGCGACTCGATGCCGAACGACAACGACCTGATGACGGGCAGCCGCTGGGATGCTGGGCATTACCGATCCGTCGGCGCCTGTCCGGAGCTGCGTTTCGAGCCACTGAACATTCATCGCCAGTGCGTGAAGTGCAACCGCAACCTGTCCGGCAACGCGGTTGAGTACCGCATCCGGTTGGTGCTGCGCATCGGCGCCGAAACCGTGACATGGCTTGAAGGGCCTCATGAG
Organism: Pseudomonas viridiflava; assembly: GCF_900582195.1. Taxonomy (GTDB): domain Bacteria; phylum Pseudomonadota; class Gammaproteobacteria; order Pseudomonadales; family Pseudomonadaceae; genus Aquipseudomonas. The sequence continues at coordinate 67,081 of NZ_UTHA01000087.1, forward strand.
CCCCGCAAGTACACCATCGACGAAATCAAAACCATCAAGGCCGAATACCGAGCCAAGACCCGCGAACTTAAGAGGGCCGCAGCATGACTTATCGCAATGTGATTTCCGCCGTAGTCCGAGCCTTGGCCGCCGAGACAATCAGTTCGGCAGGGGGCTGCGACTTTGAGCCCAAGGTGCAGTGCGCCAAGCAGAAGGGGGAGATCGTAGGCAAGGAGGCGGCCCTGCTCCAAGATTGCTGGGTGTTCGGACGCCTGCACAAAGCGCTTACTCCGGCGCATTGGCGCGCACTGGTAGCGAAGTATTCAACGCACGAAGAGCGCAAGCACGGCGCCATTCTGGAGCTGCTCAATTCGGTGAAGACGCCAGCGCCGAAGCGGTTCCGGGAATGTGCAGTTTTGACTTGGGCAATTCCTCAAGTTGCCGGCGCTGATGGGAAGCGCTCCGCCTCTGTACTGCCGGCCGCCTGGTATGACATCACCAACTGGGGTAATGACGGCAAACCGGAATCGACCCGGTATCGGTGGCGCTCGTCGATCCGCAAGGCTCTGGACGATCAGGTAAACGAGGCGCTCACCGCCGCTCAGGAGCTATTAGACGAAGAGGGTTTAATCGAAAGTTGCGCGGCGTAGCAAAAAGCCATTGCAATGAGTGAGAAAGTGAGAGAGTATTTGCCCATCCTGTCGATCTTGCGCATTATGGATTGACAATAAAGAGCCTCGCCATCTGCGGGGCTTTTTGTTTTCTTGCTGTCGGTGTATAGATTGATTTCTATTATTCGAATGGCAAGGAGCTATCAGTGACAGACGAAAATGTACAAAGCCAGATTGAAGCCTATCGAGAGCTATTTGGTGATGATCTTTACACCAAAACGAAGTGGGAAGGGCGCCAATCAGACTGGTTGATTCAGTGGTTTGCACGGTTCGTCAGCGATACCACCGGAAGCGTCCCCTTGACGTTTACTGTCGGTGGCAATTTGATTTCCGGAGACCTGATTTCCGAAGACGCGTATTTCGAGCAGCTCGCTAGTGACTTCTCAGGGGCTATCCCTGAAGGCGCCAGGGAGGCGGCGAAACAACTGATTTTGACCCTGAAACCTCCGCTTCATACTGACGAAGACCAAGGAATCGCATGTCAGTTTGTGCATCTCAGAAATGCTCAGGTATTTACGGATGCCAACAAGCCTATCGTTTCAGGCGGAACACTTTGGAGGGGCAAGATCTCAAGCGTTGAGGGGTTTCATCTAGGCTCCCTGAAGGTCGGCTAATTAAAATCAGTAAGAACTCCCTTTCTGCCTGCGGATTTTCTTACTGATGATTCACATCGTATTTTCATTCAAAGCCTCGGCACTCGCCGGGGCTTTTTCGTTTTCGGGAAATGAGTTAGCGCGTCGATATGTTGTCGCCAGTATCTTGACATCATCGAAAATCTTAGGCAAAAGTGGGATCCAATTCACAAATGAGCCTGACCAATGCGCAAGATTTTTGCTGCCGCTGCAATTCTTTTTTCCGCTTTCGCAGTAGCCGAGGATCGGGTTTCCGTTTCCGGCCTGCATGTTTCTCAAGCTAGCGCGGGCTATTCTGTAGTAGAAGGGATCGCCCACAACAACACTAACGCGACGCTGGCGAATGTCTTCGTGAAATTTAAGCTTTATGACGAAGGTGGAACTGTAGTAGGGAACACCATTGCCCACGGGGCAGATATCGGTCCAGGTGAGAACTGGAAGTTTTCGGCGCCAGCTACGGTGCCTTTTGCTAACGCGAAGTTGAGCAGCATTCAGGCTCAGTAATTTGTTATCGCAGAAGCCCCGTCTATGAACGGGGCTTTTTTATACCTCGAATTTAGCTGTAGCCAGGACGGCCTTCGGGAAGGCCTGGACGTCGATAGCCGGATAGTGCGACGTACGGAATCAACGCCGGCAGCCCACGCACTCTGACCTCACGTGCTTGTGGAGTGGCGCGAGACTGGATCAGCGAGATCGATGCAAAAAGGGCGTCGACGCTGGGATGGTCTTTGGCCGACAGCTCGGAAAGACGAGCGCACCTATTCAGGGCCTCAAAAATCTTTCTTTTTGAAAGTCTGGTCGCCAGACTGATCGTTATTGATTGTGAGCACGCCACTCTCGATGGAGTACGTGGTGGAGGCATCGCCCTCCGAATATCGATTTCTCCATCGGCCCCACTCCCCAGTGTCGTCCATGAACGCTGACCAGATAACCCTGTCATCGGACACTTGGCAGCGGTATCTGAAGGCGTCGCCATCCGGGCGACGGTAGGAGATTTCCGGTTCTGAGCCGGCACTTTTAGTTTTCATCGTTTTCGTTGGTCGGCCCATTTCCACGGAGATTGCGGCCTTGCAGATGTCGGCGCTTGAAAAGTCAGCGGCCTGTGCTGCGGCTGAAAGCCCGAGTGATGCAAGCAGTGCCAGCGATATTGTTGTTTTCATACCCTTGTCCTTGGATTGATGACGAGGGAATTCTACATGGCCTATGGCCAAGTTCTCATGCCCAACGGAGTCGAGCGCATGGAGTTATTGCAGCGCCTGCTCGACAAGATCGACAGGTTTGAATTGCTGATCGCAGGACTGGTCGGCGCTGTCGTCGCAAGCTGGTGGCACAAAGACGATCTGGCCGACTGGCGTGCTTGGATGATCTTCCTGATCACCGGCATCGCCTGCTCGCTTTACCTGACGAGCATGGTCAGTACTTATTTGGGTGTGACCGAGCCGAAGATCGTCGCAGGTATTGGCTTCCTGCTCGGCACCTTCGGCGGATCGCTGCTCGCGGCCATCAATCGAGCCATCAAAGCCGCTGACCTCTGGGCGCTCATTCGCCAGCGGTTCGGGGGAGGCAATCCACCATGAATCTTGAACTGATCAACTCCATCGCCTGCGGCTTGATTGCCTTGTGGGCGACCTGGTGTGTTCTGAGCGGTCGGGTGCGTGACGGTGTTATCGGCAAGCTGATCTATTCGGCGATCGCCATCAGCGGTTTCGTTGTGATGAGCCGGGAGCAGAACATCTTCATGATGGGTCCGACCACTGCCGGGATTACGCTTCACGTCTCCCTGGCCCTCGCCGGTATGCGTCACATCTTCATGGTCATCTGGTGGCAGCGGGTGAAAGCCTGGCTCTGTCGGACGCTGAACTGCGAGCATTGCATGGGGTGTGACAAGGCGCCGGGCGGTATCGAGCGTCGATCCAAGTAAGTCGCGACACGTTTCGAGAATCAGCAAACTATGTCTCGACACACCCGCGGCAAAGTTCACTTGTTTAGGCTGTCCGTCGGCGTATAGCTATGCGCTCACCCGGTTAGGGTTGGGTGAGCGGATGCTGGGGGTATGCTGATTTGTGCAGCGAGGAGAGGTGGGTGGCTGACACCTCAATAGCCAGAGAAAAGATTCCGCGATTGATAAATGAAATTCTTGAGTTGTGCCTTCGCGACTGAGAATTTATCGGCCTGAACCCCTTCGGCCCGATTGTGTGAAAAAGCTGCGTTCGCCCCATAGAAGAAGATCGAGAAAGCAGTACCTACTAGCGCTCGCCAGCCGTTCAAGCTGTGATCGCTCCATATGGATGGGTTCCCATTGTCCTCGACAACCTCTTGGAAAATGAGTGCCAAAAGATCTGCAGGGTTTTCGAGAGTGAATAGATCATTCCCGGTCACCTCAAGATCTTCAATGGCGGCAATGGATGTGGGCCCCTTCATCCCGCTCATCAGCTGTTGACGAATATTGTCCAGCATTCTTCTGACGTTTTCTTCAGTGCACGGCACGCCGTTTGGTAGGGCGTAGTTACCTGACTTGTAGAACTGATAGGAAAACTCGAGCAGGCGCATGTCTTTCTCCCTGTTTCTTCTCTCCAAGCATCCAGGCTGGCGCTTGATCAAGTCAAATCTTAACAGTCTGAGAGAAGCAGTAAATGACAACCAAACAACCCGACTGGAAGGTGATCGAGTGTGCCTACCCAGCCGAGTTTGCAAGCATCAGGGTTTACTGAGTAGGCAAGCAACAATCCCGGGCTCTACGCATTCCGGAGCGATCATGAAAATGATGACCGCTACTGCAAGCATTAAGTAAATCGTGTTTTTCATCCTTCGAGCCTCGTTGGTTAATGAGCGCTCATTAGGCCCGGCTGGCTCGCACATTGGCGGGCAATCTGCCCCTTTTTTGGGGGCGACCTCTGATTTGAAAAGGTTCTTCTGGTATGAATCGGCCACGTCCTCCCGCTTCACTGGCCGAGCTGTCAGAGTTGCTCCGACTTACCCCGGCGCCCGAGGTCTGGAAATGGCTCCAAACCGAAATCCTCGCTGACACCGGAAGCATCCACAACCCAGACCACACCCATCTGATCGATGCGGATGTGCGAGTCATGTGGGCGTCTGCTGCCTTCACGAAGAAGGGCCGCACTGTGGTAGGCCAAGCCGAACAGGTAGCTTTCCGTGCAGGTGGTTGGCAGAAGGCGAGGATGGAACAGCAGATGCTTGATTGGTTCGGCGACGTGCCGGCCTACATCATCACCCTAGCTGCCGACTACTGCGCTCAGTGCAGCGATGCTGACTTCTGCGCACTGGTCGAACATGAGCTGTACCACATCGCTCAGGCGACCGATCAGTACGGCGCACCCAAGTTCACCCAGGAAGGACTGCCCAAGCTTGAAATGCGCGGACACGACGTTGAAGAGTTCGTCGGTGTGGTGCGTCGGTATGGGGCAAGCCCGGCGGTTCAAGAGCTGGTGAATGCTGCAAACAATCCTGCTGAGGTAGGGAAAATGAACATATCGAGGGCCTGCGGAACCTGTCTGCTCAAGTCGGCCTGATCCTTGACAGGACCTTGACGGAATAAACCCATATGGCAGCCCTGAAAGATGAGGTGAAGCGCTTCATTGTGCAGGCGTTGGCCTGCTTTGATACGCCGACTCAGGTAGTGCAGGCGGTCAAGGAAACATTCGGCGTCGAGGTGTCTCGCCAGCAGTGCGAGCAGTACGACCCAACGAAGCATGCCGGCCGTGACCTTGGCGTGAAGTGGAAAGCGGTGTTTGAAGATACCCGCAAGCGCTTCCGCGAGGAGACAGCCGAAATCCCGATCGCGAACCGAGCGTTCCGCCTTCGTGCGATGAACCGGTTTGTGGAGAAGGCCGAAACGATGAAGAACATCGGCCTGGCCATGCAGATCCTCGAGCAGGCCGCCAAGGAAGTCGGCGACGTCTACGTCAATCGCAACCGGAAGGACGAGCCAGACGATGAGCCGGCAATCCCGACGCGCATTCAGGTCGACGTAGTGGACGCGAGGAGGCCGAATGCCGAGCCTTAACGTTCCGCAGTCGCAGTTCCTCTTGTTGCCCCACAAGTTTCGCGCCTTCGTTGCTGGATTCGGCTCCGGAAAGACCTGGGTCGGATGCTCGGCGCTCAGCAAGCACTTCATGGAGTGGCCGGGCGTCAACGCTGGTTACTTCGCACCAACTTACCCGCAGATCCGCGACATCTTCTATCCCACGATGGAGGAGGTGGCTTACGACTGGGGGCTGAAGACCAAGATCAATCAGGCGAACCATGAGGTTCACATTTACAGCGGTCGGCAGTATCGCGGTACTGTGATTTGCCGGTCGATGGAGAAGCCGCAAACAATCGTCGGCTTCAAGATCGGTCACGCCCTGGTCGATGAACTGGACGTGCTGACGTCGATCAAGGCTCAGCAAGCCTGGCGCAAGATCATTGCTCGGATGCGTTACAACCTGCCCGGGCTGAAAAACGGCGTGGACGTAACCACGACGCCGGAGGGCTTCAAGTTCGTCTTTCTCCAGTTCGTGAAGCAGTTGCGCGACAAGCCAGCGCTCAAGGAGATGTACGGCCTGATCCAGGCCAGCACCTTCGACAACGAGCTGAACCTGCCTGACGACTACATCGCCTCGCTGATGGAGTCGTACCCCGAGCAACTGATCCGCGCGTACCTGAATGGCCAGTTCGTCAACCTGACGTCCGGATCGATCTACCACGCCTACGACCGCAAGTTGAACCAGTGCTTCGATACTGTGCAGCCTGGTGAGCCGCTGTTTATCGGCATGGACTTCAACGTCGGCAAGATGGCGGCAATCACTCACGTTAAACGTGATCAGGGCCTGCCGCGCGCCGTTGACGAGTTGATGGATGGCTACGACACGCCGGACATGATTCGTCGCATCAAGGAGCGGTACTGGGAACACACCGGCAACGACTACAAGAAGACCTGCGAGATCCGGATCTACCCAGACGCCTCCGGTGATTCGCGTAAGTCGGTCAATGCGAGCCTCACCGATATCGCCATGCTCAAGCAGGCAGGCTTCACGGTTATCGCACCGGCGGCTAACCCACCCGTAAAGGATCGGATCAACGCCATGAACGCCATGTTCTGCAATGCGCAGGGCGAGCGGCGTTACCTGGTTAACCCGTTTACATGCCCAACCTACGCCGATGGCCTGGAACAGCAAATCTGGGCACCCAACGGCGAGCCGGACAAGAGCCAAGGCAACGACCACGCCAACGATGGCGGCGGTTACTTCATTCACCGCGAGTACCCGATCATCAAACCGGTCACCGCTATCATAATGGGATACGCCCGATGAGCAACGACGTCTCCTTCAAGCGGGCGGACTACATCGAAGTACTGGATCGCTGGGCAACCGTGCGTGATGTTTGCGCGGGACAGCACAGGGTCGTCGACCGACTGCCATACATCAACGCTCACGACAAATCGCAAGAGAACGCAGACCGAAACAAGGCCTATCGCGAACGGGCGGTGTTCAAGAACGCCACCGGTCACACGCGCAATGGCTTGCTCGGTTTGGCGTTTCACAAAGACCCGACGTTGACCGTCGCGAAGAAGATGGAATACCTGCAGGACAACGCCAACGGCTCAGGGGTGAGCATTTACCAGCACTCGCAAGGCACGCTGGAAAAGGTGCTTGAGGCTGGACGGCATGGTCTGTACGTCGATTACCACCAGGACGCCGGAACCGCTGGCCACTCTGTGATCCTGTCGTACTGCGCCGAAGACATCATCAACTGGCGCACGGGCATGGTGAACGGTCACAGCGTGTTGACCCTGGTGGTGCTGCGCGAGTCGCCGGAGATTGAAGACGGCTTCGGTTTCAAGGTGGTAGAGCAATACCGGGAATTGGCGCTCGAGGATGATGGCTTTGTCTGCCGCGTTTGGCGCCGATCCGGGCCGAAAGGTGGCGGGCCGCTCGCCGTTGTGCAGGAATTCAAACCCACCGGCGCCGCCGGCCGCCTGAAGGAGATCCCGTTCACCTTCGTAGGCGCACAGAACAATGACCCGAGCATTGACGAGTCACCGCTATACGACATTGCAATGATTAACCTGGGCCACTACCGGAACAGCGCCGACTATGAAGACAGCGTCTTCTGGTGCGGCCAAGCCCAGCCTTGGATTTCCGGTCTGGATGAGCAGTGGCGCGACTGGATGGAGAAGAACGGGGTCTACGTCGGTTCGCGGGCACCGATGATGCTGCCGGCCGGAGGTCAGTTCGGATACGCCCAGCCATTGCCGAACACGCTGGTGAAGGAGGCCATGGCTGACAAGAACCAGATGATGATCGAACTCGGCGCCCGGATGGTCGTGGCTTCTCTCTCGTCCAAGACGGCGACCGAAGCACGCGGCGATCAGTCCGCCTCAACGTCAGTGCTCGCCGGCTGCGTGGCCAACGTCAGCGAGGCCTATACCCGGGCGATCATGTGGTGCTGCACCTACATGGGCGTCGACGACGCGAAGGTCGCTTACCAGATCAACCAGGAATTCGTGGAACTGACGGCTGATCCGCAAATGATCACCGCACTGGTCGGCCTCTGGCAGAACGGAGGATTCGCCAAAGCTGATCTTCGGGCATACCTGCGTAAGTTGGGTCTGATCGCACCTGAGCGTACAGACCAGCAAATCGACGGTGAGCTGGCGGAGCAGGGTGACGGCTTGGGTCTGGATGACGAGGACAAAGTAGATGGCGGCAAACCAAGCAATCCTTGACGCCACGATTCGGCACGCGGTCTTCCTTGAGAAGCTGAAGGCAGGGGAGGTCGGCAAGTTCGCCCCCTTCCTGAAGGAGATCGACCGCTCTATTCGCGACAGGCTCACTCAATCGGATCTGACCGAGTACAACGTGAAGCGGCTGGAGGAGCTGCTGAAAGAGGTCGACAGTCTGCTACTGGGCATCTTCGACCGCTACAGCGCGCAACTGAACCTGGACCTGATCGATATCGCCAATTATGAGGCCGAGTTTGAGGCGTCTAGCCTGGCCCGGTCGGCGCCGGTTGGTGTCTCGTTGGATGTGGTCGCGCCAACGGCAGCGGCTATCCGCACGGCGGTGCTGACCAATCCTCTCAGTGTGCGCGGCACCGGCGGCGGTAAGCTGCTGAAGTCGTTCATCAAGGGGTGGACCAGTGCCGAGCGCGAGCGCGTCACCGGCACGATCCGGCAGGGCTTCTTCGAAGGACAGACGAACTTCCAGATCATCCGCAACATCCGCGGTACGAAGTCGGCCGGCTACAAGAACGGCATTCTCGCCACCACCAACCGCAATGCCAGCACGGTGGTGCACACAGCGATTCAGCATGTGTCGTCACAGGCGCGAATGGAGGTGGCCAAGGCCAACACGGACATCGTGTCCGAGGTTGAGATGGTAGCCACGCTGGACAGCAAGACCAGCCAGCAGTGTCGATCGATGGATAAGCGACGGTTTCCGGTCGACTCAGGCCCGCGGCCACCGTTTCACCCGAATTGCCGAACCACGTTTGTCTTGCTGACAAAGCTCAGCGAGATGTTCGCCAAAGGGGCTACTCGGGCTTCGGCAGGCGCAGATGGAGCAGGGCAGGTCAGTGCGAGCCTCGACTATTACCATTGGCTTCAGCAGCAGCCGGCGTCGTTTCAGGACGTGGCAATCGGCCCTGTGCGTGCGAAGTTGTTCCGCGAGGGTGGGTTGTCCGTCGAACGGTTTGCAGAGTTACAGCTTGATCGCAACTTCGCGCCGCTGACTTTGGTGCAGATGAAAGGTTTGGAGCCATTGGCCTTTGAACGGGCAGGCATTTCATAGCCTGCCCGCATGGCTCATTGAGGTCTTAAACTGACAATCTTAAATGGATTGCCGAAAGGATCTTTTCCTTGAAGTACGATTTGTCGCTGATCTTGGGACAAGATCTCGTACTCATCCGAACTACCTGGAACATACTGCTTATTCATGTCCGGGAGCGAATAACCGGTCAGCTTTTCCAAAAGAGGGATCGGCATCTCTTGCCCGCCGCTTTGAAAGGTGGTTGGTTCCGAGTGTAAGCCTGTCAACGTAAAAGTTAGGAAATGATTGTCAGCCGTCCATGTACCAGACCCCTTTGTAATCACAGCAGCAGAAAATGGCTTGTCGGATTCGCCACCCGAGAATTTGAGGGTGCCATTCACATTGTATCGCCCGTTTCGGAAGTACTCAGTGACACCATTGAACGCAACAGTTCCGCCTGGAACTGGATGTTGATAGTTGCTTTCCCAACGCCCGAGGAAGCCCGGGTTGTGCTCTGGACCTGATTCATGAACCGCTGCGTAAATTGTCGCGATGCCGGCGACGAGAGTGATGAGTCCTCCGACTCTGACATAACCCTTACGAGTGAATTGCTTGATCGTTTCTAGCTTCATTTTCTCTGTACTACTCCATTAGTAATTTGGCGGTTGACGCAATTCTACCCAGATCGACACCTCTCAGTAGAGCCATTCACTATTTTTCAGCCTCGCATTCGCGGGGCTTTTTTATGCCTGCAAAGCGGGCAACACATACCCAAGGGGTGCATCAACGTGGCAGAAGAAAACGAAATCGACTTGGACAACCCGGCAATCAAGGCCGCTATCGCGACTGCCGTTGAGACCTCTGTTTCTGGTCTGAAAACCAAAAACTCCGAGCTGCTGGGCAAGCTAAAGGAAACCACAGGCAAGCTGACCCAGTTCGAAACGCAATTTGAGGGCATCGACATTGACGCCGTAAAAGGCTTGCTCAGTCGTGCCGGCCAAGACGAAGAAACCAAGCTGCTGACTGAGGGTAAGGTCGACGAGGTCTTCAACCGCCGCACCGAACGCCTGCGTGGCGACTACGACAAGCAGTTGAAGACAGTCACAGCGCGCGCCGAGAGGGCCGAAGCTTTCGCCGCCAAGTTCCAAGGCAAAGTCCTGGGCGATTCGGTTCGCGGTGCAGCGCTTAAAGCCGGCGCACTCCCGGAAGCAACCGACGACATCATCCTGCGCGCCAAAGGCGTGTTCTCGCTGAACGAAGAGGGTGAAGCGGTCGCCGTTGATGAATCCGGCCAAGTCATTCTCGGCAAAGACGGCAAGACCCCTCTGACACCGCTCGAATGGGCGGAATCCCTGCGCGAAAGCGCACCTCATCTGTGGCCAAGGGCTTCAGGGACACAAGCCCCGGGCGGGGGTGGCGGCCAGGCTGCATTTAAGCGCTCCGAAATGACTGCCGAGCAAAAGCGCGACTACCAGCGCAAGCACGGCCAAACCGCATACCTGCAATTGCCCAAGTAAGGGGATTCACCCATGGCAACGACTGTGAACAGCGACCTGATCATCTACAACGATGAGGCGCAAACCGCATACCTGGAGCGTGTCCAGGACAACCTCGATGTGTTCAACGCATCGTCCAACGGCGCGATTGTGCTCGACAACGAGTTGATCGAAGGCGACTTCCGCAAGCGCTCGTTCTACAAGATCGGCGGTTCGCTGGAGCATCGCGACGTCAACTCTACCGGCAAGGTGACCGCGAAGAAGATCGGCGCGGGCGAAGCCGTTGGCGTGAAAGCACCATGGAAGTACGGCCCGTACCAGACCACCGAAGAAGCTTTCAAGCGCCGCGGCCGGCCGGTAGACGAGTTCTCCCAGATCATCGGCGCCGACGTTGCTGACGCCACTCTGGAGGGTTTCATCCAGTACGCCACTGCTGCGCTGCGCGCCTCCATCAGCTCCAACGCTGAGATGGTGGTTTCGGCCAACATCGAGACCGACGGCAAGAAGACGCTCACCCGCGGCATGCGCAAGTTCGGCGACAAGTTCGGTCGCATCGCGCTGTGGGTCATGCATTCCAGCGCTTACTTCGACATCGTCGACGAGGCGATCGCGAACAAGGTTTATGAAGAGGCCGGTGTTGTCATCTACGGCGGCCTGCCAGGCACTCTCGGCAAGCCAGTGCTGGTGACCGACACCGCGCCGGCTGATGTGATCTTCGGCCTGCTGCCGAACGCTGTGGTGATCACTGAATCTCAGGCGCCCGGCTTCCGTTCGTATGCGGTGAACGATGAGGAGAACCTGGGTATCGGCTACCGCGCTGAAGGCACCGTCAACATCGACGTTCTCGGCTACAGCTGGAAGGAAACCGCGGGCGGCGCGAACCCTACGCTTGCCGCTGTGGGTTCGGCTGCGAACTGGGTCAAGCACTCCAACAGCAACAAGGTGACTGCTGGCGTGCTGATCACTCTGACTACCATGCCACCAGCCGGCGGCTGATACTGGCCCTGACAGCGGCCAGCGATGGCCGCTACGGAGACTTTTATGGAACTGGTTTACTCCACTCAGAACTCGGACTTCGATCCGGAAAAGCGTTACCGCAATCCAGCGCACTTTGATCGGCCTGAAGCGGGTGTGACCCATGCGGTCGTGATTGGCGACTGGCCCAAGGTGGTCGATGCCTATGAGGCGTTGGGCGTCGAAGTTTCGGTGACGGAGCCTTTGATTACCCAAGCGGTTGACTCGGATGGTGCCGACGCCATTGCCAGACTGGAGCAGGACAACGACACCCTCCGCGCTGAGCGTGACGGCATCCTTCGACTGATCGAAGCCACCGAGGGGCAATCGGAGCTGGAACATCCGGGCGCGGGCGAACTGTCGATCCGCCTGTTCGGTGCGCTGAAAGCCATTCATGAGGGTTTCGAAACCCTTACGGGTGAACGTGACAACTTGGCGGGCGAGGTTGAATCTCTCCGCGCTGAAGTCGAACGCCTCAAGGCAGCAGCGGAGCCCGTCGACAATGCTGAGAAGATCGCGAGCCTCAAAGCGCAGCTCGACGCCGCCAATGTGACGTATCGGGCGAATGCTTCGGTAGAATCGCTGGAAAAGGCAGTTGCTGATCTACACCAGGCGTAACCATCCGGGCGCTGACAACGCGGCGCCCGATCCAGCACACCACAGCGAGCTGATTCATGACTCTCATCATCGAGGACGGTACCGGCAAGCCTGACGCCGAAAGCTACGCATCCGCCGAAGACCTGGCCATGTACGCCGTGAAGTTCGGCGTGACCATCCCGGCGGAAGTGCCAGCACAGGAAGCCCTGTTGCGCCGGGCCGCGCTGGCAATGGATGGCATGACGTGGAAAGGGCGGAAGACCAACAGCGAGCAGGCGCTGTGCTGGCCGCGCCGGGGCGTAGAGCTGGACCGCGAGATCAAGCCAGACCACTACCTGCCAGCGCGCATCCAGTACGGGCAGATGGCCCTGGCCGCCGAAATCCATCAGGACGATATCGACCCGGTGGAGAAGCGGAAGGGCGCGATTACGCGCGAACGTGTGGAAGGCGCTGTCGATCGCGAGTACGCGACGATCCCGAACACCAGCGGCCGACTGCTGCCGGCGGCGCCGGATCGGCCGAGTTTTACTCAGTTTGCGGACTACCTGTTTAAGCGTGGGTTGTTTGCGGTGCGAGCTTAGTGATAGCGTTTCGCTTTCACAAAGGAGTGTTATGCATGACCATCGATGTAGACAAAGATATTCACGCTTGGAATTTATATGCCGCGGCAGCTATTACAGCGATTGCGAGTAGAGGGCCAATTGACGCTGATGCTCTTGCGGATGAGGCAAAGCATTATGCTGATGCAATGCTCAAACTGAATCGTGTAAAGCGCGACATGCTCTATGCAGAGTGGCGGGATAGTTAAATAACTCTGGACGGATTGAATCTTGGAGCCACCATGGCCTTCTACGACGAAATGGCCGTGATGGCTTTGGAGATGATCACAGAGTTCGGCCAACCCGTGACCATCAGCAAGACGGAGCCGGGTGAGTACGACCCTGAGACCGGTGGAGAGGCGCCGGGCGCCACCATTGAGCAGACCGCCCAAGGCATTCTGATCGACTTCACCGGTCAGGAATTCCAGAACAACAGCCTCATCAAGCAGGGCGACAAGAAATTGAAGATCGCCGCGCAGGGTTTGGCTTGGGTGCCGGGCCTGCTCGACAAGGTGGTCGCCCAGGGCCGCACATGGGCAATCGTCCCGCCGCTTAAAGAGGTGAATCCCGCCGGGACACCAATCCTGTATGAGCTACAGGTGCGGTCATGAGCAAATACTCTGACCTCAACGGCAGCTTTGCCGAGAACATCCGCCAGTTTGCCGAGCAGGCCCAAGCGGGGCTCGACGCCACCTTCCGCGAAATCGTGATCGAGATCGGCAGCAGCGTTATTCGGATGTCACCGGTGGGTAACCCCGAAATCTGGGCCGCGAACGTGGCGCATCGTGCAACCAACAGCCGCGCCGCCGACGACTACGATTTCAAAGTCGCCGTGCGCAACACCCTCATCAATCTTGATGAGAACAACTTCACCAAGACCGGGAAACTTAAGCGCGGCGTGAAGTACGCCAAGCCGCTGACAAAGGCTGAGCGAGACCAGAACTTCAACGTGAATGGACTGGTTGCCGGCAAGGATTACGTCGGCGGCCGATTCCGCGGTAACTGGCAATTCTCAATTGGGGCGCCGGCTGAAGGCGAGCTTGATCAGGTCGATCCGGCCGGCGGCGTCACGCTGGCGAAGCTCAGGCTTCAGGTCGAGCAGCTGACCATCGGGCAAACGGCGTACATCGTGAACAACCTGCCATATGCGGTGCCGCTCGAGTACGGCCACTCCAAACAGGCACCGGGCGGCATGGTGCGCATCACGCTCGCGCGGTTCCAGCAGATCGTCGACGAAGCCATCAGGAACAACCAGGTATGAGCCACAACATCATCGCTTCGATCTACGAGGCCAGACTGATTGCCTGGGCGAAAGCGCTGCCGGTGCCCATCAAGGTTGTCGTCGAGAACGAGACCTATGAGCCCGGAACTGGCGTCACCTACCTTCGAGCTTTCACTCTGCCGGGCGATACCGCAAGCGGCACGCTCGGCGGTGATCACAAGCTGTTCACCGGTGTGTTTCAAGTCAGCATCGTGACACCGGCGGGCAAATATCGCGGTGTAGCCGGCGCGCTGGCCGACCAGATCGCCGCGCTGTTTCCGCTGTACGAGCGAAACACGAAGGGCGCACTGACCGTGGTGACCATGACGCCGGTTGACCAAGGGCCTGGTATTCCCGACGACACGACCTACACCGTACCGGTTTCATTCGCATACCGCGCCGATACCAACTAATCCGCCCATTGGGCAAACCCAGAACCCGCCATCGAGCGGGTTTTGTCATTTCTGAAGAGAGGAAAACCCCATGGCCGGCATTCAAATGCCCAACGGCGCAACGTTCGAAATTGCTTCCACCTATGGCACTGCAATCCCATTCACTGCCCTGACCAATGCCAACCCGGCAGTGGCGACCGCGGCAGCGCACGGACTGGCCGAGGGCGACATCATCGCCGTCAACTCTGGCTGGACCCGCCTGGACGGCCGCGCCGTGCAAGTCGGCGAGATTGCCAGCGGCACCTTTGCGCTCGATGGCGTGAACACCACGAATATTCAGCAGTATCCGGCCGGCTCGGGCGTCGGTGCCGCCCGCGAGGTGACGACCTTTACCGAGATCTCGAAAATCACCGAGCTCGGGTCGAGCGGCGGCGATCAGCAGTTTCTGACGTTCGGCTTCCTGGCTGACGATGACGATCGCCAGATGCCGACCACCAAGAACCCGATCACGCTGACCATCACGGTCGCCGACGATCCGTCGCAGCCCTATGTCGATGTTTGCGAGGAGGCTGACGACGACAAGCAGGCCCGCGTTCTACGCCTGAACCTGCCGGGCGGTAGCCGCATCATCTACAACGGCTACGTCTCGATCACTTCGACCCCGACCATGTCGCGCAACAACCTGATGACTCGCGTGATCAGCATCGCGCTAACCGGTCGCCCAACTCGTTACAGCGCCTCGGCGTAAGGAAGGCACATGGCAAAGTTCACACTCGCCCGGAATCCAACCTTCAGGCATGTCGTCATGCTGCCAACGGTCGGCGGTGATCCGGTTAGCGTTGAGTTCGAGCTCAAGTATCGCGACCGCACCGAACTAGCTGGCCTCTACGCAGAGTGGGGTGAGCGTCATAAGGCGCTCAAGGAGAAAGCGGAAGAGGCCGGCATTGAACAGTTCACGGCTTTGCTGATTGATCTGCAGGTCGAGCAGTTGAAGGCGATCATCGCCGGCTGGGATATCGCTGAAGAGTTCACCGACGAGAACCTGCGCATCCTGGTCAAATCCATCGCCGCCACTCCGGGCGCGGTGCTGGCCGCTTATTCCGATGCCTTCAGCAATGCACGCCTGGGAAACTCCTAAGCGTCTCCCGCAAGCTGTACGAGCCGGGGCCGTCAGCCGAATCGCTGGCGGCCTTCGGCCTTTCTCTTCGTGACATACCCGATGAAATCTGTGAGGTCTGGCCTGATGTATGGCAAGCCTTCAAGGTCTTCGAGGCCATGGGCACCCAGTGGCGTACAGGCGCGTGCGGCGCTACCGGACTCGATTACACGTCAATTCGCCATGTCGCCGGCTTTCTCGGCCTTACCCGGTCGGAGGTCGCCGGCGTCTTTCCAGACATCCGCGTCATGGAAGCCGAAGCCCTGCGGGTGATGGCGGAACAGAGGGACAGTAAATGAGCACCACCTTCGCGTCCCTCGGTATCGAGGTGAACTCCTCGTCGGCATCCAAGGCGGCTGACGATCTCGACAAGCTGGTCGACTCGGCAGTTGATGCCGAAAAGGCGATTGATGATCTCGGCAAGTCGGGCGAGGGCCTGGCCAACACCGGCAAGAAAATCAGCCAAGCCGAGAATGAGGCTGCTCAGGGCATCGACAGGGCCACGGGCGCCAAAGAGCGCCAGGTTGATGCCAGCCGCAAGGCAGGTGCCAGCGCGGCCAGTGAAATCGCGATCATCAGCCAGCTCGACAAGGCGATGTCAGGCAGCATCGGAAGCATGGAGCAACTGATCCAGGCTGAAGGCTTGCTGGAGCGCGCTCGCAAGGGCGGTCTCGTCACCATCGAGCAGCAGGAGTCCTATCAGGATCGGCTTGGCAAGGCGTATGAGCGAATCGAGAAAGCCGAAGCCAAGGAGATGGCGCAGAAGCAGCGGCTGATCGATGCTGAAAACCGTCAGATCGAAGCGTTGAAGCGCACGGTCAACGGCATCGACCCGGTCACTGCGAAGTTGGCAAAGCTGGAGGCGCAGGAGAAAGCGCTCAACGATCTGTATAAGGCCGGCCAGATCGACGCGACTCGCTACGGTGAGGCGCTGGCGAAGATCGGCAAAGACCGTGACGGTCTGACCGCGACAGAAACTGCATTCGATAAGTTGAAGCTCGGTACCCGCCAGGCGCAAGAAAACGTGATGCAGCTGACCAATGCCCTGCAGTCTGGGGATTGGGGGAGTGGTGCGCGGGCTGTCGCTCAGTTGGGCGCCGGTGCGGGCGCGTCTGCCAAGAGCCTGGCCGCAGCACTGATTCCTGCCGGCTTGCTGGCCGGTGTCCTCGGCGCGCTGGGTTATGCCTACTTCGACGCACAGAAACAGGCCCGCGAGTTCAACGTCGCCATCAACGGCGGATCGAACGATGCCGGTCAGAGCATTGCCAGCCTTAAGGTGATGGCCGATACCGCCGGGGCGATCACTGAGAACTTCGCGGGCGCTCGGGAGGCTGTGATTGCACTGGCTTCCGGTGCCGCTACAAGCGGCGTCCAAATGCAGAACCTGGCTCAGGCCGCCGCAGCTATTGGTGAGGTGACAGGGAAGGGCGCTGGAGACATCGCCAAGTCGCTCGCGAATGCCGGAGACACCGCCACAGAAGCCGCGCAGAAGATCAGCGACCAGTATGGGCTGCTCACCTACGAGCAGTACCAGACGATCAAGGCGATTGATGATCAGGGAGACCATCAGCGAGCGCTGGACACCCTGAGTGAAGATCTCAATCAGTCGGCCCAGGAGCGCTTGAAACATTACCGGGAATCCCTGTCCGATATCGAACGCGATTGGGATCGGGTGAAGGTGGCCATCAAGGGCGCTTACGCCGAAGTCCGATCAGAGATTTTCCCTGATCTGGCAAAGCAGATCGAGATCACCCAGCGCGTACTGGAAACCCGGAAGGGGGGCGGGGTCACAGGTGCGATATCAAACGGGCTGAGCTCGCTCAATTCCTTTCTGAGGTTGAACGACGGTGAGAACGACGACTCGACGCCTGCGCTGGAGGCCAAGCTTGCAGGACTGAAGGCACGCTTATCAGCGAGCGAAAGTAACACTGCCGCGACTGGCGAAGCGACTCGGGCGAACAAGGAATTGATCGCTGTCCAGAAGGAACTGGACAAGCAGATGGACAACCTGAACCCGCTCGCGAAGCGTCGGGACGCGTACAAGAAACTCGACGACCAGTTCACCAAGCTCTATCAGAACGCGGAAAAGACAGGTCAGAAGTCAGCGCTGCTGGATGGTGTTCAGTTTGACGGGAAGAAGTTTTCCGGTGGCGCCTACGACCAGTTGCGCAAGGCAATCGACGAGCAGAAAAAGGACCCCAAAGCTGCCGCGGGTAGCGTCGATCTATCCGGGTTCAATGACTCGAAAAACGCGCTCAATACCGTTCTCGCCGAGTACAAAAATGCTCAAAAGGATTTGGAGGCTTCGCAAAAGGCTGGGCTGATCTCGCAGGCTGATTATCTGCAAGCGCGTGAAGCCATGATCGGCAACGAGCGCGACGAGGTCACTGCAGCTTATGAGGCTGAGATCACCGCACTGGAAGCGGCGAAGAGCAAAGCCGGCACATCGGCCGCACAGCGCATCCAGCTTGACCAGAAAATCGCCGACGCCCGGGCTGCCATGGTCAAGGTGCAGCAGGATGCTGACACCGAATTGAGCGTGCTGGCGAAGAACGAAGAAGGCCGGCTGAAGAAGCAGACCGAGGCCGTCAACACCTATAGCAGCGCGCTGCAGCAACAAGTCAAAACTTTGCGTGAGCAGGGCCAGCGTGCGGCGGCGGGCATCGGCCTGGGAGATCGTCAGCGCGATCTGATGAGCCAGCAGAACGGCATCGACGATCGCTTCAATCAGCAGAAGCTGGATCTGGCGAACCAGTACGGCGATGGCTCGCGCGGCATGAGCCTCGACGAGTACACGCAGAAGCTGGCGGCACTGAAGGCAACTCAGCAGGATCTGCACGATACGGTTCAAGCCAACTACGACGAGATGACGGCAGCCCAGGGCGACTGGAGTGCTGGAGCCTCGTCGGCATGGCAGAACTATCTGGAGTCCGCACAGAATGTGGCGGGGCAGACGAAAAGCCTACTCACCAATGCGTTCAGCTCGGCAGAGGGCGCTGTAGCCAGTTTCGCCATCAACGGCAAATTCTCGTTTTCTGACTTCACCAAATCGGTGTTGGCGGATATGGCGAAGATCGCCGCTCGACAGGCTACGTCTCAAGGGCTCAGCGCTCTATTCGGCGTTGCTGCATCTGCGGCGGGTTCGTACTTCGGTGGTGGCGGTGGCAATGGATTGGCCGCTGGGTCTGCAGGTGCAGTGTCGTCAGATCTCGGAGCGTCGCAGGCCGGCTACACAGGGTTTGATCTCTCCGGATATCGGGCTGCTGGCGGGCCTGTTGCGCCGAACTCTCTGTACGAAGTCAACGAACTGGGGCCGGAGCTCTATAACGAGGGCGGACGGTCGTTCCTGATGACCGGCGCCAATGGCGGTAGCGTCACGCCGCTGACTACCGGCGGCGGTCCGGCGCTGGCCGCAATGTCCAACGGTGGCGGCAACACGTACAACTTTCCGGTTGCGGTCTCGGTGCAGACATCTGGGAGCGACGGGGCGGGTGTTTCGCAAGAAACAACCAACCAGCTTGGCAAGAGCATCCAGCAGGCTGCGAAAACCGAAGCGGAAACGGCAATTGCCCGAGCTCTGCAGCCGGGTGGCTCGATCTGGCGCCTGACAAATGGGAGGGGCTGATGGCCATCGAGAAATTCACTTGGCCAACCGAGCGCGGGGAAACACCCGATATCAACTATCGGGTGCGCACCTCGAAGTTCGGCAATGGCTACGCGCAAAACGTCGGCGACGGGCCGAACAACAAAGAGGACTCCTACCCGGTCACCTGCGTCGGCCAAAAGGCCACTTTGCTGGAGATCATGAAGTTCCTCGACCGGCACGCAGGCGCGAAAGCGTTTCTCTGGATAACGCCACTCGGCGAGCTCGGTCTGTTCACCTGTAAAAATCCAGCTCCCACACCAATGGGCGGCGGTGTCTTCAAACTCACCGCTACGTTCGAGCGGGCATTCCAACCATAAGGGGCAATCATGCCGCTGATCAGTGACATCCAGGTGCTTGAGCCTGGCAGCGAAGTGCTGCTCTTTGAATTGGACGGCACGGAATACGGCGCGGACGTTTTGCGCTTCCACGGGCACGCGATACCGCACACGGCGGCCGAACTGATCGCCGCTGGCGACAATGCCGATCAATTACCCGCGAAGACCATCTACTGGCAGGGCAACGAGTACAGCGCTTGGCCGATGCAGATTGATGGCATCGAGGCGAACGGTGACGGCACAGCGGTTCGGCCCACTCTATCGGTGGGCAACGTCAACGGGCGCATCACTGCGCTCTGTCTGGCGTTCGAAGATCTGCTCGAGTTCAAGCTGACGATGCGCCATACGCTCGGCAGTTACCTCGACGCGGCGAACTTCCCGGCCGGCAACCCAACGGCCGACCCTACCCAAGAGACGATCGAGGTCTGGTATATCGACCAGAAAACGAACGAGGACGGGGAGAATGTCAGTTGGGAGTTGGCCAGCCCGGGCGACGTGGGCAACGAATCGATCGGCCGGCAGGCCACAACCCTTTGCCACTGGTGTCTCACCGGCGGCTATCGCAGGCCGAACTGCGGATACACCGGGCCTTACGTCACGAAGGACGGCATCGTCACCGACAACCCTGAACTCGACCAATGCGACGCCACGCTGGGCAAGGGTTGCATCCCTCGCTTCGGCGAGGGTAATCCGTTGCCGTTCGGTGGCTTCCCGGCCGTTTCCCTGATCGCACGGAGCTGACATGCGAAAGCACATCTTGAATACGATCCAGGAGCACGCGGCGGCCGAGTACCCGAAAGAGTGCTGCGGGCTGCTGCTGGCGATCGGGCGTAAGCAACAATACTTCCCCTGCATCAACATCTCGACCGAGCCGAGCGAAGAGTTTCGAATCGACCCTGAGCAGTACGCCGCAGCTGAGGACGTCGGCGAAGTGATCGGCGTGGTGCATTCGCACCCGGACGCAACCAGCCGGCCGTCACCGCGCGACCTAGCGATGTGCGAAGCGACGGCGATGCCATGGCACATACTCAGTTGGCCGGAAGGAGATCTGAGGACAGTTATGCCCTCTGGTGAGGTGCCGCTGCTCAAGCGCCCATTCGTACACGGTGCCTGGGACTGCTGGCAGGTCTGCGCCGATTGGTACAAGCGCGAGTGGGGGCTGGAGTTCGAAGCCTTCAAGCGCGCCGATGGTTGGTGGGAGAGCAAGGACAACACCAGCCTGTACGAGGCGAACTATGAGGCCGCCGGGTTCTACCAGGTCGACCAGCCGCAGCGCGGCGACATGATCGTGATGGAAGTGGGGCGCACGGTTTACCCGAACCATGCCGGCATTTTCCTCGGTGCTGACCCGGGGTTGCCGGCTGAGGATGCCAAGACGTTTGGCCTGGGCCCATTTCTGCTACACCACCTATATGCCAGGCCATCCGAGGTCATCGTTTTCGGTGGCCCGTGGCTCGATCGTACTCGCCTGATTCTCAGGCACAAATATTCAAAACTTACTACATGATGCGGCACAGCCACTGGAGAAATACATGGAAACCGCTATCGAATCAGCAGCAAAAACCGAGGCCAGAGATCCCAACTGGCAGCTCAAAAAGGTCAGTTTTTAGTTTCCGCTGGGAGTTTTTGTGTGAGTCTGCCCGAAGAATTTGGTATTGAGGCGGAGGAGAAGGCCGACCTGCTCAAGTGTCGACTTTCTCGGCTAGAACACACCTTTGGGTTCGAACCAATTATGCCGGTTAGCGGAGTTGAATTGGATCAACTGGATAATTGTGATAGTTCATTAAAAAATCAATAT
>NZ_UTHA01000035.1 GCF_900582195.1 Pseudomonas viridiflava
TCCGGAATCAGCTCGACAGCCCAGGCCTTGAGGCTTTCAAGCGCCACCTCAGTCGTGGTCTTGTCGAAACCTGCGTGCTCCAGCGTGCTGCCAATCAAGATATGCCCATCACGCCGGGGAATCGCGTATCGCCCTTTCGCCAATACCATGCTGGGCAGAAAATCCGACGCGCACTTGTAGAGGATCATCTGACCTTTGACCGGCTCGACCGGCAGCTCCAGGCCAAGGTGTTTCAGCAGCTCACCACTCCAGGCGCCCGCAGCAAGAATCACCCGGTCAGCGAGCACATCG
>NZ_UTHA01000204.1 GCF_900582195.1 Pseudomonas viridiflava
TAGATGGCCAGCGCCGCCAGACCGGCACCGCTGATGGCGGCAAGGGGCAGAAACTGCGCACCCAGCGCTGCCGAGAAGAACGACAGGTAGATCACCGCTGCCGCGCTGGCACCGCTGGTGATGCCAAGCAGGTCAGGCGACGCCAGCGGATTGCGGATGATGCTCTGCAGGATCAGGCCGGACACGGCAAGCGCTGCGCCTAAAAGCGGCACCCAGCTTGGAGCCTTCGGAGACGAACAGCCAGCCCAGCGCCTCCGCAGTGCCGGGGCTTCTGACTGCGCCAGCC
>NZ_UTHA01000112.1 GCF_900582195.1 Pseudomonas viridiflava
AGGTGAAACCGACACCGGCGATACCGCTGAATATTCGTCAGGCCGATTCGCTGGTGTTGACCGTGCCGAATCCGGCACCGCTGGCGCGGGACAAGTCTGGCGCTTCGAGCCGGTTGGAACGGCATGAGCCTCACGACGACTCGCCGGACCAGGCGAAAAACCCCAACGGCGACAGCGCCGATTGCGTGCCCTTCACCTGCACCAACGGCTGCCCGGTGTCGATGGTCACCGGGGAAGAGCTGCTGACCCTCACCGATGCGATGCTTGATGGCGTGTTGCCGTTTGAGTTCACGCGGTTGTATCGCAGCAGTGCGGTGGAAATCGATATCGGGTTGGGCTTTGGCTGGAGCCATTCGCTGGCCCATCGGCTGGAGTTTTTCGCTGATCAGGTCGTTTGGGTCGATCACGAAAACCGCCGCACTCGCTTTCCGTTGCCGAGTAGCGAGCGGCCGGCGATTCACAACAGCCTGTCGCGGGCGGCAATTTTTCTGGGTGATGAGCCGGAGGAGCTGATTCTCGCGCTGGCCGGGGACACGGCGCGATTTTATCACTTTCGTGCGGGACGGCTGACGGCGATCAGCGATGCCTATGGCAATCGTCTGACGGTGCAGCGCGATCGGTCTGACCGGGTGCAGCGCCTGGACAACGGGGCCGGGCGTTCGCTGTTGTTGCGGTATGACCGGGCGCAGTTGCTGGGTGTGGATTATCAGGTGTTTCGCGACGGTGCCTGGAGTACCGAGCAGGCGCTGGTCAGTTACCGCTACGACGCTTACCAGCACCTGATCGAAGCGACCAACGCCGTCGGCGACAGCGAGCGCTACGACTACGACGACGCTCACGTGATTCTGCAGCGGCAACTGGCTGGCGGCGCGAGCTTCTTCTGGGAGTGGGAGCGGTCGGGGAAAGCCGCTCGGTGTGTCAGGCACTGGGCATCGTTCTCGCAGATGGACACGCGCTACGTCTGGAATGACGACGGCAGCGTCGCAGTGCATTACGTCGATGGCACCGAAGAGACTTACGTCCACGATGATCGTGCGCGGCTGGTGCGCAAGGTCGAGGCGGACGGTGGTGAACAGCTCAAGGCCTATGACTCATCGGGTCGTTTGATCGCCGAGCAGGATGCGTTAGGCGCGGTCACCGAATACCGCTACGACGAAGTCGGACGGCTGATCGCGCTGATTCCGCCGGATGAGGTGCCCACGTCCTACGAGTATCGCAACGGTTTCCTCTATCGGCGTTCACGCGGCGACGCGGTATGGATCTACCGGCGCAATGCCGAGGGCGATGTCACCGAAGCGGT
>NZ_UTHA01000246.1 GCF_900582195.1 Pseudomonas viridiflava
TCGGAGTCCTCCTGAAACTGGCTCTTACACTCCTTGCCGCAGCACGCGACGAAGCACTCCGTTATCATGCGCCAACTTCGAGTTCCGAGATTCTGGACTGCCATGCGCCGTTTGCTATGCCTGATGCTGTTGATCCTGACCCTGCCCGCCTTCGGCGCAAGCCTGCTGGAAAGTCGTCCCGCCCCGACTCTGGGCGGCGCTGCCCTCGATAACAGCAAGCAATTCCTGCCCGTTCGTCAGGCCTTTCAACTGAGCCTCATCGAAACCACACCCGAATCGATCAAGCTGCGTTTCGTCGCCACCGAAGGCTACTA
>NZ_UTHA01000045.1 GCF_900582195.1 Pseudomonas viridiflava
GCCTGGAAGTACTTTTGCGACAGCTTGGCCAGGGTGCCGTCGGCACGCAGTTTGTCGAGGGCCTTGTCGATGGCTTCCAGCAGTTCCGGCTCGCCCTTGCGCAATGCGATACCCGACTCCTGGCGGGAGAAGGGAGCGCCAGCGACGACCATGGCGCCCTTGGTCTTGGAGACCATTTCCAATGCCGCGAGACGGTCAACCAGAATGGCGTCGATACGGCCCGATTTCAGGTCTTGAGACTTGGTAGGGTCATCGTCATAGGTCCTGATGTCAGCGCCTTTGACGTTCTCCTTCAACCATTGCTCATAGTTGGTACCCAGGCCAGCCCCGACCTTCTTGCCCTTGAGATCGTCAGCCGTTTTGACGGTGTCTTTATTCTTCTTCAGGGTCAGCGCCTGAATACCGGAAAGGGTGTAAGG
>NZ_UTHA01000298.1 GCF_900582195.1 Pseudomonas viridiflava
GTCTTCCACTGGCCTGGTTGTCGACAACAAAGGCGTGCAGACCTACAAAACCGACACCCTCACCGGCACCTACGCGGCCGCTGGCGTGTTCAAAGCCAAAGGCACTGCAACCATCGAAGACGATGATCATCACGGCGGTTACGGCAATCGTGGCGGCGGCCACGGTGGCAACGATGACCAGAAAGCCAAGTTCGAAGCCGTGGGTACTTTTGGCCTCGCTGGCGTAACCACCCAACAAGTGCTGACCAAAGATGGCTGGAAAGCACCTGTCGTCAACAATGCCAACATGACCAACTCGATGAACAACTTCTCCGGCAACGGCGGAGCCAACGTCTCGGCGGGTGTAGGCAACCAACAAAGCAACTCGCTGTCCATCGCTGCAGGTTGCAAAGCCTGCATGTAATCGCGATCGAAACGAAAGCCCCGGCAACGGGGCTTTTCCTCAGTCCGCAAAGGCGTATCGATCATGCGTAAGACTGCCCTCCTCACTCTGCTTTTCGTCTGTGGCCTGACTCAGGCCGGTCAGATGCCCGTGGCAGCCCTCCCGGGTGGCACGCTCGTCTACAAAAACGTGCAGAGCATCCGTGAGCGCAAGTTTGCCGACATCGTCGAACAGAAAACCGATTTCAGCTGCGGCGCTGCTGCACTGGCCACGGTATTACGCCAGGCCTATTGGCTCGACGCCGATGAGGAGCACATCATCAAAGGCATGTTGGTCAACGCTGACCAGGACCTTGTTCGTACCCAAGGTTTTTCCATGCTCGACATGAAGCGCTACATAGAAAGCATCGGCATGCGCGCCAGGGGTTACAAGATTCCACCGGAAAAGCTCGAAGCGGTAACGATCCCGGTGGTGGTGCTGATGGAAATTCGCGGCTACAAGCATTTCGTCGTGTTGCAGCGTTCAGACAAGGATTGGGTTTACATCGGAGACCCGGTTCTCGGGCATAAACGCTACAAACATGATGACTTTGTCAAAGGTTGGAACGGCATCGTTTTTGCCATCGTCGGACCCGGATATGACAAGGCCAACGCCTTGCGCAGCCCTCCGGTGCCGTTGACGGCCAAGAACAAGCTCGACGGTTTCAACCCGGTCAAAGATGCTGAATTGATGGATTTCGGGTTCATTCAGAGCGACTTCTTTTAATCGCCGATTATAGAGAATGGGACTGGATGTCCCGGGAGCAGCAGATGAAAACCTCATACTGGCTGGCCGCCGCCTGCCTGGCAGCGAGTGCGTCAGGCTATGCCAATGCAGGATTCAAACCCATAGAAATCAAGGACCAGGAGCTCGCCGAGCTGCGTGGTCGTTATGTGATGCCGGGGCGGATTATCAGCTTCGGCATTGTCATGAGCAGTACCTGGCGCAACGCCAGTGGCGATCTGATCGGGGCTGCCACCTCGATGCAACTTCAGGCTGCAACGGTAAAACCCGAATTTTATGTGCAAACGATCAAGGAGTACGGCAACGGCAGCGCCCTTCCTACGGGTACCGGCACGATCACCGGTGGTGCCGGCCTCAACAGCAGCCAGGGCGTGACGCAGAGCGTGCGTGCCGCTGGCGACAGCAATACCGCCTATAACAATGTAGCCATCAACGTTTCGGAAGCCAGTCAGGCACCGGCGCTGGTACCCACTCAAGGGCAGGCATTGATGGCCGGACAGACCATCGGCGGCAGCAACGCCGCCGGCAGCGTCGCCGTTTCGGCTAGCGGTGGCGGCGTACAAATGGCCATTCAGGCCGCCGGCAATCAGGGCACCGCCCTGCAACAAGTCGCCCAAGGTGGCTTGCTGCAGAACACGCGTCTGCTGGGCAGCGCCAACGTGGTCAATAACATGACGCAACTCAACGTCGTATTGAACAATAACGGCATGAGTGCCGGCGCACTGGATTGCAACCTGAATCAACTCAGGGCACTACGCAGCATTGGATATTGAACTACGCTGAGTCTCGATCATTGGGCTTAAAGGGACGGCTTATTCATGTATCGATCAGTATCACTGCGTGCCGCAGTGTGTTTGAGCACTCTTCTCCCTGCGGCGATGCTGCAAGCAGCACCGGACGCAGATGTAGAGGCCCTGAAACAGGAACTTCTGGAGCTGAAGCAACGATACGAAGTACAACAAAAGGCCCTGGCGGTTCTTGAACAACGAGTCCGCCAGGTTGAAGAACAACCCGCCGCCCCACCACCAAAACGTCTGGCCAAATCACCATCGGACATGAAAGGCAATCGCGTCGCCACCGGCACCGGTGCGGCAGCAGCATCAGGAGGCGCCGCCGGGGGCAGTGGCGCTTCTTACGGGCAATCGCTGGCTGACGATTCACAACCGGCACAGAGCGTTTCCAATCTGTACGACGAGGCCAGCGGCTTTTTCGGCGGCGGCAAGTTCAGCGTCGAAACCGGCATCACCTACTCGCGCTATGACACCCGTCAGCTGATTCTCAATGGCTTCCTGGCGCTGGATTCGATCTTTCTTGGCAACATCAACCTCGACCGGATCAAGGCCGATACCTGGACCCTCGACCTGACCGGCCGCTACAACTTCGATAATCGCTGGCAGTTCGACCTGAACGTGCCCGTGGTGTATCGCGAGTCGACTTATCAGTCGGGCGGCGGCAATGAGGGCGCGGCGGGTGTTACCACAGAAGAAACCGTCACCAAGGATCCAACCATTGGCGACGTCAACTTCGGCATCGCCTACAAGTTCCTGGACGAGTCGGTCAATACGCCGGACGCGGTGGTCACACTGCGGGTCAAGGCGCCAACCGGCAAGGATCCGTTCGGGATCAAACTGCGCCAGACCGATGCCAACTCCAACCTGTTTGTGCCTGACACCCTGCCCACCGGCAACGGCGTCTGGTCGATCACACCGGGCATCTCGCTGGTCAAGACGTTCGACCCGGCCGTATTGTTCGGCAGTTTGTCCTACACCCACAACCTGGAGGAGTCGTTCGACGACATCAGCTCCACCGTCAACCAGAAAAACCCGGGCAAGGTCCGTATTGGCGACAGCTTCCAGATTGGCGCCGGTATTGCCTTCGCGCTGAACGAGAAGATGAGTATGTCGTTCTCGGTGTCGGACCTGGTGCAACGCAAGAGCAAGCTGAAACAGGATGGCGGGGATTGGGAATCGGTGGTGTCCAGCGACGCCAACGCCGGTTACTTCAACGTCGGCATGACCATTGCGGCCACCGACAACCTGACCATCGTACCCAACCTGTCCATCGGCATGACGGATGATGCCCCGGACTTTTCCTTCAGCCTGAAATTCCCGTACTACTTCTAACCGTTCGGAAAACGGAAAAGGCCCGTTGCGATCATCTCGCAACGGGCCTTTTCCGTTTTCCGCCCTAGCGGATCTGGTGCTTGTGCAGCAAACGGTAAAACGTCGGCCGTGAAACGCCAAGCACTTTGGCGGCAACGCTGAGATTATCGCTGTGCCGGTTCAACACATCGCACAGCGCCTGGCGTTCGGCACGGGTCTTGTAATCTTCCAGCGTGCCCATCGGTGTGGCGATCGAGTGCTGACTGATCAGCCCGAGGTCACGAGCCTCGATCTGCCTCCCCTCGGCCAGCACCAGTCCGCGCCGTACACGGTTGGCCAGTTCCCGGACGTTGCCGGGCCAGTCATGTTTGCCCATGGCAATCAGCGCATCTTCACTGAAGCTACGCGGGCGGCGGCCGGTTTCGTGGCTGTAGAAGTGGGAAAAGTGGTTGGCCAGCATCGACAGATCACCATGGCGCTCACGCAGCGGTGCGGTGACCACTTGCAACACGTTGAGCCGGTAATACAGATCTTCGCGAAAACGCTTCTTCTCGATGGCCGCCTCAAGGTCGACGTGGGTCGCCGCCAGGACGCGAACATCCACCGGGATCGGCTGGCTGCCGCCGACGCGTTCGATGTGTTTTTCCTGGAGGAAGCGCAACAGATTGGCTTGCAGTTCCAGCGGCAGATCACCGATCTCATCGAGAAACAGCGTGCCGCCATTGGCCGCTTCAATGCGTCCGACCTTGCGCTGATGCGCACCGGTAAACGCACCCTTCTCATGGCCGAACAGCTCGGATTGAATCAAATGCTCGGGAATCGCCCCACAATTGATCGCCACAAACGGTTTGTTGTGACGCTGGGACTGGCGGTGTAGCGTGCGCGCGACCAGCTCTTTGCCGGTACCGCTTTCGCCGCGGATCAACACAGGCGATTCGGTCGGTGCCAGTTTGCTGAGTAATTTGCGCAGTTCACGGATAGGTTTGCTGTCACCAAGCAGTTCATGTTCCGGCTGGTCGACGTGAATCGTGCCCTGTCCGCGCAAACGCGCCATGCCGAATGCGCGGCCGAGGGTGACCTGCACCCGCGATACGTCGAACGGCAAGGTGTGGAAATCGAAAAACCATTCGCAGACGAAGTCACCGACGTTTTGTAAGCGCAGGACTTCCTGATTGAGTACGGCGATCCATTCAGTACCACTGCGGCTGATCAGTTCCTTGACCGCTTCGGGACGTTCGAGGTGAAACGGCTGCAATCGCAGCAAGCCGACGTCACAACTTCGATCGGCGGCATTTTCCAGAGTGCAGCTATCAACATCCCAACCTACGGCGCGTAATCCGGGCAATAAGCGGTGGCAGTCGTCGCACGGATCGACCACCAGTAAACGTCGTAACGCAGGCGCTTCGCTCATGACTGTTCCTTGGCGCCAAATTATTAGAAATGATTGTAAAAACAGTCATTTGGCAGACCCGACTGTAACATTAGCAAGATTTTGACAGGGCCTTGTATCGATTGCTTATAGGCCTGCAAGCAAACACGTTATAAGAACTTAAGTTGTTAGTTAGCTATCGACTAATCCCCCCCTCTGAACCTTTCAGAGAGCTTTCAAAAACTGTGCGAAAAGCAATGACATGAAAGAAAGTTGAAATTTCTTTGTTTCCTGTGTGACCTGCCTGCGGGTTCGGTGCATCAGTACAAGTACCAGCCGCACGGTAAGCCCAACCGACGGCACATCACTTGATTGGGCACGACAGAGAGAAAACCCATGACCGCCCCGCTCCGTTTCAACGAAGCTCTTTTGATTGCCAACCACGCGTTCAAACCGTTCCAGTGCGTGGCTTGGGCGCCACAAGACGGCAATGGCGAACTGAGCCTGACCGTGATCGACCGGACCAATTCGCGCATCGGTCGCAAACAGATCCCAAGCAGTGCCTACTCCGATCCAGCGCAACTCGAGCAACTGCTGCAGCAGGCTCGCGCTGAACTCAGCGAAGAAGGCCACACACTGCAATCCTGGTCGATGCCACACTAACAACCGCGCGATGCGGATGACGTTCCGGTCATCCGCCCTCCTCTGTTAGTTGTAATCTTTTAACGCTCCATACTTCTGAAGAACTATCCGCAACTTGTTCAGGCTTAACTGCTTGGCCGGCTTGCTATTGGTTCAAAAAGACACTGTTCTGGCACAGTGCGACCCTCCACCTGTTAGTTCTAACAGTTGTACTTCTCGCGGTTCAGGGATTGAATGTTTCGCTCATGCAGTTACCCATTCCGGCTTCCGGTACAGGTCAACTCGCAAGGAGATGCGTGCATGTCCACCCTGAACACTTTTGCGCTGCCGGGATTACCGACGACGTTGTCGAATCGGGCCGGCGAACTCGACAGGACGTTTGCCGCCACAGGCGTCGCCCAAGTGTATTTCGCTGGCAGTGTGTCCAGCCTTACAGAAGACATCGCGCTTGATGCGCAGGGGCGGATCCTCGTCGCAGCGAAAGTCGGTATCGCGGCCGGCAGTCGTTTCGGCCTGGCCCGCATGCTCGCCGATGGCTCAGCCGACCTGGCCTTTGGCGATCAAGGCAGCGTGATCGATACCTTCGCACCAGGCTTCGAAGCCACCGCCGGCAAAGTCCAGGCACTGCCCGACGGGCGCATCCTGCTCGCCGGTCTGCATTATGAAAATGCGCATCGCACCTTGCCGGCGCTGGCCTTGTTCGATGCACAGGGCAAGCCGGATCCGAGTTTCGGTGACAACGGTCGTCAGGTGGTGCGCCTGCCCGGCGATCTGTCCATGGGCAGTCGTGACTCATGGCTGCCGCCGGGCGTACCCGGCGCCGAAGCCTGCGACTTCGTCGTGCAGGACGACGGGCATATTCTGTTGATCGCCAATCATCATTTCGAACTCGCCGACCATGCCGGCATGCTGATTCGCCTCAAGCCCGATGGCAGTCTGGACGAAACCTTCAACGGCCGCGGCTTCGTGATGATTCGCCACTTGCTGCTCAACACCTGGCTCAGCAGTCTGCTGCTGCAAAAGGATGGGCGGATTGTGGTGGCAGGCTCCATCGACTTTCCGCAGGAAGGCTTGTTGGCGCGCTATCTGCCCGACGGGCGCCTGGATGAGCGCTTTGCCGTGGATGGCTTCATGGCGTTCAAGGCCCACGGCCAAAGCGCCCAGGTCAGTCAGGTCATTGAATCCACCGACGCGCTGCACTGCTTCGGCAGCAGCCGCGACCCGATTCGTTGCATGGCCTACAGCGTGCACTCCAACGGTCGCCCGAACCTGCACAACCATGGCGGGCAGCCCCAACTATTGGAAATCGGCCCCAGCGGCTGCCAGTGGAGCGCCGCTCAACCCATGGCGGACGGCCGCATCATCGCGGTTGGCGCAACCATTGGCGGATTCGAAGCGGATTTTATTGTTGCCCGTTACCTGATTGACGGCGGCCTGGATCACAGCTTCGGTGACGGCAAAGGCTGGTTGCGCACGCGCCTGGGGCGCAGCCTCGACACGGCCAATTCGCTGGCCGTGCAAGCGGATGGCGCCATTTTAGTTGGCGGTTATTCATTGGATGGCAACTATCGTGCAATGGTGGCTCGTTACCTGAACCATTGAAAAACACGGACTGTACTTGATCTTCCGCAACGCATCCGGCAACTTGCGCGCTTCTATAGACAAGGAGCAACCGATGTCCGGTTCAATGGCCCAGGCGTTCGCGCACAATTTTCTCGGGCATTCACCACGCTGGTACAAGGCGACCATCGTCGGTTTCCTGATCCTCAATGCGCTGGTGCTGTTCACGGTTGGCCCGGTCGTGGCCGGCTGGTTGCTGGTGATCGAATTCATCTTCACCCTGGCGATGGCGCTCAAGTGCTATCCGTTGATGCCCGGCGGCTTGCTGCTGGTCGAAGCGCTGCTGCTGAAGATGACCACGCCGCAGGCGCTTTACGATGAGCTGGTGCACAACTTCCCGGTGATCCTGCTGCTGATGTTTATGGTGGCCGGCATCTACTTCATGAAGGACCTGTTGCTGTTTCTGTTCTCACGGCTACTGTTGGGCGTGCGTTCAAAAGCGCTACTGGCCTTGATGTTCTGCTTCCTATCGGCGTTTCTTTCGGCGTTTCTTGATGCACTGACGGTGACCGCGGTCATCATCAGCGCGGCGGTCGGTTTCTACTCCGTTTATCACCGCGTTGCGTCGGGCAACGATCCGCGTCAGGACAGCGAGTTTGCTGACGACCAGAACCTGCCGAAACTGCACCACGACGATCTGGAACAATTCCGCGCCTTCTTGCGCAGTCTGTTGATGCACGGCGCCGTTGGCACGGCATTGGGCGGTGTGTGCACACTGGTCGGTGAGCCGCAGAACCTGCTGATCGGCCACGAAATGGGCTGGCACTTCGCCGAGTTCTTCCAGAAAGTCGCGCCGGTGTCGATGCCAGTGCTGGCGGCCGGTCTTGTGACCTGCGTGTTACTGGAGAAGCTGCGCTGGTTCGGCTACGGCACACTGCTGCCGGACAACGTTCGCGCCGTGCTGGCCAACTACGCCGCCGAGGACAACGCCGAACGCACGGCGCGCCAACGCGCGGCGCTGCTGGTGCAAGGCGCGGCGGCATTGATTTTGATCGGTTGCCTGGCCTTTCACATCGCAGAAGTCGGCCTGATCGGTTTGATGGTGATTGTGTTGATCACCGCGTTTACCGGGATCACCGACGAGCATCGTCTGGGCAGTGCGTTCAAGGATGCCATGCCGTTCACAGCGTTGCTGGTGGTGTTTTTTGCGGTGGTGGCGGTCATTCACGATCAACAGCTGTTTGCGCCGCTGATCCAGTGGGTGCTGGCCCTGCCGGTCGAGCAACAACCGGGCATGCTGTTTATTGCCAACGGCCTGTTGTCGGCAATCAGTGACAACGTGTTTGTCGCGACGATTTACATCACCGAAGTGAAACAGGCGTTCCTGGCCGGGCACATGAGCCGCGAGCACTTCGAGACACTGGCGATCGCGATCAACACAGGGACTAACTTGCCGAGCGTGGCGACCCCGAATGGCCAGGCTGCGTTCCTGTTCCTGCTGACCTCGGCGATTGCGCCGCTGGTGCGCCTGTCGTACGGGCGGATGGTGTGGATGGCGCTGCCGTACACCTTTGTGATGGGACTGTTGGGCTGGTATGCCGTGAGCTACTGGCTCTAACAAACACTGAACAAAACTGTGGGAGGAAGCCTGCTCGCGAAGAGGGAGTGTCAGACAACAGATTCGTTGAATGACACTCCGCTTTCGCGAGCAAGCTCGCTCCCACATTTTTTTGCGTTGGTTCAGTGAGGGAGGATGTATTTCTCGATCGCTTGGGCCACGCCGTCTTCGGTGTTCGGTGCGGTGACCACGTCGGCCTGACGCTTCACCGCCTCTTCCGCCTGGCCCATTGCAATCGACAAGCCTGCGCAATGGAACATTGCCGGGTCGTTGCCGCCATCGCCAATGGCCGCTGTCTGTTCCAGTGGAATCCCGAGATGCGCGGCCAGCGTCGCCAGCGCGGTGCCTTTATTCGCCTCCAGTGCCGTGACGTCGAGATACACCGGTTGCGAACGTGAGACTTGCGCCATGCCATTGACCTTGGGCAACAGCCGCGCTTCCAGTTCGATCAACAGTTCAGTGTTGTTACTGGTCGCGACGATCTTGTCGATGCGCTCCAGGTACGGCTCGAAACTCTCCACCACCACCGGCGGATAACCGAGGCCCTGCTGTTCGCGCGGGACCATCGGCCCGTGCGGATCCTTGAGCAGCCAGTCGCCGCCGCTGAACACCCAGATTTCCACATCAGGTTGATCGGCGAACGTTGCCAGCGCGATCAATGCCGTGGTGGCCGGCAGGTAATGCGCCACCAGCAGGCTGCCATCCGGATTGACGATGGTGCCGCCATTGAACGCCGCTGTCGGCAAATCGACGCCCAGGGCTTCGATCTGCTGCAGCATGGCTTTCGGCGGCCGACCGGTAGCGAGGCTGAACAGCACGCCAGCTTCGCGCAGCGAGCGCACTGCTTCGATGGTGCGCTGGCTCAGCGTGTGATCGGGCAGCAACAGCGTGCCGTCCATGTCGCTGAGCAGAAAACGGACAGGTTGTTTCGGCAAGTCACTCATCCCAGGCCATGCCAGACGCGGCCATCGCGAGTGAGCAGATCTTCGGCGGCTTGCGGGCCATCTTCACCGGCAGCATAGGCCTGCACGCTGGCATCCTGCTGCCAGGCGTCGAGGAACGGTTGCACGGCGCGCCAGCCGTTCTCGATGTTGTCGGCACGCTGGAACAGCGTTTGATCGCCGGTCAGGCAGTCGTAGATCAGCGTTTCGTAACCGGTCGACGGCTGCATCTCGAAAAAGTCTTTATAGGCAAAACCCAGTTCGATGTTAGCCATGTTCAGCGCCGGCCCCGGGCGCTTGGCCAGCAGGTCGAACCACATGCCTTCGTTGGGCTGGATCTGGATGCGCAGGTAGGTCGGCTGCAACTCGTCGACTTCGGTGTCCCGAAATTGCGCGTACGGTGCGGGTTTGAAGCAGATGACAATCTCGGTGTCACGCACACTCATGCGCTTGCCGGTGCGCAGGTAGAAAGGCACGCCGACCCAACGCCAGTTGTCGATCATCACTTTCAGGGCGACGTAGGTTTCGGTGGTGCTGTCAGGGGATACGTTGGGCTCTTGGCGGTAGCCGTTCAACGCCTTGCCGTCGACTTCGCCGGCGCTGTACTGGCCGCGAACCGAATTGGCCCGCGCTTCTTCAGTGGTCCAGGGCCGGATCGCGCCAACAACCTTGGCCTTCTCGCCACGCACCGCATCAGCGCCGAATGCCGCCGGCGGTTCCATGGCAACCATGGCGAGCAACTGAAACAGGTGATTGGGCACCATGTCGCGCAGTGCGCCGGTGTGTTCGTAAAAACTGCCACGGGTTTCGACGCCGACGGTTTCGGCGGCGGTGATCTGCACGTGGTCGATGTAATGGTTGTTCCAGAACGCTTCGAACAGACTGTTGGAGAACCGACTGACCAGAATGTTCTGCACGGTTTCCTTGCCCAGGTAATGGTCGATCCGATAGATCTGCTTCTCGGACATCACCTTGAGCAAGCAGGCGTTCAACGCTTCGGCGGTGTGCAGGTCGGAGCCGAACGGCTTCTCGATCACCACCCTTCTGAACGCTTCCGGGGTTTCTTCAAGCAAACCGGCGCTACCGAGTCGGCGCACCACTTCACTGAAGAAACGCGGCGCGGTAGCCAGGTAGAACACCGCATTGCCAGTGCCGCTGTCGGCGATTTTCGCCGCCAGCGCGGAATAGGTGCTGTCGTCCAGAAAGTCGCCCTGGACGTAGCTGATACCTTTGGCGAGCTTGGCCCACAAGGCCGGATCAAGCATCTGATCGCCCTTGCCGACCTTCGCCGCCACTTCGGTACGGATGAAGTCTTCGAGCTTCTGCGCGAAGGCCTCATCGGTAATGGCGTTGTGGTCAACGCCAACGATCCGCAGGTTTTCGTCAAGCAAGCCGTCGCGACTGAGGTTGTACAGCGCTGGCATCAGCAAGCGCTTGACCAGGTCGCCGTGGGCACCGAACAGAAACAGCGTGGTCGGTGGTGCGGGTTCTGCCTTGGATTTTCTGCGGATCGTATGGGTCATTTCTTCGGTGTCTCCACGTGGCCGCCGAAGCCGAAGCGCTGGGCCGAAAGAATCTTGTCGCCAAAGGTGCCCTGACCACGCGAACGGTAGCGCGAGAACAGCGAGTTCGACAGCACCGGTACCGGCACAGCTTGCTCCATGGCCGCTTCGATGGTCCATTGACCTTCGCCGCTGTCGGCAACCGAGCCGGAGAAGCCGTCGAGCTTCGGATCGCTGGCCAGCGCGTCGGCGGTCAGGTCGAGCAACCACGACGACACCACGCTGCCACGACGCCACACTTCAGCAATGTCGGCCACGTTCAGATCAAAACGCTGATCTTCCGGCAGGCGCTCGCTGGACTTGGTCTTGAGGATGTCGAAACCCTCGGCGAACGCGGCCATCATGCCGTACTCGATACCGTTGTGAATCATCTTCACAAAGTGTCCGGCACCGGCAGGACCGGCGTGGATGTAGCCATGCTCAGCGCGATGGTCGTCGGACTTGCGGTCCTTGGTGCGCGGAATGTCACCCATGCCCGGCGCCAGTGCGGCGAACAGCGGGTCGAGGCGCTGCACGGTTTCAGCGTCGCCGCCGATCATCATGCAATAGCCGCGCTCCAGGCCCCAGACGCCGCCGGAGGTGCCGACGTCGATGTAGTGCAGGCCTTTCTCGGCCAGGGCCTTGGCCCGGCGAATGTCATCCTTATAGTTGGTGTTGCCACCGTCGATGATGGTATCGCCGGCTTCGAGCAGCGTGCTCAGGGTGTTGATGGTGTCTTCGGTGGGTGCGCCGGCCGGCAGCATGACCCATACCGCGCGCGGTTTGGCCAGGCCGGCAACCAGTGCCGGCAAGTCGGCGACGCCGGTGGAGCCCTCGGCGACCAGGTTATCGATGAAAGCGGTATTGCGGTCGTAAACAACGGTGGTGTGACCGTTGAGCATCAGACGTCGCGCAATATTGCCGCCCATGCGGCCCAGTCCAATAATCCCGAGTTGCATGTGCTGATGCTCCTTACTACAAATAAATGTGTGTCATTGGTTATAGCCCAACGCGACTGATGGAGGTTAGTCCAGAGCGTTGCGATGAAGTTTCCGGGCATTGTGCCCGATCCAGACTGATAACGCCCCGAATCATGCAGAAGACACACCGACCATGAAAAATAAAAAAGTTCCATTCACGGACAAAAGAAATCAAAATTGGCGCCGATAGTAGATCTGTACCGCAAGCCGGGACGACCTACAGTTGATGCACGCCATTTGCGAGGTGAGCAATGGGCACAGTACACACAGCAATGCCGCCACAAACCCTGTACGTGACAATCCGTCGCGATGAATTGCGCCAGTTGAAAGACGAACGCGACCAGTTGAAGCAGGAGCTGGCGCAGCTGCGCCTCTTGACCCAAGGTGTGCAGCCGCAACCTTTGCCGGTCGTTCAGCGTCTCCCCCACGCCTGATCCCCCGCCTTACCGGGAACGGCACCGGCTGTTCCCGACACGTTTAGCCTTGGCTGCTTTAGCCAACTAACAAAC
Source organism: Pseudomonas viridiflava (assembly GCF_900582195.1). Classification (GTDB taxonomy): domain Bacteria; phylum Pseudomonadota; class Gammaproteobacteria; order Pseudomonadales; family Pseudomonadaceae; genus Aquipseudomonas. Next base: position 12,428 of record NZ_UTHA01000298.1, read on the forward strand.
TTTTCACATTCTCTTCGTAATACTCCGCCCCCATTCTGGCCGTACCTGCGTGTACGGCCTCCGTTCGTCGGCTTCATGGATGTTCCGGCGGTGGTTGTAACGAGTGAGCTGGAGCGCCGAATGGCATTGTTCAAACGCAGCAAAACGACTGCGACAGGTTTCGACTGGGCCGGTTTTATCTGGCTGTTTGTATTCTTCTGGTACTTCTCGGGTATCACCCAACTGCTGATTCAGCTGACTGGCACCTCCGGCTTCACCGGGTTCCGTCAGGCGTTCGTCATGAGCGCAATCTGGCTGGCGCCGATGTTGCTGTTCCCCAAACGCACCAAACTGCTCGCCGCCATCATCGGCGTGGTGCTGTGGGCCTGCTCGATGGCCAGCCTGGGCTATTTCTTCATCTATGAGCAGGAATTCTCCCAGAGCGTCATCTTCATCATGTTCGAGTCGAACATCTCTGAAGCCGGCGAGTACATGACCCAGTACTTTGCCTGGTGGATGGTGCCGGCATTCCTCGCGCACACCGCGTTTGCTTATTTCCTGTGGACTCGCCTGCGCCCGGTGTACATGCCCCGGGGCCGTGCATTCGTCGCGGCGATGGCAATCCTGATTGCGGTGATCGGCTATCCGCTGGTCAAACAAACGATGCGCATGGGCACCTTCGCCCAAGGCTTCGAGAAATTCGAAACCCGCATCGAGCCGGCGGTGCCATGGCAAATGGTCGTGGCCTATCACCGTTACCAGGAAACCCTCGCCGACATGCAGGGCATGCTGCACAACGTGAGCAAGATCCCGCCGTTGAAAAACCTCACGGACGCCTCGGCTGACCAGCCGAAGACTCTGGTGCTGGTGATCGGCGAATCGACCAACCGTCAGCGCATGAGCCTCTACGGCTATCAGCGCAACACCACGCCGGAACTGGACAAGCTCAAGGATCAACTGGCGGTGTTCGACAACGTCGTCACCCCGCGCCCTTACACCATCGAGGCGTTGCAGCAGGTACTGACCTTCGCTGACGAAGAGCATCCGGACCTGTACCTGTCGACACCGTCGCTGGTCAGCATGATGAAACAGGCCGGCTACAAGACCTTCTGGATCACCAACCAGCAGACCATGACCAAGCGCAACACCATGCTCACCACGTTCTCCGAACAGGCCGACGAGCAGGTGTACCTGAACAACAACCGCAACCAGAACGCCGCGCAGTACGACGGCGACGTGATCGAGCCGTTCAACAAGGCGTTGGCTGACGCCGCACCGCGCAAGCTGATCGTTGTGCATTTGCTCGGCACGCACATGAGCTATCAGTACCGCTATCCGCCGACGTTCGACAAGTTCCAGGACCGCAACGGCGTGCCACCCGGCGTGCGTGACGACCAGGTCCCGACTTACAACAGCTACGACAACGCCGTGCTGTACAACGACTTCGTGGTGTCGAGCCTGATCAAGGATTACGCCAAATCCGATCCGAACGGCTTTTTGCTGTACCTCTCCGATCACGGTGAAGACGTATTCGACTCGGTGGGCCACAAGACCCTGGGCCGCAACGAGAACAAACCGACCGCGCCGATGTACACCATCCCGTTCATGGCCTGGGCGTCACCGAAGTGGAAAGCCAACCACGACTGGAACTTCGCCGCCGACCTCGATCGCCCGTACAGCAGCTCGCACTTGATCCACACCTGGGCTGACCTCGCCGGTTTGAGTTTCGATGAACTCGACCGCAGCAAGAGCCTGGTCAGTGACAGCTTCAAGGCGCGGCCATTGCTGATCGGCGATCCGTACCAGACGCAACAGCGGGCGCTGATCGACTTCAGTTTGATGAAGCCGAAAAAAACCGATACCACCGTGGCGGACGCGGTGGAGCAGTAAAACCGAAGGGGCCTGGAAAGGCCCCTTTTTCATGCTCGACACATCCTCAAATAACAATATTTCTCGTTTGACACTAAATCCCGGCCCCACCCTTCGTCTTTGAACAAACGGAATTTTTCCCTCGAAGACAAGGAGTCGGCTGCGATGTTCGCGCCCATTACCCGTTCCATGACCCTCACCCTCGGCCTGTGCAGCGCTGCCTTCAGCGCCGATCTGCTGGCCGACGCCGAAGTCGAAAAGCCGGCGCAGCCCGGCAATACAGCGCTGGAGCTGGCCGCGACCAACGTCAGCGCAAAAGGCTTGGGCACCACCACCGAAAATACCGAGTCCTACACCACCGGTGCGATGAGTACGGCGACGCGGCTGAACCTGTCGATCAAGGAAACCCCGCAATCGGTGTCGGTGATCACCCGGCAGCAGATGGATGATTTCAAACTCGGTACATTGTCCGAGGCCATGCGCCAGACTACCGGTGTGGTGGTGCAGCACCTGGATTCGGATCGGGTCAGCTATTCATCGCGTGGTTATGCGATCAACAACTTCCAGATCGACGGGATGCTCAACACCTTCGATCGCATGAAGTCCGACTCCGACACCATTATTTACGACCGTATCGAGGTGGTGCGCGGTGCCACCGGGTTGACCACGGGTGCGGGCGATCCGTCGGCGACGATCAACATGGTGCGCAAGCGTCCGACCGCGCAGTGGCAGGCGCTGGCCGGGGTCAGTGGCGGCAGCTACGACAATTACTACAGCTACGTCGATGTCGGTGGGCCGCTGGCGTTCGACGGTCGCCTTCGCGGGCGCACGGTATTGGCGTATCGCGATAACCAGTCGATCAAGGACAAATACGCACTCCAACGGGAGGTCGGTTATGGCGTGCTTGAGGCGGATCTCACCGACTCCACGGTGCTGGCGGTCGGTTACGATTATCAGAACAAGCATGTGCAAGGCTCGTCCTGGGGCACCGTGCCCTACTGGAATGCCGATGGCAGCAAGGCCGGTCTCGGCCGTTCGACCAACATGGCGACGTCGTGGAGTTCCTGGCCGCTGCAAGACAAAACCGCATTCGCCACCCTCGATCAGCAACTGGCCGGCGGCTGGCGCCTGAAAGCGGCCTACACCCACCGCGAGAGCAATACCGACGGCAAGGTCTATTACGGTGGTGCCGGTTTTCCCGCAGCGGACCGCAGCGGCATGATCGCCTACACCTCGCACATGATCGGCACGCAGAAAATGCAGGCGTATGACTTCAATGTCTCCGGCCCCTACACCCTGCTCGGCCGTGAGCACGAGATGATGTTCGGCTATGGCGAGGCCGTGCGTCGCTCGAATTCCCCGTACACCATTGCCGGTGCGCGCCCGAAAGACTACGGGACCCTCCGCGACTGGAAATACATGGGCGACATCGCCAAGTTCAGCGACACCGTCACCGACCTCACCGGGTCCAAAGACGATACCCGACAGAAAGCCGGATACATCGCCACGCGCCTGAGCATGACCGATGAGTTGCACGCCGTGCTCGGCAGCCGATATGGCAGTTGGGAAGCTTCCAGTACCAGCAACAGTTACGACGCCAATCGGAAACTGACGGAGGTCGATTACACCAGCCAGAAACAGCACGACGTCTGGACGCCTTACGCCGGGCTGCTGTACGACCTGACCCCGGAATACACGGCGTACGTGAGTTACACCGACATCTTCAAACCCCAGGGCAACCGCGACAAGGATCGCAAATACATCGACCCGGTGGTTGGCAAAAACTATGAAGTGGGCATCAAGGGCAGTCTGCTCGAGGAGCGCCTGAACCTGTCCACGGCGGTGTTCTGGAGCAAGCAGGATAACGTCGCCGAACTCGATAACTCGGTACCGGCGGATCCGGTTACCCGCGAGCAGTTCTATAAATCCGGCGGCAAGGGCAACAAGGTCAACGGCTTTGAAGCGGAAGTGTCCGGCGAAATCCTGCAAGGCTGGAACATGACCGCCGGTTACACCTATACCCACTCGGTCAACGGCGAAAGCGCGCGAACCAACACCAATCAGCCGATGAACCTGTTGCGCGTCTCCACCGCGTACCGTTTGCCGGGCGAATGGCAGGCGCTGACCGTGGGTGGCGCGGTGAACTGGCAAAGCGATGTGTATGGCACTTCGAGCCGACCGGTTGGCGGCGACACCGAAGAAGCGCGAATCGCCCAAAGCGCCTACACCGTGGTCAACCTGATGTCGCGCTATGAGTTCGACCGACACCTGTCGGCGTCACTGAACGTCAACAACCTGTTCGACAAGAAGTATTACGACAACGTCGGCTTCTACAACGGCGTGTACTGGGGTGACCCGCGCACCGTCACCCTGAGTCTCGACTGGAAGCTCTGACCCCCGCCCCTCGGGCGCGGCGCACCTGTGCTTGATGTGCGCCGCGTCTGTCTGATATTGACCCGCAACACCTTGCAAAACCTACACTGAACGGGCGTTAACCCCGTGTTAATTCATGCCACCCAGACTCTCTTCCGAGATCTGCTTCATGGACGAACGGCTCCCACTTGTTCAGTAGGAGGCACCATGAAAATCACTACCGCAATACTTGCCGGGCTGTTTGCCTTGGGTTCTGCCAGCGTCTTCGCCGAGGGCGGCGCTGAGCGCATGCGTTATTACTACGACAACTTCCCGGTCCACCACGCCCAGAGCGAGCAGAAGAGCGACGCCAGCGCGAAAGAAATTCGCGTTCCCGCCGATCAGACGGCGCAAGTGACCGAGTCCTATCGCGACTGAGATTACCGAGCAACCGATGGACCTCCCGTGGCTCCGCTCTGGCCTGGGAGAAGACAGTTTGGCGCCCTGAATGGGGCGCCTTTTTTATGGGCTCTGAGTTGGATGTGCGGATTTCTACTGTGGCGAATTCACCCCTCATCGGAACGCCGCCCGCCCAGCTCTCTCCCGAGGGAGAGGGAGCTAATTTGTGGGCTTTTCAAACCTGAGTTCGGCTCGATGTTTCAGGTCGGCGTACCTTGCCCAAACAACTCGGTCAGTCCCCTCTCCCTCTGGGAGAGGGTTAGGGTGAGGGGCTTCTAGGCTTGGAGGTTTTTGATCCAGAACAGCATCCGCCCATGATCGGGGTCGAACATGCCCGGCGCGAAGCCGAACTTGCGGTAGGAACCTTGCGCCACAGCGTTGCCTTCCAGCACTTCGAGGGTGATCTTGCAGCAACCGCGCTGACGAGAGATTTCCTCGACTTTCTGCAGCATCTTCTGGCTCAGGCCGAGACCGCGAAACCGGCCCACCACTACCACGTCGTGGACGTTGACCAACGGTTTGCAGGCAAACGTGGAAAACCCTTCAAAGCAGTTCACCAGCCCCGCCGGTTCACCACCGACAAAGGCCAGCACGCTGAACGCATGCGCCCGCCGGGCCAGTTCTTCAGGCAGCCGGCGCAACAGCTCAGGGTCAAGCGAATGACCGCCGCCCATAGGGTCTTCTGCGTAATGATTGAGCACGATACCGATGGCCTCGGCGTGCGTTGGATTGCTGTAGCTGGCTTGAAGTACAAGAATCTCTGCGGAATCCATTTCCATCCCCGAACACACAAAAGCCCCGGCGCGCAAAGTGCGCACTGAAAGGCTGCCTGACCTTAGCGCGAGTGTGGACCGGCCGACAATCTTTTGCTCTGTCAGTGTCCCCAGATCAATTCCTCGGTCCAGCCAAGTTCGGCAAAATCTTCGGCGCGCAATTCGCTCTCACCAACACAAAAGAACTCATCCAGTTGCGGGGGCTTCACCGCAGTATCGCTGAGCATCGCGTGCACCTGGCCACGGTGATGAATCTGATGTTCCAAGAGGTGCGAAAGCATACGCAGACGGCTGTCGTGCTGCGGCGTATCGCGGGCGATGGTGACGATCCGGGTCAGATCGGCATCGCGCAGTTGCTCGCAATACGCAATCAGGCGCCGATCAACGTGAGCCTGCTCTTCGCGCAACTGCGCGCCCTCGGTAAACGGCTCGTGCGCATTGAAAAACACATAGCAGTCAGGATGCGGCTCGGCCCCGCGCAGTTCGCGCTCCAGTGCATCGACGTAGAACCAGTCACAGGTGAGGATGTGATTGAGGGTCAGACGAATGCTTGGAAAAAAACTCACCCGAGGCGCCGCCAGATCTGCCGCGCCAAGCTGCATCCAGGCCTTGGCCAAGCGATGATTGGCCCAGGCATTCTGATAAGCCATGGTCAGCAAATGATGGGATAACGGTTGGCTCATGTCGGTGCCCTCTTCACTCAAGCTTCGGCAAAGCGCTGCAGCTGCATCTCCTGCAAGCGACTGAGGGTGCGGCGGAACGGGAACTCCAGATAACCCTCGGTGTACAGCGCATCCATTGGCACTTGCGCCTCGATGTACAGCGGCACCTTGCGGTCATAGCACTCGTCGACCAGCGCGATGAAGCGCCGCACGCCATCGTCGTGAACCGATAATTGCGGCAACTCACGGTCACCGGCCACCACACGCTGCGCGCCGTCTTCGGTGCCACGCGCGATGCGCCCTTCGCGTTTCTGTGCGCTCAGGTTGGGCACCTCGCTCAACAGAATAGCTGTGTAGCGGTCGCACAGTGCGATGAAATCCATGGCCGCGAACGGTTGCTCGCAGAGATCCGCGTAGCGGCACCACAACACCGTTTCACTGGCCTGCACCACGTTCAACTGGCGATGACCGACCGCCACCGGTTCGGCGCTGGCCGCTTGCCCGGCGGTCAGTGCCTGAAAGACTTCGTCCAGCGCACTGACCGCAGTGGCCACAAAGTAGCGCTGCAGGCCCGCCCCCGGATGCAGACGATGATCCTCGGCGCCATTCACCGCCACCACCTGCATGTGCGCTTTGATTGCGGCAATGGCCGGTACAAACCGGTCGCGATTGAAGCCATCAGCGTACAGATCATCCGGCGGCAGATTGGACGTACACACGATCACCACGCCTTCGTCGAACATCACCTGAAACAACCGACCGAGAATGATCGCGTCACCGATGTCGTTGACGAACAGTTCATCGAAGCACAGCACTCGCACCTCGGCCGCCAGCTCTTTGGCCAGCGCGCGCAACGGATCGGCAATCCCGGTCAACTGGAACGAGCGCTGATGTACCCAGCCCATGAAGTGATGAAAGTGTTGGCGTCGCGCCGGCACCCGCAGGCTCTGATAGAACTGGTCCATCAGCCAGGTCTTGCCGCGCCCGACCGGTCCCCACAGATAAACGCCGGTGACCGAACGGGCACCGGCGTGCAGGGCTTCGTGGCATTTTTGCAGCGCCCAGACCGCGTGTTCCTGGGCTTCATCCTGGATGAAGCCCTTGTGTTGCACGGCGTGCTCCCAGGCGCTGAGGGGGGAGTCGAAAGTCATGCGCGGCAGTATGCCACGATGGTTACAGGGAAATATCCAGTCGGGTGATTTTCCCCTGCTCGTTCAAGCGAAATGTGTAGCGCAGTTGCGCCGGGCTGCCGGGGAAGGTTCCGGAAATCAGCCCGTGCACCAGCACCTTGCCGGTGCGCTGCTGGACGTCCAGCACTTCGACCCGAGGCTGATAGCGTTGCCCCGTGTCATGCATCCATTGTGCGATGGCTTGCGGTCCGACCTGATGCTGGCCTTCGTCGAACACGTTGGCATCCTCGGCAAAAAAACTGGCGACCCGCGACGTATCGCGTGCATTCGCCGCATCGATATACGCAGCGATCGCCGGGGCCAGAGCAGAGACGGGATGGGACATGGTTGCAGCTCCTTTTGTTTGGTTCTGCGAGCATCCTAAAACAGCGTTGCGTCAGTTTTTGTCAGGAGTGAAGCGCCCGCTTTCATCCAGCTGCATTTGCTCGCGCCACGTACGCAACAGATCACTGCGGCGCCCCGGATAACCGTCGCCCTGACGGCTGGCCGCGCTGATGCGGTCGGTGCGAAAGGTGCGGTATGCGCTGCGCAATTCGCACCACGCAACGATAATCCGCACCTCATTGAGAAAGCCCAGCGCCAAGGGCCAGATCAGCCGCTGACTGGGTACCTGTTGCGCATCGGCGTAGTCGATGTGCAGCTTGGCCTGGTCGCGGATGGCATGGCGAAATACGTTCAATGGCACAGCGTTTTGCGGAAAACCATAGCCCGGCGGGCCCGGCATCACCGTGGGATTGCGCAGCGCTTCCTGGGCCTGCGGATCGAGCACCGCGGCGATTTTCGCCAACGCATCGGCTGCCGCTTTGCCGAGGACTTCGTCACCCCGCTGATCGACGTAACGCAAACCGAGGACGATGGCTTCGGTCTCATCGGCATTGAGCATCAGCGGCGGCAGAAACAGGCCGCTACGCAGCACATAGCCGATCCCCGCCTCGCCATGGATCGGCGCGCCGAGGGCAGTCAGTTCAGCAATATCGCGATAGAGCGTGCGCTCGGACACTTCCAGCTCGGCGGCCAAGGTTGCCGCCGTCACCGGACGTTTCTTGCCGCGCAGCACTTGCAGCAAAGTCAAAAGACGAGTGGTACGCGACACGATGATCAGGCTCAGCGGGGAAAGTGCTCGCAGCTTAGCAGAGGCTGGTGTCAGAAAATGGCAGGAGCCTTGGCTGAAAATGTGGGAGCGAGCCTGCTTGCGAAAGCGGTGTGTCAGGCACGATGATGTCGGCCGAACCGAGGCCTTCGCGAGCAGGCTCGCTCCCACAGGGTTGCGTCAAATATCGACTTTGTGTCGGGCGGCGTAGAGGCACAGCATTTCCATGGCCAGGGTGGCGGCGGCCAATGAGGTGACTTCGGCGTGATCGTATGCCGGGGCGACTTCCACCACGTCCATCCCGACCAGATTGATCCCGCGCAAACCACCGAGAATCTCCAGCGCTTGCACGGTGCTCAAACCGCCGCAAACAGGCGTGCCGGTTCCGGGTGCAAACGCCGGATCCAGGCAATCGATGTCGAACGTCAAATACACCGGGTTATCGCCGACCCGCGCGCGGATCGCTTCGACAATCGCTTCGCAACCGCGCCGGTGCACCTGCCGGGCGTCCAGTACCTGAAAGCCCATGTGATCGTCATTGGTGGTGCGCAAACCGATCTGTACCGAGCGCGCCGGATCAACCAGCCCTTCGCGCGCCGCGTGCCAGAACATGGTGCCGTGGTCGACCCGCTTGCCCTCCTCGTCCGGCCAGGTGTCGCTGTGCGCATCGAAGTGGATCAGCGACAGCGTGCCGTGCTTGCGCGCGTGGGCCTTGAGTAGCGGATAGCTGATGAAGTGATCACCGCCAAACGTGAGCATGGCGCTGCCGGCGTTGAGAATGCGCTCGGCGTGAGCTTCGATGCTTTGCGGAATGCTGTGTGGCGCGCCGAAATCGAAATCGCAGTCGCCATAATCAATGACCGCCAGATGATCAAACGGATCGAACGTCCACGGCCAATGACGTTCCCAGGCGATCCCGGTGGAAGCCGCACGAATCCCCCGTGGTCCGAAACGTGCGCCGGGGCGGTTGCTGGTCGCGGTGTCGAATGGTACGCCGCTGACCGCGACATCGACGCCGCGCAAGTCGCGGCTGTAGCGCCGGCGCATGAAACTGGTGATGCCGGCGTAGGTACTTTCGGCGGCAGTGCCATAAAGGGTGTCACGGTTCATGGCCTGATCATTCTGCATGGGCACATCCATCGTGGTGCTCCTGTTGTTATTGATGGCTACGGAAAGTGGTCCACAGACGCGTGCGCTGGCGCATGTCCTTGAGGCTCATGCTGCGATCGGCGTAGAGCCGCGCACGCACGTCGCTCGGCGGATAAATGTCAGGGTCGTTGCGCACAGCCTCATCTACCAGCGGCGTCGCGGCCTGGTTGGCGGTGGCAAAAAACAGCGTATTGGTCAGCTCGGCCACCGAATCGGGGCGCAGCATGAATTCGATGAACGCCCGCGCGGCTTCGGGGTGCGGCGCGTCTTTGGGGATGGCCAGATTGTCCTGCCACACCAGTGTGCCTTCCTTGGGAATGCGGTAGGCCACTTCGTACGGTTTATTGGCCTTGTGCGCCTGATCAGCGGCCATGCTCGCATCGCCGTTGTAGGTCAGTGCGAGACACACGTTGCCGCTGGCCAGATCATTGATCTGCCGGCCGCTGGCGACGTAGAGCACCGACGGCTGGAGTTTCTGCAACAACGCTTCGGCGGCGACCAGATCGTTTTTGTCGGTGCTGTAGGGATCCTTGCCCAAATAATGCAGGGCCAGACCGATGACTTCCTGCGGCGAATCGAGGATCGCGATGCCGCAGTCCTTAAGCTTGCTGGCGTTCTCGGGTTTGAACAGCAGATCGAGGCTGTTCAGCGGCGCATCAGGCAAGCGTTGTTTCACCGCCTCGACGTTCATGCCCAGCCCCAGCGTGCCCCAGGTGTACGGCACGCCGTAGCGATTGCCGGGGTCGACGGCAGCCATTTTCTCCAGCAAATCCGGATCAAGATTGGCGTAGCCCTTGAGTCCCTCGTGAGAGATTTCCTTCAACGCGCCAGCCGCCAGTCCCCGCGCCAGAACGCTGGACGACGGCACCACCACGTCATAGCCGCTGCCACCGGTGAGCAACTTGGTTTCCAGCACTTCGGAGGTGTCGAAAGTGTCGTAACGCACATGGATACCGGTTTCCTGCTCGAACCGTTGCAGGGTTTGCGGTGGCACGTAATCGGCCCAGCTGTAGAGATTGAGGGTCTTGTCCTCGGCCTGAGCCTGAAGAGCCACGGACAACAGCAGCACGGGGAAACACAGCTTGAACACGGGAGCCATGACGAACACCTGACCGGAGGAAGTGGTTGCAGGATGCGCCGTCGGATACATTAGAAAAATAGTCGAATAATTATCCTGACTTTACCCAGGAGTAATGTGATGTTGGGTCAACTGCACGACGTGGATTTGCAACTGTTGCGCCTGTTTGTGCGGGTGGTCGAGTGTGGTGGTTTCAGTGCCGCCCAAGGCGATCTGGGTCTGAGCCAGTCGAGCATCAGCCAGCAAATGGCCAAACTGGAAACACGCCTTGGTTACCGTTTATGCAGCCGTGGCAAGGCTGGTTTCAGCGTTACGCCCAAGGGCGAGCAGTTGCTGATCGCGGTGCGTGCATTATTTGAATCGATCGAAACCTTCCGCCATCAATCCAACGGCGTCGCCGGGCGTTTGATCGGTGAAGTGCGTCTGGGGATTTCCGAGTCGGTCGATCAATCGGTATTGCAACGGGTGGCGGTGGCGATCCGGCGCTTTCGCGAGCGCGACGAGTCGGTGCGCATCGAACTGATCAGTGCCATGCCCGGCGAGATGGAGCGCCTGCTGCTGCAACAGCGGCTGGATCTCGCGATCGGCTATTTCTCGCAAGTGCAAAGTGCCTTCGACTATCAGCAGTTGTTCAGCGAGACCCAGCATTTGTACTGTGCCGCCGGCCATCCATTGTTTGCCGATGAAGCGCCGAGCGACGCTGCGTTGCAGGCCTGCGACCGGGTCGATCATCCCTATCGTTTTTTCCGCAGTGACGAGCCGTTTCAGGGCAAGGTCTGTTCGGCGCGGTCGGAGCAGGTCGAGGGCACGCTGACGTTCATTCTGTCGGGTAAACATGTCGGCTATCTGCCGGATCACTATGCGCGCAGCTGGCAAGCGAAGGGCCTGCTGCGGCCAATCCGCGAGGGCGAGTTGAGTTTCGAGGTGGCATTTCATCTGGCCCGGCATCGGGCGCAGGTGCCGGGGGATGCGCAAAAGGCGTTTGAAGAAGATCTGCTCAGCGCATTTGCATGAATCGATTTAGCGGGCAACACCCATAAAACCTGACCTTTCAGGCAGTTATTGCTCGTTGCCCTCGCCGCCCTCTTCCGGCATCCTGCGCCTCCATTTTCTGACCCGGCCCCGCCTCGCGGCGCGCAAAACACCATGACCGCCTCTGAAAAAGCCCCGCGCAACAACGACCTGATCTACGGCCTCAACGACCGTCCGCACCTGACTGCCACCGTATTTGCCGCGCTGCAACACGTACTGGCCAGCTTCGTCGGCATCATTACTCCCACCCTGATCATGGGCGGCGCCCTCGGTCTGCAAAGTGAAATCCCCTACCTGATCAGCATGGCGCTGTTCGTGTCCGGGCTTGGAACCTTCGTCCAGGCCAAGCGCTTTGGCCCGGTCGGTTCCGGATTGTTGTGCCTGCAGGGCACCAGTTTTTCCTTTATCAGCGTGATTCTCAGCGCAGGGTTCATGGTCAAGGCGCGCGGTGGCGGCACCGATGAAATCCTCTCGACGATCTTCGGTGTGTGCTTTTTCGCCGCGTTCATCGAAGTGGTGCTGAGCCAGTTCATCGGCAAACTGCGCATGCTGATCACCCCGGTAGTCACCGGCACCATCATCACGTTGATGGGCCTGTCGCTGATCAAAGTGGCAATGACCGACATCGCCGGCGGTTTCGGCGCGCCTGATCTCGGCGCGGCCAGCCACATCTTCCTGGCAGCGCTGGTGATCGGCACCATCGTGGTGCTGAACCGCGTCGACGTGCCGTTTCTGCGTCTGGGTGCGATCGTCATCGGTCTGACCCTCGGCTATGTCGTCGCTTGGCTGATGGGTACAGTGGATTTCGCCTCGATGCCCGAAGTGCCGCTGGTCAGCGTGCCGGTGCCGTTCAAGTACGGCTTCAATTTCGACTGGGTGGCGTTCGTGCCGGTGGCGGTGATTTTCCTCGTGTCGCCGCTGGAGGCTGCGGGTGATCTGACCGCCAACTCGATGATTTCACGGCAACCGGTCAAAGGCCCGCTGTATATCCGTCGGATCAAATCCGGTCTGCTCGCCGACGGCCTCAACTCGGCCATGGCTGCCGTGTTCAATAGCATGCCGATGGTGACCTTTGCGCAGAACAACGGCGTGATCCAGCTCACCGGCGTGGCCAGCCGTTACGTGGCTTTCTTTATCGCCGGCTTGCTGGTTCTTCTCGGCCTGTTCCCGATGATCGGTGCGGTGCTGCAACTGATGCCGAAACCGGTACTTGGCGGCGCCGAGCTGGTGATGTTCGGCACTGTGGCGGTGGCCGGGATCAAGATCCTCGCCGAGGCCGGCCTGCATCGGCGCAACATGCTGATCGTGGCGATCTCCCTGGGCATGGGCCTGGGCATCGCGGCGGTGCCGGAAGTATTGCGCGAACTGCCGCAAGCGCTGCGCAACATCTTCGAATCGCCGATCACCGTCGGTGCGTTGTGCGCTATCGTGCTGAACATCTTCCTGCCGGAAGAATTCATCGAGCTGGAAGAAGACGATTTCGACCCGGAAGCTTCTATTCTTCAGGTCATGGAAAACCCGGATGTGCCGGCCAAGGGTGAACCTGCCCCAGCGGCGGCTGTCGCACAGTTGAACCGCTAACGTCTGGCCTCTAAATGAAAGGGCTGAACCGATAGCGGTTCAGCCCTTTTTTGTTGAGAGACTGTTTATGCGCCGCTTGCAAGCCGTCATTCTGTCGTTACTGCTGCTGTCCCTCAGCGCCTGCGCGCTGTTCCCCAACCGTGATCCGGTAAACATCAACGTGGTCGGTCTCGAGCCGTTGCCGAGCCAGGATCTGGAAGTGCGCTTCGCCATCAAGATTCGCGTGCAAAATCCCAATGAGACGGCCATCGACTACAACGGCATCGCGTTGGATCTGGAGGTCAACGGCCATTCACTGGCCTCCGGTGTCAGCGATCAGAGCGGCTCGATTCCACGGTTTTCCGAGGCCATCGTCAGCGTACCGGTCAGCATTTCGGCGTTCTCGGTACTGCGCCAGACATTGGGCCTGAGCCAGACGCAAACCCTCGACAACCTGCCTTACGTGCTGCGCGGCAAACTCGCCGGCGGCTTGTTCGGCACCATGCGCTTTGTCGACAGCGGCAAGCTCAGTTTGCCCAAGACCAGTGCCGCGAACTGGTAAAAATGCGCTAGCCTGCTTCGTTCATTAAAGACATTCATGGAGGCTGCAGGTTTATGGAAGACATACCGACGCTGTACACCGAACGACTGATCCTGCGCCCCTTGCAACTGGCCGATGCCGAAGCGGTGCAGCGCGAATTTGCGCATTGGGACGTGGTGCGTTATCTGAACGCGGCCGTGCCATGGCCGTATCCGGAGGGCGGTGCCCTCGCCTATCTGCGCGACATTGTCTTGCCGGCGGTCGCGGCGGGCAAGGAATGGCCTTGGACGATTCGCCTGAAATCGGCACCGGAAAAATTGATCGGCAAGATCAGCCTGATGGATCAGGCGGACAACCACCGCGGCTTCTGGCTGGCGCCGGCGTGGCAAGGTCAGGGCTTGATGACGGAAGCAAGCGCGGCGGTGACCGATTACTGGTTCAACGTTCTGCAGCGCCCGGTGATGCGCGTGCCGAAAGCCGCGCCGAACATTGGCTCGCGCAAGCTCTCGGAGCGCGCCGGGATGCGCTTGATCCGGACAGATGAAGGCGATTTCGTCGGTGGGCGTTTCCCTCGGGAAATCTGGGAAATCACTCGCGAAGAATGGCTGGAACAACACAATAACTGAATCGAGTGACTCCCCCCTGTGGGAGCGAGCTTGCTCGCGAAGGCGGAATATCAGTCAACGAAAATGTTGAATGTGATGACGCATTCGCGAGCAAGCTCGCTCCCACAGGTTCTTTATAAGGCTGGAGTCATGTGTTGAAGCGCACCCCGGGCTTGGCGCGTTCATCCACACTGAGCTCAAACACATCCGGCCGCGCATAGTGCCCGACCACGTCATAGTCGTACCGTGCACGCACCAGTTCATCGGTGTCGATTTCAGCCGTCAGCAACCCCGCCTCCCCCCGCAACGGCCCCGCCAGCACATCCCCCATCGGCCCGACAATCACACTACCACCGGCAATCAACGGCCGATCCGCCGGCCAATTGGCAATCTCTACGCCCAATTCATTCGGCGAAGCCTGAACCTGACACGCACTGACCACAAAGCAGCGGCCCTCATGGGCGATATGCCGCATGCTGACCTGCCACATCTCGCGCTCATCGACGGTCGGCGCGCACCAGACTTCAATGCCCTTGGCATACATCGCCGTGCGCAGCAGCGGCATCATGTTTTCCCAGCACACCACCGCGCCGAGCTTGCCGACCTGCGTGTCGAACACCGGCAAGGTCGAACCGTCACCCTTACCCCAGATCAGCCGTTCGGTGCCAGTGGGCATCAGTTTGCGATGTTTGCCGACAAGTCCGCCCTGCGGGTCGAAATACAGCGCCGTGCAATATAGGGTGCTGCCGGCACGCTCGATCACGCCGATCACCAGATTGGCCCCAGTACGCGCCGACAGCGCGGCCAGTACTTGGGTCTCGGCGCCAGGCACATCGATCGCATTGGCGAAATAACGGGCGTAGGCCTCGCGCCCTTCCGGCAGGCGATAACCCAATTGCGTGCCGAAGCCCTCGCCTTTTGGGTAACCGCCCAGCAGCGCTTCCGGCATTACTACCAGCGCCGCACCGGCCTCGGTGATCGCGTCTTCCCAACTGAGAATCTGTTCCAGGGTGGCGTCTTTGCCTTCGGGCAAGGCGCCGATTTGCAGCGCAGCAACAATTGATTTGGGCATCGAGGTGACTCCTTCAGGTTCAGATATTGCTGATTCTGCGGCGCCACGCGATCATGAATAAAGCCTCGATCACTGCTGAATGATATGAACCAAATGAATATCGCCACCGTCGACCTCAACCTGCTGAAAGTCTTTGAAGCCCTGCACGAAGAATCCAGCGCCAGCCGCGCAGCCTTGCGTCTGGGCGTGACGCAATCGGCCGTCAGCGCAGCGCTGCGCCGGTTACGCGAGGTTTACGGCGATCAATTGTTCGTGCGCACCGGCCGCGGTCTGGCGCCGACACTCAAAGCCAATCAACTGAAACCGGTGGTCAGCGAGGCGCTGAACAAATGTCGGCAAAGTCTGGCAATGGTCGACCCCGCTGCCAATCAATACGACGGTCGCTCGGTGATTGTGGGGCTGTCGGATGACTTCGAGATCGCCTACGGTCGCCGCCTGATCGAGGAAATTGCCCGCAGTGCACCGAAACTGCGCCTGATTTTCCGTCAGACCCATAGTCAGATCGTCGCCCGCGCCCTGATGGAACGCAGTATCGACCTGGCAATCACCGCGGGTGGCTTTGCCGAACGCCTGCTCAGTCGGCAGGTGTTGGGCGAAGGTGGTTATGCCTGTCTGGTCGATCCGGCGAGTCTTGCGCCCGGCCAGCAGCAGATCGACCTCAACGAGTTCGTCTCCCGCGAGCACATTCTGGTGTCGTCCGGCGGTTTTATCGGGATTACCGATGAGGGTTTGGCGGCGCTGGGCCTGAGTCGACGGGTGTGCGCCTCGACCACGCATTTCGCCGCGCTGCCCTGGCTGCTCAAGGGCAGTCGGGCGGTGGCGACGATTCCGGCGCATGCCGCCGAGAGCATCGCGGCGCTCAGCGGTTTGGCGCTGCTGCCCTGCCCACTGAAATTGCCGCGTTATCCGATCGAACTGGGCTGGCGTACCAGCACGCAGATCGATCCGGTGGTGGTCAAAGTACGCGAGGCGATTGCCGCGACATTCACCTGAGACTTTACTTATTGGCGGCCATCAGGCGATTGACTTCACTGCGCACCATGTTGGCAAACTCCGGCGGCGACATGCCGTCCAGTTCGGCGCGGACCCACTCGGCCCATTTGCCTTTGCGCTTGCCGCGTTCACCGAACAAACGCGCGGCTTCGCCTTTGGCTTTGCCCAGATTGTTCTGCCAGAGTTCGAACAAACGGGATTTCTCGTCTTCCAGAGCGGCGCGCTCTGCGAGTGATTTGTCGGCCAGATTGAAACTCATGGGGAATTATCCTGCTGCGTAAAATGGCGACATCTTACACGCTCGACGGAAATCTCCCGCGCAGGTTTTCATTTCTGACCTAAATTCAGTGCAACTTTTCAGCAAGCGCCACACTCCATTGATCACTGTCCATTCAACTGCAAGGAGTCACCCAATGGCCCGCAAATCCGCCGTGCAAGCCGCCGAAGATCAAATCAAGGATCAGGCCTTCAGCGAACTTCAGGCTCTGATCGAAGAGTCCGACAAACTGCTCAAGAGCAGCGCCTCACTGGTCGGCGAAGAGGCGGAAACGCTGCGCGGACAAATCGCCCTGAAACTGCAACAGGCGCTGGATTCTGTATCGAGCGTGCGTGATCGCACCAAGCCGGCGGTCGATGCCACCGAAAGCTACATCGGCGGCCATCCATGGCAAACCGTGGCGATCTCTGCGGGTTTTGGTCTGGTGGTCGGTTTGCTGCTCGGCCGTCGCTGAGTCAAACGTAAACATAAAAGGCGAACCCGCTGGGTTCGCTTTTTTTATGCCTGCCTGGTTTAAGCGATCTTGATCTTTCAGATCCTGAGTTCAGCTCGATCTCTCACGTCGGCGCACCTCACTCTTACACCTCGGTCAGTCCCCTCTCCCTCGGAGGGCTAGGGTGAGGGGCCTTTGCTCACTCCCCCGCCAGTTCACGCAACTGCGCCAATGTCTGCGCGTCCAGCACAATGCCCTCAACCACCGATTTGCTGCGCTGCCAATGCCGACGATCCCCCGGCAAACGCTTGAGCCCGACACCGTGCATCTGCCGCACCAGTTCCCCACTGCGCTCGGCAAAACTCTGCCCTGCGGCTTTGCTCGGATCGATGACAATCAATAACTGCCCGGTCCATGGCGTTTTCGCCCCGGGATGATTGGACCAATCGAATTCGAAGGAAAAATTGCCCCCCGTCAGTGCGGCGGCCAACAGCTCGACCATCATCGACAGCGCCGAGCCTTTATGGCCACCGAACGGCAACAGCGCCCCGCCCTCGAGTATCGCCCTGGGGTCCTGAGTCGGCTGGCCGAGGCTGTCCACGCCCATCCCGGCCGGCAGCCGTTCGCCTTTGCGTGCGGCGATCTGCACGTCGCCATGGGCAATCGCGCTGGTGGCCAGGTCGAAGACAATCGGCGCAGCGCCGGCCCGTGGTGCGGCGAACGCAATCGGGTTGGTGCCGAACAGCGGCCGGTCGGCGCCATGGGGCACCACGCAGGTCATGCTGTTGACCACGCTCAGCGCGACCAGACCTTCGTCAGCGAAAGGCTCGACGTCCGGCCACAGCGCGGCAAAATGATGCGAGTTACGAATCGCCAACACGGCAATCCCGGCGTTACGCGCCTTCTCGACCAGCAACGGCCGGGCGGCGGCCAGCGCCGGTTGGGCGAAACCATTGCCGGCATCGACACGGACAAATCCCGAGGCGACATCTTCGACCTGCGGCACGGCATGCCCGTTTACCCAGCCGCTTGCCAGGGTCGAGACATACCCGGGAATACGGAACACGCCGTGGCTGTGGGCACCATCGCGTTCGGCCCCGGCGCAGTTGGCGGCGAGTACTCGCGCGACTTCGGCAGAGGTGCCGTGGCGCAGAAATATCGTTTCAAGCAGTTGCGTCAGCGCCTCGAAAGACAACGAGGATGAGGCAGCAGAGGACACATGATCGTGTGGCGCAGACATCTGAAGCTCCAGAATGATTATTGGAGGGAACAACAGCGTACGGACGACTTGCCTACCGATTAACCATGGCGGAGCTGTCGGCTGTCAACCCTTCGATCACTCGGCAATGACTGGCGCCTTGCCCTGCACATTTCACCTCGGCGTGTGCGGTAACTATGTACCGCCTGCGCACTGGACCGCGTACCTATTCTTGCGTTTCCCGCCCAAGGCGCCTGCATTTAGAGTCCGATGATGTCTAACCCCACCGCACCTTTACTCTTCCCCGACATTCTTCAATTCCCGGGCCGGCATGCTGATTTAGGTCGGACGCATAGCCTCAATAGCAAGGACTTCAATTGGCTCGCTCATGTGCAATTGGCGACCCACGCCCTGCGCGACAAGCAAACCCCACCCATGCTGGCCGAACGTATCTTGCTCAACGCCGATAAACAATTGGCTGTGCCACTGGCCGGCAGTTTTATTCTCAGCGCCGGGCCGGATGACAACGGCGTGTTTCTCTATACCCCCTACGATGGCCTGAAAAAATACAGTGATCACAAAGCACTGACCAAGGCCTTGCAAACGCGCCTCGACAACGCTGACGAAAAGGATGATCTGTTTGCCTTTCTCACCGCGTCACTGCGCAAGGAGTTAGTAGAGAAACGCGGTATTACCCAGACCCGGGAACTGATCGAAGGCGATGTATTCGAGGATCAGAAAGACGCGATCAACCAATCTCAGGAAGCCTGCGCGCGGGACATGCTGGATGAACTCAAACGCCTTCCTTCGCTTACCACCCTGCTGGAAAAGATTCTCGATGAACTGCTCGAACCCCACTTTGCCGGCTTGCAGCAGTCGCGCACGCGAGTCAGTTTTTTCGCCGACACGGCGCCACTCTCAGGGGGTGTCAGGCAGTGGGTCGACTCCCTGTCACTGAGTGAAGCGCTGCTGCTGTACTTTCGCCGTCAAGGCTGGCCTCGCGGTCAGACCGCGGAATTTTCCCATCCCGCCCGTTCAAGCCGTGATGCTGATCAGGTCGCGTGGGCGCAAGCGATCAAGTCCGCGTCGGGAAAACTGACCATGCTCTTGTTCAGACAGCTCGAGGGTTACTGGAATGCCGCCTCATTCGAGGGGTCACCCAGACGCACATTCTTCAGTCAGACGTTGCAGGATCAGGTGCGTGCGGATTTGATGATCAAGCGCGAAACGCAAATCCTCTCCGCCACCGAGTTCGACGCCTTGCACTGTTTGATTCGGGAACCGGATATCGCTTTGCAGCGACCCAGCTTCGAAACCGTGTGTTTGCGCGATGAGACCGCCTATGTCGAGTTGGCCGGATCGCTGATGATCAACCACGACAAGGCCTATCTCTACACCCCTACCCAAGGCTTGCAAGTCCTCACCAACTACGCCGACCTTAAACAGACGCTGACCGCCAAACTCAATGCTGCCGGACATGAAGACGAGTTGTACGGCCTCATGAATCTGGAGGAACGCAATCGTTATCTTGGATTCACCAATGTGCAGGTGTCCGGGGAAAACATCGGCGGCGAAATCGTCACGACGCTGTTTGAAGGGATCCTCACTAAACAACGGCAGAACATCGAGTTTGCCCTTCAGCTTTTTCGCCAGAACGAACGCACAACTGACATCCACGCACTTTTCGACAAGGCCCTGGATGTACGCGCAATGATTCACGAGCGCCTGCTCAAGCTCGACGTCAATCAGCGCTGGAGTACCCGACCGCTGTTCACCAGCTCTCCGCCCTCGTCAGTCGTACAGGCCGAAAAGGCTGCGCATTTGGCGACAAAGCTCGAGCGAACCCTGGACAATCTCACCAGCCACTTCAAAGACCAGCCGACGACGAACAAGGCCGATCAACGTGCCTTTCTCGAAGGCATTCGATGGAAACTGGCGCAAGCTTTCGAGGATGGGGTGCGGGGTGAGGCACAGATGAGAAACCTCAGCGGCTCCTGGCTGACGGACGAGCGAAAAATAGTCGAAACCGTGTTCGACGCAAAATATGCAACACGCATGGATCGCCAGTCCTTCAATGGCTTCCGGCCGGACGCATGGTCGCTCACCCTCACCCGCGCCGGCGAAAGTGAGGTGCTGTCGCTTGCCCACTGCTTGCTCCTGACCGAGCGCGGAGGCATGGATGCCAAGCATTCCGGGCGCGCCATCCTGTGGACGCCGGCTATCGGCCTGGAATCGTTCGACGACATCGCCATTGCGCAAAGGCAGCTGCAACGCTGGCTCGACGACAACCACCAGAATCAGACACTGCTGGAGAATCTGCCACCGAAACGACGCCAACTCGATCAGCATTACACGCTGGGTAGCTTCCAATTAATTGAAG
Source organism: Pseudomonas viridiflava (assembly GCF_900582195.1). Lineage (GTDB taxonomy): Bacteria > Pseudomonadota > Gammaproteobacteria > Pseudomonadales > Pseudomonadaceae > Aquipseudomonas. The sequence continues at coordinate 33,120 of NZ_UTHA01000298.1, forward strand.
GCAATGTGTTGAACGATCGCATGCAATCGGCCATTGAACATTTCCTGGATCATAGCGAGGTATTACGCGCTTGCATCAAGGACAAGGAAACACTCGAAAACTATCTGAAACAGATGAAAAACAGCGTTATCGATACCAACCTGCAGCGGGCCATTGATCTCGCGAGGGCCATTGTCCGTCGGCTCGATTACCCGGACTGGTTGCGTATGGCTCCGGTCACGGAACAACACACGCAACTCGCCTTGCTGGATGAATTGCGGCGCAGTTTCATTGAAGGCAAGGACTTTCTCGAGGGCATCCCTGCGTTAACCACTCATGTCGAGCAGACACTGAAGAAACAGCTCGACGCCAGATTTCCGGGCAATGGACTCAAGCCACAGGACATCCAGATCACTCCGAATCTGACGCTGGCAGGCCCGGCTTGCAATCTGCTCGAATTTGCCTTGCATCACTACAACATCGTGCAGGGCACCGGCTTCAAGATTGCCTCGAATACCGCCACAGCCTTGCCGGAAAATTTCGATCAGTCTGCAGTAAAGCAACTGCTGCAGTCCCTCGAAATCACGACCACCTACACACAGAAAATGACCGAAGCACTGTCAGGCAAGAGTGACTCGGCACGCACAAGCAAAGAGCGCTTTGTGCGTCAGTTGCCCTGGCAATTGATGCAGCACGCGCACTCGTTGAAGTTGCAGCAACAGCTATCGGAAAAAGGCTACGACTATATTTGCCAGGTTCTGGACATGCCCGATGGGGTAGCCCGTGCCACCGTAGAGGGCGCTCACGCCATTGCTTGCCCGCTCTCATTGATCAAGACCGGAGGCGCTGATTTCGTCGACGCCCTCGGACTCTATGTCATCGGACCTGGTGCGGGAAAAACAGGACCACGGGTGCTGTACGCCCCCTACTCCAAATATGTTTTTCGCGAGTTCGAAAATGAAGCGCAGTTGATAGATGCGTTGAATACACCCGGGCACTTTCAGGATTTGATCATCCGGCGCTTGCCCTCCGGACAACAGGCCGTGTTCAAGAATCTTTTGAAGACAACGATCGGCAAGCCCACTGAAATCAAGCTGCAAAGTACCGCCATTAACGGCAATTTGCTGGAGCGGTTGCACAAGGACACGCTCAGCCTGTTGCCGCAATTGCTCAGTTGCCAGCCGCAAGTCAATGCGCAAGCCGACTGGGAAGCGGCGAAGTATCTATTCAGCCACGGTGTTCGCCTGGTTCCCCATCTGTTGCCGGGAAAACTCGCCTCACTGTTTTTTCTCTGGAAGAGTTACAAGGACTTCAAAGAGTCCGCCGAAGGTTTGCAGGAACATCATTGGGCCAACGCCCTGAAAAACTTCATCGCTGGGGCGATTCCCCTTTTTAGCCTGGGGCGTTTGTCCTGGAAAACAGAAATAGAAGAAGAAACGGCCGAATTCGCCTCTGAAACGCAGGCGCCCGGATCGACGGCTGCCGAAACCAGCGGCACTACAATTGTAAAAGCCGCCCCGCGCTGGGCAAAGGTCCCGCCCGTGACCGCCTCACGCATTGACCTGCAAAGCTTTGAAACCACCAAAGCGCTTGAGAAGCTCAAGCTTGAGAGCAATAACCTTGTTTATGGGGATTCGTCGACGACACAAAAGTACGCGGCGATTGCCGGCAAAGTCTATCCAGTGGTCCAGTCTGAAAAGACCTGGTATTTGCGCGTCAAAGACGGGGGTCAAGGACCGGCGCTTGAACAGAAGAACTCCAGACTTGTAGTTGCCAGGACCAACAAGTCGGCCCATCACTGCCGATCCAGGCAGCGCGATTCTCTGCAAGCCAATATCGAGAAAGAGTGCTCAATAATGCTGCGTATCCAGGCCCGCGGAATGGCACAAATCCAACGCCTGTATGCCGCCAGGGCCTTCGTGATTCAGCAAGCCGTCAGCCGGGCAAGAGATTACGCGCTGAACGCCCTGCACAACTACGTCATACATCGCGACAACATGGGAGGCTCTCGCCTGGAAACGCTCTTCAGAAATTTTTTCCAAGTCTCCCAAGTCTCGCCCTCGCTGCTCAGCAACATCGAAAAGGTGATCATCCCGCTCTGTCGTGAGCTGGCTAATCCGGAGGATGATTTACTCTATACAGAGCGCTTTTTTGCGGGTTTGAATGCCAACAAAAGGGACAATACTGTTGCGTTCGTATTCAAAAAAGACAAGCGCAGAATAATCCACCTTACCGAACACTTTTTTAATCCGAAGATGGACGGTTATACCGCGTTCCTGCCTCCCAGGTTCAATGTTGACGCTCACGCTCGGGCTGCGACGCTGATCCATGAACTTTCGCATCTGGTCTGCGATAGCGAAGATCTCTCCCTGGTTTATGCGATGGGCCCCTTCTCCGATCTTGTCGATACGGCAACTGCAAACGGTCAACTGGTTAAAGCTGATCTCGACGGCCTGCGTCAATCCTTGTCCCGTTCGACAGCGTCTTCGCAGTTATTCTCGGAAAAGAACGAGGCCGGAGTTTGGGTGGGTCTGGACCAACTGCCGTGGCGCGCCAGGGATTACAAAAAAATCCTCAGCGTGACCAAAACCAACAACCTTGCCGACGCACGTCTAGCCTTTCGCAATCCACTCTCTGAGGATTTACGAGTCGAGGTGATACTGGCCAATGCCGACTCGATTGCGTTGCTGATCAGTGAAATGGGCCGATTGCTGGATCCACCTCCGGCCGCAATACCTTTGCCAGCGCCAACCTCAAGCCTGCCAGAATCCTTGCCGGCTTTGCCTTGATAACCGGAAAAAAAACGCCGGCTCGAAGCCGGCGTCCTTTTACCAGAGGCAATAGGGTTCATTAATCTTTCTGATCACGCAAAACATTGCCCGAAGCTCCGTCGATACGGAACTCGTAGACAGCGCCATCGGCCTTGCGTCCTTCGCCTTTCCAGTAGCCGTCGTTGTCAGCCTCGATCTCATAGACCTCGACGTAGCCGGCCTTGGTCTTGACGACCTCGATGGCTTTTTCAATGGTGATCCAGCCTGCACCCGGCCGATCGGCTAACGCTGCGCCCGCACTGAGCAAACCGGCAGTGGCGATTAAGGCTGCGCATGTCTTTTTGATCATTTTTTCACTCCATTTGTGGATAGTGGTCATTGGCGTCCTGGTTTTTGGGTGCCTGAGCGAAAAATAAGTTCAACTTTGATGGGTAAATGCCATGACGGATGTTCTCGGTAACTTCCCGACAAGGTTAGAATGTGCGAAATCAGGACGAGTCAATGACCCAAGACACCCACTCGGAAGCCGAATACGATGCAATCACCGATGCCGCTGCGCATTGGTGCATGCGTGTGCACGCCGCCGACTGCACGGACCAAGAGCGTCGCGCGTTCAAGCAATGGCACGATGCTCATCCCCTGCACGCGTTCGAGTATGAAGCCATGCTCGAAATCTGGGACGTGGCCGAACACCTGCCGCGCCCCGAAACGCCCTCTGTCGTGACACAGCGCCCATCTGCCTTGCGCGCGTGGCGTCCGTTCGCAGTAACCGCCGGTGTCTGTGCACTCGCACTGCCGTTGGCGGCTTATACCGGCTGGAATCTGGGCTGGTTGCCCAACAGCTATGAACATTTTGCTGCCACCGATAATGTCCGGCAGGTCACGTTGAGTGATGGCAGCCAGATCGAGCTGAACCTGAACACCGATCTGACCTTCAGCAATTACAAGGACGAACGCCGCGTCACCCTGAAAAAGGGTGAAGCGTTCTTTACGGTCAGCCACGACATGGCCCACCCGTTTGTCGTCCGCGCGGGGGAAGGCAATATTCGCGTGACCGGCACACGCTTCAATGTCTGGATGTACCAGGATCAGGTGCGGGTGAACCTGATCGAAGGGTCGGTGTTAGTCAGCAGTAATCGCTCATTGCCCAGCGACGGCTTGCGCCTCGGACCATCAATGCAGGCGAGTTACAAGCAAGGCGATTACATGCCGCAGATCAGCCAGACCTACCCCGGCGACACGTCACTGGCCTGGCGCCACGGCAAGCTGGTTCTGGACAACCTGGCACTGAGCGAAGCCCTGCCACTGATCAACCGTTATCTGAGCAACCCACTGGAGTTGGCCGACAATACGACCGGCTCGATTCGCGTGGGCGGCATCTACAACATCAAAGAACTGAACAACCTCGCCAACAGCCTGCCCAAGGTGCTTCCGGTCTACCTCTCCCGTAACAAGCAAGGTAACCCGGTAATCAACTCGATACCGCAACAGCCGCCAAAAAACTGAAAACCGCATCCCTTGCAGGATGCGGTTTTCAGGCTCAACACCCGTAACGCTCGGGTTTACTGCGCGGCAACTTTCCCTGCCTTGTCCAATGTCTCGCGAACAGTCTGCACCTGATACTGCGGGTCAGCCTGAATCTGCTGTTCGGTGAACGGCAGCACACTCCACTGTTTCTTCGAGAACGCCTCGGTCTGATCCCGCGAATGCTTCGACGCCGGATCGCTCGACAGCGAGAACGCCAACAGCCCTTGCGCGTGCGGACCCTTTTCATCGAAGGTCACGACCTGCAGGTAACTGGTACCGCTGACCACTTCGAGTTTGCCATCTTCACGCGGCACGCTCTGAATGGCGTTGTAGATCCCCAGCGTGCCCGGTCCACCATGAATCGGCGTCTGTTGTCCGCCACTGCTGACGACCTGGATATCGCCCCAGCGGGTTTGCGGCTTCAAGCCCATTTTGGTGCTCGACTCGACCGACGCCAGCATGGCCTCACGCAGCGCCTTGGCCACCGCTGGCTGCTCGACTGCCAGGCCACGCGGAGTGTGTTGGGCATCCTTGGGATCGAACGCCACGCGCCAGACATCCGGCGAAGCCTGCAAGGCCTGCATGATGTTCTGGAAATGCACCAGGCCCGGTCCAGAATCCAGATTGGCCCGGCCATCCCATGCCTTGAGGCTGGTGCAGACCGGCTTCAGTGCCTGCGCGTCGGCGCCAAGATCAGCGGCACAGAATTTCAGCAGATCCGGCGCAACCTGAGTCGCCAGATACACCTGATCATCCATCACCATCTGCTGCAGATCCTTCACTGCCAACGGACCTTTTTTACTCAGCGTGCTCAAGCGATCCAGAGCGAAACGGGAGCGCAAGCCCAGCGGTTGACCTTCCTGGCTGATCAGCGGCGAGAAACCGGTCAGCGGTTGCGCCGGGTTGGCCAGCCATGCCGAGTCGTTGGAATGCTGGACGAAGTCCTTGCGCAGCAGTTGCGGCAACTGGCTGGCGGCATAAATGCCCTTCTGCGCCGCTGCCGGGTCGATGTCCCACGCGCAGGCGCTGTTGGAGCCATCCAGCACAATCATTTGTGTGCCGATACGCGGATCACTGCACTTGGCCAGTTTCTCGGCGTTGACGTTCGGCACCACCGACAGGTTCATGTACAGCGTCTGGCCTTTGTCATCGACGGCCAGGGTGTTGACCCACGGAATGCCCTGGATCTTGTGTACCGAATCCTGCAGTTGCGCGAGGGTGGACGCCTGATTCATCGCGTACCACTGATTCAGCACCCGATCATTGTCGATATTGGCGTCACGCAGGCTGTAGGCGAACTGATTGTCCCAGTCGAGCTTGCCCGGCCATTGCACTATCGGGCCGAACTGCGAGCTGTAGACATCACGCGAGACCGGCACTACCTGCCCGTCGGCCTGCTTCACCTGCACGGTGACGGTCTGCTTGTTCAGCGGCAATGACTTGCCATCGAGCAGATAGCGTGTGGAATCCTTCGGATCGAGTTGCAGGCGATACAAGGTGAAGTGTTTCGACGAATCGACCGTGTGCGTCCAGGCCAGATGCTGGTTGAAACCGATATTGATTATCGGCAGGCCCGGCAAAGCGGCGCCCATCACATCAAGTTTGCCAGGGATGGTCAGGTGCATCTGATAGAAGCGCATACCGCCGACCCAAGGGAAATGCGGGTTGGCCAGCAACATCCCGCGCCCGTTGAACGAACGCTCGCTGCCTACGGCGACGGCATTACTGCCGCGATCAAGAGCAAAGCGTTGTTGCCGGGCATCGGCCAACTGAAAGGCCTGCACGTCACGTTCGATCCGTGCTGTCGCTTGCGGCGGCGTGGCGCCGGCCAGGGCTTCGGCAAACTGGCCAACGCCACCCTCGACCAGCAGACGGCGGGTCAGCTTCACCAGATCTTCCGGCGCGATGTCTCGCACCCACTCACCCTGACACTGTTGCGGCAAGCCTTGCGGGCGGCGCTCGGCCAGATAGCGGTTGTAGCCGGCGGCATAGCCTTCGACCAGATCACGCACCTGGGCAGGTTGCGCCTGCCAGAATGCCTTCACCGCTTGCGGTGTGTTGAGCCAGGTAAAGAACACGTCGCTGACACGGTTTTCACGTTGTTCGACGGTGAGCTGATCCGGACCGAAATAGCGTGAACGCTGGCCGTTGACCGTCACGATCTCGTTGGCCAACAGGCACAGGTTGTCCTGCGCATAGGCGTAGCCGATGCCAAACCCGAGCCCGCGCTCGTCCTGAGCACGAATATGCGGCACCCCAAAAGCGGTGCGGCGAATATCGGCGCTGACATCAGTGGCCGGGCTGAACGCATGGGCTGAACAGCTCAGCCCGAAAACCACGCCGGCAAAGGTCAGGCCGGTTAACTGTCTGGAAATAATCACGCTCGCTCCTGATCGACATGCCAAAGAGCGGATCTGACGCAAACGCGGATCCACCCGGGAAACACCCACGCGTCCACGCGCAATGAGCCTGTCGAAGAAACGAAACCAAAGAAAAAAATTTACCCCCTCACCCTAGCCCTCTCACAGAGGTAGAGGGAACTGACCGAGGTGATGGCGATAGCTACGCCGACGTGAAATACCGAGCCGTACTCCACAAAAAACAAATCAAAAGCCGCCCCCGCCCCGCTTCTCACCACTCAACAGGATGAGCGTTAGCTCGGCTGCAGCTCTTGATCTTGCCGTGCTGGCCCCTTCGGCAGGCTGAGTGGAGGGATTGATCCGGGTGTGGGAGCGCAGCGACCGTTTGGCGAAGCCAAACACAGCGAGAGGAGGTGCAGCGAAGCAAACCGTAGGCGCTGCGCCCGGATCGATCCCGGAG
>NZ_UTHA01000099.1 GCF_900582195.1 Pseudomonas viridiflava
TTCCTTCCCTGTGTAGTTAAGAGGCGAGCGCCGTATTCCATATAATGTTTGACACTAAGGGGCGAAGCGCAGCAGGCGAATATTTCGACACTTGTGTTGTCGAGTCTACGCTGAGTCACTTCGCGCGCAGGGTGGGCTAAAAGTGCCCTGCACAATCATGATTATACGTCGCTCAAGCAGAGCAGAGACAGTTGGAAGTGCCTGAATCAGGTCGTCGGAAAACGCTATTTCAACCTCACGACGTTGCGCTTACCCGAAGAATTGAATTACCGTCACGCCTGCGCTAGTGCGGCGCATTGAAACCTGAGAGGGACGCACTGCAGCACTCACGGCTCAACCCGGCGGAAGTACATCTTCACCAAGAGCCAGCATTTATGACCGTAAGGTGCCTATAAGCACCAAGAGGAATTTATGGCGATCACCCTGATTCGTAGCCTCACCGCGACCGTTGTTCGTAACGTAACGGCGTTAAAACGCGATGCAAAACGCCTCCAAAAACACTCCGGGCACGTATTCGGAACAGAGTATCCGCTGAAGGTTTGCCAACAGGCTGTGGCCGTTTCGCGAGGATTCAAATCCCTTTCTGACGTCGAGAATCTAGCCCAGCGCTTGGGTATGGATAAACAAGCCCCGTTCTGGACCATTCTTGGACGCAACGATCGGCACCAGGATGTACTCAATGCAATTTACCGGTTGGGTATTGAGTACACGGAGAACGGTCCCGTTGTTTTCACCGGCGAGCAAGAACACTCGATAGACGCCGCTCTGGTTCTCTTTTTCGAGCAAATGAGCCTCAAGAAGCTACCTGGTTTAATCCTGGTGGAGACGGAAGCGGCTTCGCTTCAGGACACGATAATTTACGGTGCCATCAAAAGGCTTGGTGCCGAGGATGTTCTGGATGGTTTCCGCTCATTAGATCTGCGTGACCGGAATCTACCAGTATCGATCAGTACTGAGGCAAGGTGGTGGGTTGAAGCGATCACCGATGTACTGCCAAAGAACATCCAGGAGAACCTTAAACAACGCGGGTGGGCAGACGCCCTAACGCGCAGTGCTCACGAAAACGCAAAATCGCGCAATCAAATGGGGAGCAGAAACGGGTTTGAACCTATTCCGTTCTATTCATTGAATGAAGCTGCCAAACACCTGGCGTATTGCAATGCGCAGCCACTGTGGGTTACCGACGACAAGTCCTGGCCATACGACTCGGTTCCCAAAATCGAGAAAGATGATGAGCGTACCGTACTGGATCTGATCAACACCTTGAACAGCCGAAAATTTGATGTTGGTGTGTCGTGCGAACACGAAAGTCTGTGGCGTCCTTATGTGGTTTTATTCTCTAGAAACGATCCCGCGAGTGAGGTGCTTGCCGGAGCGGTTCGGTCATATTTCTCTTGGCGGCAGCATCGAGACCAAAAATCCCCAGTGCTTTATGTCTCTGATGGAGCAACGCCTTACGCTCCTCGTTTCTTGTGCTTCGGCGAGCATACGGCCGTTGTGAATGGTCTCGACACGATCCCTGCAGGTGATGACCCAGGCGAGTTCTATGGCTACAAACAGGCTTTGCGAGTGCTTGGAACGTCAGATGGCCTGCAGTTTATGGGTAAGCGGGTGTCCATGGATTGAGCTTGATGTAGCGGCCTACAACGCTGCGTGAACACCTGCAAGACAACACGCCGAAAGCCTGGACAAGGCTTTCGGTTTTTTTATGACTGAGCGATGGCCTCTATCTCAGCAGCAATGTGGCAAAACTTGTAAGTTTTACGAAAGCCGCCGGCCCCGCGCATTCATTCAGTAAACGTGTTGCAGAGCGCAGCCGTAAAAATATTATCCATTGCGCGAACAGAGCGGCTGCGCAAAGGCAACTGAACTAGCATAGATGGGCATTTGCCGGCCACTGGCCGGAAGGACGAAGGGTCAGGGATAGTCGTTTCGCTTCCTTGCAGCCACGGGCAAAAAAGAAATCCGTCTAAAAACACTGAACCGGTTCGGCGAGCCTTTGCTAGTCTCAAAGATGTAGGCGAAGACGCAGACTGATGCGCAATCGGATAGCAAGGGGGCGTGGGGCGCGCTCCGAAAGGTACACGGTTAGAAAGATCTCCGCGCTGAGATCCAGCCCTTATGCCGTGTGAAGCAGCCGAGGCCGTACCTTTTCAATTTGGCCCGGTACTGTGGGAAGCCCGATAAACCTTGTAAGCCAGAGACCAGCACTGGCCGCCTACTCGAACACCAAAGCCCGCCTCATGCGGGCTTTGTCGTTCTTGTCAGGTCAGATCGATTGCAGCGCCTGCGCCAGGTCAGCGCGCAAGTCTTCGACGTCTTCAACGCCCACCGACAGACGCACCAGACCGTCGCCAATCCCCAATTTCGCCCGGGTGTCAGCCGGAATGGTCGCATGGGTCATGATTGCCGGGTGCTCGATCAGGCTCTCCACGCCACCAAGACTTTCCGCCAACGCGAAGATCTTCACGTTTTCGAGAAAACGCCGCGCGCCATCGAGGTCGCTGTTCAGATCCACGGAAATCATCCCCCCGAAACCGCGCATCTGGCGCTTGGCCAACTCATGCTGCGGATGCGAGGCCAGCCCCGGGTAGTAGACGCGTTTGACCTGCGGTTGCTGCTCCAGCCACTGCGCCAGATCCAGTGCGTTGCTGCAATGACGCTCCATGCGCAATGCCAGGGTTTTCACTCCGCGCAGGGTCAGAAACGCATCGAACGGCCCGGCAATCGCACCGACCGCGTTCTGCAAGAAGCCCAGCTTCTCGGCCAGTTCTTCGTTCTGGCCGACCACGGCGATCCCACCGATCACATCGGAGTGGCCGTTCAAATACTTGGTGGTCGAGTGCAGCACGATGTCGAATCCCAACTCCAGCGGCCGCTGGATATACGGGCTGGCGAAAGTATTGTCGGCCACGCAGATGATCCCGCGTGCACGGCAGATCCGCGCGATGGCTGCGAGATCCGACAGGCTCAGCAGCGGGTTGGTCGGCGTCTCGACCATGACCATGCGCGTGTCGTCCTGCAACGATGCTTCGAACGCCGACAGATCGGCCAGATCAACAAAGCTGAAACGGTGCCCGGCGCTGCGCTGACGGACCTTGTCGAACAGGCGGAAGGTGCCGCCGTACAAGTCATTGCCGGAGACAATGTGCGAACCGGCATCGAGCAATTCCAGCACGGTCGAAATCGCCGCGAGCCCGGAAGCGAATGCGAATGCACGGGTGCCGCCCTCAAGATCCGCCACGCATCGTTCCAGGGCAAAACGCGTCGGGTTGTGCGAGCGGCCGTAATCGAAACCCTTGTGCACGCCGGGGCTGTCTTGCAGGTACGTGGAGTTGGCGTAGATCGGCGGCATCAGCGCGCCGGTGGTCGGGTCCGGCGTCTGCCCGGCGTGGATCACCCGGGTCGCGAAGCCTTGGGATTTGTCGTCGTGCTGACTCATGCGAGGGATCTCCGTAATTGGTTGAGCATGTCGGTGCGGGTGATCAGGCCATGGAAGCCCGATGCATCGGCAATGATGGCGACGAGGCCACGGCTGAGGACCGCTTCCAGCTCGGAAAGGCCGGCGCCAGGGGCAAGGGTTTGCAGTTTGTCGGTCATCACGCTGGACACCGATTGGCTGAAGCGGGCGGCGTCTTCATGCACCGCCAGCAGGATGTCGGATTCGTCGATCACGCCGACCAGTTGCTTGCCTTCCACCAGCACCGGCAGTTGCGAGACATCCGCCAGACGCATGCGCTGGAACGCAGTGAGCAGGGTGTCGTCAGGGCCGACACTGATCACGCGGCCATCCTCGAAACGCCGGGCGATCAGGTCACGCAGGTCGCCATAACCCTTGCGCTGCAACAGGCCTTGATCGGTCATCCACTGATCGTTGTAGACCTTCGACAGATAACGCGTGCCGGTGTCGCAGACAAAACTCACCACGCGTTTCGGCTCGGTCTGTTCGCGGCAATAACGCAGCGCCGCAGCGAGCAGGGTGCCGGTCGACGAACCACCGAGAATACCCTCGGCCTTGAGCAACTGGCGGGCGTGATCGAAGCTTTCTTCATCGCTGATCGAGTACGCGTGGCGCACGCTGGAAAGGTCAGTGATCGACGGAATGAAGTCTTCGCCAATGCCTTCCACGGCCCATGAGCCGGGCGTCGGCAAGGAGCCGTCGCGGCTGTATTGCGCCATGACTGAACCGACCGGGTCGGCGAGGACCATTTCCAGATCCGGCTGCACGCGTTTGAAGAAACGGCTCAGGCCCGTCAGCGTACCGGCCGAACCAACACCGACGACGATGGCATCCAGATCATGCTCGGTCTGCGCCCAGATTTCCGGCGCGGTGCTGCATTCGTGGGCGAGCGGGTTGGCCGGGTTGTTGAACTGATCGGCGAAGAATGCGCCGGGAATGTCTTTCGCCAAACGGGCGGCGACGTCCTGGTAATACTCGGGGTGGCCCTTGCCGACATCGGAACGGGTGATGTGCACTTCGGCCCCCATGGCCTTCAAGTGCAGGACTTTCTCGGTGGACATTTTGTCCGGCACCACCAGCACCACGCGATAACCTTTGGCGCGGCCAACCAGTGCCAGGCCCAGGCCGGTGTTGCCGGCGGTGGCTTCGACAATGGTGCCTCCCGGTTGCAGGCGTCCGTCGCGTTCAGCGGCATCGATCATTGCCAGACCGATACGATCCTTGATCGAACCACCGGGGTTCTGCGATTCGAGTTTGAGAAACAGCGTGCAAGGCCCGGTGTCGAAGCGGGTGACTTGAACCAGCGGAGTATTGCCGATCAGCCCAAGTACGGCAGGGCGTGATTCCTTTGACATTTCTTCACCTCTTTGTGGTGTTGATCGCGTTCCAATCGCGGGGAAAAGACTCGCGTGCAACATAGGCTCAGACATCAGCTGTCGCAACCTTTAGTCGGTCGCAAATACAGCCATTTCGATCTAACGATAGATCGAAATCAAAGACCTGCCGGGGTGAATTCGAGGGCGTTTACACGAAGGCGTCATTGAGTTTTCAAAGGGCGTCTTCATCCTCGCGAACAGCTTGAATTGCTAACAATTTTCCTGCTGCGAAAACCGTTGTATCGCGTTTTCTCTGGCAGAGCGGGAAGGTTTTCAATCATGAGTAAAACTCTTGTTGATCAGTATTTAAATGAGTTTGTCTCACTCGAGACGGATGCCGACAATGGCCGCCATCAACAGGACATGATTGGAGTTGTTTGTTATGGCACTGGCCCATTCCCTTGGATTTCCGCGCATCGGTCGCGACCGCGAACTGAAGAAAGCGCAAGAGGCGTTCTGGAAAGGAGAACTGAACGAGGCCGGTCTGCGTGCAGTCGGTCGCGAGCTGCGCAAGGCGCACTGGGACCTGCAGAAAAACGCCGGCATCGAGCTGCTGCCGGTCGGTGATTTCGCCTGGTACGACCAGGTCCTGACGCACTCGCTGATGTTCGGTGTGATCCCGGAACGCTTCCGTCCACACGACGGCAAAGCCACTCTGCAAACCCTGTTCGGCATGGCCCGTGGCGTCAGCGACAGCTGCTGCGGCGGTGCGCATGCCCAGGAAATGACCAAGTGGTTCGACACCAATTACCACTATCTGGTCCCGGAGTTCAGCGCGGATCAACAGTTCCAGCTGGGCTGGGAGCAGTTGTTCGAAGAGGTCGAAGAAGCCCGTGCGCTGGGCCACAACGTCAAACCGGTGATCATCGGCCCGCTGACGTATCTGTGGCTGGGCAAGACCAAAGGTGCGGAGTTCGACAAGCTGGAGTTGCTTGATCGCTTGCTTCCGCTGTACGGGCAGATCTTCGCGCGCCTCGCTGCCCAAGGCGTGGAGTGGGTGCAGATCGACGAACCGATTCTGGTGCTCGATCTGCCGCAGGAATGGAAGAACGCGTTCGAGCGTGCCTACAACCAGATTCAGCGTGATCCGCTGAAGAAATTGCTCGCCACTTACTTCGGTGGTCTGGAAGAAAACCTGGGTCTGGCGGCGAACCTGCCGGTCGACGGTCTGCACATTGATCTGGTGCGCGCGCCGGAGCAGTACCCGACCATTCTCGATCGTCTGCCGGCCTACAAAGTGTTGTCCCTGGGCGTGGTCAACGGCCGTAACGTCTGGCGCTGCGATCTGGAAAGTGCTCTGGCGACGTTGCGCCATGCCCATGAGCGTTTGGGTGATCGCCTGTGGGTCGCGCCGTCCTGCTCGCTGCTGCACAGCCCGGTAGATCTGGGTCGTGAGGACAAACTGGATGCCGAGTTGAAAAGCTGGTTGGCCTTCGCTGTGCAGAAGTGCGAAGAAGTCGCGGTTCTGGCGCAAGCGGTCAATGAACCGGAAGCACCGAAAGTGCTGCGCGCCCTGACCGAAAGCCGTTCGGTGCAGGCGGCCCGCGCTGCCTCGCCGCGCATTCACAAACCGGCCGTTCAAGCGCGGGTTGCCGCTATCACGGCCAAGGACAGTCGGCGTCAATCGCTGTTCGCCCAGCGCATTGCCAAGCAGCGCGCCGGCCTCGATCTGCCGCTGTTCCCGACGACCACCATCGGTTCGTTCCCGCAAACCGCGTCGATCCGCCTCGCTCGCCAGTCGTTCAAACAAGGCAAGTTGACCGAAGCCGAGTACACCGAAGCCATGCACAGCGAAATTCGCCACGCAGTTGAAATCCAGGAACGTCTGGGCCTCGATGTGCTGGTGCACGGTGAAGCCGAGCGCAACGACATGGTCGAGTACTTTGCCGAGCAGCTCGACGGCTATGTATTCACTCGCTTCGGCTGGGTGCAGAGCTACGGTTCGCGTTGCGTGAAACCGGCGGTGATCTTCGGCGACCTCAGCCGCCCGAGAGCCATGACGGTCGAGTGGATTCGCTACGCCCAAGGTCTGACCGACAAGGTCATGAAGGGCATGCTGACCGGTCCGGTGACCATGCTGATGTGGTCGTTCCCGCGTGAAGACGTCAGCCGTGAAGTGCAGGCCCGGCAACTGGCGCTGGCGATTCGCGACGAAGTGGGGGATCTGGAAGCCGCCGGCATCAAGATCGTTCAGATCGACGAGGCGGCGTTCCGTGAAGGTCTGCCGTTGCGTCAGGCGCAATGGCAACATTATCTGGACTGGGCGACGGAAGTGTTCCGCCTGTGCGCCTCGGGTGTGCGCGACGAAACGCAGATCCACACGCACATGTGCTACAGCGAATTCAACGATGTGATCGAGTCCATCGCGGCGATGGATGCCGACGTGATCACCATCGAAACCTCGCGTTCGGACATGGAATTGCTGGATGCCTTCGAAGCCTTCGCTTACCCGAACGACATCGGCCCGGGCGTTTACGACATCCACTCACCGCGCATTCCGGATGCATCGGAAATGGCCAACCTGTTGCGCAAAGCGGCCCAGCGGATTCCGGCTGAGCGGCTGTGGGTCAACCCGGATTGCGGTTTGAAAACCCGGGGCTGGCCGGAGACGGAAGCGGCGCTGGTGCACATGGTTACCGCTGCCCGGCAGTTGCGTAAAGAACTGGCGTAACGCTCAGCCTGCATGAAACACAATACCTGTGGGAGCGAGCTTGCTCGCGAAAGCGTCCTTTCAGTCAACATCAATGTTGGATGATCTGCCGCCTTCGCGAGCAAGCTCGCTCCCACAAGGTTTTGGGCAAGTCATGAGATTCTGAATGGCCTCGCGGGACCTGTTGTTGCTACTGTGGCCAGCCGCAATCCAGGTGTTTGCCGCTGCATGAATCATCAACCCATTATCCAAACCGTGTCTGACGCAGACATTCCTGAAGTTCTGAATTTTGTTCTGAAGGCTCGTGCCGAGCTTTTCCCCAAGCTCAGCGCGACCGGCATGCCTGATGATCTGGCGCGGTTCACCGAGGTTTATCTGCGTGGGGCAGGGCGCTTTCTGGTTGCTCGCCACGAAGGGCAGATCGTGGCCTCGATCGGCTATCTTCCTTACGACCGACGCTTCGCGAACCTTGATTATCCCGACCGCAACGTCGTGGAAATCGTCCGCCTGTTCGTCGTGCCTTCACAACGGCGTTCCGGGTTGGCCGGCGCGTTGTACCGATCACTCAAAGACCTGGCACGCGCCGACGGCGTTGAGGTGATTTACCTGCACACCCATCCATTTCTGCCGGGCGCCATCGCGTTCTGGCAACGCCAAGGCTTCGAGATTATCGAGGTCGACGCTGACCCGGTCTGGCAAACAACCCACATGCACAACGTCATGAGTGAAATCTGAGAATCTGCGCCCCATCAAACGGGTCCGTCAGGTAATGCGCCCTGACCCCGAAAGTCTCCTGTAACCGCTGCGGTGTCAGCACTTCCAGCGGCGCACCCAACGCCACCAGCCGCCCGCGCTCCAGCACCGCCAGACGATCACACTTCAACGCCTGATTAAGATCATGCAAGGCGATCAGCGTGGTCACCGGCAACGCCTGCACCACGTTGAGAATGGTCAGTTGATGCTGAATGTCGAGGTGGTTGGCCGGTTCGTCCAGCAACAGAATCTGCGGCCGCTGCGCCAAGGCGCGAGCGATATGAACCCGCTGCCGCTCACCACCCGACAGGCTGCGCCACAGACGCGTGCGCAGGTGCATGGCGTCTACATCGGTGAGCGCCTGCTGGACGATCGCGTCGTCTGCCTGCGACCACGGTTGCAGCGCCGACAGCCACGGCGTGCGCCCCAGCGCCACGGCATCGAACACGCGAATGCCGTCATCAGTGTCGGCCTGTTGTTCAACGACCGCGAGTTTTTGCGCAATGCTGCGCCGGGCCATTTTGCCCAGGCGCTGACCTTCAAGCAGCACCTCGCCAGTGCTGGGTTCGCGCAACCCGGCCAGCAGTTTCAGCAGGGTGGATTTCCCCGAACCGTTCGGCCCGACGATGCCCAGGGTTTCGCCGCGCCGAACTTCAAGGCTGACACCGTTGAGCAACTCGGCGCCGCGCACCTTGAACGTCAACCCGGAACAACTCAGAACACTGTTCATCGCGCGGACCTGCGACCAACCAGAATCAACGCGAACACCGGCGCACCGACCAGCGCGGTAATCACCCCGACCGGAATCACCTGACCCTTGATCAGCGTGCGCGACAGCACATCAGCAGCAATCAAAAACACCGCGCCGCCCAACGCACTGGCCGGCAGCAGTCGTGCATGCCCGGTGCCAAGCAACAGACGCGCGGCGTGGGGAATCACCAGCCCGACAAAACCGATCGAACCGACAATCGACACCATCACCGCCGTCACCAGCGCGGCACAGCCGATCAACAAAATCTGTACACGCCGCACCGGAATACCGAGAGACGCCGCCGAATCCGCGCCAAAGGTGAACGCATCCAGCGCCCGCCGATGCCACAGGCACACGACCAACCCCAACACGGCCACTGGCACCGCCAGCCATACCGAAGGCCAACGCACGCCGCCAAGATTGCCCAGCAGCCAGAACATGATCCCGCGAGCCTGCTCGGAGCTGGCCGAGCGGGTAATCAGAAACGCCGTCAGCGCATTGAACAGTTGCGAACCGGCAATCCCCGCGAGAATGATTTGCCCGGTGCCGCTGGCCGAGCCGCTGACCCGCGCCAGCACAATCACCAGCACGAACGCGGTGACTGCGCCAGCGAAGGCACCGACTGACAGCGAGATGAGCCCGGCACCCACACCGAGTAACGCCACCATCACCGCCCCGGTCGAGGCGCCGGCAGAAATTCCCAGCAGATAGGGATCGGCCAGCGGGTTACGCAGCAGCGACTGCAAAATCACTCCGCACGTCGCCAGACCGGCACCGCACGCCGCCGCGACCAGTGCGCGGGTCAGGCGGTAGTTCCAGACGATGCCTTCATCGATCGGGTCGAGCGCGTAACCGGCGGCCCACAATTTGTTGGCCAGCACTTGCATCACCACGCCCGGCTCAATCGATGTTTCACCGATGGCCACGCCGGCGACCACTGCAATCAACAGGGTCGCCAAGGCCAGCAGCGTGCGGATCAGGCTGGCACTCATTGCGACAGGTCAAAGCCGTTGATGGCCGTGGCCAGCTGCTCGATGCCATCGAACATACGCAGGCTGGCCTGCATGGCCATGGCGTCAAGAATGATGATGCGGTTGTGTTTCACCGCGTCCATGTTGCGCGTCACCGGGTCGCTGCGCAGAAAGGCGAGTTTCTTTTCGTGGTCGTCGGCGGGGAAACGTCGACGATCCATGCGCGCGATAACCAGGAAGGTCGGATTGGCCTTGGCGATGGTTTCCCAGCCGACCGTTGGCCACTCTTCATCGGACTGCACGACGTTGCGCACGCCGAGGGTGCTGAGCATGAAATCGGGAATGCCTTTGTGCCCGGCCACAAATGGCTCGATGTCCATTTGTGCGCTGGAGAACCAGACGAGGGCGCTGGCGTCTTTCAGCTGTTTGCCTTGGGCGATGGCAACTGACTTGGCGAGGCTGGCCTTGAGTTGATCATTGAGCTGCTGGCCCCGATCCTGCACATCGAAGATCTGCGCCAGTTGGCTCACGCTCTTGTAAATCGAGTCGATGCGAAACGGTGCCAGTCGCGTGCCGTCGGCGCCGACGAGGTTGTCCTTGGCTTCGCAATCGGAGGGCAGCAGGTAGGTCGGAATCTTCAGTTCATGAAACTGCTCGCGCGTGCCCACCGCACCTTGCGGGCCGACCATCCATTCCAGCTCTACGGCGACCAGTTCCGGGCGCTTACGGATCACCGACTCGAAACTCGGTTCGTTGTCGGCCAGACGCTCGATCTTGTCGTTCTGTGCCTTGTATTTGTCCAGCACATTGTTGAACCACAGCGACGTGCCGACGACTTTCTTGCCCAGGCCCATGGCGTAAAGCATTTCCGTGCCGGCCTGGCCGATGGTCACCGTGCGCGTGGGGGCGTGCTGGAAGGTCAGGGTGCTGCCGCAGTTGTCGATCGTCAGCGGATACGCAGTCGCGGCCGCCTGCGTCATGGCGCAAAGGCTCAGGCCGGTGATGAGGATGGCAACGCGGGGCAGCAGCATGGGGCAGTCTCCAGGGGAACCGTACGGGAGCGGGAGAGTACGGATCGGAAACACACCATCGAACGCGGTCAGGGAAACTGCGCAAGGCCGGGCATCAAACGAAGACGCGCACGGCACGATGTCCTTCCCGGACACCCCGCCGGTTAGTAGTCACTGTGCCGGCAGGTCTCCTGACTGATGCGTCATCGCCTGGCTCCGGCCTTCCCGGGGTTCACCCAGTGGCAGTCGTGGAGCAGGCTCAGCACCTACAGTTGCGGGGGCAGTTCCGATCAGTGCTGTGCAAGCACCTCGGATTCCCTATTAATCCCGTTTGGAAACCGGCGGCGGCATGGTAGTCGATCGCGCCGCTGAAGGGGAGACGAATCTGTCGTGGCGAGGATTAGTGCTGGCTCATCAAACCGTGCAAGACGCCTAAACGCAGGCCCGGTTCGGACGGCACCATTTGCGCGATGCCGAACACTTTGAACGCCGCCAGCATCAACACCAGCCCACCGGGAAGAATGCTCTGGCGATGAGGTTGCAGCCCGGCCAGTTTCAGTTGCTGGACGTTGTTCACCTTCAGCAGAAGCAACGACAGGCGTAGGAGCCCGCCGTAGGTGATGCCGTCCTGACCGTAGTCGTTGAGGCGATTGGCCTTGAGCACTTTGGCGAGCATGCGCGCAGTGCCGGAAGAACCGATGGTTTGCTGCCAGCCCTGAGCACGGTAGCGCCGGGCAACCTTTTCAAACTGCAGGATGGCGAAGCGTTCGGCTTCCTGTAACGCACCGGCGGACAGGTCGCCGCCGCGAAAGAAGCGCGTGCTCAAGGTGCCGCTGCCGATGGCGATACTTTCGGTGAGCAACGGTTGTGCGCCCTGGCCGAGGATCAGCTCGGTGGAACCGCCACCGATGTCGACCACCAGGCGCATGTCTTCGGCGCTCGGCAAGGCGTGAGTCACGCCGGCGTAGACCAGCCGAGCCTCTTCATGGCCGCAAATCACGTCAATGGGAAAGCCCAGATGCCGCTCGGCGCTGGCCAGAAACAGTTGCGCATTGTCGGCCTCGCGCACCGCACTGGTCGCCACTGCACGGACTCGACCGGCCTCGAAACCGCGCAGTTTTTTGCCGAACCGCGCCAACGCCTGCCAGCCGCGATCCAGTGCCAGTGCATCCAGCGCACCACCGTCAAAGCCCTCGGCGAGGCGCACCGGTTCGCGCAAGGTTTTCACTTCCTGAATCTGCAAACCCTTTCGACTGCGCACCGACTGGCCGATCATCAGGCGAAAGGCATTCGAACCCAGGTCGATGGCGGCAAACAGCGAGGCGTCTTCTTTCATGGGAATCCTTGCAAAACAGCCGTCGGGCGGCGCAAGACGGTTTGCGAGGATTCTGCCGTGATCTTGATGACATCCTGATGACGGGGGCAGGGGCGGTTGAATGAATGTGCGGCTGTCATGACACTGTCATTATCCGGCGTCTATGCTGCGGCCAATACATCGCGTGTTCTTAAAGTTTTTGCTGCCGAATTTGGCAGCTTTTTTTTGCCTGAAATTTGAGCGAAATCCCTGTAGTAGCTGCCGAAGGCTGCGATCTTTTGGCTTTGTTTTTGAGAGCAAGATCAAAAGATCGCAGCCTTCGGCAGCTCCTACAGGGGTTCGTATTTGCAATTTGGAATCGAGGCTGGCTAATATACGATCCATATACACATCGTATCGGATCCATATATGGGCATCGTAAAGATTTCAGAGGACATGCACGAGAATCTGCGTATCTCCAGCAACGCCCTCAGCCGCTCGATCAACGCGCAGGCCGAGCACTGGATGCGCATCGGCATGCTCGCCGAACTGCACCCCAACCTCGACCACAGCGCCATTTGCCGCTTGCTGATCCGCGCCGAACAGAACGGCGGCCTGGATCTGCAACAACTGACTCAGGAAGCCGTCAGCGCATGAGAAACCAGATCAAGATCAACACCCCGGCCGACATCGCCCAATCGCGTGCTGCCGGCAAACTCGCCGCTGAAGTGCTGGCCATGCTGGTGCCGCACGTCAAGGCAGGCGTCACCACCGATCAGCTCGATCAACTGTGCAATGACTACATCGTCAATGTGCAGAAAGCAGTGCCGGCCAACGTCGGTTATCACGGCTTTCCGAAAACCGTCTGCGCCTCGGTCAACGACGTGGTGTGCCATGGCATCCCATCGGGCACGCCGCTGAAGGATGGCGACATCGTCAACCTCGACATCGCGGTGATCAAGGACGGCTGGTTCGGTGATACCAGCCGCATGTACGTGGTCGGTGAGGCGACGCCTGAAGCGCAGCACCTGATCAAGACCACCTATGACGCCATGTGCGCGGGGATTCGCGTGGTGAAACCGGGCGCGACGTTGGGCGACATCGGCCACGCGATCCAGAGTCTGGCGGAGAAGGAAGGCTTCAGCGTGGTGCGCGAGTATTGCGGGCACGGGATCGGCAAGGTCTATCACGATGAGCCGCAGATTCTGCATTACGGCTTTCCCAATCAGGGCATGAAACTCAAGGCCGGGATGATTTTTACCGTGGAGCCGATGCTCAATGCCGGTAAACGTCACGTGAAGAACATGCCGGATGGCTGGACGGTGCTGACCAGGGATGGGTCGTTGTCGGCGCAGTGGGAGCATATGGTGGCGGTCACCGAGACCGGATTTGAAATCCTTACGGCCTGGCCGGACGAAATCGAAGGCTACCGGCCCATTACTTGATACCGCGTCGTCTGTTTCCCTCACCCTAGCCCTCTCCCAGAGGGAGAGGGGACTGAACGAGTTGTCCAGCGCCTGACATCGACCTGAAAGATTGGCGGTGAATATGGATTCACTGTCGGGCTTACAGGTCGACGTATTTCTTCAATATCCCCCAATCTGCTCCCTCTACCTTTGGGAGAGGGCTGGGGTGAGGGGAGCAGATCCAACTGACGCCGTAGTTATCAGTGAGCGCCGGCAGCCTTGTTCAGATCGCTTTCGGTCCATTCGGTGTAAACGCAGGCATCAGCCGTGGCCCAGCGCACTTGCACCGGGTCGCCAGCCTTGAGTGGCATGCCGGCGGCCGACAACGCTTTGACCGTCATCGAAGTCCCGCCCGAGGTGACCACGCTGCAAGTCTGGCTCTCACCCAGAAACAACACCTCCACAACCTTCGCTGAAACCTCGTTCCACCCCGACGGCAGCGGCTCGCTGATCGCTTGCGCCACGCTCAACGCCAGTGCCTTTTCCGGCCGCACCATCAGCAACACATCCTGATCAGTATGCAACCCGGCGGTCAGTCGAATCGACAATGACTGTCCTTCAAACGAAGCCGCCGCATTGCCCTGCGCCTTGAGCTTGAGGAAGTTCGAATTGCCCAGGAACGACGCCACAAACGCATTCGGCGGATTCTGATACAGGTCATAACCGCTGCCCAATCCCACAATCTTGCCGTGACTGAAAATCGCGATGCGTTGCGACAAGCGCATGGCTTCTTCCTGGTCGTGGGTCACGTAAACAATGGTGATGCCCAGACGACGATGCAGTTGGCGCAATTCATCCTGCAAATCCTCGCGCAGCTTTTTATCCAGGGCACCGAGCGGTTCGTCCATCAGCAGAATGCGTGGCTCGTAGACCAAGGCACGGGCGATGGCGACACGTTGTTGCTGGCCGCCAGACAGTTGCGAAGGGCGGCGATGAGCGAACGGCTCAAGCTGCACCAGTTTCAACATCGCATCGACCCGCTTGTCGCGCTCGGCTGCTGCCAGTTTGCGAATTGCCAACGGGAAGGCGATGTTGTCGCGCACCGACAAATGCGGGAACAGCGAATAACGCTGGAACACCATGCCGATGTCACGCTTGTGCGGCGGCACATTCACCAGCGACTGACCGTTGACGAGGATCTCGCCACTGCTCGGCGTTTCAAACCCGGCGAGCATCGACAGCGTCGTGCTTTTACCCGAGCCGCTGGAGCCGAGGAAGGTCAGGAACTCGCCGTCCTTGATGTCCAGCGAGATGTTGTCGACGGCGGCAAAGTCGCCGTAGTGCTTGTTCAGGTTGCGCAGGCTGACCAGAGGTTTGTCGTTCTGCTGGGAAGCGTCTTTGATCACGGCACTCATGTCGTACTCCTGGCGCTCAGGCGCTGATTTCGTTACGCCGGCGCAGCGCGGCGGCGATGACCATGACCAACACCGACAAGCCGATCAGCAGCGTCGAGGCGACGGCGATCACTGGCGTCAGGTCCTGGCGCAGGGTGGTCCACATTTTCACGGGAAGGGTTTGCAGGGTCGGGCTGGCCATCATCACGCTGAGCACCACTTCGTCCCACGAAACGAGGAAGGCGAAGAGGGCGCCGGCAACCATGCCCGGACGAATCGCCGGGAACGTCACCTTGAACACCGCTTGCAGGCGCGAAGCACCGCAGATCACCGCGGCGTCTTCAATCGACTGATCAAACAGCTTCAGCGAGTTGATGATCGAGATAATCGTGAACGGCAGCGCGACGATCACATGGCTGACCACGAAGGCGAACATCGTCCCGGTGTAACCGAGCTTGAGGAACAGCGCATACACCGCCACGGCGATGATCACCAGCGGCACGATCATCGGCAGGGTGAACAGACCGTAGAGCATTTCCCGACCGGGAAAACGCCCGCGCACCAGCGCAAACGCGGTCGGCAAACCAAGGGCCACGGCGCAGATCGTGGTCAGTACAGCGACCTTGAGGCTGGCCGCTGCGGCGTTCATCCAGTCCGGGTTGGAAAAGAACTGGCCGTACCATTTCAGCGTCCAGCCCGGTGGTGGAAACACCAGCCACTGCGAGGAACCGAACGACAGCAGCACGATAAACACGATCGGCAACAGCAAGAACAGACCGATCAGCCCGGTGGTGGCGTAGAGACCGAAGCGCATGCGCCGGCTCATCGCATTGGGGGTCAGGAGCATGTCGGCTTACCTCGCGTTACTGGCGCCAACCGGGGATTCCGGCTGAAGCTTCAGGTAGAAGTAGAACAGCACCAAAGTGATCGCGATCAGCAACGCAGCGCCGGCACTGGCCAGGCCCCAGTTGAGGAACGATTGCACCTGCTGAATGATGAACTCCGGCAGCATCATGTTCTGCGCCCCGCCAAGCAGCGCCGGGGTGACGTAGTAACCGAGCGACATGACGAACACCATCAAGCCACCGGAGGCCAGACCCGGCCGGCACAGCGGCAGGAACACCCGGAAGAAGTTGGTCCACGGGCTGGCGCCGCAAATCGAACCGGCCTGCAGGATCATCGGGTCGATGGCCTGCATGGTTGCCTGCAACGGCAGCACGATGAACGGGATCATGATGTAGCTCATGCCGATTACCACGCCGGTGAGGTTATGGACCATTTCCAGCGGCTGATCGATGATGCCCATCGCCATCAAGGCCTTGTTGATCACACCGGACGCTTGCAGCAACACCAGCCACGAATAGGTGCGGGCGAGCAGGCTGGTCCACATCGACAGCAGCACGATGTTGAGAATCCAGCGCCCCCAGCCACGCGGCACCAGCGTGATCGCCCAGGCCAGTGGAAAGCCCAGCAGCAGGCTGAACAGCGTTACCAGCCCGGCCACCGAAAAGGTGTTGAGCAGCACTCGGGCATACGCCGAGTTGGCGAACAGTTGTTCATAGTTGCCAAGGCCAGGCGTCGGTTCGAGCACGCCGCGCAACAGCAGGCCAATCAACGGCGCGAGAAAGAACAGGCCGATGAACAGCAGCGCCGGGGCGAGGTTGCCGGCGCCGCGCCAGCGTTGTCTGAGGGACGGGGCTTGCTGCATCGCAACCGCCTGTGTTCCGTGGGCCGAGCCGGCAGCGCCGTTGGCGCTCCCGGTGGCAGTGGAGGGACGGGACGCGGTGGCCGCCATTTTCATTTGACCAGCCATTCGTTCCACCGTGTCGCGATGGCCTGGCCGTTTTTGGCCCAGTACGCGAAATCAAGAGTGATCTGATCCTTAGCGTAGGCAGTCGGCAGGTTGGGGGCCAGCGTCGAATCCAGACGCTCCACACTGTCGAGGTTGACCGGGGCGTAGGCGGTCAGGTTGGAAAAGTCGGCCTGGCCCTTGGCGCTGCTGGCGGCAGCGAGGAACTTCATCGCCGCGTCCTTGTTTTTCGAGCCTTTTGGAATGACCAGAATGTCGGCCATGACCAGGTTCTGTTTCCAGCTCACGCCGACCGGGGCGCCGTCTTCCTGCAGGGCGTGAATGCGACCGTTCCAGAACTGGCCCATGCTCGCTTCACCGGACGCCAGCAGTTGCTGCGACTGCGCGCCGCCGCCCCACCAGACGATGTCTTTCTTGATGGTGTCGAGTTTTTTGAAGGCGCGATCGAGGTCGAGCGGGTAGAGCTTGTCGGCCGCTACGCCGTCGGCCAGCAGCGCCAGTTCGAGCACGCCGGGGCTTGGCCATTTGTACAGGGCGCGTTTGCCGGGGTAAGTCTTGGTGTCGAACAGGGCACTCCAGTCCTGCGGCTTGTTGGCGCCGAGTTTGCCCTCGTTGTAGCCGAGGACGAAGGAGAAGAAGAACGAGCCGACGCCGTGATCGCTGACGAAACGCGGGTCGATCTTGTCGCGCTGGATGACTTTGAAATCGAGGGGTTCGAGCAGGCCTTCAGCGGCGGCGCGCAGAGCGAAATCGGCTTCGACATCGACCACGTCCCACTGCACGTTGCCGCTCTCGACCATGGCTTTGAGTTTGCCGTAGTCGGTCGGGCCGTCCTGTACGACGGTGATGCCGCTGGCCTTGCTGAACGGATCGGCCCAGGCCTGTTTCTGCGCATCCTGGGTGCTTCCGCCCCAGCTGACGAAGTTCACGCTTTCGGCAGCCATTGCAGCCTGGCCGGTGACGCTGAGCAGTCCCGCAAAAAAGATCGCGGTTGCAGCTTTGTTCAACACCATGTTCACGCCCTCATTGTTGTGTTTTTGAGCGGGCTTGCGTTGTTGCCCGCCTATCGGGAGCAGTAGATGGACGTTCGTTGGAGTGTCCGGTCTATGGAATATCATATTATGGTATTCCAAACTTTGTGCAAGCACTTTGCCTTACCGGTTATCTGGCGGCTGGTGGTTTTTTCACTTGAGAAATGTGTAGAAATTTTAGATCCAGCCCCTCACCCCAGCCCTCTCCCAATGGGAGAGGGGGAAAGGGAGCAGATCTTTGTGCTGTTCAAAAACGAGTTCGACTCGATATTTCAGGTCGGCGTATAGCGGGCAAACACCTCGGTCGGCCCCCTCTCCCTCCGGGAGAGGGCTGGGGTGAGGGCAGCTTTATTCAGTGAACGGAATACTCTCGACCACTTCCAGGTCATAGCCGGTCAGGCCAGCGTATTTCAGAGGAGGGCCCAGGTGACGCAGCTTGCCCACCCCAAGGTTCTTCAAAATCTGCGCCCCAGTCCCGACCTCCGAATAAATCCGCGACTGCGAACGGCTGAACTGCCGTGGCGGCTGGGTCAATTGCGGCACGCGTTCCAGCAATGCCTGCGAAGATTCATGATTGGCCAGCACCACGACAACCCCATGCCCCTCAGCCGCCACCCGTTGCAACGCCGCCCACAGCGTCCAGTTGCTTGGCCCGCTGTACTCGGCGCCGACCAGATCCCGCAGCGGATCGATCACGTGCACACGCACCAGCGTCGGCTCTTCACGGCGCAGATCGCCCATGACCATCGCCATGTGCACGCCGCCCTCGATTCGATCCTCAAAGGTGATCAGGCGGAAGGTGCCATGCACCGTCGGCAGCTCACGTTCGCCAATCCGTTCGATGGTGTGCTCGGTGCTCAGGCGATAGTGGATCAGGTCGGCGATGGTGCCGATCTTGATCCCGTGCTTGCGCGCAAACACTTCCAGATCCGGGCGACGGGCCATGGTGCCGTCGTCGTTCATCACCTCGACGATCACCGAGGCCGGGGTGAAACCGGCGAGGCGCGCCAGATCGCAACCGGCTTCGGTATGACCGGCGCGGGTCAGCACGCCACCTTCCTTGGCGCGCAACGGGAAGATATGGCCGGGCTGCACCAGGTCTTCAGCGCGAGCATTTGGCGCGACGGCAGCGGCCACCGTGCAGGCGCGATCCGCCGCCGAGATGCCGGTAGTCACGCCAACTGCCGCTTCAATCGACACGGTAAATGCCGTGCTGAACACGCTGCCATTGGCCGGGACCATTTGCTCCAGGCCCAAACGCTGGCAATGTTCGTCAGTCAGGGTCAGGCAGATCAGCCCCCGCGCTTCGCGGGCCATGAAGCTGATCGCGTCGGGTGTGCAACGGTCGGCGGCCAGCAGCAGGTCACCCTCGTTCTCGCGGTCTTCGTCATCGACCAGCAAGACCATTTTGCCGAGACGATAATCTTCGATGATTTCTTCGATGCTGTTGAAGGCCATGCTGGACTCTCAGGGTTCGTTGGAAATATATTGGTATACCATAATACAAAATCAACAAAGAGGTCACTATGAAGGCGTACTGGATTGCTCATGTGGATATAGCTGATGCCGATCACTACAGCCAATACACCCAGCGCGCGCCGGCAGCCTTCGCCGCGTTCGGCGCGAAGTTCCTGGCCAGAGGCGGACGCAGCGAAGCGATGGAAGGGCGCAAGACGCCGCAGCGCAGTGTGGTGATCGAATTCGAGAGCTACGAGAAAGCCGTGGCGTGCTACCACTCGGCGGCGTACCAGGAAGCGAAAAGTTATCGCGAAGAATGGGCGAGGGCGCAAATCATCATCGTTGAAGGCATCGCCCCAATATAAGCAACACCACTACCACCCTGTGGGAGCGAGCTTGCTCGCGAAGGCGTCGTGTCAGTCGATACACATGTTGAATGTCTGACCGCATTCGCGAGCAAGCTCGCTCCCACAGGGGGATAGGTGGTGATCAGCGAATAAAGTGAATCTTGCCGCTGTCATCATTGCCCATGTAGATCCCATACACCCCAGCCTGACGCTCTTCGATATAGCGCTCGAGAATCTGCCGGATCGCCGGGTAATAGATCTGCTCCCACGGAATGTCTTCAGGGGCGAAGAACTTGTAGTCGAGGGTCTCCGGCCCGTACTGCCCGGTGATCTCCAGCGCGATCGCGCGGAAGATGATGTACACCTCGCTGATCTTCGGCACGCTGAAAATCGAATACGGCGAGACGATTTCCGCGCGCACGCCGCTTTCTTCCCAGACTTCGCGGATGGCCGCTTGCTCGGTCGTTTCGCCGCTTTCCATGAAACCGGCCGGCAGCGTCCAGGTGCCCGGGCGCGGTGGGATCGCCCGTTGGCACAATAGGTATTTGCCGTCCTGCTCGATGATGCAGCCGGCAATGATTTTCGGATTGACGTAGTGGATGTAGCCGCAGCCACGGCACATCAGGCGCTCGTGCGTATCGCCCGGCGGTATCTGCTGACCAAGGTCAGGGCCACCGCATTTCGGGCAATAGCTCGGGCTGAACATATCAGTGACCTATACGGGGTTCTTTCAAGGCGATCGGCAGGGTGATTGGCGGGGTAGCCCCAGTCTCTTCCTGCTTGCGCTTGAGGTAATCGAGCGCCACCGCCGCGGCAGCGCGAACGTGATCGACACAGGCCTGATGCGCCGCCAGCGGATCGCCGCTTTTGATCGCTTCGACCATTTTCTCCATTTCGTGGTTACTCGCGCCACGACGGTTTTCCTGCGATACCGAGGTTGCGCGCAGGTAGCTGATGCGCGCCTGCAACTGACGCAACTGAGTCGCCGCGACATGGTTGCCCGAGCCTTCGAGCAGCACGTCGTAGAAGCCCTGCACCGAGTCGATCACCTGCTGCAGTTCGCCGTCCTTGAGCGCCTTGCGATTCTCGTCGAGGGCCTTTTCCAGGGCTTTGATGTCCTTGGCCTTGGCGCGCAGGGTGAACAACTGCACGATCAAGCCTTCAAGTACGCAGCGCAGTTCGTAGATATCGACGGCATCGGCCAATGTGATGATGGCGACACGCGGGCCTTTGGCATCGGCGAACTCGACCAGGCCTTCGGATTCGAGGTGACGCAAGGCTTCGCGCACGGAGGTACGGCTGACGCCCAAGCGATCGCACAGATCGCGCTCGACCAGACGATCCCCTGGCATGAGCTGGAAATTCATGATCGCGCTACGCAGTTTATCCAGCACGATCTCGCGCAGGGTAACGGGGTTGCGATTGACCTTGAAGCTGTCGTCGAGTGGCTGGCGTTTCATGGGGTCCGCTCTTTCGGTTGGCTGTCCATGCCAGACGGGCATCTAAACAGCCGAGGGGTTGACTGGGGCCTCGGCGTCGGCTTCGGCGAAGGCTTCACGGGCCAGCCGGAAACTGTCCACGGCTGCCGGAACGCCGCAATAAATGCCGACCTGAAGCAGAATTTCGCGTATTTGCTCACGACTCAGGCCGTTACGCAAGGCGCCGCGCACATGCAGCTTGAGTTCATGCGGGCGGTTGAGCGCCGAGATCATCGCCAGGTTGATCATGCTGCGCTCCTTGAGCGACAAGCCTTCGCGACCCCAGACATGGCCCCAGCAGTATTCGGTGACCATTTCCTGCAGGGGGCGGGTGAAGTCGTCGGCGTTCTCTATCGAACGCTGCACGTAGGCTTCGCCGAGTACCTGGGTGCGGATCTGCAGACCTTTTTCGTACTTTTCGTTACTCATAAATCCTCCTCACACCACTGTCCCCTGTGGGAGCGAGCTTGCTCGCGAAAGCGTCATTACATTCAGCATTGATGTCGACTGACATTGCGCATTCGCGAGCAAGCTCGCTCCCACAAGGTTTTGCATTGTCGCCTCAGGCCAGGGTCGGCAACGGCCCGAGCTTGCCTTTGTGGTAGATCATCGGTGTCACCGGTTGCGCCGGCAGGATCAGGTTTTTCACCGCGCCAACGATAATCGCGTGATCACCACCATCGTACTCACGCCACAACTCGCACTCGATGATCGCCGTCGCCTTGGCGAGGATCGGGTTACCCAATTCGCTTAAATGCCACTCGATGTCTTTGGCCTTGTCCTTGCCTTTACCGGCAAAGGCGTAGGCCTCGGCGGTCTGGTCGGCGGACAGCAAATGGATCGCGAATTTCTTGCTGTCACGCAGCACCGGATAAGTGTCGGAAGCATAGTTGGGGCAGAACAACACCAGCGCCGGGTCAATCGACAGCGCGCTGAAAGCGCTGGCGGTGATGCCGACGATGCCGCCGTCCGGGTCGAGGGTGGTGACCACCGTGACGCCGGACGGGAACGAACTCATGACGTCTTTGTAAATGCCGGGTTCGATCATTTCGCAGGACTCCTAGCGCATCACAAACGGATCAGGCATTGGCGCCTGAGAAAGGTTGATCCACACCGTTTTCAGTTCGGTGTAGGCCAGCACCGAATCGATGCCGCTTTCGCGTCCATAGCCACTGTTCTTGAAGCCGCCGATCGGCGCCATCGCCGACACCGCGCGGTAGGTGTTGACCCAGATGATCCCCGAGCGCACATCACGAGCGAGGCGATGAGCCCGGCCCAAATCACGCGTCCAGATGCCGGCGGCGAGGCCGAATTGCGAGTCGTTGGCGATCGCCAGCGCTTCCGCTTCATCTTTAAAGCGAATCACCGACGCCACCGGGCCGAAGACTTCTTCCTGCATGATCTTCATCGAATTGCGGTCGCATTCGAACAGCGTCGGCTCGTAGAACCAGCCTTCACCGAGATCGGTCGGGCGCTTGCCGCCAGTGCGCAAACGCGCACCTTCAGCGATGGCATCCGCGACCAGTCCTTCGACCACCGCCAATTGCTGCGCGGTGGCCATCGGGCCCATCTCACTGTGGTCTTCCTGCGGGTTGCCGATGCGAATGCGCTGGGCGCGTTCGACCAGACGATTAACGAATTCGTCGTAGATCTCGTCCTGTACCAACAAGCGCGAACCGGACACGCAACTCTGCCCGGACGCCGCGTAGATCCCGGCAATTGCGCCGTTGATCGCGCTGTCCAGATCGGCGTCGGCGAAAATGATATTCGGCGACTTGCCGCCCAGTTCCAGCGACAACTTGGCGAAGTTCTCGGCGCTGCTGCGCACCACATGCCGCGCCGTGGCCGCGCCGCCGGTGAAGGCAATTTTGCGGATCAGCGGATGGCGGGTGAGGGCGGCGCCGGTGCTCGGGCCGTAACCGGTGACGACGTTGACCACGCCTGGCGGAATTCCGGCTTCGAGGGCCAGCCGTGCCAGCTCAAGAATGGTCGCCGAAGCGTGTTCGGACGGCTTGATCACAATCGTGTTGCCAGCGGCGAGAGCCGGGGCAAGTTTGATTGCGGTCAAGTACAGCGGGCTGTTCCACGGAATGATCGCCGCGACTACGCCCATGGCTTCGTGAACCGTGTAGGCGAACAGATCCGGCTTATCCAGCGGCAGCGTGCCGCCTTCGAGCTTGTCGGCGAGGCCGGCGGTGTAGTGGAAAAACTCCGGCAGATAACTGACTTGCCCACGGGTTTCGCGGATCAGTTTGCCGTTGTCGCGGCTTTCCAGCTGCGCCAGTTGTTCCTTGTTTTCCGCGATCAGGTCGCCGAGACGGCGCAGCAGTTTGCCGCGCGCGGTGGCGGTCAGGCCACGCCAGGCCGGGCTGTCGAAAGCGGTTTGTGCCGATTGCACAGCGCGTTC
Organism: Pseudomonas viridiflava; assembly: GCF_900582195.1. GTDB lineage: Bacteria > Pseudomonadota > Gammaproteobacteria > Pseudomonadales > Pseudomonadaceae > Aquipseudomonas. Next base: position 23,597 of record NZ_UTHA01000099.1, read on the forward strand.
GACGTCCGCCTCGTCAGCATCGGGCAGTTCGGCCCAGGCTTGGGCGGTGGCCGGGTTGAGGCTTTCGAAAGTCTTGCCGGAGAGGGCGTCGACCCATTCTCCGCCGATGCACATCTGGAAGCGTGCGAGTGTCATGCAACGATCCCCTTTATATGGTTTTGTCGGGAGTGTGCGTATTGAAGAAATTCCAGCAGCGTCTGATTGACCAGACGCGGCGACTCTACGGGCATCATATGCCGTTGCTCGGGCAGCACGGCAACCTTCGCACCGGGGATGCGTCGGGCCAGTTGCTCGGCCATTTCCGGGGTTGAACCGGGGTCGAGTTCGCCAGTGGCGATCAGCGTCGGCGCCTGAATGCTGCCCAGGTCGTCGGCGCGGTACATGTCTTGGGTGGCGAACAATTCGTAGGTGGTCAGGTAACCCTGCGGATCATTATTGGCGAGGGTCTGGCGCAATGCGGCGATCTGCGCCGGATTGGCCGCCTGATATTCGCGGCTGAACCAGCGTGACAGCGCCGCTTCGGCATTGGCGTCCGGACCATGTTCGGCGGCTTGCGCAGTGCGCGCGATGACGCCGGCACGCTGTTCTTCGCTGCGGTTGAACACGCTGTTCAACACCACCAGGCTCTGCAGGCGCTCCGGGTAATGCAGGGCAAAGGCCCGCGCGACCAGACCGCCCATGGAGAAACCGATCACCGCTGCCTGTTGCAGATTGAGGTGGTCGAGCAGCTCCAGCAACTGATCGGCGTAACCGAGCAGGGCGGTACCGCTGGCCGGTCGCGGGCTGGCGCCATGGCCGAGCATGTCGTAGGCGATCACCTGATATTGGCTGGACAGGCCGACAATCTGCCCGCCCCACATTTCTTTATTCAGGCCCACGCCGTGGATCAAAACCACGGGCTGGCCTTGGCCGGTCGCCAGGTAACTGGTGCCAGCCGGGGTGAGTTCAGCGGTGAGCCGAATCATGGAGCGCTCCTGCAGTGCCTTTTTATTGTGATTACTGGGCTTTTTCGGCGGCCAGTTCTTCCAGATCGATGTAGCGGTTGCCGATGCGCGGGTGCAGACGACCACCGTCGGCGCAACCCAGCACCACCACGATTTCGTCGGCACGCGGCGCGTCTTCGATCTGCATTTCCAGGGTGATGTAGTGCGAACGCTGACCTTCGTCGTCCTTGTGCATCATCGGGATCTGGATCGAAGTGCCCGGGCCGCCGCGCTTGTTGGTGAAGCTCAGGTAGCTCTTGGCGTTGACGGCTTCGCGGTAGTGGTTGCCGAAGCGCAGAGTGTGGATTACGGCGGAGGCGTGTTCGATCTCGCCGTCAGCACCGACTACGGCGGCTTTGCCGTAGGCCTCGATTTTTTCCGCGCCGCCGATGATGCCGACCAGACGCTCAACCATCAGTGCGCCGAGGTCGGAGCAGTTGGCGCGGATCTGCGGCTTGAGGTCTTCAACGAAACCGTTGCCCACCCAAGGGTTTTTCATCACCACGGCGAGGCCGACCATGGTCACTGGCTTGTCGGTGGCTTTGCCGCCTTCGATGAAGGTTTCTTCGACATAGCTGACGATCTTGCGAATTTCGAAACTCATGAGCTGCTCCGGTGGGGGATTGAGAGTGTCTGTGCGTCTGATGGTATACCATAATACCGATCGTGCAAGTCCTCTCGATGACTTTTGCCGCATCACCCCGGCGAATGGTCATGTATTCAAATTCCGCAGCCACCACCAACCCCTGTGGGAGCGAGCTTGCTCGCGAAGAGGCCCTTTCAGTCGACATCTTCATTGCCTGACCCAGCGCTTTCGCGAGCAAGCTCGCTCCCACAGGGAAATTCATTCGTTACAGAGGGCGGCTTTCGGTTAACAAAAGATAACGTGGCGCCGATTGTCAGACGTTTCGAAAGCCCGATAGGATGAGCCAGCTTCCGAAGTGGCTCTGGATTGCGGGTTTCAGGACTATGCTTCTGACCAGCCATCAGCGGAGCACACTTGCGGCGCCCTTGAAGGCCAGATGGTCTAACAATAATAAATAGGGGAAGGTCTATGAGTCGTTGCCGCCCGCCGGCGTTACGCAACACCGCGTTGCTGGCCACAGTACTCTCTCTGCTGGGCTTTGCCACGTTATCGGCACCTGTGATTGCCGCCGAGGCGCCGGCCGATGTGGTCTATGCCACTGAATCCGCCAAAGCCGCGAAAAGCCTGATGCTCGATGTCGTCCACGCTGGCGCACGCCTGGTCGCGGTCGGCGATCGCGGGCACATTCTCTATTCCGATGACCAGGGCAAAACCTGGACGCAAGCCAAAGTGCCGACCCGGCAACTGCTGACGGCGGTGTATTTCGTCGACGACAAGCACGGCTGGGCGGTCGGGCACGACGCGCAAATTCTCGCCAGCGCAGACGGCGGTCTGACCTGGACCAAGCAATTCGAAGACCTCAAACGTGAATCGCCGCTGCTCGACGTCTGGTTCAAGGACGTCAACAGCGGCCTCGCCGTGGGCGCTTACGGCGCGTTGATGGAAACCACCGACGGCGGTAAACACTGGGAAGACGTCAGCGACCGCCTCGACAACGAAGACCAGTTCCACCTCAACGCCATCGCGGCAGTGAAAGATGCCGGGCTGTTTATCGTCGGCGAGTCGGGCAGCATGTTCCGCTCCGCCGACGAGGGCCAGACCTGGGAAAAACTCGAAGGCCCGTACGAAGGCTCGCTGTTCGGCGTGATCGGCACGGCGCAAGCGCAGACCTTGCTGGCCTACGGCTTGCGCGGCAACCTTTACCGCTCCACGGATTTCGGCAGCACCTGGGAGCAGGTCGAACTGAAAGCTGCACGCGGGGCGCTGGAGTTCGGCCTGTCAGGCGCGACTCTCCTTGAAGACGGCTCAATCGTCATCGTCGGCAACGGCGGCTCGGTGATCAGCAGCAGCGACAACGGCGAGACCTTCAGCGTGTTCAACCGCCCGGACCGCATTTCGCTGTCGTCGGTCACCGCTGCCGGCGACGGCAACCTGATTCTGAGCGGGCAGGGTGGTCTTCACACCACACAGCCAAACGGTGCCGAGATCAATAACAAGAAGGCGGGGCTATGACTTCCTTGATCACTCCTCAGCAGGACAAGGCGACGTTTCTTGAGCGCCTGATCTTCAACAACCGTCCGGCAGTGATTTTGATCTGCCTGGTGGTGAGCATTTTCCTGTTCTGGCAGGCCACGCTGATCCGGCCGTCGACCAGTTTCGAAAAAATGATCCCGCTCAAGCATCCGTTCATCGAGAAGATGATGGAGCACCGCAACGATCTGGCGAACCTCGGTAACACCGTGCGTATTTCGGTGGAAGCCAAGGACGGCGACATCTTCTCCAAGGAGTACATGGAGACCCTGCGCCAGATCAACGACGAGGTGTTCTACATCTCCGGCGTCGACCGCTCCGGCCTGAAATCGCTGTGGAGCCCGAGCGTACGCTGGACCGAAGTGACCGAAGAGGGTTTTGCCGGCGGTGAAGTGATCCCGCAGAGCTACAACGGCTCGCAGGACAGCCTCGATCTGCTGCGCAACAACGTGCTCAAGTCCGGTCAGGTCGGGCGTCTGGTGGCCAACGACTTCAAGTCGAGCATCGTCGACATCCCGCTGCTGGAGTCCTACCCGGACCCGGAAGACCAGGGCAAGTTGCTCGCGCTGGACTATCGCAAGTTCTCCCATGAACTTGAAGACAAGATCCGCAACAAGTTCGAAGCGCAGAACCCCAACGTCAAGATCCACATCGTCGGTTTCGCCAAGAAGGTCGGCGACCTGATCGACGGTCTGGTGATGGTGGTTCTGTTCTTCGGCATCGCGTTCGTCATCACCCTGATCCTGCTCCTGTGGTTCACCAACTGCGTACGCAGCACCATTGCGGTGTTGAGTACGACGCTGGTGGCGGTGGTCTGGCAGCTTGGCTTGATGCACTTCTTCGGATTCGGACTTGATCCGTATTCGATGCTGGTGCCGTTCCTGATTTTCGCCATCGGTATTTCCCACGGCGTGCAGAAGATCAACGGTATCGCCCTGCAATCCAGCGAGGCCGACAACGCGCTGACCGCAGCGCGTCGCACCTTCCGCCAGTTGTTCCTGCCGGGGATGATCGCAATTCTGGCGGATGCGGTGGGCTTCATCACCCTGCTGATCATCGACATCGGTGTGATTCGGGAACTGGCCATCGGCGCGTCGATCGGCGTCGCGGTGATTGTGTTCACCAACCTGATCCTGCTGCCGGTCGCGATTTCCTATGTCGGCATCAGCAAGCGCGCGATCGCCAAGAGCAAGAAAGACGCAAACCGCGAGCATCCGTTCTGGCGCCTGCTGTCGAATTTCGCCAATCCGAAAGTCGCACGCATCTCGGTGGTGCTGGCGCTGATCGCCTTCGGCGGCGGCCTCTGGTACAGCCAGAACCTGAAAATCGGCGACCTCGACCAGGGCGCGCCGGAACTGCGTCCGGACTCGCGCTACAACAAGGACAACAACTTCATCATCAGCAATTACTCCACCAGCTCCGACGTACTGGTGGTGATGGTCAAGACCAAGGCTGAAGGTTGCTCGCGTTATGAAGCCATGGCGCCGATCGATCAGTTGATGTGGAAGATGCAGAACACCGAGGGCGTGCAGTCGGCGATCTCGTTGGTGACCGTGTCCAAGCAGATGATCAAGGGCATGAACGAGGGCAACCTGAAATGGGAAACCCTGTCGCGCAACCCGGATGTGCTGAACAACTCGATTGCCCGCGCCGACGGTCTGTACAACAACAGTTGCTCGCTGGCGCCGGTGCTGGTGTTCCTCAACGATCACAAGGCCGAAACCCTGGATCGTGCGGTGCATGCGGTGCAGGAATTTGCCCAGGAGAATAACAAGGACGGCCTGGAATTCATCCTCGCCGCCGGTAATGCCGGGATCGAAGCGGCCACCAACGAAGTCATCAAACAGGCTGAACTGACCATCCTGATTCTGGTGTACATCTGCGTGGCGGTGATGTGCATGATCACCTTCCGCTCGTGGGCGGCGACCTTGTGCATCGTCCTGCCGCTGGTGCTGACCTCGGTACTCGGCAACGCGCTGATGGCGTTCATGGGCATCGGCGTGAAGGTTGCGACATTGCCGGTGGTGGCACTGGGTGTGGGGATTGGTGTCGACTACGGCATCTATATTTACAGCCGTCTGGAAAGTTTCCTGCGTGCCGGGTTGCCGTTGCAGGAAGCCTATTACCAGACGCTGAAATCCACCGGTAAAGCCGTGCTGTTCACCGGCCTGTGCCTGGCGATTGGTGTGTGCACCTGGATCTTCTCGGCGATCAAGTTCCAGGCTGACATGGGCCTGATGCTGACCTTTATGCTGCTGTGGAACATGTTCGGTGCGCTGTGGCTGTTGCCGGCACTGGCGAAGTTCCTGATCAAGCCGGAGAAGCTGGCGGGGCAGAAGGGGAACTCGTTGTTTGCGCATTGATCAGAAGGTCTGAAACGACAAAGCCGCAACCTTAGGGTTGCGGCTTTTTTTGTGGCTAAGATCAACAGCCCCTCACCCTAGCCCTCTCCCGGAGGGAGAGGGAACTGACCGAGGTGTGCGGCTTGATACATCGACCTGAAATACCGAGTCGATTATAGATTCACAACAGATCGTTCGACTTGAGATACCGAGTCGATTGTGGATTCACTGTAAATCTTTCAAGTCGGCGTAAATCTCAAATATCCCCCAATCGGTCCCCTCTACCTCTGGGAGAGGGCTAGGGTGAGGGCAAGCGATCTCAAGCCCTAAGACAATTCAGTTCCGAGCACAACACTCAAAGCACTACGCGCATCATCCAACTGCACCAACGTCGCATGCCGAGCCCCCAGCGCATCACGATTTTCAATCGCCGTGAGAATCGCCTTATGCCGAGGCAACGCCAATTCATGCAGATTCGGCCGCTGATTCGAGTGCTTCAACGCCTCGGCAATCGCCACCGACAACATGTTGCACAGGTTCGCCAGCAAATCATTGTGCGTCGCATCGGCAATCCGGCTGTGGAAATCCAGATCCGGCTGCAACAACGCTTCCGGCGTCGGCGCGGCTTCCATGCGCTGATAAGCCTCACCAATCGCGGCAATATCCGCCTCCGTCGCATGTTGAGCGGCGAGGGCGGCAGCGGCCGGTTCGATAATGCTGCGCACACTGGTCAGCACATTGAAAAATTCATTCTGCGGGCTGCTTTGCATCAGCCAGTGCAGCACGTCCGGGTCGAGCATGTGCCATTCGCGGCGGGCCTTGACCACCGTGCCCACGCGTGGCTTGGAATACACCAGACCCTTGGCCACCAACACTCGCGTGGCTTCACGCAGTACCGGTCGGCTGACCGCGTACTCCTCGCAGAGCAAGGCTTCGGCGGGCAGTTTGTCGTCGGGCTTGAAGCGTCCGGAGACGATCTGCATGCCCAGTTCCTGGACAATGCGCGAGTGCATGCTTTTGCGGTCGGAAGGTTTGCGGTAATCCATGGGGAGTGGCGCGATCCTGAGCAATGGAGATGCCGCGCATCATAGCAGGCACGGCACAATCTTGAGGCGGGTAAAGAACAACTGTGGGAGCGAGCTTGCTCGCGAAAGCGGTGGGTCAAACAACATTACAGTTGAATGTACCGCCGTCTTCGCGAGCAAGCTCGCTCCCACAGGGATTTGTGTGATCAGTGAGAATGGCGGGGGACTTCCGCACCGCGACAGCCGACCAGGAAGTCAAAGTCACAACCCTGATCCGCTTGCAGCACATGGTCGATGTACAGCTGACGATACCCGCCCACCAGCAACTGCTGCGGCGGCTGCAGATCCGCCATCCGCGCTGCCAGCTCTGCATCCGGAATATCCAGGTGCAGACGCCCGGTGGCGCAATCCAGTTCGATCCAGTCGCCTTCCTGCACCGTCGCCAAAGGCCCGCCGGCCGCCGCTTCCGGCGCCACGTGCAAAACCACCGTGCCGTACGCGGTGCCGCTCATCCGTGCGTCGGAGATGCGCACCATGTCGGTCACACCCTGCGCCAACAGCTTGGCCGGCAAACCCATGTTGCCGACTTCGGCCATGCCCGGATAACCCTTCGGCCCGCAGTTTTTCATCACCAGAATCGAGTCTTTATCGACATCCAGCTCTGGATCGTTGATCCGCGCCTTGTACATGTCGAAGTTCTCGAACACCACCGCGCGGCCGCGATGCTGCATCAGTTCCGGGGTCGCGGCAGACGGTTTGAGCACCGCGCCAAGCGGCGCCAGATTGCCGCGCAGCACACAAATCCCGCCGTCGGCGCGAATCGGATTGTCGAGCGTGCGGATCACCTCGTCCTCGCCATAGATCGGCGCGTCCTTGGTGTTCTCGCCGATGGACTTGCCGTTGACGGTCAGCGCATTCGGATTAGGGATCAGATTGGCTTCGCCGAGACGGCGCAGCACCGCTGGCAAGCCACCGGCGTAGTAGAACTCTTCCATCAGGAAACGTCCGGACGGTTGCAGGTCGACGATGGTCGGCATGCCGCGGCCGATACGCGTCCAGTCATCCAGATCCAGCTCGACACCGATGCGCCCGGCGATGGCTTTCAGGTGAATCACCGCATTGGTCGAACCGCCGATGGCAGCGTTGACCCGGATGGCGTTTTCGAAGGCTTCTTTAGTGAGGATCTTCGACAGTTTCAGATCTTCGCGAACCATCTCCACCGCACGCATGCCGGACATGTGCGCCAGCACATAACGCCGCGCATCCACCGCTGGAATCGCCGCGTTGTGCGGCAGGGAAGTGCCCAGCGCTTCCGCCATGCAGGCCATCGTCGATGCGGTGCCCATGGTGTTGCAGGTACCCGCCGAACGCGACATGCCGCCCTCGGCCGCGAGGAAATCGTCGATGGTGATGGTGCCGGCCTTGACCTGTTCACTGAGCTGCCAGACCACGGTGCCCGAGCCGATGTCCTTGCCCTTGTGCTTGCCGTTCAACATCGGCCCGCCGGTGACGACGATGGCCGGCACGTCGCAACTGGCCGCGCCCATCAGCAGTGCTGGAGTAGTTTTGTCGCAACCGGTGAGCAGCACCACGCCGTCGATCGGGTTGCCGCGAATCGCTTCTTCAACGTCCATGCTCGCCAGGTTGCGGGTCAGCATGGCGGTCGGGCGCAGGTTCGATTCGCCGTTGGAGAACACCGGAAATTCCACTGGAAAGCCACCGGCCTCGATCACCCCGCGCTTGACGTGCTCCGCGATCTGGCGGAAGTGCGCGTTGCACGGGGTCAGTTCCGACCAGGTGTTGCAGATGCCGATGATCGGCTTGCCGTGGAACTGGTGGTCGGCGATGCCCTGATTCTTCATCCAGCTGCGGTACATGAAGCCGTTCTTGTCGGCCGTGCCAAACCATTGGGCGGAGCGCAGGGTGGGTTTCTTATCAGACATGATCGATTCTCTTATTGTATGACTATAGTGTTCCAGCTACGGCTTAATCTAAGCGCAAAATCCAAGGTTTGGAAGTGTTGTTGGTGAATTAGTATTACTATATAGTCGTTTTCGACGGAGGGATGGCCCTGACGGTTAACCGTGAGAGGCGTCCCCCGAGGTTCTATAAAAACAACAATCGGAGACCGATCTCATGAGCCAGGAACTGCGTCTGATACGGCGCATTACGCTGAAACTGATTCCCTTCCTGATCCTGCTGTACCTGATCGCCTATGTGGATCGCTCGGCCGTTGGCTTCGCCAAGCTGCACATGGGCGCCGACATCGGCATTGGCGACGCCGCCTACGGCCTCGGTGCCGGGCTGTTCTTCATTGGTTACTTTCTCTTCGAAATCCCCAGCAACCTGATGCTCGAACGCTTCGGTGCGCGGCGCTGGTTTGCGCGGATCATGATCACCTGGGGCGCGATCACCATCGGCATGGCATTCGTCCAGGGCCCGCACAGTTTCTACGTGATGCGCTTTCTGCTCGGCGCGGCCGAGGCGGGGTTCTTTCCCGGCGTTCTCTACTACATCACTCAATGGTTCCCGGTGCGCCATCGCGGCAAGATCCTCGGCCTGTTCATCCTTTCCCAGCCGATCGCAATGATGATCACCGGCCCGGTGTCCGGCGGTTTGCTCGGCATGGACGGCGTCCTCGGCCTGCACGGCTGGCAGTGGCTGTTCATCGTCATCGGCACCCCGGCGATCCTGCTGACCTGGCCGGTGTTGCGCTGGTTGCCGGACGGCCCACAGCAAGTGAAATGGATGGATCAAGCCGAGAAAGACTGGTTGACCGGCGAACTGCAAAAAGATCTGCAGGAATACGGCCAGACCCGTCACGGCAATCCGCTGCATGCGCTGAAAGACAAACGCGTGTTGCTGCTGGCGCTGTTTTATCTGCCGGTGACGTTGAGCATTTATGGCCTCGGTCTATGGTTACCGACGCTGATCAAACAGTTCGGCGGCAGTGATCTGGTCACCGGGTTTGTGTCGTCGGTGCCGTACATCTTCGGGATCATCGGTTTGCTGATCGTGCCGCGCAGTTCCGACCGCTTGAATGACCGCTACGGGCACCTTGCCGTGCTGTATGTGCTGGGCGCGATTGGTCTGTTCATGAGCGCGTGGCTGTCGTTGCCGGTGGCGCAACTGGCGGCGCTGTGTCTGGTGGCGTTCGCGCTGTTTTCCTGCACGGCGGTGTTCTGGACCTTGCCCGGGCGCTTCTTTGCCGGCGCGAGTGCGGCGGCGGGGATTGCCTTGATCAACTCGGTGGGCAATCTCGGCGGGTACATCGGGCCGTTCGTGATTGGCGCGTTGAAGGAGTACACCGGCAATTTGGCTTCTGGCCTGTATTTCCTGTCGGGCGTGATGGTGTTCGGTTTGATCCTGACCGGCGTTGTCTATCGCGTACTTGAGCGCAAACACGTCCTGCCGGTTGACCAATTCGCCGCCAGCGCCCGTGGCGCCACTCGAACCTGAACTCTGGAAGCAATGCAAATCCCTTGTGGGAGCGAGCTTGCTCGCGAAGAGGCCGGCACATTCAACATTGTTGGTGACTGATACACCGCTTTCGCGAGCAAGCTCGCTCCCACAGGGGACAGCGATGTTTTTGATGGAATAGGAGAAAATCATGCATCTGGTTCAATTCGAATTAAGCAATGGCGAGCGCCGCGTCGGCGTGGTCGACAACGGTCTGGTGCGCGAAGTGCAAGATGCGCGCAGCGTGCGTGATCTGGCGCTGTCTGCCATCGAGGCCGGCAGCACCCTGGAACAGCAAGTGCAAACCCTCGGCCTCGGCATCAGCCACGATTACGCCGAACTGCTCGCACAACTGCGCATCCTGCCGCCCCTCGACCACCCGGACCCGGCACACATGCTGGTCAGCGGCACCGGTCTGACCCACTTGGGCAGCGCTTCGGCTCGCGACAAAATGCATCAACAGGCCGGCGATGAAGCGGCGATGACCGACACCATGCGCATTTTCAAATGGGGCGTGGAGGGCGGCAAACCGGCGGCGGGGCAGGCCGGTGTGCAACCGGAATGGTTCTACAAGGGCGACGGCAGCATTGTCGTGCGTCCGGGCCAACCTTTCCCGGTGCCGCCGTTTGCCGAAGATGCCGGCGAAGAACCGGAGATGGCCGGCCTCTACGTGATCGGTCACGACGGCAAGCCTTATCGCCTCGGTTTCGCGGTCGGCAACGAGTTCTCCGACCACATCATGGAGCGCAAGAATTACCTTTACCTCGCGCACTCGAAACTGCGCAGTTGCAGCTATGGCCCGGAACTTCGCACCGGTGAATTGCCTCAACATCTGGCAGGCACCAGTCGCATCCTGCGTGATGGCGAAGTGTTGTGGCAAAACGAGTTTCTCAGTGGCGAGGCGAACATGTGCCACAGCCTCGCCAACCTTGAGTTTCACCACTTCAAATACCGCCAGTTCCTGCGCCCGGGCGATGTGCACATTCACTTCTTCGGCACCGCGACCCTGTCGTTCGCCGATGGCATCCGCACGCAACCGGGCGACCTGTTCGAAATCAGCCAGGCCGAATTCGGCGCACCGCTGGTCAACGGCATCGTGCCGATCGCAGCCGCGTTCGAGCCGGACACCATCGGCACCCTTTAAGGAGATCCCATGACTCAGATTCTCGGTCACAACTACATCGGCGGTCAGCGCAGCGCCGCTGGCGGCGTCAAACTGCACTCCGTCGACGCCACGACGGGCGAACAATTGCCACACGATTTCATTCAGGCCACGGCCGAAGAAGTCGACGCCGCCGCCAAAGCTGCCGCTGCCGCGTACCCGGCTTATCGCAGCCTCAGCGCCGAACGCCGCGCGCAGTTTCTCGATGCGATTGCCGATGAGCTGGATGCCCTCGGTGATGATTTCGTTGCCGTGGTCTGCCGCGAAACCGCGTTGCCGGCCGGACGCATTCAAGGCGAGCGCGGACGCACCAGCGGGCAGATGCGCTTGTTCGCCAAAGTCCTGCGCCGGGGTGATTTCTACGGTGCGCGGATTGATCTGCCATTGCCGGATCGCCAACCGCTGCCACGTCCGGATCTGCGCCAATACCGCATTGGTCTCGGCCCTGTCGCGGTGTTCGGCGCCAGCAACTTTCCACTGGCCTTTTCCACCGCTGGCGGTGACACCGCTTCGGCACTGGCTGCCGGTTGCCCGGTGGTGTTCAAGGCCCACAGTGGTCACATGGCGACGGCGGAACTGGTCGCCGATGCGCTGATCCGCGCCGCCGAAAAAACCGCGATGCCGGCCGGCGTGTTCAACATGATCTATGGCGGTGGCGTCGGCGAATGGCTGGTCAAACACCCGGCGATTCAGGCGGTCGGCTTCACCGGTTCGCTTAAGGGTGGGCGCGCACTGTGTGACATGGCCGCAGCGCGTGCGCAACCGATCCCGGTGTTCGCCGAGATGTCGAGCATCAACCCGGTGATCGTCCTGCCGCAGGCACTGGCCGAGCGTTCTGAAACGGTCGCTCGTGACCTCACCGCATCCGTGGTGCAGGGCTGTGGTCAGTTCTGCACCAATCCCGGTCTGGTGATCGGCATCCGCTCACCAGAGTTCAGCGCGTTCGTGCAGCAAGTCGCCGGACTGATCGGCGATCAACCGGCGCAAACCATGCTCAACGCCGGCACCCTCGGCAGCTACGGTAAAGGTTTGCAGAAGTTGTTGGCGCATCCCGGCATCGAGCATCTGGCCGGCAATTCGCAGCAGGGCAATCAGGCGCAGCCGCAATTGTTCAAGGCCGATGCCAGCCTGTTGATCGATGGCGATGAAGTGCTGCAGGAAGAAGTGTTCGGTCCGACCACGGTGATTGTCGAAGTGGCGGACAAGGCGCAACTCAGCGCCGCGCTGCATGGCCTGCATGGGCAACTGACCGCGACGATCATTGGCGAGCAGGCGGACTTCGAACGTTTCCCTGAGTTGACGCCGTTGCTGGAACAGAAGGTCGGGCGCATTCTGCTTAATGGTTATCCGACTGGTGTTGAAGTGTGCGATTCGATGGTGCACGGCGGGCCTTATCCGGCAACGTCTGATGCCCGTGGCACCTCGGTTGGCACCTTGGCGATCGACCGTTTCCTGCGCCCGGTGTGCTTCCAGAATTACCCGGACAGCTTGCTGCCCGAGCCACTGAAAAACGCCAACCCGCTGCGCATCCAGCGCCTCGTCGACGGCAAGCCCTCACGCGACGCGCTGTAACTGCCAGCCAATATCCCTGTGGGAGCGAGCAGGCTCGCTCCCACAGGGATTGAGTCCACATTGAGCTATCATTGGCCCTTTCCCCCTAGAAAGACTGTTTGCCATGACTTCCCAAACCCTTCTCAACGTCCTCGAACACAGCGGCATGGTCGAAATCGACGGCCTGCATGCCTTCAAATTCGCCCTCGACGAAGACGACAACCTGCACATCGAATGCATCGATGGCCGAGCGGCCAAGCATTGGGAATTCACTCCGGCTCAGGTTGCAGCGGCAACATTTGATGACTCACTGCAAAGCTGGCTGATCGTCGGTTATTTCAATGAAACCAAAGCGATCGGCGAACACCGCTTGGTCTGCCACGGTGACGTAGTCAGCAGCAGCGATGACGAGGACGAAACTGATGAAAATGCGTAAATTCTGGCCGCTGCTGATGGCCGGCAGCGTCGGTGCCATGGGGCTGTCCACGGCTACCGCCGAAAGCTTCCAGTTGCTGGTCGGCTCCTACACCGCTGGCACCAGCCAGGGCATCTATCGTATGAACTTCGACAGTGCCACCGGCCAGATCGCCGCCAAGCCGCTGCAAGTGGTGAAGAGTGAAAACCCGTCGTGGCTGACCTTGTCCAAGGATCAGAAACGTCTGTTCGTGGTCAACGAGAATGGCCCGGGCCAGGAAGACCCGGTTGGCCGCGTCAGCAGCTATGCCATCGATCCAAAAACCCATGCCCTGAGCCTGATCAATCAGGTGCAGAGCCTGGGCAACGAACCGACTCATTCGAGCCTCAGCGGTGATGCCAGCCATCTGTTCGTCAGCAACTACTCGGTCATGGAAGATCCGGGTGGCACCCTGGCGGTGTTGCCGGTCGGTGCTGATGGCAAACTCAAACCGGTGGTGCAGATGAGCGCGCACACGGCGAGCCGGATCAATCCGGAGCGTCAGGCCTCGAACCACGTGCACTCAACGGTTTCCTCGCCGGACGGCCGTTATGTGTTCTCCAATGATCTGGGCGCGGACAAGGTCTTCGTTTACCTGTTCGATCCGAAGGCCAACCCTGATCTGCCGCTGACGCCAGCGATGACCGCTTCCGTGGCCTTGCCGGGCGGCAGCGGCCCGCGTCATCTGTTGTTCAGCGCTGACGGCAAACACGCCTGGCTGACCATGGAAATGAGTGCGCAGGTCGCGGTGTTCGACTACCACGACGGCGTGCTGACCCAGACGCAAATGGTCGATCTGGCGGCTGGCCAGCCGACCTCGGACAAGGCCGCTGCGGCGCTGCATGCCTCGGCGGATGGCAAGTTTCTCTACGTCAGCAACCGTGGCACCGCCAACCAGTTGCTGGTCTTCGCTATCGATCCGGCGTCCGGCCAGCTCAAAGAGCTGCAAAGACGTTCGGTGGAAGGTGACCATCCGCGTGAATTCAGCCTCGATCCAAGTGGCAAATTCCTGCTGATCGCCAACCAGAAAAGCAACGAAATTGTCGTTGTCGAGCGTGATGGCAAAACCGGTCTGCTCGGCAAAACCGTGCAGAAACTGGCGATGGACGCCCCCAGCGACCTCAAGTTTCTAGTGCGACAATAAGCCACAGGCCCCGGTTTGCGGGGCCTGTCTCGTTGTATTAATCGCGCTGATATCCGGTAATGCTACAAAGCATTTCAAGCGATCAACCCTCGAGCGTTAAGTTTGCTTCACGGCCCAACCGGGCAGACAAGCCAACCGAACACGAGGGTTACCGCCATGAACTTCAACCTCTTCTCCGTTATCGCCGCTTCCGCCATCTCCGCCACCGTTGTGCTGCCAGCCAGCGCCAACGTCGAGATCAACAGCAAAAAATCCCACACCCAGAGCTACACCCAGAAATACCTGCAACAGAGCGCCAACTTCTACGCCGCCCTGGATCACAAAGCCCAACACTGAAATGCCCGCTTCGAACTACTGCCTGTAGGAGCTGCCGAAGGCTGCGATCTTTTGATCTTGTTTGATCGTTCCCACGCTCTGCGTGGGAACGATCCGCAAAAGCAAAATCAAAAGATCGCAGCCTTCGGCAGCTTCTACACGTGTGCGTGTGTTTTTCGCGGCCTGATAGGTTTTTTGAACCGCGCAAATAGACTGGCTAAATAATCAACGAAGCTGATGTTTACTATGGCAAACCCTGAGTGGTTGCCACGGCTTTTTTGATCGATTCTGTGGACATCGAAACATGCCCACGGGAGAACACCATGGCCAGCGCAATCATCCATTCAGCCAAACGCGGCGCCTATCTGGCCATCGGTCTTTACCTGGCCGTGGTGTTGGTCGTCAGCATCGCCTCGCAGATGGAACACACCTTCGAAGCCCCGATTGAAGTCGCCCACCCCGGCATCCAGTTCGAAGTCCGCTCGCAAAGCGTGATGGTCGACCGGGCTGAACTCGCGGGAGTCGGCGGAGCATGAAAGGTTACAGACTTTGGGTGATCGCCGGTTTGGCGTTCTTCACCAACGGCACTTCATTACTGGGCATCGGCCAAGGCTCGGTCGGCGCACTGGCGCGGGCCATAGAGGCCAATCACAACATTGCGCATAACATCGAACGGGCAAATACCCTGGGGCTGATGGCCGGCAATCCGCCGGTGAAAGTCTCGGCAGACTTTCTCGGGCCATTCGAGATAGATTGCATGGCACTCGGCATGTGCAACGCGCTGGCATAGACAACACGATTGATCGTTCCCACGCTCCGCGTGGGAATGCAGCCCCGGACGCTCCGCGTCCGATTGGAACGCAGAGCGTCCCTTGAGGCATTCCCACGCAGAGCGTGGGGAACGATCAAAGCAGGAAGGTAAGGGTTATTTCTTCATGATCGAAGTGAATAGCTCGGATTCGAGGAAACGCTGCAACCAGGCCTGTAAGCGAACATAAGGCGTCTGCGCAAACCACTCACGATCAACATGGGCAAACTGCCGAACAAACGGCAGCAGGGCGATATCCGCCAGGCTCGGATGATCGCCCAGCAAATATTCACGACCTTCAAGCAGCTCATCCAGCCTTTGCAAGAACAACGCTCCCTCAGCCCGATAAACTTCCATTGGCTGCTCGGGATAGCGCTCGGCGTATTTGTAGCGATTCAAATGCACCTTGAACACTTGATCATTCGCTTCGATCAGTTCGGCGATCCGTGCATCGCCATCCAGCAGCCAACCCTGCGGATCATTCTGCGCCAACGCCCAGCGCATGATCTCCAGACTTTCATCAATCACCCGCCCGCCAGCATCCAGCACCGGCACCGTACCTTTCGGCGAGAGCGCCAGCATCTGCGCCGGTTTGGCCTTGAGGCTGACTTCAACGATCTCCACCGGCACACCCGAATAACGCAACGCCATCCGCGCGCGCATGGCATACGGGCAGCGGCGGAAGGAGTACAGCGTGTTCATTTCACCTCCAGTGTGCTCAAACCGTTGCCCTGACGTTGCACCTGAATCTGCACCGGAATCCGCTCGTGCATTTCCTGCACGTGGGAAATCACCGCAACTTTGCGCCCCTGCGCCTGCAAGCCATCGAGCGCATCCATGGCCAGTTGCAGCGATTCCGGATCGAGGCTGCCAAAGCCTTCATCGATAAACAGCGATTCGATCTTCAGCGTATTCGACGCCATCGAAGCCAGGCCCAGTGCGAGGGCCAGCGATACCAGAAACGTCTCGCCGCCGGACAACGAATGCACCGAGCGCAGCTCATCGCCCATCTCGGTGTCCATCACCAGCAGGCCGAGCATGCTGCCGCCGCGTTTCAGGCGATAGCGTTTGACCAGTTGGCGCAGTTGCACGTTGGCGTGATGCACCAGCAAGTCGAGGTTGTAGGCCTGGGCGATCTTGCGGAAGGTGTCGCCGGTGGCCGAACCGATCAAGGCACTCAGGCGCGCCCAGCGTTGATACTCGGCATACGCCGAGGCAATCTGCTGCGCCAGTGCTTGATTAGCGTTTTGCCGGCGCTGATCTTCGGCCTGTTCGGCACGCAGCTCGGCACATTGCTGCTCGCTGAGGTTGAACAGGTTTTGCAGCTCGGCGAGGGCGTTGGCCAGTTGTTCGGCATCGAGGTTGCCGTTGTGTTGCGCCTGGTGATCAAGCAACAGGCGATCACGCTCCTGCAATAACACCTTGGCCTGTTCGATGGCTTTTTCATTGAGTTGCAAGCGCTGACGCAACTCGGCAACTTGCGCGTCGTCGACCCGCAACAGATCTTCGAGGCCACCGTCATCCAGCTCCGGATGACGGGCGCGCCAGTCGGCAATCTTGCCAGCCAGATCCTGCTCTTCGTTTTGCAGCGCCTGCATGCGCTCCTGCTGCGCGTTGAGTTCGGCAGCGATCTGTACGAGTTGCGTGCGCACGCTTTGCAGTTCCTGCGCGGTGCCGGTTTCGGCATTGCGCGTCTGCTCAACCGCTTGCTCAAGCTGCTGCTGCCAGTGTTCGGCGCTGCTGTGCTCGCCAAGCAGTTGCGCGAGTTTCTGCTGGCAGGTGAGCTGCTGCTCGGTCAACGCCGTGAATTGCTGTTCGGCGCTGAGCAACTGCTGTGCACGGGTCTGTTGACGGTCCTGTTCTTTCTCCAGCGTCTGTTGCCGCTGTTGCTGCTCGGTCTGCTCTTCCTTCTGTTGATCGACCTGCCTCAGACGCTCGGCGATCTGCCGGTCAAGCTGCATGAAAGTCGCTGCCGGCTCCTGGCGCAGGGATTCAAGGGTGTCGGCCGGCAGCAGATTGCCGAACGCGGCCAGTTCTTCGTCGAGGCGCTGACGGTCGCTGCTCAGCTCGCGCTGCTGATTGCTCAGGTGCTGCGCCGCTTGTTGATGCGCAGTTTCTGCCTGACGCAATTGCTGGGTCAGCCGCGCGGCATCCTGTTGCAGGGTGAGCAGGGCGCTCTGGCGTTGTTCGTCCTGAGTGATGCTCTGGTTCAGTTGCTCGTTTTGCCGGGCGAGCCAGGCATCGCGCTTGTCGGCGTCCTGATTGAACAACTGTGCGGCCAGCGGATGCGCGTCGAGGCTTGGCGCCAACGCTTGCTGCTGGGTTGCCAGTTGTTCCTGCTGTTGCAGCAGTTCTTTCTGTTGCGCAATCACGCCAACGACTTCGGCGCGCAGCTCAGTGAGTTTTTCCTTGAGCTGATCGACCACTTGCTGGGCGTTAGCCTGCTCGCTTTCATCGTGGCGACCAAGGCTTTGCAGCAGCGCTTCCGGTTGATGATACGGATGCTCGTTGCTGCCACACACCGGGCACGGCTGATCGTCCTGCAACTGCGCGCGCAATTCCTCGACACTGGCACTGCGCGCCAGCCGCTGGCGCTCAAGCAGCTCGCGGGTGACGTTGAGGGTTTGTTCGGCGACGGTCAGTTCGGCTTTGCTTTTCACGCCGTCCTGAGTCAGCCGCTCGCGTTCCTGCTGGGCGCTGAGCTGACGCTGTTGCAACTCGGCGCTGCGCTTGTCGAGATCCTGCTGCATGGCCCACAGGCGCGACACGTCTTCGAAGGCGCGCAGTTGTTTGCGGTTGTCCTGCAGCAGCGTGCCAAGGATACCGATCTGCTCGGCGACGGCGTCGGGTTCAGCGCCGGCCTCTTTGAACAGCACTTCAAGTTGCTGCTTTTGCGTGGTCAGTTCTTCAGCGCTGCGCGCGGCGTTTTCTTCGAGGCTCGCCAGTTCGGCTTGCCCCTTGTTCAAGCGGTTGCCGATCAGCATCAGCTGTTGCAGGCGATCGCGGTAGGCATTCCAGGCATCGCTCAGCGGCGCCAGATGAGCGCTTTGCTCAAGTTCGGCGACGATGCGTTGCAGGCGTTCGGCGACCTGTTTCTGTTTTTCCTGCAAGGCTTGAATGGCGTTCTGGCCTTCGGTGCAAGCCTGCTGCGCATTGAGCCTGGCTTCGGCACTTTGCGCGACCTCCTTGCCCAGGCGGGCAAGGGTGCTTTGTTCTTCAAAAGCCTGACGCAACAACGGCGCGTTTTCGCTTTGCCGTTGTTGCGCTTCGGTCAGCGCAACTTTCGCCGCGTCGAGATTTTGTTCCAGTTGCGTCTGCCGCTCAGTCAGTTCGGCGTGCTGCTGCGCGCGCGCGGCTATTTGCGCAGCCAGTGGCGTGAGCAGGGCATCGAGTTCGGTTTTGCGTGCGAACTGGTGTCGTTGCGGTCCGAGCTGTTCCAGACGCGTCAGTTTCACCCGCTCGCCGGCCAGACTTTCCGATTGCTGTTGAGCGCTGTGCAGTTGCTCGGCGGCCGCTTGCTGCGCGTCCTGCAACACACGCAAATCCTTGAGCCAGCTGTGCTGTTGCTCAAGTTGTTTGAGCTGCGCCTGCTGCAACTTCATTTGCTGTTGCGCAGCGTTGAAACGCTCATCCAGTTCGGCCCGGGCTTCGGGCGCCAACGGGGTCACGCCGGTAGCCTGATCCTGCAACAGCTTGTGCGCTTCGCGGGCCTCTTTGGTCTTGTCAAAGGCGCGGCGGCCGAGGCGGGTGTACAGCGCGGTGTCGGTGAGCTTTTCCAGCAGTTCGCTGCGGTCGTTGTCGTCCGCCTTGAGGAACGCGCTGAACTCGCTCTGCGCCAGCAGCACGGCGCGGGTGAACTGTTCGAAGTTCAGGCCGAGCGCAGCTTCCAGTTGAGTTTTGTATTCGCCTTTCTGACTGGCGAGCAGTTGATCCTGATCGATGTCGCGCAGGCTCTGACGGCTGGCCTGCAACTTGCCGCCGGCCTTCTCACGGGCGCGATTGGCCTCCCAGCGCGCACGGTAGCGCCGGCCATCGACACCGACGAAATCCACTTCGGCGTAGCCTTCACCGGTACCGCGACGCAGCAACGTGCGCGGGTCGCCGGTGGCGATTTCGCCGTCGGCATCCGGGACTTTGGCGTCGCGGCCGGTGTTGTTCAGACGCGGCACCGCACCGAACAACGCCAGACACAGCGCGTCGAGCAGGGTACTTTTACCAGCGCCGGTCGGGCCGGTAATCGCGAACAAACCGGCACTGGCCAGCGGTTCAGCGGTGAAATCGATCTCGAACGGCCCGGCCAGCGAGGCGAGGTTTTTCAAACGAATGGCGAGAATTTTCATGGCTGCTCGCCCTCCAGTTGTACGTCTTGCAGCAGTTCGGCGAAGTCCTTCAGCGTTTGTTCGTCGACCTCGCTGCCGTAGTTGTCGAGCCAGGCGCGGCTGAACAATTCCTGCGGGGTAAGTTGATCGAGTTCGATCAGTGCGGGGCCATCGTCGACGCCGTCAGCACCACGGTTGCCGGCGTATTCGGCGGCGATGCGCACCAGGCGCACGGCTTTGCCTTGCAGTGCATTTTCGACTTGGTGGCGCAGATCCGGCTGCGGTTCGTCGAGGGTGACGCGCACTTCCAGCCACGGCTGGCGTTGGGTTTCGGCGAGCAGGTCGATGTTCGGCAGATCCGCCAGTTGCAACAGAATCTCCGCCAGCGGTGCCGGCCCGATGCGCTGCAGATTGACCGAGCGCGGGATCAGTTTCGGCTCGACGCTGACCAGGGTTTCGCCATCGAGGGTGACGTCGAGAATCTGGTGTTGATAACCGATTTCCGAGAATGACAACGGAATCGGCGAGCCGCTGTAGCGAATGCGCTCTTCACCGTTGACCTTCTGCGGTTTGTGCAAATGGCCGAGGGCGACGTAGCTGATACTGGGCCCGAACAAACTGGCGGGCAGGGCCTCGGCGTTACCGATGATCAGGCTGCGCTCGGAATCCTCCGAAACGGAGCCGCCGGCCATGTGCGCATGGCTGATGGCGATCAGCGCCTGACCCGGTTGGCGCTTGGCGTTGGCCGCTTCGATCAGCCATTCGTGTACCTGACCGATGCCGCGCAGATAGTTGTCGCCCAAGTGCGCGCCAGTCACCTCCGCCGGGCGCAGGAACGGCAGCGCCAGGCACCACGCGGCGATCTCGCCGGTTTTATCCGGCAACGGTAGCAGCAGGCGTTCGGCATCCAGTTGCCCGTCATCCAGCCACAACACCCGACCCAGCGCATGGGTGCGCAAACGGCGCATCAACGGCGCGGGTAACTCGATCCGCGAGCCGGAATCGTGGTTGCCGGCAATCATCACGATGGTCAGCAACGGCTGCTGTTCGTGGGCGCTGACGATGAAATCGTAGAGGCGTTCCTGGGCTTTGACCGGTGGGTTGACCGTGTCGAAGATGTCCCCGGCAATCAGCAGCACATCCGGCTGCGCCAGTTGCAGTTGGCGCAGCAGCCATTCGAGGAAGCACGCATGCTCGAAATCGCGCTCCTGGCCGTGCAGGTTTTGCCCAAGGTGCCAGTCGGAGGTGTGGAACAGACGCAAGATGAACTCCGGTGCATTTAAAGAGGTGATGGCCGCGAGGAAATGCTGGGCGGCGAAAGAGGGGAGAGTTTACAGATTATTGCGACGGGAGGGCTTGTTGTGCGGGACAGCGACTCTTACCCAGCACGCGGTTTTATTCATACCGCTCATCGGGAGCGACGCCTCAAGTGATTCAAAAATTGACGCCAAAATAGTGGCCATCTAATATCGCGCCGCAAATATGATATTAGTGCGCCACTATCCGGTGAAAGGGCCGTTTTGCGATCTGCAGCAAGGTTCGTGACTGTCAGGAAGTACCGCGCACTCACCGTCATCCGACTTTTACTGCTCGTTGTAAAGAGATCTTCAACATGGACGTTCGCCAGTATGCGTTTCTCGCTCGTCAGCCTGCTGCTGCCGTAAAAAACCGCGAGTCTTTCCTTGGCATGCCCAAGCGCGGCCTGGCGTTTCTGCTGGCGAACGTCATGTTCTGGCAACCAATGTGGGCGCAGGCCGACGGCATTGTGGTGGCCAACCCGAATACCTCGCTGGATCGCGCCGGCAATGGCGTGCCGATCATCAACATCGCCACGCCCAATGCCAGCGGGCTGTCGCATAACCAGTTTCATGACTACAACGTCGGTGCGCAGGGGCTGATCCTCAACAACGGTTCGACGCAGAATAATCTGACCCAGCTGGGCGGGCACATCATCG
>NZ_UTHA01000101.1 GCF_900582195.1 Pseudomonas viridiflava
CGAATGAACTTGGCATCCAACGCCTGTCTTACTAGCATCGGGGGCAAGGATCTGCCCCCCTCACTGAAGCCTGAACACAAGACCGAACCATGTCAGAACAACTGTCCAACCTGAACAACGCCATACGCGACATGCTGCTGGACTGCGGCCTGTTCGACACCCTGTTGCCGAGCGGTTTCCTCGCCGTGGCGGGCTACTTCAGCATCACCGACATCGAAAAGGGCGAAGCAGTGTTTGCCGAAGGTGATGCCGGAACGTTCATGTGCATCATCCATCAAGGCACGGTGTCCGTGCAGA
>NZ_UTHA01000103.1 GCF_900582195.1 Pseudomonas viridiflava
CCTACATGCTGGGCGGTCAGAGCGATCCACAGGAAATCATCGCGTCGGTGAAGCGCGGTATCTACTGCGCCAATCTGGGCGGCGGTCAGGTGGATATCACCAGCGGCAAGTTCGTGTTCTCTACCAGTGAGGCTTACCTGATCGAAGACGGCTAGATCACCGCGCCTGTCAAAGGTGCGACCTTGATCGGCAACGGGCCGGAAGCGATGAGCAGGGTTTCGATGGTGGGTAACGACCTGTCGCTGGACAGCGGTGTCGGTACGTGCGGCAAGGACGGGCAATCGGTACCGGTCGGTGTGGGTCAGCCTACGCTGAAGATCGACGCAATCACGGTTGGCGGTACGGGTAACTGAAAATGAGCCGGGACTGGCCGAAGC
>NZ_UTHA01000194.1 GCF_900582195.1 Pseudomonas viridiflava
GCCTGATGGTTCGCTGACGCTGACCATCGACCCTCGCAAGGGCAAGCGTTATCAGGGCATCGTTGCACTGGACGGCGTGGACCTCTCCGAGAGCCTCTCCAGCTATTTCGTGATGTCCGAGCAATTGGGCACGCGTTTCTGGCTCAAGGCCGACGGCCATCGTGCTCGCGGCCTGTTGTTGCAACAGTTGCCGGTGGCACAGATCTCCGATCCTGAAGGGCGGGACGCCAGCTGGGAGCACGTCATCACGCTGGCCAGCACCCTGACCGCCGAGGAAATGCTAAGCCTGGACAACGCGACCATCCTGCATCGCCTCTACCA
>NZ_UTHA01000025.1 GCF_900582195.1 Pseudomonas viridiflava
GTTCAATACCTGCGTGACCTGCGAATACTGGTCAGCCCAAGGCTGCATCTGTGCTGGCAGTTTGGACATCAGCAAAGCGCCCGCCTTGCGCGTCTGGTCCTTCGCGTCGTCGATACGACTGAGCAGATCACGCATCTGCAAACGGCTCTGCAGGCTGAACTGGCCGGATGCGACCGAGGTCTGGCCAATGCTGGACATGCGCCCGATGCGCTCAATGAGGTCGGGCACCTGCTGCGTGGAAAGCTGCATCAGCATGTAGGTCTCGAGCCACGGATCGAGAATCAACCCGCTGTCCATGGCGATCTGCTCGCGCAGCGCCTGGACGTTGCTCAAGGCAGTGGTAAAG
>NZ_UTHA01000108.1 GCF_900582195.1 Pseudomonas viridiflava
GAATTACTCGTGAGCGATCTGGACAGCGATAAGGTGCAACGGGCAATGACGCAACTCGATGCGTACCCCATTGCGTGCGAAGCGCTGCTGAGTACGCCGTGCGACATTCTTGCCCCCTGCGGTCTGGGGCATGTATTGAACTGCAAGAGCGTTGCGCAGTTGCGTTGTGCAGCCGTCGCGGGTGCGGCGAACAACCAGTTGACCAGCCTTCAGGTGGCTGACAGCTGGAAGCCCGGGGGATCCTGTATGCACCGGATTACGTCATTAATTCGGGAGGGCTGATTTTTTACGTTGCGCTGAAACACAACGGCGAAGG
>NZ_UTHA01000109.1 GCF_900582195.1 Pseudomonas viridiflava
GTCGGTGAAGCGCGCATGCTGATGTCCATGAATGAGACACCGGTCGCCGGGCTGGGTTATCGACAGGCAGCTACCAAGCGCTGGTAACAGCAACAGTCATGGTGAGAGTGACAGCTGATTGTTCCTGAGCCATCAGCGTCCGGAATGAAAGATCACCGCGTGGCAAGCGACGCCTTTTGAATTTGCAAGTGTGGATGATCGAGTTATCCACACTTGAAGGGGCGCGCAGTGTTGCGTTTGTCTTCAATGTCGTATTTCAAACGCTGGATCCTCATCGGGCGTGCCAGCTTCGCGGACAAATCCGCTCCTACGGGCAATACAGCACAGCGCCCGCTCCAGATACTCATCTCGAACAGAGACGCGGCGCAACCTCCAGGTTG
>NZ_UTHA01000110.1 GCF_900582195.1 Pseudomonas viridiflava
CCTCAACACCGAGCTTTACGGCTCGCTGGGCTGGAGACGCGCCTACGGTGATCTGGATCCGCGAAACGTGCAGTCCTTTGCCGGTGGTCCGAACTTCGAAGTGCAAGGCGTTTCTCAAACCCGCGACACCGCCTTGACTGAAGTGGGCGCGAAGGCGCGACTGAACAAGCAGACCGATCTTGGACTGTCCTATCTGGGCCAGTTCGGCACCGACACACGCTTCCATTCGGTGAACGCAGGTGTGACGGTCCGCTTCTGACCGGCGCTGCACTCGGGCTGGATGACCATTCGGGCAGTGTCTGCTCGAGTGGCTTCCGGCCCGAACTTTGACTGACCTTTGGCTCTTTGGGTTGGGAGA
>NZ_UTHA01000111.1 GCF_900582195.1 Pseudomonas viridiflava
CGGGGCAAGCGGCTGCCAACTGGGCACCGCGTTTATCCTGTGCCCGGAATCATCAGCAACGCAGGAACATCGAGAAGCACTCAGAACCGCCAAAGCCCATGAGACACGCGTTACCTGCTGTATTTCGGGACGGCCCGCTCGTGGCATTTCCAGCCGTCTCTACCTGGAGGCGCTGGACGCGAACCTGCCCCGCCCGGCGGAATACCCACTCGCTTACGACCTGGCAAAGGCGTTGCACTCGGCCGCTGCAGCCAAGGGCTGTCATGATTTTGCTGCTCAATGGGCAGGTCAAGGTGCACCGTTGGCCAGAGAGCTTTCCGCTGCAATGCTTATTCAGACGCTTGTTCAGGAAATGCTTGAACATCA
>NZ_UTHA01000177.1 GCF_900582195.1 Pseudomonas viridiflava
CGAAGGCAAGGAAACCCGCCAGTTCAACGGCCGCAATGTGATCCTTGAAGAAGCCATCACCGGCGACTTTGCGTTGATCAAGGGCTGGAAGGCTGACCATTTCGGCAATGTGATCTATCGTCATACCGCGCAGAACTTCAACCCCGTGGTCGCCACAGCAGGCAGGATCACCGTGGTTGAAGTCGAGGGAATCGTCGAACCCGGCGTGCTGTTGCCGACCCAGATCCACACCCCCGGCATTTATGTCGACCGTGTGATCCAGGGCACTTTCGAAAAACGCATCGAGCAGCGCACCCTCAGAA
>NZ_UTHA01000113.1 GCF_900582195.1 Pseudomonas viridiflava
CTCTGTGGGAGCGAGCCTGCTCGCGAAGGCAGTGTGTCAGTCGGCAAAATGGTGACTGATTCACCGCTTTCGCGAGCAGGCTCGCTCCCACAGGGGTTCGTGGCGAACCATGATTTTTTTGCCCATATCCGGATTTGCAGTGGCTTCAAGGTTCGATGAGGTATTGGAAGCCGCCGTAGATCATCCTCTGGCCATCGAACGGCATCGGGTTCACATCGGGCTGCATGCGCGGGTCTTCCATCATTTTTGCCATGCCGGCATCACGGGTGGCTTTGTCCGGCCAGATCAGCCAGCCCGAGGCGACGGTTTCGCCTTCCTTGAGTTTCACCGCCATCGGGAACGAGGTGAGCTTGCCGTCCGGCACGTCATCTCCCCAGCACTCGGCCACGCTCAGCGCGCCGTACTCCTTGAACAGTACGGCGGCAATTTCGGCGTGCTTTTTGTACTGCTCACGATTCGCGTTCGGCACCGGCGCTACAAAAATATCGATGTAAGCCATGATCACTCTCCTTGCACGTTGGGTTCGATCTGCTGGTTAGTCGATTGCGGCGGTTGCCATTCGACACGATTCACACCCAAACCGACCGACGGTTCCTCGCCCCCGCCCAGATTGCGCTCGACCTGCCCGGCCATGTGCAGCGTGCCCGCCATGACTCCGGTGGTCGGGTTCTGCACCAGTTTCAGCCAGGCTTTGTCGAAAGTGCTGCCCAGGCTGCTGCGGATCAGCGCTTCGCTGTCGGGCCGGTCATTGGCCTGGATGATCGCGCGAATGCCCGCCACACCCACTGAAATCAAGCCGCCGGCCAGTTTCCCCGCAGCAGCGGCGACCGCACTGGCAGCACCACGCGGAGCCATTTCCGCTTCCATCCGTTGGCTGGCGCGCTTGGCCACCGGGGCCATGCCGGCATCCGTCGAAGCAATACCTTTGGCGCCGCCCTCGGAGTGGATCTTGTCGATCAGCGCGGCGTAGGCCGGCAGCGTATTCAGCGGCTCGGTACTGATGACCTGAAACAGCGAAGCATCCCGCGCTGGCGGCGGGCCCAGCGCAATGGCGGGGACTTTTTGCAAACGCCCGTTGAGCTGACCAACGGGCACACCATGGCGCTGGGCGATGAGTGGCATCTGCTGCGCCATCAACTGCGCATAGAACGCCGTCGCCTGGCCAAGAATCGCATCCGGATCGATCTCCACCGCAACCGGGGCCAGCACCCTTTCCTGATATTGCTCAAGCAGATACGCCGCCAGACGCTTGGCCGACGCGTCCTGCTCGCCGCCGGCATTGATCGTGTACCAACTGACCTTCATCGACAGCCATTCCTGGGTCCAGTAGCTGCTGAACCACGGGATGAAATTTTCTTCAGTTTGCTGATAGACCCGAGTGCGCCAATGTTCCATCGAGCCACGGGCGAAGACTTTGACCTGCTCGGTGGACTGCTGCGAAGCGCTGACGATTTCGCGGTCGATCTGCTGCCAGGTCTGCGGCGAGACGAACACGGCTTGCGGCGCTGCCACCGGCACCCGCGCCGAGGTGGCGCAGCCGGCCAGCAACAACAGTGCGGCGACGAGCAGCGCACGCGGGTTCACGGTTGAGATTTCCTTTTAAAAGGCGGAAGCAGATTTGAGTATAGGTGTGTGCGTCGGACCATTTGTCCGCTGTCGTGAAAACTCCGCAGATCCCCTGTGGGAGCGAGCTTGCTCGCGAATGCGGTGTATCAGAAACATATGAATCGACTGGCTCGACGCCTTCGCGAGCAAGCTCGCTCCCACAGGGGTCTGCGACAACCATCACTGCCATCGATATTCACCATCGCCACGATTGCCTTCCGCCCGGCGCTCATGGAAGGCACGATTAAGCCATCCGAAACACAACGAGGAGTTCACAGCATGATTCACACCCACGTCACACTCTCCGTGAGTTTCCCGGTGTTCGGCGGCAACTATTACGACCAGCACGCCGTGTCGCACAAAGCTCAGGCACTGGTGTTCAACGAAGATTTCGAAGATTTGCTGATGCCCGCCGCCATTAATCATTTCAGCAATGAAGTGGTCGGCATCAACGATCAGTTCCGTTTTCTGAGCGACATTCTCGCCACCCATTTGCTGGACATCGAGGCCTCCGTGCCTGCGCGATCCAGCGTCCGGGCGAGCGCTCACTTTTAATTCAAGGGCCAAACAAAAAGGGCGTCCCATCACGGGACGCCCTTTTTGCATTCAATCAGTCATCATCGCGGTCGCGGTAGTAGCGACGGCCATCGCGGCGATCATCACGATCATCCCAGCGCCGGTCGTGGTCGTAATTGCGGCCATGATCGCGGTCGTAATGCCGGCCATGGCGGTGGTCATCATCAAAATCCGCCACACAGCCGCCGAGCAATACGGCGGCGGTCACGGTCAGCAGCATCGTTGTAGCGCGCTTCATTCAAAACTTCCCTAAAACCAAGGTCTTGACGACGGAGTCGGCGACGCTGCCCACGCCTTCAGGACGCGGTGCGCGCAGCCAGAGATACGACCGGGCAAAACGCCGTTGATTCACTGGCCACTATCGACCGTTTGTCGCCCCGCTTGCACCGCCCGAGCGGCGGCGAAATGCCACCTATACTGCTTGCAACCTAGCCCCACGCAATGGATCTGCGCCCTCAATAACAACAAGCAGAGGTGGACCATGGTCTGGCAGCAAATTTACGACCCGTTCGGCAACCCGGTGATCTCCACGCTCATGGCCGCCGTACCGGTGGTGGTGATGCTCGCGGCGCTGGCGTTCTTCCACGTCAAGGCGCATCTGGCGGCGCTGCTGGCGCTGGCGTCCGCCCTGCTGATTTCGATTTTCGCCTTCGGCATGCCGGCGAGCATGGCCGGTTCTGCGGCGTTGTTCGGCGCGGCGAATGGCCTGCTGCCGATCGGCTGGATCGTCCTCAACATCATCTTTCTGCACCGCCTGACCACCGAAAACGGCTCGTTCAAAGTCCTGCAGGATTCTCTCGCGCGGATCACCGATGACCGTCGTTTGCAGTTGCTGCTGATCGCGTTCTGCTTCGGCGCATTTTTCGAAGGCGCGGCGGGTTTCGGTACGCCGGTGGCGGTGACCGGGGCAATTCTGATCGGTCTCGGTTTTTCGCCGCTGGCGGCATCCGGTCTGGCGCTGATCGCCAACACCGCGCCGGTGGCGTTCGGCGCCCTCGGAACACCGATCATCACGCTGGCCAAAGTCACCGGGCTGGACGAAATGGAACTGTCGATGATGGTCGGTCGGCAGTTGCCTTTTTTCTCAGTGCTGGTGCCGTTCTGGTTGATCTGGGCATTCGCCGGGTGGCGCAAGATGCTGGAGATCTGGCCGGCGATTCTGGTGGCCGGTGTCAGCTTCGCGATCCCGCAATTTCTGGTATCGAACTATCACGGGCCGATGCTGGTGGACGTGATTGCCGCGCTGATTTCCATGGCCTGCCTGACGCTGTTTTTGAAAGTGTGGAAACCGGCGACCATTCACACCTCCGCTGCGCTTTCGGGGCGCGTAGACAACTCCAAGGTCGATGAAGAAAAAATCACTGCCAGTGCCGCGTTCAGCGATCAGGCGCGTCCGGCAGTGATGCGCGCGTGGATGCCGTGGATCATCCTCACCGTGTTCGTCTTCGCCTGGGGCACCCAGGGCTTCAAGAACATGTTCGACACCCGCCCGGCGATTGATCCGGTAACCCAGTCAGCCAAGCTTGATCCCGCAGGCAAACCGCTGCGCGAGGCCAACCCGATTTTCGCCCCGGCGGTGACGTTTACCAGCCTGCACCTGCAAATCGAAAAAGTCCCGCCCGTGGTTGCCGCGCCGAAAGCGGAAGAAGCGGTGTACAAATTCACCTGGCTGACCGCCACCGGCAGCGGGATTCTGCTGGCGGCAATTGTCGGCGGTTTGCTGATGGGCTATTCCATTCCACAACTGATCAAGCAGTACCTGCGCGCGCTGTGGGTGG
>NZ_UTHA01000067.1 GCF_900582195.1 Pseudomonas viridiflava
ATGCAGCGTCTGAAACGCAGTTTTCGCGGACAAGTCCGCTCCCACTGCTGAAATCGTGCTCGCACCAGATGCTCATCGCGACTTGTGTATAACGATGAGCGCGGAGCATGGGCACGATCAGGGATTTAGCGGTCAGGGATTCAGAACGCCGGAACCACGGCGCCTTTGTACTTCTCGGCCAGGAAGGTTTTGACTTCCGGGCTGGTCAGCACAGCGGCCAGTTTCTTCATCGCGTCCGAGTCCTTGTTGTCCGGTCGGGCAACCAGAATGTTGGCGTAAGGCGACTCGGCACCTTCGATGATCAGCGCGTCCTTGGTCGGATCAAGCTTGGCGCTCAGCGCATAGTTGGTGTTGATCAGCGCCAGATCGACCTGTGTCAGCA
>NZ_UTHA01000115.1 GCF_900582195.1 Pseudomonas viridiflava
GGGACATGCTCGACTCGCGCCTGTACAACCTGCGCCACAACCTGACTCTGGACGGCAAACCATTATCGTTGCCGCTCTTCGCGGCCCCGCTGGATCCACGCGCGCTGCTGGCGGCCTACGCCAATGGTGCCACCGAGGGCGGTTCAGGCAGCCTGTTGGCACAGGAAACGCCTCACTACCGCTACCCCGTCTTGTTCGCGAAAGCCAGTGCAGCGGTGGAAACGCTGATCCAGTTCGGCTTCACGCTGCTGTCGGTCATCGAACGCAAGGAGCAAGGGC
>NZ_UTHA01000219.1 GCF_900582195.1 Pseudomonas viridiflava
TCGGGCGCAGGCGCCGCCGCCTGAACAGGCTCGACAACCGGCTCCGGTGATGGCGCGACAGGTGCAGGCGCAGGCGGCAGAATCAGTAACTGAGTGGTCAGGGTTCTCACCGGCTCAGGCAGTTTTTGCTCGGCGACCCAGCCCTGCATCAGTGCGGCCAGCACAATAACATGCAAGGCCACTGCGAACGCCGCAGCCAGTCCGTGGCTGCGCAGCCGTGGCCGGTTCAGGGCCTCGGGGCGCACCTGCGTGTAAGGGAGGGCCATGGCAGTCATTGCGGCGCCTCGGTCACCAACCCCAACTGCGTGACACCACTGTGCTGCAAGGCCGCCATGGCAGCCACCACA
>NZ_UTHA01000116.1 GCF_900582195.1 Pseudomonas viridiflava
CACCGGATTCAGGTAGTGCACAGGCCATGCCTAAAAGGCAATACAATTAAAAAAACAATGACTTGCGAGATATTCTTAAAGTGGAAAAAGTATTTACATGAACACATTGTTCGAACGCTGTTGCTGGAAGAACAGCAGCGCACTCAATGCGCTGCAGCACCCAGATAGTGATGATGAATGTCCTCGCGCGCGGCCAGCTCTGCGGCAACGCCGGATTCGACTACCCGGCCGTTCTCCAGCACATACGCGTAGTGCGCATACTCCAGCGCGAGGCTGATGTTCTGCTCGGCGACCAGCAGACTCAGCCCCTCGTCGCGATTAAGCCGTCCCAAAATATCGAAGATCTCTTCCACCACCTGCGGCGCCAGTCCCATGGACGGTTCATCC
>NZ_UTHA01000252.1 GCF_900582195.1 Pseudomonas viridiflava
GCCCTGTTCTACCGTCCGGATCAGACGCCGCTGCCACGCATCATCTGCAAGGGCCGCGATGCCGAAGCCCGCGAGCTGATTGAGCGCGCTCGCGAGGCCGGGGTGCCGGTGGTGCGTTTTGTCTGGCTGGCGCGAACGCTGTACCGCGAGAACGTCGGCCAGTTCATCCCGCGCGCCACTCTGCAGGCAGTGGCCCAGGTGTATCGCCTGCTGCGGGAAATGGACGAGCAGCTCAAGGGTGATGTGGTCGAAATGCCGCATTACTGAGGACGCGGAACCAGTTCGGCGCGCACTCCACTCAGGGCAAAAGAATCCTTCCTTTTACAGTCCAGACATCCATCGCGAGGTTGTCC
>NZ_UTHA01000238.1 GCF_900582195.1 Pseudomonas viridiflava
ACACCGACCTGCGCATTGCCGCCGCCAACCTGCAACGCTCGCGCTATCAGGGTGCCGAAGCTGACGCCGCAGGCGGCTTTACCAACAGCGCCAAGATCGGCGCGCAGCGCTTGCAGGAGTCGGGGGAAGCCTTTCTGCTACCCGACAAAGTGCCGGTGGCCAACGTCGGCGATATCGGCCTGACCACGTCCTATCAGTTCGACCTGTTCGGCACTCTGCAGCGTGGCATCGAAGCCGCGCAGGCCAATATCGATGCCACTCAGGCGGCGGCAGACACCGCCCGCATC
>NZ_UTHA01000117.1 GCF_900582195.1 Pseudomonas viridiflava
CTCATGCGCTGAATCATCAACAGGCCCATGGTCAGGGCGAACGCCCCGGCCGGCGCTTTACTGGTAGTCAGCACGATGGCATAGAGTGCCACCGCACTGAGCAGCATCATTACCAGTCGCGAGCGCAGGAACATGAACAGGTACAGGGTGTAAAAGGCGATCAGGATCGACAGCACATTGGACACCCGCGCAAAGCCTGCGACGCGGTCCACGTCGTCCGCGCTCCAGGTGGTGTTGGCGCTCAGCTCGGTTTCGCCGACGTTGTAGCTGTAGCCCTTCCACGG
>NZ_UTHA01000262.1 GCF_900582195.1 Pseudomonas viridiflava
ATAATGAATATTTCAAACACGCATTTAAAGTATTAAATTGAGATTAACAAACATGAACCTTGATGCTAAAAAGATAGGCCACAATCATCCTGACAACTATGGGCACGACAAACCATTCACCCTCTTTTATGATGAATCCAACAATCCGAGAAAGCTCTTATTAAACGGATCAGGCTTAAATATAAAAAAACATGACAACTATGTATTAGGAGGGATTGTACTCGAACCAGAGCAAGACATCCCGGACATCTCGACACTTCGAAAGTTACTCAAGGTACAACAGAACGCCGAAGAAATAAAATTCACACATGTGACAAAGGGTGACTTTGAGGCCGCTATAAATTCAAAGAAACTAGAAATAGTATTGAGTTGGCTTCTCAAAAACAAAATCGGAATCCACTACACCAACTTAAACGTCCTCAACTGGGCGACACTAGACATAATAGAGTCAATAGTTGCAGAAGATAGTTTTATTCAATACCAACCCTTCCACCGCGAACTAAAAAATGAACTATTTTCAATTATAACGTCAGACTTGACCGGCTTCCTTGAAATACTAAAGTCCAACGACTATCCAAACATTGAGGACAACAACGTCAAGCCTTTCCTACGGTCAATCATTGAATTTGTAAAGGTACACTACCCTCTTAAGAGAAACCAATTTACAGAAGAACTAAAATTCCTTCTAATCAAAGCCCAAGAAATACCTAGGCTAATTTTTCTCACCAATGAAAAACCTCATACATTGATAGAAAGCTTTCATCATTTCTTTCTCAACAGAATAGCCACTTTCAAAAATGCAACACACATTTTCGACGAAGAGAAAAAAATCCAAGCTGACCTTCAGGATGTC
>NZ_UTHA01000118.1 GCF_900582195.1 Pseudomonas viridiflava
AAAAGTGGGCGTGCGTTGACTGGAAGAGCTGATCGGCCGTACCGACTTGCTGGAGGTACTGCCGGGCGAAACCGAGAAGGAGCAGCATCTGGATCTGACGCCGTTGCTGGGCAGCGACCACATTCCGGCTGACAAGCCTCAGTTCAGCCTCGTGGATCGCAACCCGCCGTTCGACAAGGGCCTGCTGGCCGAGAAGATGGTAGAGCTGGCCAAACCGGCCATCGAAGCCCTCAGCGGCGGCGAATACGAGATGGATATCTGCAACTGCGACCGTTCCATCGGCGCGCGGATTTCCGGCGAAATCGCTCGTCTGCATGGCAATCAGGGCATGAACAAGGCGCCGGTCACGTTCCGCTTCAAGGGCACGGCCGGTCAGAGCTTCGGCGTGTGGAACGCCGGTGGCCTGAACATGTATCTGGAAGGCGATGCCAACGACTACGTCGGTAAAGGCATGACCGCTGGCAAGCTGGTTATCGTGCCGCCCAAGGG
>NZ_UTHA01000121.1 GCF_900582195.1 Pseudomonas viridiflava
TCAACGACGCCGCTGGCCGTTACATCGAGTTCTGCAAGAGCAGTGTGCCGACCTGTACCGATTTTGCCGGTTTGAAAGTCGTTATCGATTGCGCGCACGGTGCGACGTACAAGGTCGCGCCCAATGTGTTTCGTGAGCTGGGCGCACAGGTTATCGTGCTGTCGGCTCAGCCTGACGGTCTCAACATCAACAAGGACTGTGGCTCTACCCATATGGAGGCGCTACAGGCTGCCGTGCTGGCCGAGAAGGCTGACATGGGTATCGGCTGCGACGGTGATGGCGATCGGGTCCTGATGGTCGATCACACGGGCACCATCGT
>NZ_UTHA01000119.1 GCF_900582195.1 Pseudomonas viridiflava
CGTCACCAGTTCAAGGACTCCGGTGCCAAGGCGCTGGTCTACCTGAACCTGTTCGGCAAGCTGGTGCAGGAAGTGCTGCCTGACACCGAACTTCGTTACCTGATTGAAGTGAAGATGGGCGACATGCAGTCAGCCGCAAGGGGTGGTTGATCAATACCGTCGTCGCCAGGGTCAAGAAAATGGTTCCGGCCTATGACCTGCCCCAAGCCGCAGGCTTCAAGGACCTGCTGCGCATGGGGCGTGACGGTTCTGTCAAACCTGTTGCGGCCGGGCTGGATGACGTGGCGGTCCTGCAATACACCGGCGGCACCACCGGACTGGCCAAGGGCGCGATGCTGACCCACGGCAATCTGGTCGCCAATATGCAGCAGGTGTACG
>NZ_UTHA01000122.1 GCF_900582195.1 Pseudomonas viridiflava
TGAAAGAGGTGCGCCCAGGGCTTCGTGCGCAGCCTGACCGGCGGTTTTCATGTCGCCCATATAGAACGCGCTGGAGGCCCGCATGCGTTTGCCCAGAAGCTGGCAATCGGCGATCCGGTGATCCTTGCCAAGCGCCAGAAACTGCAGGGCGATCTGTCGGCCCTGGACGTGACGATTGCTGCAGGTATGGTCGTTCCATTGTCCCCACAGCGCGCGCAGGCGGTATTCCGTGTCGTTCAGCGCATCGGCATCCTCGCCGACCTGTCGCCAGATCTCGCGCATTTTCTGTCCGGCGCCGTACGTAAGCATCAGGATGCTGCCCGACACCGTCAGCAGTCGCATGCGCTGGTGCCGGTCCATCTGCGCCATCTCC
>NZ_UTHA01000181.1 GCF_900582195.1 Pseudomonas viridiflava
TTCATGGGCGGCGTGCATGTCCACCAGCACCAGTCCGTGGACGTTTTCAGCCAGGATGTAGATGCCTTTGAGCTGCGCGAGCGCATAACCCAGCGGTGGAATATCAGCAGGCGACTCTGGCAACGACGTCGGCGTGGTGCCCGGCAGCGGCGCGAAAAACTCGCGGTAGGCGCTTTGCACTTCGGCGACTGGCGCACCCGGCGAAGCAGGTCGCGGCGAGTATTGATACTGATAGCCGCCGCCCGAGCCAGAGCCTGCGGGACGTGCATAGGTCTCGCCCTGCGGCTGTTCGAGCA
>NZ_UTHA01000125.1 GCF_900582195.1 Pseudomonas viridiflava
GATAATTTCATGGGGTCGTGCATGTTTCAGCAGTCCAGCCAACACGTCGACAGCTATTACGCCCACAGTTGCGCCGATATTCTGAACAACCGTGCGGTGCTGGAAGGCCAGCATGACGCCGACGTGGTGATCATCGGAGCCGGTTTCAGTGGCTTGCACACGGCGTTGCGTCTGGCTTTGGCGGGTAAACGCGTGGTGGTGCTGGAGGCCAGTCGCGTGGCGTGGGCCGCGTCGGGGCGTAACGGCGGGCAGGCGATTCTCGGCTGGTCGTGCGACATGCCGCCGCTGGAAGCTGCACTCGGTCATGAGCGGGCGAAACGCTTGTGGGACGGCATGCGATGGGCCGCTCGGGAATTGCGTGAATTGCCCGGCCGCCATGGCTTCGACTGCGACTATCGGCCCGGGCATTTGTGGACCTCGGTGATGCCGCGCCGTGTCAGTCTGCTCAGCGAATGGCAACACGAGGCCAGCCACAAGTGGGGCCACGATGTGTTGCAGTTCATCCCTCGTGAACAACTGCCGGCGTGGGTGGCCACCGATCGCTATCAGGCCGGGCTTTACGACCCTGAAGGCGCGCACCTCAATCCACTGAAACTGGCCCTGGGTCTGGCGGCCGCCATCGAGCAAGCCGGCGGGCGTGTCCATGAACAAAGCAAGGCGTTGAGTTATCAGAAGCAGGGCGACGGTTTCCGGGTCGACACCGAGCGCGGTTCGGTGCGCGCCGATGTGCTGGTGCTGGCGTGCAACGCTTATCTCGATGAACTCGACCCGCAACTGTCCAGCTGCATTCTGCCGGTGGGCACCTACCAGATTGCCACCGCAGCGCTGTCGCCCGAACAGGCCACGGCGCTGTTGCCGCGTAATGTCTGCGTGACCGACAACCAGTTCGTCCTCGATTACTTCCGCCGCACGCCGGATAACCGCTTGTTGTTCGGCGGTGGCTGCACTTATCTCGGTGGCATGCCCAAAGACATTGCGGCGGCGACCCGGCCGTTTCTTGAGCGGGTATTCCCGCAACTCAGAGGTGTCGACATCGAGTTTGCATGGGGCGGGCATATCGATCTGACGATCAACCGCACGCCGGACGTTGGCGGCGAGGGCAACCGTTATTGGCTGCAAGGCTATTCGGGGCACGGCGTTCTGCCGACGTTGGCCGCCGCGCGCGCGGTGTCTGACGCGATTCTCGGCGACTCGGATGAATTGGCGTTGTACCAAGGCCTGAGCAATGGTCGTTTCCCCGGCGGCAAGCATTTCGCGGCACCGCTGGAAGCTATCGGCAAAGCCTGGTATCGACTGCGCGACAGCATTTGATGAGACTTTTTTCGGAATCGCGACCATGAACAAGCAAGAAGAAATCGCCGCGCTGGCGATCCTCATCCACGACCTGCGCAAGCACAAGAAATGGACCCTCAAGGAACTCGCCGACAAGATCGGCCGCTCGGTGGGCTTCCTGTCGCAGGTCGAGCGCGGACTGTCGCGGCCCACCGTGGCGGATCTGACCGCAATCAGCGAAACCTTCGGCGTACCGACCACCTATTTCTACAGCCTGCCCAAACCCAAGGAATTGCCGTGGGTGACGCGTCCGGACGAGCGTCGCACGTTGTATTACGCCAACGGCATCACCGACATTCTGGTGTCGCCGCAAATCCGCGCGTCGTTCTCCATGCTCGAAAGTCATCTCGAAGCCGGCGCGAGCAGCGGTGATCGCCACCTGACCGACAGCTCGGAGCAGGGCGGTTACGTCCTCGAAGGCGAACTGACGCTGTGGCTGGGCGACGACGAAGAACCGACCACGTTGAAAGCCGGCGACAGCTTTCAGTTCGACAGCCACACCCGTTGCCGTTACGGCAACCTCACCGAGCAGCTGACTCGCGTGCTCTGGGTCTACACCTGATCACAAAAAAGGATAAACACGATGGACGCTGTCTGCGCTGACCTGCTCGCCGAAGTGCGTGCCTTTCGCCAACGCTACCCCGAGGTGCGTTATGTTGACCTGATTTGTCTGGACATTCCCGGGCACTTTTACGGCAAGCGTTACCCGGTCGACATGCTCGAAAAAGTCGCCGCCGGCAGCGTACTGAAGCTGCCGCAGAATTGCGTACTGTTGGGCGTGCAGGGTGGTTTGTTCGCGATTGGCGATTACTGCTTCAACGATGGTGACCCGGATGCGGTACGCCGGCTTGTGCCGGGTACTTTGAAACCGGTGACCTGGGAAGCGCAGCCGCTGGGGCAGATGCTGATCACGTCGGACGGCACCGAAAAACCGATCGAATTCGAACCCCGTGAAGTCCTTGCGCAGGTGCTTGATCGTCTGGCACGCAAAGGCATTCATCCGGTGGTGGCGTTCGAGCTGGAGTTCTATCTGTTCGATAAAAAGCTGCGCGACGGTCTGCCGCAATTCCCCCGCGACGACCTGACCGACGATGCCGATGATCAACCGAACCTGCATATCGAACGCCTTTCACGCTTCGCGCCGGTGCTGGATGACATGGTCGAAGCGACGCGGGCGCAAGGTATAGACGCCACGGTGATCACCGCAGAACTCGGCCCCGGCCAGTTTGAAATCAACTTCGGCCATCTTGACGATGGTTTGCGTGCAGCGGATTGGGCAGCAATGTTCTGCCGCAGCACGCGCGGTGTTGCGCTCAAGCATGGCTATCGCGCGAGTTTCATGGCCAAGCCGTACTTGCAGCATCCGGGCAGTGGCATGCATGTGCATGTCAGCCTGTATGACGCTGAAGGCAGTAATCTGTTGGCCGCGAATGATCAGCAGCCGCTACGCCATGCGGTGGCCGGGTGCCTGGAGTTGCTACCGCACAGCATGCCGATCTTCGCGCCGAACCAGAACTCGATGCGCCGTTTGGGCGGCACGGTGAATACGGCGACCAAGGCCAGTTGGGGCTTTGAGGATCGCGATGCGTGCCTGCGCATTCCGGAGTCGGACGCGAAAAATTTGCGAGTTGAATATCGGCTGGCGGGGGCGGATGCCAATCCGTATCTGGTGTTGGCGGCGATTCTGGTGGGTCTGGAGCATGGACTTGAGTCTGGCAAGGAACCGATTGCACCGCTGAATGAAGACCGCAGCAGCGGAATCGATTTTCCCAAGGAGATGTTCGAGGCCGTGCGTGCGATGCAGCATCAGCCACAGTTACGTGAGGGGCTTGGCGCGGAGTTTGTCGATGTATATTGCGAGAACAAGCGCCAGGATCATCTGGCGTTTATGCAGGAAATCAGTGCGCGGGAGTATCGCTGGTATTTGTAAAGGAGCCGGGCTCAAGAGCAATGGCTCTCCAGTCCTGAGAATGGAGAACCGCCCCAGCCGCTGGCAACCGGATTGGTTTTCACGCAGGACGCCGAATCCGGCTGGCGTCTCTGGAGGGCGGACACCCGAACTGGCGGCTGTACTCTCGGCTGAATTGCGATGGGCTTTCGTAGCCCACTCGATAACAGGCACTCGCTACATCCAGGCCCTCGCCCAGCATCAGACGGCGAGCTTCCTGCAGGCGAAGTTGCTTTTGATATTGCAGCGGACTCATCGCGGTCACGGCCTTGAAGCGGTGATGCAATGTCGAGCTGCCCAGATTGGCGACCCGGGCAAGCTCTTCGATGCGCAAAGGTTGGGTGTAATGGTTGTTCAACCAATCGATTGCCCGCGTGACGCGTCGTGTTTGCGAATCACCCAAGGCCAGCTCGTACAACCGCCGTCCGTGCACGCCTCGCAGGAGGCGGTAGTACAACTCTCGAAGAGCAAGCGGCGCCAGCATGCCGATGTCTTTCGGTGTTTCCAGCAGCCGGACCAGCCGCAGCATCGTTTCGAGCAAGGGCACATCGACTTTTTCAAGAAAAAGACCCAGCTCCGGTTCGTCGGGGACGCCCGTCGCAGGCGCATCGGCGATGACCTGGGCAATATCCGTGGCCTCGAAATCAAAACGGATGCACAAGTAGGGCGCATCCGGGCTGGCCAGCAGCACGCGCCCGGCAACCGGAAGCGTCACCGAGACCACCAGGTAACTGAGCGGGTCGTACAGGTAATGATCGTCGCCCAAGCCGATTTCCTTTTGTCCTTGCACGATCAGGCAAAGTGCCGGCTTGTGCACGGTATGGATAAGCTCCGAAGGCGTGTCAAAACGGATGACATGCAGGGGCGCTATGGCGGTCTCATAGATCCCGGGCGTGGTAAAGCGTTGCGTCAGCAGGCGAACCAGTTCGTCACGGTAGATGGCTGTGTTTTGCAGGATGAACGCATCGCTCTGTTCCATTTCAAGGCTCTCACAAGTGTTTATGAGCGTCTGCCCGCAATTGTCCAGGCAGACGATATTCACCCGACATCAAAGTGCTCATTGCCGATAGAGGATCATGCCGGCGTGATACAGCACGTCGTCATGAAAATGCCCGTCAGCGGTGAAGCCGGTGTCGTCCCAGTACTGGATGTAGTCACCGACGATTTCGTAGCGGCCTTGCCAGGCGCTGGTATTTTTACCACGGGCCTCGTCGTAACGCCCAGTGGTCAGAAGCTCGTGACGGATGAATCCATCCGCAGTGACCCACATGCCTGCGTAACGATGATCAGGTTTGGCTTGTCTGACATTTTTCATCTGCTTTTCTCCTCAGTCCTCATTGAATCGGAGCGGCCTGCCTTGGCCTGTGCTGCATCCATTGCGTGCTTTCAGATTACGTAGCCGAGCGCAGCGGTGTCAGGACAAAACTGCCGCAGATTTGCCTGATCCTCTCGGACTTGCCGGCGGTTCCTCCGGCAGTGGCTCACCCGGCCGTGACAGTCATGCCGCCGTCGGCCATGACCACCGAACCGACCATGAAGCTGGCACGGTCGGAGGCGATGAACGCGACCACTTCGGCGATTTCTTCCGGTTGTGCGGCGCGGCCGATCGGTGCGGCTTCGCCATGTTGGGCAAGAAAAGCAGGGCCATCGTCGACCACATGGTTGAGGATGTTGGTCACCACATCCCCGACGCCGACCGCATTAACGCGGATGCCGTGGCCAATGACCTCAAGCGCCAGCGTGCGCGTCAGTTGTGCCAGTGCGCCTTTGGAGGCGGTGTAGGCGGCAATGGTGGGGAAGGCGAAGTAGGAGGCGTAGGACGCGATGTTGACGATCGAGCCGGATTTATTGGGCATCATCGCTTTGACCGCTTCGCGGCTGTGCAGGAAGGCCGCCGTGGCATTGACCGCCTGAATGCGCTCCCAGTCCTCGCGCGTCATGTCGATGACCAACTTGTTGATGATGATGCCGGCGTTATTGACCAGGATGTCCAGCCGACCGAAGTGCTCGACAGCCAACGCGACCGCGCGTTCGGCGGCGCCGTCCTGGGTGATATCGGCCACCAGGGGTACCAGACCCGGGCGAGCCAGCGCTGCCACCTCAGGGTTTATATCTTCGGCAATGACTTTGGCGCCGCGGGCATGCAGCAGCAGTGCGATGGCCTTGCCAATACCGCTGGCCGCGCCAGTGACCAGGGCGACTTTACCTGCCACTTCGTTCGGGGTGCTGTTGTTGATAGCGGTCATGATGTTCTCCAGCGTGGTGATCAAGTAGGGGACAAGCCGTGTCTTTCAACGGCGACGGGGCTACTGTCTCGCAGCGCAGCGAAGCTGGCTTTCGTGGGATTGCCCACGCTGTCGGGGTTTTGCGCCGAATGTAAATGAGGAAGGTTCAGTGCTCGGTTCAGCCAGCGGGAAAAGCCCGATATCATCGATCCGGCCTCCCTTATAAAAAGGACCTGTTCATGGCAACTAACGGGCGAACGTCCCAGGCACCACTGTCGACATCCAGCCAGGACTTGCGCATCACTGGGGAATCGATGCGTGAATATCTGCCAGGCGATGCGCAGACGTTTCCACCGCGTCTGGAAATCAAGGACGTTGTGATTCAGCTGTTCACCCATCGCAGCGTCATCGAACCCATTCTCGTGCCTGCGGTGGTGGAACCACTGCTCGTGTTGGTACTGGCGGGGGCTGCGAGGGTGGAGGAGCGTATGCCGGGTGGGGAGTGGGAGGCGATAGAGGTCAGTCCCGGCGAGTTTTTCCTGACCAGTTCTGAAGAACCCTATGAAATGCGCTGGCAGACGCACGGCGGCGATACTTTCGAAGTCATGCATCTTTATCTGGGGTTGCCGCTGATCGAGCAAGCGTCGCGGGAGCTGTTGGGTGAGCATGCCGGGGCTGTTCGATTTCGCGATGTTTCCGGTGCACGGGACGCGCGAGTCGCCTATGTCATGGAGCAGTTGCGCACCGAACTGGTCGCGGAGCGCTCGCCCAGTGCGCTGTTCGTCCGGTCTCTGGCACAGGCGCTGGCCGTACATCTGCTGCGCAGCTATCTCTCTGAAAACCAGCCCGGGCGTCGGGTCAACGCCTTGCAAGCCTATAAGCTGCGCAAAGTCACTGACGCCATGAGTGCGGATCTGAGCGCTGAGTTCAGCCTGATAAGACTGGCCGGACTGGCCGAACTGAGCGAGTACCACTTCAGTCGCCTGTTCAAGCGTGCGACTGGTCTTTCACCTTCGCAGTACTTCATCCGTTTGCGCATGGTCCGTGCACGGCACCTGCTGCTGGAAAGCCGGCTTAGCGTCATCGACGTCGGGCTGGAGGTCGGCTACTCCAGCCCCAGTCACTTCTCCCAAGTGTTTCGTCGCGAAGTGGGCGTGACACCCAGTAAGTTTCGTGGCGATTGAGCACCGTTGCATTACACGTTTTGCGGGCACCGCACACAGACACGAATAGGCAAAACTCGCGCAGGTTTCGGCACGCGCCGAGCAGTCCAGTACCCTTAATCTTTTCGACGTACCCCGCAGCAACGCCCGCGTCTTCGGCGGTCGGAGCTGAACTTCAATGCAGAAAGCAGGAGCTACGGATATGTCGAACATTCAAAACAAAGTTGTCCTGATTACCGGTGCAAGCAGTGGGATTGGCGAAGCAGCGGCCAGATTGATCGCCGCCAAAGGTGCCCATGTGGTACTCGGCGCCCGCCGGACCGAGCGTCTGGACAAACTGGTCAGCGAGATCCACGCCGAAGGTGGCTCGGCAAGCGCTTGCGCACTGGACGTGACGGATCTGCAATCCATGCACGCCTTCGTGACATTCGCCAAAGCGCAACATGGCAAGGTCGACGTGATCATCAACAACGCCGGCGTGATGCCCCTGTCTCCTTTGACGTCGCTGAAGGTCAACGAGTGGAACCAGATGCTCGATGTCAACGTCCGTGGCGTGCTGCACGGTATCGCCGCTGTTTTGCCGGACATGGAGGCGCAAGGCTTCGGCCAGGTCATCAATATCTCGTCGATCGGCGGCCTCGCGGTTTCTCCGACAGCCGCCGTGTACTGCGCGACCAAGTTCGCGGTCAGGGCGATCTCGGATGGCCTGCGTCAGGAAACGGACAAGATCCGCGTCACCGTGGTGTGCCCTGGGGTCGTTGAGTCCGAACTGGCCGATACGATTTCCGATGAGGTGGCCCGAGAGGAAATGAAGGCCTTCCGGCGTGTGGCGCTCAACGCCGACGCTATTGCGCGAGCGCTGGTCTATGCCATCGACCAGCCCGACGATGTCGATGTGAGTGAGATTGTGGTGCGTCCGACGGCCAGTCCGCACTGATTAGTCCTGACAGGAAGCTGCGTATAGGTTCGGAGGCGGTCGTTCGTTAACGGCTGCTTCCGGCCCGTTGCTGCTGGTGTAATGGAACACCAGATCGTAGCGGTTACGAAAATGAGTTGCGGTGCGATTTTGATCAGCTTTGCCAGTTGTGTTTTTTCTGCCCGCTTGTAGCCGACACGCTTTTTTCTACCTTGGGCAGCGCCGGCAATCGTCAGGGGATGAACTACGCTCCAGAAACAACCCCGCAGATCGAAGAAACAGTGCGCAAGGTCGAGACGACCAGAGTGATGGAGGGAACCAACAGGCCGTTCTTCGGGACCCGGCATCCCTGATCGTCACCATCGGAGTACGCTCCGTGAAAGCCCGACAGCCACTGTTTATGCTCGCTTTGCTCGTTGCCGGTTGTACGACCATAAACGTTCCTCAGGAACCCAGTCAGGCCCTGCCAGCGCGCGATTCGGCATTCGGCCGTTCTATCCTGGCCCAGGCCGCTCCTCATCAGGGCCAATCGGGCTTTCGCTTGTTATCCGAGAGTGCCGAGGCGTTCTCGGCCCGCGCCGAGCTGATTCGCAACGCGCAAAGCAGCCTCGACTTGCAGTACTACATCGTCCACGACGGCATCAGCACGCGAATACTGGTAAGCGAATTGCTGAACGCCGCCGACCGTGGCGTGCGCGTGAGGATTTTGCTCGATGACACCACCAGCGATGACCTCGACCGGATTATCGCCACGCTGGTTGCGCACCCGTTGATTCAGGTACGCGTGTTCAACCCGCTGCACCTGGGCCGCAGCACCGTCGTGACGCGGACGATGGGCCGGCTGTTCGACCTGTCGCAGCAACACCGACGCATGCACAACAAACTGTGGGTGGTGGACAACTGCGTAGCCATCGTCGGTGGGCGCAATTTGGGCGATGAGTATTTTGATGCGCAGCCCGACAAGAACTTCAGAGACATCGACATGCTGAGCGTCGGCCCGGTTGCCGAGCATCTGGGGCATAGTTTTGACCAGTATTGGAACAGTGCGCTGAGCAAGCCGATCGAGCAGTTTCTCTCGATCCGCCCGACGACCCGCGACCTGAAAAACAGCCGGACCCGACTGGAGGAATCCCTGGAGGAAACGCGCAAGCAGAATCATGCGCTGTATCAGCAACTGATGATCTACACCACGGATCCACGCCTGCAGGTCTGGCGGCGGGAGCTGATCTGGGCCTGGAACAAAGCGCTGTGGGATGCGCCGAGCAAGGTCTTGTCGAAGGGCGAACCCGCGCCGCATCTG
The DNA here is from genome assembly GCF_900582195.1 of Pseudomonas viridiflava. Taxonomy (GTDB): domain Bacteria; phylum Pseudomonadota; class Gammaproteobacteria; order Pseudomonadales; family Pseudomonadaceae; genus Aquipseudomonas. The sequence goes on from NZ_UTHA01000125.1 coordinate 8,885, forward strand.
CTGTTGGCCACCCAGTTGGCACCCGAGCTGAACGGCGTTACCCGGGAACTGATCATGGTCTCGGCCTACATGGTGCCGGGCCAACCGGGGGTGGTTTACTTGACCGACCGTGCCGACGCCGGCGTGTCGATCAGCTTGCTGACCAACTCACTGGAAGCCACCGATGTGCCCGCCGCACACGGTGCGTACGCCCCTTATCGGCAAACCCTGCTGGAGCATGGTGTGCACTTGTTCGAGCTGCGGCGTCAGGCGGGTGACAATGGCGGCAGCGGCGGCGGACCGCGACTTTTTCATAGCGGATCTTCCAACAGCTCCGACTCCAGCCTGCATAGCAAGGCAATGATTTTCGATCAGCAGAAAGCGTTTATCGGCTCATTCAATTTCGACTCGCGCTCACTTTTGTGGAACACCGAAGTCGGTGTGCTGGTCGATGATCCGCAGCTCGCCGGACGGGTACGTGAACTGGCTCTGGAAGGTATGGCCCCGGCGCTCAGTTACCACACCGTGCTGGAAAACAATCAGATGGTCTGGGTCACCGAAGATGACGGCAAACAGCATACGTTGACCAAGGAGCCGGGGAGTTGGTGGCGGCACTTCAATGCGTGGCTCAGCAGCACGATCGGGCTGGAGAAGATGTTATAGAGGGCGGGGCATCGACGAACGATGATGGCGGGCGCCGTGGTCTCCATTGTCGCTCACTCCGACGCTTTCACGGTCAGAAAGAGGATAGGGAAATGAGGGGCACGGTACGGCTTTTCGGTCTGTTGCTCGTGGTTGCCGGTAGCAGCATTATTGCGATCGTTCCGCATGCGCTGAGTCAGCCCACCCCTCAAGCTACCCAAGAGATCAAGGCCTTGCTGGACTTTGTCGAACACAGCCCGTGTCAGTTTGTGCGCAACGGACTTGAATACCCAGGCCCTCGCGCTCGGGCGCATCTGGAGCAAAAGCTGGATTATCTGGAAGGCAAAAACAGGGTGCACAGTGCGGAAGATTTCGTCGATCTTGCGGCCACTGAAAGCAGCCTGAGTGGCCGCGCTTATCAAGTGCGCTGCCAGGAAAGCGTAGAGCCGGCGAGCACCTGGTTGAAGAGGGAACTGCAAAGGCAGCGGCAACTGCATTGATCTTGTCTTCAGTCCAGTGACAGCCAGAGTGAGAGACTCGCCGGGCTGATACCGTTGCCTTATAGCGAGTAGAAGCAAGAAGATCATGGGTGGAGCTGTGCTCTGTCCCTTGGGTCTTCCCCAGCCCTTCATCCCTTCAACGACATTGGCCTGTCCCCACCCGGAGGCAAGCCAAACAGCCTCCGCACCCCGTTAAGAAACGCCCCATAAGGCCGCCCCAAAACCAGCATCACCGCCGCACCCAGCGTACCGCGCACCAGCCCTTCGCCCGATGCACCACTGAAGGCAATGATTGCCGCATAGATCGGCACCTGAAAACTGACCAGGGCGATGCTGTCCCAGAGCAACCTCGACACCCGACCCTGACCGGCGCGCGTCATTACCCAATCGCGCCAGACACCGTAAGGTCGCGCGACCGGAATCATCAGCGCCGCGCCCAGCAGGCGCGCATGCAGAACCTGATCCCACGTCATGCCGGCAATGAAACGTTCATTGATGATGCCGGTGGTGGTGAAAAACAGGATCAGCGCCGTGGTGTCTGCCAAGAAGGCAGTCCGACGCGTTGGCTGTTGCAGGCGTTGCGGCACCTCAATTCTCCTTTCATGGCTTCAGCTTTCCTCAGCTAAACGCCGGCGCTTCATCGTGCTGTGACAGCGGCTGCACCGCGAGGTGCGGAGATTCGCCAAAGTACTCGATCAGCAGTTCGGTGAGCACACGGATCTTGCGCGCGGGATGCGGGCCTGGTGCGCGGAGGAGGTAGGCACCGGCCGGGGGCGGTGGATGGTTGGTCATGATCGGCACGAGTGCACCCGAGACGATGTGTTCGTGAGTGAGGCAATCGGGCAAGTAGGCGACGCCGAGGCCGGCGGTCGCGGCTGCGGCGAGGGCAGTGCCGTTGTCAGCCTTGAAGCGTCCTTGCGGGCGAACCGTGATGATCTTGTCAGCCGCCATGAATTGCCAGGCTTCGGTGCCTTGCATGAGTGCCTGATGGTCTTGCAGTTCGTCCGGGGTTTCGGGGGCGCCGTGCGCTTTGATGTAGTCGGGGCTTGCGACGAGCTTGGTGTAAACCGGGCCGATAAGCCTTGCGATCAAGTTGGAGTCCTGCAGATAACCCACGCGAATTGCGCAATCGTAGCCCTCGGTAATCAGGTCAACGAAGCGATCGCTGTAGCAGGTCTGCATGTGCAACTGAGGGTGACGGCGCGCCATTTCCGCCAACACCGGGGCGAAGTGCGTCGGCCCGAACGACAATGGCACCGCTACGCGCAAGCGACCGCGAAGGGCGCCGGCGGGCAGGATGGTTTCCCTGGCGATATCGATTTCGCTGCAGACTCGGGCGGCGTAATCGCGGAACGTCGCGCCAGCCTCGGTCAGCGATGCCCCACGAGTGGAGCGTGCCAGCAGTTGCACGCCGAGTTCTGCTTCAAGCCGGGCCAGCCGGCGGCTGACGATTGATTTCGAGACCCCGAGCCGCAATGCCGCTTGTGAAATGCCCCCGGCATCCGCCACTTCGACGAAGGTTTGCAGTTCTTCGATATCCATTTTCGCGTTCCCCTTGGCGCGACACAGTTCGCCTCGGGATGCTACTACTGCCGCGATTAGGGGAACAGCACAATGGGTTTTCCAGGCACGGCGTCACTCGCGTGCGTTCTGGAATCACAAACCGCACGGGCTCCGGCCGTTTCACCGACGTGCGTTACCCATACAAAAGGACCTGAAAATGGCAAGCGAAGCAATCCGCAACCCCCACACCGATCAACTGCTGACGCCCGAGAATTCAGCGTTGATCATCATCGACTATCAACCGGTTCAGGTGTCTTCGATCCGCTCGATGCCACGGGATGAACTGGTCTTCAACATCACCAGCGTCGCGAAGGCGGCGGTCAACTACAACCTGCCGATCATCCACTCGACCGTCAATGTCGCGACGGGCCGCAACAAACCGCCGATTCAAGAGTTACAGGCGGTGCTCGGTCATCTGCCCACCTACGACCGCACGTCGATCAACAGTTGGGAGGACACCGAGTTCAAGCAGGCGGTCAAGGCGCTCGGGCGCAAGAAACTGATCATGACCGCGCTGTGGACTGAAGCCTGCCTGACCTTCCCGGTGCTCGACGCGATTCAGGAAGGTTATGAGGTTTACGTGCCGATCGATGCCGTGGGCGGCACGTCGCTGGCCGCGCACGAGGCGGCGTTGCGCCGAATGGAACAGGCGGGTGCGAAGCTGATCAGTCGGGTACAGATGTACTGCGAACTACAGCGCGACTGGGCGCGAGACGTGACCGTGCCAGGCTTTATGGGCGTGTTCGAAAACTTCGACGGCTTCAACGCTGAAAAGGCGCTGCAAGCGGCGAGCAACAAGGCCTGATCAAAGGCGCGTTGCTGAAGGCAGCGCTGGCGAAAGCTGGCGCTGCTTTCATTAGCCCTGTTTCGACGCCTGAAAATAATCTGAACCGCTCTGAGACCTGCTCGCCTAATGATTAGCTTGTGGTCAATCGCACAGGCGCTGTGCCAATACCGGCACACTCCGAGAGGTGGTCAACGTGGCTAAAGACGAAAAGAAAAGCAAAGACAAAGGTGACGCTTCGAAAGCCAGCAAGGATTTGAAAGACAAAAAGTCGTCACCCGAGAAGAAATCAGCGGCGGCGTCGGCGCTTTCCAAGTCCAGCGACAAGGACAAGAAAGACAAGAAAAAAGATGCCGAGCCCAAGAAGTCGGCGAAAAAAGCCGACAGCAAGCCGGAAAAGGCCAAGGATTCAAAGAAGGCTGACAAGCCGGCGAAAAAGAAAAAGTGACCATGAAGGCAACAAAAAAACCGGCATTCGAACCGGGTTTTTTATTGCCTGCTATTTGGAGATCAGAGCGCCGCTTTCACCTGCAAACCAAATACCAGCGCATTGTCGATGTCCTGCCCGGAAAACGCGCCTGGCTCGATGATGTACTGCACATTCGGCCGCAGGGTCAGCCAAGGTGTGGCCTGATAACCGTAGCCGAGTTCGATCAGTTGCTCGGCGCTGTCCAGGTTCGGGAACGCCGTGCCATTGTTCAATGCGGCGTCCTGCTGCACATCGCGGCTACGCGGATTCGGCACGGCGCGGCCATAACCCAAGGCGACGGTGTCGCGCGGGCGACCTTCGAACGGTTTGTACAAAACCACGCCGGTGCCGTACCACTTGCTGAACGGCGAGGCCGCTTCGCTGGCCGCCGAGTATTGGCCGAAGGCATGCAGGCTGCGGCCTTCGGACGTCGACGAACTCCAGACAGCTTGATCGATCAGCAGGTAATGACCGCCGCGACCGGACACTTCTTTGTCACTGCCGATGCGTTTTACGTCGGAGCTGTCGTAGTAGTAGCCGAGCTTGTATTCGCCGGGCAATTCACCCGCGTGCTTGTACACCAACTCGATCGGCACCACGGTGCCGGTGGTGTGTTTTGGCCCAAGGTGCCAGGCACGGCTGGAGTTGCCGTTGCTTTCCGGGTCGACGTTGAATGCGGCCACGCGTAGTTGCCACGACGGCGACAGGTCGTATTTCACCCGCACACCCAAATGGGCATTGGGGTAGTTGGTCCAGCCGCTGCCGCCGGACATGTTCAGCGGATGGCCGCAGAAACCGGCGTTCATGAAGTTGCACAGAATGCCGCTGTCGAGGCCGCCGAGGTCGTTGCCCATGGCCATGTAGCCGAGTTTCACATTGAGCGCGGGAGTGAACAGCGTGCGCTCGTAACTCAGTTCGGTCAGGCGCGTGTAGAGGCCACCGTAGTTTTCCTGGATCGGCAGGCGGTTGCCGACGAGGTCTTCGGAAGCGCTGTTGCCGCGACGGTCGTTGATGGTCAGCTGGACCTTGCCGGCATTGTCGACGCCGTACAGTTTGCTCAGGTCAAACTGCACGCCGAGCTTGATGTTCTGCGAGTAGCGCGCCGAGCGATGCAAACCGCCATCGGCGTTGTAAGCCATTTCGCCGCTGTAATCGCCGGTGAATTTGACGCCTTGTTCATCCATCTGGTGACGCAAGCCACCCCAGTCACCGGTGAGGGTGCTGCGGGTCAACAGATCGGAATCGTTGTCGGCCAGCGCGGGGAGGGCGGTGGTGCAAGCGAAGCCCAGCAACAGGCCTTTGAACAGGTCGGAACGGGAAAAACCAACAGCCGATAGCATGTAAATCTTCCTGCTGAAAACTTGAGCAATAGGGGGAAAGCAGCGCGGCACCCGAAGGTGCCGCGCTTACGTGAATACCGTGGTTTACGGCAGGGCGTAAGCCATCACGTAGTCGCCGCGATCGGTCGACTGACGCGCACCACCGGCGGTGATGACGATGTATTGCTTGCCGGTTTTCGGCGAAACGTAGGTCATCGGGCCGCCCTGGCTGCCGACCGGCAGACGGGCTTTCCAGACTTCTTCACCGTTGCCGCTGTTGAAGGCGCGCAGGTAGAAGTCCTGGGTGCCGGCGATGAAGATCAGGCCACCTTGAGTCGACAGGGTGCCGCCGAGGGTTGGCAGACCGATCTTGATCGGCAGGTGCATGCGGATGCCCAGCGGACCGGTGTCTTCAACGGTGCCGACCGGAACCTGCCAGGCGATTTTCTGGGTCTTCATGTCGATTGCGGTCAGCGTGCCGAACGGCGGCGCCTGGCACGGAATGCCGGCCACCGACAGGAAGCGGTTTTTGTTCACGGCGTAAGGCGTGCCTTTCAGCGGTACGGCGCCCATGCCGGTGTTCAGCGCTTCGCCACCGCCAGCGGCCTGACCTTTGTTCTGCGACGGAATCATCTGAATCCACAGACCCAGACGCATGTCGTTGACGAAGATAAAGCCGTGCACCGGGTCAGTGGAGATGCTGCCCCAGTTCATGCCGCCCAGCGAACCCGGGAAGCTCAGGGATTTATCGGTGCCCGGCGCGGTGTACAAACCGTCGTAGCGCATGCCTTTGAAATCGATGCGGCACAGCAACTGGTCGTACGGGGTAGCGCCCCACATGTCCGATTCGGTCAAGTGCTGAGCACCGATCTGCGGCATGCCCACAGATTTCGGCTGGGTAGGGGAGTACGGTTCGTTCGGGATGTTCGCCGCTTTTACCGGGACTTCTTTAACGTCGGTCAGCGGTTTGCCGGTGGCACGGTCGAGCACGTAGATCTGCCCGGCCTTGGTGCCGATGACCAGCGCCGGAACGGTTTTGCCGTCCTTGGTGAAGTCGATCAGGCTCGGCTGCATCGGCAGGTCGAAGTCCCAGAGGTCGTTGTGCACGGTCTGGAACACCCAGCGCTCTTCACCGCTGGTTGCATCCAGCGCGAGGATCGAAGCGCCGTAGGTGTGATCGAGTTTGCTGCGCTCGACGCCATAGATGTCGGTGGAGGAGCTGCCCATCGGCAGGAAAACGGTGTTGGTTGCCGGATCGTAGGACATCGGTGCCCAGCTGTTCGGCGTGCTGCGTACGTAGGTGCTGCCGTCGGCCGGAGCCTTCTTATCCTGCGGGTTGCCTGGGTCGAATGCCCAGCGCATGGCGCCAGTCATCACATCGAAACCACGGATCACGCCGCCGGGCATGTCGGTTTGTACGTTGTCAGCCACGCGACCGCCAACCACCACGGTGGTGCCGGCCATCAATGGAGCGGAGGACAACTGATAGTAGCTGTCCGGAACATCACCCAGACCGGCCTTCAGATCAACCTGGCCATTGTTGCCGAAACCCTGGCAGAACTCGCCGGTGTCGGCATCGACTGCGATCAGACGGGCGTCGATGGTGTTGGTCAGCAAACGACGCTGGCAATTGGCGGCTGGTGCAGGTTTAGCCTCGATGATGGTCGAGTTGCCTGGCTGAGCGATGGCGGCAGTCGCATCGAAATAGGCCATGCCACGGCAGCGCTGCCAGACTTTCGACTGGGCGTTGATCGCGTTCTTCCACAGCTCTTTACCGGTGTCGGCATCGAGGGCGATCAGATTGTTGTGCGGGGTGCAGATGAACACCTTGTTGCCGACCTGCAGCGGGGTGAGCTGGTCTTCGGCGCCGTTGCCATCGCTCTCGGCGACGTCACCGGTGTGGTAGGTCCACGCGACTTTCAGCTTGTCGACGTTGCCGCGATTGATCTGGTCCAGCGCGGCGAAGCGGCTGCCACCCTCGGTATTACCGTAGTGCGCCCAGTCCTTTTGCGCCTTGTCCGGCTCGACCGGGGTCAGGCCCGGGCCAGTGCCGGTTGCCGCCACGGTTGGATGGGCGACGAACATATTGCCGGCCGCTACAACCACGCCGACCGCCAGCACCGCAGCCACAGCGTAAGCGCCGCGACCGGCAACGTCACCGTTGGCACGCTTGAGCAGCGGATAAACCAGCGCCACGACCAAACCGATCACACTGAACATGAACAGGCGCGAGAACACCGGCCAGAACACCAGACCAGCATCGCTCACTGCCCAAATCGCGGTGCCCACCAGGAACGCCGCGAACAACCACGCGCCGGCCAGCTTGAAGCGCGCGATCAACAGACCGGAAACGGCCATGACCAAGCCACCCACCAGGAAGTACCACGAGCCTCCCAGGCTGACCAACTTCACGCCGCCCGCAGCCAGCGCCAAGCCGAGCAGGGCGATGACGACGCCCAGCCCGACCAGAATGAATTTTGATATGCCCGAGAGGCGTTGACTCTGCTTCACGTTGAGTGTCCCGTTGAAATGAGGCGCGCATTATATAGTTAGGTAACTACCTAGTTAAATCACAAATTTCAACGTGAAGCGTAGTTCGAGGTTTCGGCTCGCGCCTGCAGAGGACTCAGATGTGGAATGTCTGTCGAAATGCGCAGAAAAATCGGTGTTCTGTCAGATTGGATGTGAGTTGTGACAGTTAACGGATGCCTAGGCGTCAGGCGTAAATCATTTGCGCCGGGTTGTAAATGCGACGAATAACCGCCACGAAGTCCGGCCCAGAGCGGTCGATGGGCGCGTCGAGCTATATGGATATGCTTTTTTAATCTTGGAATTCGCCACGGTTTACCGCTCAACTGGCGCCTTTTTGATCGGTGGCTATCTATGTCCGAGCGGTGTGAGGTAGTGGTTCTGGGCCTGGGCGCCATGGGCGCAGCGACGGTTTATCAGTTGGCGAAAGCGGGCGTGAACGTTGTCGGTATTGATCGTCATCACCCACCGCACAACCTCGGTTCCAGCCACGGCGATACGCGCATTACCCGGCTTTCGGTGGGCGAGGGCGCGCAATATGTGCCCATCGTGCGCAATTCCCATCGCATCTGGCGTGAGCTTGAGGCTCTGACCGGAGAATCGCTGTTTGAACAATCGGGTCTGCTGGTGCTGACGTCGAGCGCCGAGTTCGATCCTCAAGATCAGACCGACTTCACCTTGCGCACTATCGGCCTGGCCCAGACCTACGGCATCGAGCACGAAGTCCTGTCCGCCGAACAGATTCGCCAGCGCTTCCCGCAATTCGCCAACGTGCACGATTCGGCCATCGGCTATTTCGAACCAGGTGGCGGCTTCGTGCGCCCGGAGCGCTGCATCGATGTACAGCTCAAACTGGCCGAGCAGCACGGCGCGACGCTTTATAAAGTCGAGATCGTTACTGCTATCAGCTCGAACGAAGAGGGGGTTACGGTCACGACCAACCAGCGCATATTACGGGCCGACAAACTGGTGATCAGCGCGGGCAACTGGAGCGGCGAACTGCTCGGTGCACCGTATGAGAACCTGCTGAGTGTTTACCGACAAAAGCTGTTCTGGTTCGAACTGGAAGAGAACGCCGCCTTGGTCGGCCATTCACCGACCTTCATCTTCACCCACGGTCGCGGCGACGACAAAATCAACTACGGCTTTCCCGCGCTACCCGGCGAAAGCAGCATGAAAATCGCCACCGCGCAGTACCACACCTCAACAACAGCGCAGGCCATCGACCGCACGGTTTCAGCGGCCGAAGCGCAGGACATGTACGAACACCAGGTGCAAGACCGCATTGCCGGCGTGACCGCAAAAGTACTCAAGTCTGCGGTTTGCGCCTACACCGTGACGCCAGACCGGCATTTCATCATCGACGAGCATCCGTCGCTGCAGCACACCCTGTTCGTCTCGGCCTGCTCCGGTCACGGTTTCAAACATTCGGCTGCGCTGGGCGAGGCGTTTGCCCAGTGGTGCATACGCGGCTCGACTGACCTGGATCTGTCCTCTTTCTCCCTGAAACGCTTCGAAGAAAAGCTATCGCGAAACACGTCGCGCGCTCCGTAGCATTGCTGGTCGCCGCCATGGGCACCGCCTGGGCCGACATCCTGAAAATCGCCGTGGTGCCTGTGCCCCATGCCGACACTCTCAAGCGTTTTCTTCTATCCGGCGCACGTCACCCAAGGAATCACGCTGCATCGATTGCAGGTTTTTCTCGATGGTTTCGCACAGCGCTTCCATCTGAATCTGGTGTTCGCTGTGGCGAAACGGGCTTTGCAAGTCGGTACCGATGCGTTCGATGGCCAGCAGCATAAAACCCACCACGGTCGAGGCCAGCGGTGTGAACCAGCCGAGGGATTCCACTAGCCCGACGGGCACGATCAGGCAGAACAGCGAAATAAACAGTCGCGGAAAATACACATAAGGGTAGGGCAGCGGCGTATTGGCAATTCGCTCCATGCCCCCCTGACTGTTGGACAGATCCACCAGTGTCGACTCGAGCCGTGCCAGACGAATGCTGTCCAGGCGCCCGGCCTTGTATTCCCGAGCGAGTAACGTCGCCGAGCCGGTGAGGATATCGTTGGCAAAGTTATTGGTCGTACCACTGCGGGCAAACTCATCGGCGGGAATGAACGCGCGGACCTCCTCAGGGCAAGGCTGGCCTTGCAGATGCGCCGCGAGGCAATTCACATAGGCGACGTGGCGGCGCAACAGGGTCGACTTGACCGGATTGACCTCGCCATCGGGATCATCCAGCAAAGTCAGCACCTGCCGGGCGAAGCTGCGCGAATTGTTGATCATCGAACCCCACAGCGTGCGTGCTTCCCACCAACGGTTGTAAGCACTGCTGTTACGGAAACTGATCAACACGATCAATGCCGAACCCAATAACGTCAGGGGCATCAAGGGCAGATTCAGCTTGGTGTTGAGGAACAGCATGAAATCGACGGTGACGGCGATGTCCCAGAGCAGCAGCCAGAACAACGCCCAGCCGACATAGCCCAGGGTCTTGATGATCAAACGGTATTTTCTGACGATGGCAGCTTTCAAACGGAAACCTCGTGGCGAGCGGTAAGCGTTAACGCCTTGACTCGGACGCTGGTTTCGGGGGAAAGGTTCGCTAAATCGCTTCAGCTTTCGTCGCCGTCGGCTAATCGGCCCGGACACGATTGAAGGAAAATGACAGGGACCTTTTCATCAGTCTGGCCATCGGCGTTTCGATCTTTTCGTGGCTGACATAGAACGCACCGATCATCAAAGCCACGGTGCCCCATAGCAGCAGGTGCGCATTCACCGCCGGATAGGCCATGTTGAAGATGATGAAACCGATCATTTGATGGAGCAGATAAAGCGGGTATGTGAGCGCTCCCAGGGTTGTCCAGTTCAATCGCCCGATGGCTGCGGTTTTGTTGGTTGCGATCAAAAGGAAGGTCATGAAGAAAACGATAATGACGCTGGCGATGATCGAGGGGTCGTATTGCGTCGCATATTTGCTCTCGATCGACTCGGCCCAGGTAATGGCCGTGAAGGTGGCCAATGCCAATGCTCCCGCCACCAAGGCAACGCGGGGTTTTGTAACACCCTTCGCCCAGATCAGGTAGAACGTCGCACCGGCAATGAAGTAGGCCGCGTAATCGGTGATCAGTATCGAGCGCAGCTTTTCAAAAGCGAGAACTTCCGCTGTGGCCGACACCAGTAGCCAGAGCACGAGGCAGGGTTCGATTCTGTCTATTTTCTTGAAGGCCAGGAGAATCGAGATCATCAGGTAGAACTTGATCTCTACAAACAGTGACCAGTACACGCCATCGATGGGCGGGACGCCGAGCAGGTCGCCAAGGAAGGTCATATTGATCAGGTATTGATAAAGGTCAGCGCTGAATCTGGGCTGCCCGAAGGCCAGTGTGATCAGAAACGTGAGCGTGCAGCACACCCAGAACGCCGGGCACAGGCGCACCACGCGGGAGATGAAAAACACCTGCAGATTGTTGCTCGACGCCGTCATCAGGATGACAAATCCGCTGATCATGAAAAACAGCTCCACACCCAGGTAACCGTATTTGGCCACCTCGGCCAACAGCGGATAAGGCATGACCGACATGTCGCCCCGCGCATAGCCGCGAAAGGCGTAGTGAAAAATCACCACGGCGAGCGCTGCCAGGAAGCGCAGCAAATCCAGTTCCTTCAGTCGTCGGTTGTTCATGTAGGGGCGCTCCGGACGTGTTCGCGCTGATCGGGAACTGACGACTCTGCCGAGTGAAATTCGACCCAAGGCGAAAGTAATGCAGCAGCGTGGGCATCGACTGTTCCAGGCGCTGTGTGACGGTCAGGGACCGCGTTGCCACATGTGGATGTAGTCGACTTCGAAGGTAGATGGCAGATCAGCGTCGTCGACCACACCAAACCATTTCCACATGGCTTCGCTGTCAAAGACGATCTGCATCGGGAAGAAGAAGTGGCGGTTCTTCGATTCCCTGACCAGCACGCCATCGACGTACCAGCGCAGAGTGTCGGGCTGCCAGTCGAAGCCGTAGACATGAAAGTCACTGGCCAGGCGCCAAGGGCTGATCCAGGTGCTGCCGTTGGCGATGTGCTCGTTGCTGTGCGGCGTCGCCCACAGGTGGGCGTTCATGTTGTAAGAGCGATCCGACGCTGCGTTTTTGGTCTTGCCGCCAATTTCAAAGATATCGATCTCCGTGGCGTTGTCGGTCAGGCCCGTCCACGCCAGCCAGAATGCGCTCGACGCTGCCGAGTTCATCGGCTTGGCCCGGGCTTCGTAGTAGCCGTAGAAACCGCGTTCACGGGTCCGGACCATGGCTGAGGTGTAATCCTTGAAACCGAGTTCGACGTACTTCTGCGGCAAGGTTTCCTTGCGAAAGACAATGTTCAGGTTGCCGTTGCTGACGCTGGCATTGCGAGGGGTGAACAGCGCCGGTTTGCGTCCGAGCGATTCGTTGCCGATGGCATTGTTGACGTGCCAGCGTGCGGGGTCGAGGGTACTGCCGTTGAAGTCGTCGGACAGCGTCGTGTTGAATGCCCAGCGCCCGGCATTGGCCTGGTCCGACAGCGGCAGATAAGCGTGCCGACGCTCCGGCACTGTGCCGAGTGGGCCGACGCGGGTCCAGGTATCGGCATGGCTGGGGACGGCCACTGACCATTTTTGTGCCAGGTACTGAAATGCCTGCTGGCGCTCTGCCAAGGACGCGAACGGGCGATCGTAGACCAGCACCTCGGCGATGTCGCCGCGAAAGTTTTCTGAAGTACCGACGGCATTGCGCCCGACCGCATACGGGCCGATCGGCACATCCTGTAGTTCCAGGACGGAAACCGTCGGTTCATACGCCGTGGTTTGCGCCAGACTGATGGCGAAGTTCGGCAGCACATTATCGTTGTGGGCGGTTTGCGCCCGTGAGCTGAACAACCGCTGCCACGGGTCGAACCCAGCCTGTTCGGGCAGCCGACGGGAGACAATCAACACCGTGACAGGTCCTTTTGCGCTGCGAATGCTCTTGCCCAGAAACGCCGACACACCACTGAAACGCACGACCGCATGACCATTCACGGCATTTTCCAGGCGTTGCGGCTGCTCGGCGCCATCGTCGACCATCGCGTCATGGGACTGGCCTGATTTATCGCTCCAGTGCTGCACGCGATTCTGCGCGTTGAGGCCAAGGCTGGACGCATCGGCCGCGTCCAGCCACAGCACCAGCCCGGCATTGGGAGGCGCTTGTGCGGCGCTGCCAGTCAGCGAAACCCACAGCAGCAGCGCCGGCAGCGAGCGTAAGAACATCATTTGAACGCAAGCAACGCGGGGATTTCGAAGGAAGACTGATACCCCTGCGGATTACACGACTGCCAGCGCCAGGCATCGACAATCATCTGTTGCAGGTCGCGTTGCGCGGTCCAGCCCAGTTCCCGTCCTGCCTTGGCGGGGTCGGCCCAGCACTTGGCAATGTCACCTTCGCGACGCGGTGCAAAACGGTAGGGAATGCTGATGCCGGTGATGTCCTCGAAACTGTGGATGATCTGCAGCACGCTGTAGCCGACCCCCGTGCCGAGGTTCCAGAAATGGATGCCATGGTTGTGCTGCAACACCAGCAGTGCCTTGAGGTGGCCAATGGCAAGGTCGACGACGTGGATGTAATCGCGCACGCAGGTGCCGTCGACGGTGGGATAGTCGCTGCCGTACACCGTGAGTTCCGGTAGCCGGCCAATGGCGACCTGGGTCAGGCACGGCAGCAGGTTGTTGGGTCGGCCGCGCGGGTCTTCACCGATCATCCCGCTTTCGTGGGCGCCAATCGGATTGAAGTAGCGCAACAGGCCAATGCTCCAGCGCGGATCGGAATCGCACAAATCCGTCAGCAGCTCTTCGATCATCAGCTTGGTGCGACCATAGGGATTGACCGGTTTGCCGGTACCGAAGTCTTCGGCAATCGGCGTGCGTGTAGGCTCGCCGTACACCGTGGCCGATGAGCTGAACACCAGGCGGAAGACGTTGTTGCGCGCCATGGCCCGGCACAGGTCCAGCGTACCGGCGACATTGTTGGCGTAGTAGTCGAGCGGCTTGCGCACGCTCTCGGCGACGGATTTGAGGCTGGCAAAATGCACCACGGCATCGATGTCATAGCGCCTGAAAATGTCGTCCAGCAGATCGGAATCACGGATGTCGCCCTTGATGAAATCGACCCGGGTCAAGGTCAGTTGTTCAAGGCGCGCGATGCACTCCTGACAGCTGTTGCACAGGTTATCGAGCACCAGCACCCGGTGCCCGGCATTGATGAGCGCCAAAGCGGTGTGCGAGCCGATGTAGCCGGCTCCGCCAGTAATCAACGTGGTTTTGCGCATGGTGAGGTCTTCCTGTCTCAGGGACTGAATCAGCGGGCGGTGAAAACCGATTTGAATTCCTGCGGCCAGTGCGGGTGGATGAGGCTGTACGCCACGGCGTAGCTCAGTGCGCCCAGCGCGATGTTGCCGATCAGATGCAAGTAACCTTGCAAGCCCAGTTGCGGTGACACCAGCAGTACGGTCGCGGCCATGACCAGCGAAGCAATCACGCTGCGGTAATTGGCCTCGACAAACCGCCGCCAGCTGTAACCGATGGCCAGATTGAGGCCGCGGATCTGCAGCGGCGTGATCAGCAACATGCGCGTGAGCAAAGCGCTGGCTGCGGCCATGCCGCCATAAACGTTGCCGAGGCTGTAGACCAGCGCCAGTGCCAGGACGGTAGTGAGTACCTCCGCCTTGATCGTGAGGTTGCTGCGATTGACCGCCACCAGTGCGGTGGTGGCGTACATGGCGGTGTTGCCGATGGCCGCCGTGCAGGCCAGCACTTGCAACAGTGGGATGGCGTCAGCCCACTTCGCGCCGAAGATCAACAGGATGAGGTCGTTGGCCGTGAGCGCGAGGCCAATGAACAGCGGCGTCAACACAAAGCCGCTGACGGCGGTCGAGTCGCCAATGATCCCGAGCAGGCGCTGGGGTTCAGCACTGCGACGGGCGAACGCCGGCAGCGCATAGCTCAGCAGGCCGTTGTATATCGCTGTACGCGGCAGCTCGATGATGCGCATCGCCATGTTGAACATGCCGACCGCGTTCGCCCCGGCGGTCATGCCCAGCACCACGTTGACGCCGCGCTGCAAGGTTTGTGAACTCAGAGAATTGATGGCAACCGGTGCGCCGGCCTGCAACAGTTCACGCAAGATTTGCCGGTCGATGGCAAACGCAATGCGTCGCCGGTCTGCCCACATCAGGACAATGATCGACACCCATTCCATGATCAGCGCCTGGGCAATCACCGCCCACGCACCCCATCCGCACAGCGCAACCACGATGCCGCCGACACCACCCGCGACTTTGCCCAGTAACGTGCGTGACGCGAGCATCTTGAAGTTGCCACTACGGCGCATTTGCGCCACATAAACCCGCGCCATCATGGTGAACAGGATTTTCACCGAGGCCACCGCCGTCAGCCATTGCAGCAGCGGGTCTGGCGTGTACAGGAAGGCCGCGAGCGAGATGATGACAATCGACACCAGGCTGACGAGTACCCCGGCCCAAAAAGCCGTGCAGATGTGTTTGTCTTCCAGCCGTTCGAGGCGTACCAGCGGATCTTCCAGCACCGATGAGTACACCAGGCCAATCAGCTCGACGATGGCGATGATGATCGTGCCCACACCGAGTTCGGCCGGCGACAGCAGCTTCGCGTAGACGACAAAGGTGATCATCGACAGCAGGATCAGGCCGAATTTCTCGGTGAAGATCCAGCTCAATGTCACCAGACGGTGATTGGCCATGGCGGTTACCGATTCAATGAGCCGGGGTTGACGCTGTTGCCTTGCGCCATGTTCTGGCGCGGGCATAGAGATAGCGCAAGGTCGGTTTGCCGTTGGCGAAGATCAGCGCTTGCCAGGAGCACTCGAGCATTCGCCGGTACACGCCGAGCACTTGGTCATGCTCGCCGCGCCGGGAAAACGCTTCGAGAAAATCGGTGTGGTTGCTCAGCACGAAATCGATCCGTTGCTGCTGGCTGAGCATCTCGCCGTAGCGGGCGAGGTACACCTCGATGAAATGGATCTTGTTCTGGTAGTACTTCTTCGGTTGCGCGGTCATGTTGCCGCCGTTGACCGTGCGCTCCAGCAGCACCTGCGGCACCGTGTGGACCTCCCAGTGTTCGGCGATCCGCGTCCACATGTAGCGGTCTTCGGAGTAACGCAGGCTGGCATCGAAGCCGCCGAGTTGCATGATCACTTCACGCCTGACCAGCGCGGTGGAGACACCATTGACGACGTTGGCGTGGATGAAGTCGTAGAAGTGCCTGCCGCTTTTGCGCCGGTTGTCCAGCTGCCGCCGGCCGTCGCTGTAATTGACCTGCGCGTAGCAGTCGATCAGCCCCACCGGCCGGCCCTGACGACTGAGTTCTTCATACAGGGCCAGTTGCAGCTCAAGCTTTTGCGGGTGCCACTGGTCATCGGCATCGAGCATCGCCACAAAGGTTTCTTGCGAGTGGCGCATGCCGTGATTACGCGCACTGGCCTGGCCTTCGTTGGCTTGCTGCAGCAGCGTCAGGCGAAACGGCGCGACGAAGTCTCGGACCCGTTGTGGCCCGTCATCGGTGGAGCCATCGTCAATAACAATGACGTGATCCGGCAGGCGGGTTTGCCCGACCAGCGACGCCAATGTCTGCTCGATGCTGGCGGCACCGTTGTACATCGGGATGACGACGCACACTGAATCCACGGAAGGGAGGGCTTGGTTGGGCACGGGTGGTTCTCCTTGGGTTACGCGTTGGCTGAATCGCGCGGCATTGCTCTGCCAGATACACGCTGACGCTGCGTTGCCGCTGAGGTTGTGGGGTAGACCGCGAGGTGATGGCGGAAAGACAGGGCCAGAGTGCAGAACACCAGAAACTCGGCGGAGCGGTAGTTGGGGATCACGTACGCCACATAATTGGTGACGGCGAACAAGCCGATGATCACCAGCGCACTGGCGCGAAACTGCGCCGTCTGGTTGGCGGTCACGGCGCGGTATTGCTTGAGCAGGGCTTCGCCAAACATCAGGGCCAGCGCCGTCAGTTGGATGGCACCGCCGTTCAGCAGGGTTTCGACATAGCCGCTGTGGGCGTTACCGATATAACCCCAGCGGGTAATGAAGCCATCGGCATCAGGGCTGGACCAAAAGGCGCCGAAGCCGTAACCCTTGAGAAACTGCCCGTCGATAAACGGCCCGAGTAGTTCCCAGATCAGGGTCCGGTCGGTGAGTGAAGGATCGCGACCGGCCATTTCCAGCAGCACCGCAAAGTTGCTGTAGAGGAACAGGCACACCAGTAGATAGAGGAGGGTGCAGCCCAGAAACATCGGCGGCGAGTGGTTGATGCGCAGGCGGATCAAGGTCAGGAAGTACCAATAGCTGATCGCGCCGGAAACAATCAGCGCCACCCCGGTCGCCGACTGCGCGAGCAGGATCGCCACCAGCGAAAAAAATGCACAGAACAGCGCCCAGTGATTGCGTCGGCGAATCATCGGTAGCAACAACAGGATGGCGATCGCGTTGAGCCGCGCACCGGCATTCTTTTCGGCAAAAATCCCTTTGAAGGCGCCATCGCGAATCCCACCGGACAGGAACGCGACTTCAGGCATGATCACGGCCAGGATCAAGCCGATCAACGCCGCCCCGCCGATAGCGCAGCCGAGCATGAAGGTGATTTTTTCCAGCGAATAGTTGTAGGCAATGAAACCGGCGAAAAACACCACGCTGAGCATCGCGATAAAGCGTTTGAAACTCAGCATCGGGTCGTGGGACCAGCCAATCGAGGCGATGACACAGAGCAAGAACAGCAACAGAAAGAAGTTGCTGCGATAAAAGGTTTTGCTGAGGAACACCTTGTTGCGGATGAAGAAAAATAACGGCACCAACAGTGTGATCAGGCCGCAGATCTGGTTGGCCACGTTACCTTCGAGGTCTTTATTGATATCGCCGAAGCTGGCGGCCCCGCCCAGACCGAGGACAAAGGTAATCACCTGGATGTAGAACAGGATGCCGAACAAGGTGAAGCCGTCGCGTAACGTCGAATACCTGATCGCCAGTGTGCTCATGATGACGGGCTCCCGATCAACGCTTTGAGGTAGGTCTGCACCGCGCTGGCATTGATGAACCGGGCGGCGGCGTCCAGCCGCAAGTGACGCTGCAGATTGCGCGGTGTGGCCAGTTGCAGGGCGATCGCCTGCGCCAGGGCGAGCGGATCGTCGACGTCGACCAGCGGCGCGACCAGACCGCCGGCGAGGATGTCCTGCGGGCCATGAGGGCAGCGGGTAGCCACCACCGGCGTGCCCGTGGATAACGCCTCTACCAGCGCGTTGGGACTGCCCTCGAAGCGCGACGACAGCACGAAGCAATCGGCGGCGGCGACCTCTGCCAACGGCGCATTGGCATAGCCCGGCAGATCGAAGCGGTCCGCCACGCCCAGTTCGCGCGCCTGCTCAAGCAGTGCGGGCCTGAGTGCGCCTTCGCCAAAAATGATCAGGCGCGCGCCGCTGTCCGGCAATGCCGCGAACGCGGTGATCAAGGTGTCGAAGCCTTTTTGCGGCGCCAGACGGCCCACGGCGACAATCACCGGGCCGGACTTTTCCTGCAGCCAGCGGTGGCTGGGCAGCCCGGGTGTCTTCTCGCGAAAGTCGTTGTCGAGCACCGGGTTATCGGCAATGGTCACGTCCTGACGGCGGGCCATGGTGGTGTCGACCAGATCCTGAGCGACACCCCGCGAGACACAGATCACCGGGTTGGGAATCAGCCGATACAACAGCGGCGCCAGCAAGTACGCGACGCGCACCATGAAGTCGGGGTTGACGTGTTTGTCATGGGAAAAGGCATTGCGCTCGCTGACGTGCAGGCGTGCCAGCGTGCCGGACAACGCCGCCGCCGCAATCGCCACCACGTTGACGTGGGTGAGGGCCGCCAGTTGTGCATCAAAGCGATTGGCCCGCAGAAATCGTGTGAGGGCCGGCACAGCACGGACGCTACGCGGACTGTTCAACTCAACCTTCTTCACGCGCGGGTCGAGGTGCGCGGCGTGAACGCCGCCGCCGGTGAGCATCAGCAAGGTCACGTCATTGCCCGCGTCCACCAGCGCTCCGGCCAGGCGCGCCATCATTTTCTCAGCTCCACCGGCGCTGAGGTCATGCAGGATGATCAGCAGCTTTTTCATTGATTCCATACCTGGTAATACGCCTGCGCCGCGTACTGACTGGTGTACGGACGCAGGGTGTCATTGAGCCCGCTTTCGCTGAAGGCAACGTCATCGCGTGGAACCAGGCTGCGCAGCATGCCGTCGGCCAGCGCCGGTACGTCGTTGACCTTCACCAGTTGGCCAAGCCGGCCGTTGTCCAGCAGTTCTCGGGGGCCGGTTTCGCAATCGCTGGCCAACACCGGCGTGCCCAGTGCCAGCGCCTCGATCAACACCGTCGGCATGCCTTCTTGCACGGAACTCAAAATGAACAGTTGCGCGTGCCGGAGCAGCGGATAGGGGTTGCTCAGGAACCCGGTGAAATGCACCCGCTGAGCGATGCCCAGACGACGGGCCTGAGCGGTGAGTGCGTCGCGCAAAGGGCCGTCGCCGGCGATCACCAGATCCGGCAGCGCTGCACTGCGCAATGCCAGCGCGTAGGCATCGAGCAGCAGCTGAAAACCTTTCGGTTCGACCAAGCGGCCCAGGCCCAACCAGTAAGCAGTGGGCATTCCGCCGGGTAACGGTGCTCGTGAGGCTTGAAACAGTTGATCGGTGACAACGGCGTTGGGGCAGTAACGGATGCGCTGCTGACCCCAGGGCAACAACTCGATGAGCGTCTGGCGCAAGGCATTGGAGACCGTGACGACCTTGCCGCTGCCACACAGGTACAAGCTGTAGAGCAAGCGCAGGCTGGCGGGACTGGTGTTCTGTTCACTGCAATCGAGGGTCGCGTGGCGGCAATAGATGACTTTGCACAAACGGCCCAAGGTGGCGAACCAGGTGCAGAGGTTGGCTTGCTCTTTGGCGGCAATCAGGTGGGTGACGCCTTCACGCTGTATGAGCCGGCGCAACAGGACAATGGACTTGAGCAAACCGACGAGGCCGCTGCCGCCGCCATTGAAGCGCTGCACCCCCGGCGTGTCTGGCACGTCTGCGTTGATAACGAAAAAGCTCACCCGCCGACCGTCCTTGAGAAACTGCTCGGACAAACGTTGCTGCACGCGCTCGATGCCGCCGCCCAACTTGAAATCCTTGAGAATAAACAGGATGTGCATGGTCATTCCCCCACGCTGATGGCGACTTTGTGCCGGGCGAGCATTGTCAGCAGGTGCAAGAAGTTGCCGGGGTAATCGATGAGGTAGCGTTTGATCGTGTGCGGCTCGCGGTACATCCGATAGAACGCGCGCAGGTGCAGGCGATTGATCAGCGCCGGGTAGTATTGCCGCGTGGCCAGGGCTTCCTGTCTGATGAACCCGCCACAGGTGAAGGCAACCCCACCAAAGCCTGCGCGCAAGGCATCCTGTTCGAACTGTTCTTGCCGTCCGGCGCCCAGGCCAACAATGAGGATGTCGGCGGCGCTGCGACAAATGTCAGCGCGAATGTCTTCGGCCTCGTCGACGTCGAAATAGCCGTTGTGATAACCGGCGATGGCCAGCCGTGGATAAAGCGTTCTCATCTTGACGATGAACAACTCCAGCTCGGCCTGCCGGTCGCCGACGAAGTACACGCGTTTGCCCAGTTGCTCGGCGCTGCCGAGGACACGATCGGCGATCGAGGTGAAGGCAAAACTGGCCCGGCCAATCGTCCTGCCGGTCACCCGCGACATGAAGGTCGACATCAGCATGCCGTCGCAGAAATAGGCGACGTTGCTTGGGGTCTGCTCGAAAACGCTGCCGATGGAGGCAAAGTTGATAAAGGAATAGGCCTGGTTGGCCTCCAGTAATTTCGCCGAGTAATGCCCGACCAATTCCAACTGCAACATGGCGCGGCTCCTTCAAATGACTGAAGGGGTTGGCCGCCCCACGGATATGTAGGTGAAACCACGTTTGCTCAAACGCTGCGGATCGAACAGATTGCGTCCGTCGAAAATCAACGGTTGTTTGAGCTGCTGGCTGAGCAGGTCAAAGTCCGGCGCGCGAAAGGCTTGCCACTCAGTGACGATGACCAACGCGTCGGCATTTTTCAGCGCCGCTTCCTTGGTCCCCGCCAGTGTCAGGTCATCGCGTGCGCCATACAAACGCTGGGCCTCTTCCATGGCTTTCGGATCAAACGCCTGAACGCTGGCCCCGGCGTGCCACAAGGCCTCCATCAATACGCGGCTGGGGGCTTCGCGCATGTCGTCGGTATTGGGTTTGAAACTCAAGCCCCACAGGGCAAACGTCTTGCCGCGCAGGTGACCGTCGAAGTGATTGAAAATCTTGCTGTAAAGACTGGCCTTCTGGTCCTGGTTGCGCGCCTCCACAGCCTTGAGCAGCCGGGCGTCGATATCGACACTGGTCGCGGCATGGATCAGCGCCTTGACGTCTTTGGGAAAGCACGAGCCGCCGTAGCCCACGCCGGGGTAGATAAACTGGTAACCGATGCGCGGGTCGGCGCCGATGCCGTGGCGGACCTTTTCGATGTCGGCGCCGAGTTTTTCCGCGAGGCAGGCCATTTCGTTCATGAAGCTGATCTTGGTCGCCAGCATGCAGTTGGCGGCGTACTTGCTCAGCTCAGCGCTGCGCAGGTCCATGACAATGATTTTGTCGCGGCTGCGATTGAACGGTTCATACAGTTCGCGCATCACCGCTTCGGCCTGCGGGCTGTCGGTGCCGATGATGATCCGGTCCGGACGCATGCAGTCTTCGACCGCGCAGCCTTCCTTGAGAAATTCCGGGTTTGACACCACATCGAACGTCAGGTGGCTGCGATCGCTGTCGGCCAGCACCTGCTCGATACACGCACGCACCTGATCGCCCGTGCCGACCGGCACCGTGGATTTGTCGACGATGACCTGATGCCGGTCCATGTTCAGGGCGATGGTCTGCGCCACACTCAACACGTATTGCAGATCGGCCGAACCGTCTTCGTCTGGCGGTGTGCCGACGGCGATCAACAGCACATCGCCATGCTGCACAGCCTCGGTCAGGTCGGTGCCGAAGCGCAGGCGACCACTTTGATAATTGTCGCGCACAAGGCTTTTCAGGCCCGGCTCGTAGATCGGCAGCGTGCCTTGTTTCAGTGCCTCGACCCTGGCCGCGTCGACATCGACGCAGAGCACGTTGTGCCCGACCCCGGCCAGTGCGGCGCCCTGGACCAGGCCCACGTAACCAATACCGAATACGCTCACATTCATGGTCAAACCTCGGATCGTTGTGAAGGTTGTCAACGCGGGGGCAGGGGTCAGTAGATGTTTTTCGAGAACAGGGTGAAGGGCGTCTTGAGGAGAATTTTGATGTCGAGCCACAGCGACCATTGGTTGATGTAGTTGAGGTCCTGGGCGACGCGCAGCTGCATCTTTTCCACCGTCTCGGTTTCGCCGCGATGCCCGGTGATTTGCGCGAGGCCAGTGATGCCCGGCTTGAGGCGATGGCGGGCCATGTAGGCGCGCACCTTGCCGGTGTAATAAATGTTGTGGGTGACGGCATGCGGACGCGGGCCGACCAGGGCCATCTGCCCGGATACGACATTGAACAACTGCGGCAATTCGTCGATGGAACTGCGGCGCAGAAAGCCGCCGATCGGGGTGAGGCGGGCATCGTCGCGGGTGGCCTGGCGCACCTCGCGATCGTCGTGGACATGCATCGAACGAAACTTCCAGACCTTGATCACTTCACCGTTGCAACCGTGGCGGGCCTGCTTGAACAGCACCGGGCCTGCGGAGGTGAGCTTGACGGCGATGGCCACTACCAACAGCAAAGGACTGAGCAGCACAATCGCCAGCGCCGCCAGACTGCGCTCGAACAGGTCTTTGCAAAACAGACTCGCCGGGTGCGAGCTGATCAGGCTTTCATTGAGGTAAATCGCCGGCATCCGCTCGATTTCCGAGATCGAATGGTTGAGCAACACCATGCTGCCGAAATCCGGAATCCACACCACGTCGACATTCATGTCCAAGAGGTCGATGTACAGCGCTTCGATGGTCGCGGCGTGCGCCATGGTCAGCACGATGTAGACCCGGCGCACTTCCAGACGCGTGATGATCTCGCGGATCGCGGCAACATGGCCGAGCAGCGGCAGAATGCTCGGGGCCGGGCCGCTATTGTCAGCGGCGGCAATGAAACCGAGCACCAGCGCGCGGTTAGGCTGAGACAGTTTTTTCGCCAGCTCGTGAGCGGTCGGGCAGGTGCCGATGATCACCGAACGTCGCTCTCTGCAGACTTTGCGCGAGTGCAGTCGGGCCAGGTAATGCAGGGGCAGAAAG
This sequence comes from Pseudomonas viridiflava, assembly GCF_900582195.1. Taxonomy (GTDB): domain Bacteria; phylum Pseudomonadota; class Gammaproteobacteria; order Pseudomonadales; family Pseudomonadaceae; genus Aquipseudomonas. Next base: position 32,059 of record NZ_UTHA01000125.1, read on the forward strand.
CTCAACGCCTGGACCACGAACCCCAGCACCGCCCAGACCATGATCACCTGCCGCGAGTAAATCGCGCTGGTCTGGGTAATGAAGGCAATCGCCGCCAGCACGGCCAGCAGAATCAGCCACGCCGCGAGCAATCGGCCCAGGCCGACCAACAGACCATGGCGCTTGTGGTAGACCTGCATCACGCTGTAAATCGGCACCGAACCGAGCACGGCGAGAATGATCAGGATGCGGTATTCGCTGTTCAGGCTGCCGACGCGCCAATGTACGAGCAACATCAGCAGCGACGTGGCCAGCGACAGCGCACACAGCCACTGGCCCCAAAAAGTCAGACCTCGGCGGTGCGTCAGGTGAGCGGTATAGAGCGGCGTCATGGGCTTAACCTCAAGGCAGCAGTCATGTATCAGCGCTAATCGAACGGACAGGAGGTGTCGCCCGATGGCTATTCCGTAGCTCGGCAGAGGTGAAGCGGGTTGTGCGTGGGCAGAAGGGGGCGTAGCGGTTGGCGTATTCGCCTGAGGTTACCTGGGCGCGAAATCGTAGTTATAGAACGCCCGGGAGTGGTGATAGCCGTACTTGCGCGCCTTGCGCAGGTCGACCTGATTGAGCACGGTGCCAAACACCGGCACATGACTCTGTTGCAACATGGCCAGGCCGCGCTGCACTTGGCTGATCGGTGTGCTGTCGGCCTTGACTACATAGATCACGGCATCCGAATGCCGCGCCAGCAACAGCGCGTCGCTGATCATCTCCGCAGGAGGTGAATCGATAATGATGTGGCGATAACGCGACCTCAGTGCGTCAAGCATGCGCGCCATGCGCGGTGAGCTGAGCAGATCCTGCGGTGGTGGCTGTAACGGGTTGAGCGAATCGGCCGGCGACGGCAGACGCGGGGCGGCGAACATGTCCAGCGAAGGCGGCAGGGCTTTGCCCGCCGGCAACATGTCCAGATTACCCACCGAAACAATGCAGTCTTCAAGCCTGGCGGTGCCGGCAATGACATTCGCCAGCCCCGGGCTGTCCGGCGGGAAATCGAAGTTCAGCGACAGGGTTGGCTGGCGCATGTCGGCATCGATCAACAGCACGCGCTCGAGTGACGCCAGCGAACTGGCCAGATTATTGGCGATGGTGCTTTTGCCCTCACCGGCAACGGTCGACGTCACCAGCACCACCTGCGAGGGCATTTCGCTGCTCTGCAGCATCAGCCAGGTACGCAGGTTACGGATGGTCTCGGAAAAACGCGGGTTGTCGTTATCCTCGAACAAGCGCGCCAGTTGCCGACGGGTTTTCTTCGTCACCAGTGGCACGACGCTGAGCAGTGGAATGTTCAGCGCGCTTTCGATCGACTCGTCGGTTTTGAAGGTATTGCTCAGGCTGTCGAACAGCAGCGCCAAAGCAACCCCGATCACCGCAGCGATCAGCCCGACGATCGCGACAATCAAGGTTTTGCGCGGTTTGCTCGCATCGACCGGGACAATGGCCGGGTCGACGATGCGCACTTTTGTCGAGTCCATGTCGGCAGTGGCGGTGGTTTCTTTCAAGCGGGTGACGAAGGTTTCATACAGCGCGCGGGAGCTGTCGACCTCACGCTGGAACTCGCGCAACTGGAACTCTTTGCGCGCAATGTCCTGGATTTGTGCCTTGTTGCTGTTGAACGACTGACGCAGCGAGGCCTCACTGGCGGTGGCGAGCTGGTATTGCCGTTCAATACCGGCGACCACTTGCTGCACCTGCAATTGCAGGCTGGTGGTGGCGGTGCGCAATTCGGTCTGCGCAGAAAGCAGGCTCGGGTGTTTTGGCCCATAGCGGCCCGCCAGCTCATCCACCTTGGCTTGCGCCACGGCCCGGTCGGCCTGGAATTTCTGCACCAAGGGATTGCTCAGCACCGCTGGCACGCTGGAGAGCCGGCTCAGATCACCGTTGCCCAAGGCCTTCGCCTGACGGTACTCACTTTCGGCTTCAGCGCGGTTGCGCCGGGCGTCGACCATGCGATTGCCGGTCATTTCGAGTTCGTTGGCACTGATGGTGGCAACGCCGCCAACGTCCACCAGACCTTGCTCTTCGCGGTAGCCCTGCAGCTTTTTCTCGGCGACACGCAGGTTGTCGCGCAGCTTGACCAACCGTGTGTTCATCCAGGCAGTGGTGGTTTGCGAGGACTTTTCGCTGGTATCGAGCTGGCTGTCGGTGAAGCCTTGAGCCAATGCATTGGCCGCCGCAGCTGCCAGAACCGGATCAGGCAACTCGACCTCGATTTCGAGCAGTTGGCTCTTGCCGACGAACTTGACGCTGGTGTGCAGCATGAGGTTCTGCGTGACCTGATTGAAGACGTCTGCTTCAGTGGGCTGGTCTTTTTTGCTCAACGGTATCAAGCGGCTCAGGCCCGGGATCCATTGATCAAGGTCGAGATCCGCCAGCCACTGGCGCGGCTTGAACCAGGGCTTTGCTTGCTGGCGCGGGTCGGTGACCGGGTGGGTGGTCAGGCCGAGTTTTTTCACTGCGCGTTCGGCAAGATCGCGTGATTGCAGGAGCGCCTGCTGGGTCTGCAAGTAATCCGTGGCGTTGCCACCGGAATCCTTGACTTGCTGAAACGACATCAACGGCGGGGTTTTATCGTTGAACAGCAAGGTGGTGCTGCCGATGTATTGCGGCGTGATGTTCGATACCACGATGGCGGCCAGCGCCGCGCTCGCCAGCACCAGCCAGGCGATGCTCCATTTGGCGCGCCAGATCACTCTCCAGAGCTTTAACAGGTCAAGGGTGTCCTTGTCTTCGCTGTACTGCTGATGCAGATGCGCTTGCAGAGGACGTTCGACGTAGGTGCTAGGGCTGTTGTCCATGATTAGAAAAAGCCTTGTGCAATGGAAATGGTGTCGCCGGGGGCAATTGTGGTGTTGCGCGTCACGTCATCGGTGAGGGTTGCGCCACCATCGCCGCGCAAAATGGTCACGCGTTTGATCGAGGCCCGCTCGGTCAGGCCACCGCCCAAGGCGATGGCTTTCTCCAGGGTCAGGCCGGGCACGAACGGGTAACTGCCGGGTTTCTTGACTTCGCCATTGATGTAGAACGAGCGGTATTCAATCTGGCTGAGGCTGACTTTCGGGTCGATCAGGTATCCCTGTTTCAGCCCGTCGACGATGATCTTTTCGACCTGGCCGGGGGTCAGTCCCTTGGCAGAAATCTCGCCCAGGAAAGGATAGGAAAAGGTGCCGGCGTCACTGAGGCGGATCTTTTTCAGGCTCAACTCCGGCTCACCGAAGACGATGATCCGCAACACATCGCCAGCGGCGAGTTTGTACTGGGTGCCTGGGTCTGCGACAAAGGTATGAGGTACAAAACACAGGGCGAACAACAAGACGAGCGTGCGTGTGTTCATGTCGAAACCCTCTTAAAGGCTGACGTTGAAACTGATCTGGAACACGTTGCGGGTGAAGCTTTCATCGTCGGCATCGGAATCGTTGTCGCGATACCGATAACCCAGTTCGATATCCAGCCAGCGGCGCATCGCGTACACCACGGCGAGGTTGTAGTCCTGGAGATCGTCGGTACGGCTCTGGCCTTCGTAGACATAACGGCCAAACCCGGCTTGAGCCACCGTGGTGATCCGTTCGGTCCAGCCGTGACGCCAACCGACCTGGGTGAACGTCGACTTCACGGCATCAGCGCCATCGTCACCTTCGGCGAGGGCCTGACGAGCGACAAAGGTAAACGTCGAATACGTTCGCGGTTTCCATTGCAAGTCCACTTGCCAGGTCGGGTTGTTGAGGTCTTTGGATTCGCTGTTATCGAAATTCTTGCGCTCATAACCGAGGCGCACTTTACCGGTCGTACGTGCGGTGAAATCCCAAACGGCACCAGCCAGTACCGCGTCTGATTTACTGCTGCGCGGGCTGTTGGCTTGCTGGTAATCAAAGTCGGTGTGGTCATATTCGATCAGGCCGCGCGTGTTACTGCCGATGCGGTGATACCAGGTGCTGGTGAGGGCGGTGGTATTGCGCTCCTTATCGTCATTGATGCCGTCGGCATTGTCGTAGCGAAGTTGCGCGTAACTCGCCCCGACATCGATTTGGTTGTCCGCACTTTTAGCGCCGAAGGTGTAGAGACCGCCCACGCGTTTATTGTTGAGCTTGTCGTTGATGCCTTCGACGGCCGTCGACTCGGTGCGCTCCCATTTGCGGTATTCGGCGTCGAGCTTTAGACGATGTCGGTCGGTGAACTCCATAATGCTGTCCGCACGCACGCGCTGGGCGGTGTTCGAGGCATCCGAATCATCGTGATAGATGTAACGCGTGGGCTGCCAGATCAGGCGAGTGGCGCTGTTGCGATCTTCGGCCTTGAGCTCGAAGGAGGGCGCCAGTTTGGTGACCATAGAGGACTGCTTGCTGTTTTCCACTTCGCGAAAGTTATCGTCATAACTTTCTGAAAACAAAAAGGATGGCGTGAAATCGAATCCGTAAACATCAATGGCTTGCGGATTGATACTCCACGCCATTCCGGGATAAAGAGAAGCCATCATCAGTGCGACAGGGCATCGTGACTTCAAGGTCATGTTATAGCTCCTGAGCAAAGGCATATAAGGAAAAGGGTTAGTTATAAGTCTGAAAGTTGGGTTGTTGACGACCGATCACGCTGAGCGGCAAGCAAACGGATTGTTCGCGATTAAGAAATTGCAGGAGGATCATCACGCGGTCGGTGCCGTGCAAACCGAGAAATACGCCCTCAAGCGGTGCCAGCGGGCCGCTGACGATCTGCAGGTTCTGCCCCGGTTTCAGGGCCTCATCCGGCCCCGTCAGCGATGATTCGATACAGCGCACACGCAGGTGCTCGATGACGTGGTCCGCCACCGTCGCCGGCCCGTGATTGAATTCGACGATGCGACTGACCCCGCGCGTGGAACGCAAGGGCCCCCAATTGTCATTACGACTGAGCTGGATAAACAAATACCCGGGGAACAGTGATTCGTGTACTCGCTGTCGTTTCCCGCGAATGATGCGTTCACTGAGGAGTTGGGGGTGGAATACCACGTAGTTCTGCTGGAGCAGATTCAGGTGAGCACGCTCATCCTGACGTGGCTTGCATTGCAAAAGGTACCAAAAGGGACGTTCGGAGCTGATAACTGGCATGCTGGTAAACTCTGTATTGATCGAAAGTTTATGCAGGCAGAAGCTCTATCGAGGGCTAAGTAAGGGCAAGTGGCGCAAGTCTGTTCTTATTTTATTAACACTGAGGTGTTTCAATTCTGAATCACAAAGCGTTTCATTAAGGTGCGTCGAGCCGAGATGTGATGCTCTATTGTGCAGGGCATAGTGAGTAAGCCGCAGCTTAACTTTTCAGAAGACAAAGCTACCGCACGGTCTGCTCATTGCAGCGTTAATGGTAGGTAACTAAGTAGTTGTCTCTGAAACGACAGGGCGCGAGTAAGAGATTGCTCGCGCCCTGTAAAAATCAACCTTGGTAGTTATCGGCCAGTCTTTACGGCCTGTCAAACGTTCCCAGTCAAAAAACACGCCATTTGTCTGCTCGTGATGGCACTCATACGCAGGTTATTGTTTTCTAAGGCGTCATCCTTTTGTCGGAACGCAAGAAACTTTACTGTCACTTCAGAGTCGTCGCTTGCTATTTAGATCGGACGCTAATCCCCATAGTTGGGGAAGTTATAAAGTCTGGACTCCGCAACTCGACCAACGCTATAACTAATCGCCTGGCGACTTGGCTGGAGTGACGAATATGTCCGTTCTTGTTACAGGTGCTGCAGGCTTTATTGGATATCACACGGTCAGACGATTGATATTGCAAGGCCATCAAGTAATCGGCATCGACAACCTCAACGATTATTACAGCGTGGAACTCAAACAGGCGCGCCTCAAGCAATTGAGCGAGCTGCACGGCTTCCATTTTGAGACCATGGACATTGTCGATAAGCCAGCTTTGATGGCGCTGTTCGAAGAGCAGGGGTTCACCGAGGTTGTGCATTTGGCCGCGCAAGCGGGTGTCCGCTATTCGCTCGACAACCCGGATGCCTATGCGCAATCAAATCTGCTGGGCTTTCTCAATGTGCTGGAAGCCTGTCGGCACTACCCGCCCGCGCATCTGATCTACGCGTCGAGCAGCTCGGTGTACGGCGCCAACAGCAAACTGCCATACCGCGTCGATGACGCGGTCGAGCATCCGGTGTCGCTGTATGCCGCCACCAAACGCGCCAATGAATTGCTTGCCGACAGCTACTGCCATCTCTACGGCCTGAAGGCCAGCGGGCTGCGGTTTTTTACCGTCTATGGACCATGGGGCCGACCGGATATGGCGTTGTTCAGGTTCACCGAAGCGATCCTTCAGGGGCGGCCGATTGATATTTACAACCAGGGCCAGATGGCGCGGGACTTTACCTACGTCGATGACGTTGTCGAAAGCATCGTCCGCCTGTGCCCGAAGCCGCCGGTGCCGAACAAGGAAGGCGAGGGCAGCCACCGGATTTTCAACCTCGGGCGGGGCAGGCCGATAGCGCTGCTGGATTTTGTCGACTGCCTGGAGACGGCATTGGGCATAAAAGCCCAACGCAATTTGCTGCCGATGCAGGCAGGCGATGTGGTCAAGACCTGGGCTGATGTTTCGGCGCTGGCAGACTGGATCGGGTTTTCGCCGCAGGTAGAGGTTGAGGTGGGGGTGGCGGAGTTTGTGCGCTGGTATCGTCAGTATTATCGGGTGTGACTGATCGAGCGGTGGATAAACAGTAACGTCCCTGCAGACGGGGTGGATTACACCTACGGTCTCGCAACTCCCGGCACATCCATATTGATCTTGCGCCAGAAAGCTTCCGCCAGACTGTAGACCGAGAAGGCAATCAGCCCCAAGGCCATCACCATCAAAATCAGCCAGCCTGCGGGTAGATTCTGCAGCGCATCAAGCGCTTCCTTCATACCCGGTGGATCCATGGCTTGATAGGTGGAACCGCTGACTGCCAGCAGCAATGCAATCTCGATAAACACCACGCCGCGCGCTATCAGACCAAACCGGGAGACCGGGCGGACGTAGCGCATGACCTCCTCGTCGGCCTCGAAATACTTCTCGAACGATGCTTTCCAGCCCTTGAAAATGTGCGCAATGCCGACCCCAAGCGGAATAAGGGCGATCAGGTACACCAGCCAGTTCGAGTGCTCCCAGGACAGAAGATGCGCCAGCCAGTCTTTGGTTTGTCCTGCGGAATCGCCCGAGCTTTTAATCCCGCTGATGAGCAGACCCAATGCAAAGAACGCCAGAGCAGCGTTGACCAAGCCACCCACAAACAGCCCTGTGCGAATCACCAGACCTTTGAGTTTTGTGCCGTGATGATCGACATCGCGCGTTGCCTGGAGGACACGCCAGGCGGCAAATGCGAGCAGCCCCGCCACGACAAGTCCAACCAGAAAATAGCCGAATGGCTGGCCCAGCAAGGCTTCCAGACTCTTGTGACTGTCCTTGGGTTTCGTCGAATCCTGGGCTGCCAGCAATGCAAAGATGCCGATGATCAGATACAGCATTCCCCGGGCGGCGTAGCCTCCCCGAGCGAGGATGACAAGGTTACTTTGCGCGGACATGGGACGTATTCCTGAGAGGTCATAGGAGAGCAGACCCTTCTTGTCGGAAGGGGTTCTATGACTTGTCGAAGAACACAGTGAGCTGGTTTTTGCAGATAACTCATCAATAGCCGGAATCGTCACCTGAAAACACCACGTCGTTTCGTTGCCGGTCGATAACGCCGACGCAGAGTAGCCGCACGGCTCATTCTGCGAGCGCTTTGGCCCTGGCGATTGAAAACGCTTTCGGCAGATTGGCGCCATTCTTCGCCGCAAGAATCTCGGCCATCACGCTGACGGCGATTTCCGCAGGCGTCTTGCTGCCGATATACAGACCGATCGGTCCATGCAGGCGTTCAAGCGACGTCTCGGTTTCACCAAAATGTTCGATCAGGCGTTCGCGGCGCAGCTGGCTGTTGCGCCGCGAGCCGATTGCACCGATGTAGAACGCCGGGCCGCGGAGCGCTTCGAGCAGGGCCAGATCGTCGAGTTTGGGGTCATGACTCAAGGCGACGATGCAGGTGCGCAGATCGACCGCGAAGTCGCGCACCACGTCATCCGGCATGCCGACAATCCGCTCCACACCGTCTACTGCCCAGGTCTCGATGTACTCGGGACGCGGATCGCACACCGCCACTTTGAAACCGTTGAACAACGCCATGGTGGCCAGATACTCGGCCAGCGCGCCGGCACCGATCATCAGCATCCGATAGCCCGGCCCCAGGGTGTTGAGCATCTGCGCGCCATCGAAGCTGAACTGTTCCGGCGTTGTGGTCAGTTCGAGCATCACTTTTCCGGACGCCAGCGCCAAGCGACGACGGACCAATTGCCCGGCGTCCAGTTGCGTCAGCAGCTCATCAAGCGACTGCCACGCCGGGTTGAACTCAAGGATCAGTTCAAGCGTGCCACCGCACGGCAAGCCGAAGCGATGTGCCTCATCGGCGCTGACGCCATAGCGCACCACTTGCGGTGCGCTGTCGCTAAAAGCGTTGCCGCCATGGGCCGTGGTGTAGCGATGGATCAGATCGTCCTCGATGCAGCCGCCGGACACGCTGCCGACCACGCGACCATCGTCACGCAACGCCATCATCGAACCCGTCGGCCGTGGTGAAGAACCCCAGGTGCGCGCCACCGTGGCGAGCAACACACGCTCGCCAGCGGCAAGCCAGTCCCGCGCCGTGCGCAGAACCAGCAAGTCGATGCTTTCCATCAAAAGATCCTCTTAGCGCATCTGCAGAATGATCGGGCTGCTGCTGGCCGGATCGGTGTGTTCACGCAGTTTGCCCACCGTCTGCGCATCGACCGCGCTGGCCTGATTGCCCCAGGTGCTGCGCATGAACGTCAGCACTTCGGCGATCTGCTGATCCGACAGTTGCTCGCGGAAAGCCGGCATGCGATAGGCGTCCGGCACACCGGCGGCTACGACACGCTGCGAACCATTCAGGGTGATGTTGATCGCCGAGGCGCTTTCCTTGGCCAGTGCAGACGTTGCGCCCGCCAGCGGCGGCATCCATTCCGGTTGACCCTTGCCGTCCAGACCGTGACATGAAGCACAGCGCGTCACGTAGGTATGCGCACCGGGCGAATCCAGACGTTGCGCTGCCGACACCGTTTGATACTGCCAAGGCGCGCCATCCCGTTCGCGATCCCCGGGAAGCGACTTCAGGTAGTGGGCAATCGCGCTCAGATCGTCATCGCTCATGAACTGCGTGGAGTTGTTGAACGCCTCTGTCATCGAGCCGTAGACCACCGCGTGTTGGTTGCGACCGGTCTTGAGGAACTGCACGATCTCCGCCTCGCTCCAGCGGCCCAGCCCGGTGTTGTGATCATCGCGCAGGCTCGGCGCGTACCAGCCATCGAGCAACGCACCGGCGAGGTACGGCTTACCGGCCTCATCCAGTGCCTTCTCGTTGAACGCCAAACCGCGCGGCGTGTGGCAACTGCCGCAATGCCCGGCCCCTTGAACGAGGTAAGCGCCACGGTTCCACTGTTGATCCTGCGACGGTTTCGCCGCATAAGGCTCAGCGTCGACAAACACACCGTTCCACAGTGCAATCGGCCAGCGCAGGTTCAGCGGAAACGGAATCGCGCTGGGGATGTTCGCCTGTTTCACCGGCGCCACGCCTTTCATGAAGAACGCATACAGCGCACGCACATCATCGTCACTGAGTTTGGCGTAGGACGGGTAGGGCATCGCCGGATACAACCGGCGACTGTCGGGCGCCACGCCATGGCGCACCGCCCGGTCAAAATCCGCCAGGCTGTAGTGGCCGATGCCGGTTTCCGTGTCCGGGGTGATATTGGTCGCATGGATTGAGCCCAACGGTGTGGCCATTTCCAGACCGCCGGCGAACGGCGCACCGCCCGGTACGCTGTGACAGGCCACGCAATCGCTGAGCCGGGCGACGTATTCGCCACGGGCGACCAGTGCCGGGTCGATGTCGGCCACGGCGATCTGAGAGGTTTCAAGGCGCGAGACGGGCTCGCGGGTGACATACCAGGCCAGCAGGCCTGCCGCGACCAGGCACGGCACTGCCAGCCAGCCAGCGGTTCTTGCGAATCGGCTGTTATTCATGGACGCTCCGGCGCTGATCAAGTGAAGGTGTGTCGGCTCATGGGCAGGCTGCGCACCCGCTGACCGGTTAGCGCTGCCACTGCGTTAGCGACGGCGGGCGCGACCGCAGGCAACGGCGGTTCACCGATGCCGCCCATTTTTTCCCCACTCTCGACCACACGCACATGGACCCGGGCCATCCGCGCAGGCGGCAGGATCGGATACAAGTCGTAGTTGCGCGCGCGGGGCTTGCCATCAATCCACACGGCTTCTTCCACCAGGGTTTGCGACAGTCCCAGCGCCACGGCGCCATTGACCTGAGCCTCGACGATCGCCGGGTTGACGATGCTGCCCGGGTCAATCGCCTGCCAGATGTCGTGCACCTTGACCTGGCCGTTCTCGATGGACACCTCGGCGATCACCGCCGTCTCGGTACCGAACGGCGAAGCCATGGCCACGCCGCGCGCACGTTTGCTGCCATCCTCGGCGGTAAACGGCCCGCGCTTCCAGCCTCCGGACAGTTCACCCACCGCTTGCAGCAGGGTGGTCAGGCGTTTGTTGTCCCGCAGCAAATGCAGACGCAAGTCGAACGGGTCTTTACCACCCTTGTCGGCCAGTTCATCAAGGAACGATTCATAGAAGAAGTCATTGAGTGAATTGCCCACCGAACGCCAGTAACCGAGCATCGCCGGGCCTTTGACGTAGATCTGCGCGATGCGTTTGTTGGGGATCGCGTAGGTTTTGCCCGACAAGCCTTCAAGTGCCGTCGGGTCGAGTTTCTCTCCTTGCTTGCCGGCGAGGGCTTCGGTCGGGCCTTCGGTGGCACTGATCGCTTCGATTGCCAGCGGCCAGCCGTCGCTGTCCAGCGCAGCGCGGAAATTCACCGCAGCAACGGGACGGAGCACGTCGCGCAGGAACTCTTCTTCGCGACTCCAGATCAGTTTGACCGGACGCCCCACCGCTTTCGCCAGCGCGATTGCCTGAGGGTAGGGGCTGGCCGAGTCGTAAAGGAAATGCCTACCGAAGAACCCGCCCAGCAGCGGCGAATGCAAGGTGATGCGCGACGGGTCCAGCCCGGTGCGCTTGGCGATGTCGGCCCGGAACATGTCCGGCGCCTGATTCGGCAGCCAGACTTCCAGCGAACCGTCCGGGTTGAATCGGGCCAGCGCTGACGGCGGCTCGAGTTGGCCGTGGTTCAGGTATTGGTTGTGGTAAGTGGCGTCGATCCGGGTCTTGGTTTCCTTGAGAATCGACGCCACGTCGCCTTCGTTTTCATCATCTTTGGCCGGGCCTTTATCTTCAGCGAGGTGCTTGAACCAGGCATCGCTGGAGAAGTCGGCGGGCATCGGCCGCACTTTGCTGTCGGCCGTTGGTTCTTGCCAGTCGACCTGGATCGCCTCGACGGCACGTTTGGCGTGCCACCAACGCTCGGCGACCACCGCCACGGCACCCGGCAAACGGTGCACGGAATGCACGCCTTTCATGGCCTTGACTTGCTCTTCGTTGCGCAGATTGCCCACGGTCATGCCCAGGCGCGGGGCATGTTGAACCGCAGCATGGAGCATGTCGTCGACCTTCAGATCAATGCTGTACAGCGCCTTGCCGGTGGACTTGTCATAGGCATCGAGGCGCTTCACCGGTTTGCCGATCCAGCGGAACTGGCTCGGATCACGCAGCTTCACGGACGCCGGATCGGGAACCGGCAGATCCATCGCGCGCTCGGCCAGTTCCCCGTAGGCCAGCGAGCGGCCCGACTTGGCATGCACGACTTTGCCAGGCTCGGTGCTCAACTCGCTCACCGGCACGCCAAGTTGCTGCGCACCCGCCTGCAACAGCATGGCGCGGGCGAGGGCGCCGAGGCGGCGCATGACCGGGTAGCTCATGCGCACCGACATGCTGCCGCCGGTGATGCGCATACCGTTTTCCAACACCACATAGGCTTCGCCGGGCGGCGCCGCTTCAACCAGAAAGGTCGACGGATCGGCATCCAGCTCTTCACCGACAATCTGCGCCATTGCGGTGAACGTACCTTGCCCGCCCTCCATGAACGGGCAGAGCAGACGCACGCGGTTGTCCGGGCGGATCTCGAGAAACGCCGGCACCTGCGTGCCGCGCTCGGCTGTCGCAGCCGCAACGGCAGCTTGCACGCGCGTCGCACCCAGGGGCAGGCCGAAGCCGAGGACCAGTGCGCCGACGGCGGTACCGGTCAGGAAGCGTCTGCGCGAAACATTGATCGGTTCCTGCAGATCCAGTGCTGAGGCTTGCAGTGAAGGGTCGATACGAACGTTCATCACGCGTCTCCCTTGCCGGCCAGCTCATGCATGGCGGCATGAATCGCGTTGTAAGTGCCGCAGCGGCACAGATTGACCATCGCCGACTCGATCTGCGCATCACTCGGCTTGTGGTTTTGCTTGAGCAACGCGGTGGCGGCCATCACCTGCCCGGACTGACAGTAGCCGCACTGGGCGACCTGCAGATCGACCCAGGTCGAGACCACCCGTTTGCCCACGTCATCGCTTTCGATGGCCTCAATGGTGGTGACCTCGCGGCCAACCACACCCGCCACCGGCGTGACACAGGAGCGCACCACATTGCCATCCACCAGCACCGAGCAGGCGCCGCATTGCGCCAGCCCGCAGCCGTACTTGGTGCCGGTCATGCCCAGGTCATCGCGGATCACCCACAGCAAGGGCGTATCGGCGTCGGCATCGACCTGATAGGTCTTCTGGTTGATTCGTAGTTCCATGATTCACCCGCTGATCATCGGTTGACGTGCATTGTTATGAGCGCTGACACGCGGCGAGGCGCATCAGCGTTTTTCGTTCAATTCGCGACTGTGCCTAGCGCTTCTGCTTCGAATGGCTGCCCGCGCAGGAGGGCGATGTCACGACTTGGCGCGGTGCCGAACAGGCGGCCATATTCGCGACTGAACTGCGAAGGGCTTTCATAGCCGACGGCAAACGCCGCCCGCGAAACGTCGAGGCGCTCGACCAGCATCAGTCGCCGCGCTTCGTTGAGTCGCAGCCATTTCTGGTACTGCAGCGGACTCATGCCGGTGAGCTGACGGAAATGATGGTGAAAGGTCGGCGCGCTCATCTGCACCCGCGCGGCCAGATCGTCGATGCGCAGGGCATCTGCGTAGTTGAGCTTGAGCCAGTCAATCGCTTTGGCGATGCGATAACCCTGGCCATCGACGGCCGTGATCTGCCGCAGCCGTGCGCCTTGATCGGTGTGCAGCAACCGATAGTGGATTTCGCGCAGAATCAGCGGCGCCAGCACCGGAATCGCCTCGGGTTCATCGAGCAATGCCAGCAGGCGATCAAGCGCGCCCTCCAGAGCAGTCGACAGGCTGCCAATTGCGGCGCCCGTGCCCGTTGCTGGCTGCCGCTTGGCCGGCAGGCCGCTCTTGGTGATGACTTCGGCGAGCATGCTGACATCCAGTTTCAGAACGAGGCCGACGCAGGGCTGCTCTGGACTGGCAAGCGTCACTTCGGAGTTGGCGGGCAGATCCAGTGAGGTCACCAGAAACCGCGAAGGGTCATAGCTGTAACCCTCACCACCGACCCACAAGCGCTTTTCGCCGCGACCGACGAGAATCAGGCTGGGTTCGATCATGCACACAACAGGGGGCGCTGGTTGGTCGCGACGAAACAGCGACAAGCCGGGTATGGCCGTGGCGAAGTCACCCGGCGCACTCACGCGCGGGTCAATGTGCAACGCCAAAGGCGATGCCTGGGACTGGGGGGTAGGGATCATGTCGGGTCACTCCTGTTGACCGAACTCTAATCCGCGCGCGAAACGTTTCCTATCCATCACCCAGCATCGCCAGAGGATCAGGCAAGCATTCAAGAGGAATGCACTAGGGAAGGGCCGGATTGACCGGGAGAATGTGTCTATCTGTTACAGGGGCAGTGCCCGGATGGGCTTCAAGCTGCTTGCCCCTGCGCATCACATCCACCCGTTTTTTCGCATCACAGGTCGTTCCCATGACATTTCCTTCTACAGATCCTTCTAAAAGAACAGGCGGCTGGAGCGCCGTGCTGGCGATGTCGCTGGCCGCATTCGCTTTGGTCGCTTCAGAGTTCATGCCGGTCAGCCTGCTGACCCCGATCGCGGCCGACCTGCACATCACCGAAGGCCAGGCCGGGCAGGGGATTTCCGTGTCCGGTGCTTTTGCCTTGATCACCAGCCTGCTGATTGCCTCGGTCGCCGCGCGCGTCGAACGCAAGAAATTGCTGCTGGGCCTGACCTTGCTGATGATCGTCTCGGGTACGGTCGTCGCGGTCGCGCCGGGTTACCCGTCATTCATGTTCGGACGTGCACTGATCGGGATAGCGATTGGTGGTTTCTGGTCATTGTCGGCGGCGACTGCGATGCGCCTGGTGAAGCCTGAACAGGTGTCGCGAGCGCTGGCCATCGTCAACGGCGGTAACGCGCTGGCCACGGTCATCGCCGCTCCGGCGGGCAGTTTTCTTGGCTCGCTGATCGGTTGGCGCGGCGCGTTCTTCTGTGTGGTTCCGGTCGCGGTGCTGGCCGCCGTGTGGCTGCTGATCAGCCTGCCGTCCTTCAAGGTCGAGCGCCAGGCCGGTAGCGGCAACGTTTTGCGCCTGATGAAGCAGCCGCCGGTGGCCTTGGGCATGGTCGCCGTCAGCGTCTTTTTCATGGGCCAGTTCATGCTGTTCACCTACTTGCGGCCCTTTCTTGAAGGCGTGACGGGCGTCAGCGTTTCTACGTTGTCCTTGATGCTGCTGGGGCTGGGACTGGCCGGTTTTATCGGCACCTTTCTGATCGAAAGGTTTATGGGCCGCGGCCTCTACCGCACGTTGACCGTAATCCCGCTGATCATGGCGGCGATCGCGCTGGCGTTGGTCAGCTTCGGTAAATCGCCGGCTCTGACTGCCGTATTGCTCGGCCTCTGGGGATTGGTTGCCACGGCCGCGCCGGTCGGCTGGTGGACATGGCTGGCGCAGACGCTGCCGGATGATGCAGAGGCCGGAGGTGGCTTGCTCGTCGCCATTGTGCAACTGGCGATCGCGGGAGGCGCGATCATCGGTGGTCTGGCTTTTGATCTGAGTGGTTATAAAGCCACATTCGAACTCAGTGCTGCGGTGTTGGTCGTCGCGTCTGTGCTGGCCTGGTTGGCGGGGCGCAATGCCACGGAGGTTCATCTTGTCGAGGCGAATGCGCCGTCGGGAGCTTGATGCCAATCTGAAACTGGGCGAGTGTAGAACGTCAGTTTTCAGCATCTGTACTGGCGCAGTTCGTTGACCCAATAAAGCCAGACTTGACCGAGTCTTCGATCGCGAGAGTTGACGGTGCCCGCGGTTAAGCGGGCACTGCTTTCTAAATGGGAAAAAGGCTTACACGCTGCTTACCAGTTGTAACTCAATTTCGCGGTAATCTCGCGACCCGGGTTGTAGAAGTTCGCCGTGCCGGAACCGACCACGTGCTGCTCATCGAACAGGTTGCTGAGGTTCACCGCAAGGTCGGTGCCCTTGGCGATCTTGTAGTTGAAGGCGGCGTCGAACAGCGTGGTGCCATCGCTTTTGCCGGAGTTGGCGGCATCGAAGTAATAAGAACCGACGTAGCGCGCGCCCAAGCCAACGCTGACATCAGTGCTTGGCACGTCGTAGTAACTCCAGAGCGAAGCGGAATGCTTGGGTGCCGTGGCGAATTCATTACCCTTGAGGGAGCTGCCGTCGTACAACGAACCGCGCTGTACCTCGGACTCCATATAGGAATAACCACCGATCAGGCTGAGGTTCTGCGTCACCTGCGCTTTCGCCTCAAGGTCGAGGCCACGCGCCCGCGACTCGCCCACGGTCTGTTGCTCAATGATGCCGCTCGGCAGCACGACGGCGATGGTGACGTTTTCCTGGGTCAGGTCGTACACGGCTGCGGAGAACAGGGCGTCCATCCCCATCGGCGCATACTTCACGCCTATTTCGTACTGCCTGCCCGTCTGCGGTGTGACGCCAACCTGCGGCGGCGAGACGGATTCCACCATGCTCACATAAGTGGACACCTCGTCGTTGACGATATAGGTCAACGCACCTCGGTAGGAGGTTTCGGAGAAGGTGTCTTTCTCAGTGGATTGCAAACCTTTGCTGGTCAGGTCCATTGAGTCGTTGCGCACACCCCCGGTGACGATGAAACGCTCGTAGAACGACAGGTTCTGCTGAAGGAAAACGGCTTTGGTGGTCGCGTCTCGCTTGTTGACGGCATACGGCGCGATTGAGCGTGAAACGCCAGTAAACACGGGGTTGGCAATGTCAATCGAGGTCGTCGGGGCGTAGACCGAGCTTTCCTTGGTGGTCGAATCGAGATACTCCACGCCCACCAGGCTGCTGCTGTCGATGTTCTCGAAGCGGGCATCGTATTGCAGCATCAGATTGCCGTTGAACTGATCGGCTTCGGTGTCCGTTCCAAACTGATAGCGGTCAACGGTAGTGCCGACACGTGCGGCGCTGTCGCTCAGGTAAACGTAGCCAAAATCATCGGTCAACTTGCTGTAACGCAGATTGCTGCGCAGTACGAAGCCGTTGTCGAAGTCATGGGTGATGTTACCGCTGAGGCTAGTGCGCTCGACATCGTGAAAGTTGTAGCTGGGCTCGCCATAAAACTTGCTGCGGTCGTATTCCTTGTCCAGCGGATAGCCGCTACTGTTGGGCGAGCTTTCGGTTTTCAGGTAGTCCAGAATCATCGTCGCCGACGTGTAATCGGTCGGTGCCCAGGTCAGGCCCCCCATAAACAACTGGTTATCGTCCTGCGAGTGATCGTACTCGCGGTCGCTGTTTTGGCCCTTGGCAGTAAAGCGGCCGGCCAGGGTTTTCTCGTCGTTCAGCGCATCCCCCACGTCGATACCTGTCTCGACATGATCAAAGGATCCGTAGGTCACATAGCCTTGGCCAAACTGCTCGAAGCGCGGCTGTTTGGTCACGAAGTTTACCGAGCCGCCAGGGTCCGCCGGGCCAAACAGGGTGGAGTTGGCGCCACGCAGAATCTCGATGCGCTCATAAGCGAATGGATCTTCGCGTACGCCGCGCATCGAACTCAGGGTCAAGCCGTCACGGTAGGTGGTGGCCTGGAAGCCGCGGATCTGGAAATAGTCGTTGCGGTCATCCGTACCATAGAAGTCAGTGATCACGCCGGGCGTGTATTGCAGCGCCTCTTCCGTGGTGCTGACGCTGCGTTGCTCCATTTCCTTGTTGGTAACAACTGATACCGATGCCGGTGTGTTGAGAATGCTGGTTGCCACCTTGCCGCCAACCCAGAGTTCCTTGGCGACCACCGAGTTGGCGTCGTCGTCGGCACTGACCCTGACCTTGGCATTGATGATGAGGGGGGCAAGGCGGTAGTCCTCGACATCCGTAGCGTCGAGTTCCAGCGGGCCGGCGGTCTTTGCTTGAGGGATCAACAGGTAAGCGTTCGGGCCTTGCTGTTCGATCTGCAATTGGCTCCCCTGCAGCAACGATGACAGGGCGGCCGACGTATCGAGCGAGCCATTCACGCCAGCGGTGGTGCGGTTCGCAACACTCGACGCGTCGAAGGAGAGACTGATGCCAGCCTCGCGCGCAAACTGGTCAAGCGCCGGCGCCAGTGGGCCGGCAGCAATATTCCACTGCTTGACTTGATTGCTGTGGTCAGCGCTCGACGTTTGCGCCAGCGACGGCAATGCGTAACTGCTGACGATCAAACCCAACATCGCGCCCTGCAAGGCACGATTCAAGGGATGGCGCTGTGAAACCGGGGACGAACTCATTTTCTCGCTCCAAGAAAGGACATCGACAGACTGGCCTGTATTCCGGCCTTCCTTAGAGGTCGAACGATAATGAGAAACCACCTCATTATTTTTCAGGTGGTTTTGATGGGCTCAGGTAGCAGCGGTCACGGTTACCCAGTAACGGGTTCGGTAATCAATGTGCAAGCGCAGTGATTGCGCGATCAGTGCCAGAACCTGATCGTTGTCGGCGAGCTGGAAGGTGCCGGAAACGCGGCGATCCGCGATCTCTTCGGCGCAGCGCAATACCCCGGGGCGATAACGCGACAACTCCACGATGAAATCACTGAGGCGCATATTGCGCGCACTGATCACCCCGTCACCCCAGCTCCACAGATCGAGGCCGTTGTCGCTGAACGTTCGGGCGCTACTTGAGGTAAACAGCAGCTGATTGCCTGCCTGAACGCTGCGGCTCGCGGGACTTTGACTGGAGCCGGGGAACACCGTGACTGATCCTTCCTTAGCCGCGACCAGCGTGCCTTCGTCAAGCTCGCGTGCCAGAAAGCGGGAACTCTCGGCGCGCATGATCCCGTCCCGTGATTGCACCCAGAACGGTCGCGCTTGCGGCGAGTGTTGATCGGCGCCGACATTCACGATGATTTCACCCCGTCGCAGGATGATCAGGCGTCGCTGGGCGTCGAAATCGCTGTCGACGGCGCTATCGCTATTGAGCTGGATGAGGCTGCCATCATCGAGTTGGAAGCGACGTTGCTCGCCGGTGTTGCTACGCTGCTGCGCAAGCATGGCGGGTACGGGTGTGTAATCCCGGCCAAACCAGGCTGCCGTGCCAACGGTCGCCAATATCCCCAGTAGCTTCAGGCTGTCGCGCCGCCGCATTCCCTGATGGCTGCCATCAAGGGTTTGTCGCGCCAGTTGAGCGGGTACGCCGGCAAATTCATCCCCAAGCGTTTCCACACGCTGCCACGCCAACACATGCTCTGGGCGCTGCTGCAGCCAGTGCTCAAAAGAGTGCTGTGTTTTTTCGTCCGCTTGATTGAAGCGAAGGCGCACCAGCCATTGGATTGCCTGCTCGACAATGGCCGGATCCAGCGCCTGCGGCTCAGGCCTCGACATAACGCAAGCGATAGCAGTGTTGCAGGGCCGTGGCCAGGTCGCGCTCAATTGTCGCGCGGGAAACACCGAGCTTTTCGGCTATTTGCGCGCATGTCAGACCGTCGAGTCGGGCAAATAAAAACGCCTGACGAACCCTTGGTTTAAGCATGCTGAGCATGCGGTCTATGCGCTCCAGCGCATCAAGAATCAGCAGCCGGCTTTCTTCCGAGGGAACCTCGTGTTGAGGCAGCAACGTGACGCTTTCCAGGTAGGCACGCTCGAGTTCGCGACGACGATACTGATCAATCATCAGTCCGCGGGCGATACTGCTCAAATAGGCACGTGGTTCGCGCAAGGGGCTGGTCTGACGGGATTTGAGCAGACGTACGAAAGTGTCCTGCGCCAAATCTGCTGCGTTGTCGCGACATCCAATGCGTCGGATCAGCCAGCCGTGCAACCACGAGTGGTGGGTGCGATAGAGCAGCCCTAGATCTGCTGTACCTAGCGTTTCATCGCTGCGCATCGAATCCCCGGAAAGTACATGATTGATAATTAATCGCATTCTACTCAGGCGACAGGCCTTAGGCAAATACGAGGCGTTCAGCGTTCGCATTGGCGCGAATGGCATCACTCTGTAGGGGCTGCGAGTAAAAGAATGCATCCAGCGTCTGGACGATTTGAACGCTAACCACCGGGCACTTTTTCGTACAGACCCTGGCCAGCGGAAGGCTGCTCAGTGCACCAATGACGGTTGGGTCGCGACCGAGACAGTGAAGACCACGACAAACAGCACGACGACTCCCCAGAAAATCACCATGATTGTCAGCATGACGGCCTTAAGGCCTTGATAAAACCTGCGCAGCCAATGGCCTTCGGGTTTTGCTTCTGCGCGGGTTCTGAGTACGCCTTTCAAATAAAAGCCGAGCAGCGCAAGCAGTGCGCCATCTATCGCCAGCGCAGGCAGGCCGGCTAAGGGGAAAATGCTTTCCCACCGATAGAAAGAAGACCGGCTCAGAAAGACCACATAACAAGTCAGACTGCCGTAAGGCACTGCTCTCCACCATTTGCCGGCCAGCGCGCCGACCATCAGGCACATGATCACCATGAACGGGCTGAGGAGAATATGGAGCATCCAGTCCAGTACGTTGGGCAAGTAGTCCGGGGAGTGGATGCTGCGCCAGAGGTGTTCCAACATTGATCGGGTTCCTGCCTTCTATGACGTAAGTGCTGCTGCGGTGCTTCCGTGCTGCTGGACGGTATCGGCGTGTTTTTGGGTTACATAAGGGGTGTTATGTGAATTGGGGGCTGTATCCGAGTGGTGAGCAGGCAGTTTGCTTACAGTTGCAGCACTCGAACCTCGTCGCTCCAGAACATCATCTCTACCTAGTTGTAATCGGCCGCCCACTCACTGCGATTTTTTCGCCCATGCGCCGAAAATCATGTCTCCGATATAGATACCTTCAGATTGAGTGCGCTCATCATCTAACCGCGCTTGCAGGGTTTCTATTTCGATCTCTTCTACCGTGGCGACGCCGTGCGCAAGGATTCGCGGCAGGCAGGCTCGTACGATATGTCCCAGCGCGTATGGGCTGCCGGGCGTTTGTATAAGGCATTCTCCACGTACCGCTGCCACGGCTAGACCGGCCTGGGTAAAGATGCGATGAAGGTTGAAACCAATATGCAGATCAGCCCCTTCACGCTCGATCATGCGTTGTATCCAGCCCTGGGCGCGTTTGTGTAGCGGGAATTCGTCCAGGCTCGCAGGCACCAGAGTGGTGTCATGCTCTTGAAATACGAGAGTGCCTCCAGGCCGCAGGTGTTGCGCAAGCGCACGTACAGCCGCGACCGTATCAGGCTGATACATCAACACCCGCCGACCAACGATTGCGTCAAACACGCCAAGCGACTCGGCAAGTCCAAGCAGCTCGCTATCGATAAACTCAGGTTGGGCATGGTCTTGCGGGGCGTTGCGTTGGCGTGCAATGGCAAGTGCATTGGCATCGTGATCCGCTCCCACCACCGCCCCGGTGCCGCCGACCAGGCGCGCCAGCAAGTAGGTGACATCGCCTGAACCGCAGCCGACGTCCAATACGCGCATGCCTTCGCGGATTCCGGCATCGACCAGCAAGCGTTCGGTGAAGTCGGGTGAAGTGTTCGACACGGCAAAGCTCCTCAAGTGTGTTGCCAATGTGCGCAGCCCCATCGGTAGGTTCTGGCGGCGCGACTCCACGTGATTCATCGTGTTGCGGGCTAAGGCGCATTTGGCAGGCAGTTGCAGCTGCATGGCGCCTTCGGGTAGTGCTCCGGCAATTTCCGTTAATCAGCCCGCCGCGAGCAGCACCTCATCCTTTGCTGCCGCACGTTTATACGCGTCGCGGCCGGTGAGTTTCTCGGCGTAGGCGAGAAATGCGGCCCGGGGCGGCAAGGTGTTCATGGCAAGTCCCCAGCCGATGTGCGAGCCGACATACACGTCCGCCGCAGTGAAGCGCTCACCGGCAATGAAAGGGCTGGCCAGCACCGCGCGCTCGAGTTGGTCCACCGTGCGTTCATAGCTTCCGTAGCCAAAGAAGAACTCTTGCTCAGGCTTAGGGTTGAAGCCTGCGCGGTGGTTGGTTACGGCTTGCTCCAAGGGGCCGGCTGCAAAAAACAGCCAACGGTAATAGGCCGCCCGGTCCTCTGGCGCAGGCGCCAGTCCGGCTTCGGGAAAAGCGTCAGCCAGGTAGGCACAGATGGCAGCAGTTTCTGTTATGGTCTGCCCGTTATGCACCAGCGCGGGGACTTTTCCCATCGGATTCACGTCGCGGAAAAAAATCGCGCGTGGATCATCTGCGCTGGTCTGCACGGGCACTTGCAGCGCAGCACCGCCCCAGCGGTCAGCTCCGCTGGCCGACTGGTAATCCAGAATGACCACGTCATAGGTGCAGCCGATTTCTTCAAGCATCCAGCGCACCATGCGGCCGCGAGAATTGGGATTGGTATAGAACGTTGTTGCCATCGTGAGCACCTCAGCTCGTTTCATTAACGACCATGTTAAGAGCGAAGGCGCATTCCTTCGTGGGCGGTTTACGCCAGAACACTTGCGAAACGCGCCATTGATTGGCGCTGCATTACGCGTTGCCGCTTACGTGCGGCTCGGAGCCTGTAAATGTCCCAACCTGAGATCCGCTCCGAGCGGTGCAAACTGCCCAAAGTATTCTGGCAGGCGATAGAGCGACTGGGTCTCAGCCCGGTGGCGATTCAACAACACGCGCAATTGCCAACCGACCTTCACCTGAACGACGCCGTTGTCACAATCGATCAGCTATTCGCTGTTTGGCGGGCCATTGAGGCGTTATCTGCAGACCCGGCTTTCGCCATAAAAATGGTCCGCGACACGCCCAGCGGAAAACACAAACTGGCGTTCCTCGCCGCGTTATATGCTGCCGATTTTCGCGAAGGAGTGGCAAGGTATTCCCGCTTCATGCGCCTATGCAGCCCCGACCAGATTTGTGTCGAGGAGCGTGACAGCGAGGTGTCGTTCACTATTCTTTGGCCGGCAGGCAGCGGCCCGCAGCCTCATCTCGCGGTGGAGGCGTGTTTTGCTTTTTTGCTGGAGCTCGGTCGGCGCGGCACGGGGACGCACTTGGTGCCTCTGACAGTAAGCCTGCGACGCCCGGAGCAAAACCTGGAAATACATGCGCATTATTTCGGCTGTCCCATTCGCTATGGCGCAGCTCGGGACCAACTGACAATAAATGCCAACGACTTGAGCCTGCCGTTTCTTGAACATAATCCGGAAATGCTCCATGTCTTGACGCCTGGCATGACTGCCGCCTTGCAGGAGATCAGCGCGCCAGCTGGATTCCGTGAACAGATAATTGAATTGCTGAAACGAGCTTTGGCGGACGGACGACCAACCCTGCAACACTTGGCTCAAGAGCTGCTGCAAAGTGAACGGACGCTACAACGACGGTTGGCGGCAGAGGGCACAACGTTCAGCGAGCTGCTCAATGAGGCCCGACGCCAAGTGGGATTTCACTTGCTTGCTGATAAAAACCTTGAACTGAAAGAGGTGGCCTATCTACTCGGGTACGAAGACGCCAATTCTTACTTTCGGGCCTTCCGGCAATGGGAAAAGGTTTCCCCAGGTGAATGGCGACGCGTTAACGCATAAGGCTTATGGAAGAAACGGTCGGCCCCTCACGGCAGTGCCCATGCACGTCTACTTCTGGCCCAGAGTGTGTAAAGCGTACCTTGAGGTGCATCCTGTCCAGCTAGCAATCTGGGCCAACCGCCGGAAAGCTCTGACGAATATAATAATTGTCGAATTCACCGTTTTCGACGAATTGGAAGCCATGGCGGATGTAAAAGCGATTCGAAGCGCTTTCTTTGAGCGCTCCAACTTTAACAGGGAGCGCAGCCGCATCCGCCACTTTGAAAATCTGAGTAAGAACAACAGAGCCACGATCGTCCCCACCAGCGCTGGGCCGAAAGGGCCAAGTGCAAACACGTCCGGGCGACCAATCGATAACGGTGCAGTTGGTTTATATCCAGACGTCGTTCAAAGCCGTTCTCTCGCCATCTTCATGCCCTGTGTTCAAAATACCTCGTGGCTCGATCATCATCAGTTTTGCTTCACCTTCAGAAGCTGTCCGATGTTCGACGCCACGGGGTACTACATAGAGTTCACCCGGATTCACATAGACGCAGCCATCCGGCAGGTCGATGCGCAAGGTGCCTTCCAGGACAAGAAATGCTTCGTCGGTCTCAGGATGTGAGTGCCAGATGAATTCGCCTTCGATTCGCACAACCTTGAACTGGTAGTCATTCATCTCTGCAACGACTCTGGGGCTCCATTGCTGTTCGATGAGCGAAGCCTTATGCACCAGATTTACCGGGAGTGATGCTTGTGGGGGACGTGATTCAGACATGACGGTTCCTCTATCGCTGGAGTCGTCAGCCTATCGAGCCATGAGCCGGGCGCTCTTGTACGATCCTGCAAGTCAGCGTGCGGCCCGCAATCGTTCCAGCCAGCGCATGGGCGGAACTCCGTAGCAGCGGGTGAAGTGTCGCGTCATATGACTTTGATCGTGGAAACCCGCGACGAGGGCCGCATCCACCAGGGTGAAACCTTCAAGCACCAATGCGCGGAACCGATCCAGACGGCGCAGGGTGACAAATCGGTAAGGGCTCGTACCGTAAAGTGTTCTGAAGTCGCGTGACAGGCTCCAGCGCTCGCGTCCACTGGCGTGCTCCAGCATTTCCAGGGTAATGCACGTGTGCAGATGTTCGAGGATGAATGCTCTGGCGCGCTCGGCTGCGCGGTAATCCAGACGCTTGCGCCCGCGCGGCTTGCCCGCGACGGCACGCAACGCCATCGCCAAGTCATACAGCGCGTCCTGTTCCTCCAGTGTTTCCAGTGGATGATCCACAGCTTGCACGAATGCTTCACTGGCATGGAACAGACGCGGATCGCTCGATAGTCCACCTGCGATAAAAGGCAGGGGTTCTCCGCCCAAAACGTTCTGGATTAATGCCGGATCAACGTAGGCCATTCGATAACGAAAGCCTGCGTCGGTGCCGGCCATGCCATCGTGGAGTTCGTCCGGGTGAAGCACGAGCGTATTGCCGGGGAGCCCGTGGCGTAACGAGCCTGCGTAGTGAAAACTCTGAACGCCCGCCAACGTACGTCCGATCGAGTAGGTGTCGTGTCGATGAGGATCGTAGCCGTGGCTGCCAAACCACGCTTCGATACGCTCGATGCCTCCAGCTTGAACACTACGGATGACCCAGTCGGCAGTGCCGGCCTGGCCATTTTTCTGATCCATGAATGTGTACCTTCCCGATTCTGCGCGTTGGTGGTGAAGATTGGTCTGTCGGAAATATACAAGTGCGGGTATTCAGATGTCTGCTCCTGCCCGAAAGCGGTCTTTAACGACGGCCATCCACCATCACGAGTATCCGCAAATATCAGCTTATACCTGCGCTGACATCCGGTGATGCTCCAGCAAGAAGTCCACGAACAACCGCACCCGCGCCGGCATCGCCGCGCCACCGACGAACACCGCATGAATCGGTTCTTGGTCCCCCGGGTTCCAGTCTTGCAACAGCGCAATCAGGTCGCCGCGCTGCAGATCCTCGCTCACGCTGAACGCACCGATACGGGCAATGCCGGCACCCACTCGCGCGAATTGTGCCAGCGCTTCACCGCTGCTGCATTCAATGTTGCCGCTGACCTTCAGGGAAAACTCTTCTCCATCGCGGATAAACGGCCAGTTGGGTTCGGCACGCCGGAAGTTGAAGCGCAGGCAGTTGTGTTGGAGCAGGTCTTTCGGTTCCTGTGGGACGCCGTGGCGCTGCAGATACTCCGGCGATGCCACCACGACCTGGCCGGTGGTGCCGATCCTGCGTGCGGTCAGCGGGCTGTCGGGCAGATGGCCGAAGCGCACCGCGACGTCGGCTTGTCCAGCAAGAATGTCGACCACTTCGTCGCCGAGGGTGAGGTCGACGACGATGTTTGGGTAACGGGCGCTGAAGGCTGCGACCAAGGGAACGATGGCCAGGCGCCCATGCCCAAGGGCGGCACTGACCCGCAATCGCCCCTTGGGCACGCCCTGATCGGCGATGGCTTCTTCGACTTCGTCCATGTCGGCGAGGATACGCCGGGCGCCGCGCAGGAACGCTTCGCCCTCGGCGGTGAAGGTGATCGCTCGGGTGGTGCGCAATAGCAGGCGGGTGCCAAGACGTTGCTCGGTGCGCGCGATGATCCGGCTGACTGCCGAGGGTGTCAGGCCCAGTGCACGCGCGGCGGCCGACAGGCTGCCTTCCTGCGCCACGGTGGTGAACACGCTCATTTCACCTGACCTGCCGTTGAAATCCACTTGTGCCTCCTACGCAAAGGTGATTGCCAAAAATGCCATCTACCGCCTGAAAAGACGGGATCGTAGCATTGGCGGCATAGATAAGGAGCTTTCCATGCGTATCAATCCACCACTTGTTGCACTCGCCATCGGTGCCTTCGGCATCGGTGTCACAGAATTCGCCCCCATGGGCATGTTGCCGGGTATCGCTGCGGATCTGGGCGTATCCATTCCCGCTGCCGGTTTGCTGGTCAGTGCTTATGCGCTGGGCGTATTGCTCGGCGCACCGCTGATGACCCTGACCACCGGCAGGATTCCCCGGCGCTATCTGCTGATCGGGCTTATGGCGATTTTCACCCTCGGTAATCTGATGTCAGCGTTGGCTACCGATTACTACAGCCTCATGGTCGCCAGGGTCGTGACCTCACTGAACCACGGTGCCTTCTTTGGCGTCGGCTCCGTCGTCGCCGCTACCCTGGTCGCCCCGGAGAAACGTGCCGGGGCAGTGGCGGCAATGTTCATGGGCCTGACCCTGGCGACCATCGGCGGTGTACCGCTGGCTGCCTGGTTTGGCGAAATGTTTGGTTGGCGCACGGCTTTCTGGGGTATTACCGGCCTGGGCGTGCTGACCATGGCCGCGTTGTGGTTCGCCTTGCCCAACGTGCGGGCGCCGCAAAGCGTCGGTGTCATGGCGGAAATTCGAGTATTGGGGCGCGGCCCGGTGCTGGCCGCACTGGCCCTGACCGTCGTCGGCTCGAGCGCGATGTTCACCGTCTTCACCTACATCGCGCCGATCCTCAGCAGCGAGACCCATGCGTCCACTGCTTACATCACCGCCATGCTGATGCTTTACGGTGTCGGGTTGACGCTGGGCAACATGTGGGGCGGCAAGGCCGCTGACCGTTCGATAGATCGCACCCTGATCGTTTCGCTGAGTGTACTGATTGTGGTCTTGCTGGCGTTCACCGTACTGATGCGCTGGCCACTCCCGGCCGCCGTGGCCATCCTGATCTGGGGTATCGCCAGCTTCGCCCTCGTGCCGCCGCTACAGATGCGCGTTATGGAAGCAGCCAAGGACGCGCCCAATCTGGCCTCGGCGGTGAACATCGGCGCCTTCAACTTCGGCAACGCGATTGGCGCGGCGCTGGGTGGCGCGGTGATCAGCAGCGGCCTGGGTTATCCGGCGATCTCCCTGGCCGGCGCGGCAATGGCGGGCCTGGGGTTGCTGATGGTGTTGGGGTTTGCGTGGCGTTCCAGAACGGTTGAAGCCGCCGTGGTGTAACACCTTCCACAATGCTCGGCGAGTTGTCAGTATTCGACAGGATGAGTAAGCTGCCCCAATGAATCAGCCATCCCTCTCTACCTCCTCGCCGAGCACTCGCGGCCCCGCCGAACACGACATTCGTGACCAGATTGTCGCTGCGGCCAACGAGCATTTCAGCCAGTACGGTTACAGTAAAACCACGGTTTCCGACCTGGCCAAGGCCATCGGTTTTTCCAAGGCCTACATCTATAAATTCTTTGATTCCAAGCAGGCGATTGGCGAGGCCATTTGCGCTAACTGCCTGGGCCAAATCGCTGCAGCAGTCGAGCACGCGGTTAACGCAGAAGCGCTTTCGGCGACCGAGCGTTTGCGCAGGTTGGTCAAAACCGTCACCGCCACGGGTGTAGACCTGTTCTTCAACGATCGCAAGCTCTACGACATCGCGGCGTTTTCCGCATCGGAGCGCTGGAACAGTGCCCAGGTGTATGAGGCGCAGATCAAGGGCTTTATCCTCGACATCGTGCGTCAGGGGCGAGAAGCGGGGGAGTTCGAGCGCAAGACGCCGCTGGACGAGACCGTCGAGGCGATCAATCTGGCGTTGCGACCTTTGGTCAACCCGCTGCTGCTGCAACACAATCTCGATCTGATCGAGCAAGCGCCTACGCTGACCACCAACCTCATCCTGCGCAGCCTCATGCCTTGACCCATCGCTGAGCAAAGTTTTCAGACGATTCGAGTCAAGGCGACATCCCCCTTATGAAGTTTCCTGTTCCCGGTACATGAGTGCCGGGGAGGGCGTTGAATTTAGCTTTATGTGACTATTGACTGAATTGGTCACATGGATAATATGACTTCGCTGTAGTGCTCAATGTTCTATTCCAGTGATCTCCATAGAGTCCCGATAATGAAAAAAACAATGCTCAAGAGCCACGTGGGCATGGCCGTCGTGCTTGTGTCTTCCAATGTGTTAGCCGGTGGCTTTGCACTCAACGAACAAAGCATCAGCGGGATGGGCTCCGGTTTTGCCGGGCGCTCTTCTTCAGCCGAAGACGCCAGTACAGTCTTTGGCAACCCGGCGGGCATGGCCCGGCTTAAACAAGAGCAGGTCAGCGTGGGCGCGGCGACGCTGTTCGCCAAGTCGGATATCAGCCGGACGCGCAGCACGTTCGGCGGCAACGAAGACGGCGACATGGTGCCGACGACCACCGTACCGATGGGGTATTACGTCAAACCGATTGATGACCACTGGGCATTCGGCGTCGGATTTTATGTGCCTTTCGGGCTAATCACCGACTACGGCAGTGGTTTTGCCGGACGCTATTACGCCAACAAGAGTGAAGTCACCACGCTGACTTTCCAGCCGACCATCAGCTACGCCTTTAACGAAAAAGTCTCGATCGGTTTCGGCCCGACCATTAACCGTATCAGCGGCGAGATATCGGGCATGGTCCCCAATCCACTCAGCCCGGGGCGTAATGACGGCAAGCTGAAAAGTACTGGCGATGACACCGCACTCGGTTTCAACGCCGGCGTGTTGGTGCAGGCGACAGACCAGACTCGTCTGGGGCTGACCTACCACTCTAAGGTCAGTTACCACTTGGATGCGAAAACCAAGGTCACCGATGGCA
Organism: Pseudomonas viridiflava; assembly: GCF_900582195.1. Taxonomy (GTDB): domain Bacteria; phylum Pseudomonadota; class Gammaproteobacteria; order Pseudomonadales; family Pseudomonadaceae; genus Aquipseudomonas. The sequence goes on from NZ_UTHA01000125.1 coordinate 60,721, forward strand.
TCTTCAACGTGCTGGGCGTCAGCGGCCGCAGCTATGACGCGTCGCTGGACGTCGACACGCCCGAGTCGGTGGACGTCTCGGTCACGCATCAATTCAATAACGACTGGACGCTTTATCTGGGCAGTACCTGGACGCGCTGGAGCCGCTTCAAGGAGCTGACGATCGAGAACAGTGGCTTGCCGCCGTTGCTGAGTGGCCAGTTGGGGACGATCAGCGAAGAGCAGAACTGGCACGACACTTGGGCTCACGCGATCGGTACAGCCTACCAATTGGATAACCAATGGGTGCTGCGCGCCGGTTTCTCGGTTGATCAGTCACCGGCCAACAACACCAATCGGGGGCCGCGCATTCCGACGGGCGACCGCAAGGTGCTTAGCTTCGGGGCAGGCTGGACGCCCATGGAACATGTCACGGTCGACCTGGCTTATTCCTACCTTTGGGAGGAGAGCGTCGAGGTCAACGACACCTCGGCATCGAGAGGAGCCTACAGTGCCCGATACAAGAACAGTGCGAGCGGGCTGGGGACTTCTGTGAGCTACCGTTTTTAGTCGGGCATGTGAGTCGATTCGTAGGCCGATATTGCTGATGGTCAGGATGCAGTCATTTCTCAAATAGTGACTATTGACGATATTGGTCACAGGACTGAGAATATGATGATCATCCTATTCCTCAGTAAGTGAACCTATGCGCCGGCTCCGACCTTTCCCCATTGCCGCATGCTTGTTACCTCTTGCCCTGACTGCCTGTGGCGAATCTTCCAGCGTTGCAGATCCCCGTACACAGGCTCCGCTGGTCAGATCCGCTGCGGTGCAAGCGTCACCCGATGTCGCTCGTTCTTTCACCGGAGTGGTCGCGGCGCGCGTTCAGGGCGACCTGGGGTTTCGCGTTTCGGGCAAGGTGCTCGAACGTCTGGTTGATACGGGGGAGGTCGTCAAGCGAGGGCAGCCGCTGATGCGTCTCGACCCGATCGATCTCGGACTGCAGGCGCGGGCGCAGCAGGCGGCGGTCATCGCTGCTCGCGCCAGCGCCAAACAGACAGCCGACGATGAGGCTCGCTATCGCAAACTGGTCGGCGTTGGCGCCATTTCGGCATCAGCCTACGACCAGTACAGAGCCGCCGCGGAGACGGCAAAGGCGCAGCTCAACGCCGCGCAAGCGCAGGCGGACGTAGCGAGTAACGCTTCAGGTTATGCGCTGCTGGTTGCTGATGCGGACGGCGTGGTGGTGGAAACACTCGCTGAACCTGGACAAGTCGTAAGCCCGGGACAACCGGTGGTGCGACTGGCGCGCGCAGGTCAGCGCGAAGCCATCGTGCATCTGCCCGAAACGTTGCGTCCGGCAGCCGGTTCCACCGCGCAAGCCAGCCTTTACGGGGTGAACTCAGCGGCGGTTACGGCAAAGCTGCGACTGCTTTCGGCCTCGGCAGACCGCACAACGCGTACGTTTGAGGCGCGCTATGTGCTCGAGGGGCCGCTGGCCAATGCGCCGATAGGTGCGACGGTGACCCTGAGCATTGCCGAGGGCGCCAGCCAGACAGCGGCGTTACAAGTCCCCATCGCGGCTGTTTACGACCCGGGCAAAGGCCCCGGGGTGTGGGTGATCGCCGGAACACCGGCAACAGTGACCTGGCGAGCGGTGCAGGTGCTGGGGTTGAGCGATGATTCGGCGCGCATCGCCGGCGACCTCACTGCCGGTGAGCAGGTTGTAGCGTTGGGCGCCCATCTGCTGCGCGATGGCGAAGAAGTACGATTGCCGCAGCAGAGCGCAGCCAGCATTGCCGGGAGTCGTCCATGAGCCAGGGGCGCTTCAACCTTTCGGCCATCGCCGTGCGCGAGCGAGCGATCACGGTGTTTCTGATTTTTCTGATTGCCGTTGCAGGGACGTTGTCGTTTTTTCAGCTGGGACGTGCGGAAGATCCACCGTTTACGGTCAAGCAGTTGACCGTGATTACCGCGTGGCCCGGTGCGACGGCGCAAGAGATGCAGGATCAGGTCGCCGAACCCCTTGAAAAGCGCCTGCAAGAGCTCAAGTGGTACGACCGCTCGGAAACCTACACCCGCCCTGGACTGGCGTTCACGATGGTGTCGCTGCTCGATAGCACGCCACCCGCGCAAGTGCAGGAAGAGTTCTACCAAGCACGCAAGAAACTCGACGATGAAGCCATCAGGTTGCCGGCCGGTGTGATCGGGCCGATGGTCAACGATGAGTTTTCCGACGTGACTTTCGCGCTGTTCGCCTTGAAAGCCAAAGGCGAGCCGCAGCGCTTGCTGGTGCGTGATGCCGAAGCCATGCGCCAGCGTCTGCTGCACGTGCCGGGGGTGAAGAAGGTCAACATCATCGGTGAGCAAGCCGAGCGCATCTACGTTTCATTTTCCCATGACCGCTTGGCGACTCTCGGCCTGTCGCCGCAGGACATCTTCGCCGCGCTGAACAGTCAGAACGTGCTGACGCCCGCCGGGTCCATCGAAACCAATGGGCCGCAGGTGTTTCTGCGTCTCGACGGTGCTTTCGACAAGGTGCAGAAAATTCGCGACACCCCGGTCTCCGTACAGGGGCGCACACTCATGCTCTCTGATGTGGCAACGGTTGAACGCGGTTACGAAGACCCGGCCACCTTTGTCGTGCGCAACAACGGTGAAGACGCGCTGCTGCTGGGCGTGGTGATGCGCGAGGGCTGGAACGGTCTGGATCTGGGCAAGGCGCTGGATGCGGAGACCGCGCGGATCAATGCAGAAATGCCATTGGGCATGACCCTCGCCAAAGTCACCGACCAGGCGGTCAATATCGACTCAGCTGTCGGCGAGTTCATGGTCAAGTTTTTTGTCGCACTGCTGGTGGTCATGCTCGTTTGCTTTCTCAGCATGGGCTGGCGGGTCGGGGTGGTGGTCGCCGCGGCTGTGCCGTTGACCCTGGCGATCGTGTTCGTGGTCATGGCCGCCACCGGCAAGAACTTTGATCGCATCACCCTCGGCTCATTGATCCTTGCGCTCGGGCTGTTGGTCGATGACGCCATCATCGCGATTGAAATGATGGTGGTGAAAATGGAGGAGGGCTACGACCGCATCAAGGCATCTGCCTATGCCTGGAGCCATACGGCAGCGCCAATGCTGTCCGGTACGCTGGTGACGGCAATCGGCTTTTTGCCCAACGGTTTTGCGCAGTCCACTGCTGGTGAGTACACCAGCAATATGTTCTGGATTGTCGGCATTGCGCTGATCGCTTCCTGGGTCGTCGCGGTGGCGTTCACTCCGTATCTGGGCGTGAAGTTGTTGCCGGACATCAAGAAAGTCGAAGGTGGCCACGCGGCGATCTACAACACGCCGAATTACAACCGCTTCCGCCGGCTGCTGACTGCCGTGATCGCGCGCAAATGGCTGGTGGCTGGCACGGTGGTCGCACTGTTTGTCGTCTCAGTTCCAGGCATGGGACTGGTGAAGAAACAGTTCTTCCCAACCTCCGACCGCCCCGAGGTGATGATCGAGGTGCAAATGCCCTACGGCACTTCAATCGAGCAAACCAGCGCCACGGCCGCCAAGGTCGAGGCCTGGTTGCACAATCAGGATGAGGCAAAAATCGTCACGGCCTATATCGGCCAAGGTGCGCCACGATTCTTCCTGGCGATGGCGCCGGAGTTACCCGACCCCTCGTTTGCGAAGATCGTCGTGCTCACTGAGAGTCAGGAAGCACGCGAAACCCTCAAGTTGCGCCTGCGCGAAGCGGTGGCTGAAGGCCTCGCGCCGGAGGCCCGTGTCAGGGCCACGCAAATTGTCTTTGGTCCTTATTCGCCGTTTCCGGTTGCCTACCGGGTGATGGGGCCTGATCCGGCGAAGCTGCGCGACATCGCCGAGCAAGTCCGGGGCGTGCTGCAAGACAGCCCGATGATGAGAACGGTGAACACTGACTGGGGGCCGCTCACCCCGACATTGCATTTCAGTCTCGATCAGGACCGTCTGCAGGCAGTAGGGCTGACCTCCAATGCGGTCGCCCAGCAACTGCAGTTTCTGCTGAGCGGAGTGCCGATTACCGCGGTTCGCGAGGATATTCGCTCTGTGCAGGTCGTCGGACGTGCCGCCGGCAATATCAGGCTCGACCCGGCGCAAATCAAAGGTTTCACCCTGGTCGGCGCGGCAGGGCAGCGCATCCCGTTGTCGCAGGTCGGCGAGGTCGATGTGCGCATGGAGGATCCGATCCTGCGGCGCCGTGACCGCACGCCAACCATCACCGTGCGTGGCGACATTGCCGAAGGCTTGCAGCCACCGGACGTATCGAGCGTGATCCTCAAGCGGTTGCAGCCGATCATTGAAAAACTGCCTTCCGGTTACCGGATCGAGCAGGCGGGCGCGATCGAGGAGTCCGGCAAGGCAGGCAAGGCGATCTTGCCCTTGCTGCCGATCATGATCGCCATGACGTTGCTGATCATCATTGTCCAGGTGCGTTCGATCGCGGCGATGATCATGGTCTTCCTCACGTCGCCATTAGGCTTGATTGGTGTGGTACCGACGCTGCTGATCTTCAATCAGCCGTTTGGCATCAATGCGCTGGTCGGGCTGATTGCACTGTCGGGGATCCTGATGCGCAATACGCTGATTCTGATCGGGCAGATCCATCACAACACGCTGGAAGGGCTGGACCCGTTCCACGCCGTGGTCGAAGCCACGGTGCAACGTGCGCGGCCGGTACTGCTGACGGCAATGGCGGCCATCCTGGCGTTTATTCCCCTGACACACTCGGTGTTCTGGGGAACGCTGGCCTACACCCTGATCGGCGGCACGTTCGTCGGCACCATCATGACGCTGGTGTTCCTGCCGGCGATGTATTCCATCTGGTTCAAGATCCGCCCTGAGCACCAGGCTCAGACTGAAACAGTCCAACTGGCGTAGTGACAATGCCTGCAATCGAGGCCCGCTTTGGCGGGCCTCTTTGTTCCCACGTCAAAGGGTGGTGATCTGCCCATTGCGATCCAGCTCATACACCTTGTTGCCCTGCAATTTCTCCTTCAGCCACCGCTCGGCTTTACCCAGCGGCCGTTGCCGCGCCCAGAGCAAATCCACACCGATCTGCCAGTCGGTATGCGGATACGCCGAGAGCTGCAGTTCCACCAGCTCACCCTTGGCCAGTTCGCGCTGAACAAGCTGGCGGGGCAGGGTGGCCCAGCCGAGCCCGGCGCGGACCATTTCCAGTAACGCCAGATAGCTTTCCGCTTGCCACAACTGGGTCGAGCGCAGGTATTCACTGCTCGGCAGTTTGCTCGCGTGGGCGCTGAAGGCCAGGCGGCGATGGACGTGCAGGTCGTCGAAGGTGACGTTGTCGAGTTGCGCCAATGGGTGCTCGGGATGGCAGACGTGCAGCATGATCAGTTTGCCCAGTTGCTGGAACGCCAGTTCCTTGGGGTAGCCGGGCTGAGAGAAAGCCACGCCGAGTACCGCTTCGCCGCTGCTGACCAGTTCGCTGACGTCGCCGTAAACCGGATGGCGGATGATCAGGTCGACAAAGGGGAACGCGGCTTCGAAGGCTTTGAGTACCGGCATGATCGGGCCGTACGGCGTTTCAATCGCCAGTGTCAGGCTGGTTTCGACGTTGTCCGAAAGGCAATCGGCGTGGGCTTCGAAGGTCATGCAGCGTTCGAGCACGGCTTCGGCCTGCACCAGCAATTTGTGGCCGCTGGCGGTGAGGGCAGGGCTGCGGTTGCTGCGGTCAAACAGGTCGACGCCAAGGTCGGTTTCGAGGTTGGCAATCGCTGCGCTGATGGTCGATTGGGTCTTGCCCAGTTTGCGCCCGGCGGCGGAAAACGATCCGCTTTTAACCACTTGGACAAACATCAACAGTTGATCGAGTGAGAAGCGCAAGCGGTGGACTCCCGGGTCGAGGATGGAGGTTTAAAACAAATAACCAATCCAAACCAATGCCAGATTCGTGCCATCGAAAAAAGCGATGGCTGCTAATTTGGTTCATCGCAATAAACGTTCAACCATGGCTCCGCGTCAAAACGATCTCCGGGGCGGATCAGATTTTCAAACGCCCCTGAGCATGCCCGCGATCTCAACAGATGCCGCACCTTCAGGAGCGTGTGAAATGACCCCACAACGCATTCATCCGGTGGACGAGGTTTTGCCACTGCGACAGTTGTTCACGTTTGGCTTGCAGCACGTGCTGGTGATGTATGCGGGAGCGGTGGCGGTGCCGCTGATTCTCGGCAGTGCGATGGGGCTGACCTCGGCGCAGATCGTTTTACTGATTAACGCCAACCTGCTGACATCCGGTGTCGCCACGCTGATTCAAACCCTCGGCTTCTGGAAATTCGGCGCGCGTTTACCACTGATTCAGGGCTGCTCGTTCATTGCCCTGGCGCCGATGATCATGATCGGCAAGGAGTTTGGCCTCAGCCAGATATTCGGGGCGGTGATCGCGGCGGGCTTCATCACTATTGCGTTGGCACCGGTGTTCAGCCGCTTGCTACGGTTTTTTCCGCCGGTGGTGATTGGCAGTCTGATCACCATTATCGGCATCTCGCTGATGCCGGCGGCGGCGATCTGGCTGGGTGGCGGCAATCCCGACTCGGCGGATTTTGGCAATCCCGCCAACCTGTTACTCGGCCTCGCCACCGTCAGCGTGACGCTGGTGATCTACGCCAAATGCAAGGGCTTCCTCGGCAATCTCAGCGTGCTGATTGGCCTGTTCGTCGGCAGCCTGATCGCAGCGGCGTGCGGCATGACTCACTTCAATCGGATCAGCGAAGCCGCGTGGTTTGAGCTGAGTGCGCCGATGGCATTCGGCGCCCCGGAATTCGCGCCGGTGCCGATTCTGATCATGACCCTGGCGATGCTGGTGATCATGGCCGAGACCACCGGCAACTGCCTGGCGATCGGCAAATTGACCGGCAAACCGACTACGCAACAGACCCTCGGCAACGCGTTTCGCGCCGACGGTTTGTCGACCATGCTCGGTGGTTTGTTCAACAGCTTTCCCTACAACGCCTTCACTCAGAACACCGGTTTGATCGCGCTTTCCAACGTGAAAAGTCGCTTCGTCGTAGCCGCTGCCGGGGCAATCATGGTGCTGATGGGGCTGTTCCCGAAACTCGGCGCGTTGATCGCCGCAGTGCCGACGCCGGTGCTCGGTGGCTGCGCAATCGTGATGTTTGGCATGACCACGGTGGCGGGGATTCAGGAACTGTCGAGGGTGCAATTCGAGGGCACGCGCAACGGGATCATCGTCGCGGTGTCGGTGAGTGTCGGCGTGCTGCCGATGTCCTTTCCGGCGCTGTTCGAACACGTCGGCCCGACCCTGAAACTGGTGCTCGACAGCGGGATTTTCCTCGGAGCGATCACCGCCATCGTCCTCAACATCCTGCTCAACAACGACAATAAATCGACTGAAACCATCGGCGCTGAACTGGCCGACTGACTTTTGTTTTCCACTGCCCAGGAGTTACCCATGAATCAATTCACTCAGCTCATCCCGGCCGGCGTCAGCGAGCTTGATCTGACCTTGCTGCGCCAGACCATCGCCTTGTCCGAGGCATCGAAGCAACGCGGTCGCCATCCCTTCGCGGCATTGGTGGCCGACCGCAGCGGCAAGGTGATTGTCGAAGCGGGGAACAACTCGATGCCGCCGAAAGGCGATCCGACTCAGCATGCGGAGTTGGTGGCGGCCGCCGCAGCGGCCAAGCTGCTGTCACCGCAAGAGCTGGAACTGTGCACGCTGTACACCAGCGCCGAACCTTGCTGCATGTGCGCCGGCGCGGTGTATTGGACCGGGATCGGGCGGGTGGTTTATGCCTTGTCGGAGCATGCGCTGCTGGGGTTGACGGGCGACCATCCGGAGAATCCGACGTTCTCCTTGCCGTGCCGCGAGGTGTTCGCCAGAGGGCAGCGCAAGGTCAGTGTGTTCGGACCGATGCTGGAGGGCGAGGCGGCTGAGCCGCATAAAGGCTTCTGGTCTTGAGGAGAGATTAATTTCTCACCCGCAAAAGGTGCCCGTCACAGGCACCTTTTCAGTTTCACCGAAAGATGAGCGGCACTAAACCAGGTCGTTGGGCGGCATGGTCAAAATGATCTTCCCGACGTTTGCGGAAGATTCCATTCTGCGGTGAGCATCGGCAGCCTGCGACAGTGCAAACGTGCTGTCGACAACCGGCTCAAGGCTGCCGGCCCCCTCGAAGCGTTCCAGCCAGTGCTCGCGAAAGCGTTTGATCATGGCGTGCTTCTCCGGTTGCGTGCGCGACTTCATCACCGTGCCGATGATTTGCAGGTGGCGGTAAAGAATGTCCTCCAGCGCCACCGTGACGTTGCCGCCACCGCCGAGAATTCCCACCTGAACCAAGCGGCCGCCGCGTGCAAGGGACGCGATGTTGCGGGCGAAGTAGGGCTCACCGATAAAGTCGATGATTACATCGACGCCGCGCCCCAGGGTTTTGTCGGCGATCACCTTAGCGAAATCCTCTGTCTTGTAGTCGATCGCGACATCAGCGCCCAAGTGCTCGACACGCGCCAACTTGTTGCCTTCGGTGGTCGCATACACCGTGGCGCCGGTGGCGTAAGCCAACTGCACCGCAGCAGACCCGACGCCGCCAGCGGCCGCATGAATCAACACCGAATCGCCAGCCTTGAGCCGAGCCAGGTGCATCATCGCTTCATGGGCCGTGACGAAGACCTCGGGAATGGCCGCCGCATGTACATAATCAAGCTGCGCAGGGATGTGCATGGCCATGCGGTAATCGATGCGTGCCAGCTCGGCGTAGGCACCGCCGCCGACCACGCCCATGACTCGATCTCCGACCTCGAACCCTGTCACCGCGTTACCTTTGCCGATCACTTCGCCGGCGATTTCCAGGCCGATGATCAGCGAGTCACCGAAATTCGGATGGCCGTACCCACCGGTCCGGTGCGTCAGATCCGCACGGTTCACCCCGGCGGCATAGACACGCACCAGCAGGTCGTCAGGCCGCACTTCAGGATTGGCGACTTCGACGAGTTCGAGGACGTCTGGCGCACCGAATTCTCTGATGTTGATGGCTTTCATTCAGTTGTTCTCCGTTTCGCTGAACGTGGCGTTGGCAATAGCAGAAGCAGTGATGGCGCCAGGGAAGCCCACGTAGAAAGCCAGGTGCGTGATCGCTGCTGCCAGTTCTTCATGGGTCACACCGTTGGCAGCCGCCCGGCGTAGGTGGGCAGGCAACTCCTCCGAGTGACCACCGGCAATCAATGCCGCCACGGTGATCAGGCTACGGTCGCGCAGGGACAGCGCCGGATCGCTCCAGATTTGCGGATAAAGGGTCGAGTCGACAAATCGCGACAGCTTCGGGGTGAACGCGCGCGCCGCTTCGCGAGGACTGCTGAAATTGAGCTTGGACATGGGCGAGTTCCTTAAACCTGGCTGATGAATTTGTGGGTGAGATAGTGCTCGATGCCTTCAATGCCGCCTTCGGAGCCGTGACCGCTTTCTTTCATGCCGCCGAACGGAAGCTCGGTCGCGACGATGCGGTACTGGTTGATGCCGATCATCCCGGCCTCCAATCCGTCAGCGACGTCAATGGCCGTGCGCGCGCTGGAGGTGAACGCGTAGGCCGAGAGTCCGTAGGGCAGACGGTTGGCTTCTTGCAGCCCATCGGCCAGTTCATCGAACGGCATCAGCACGGCGATGGGGCCAAAGGGTTCTTCGTGCATGACGCGGGCGTTCATCGGCACATCTGCCAGAACGGTGGGCTGGAAGAAGTAGCCCTCGCCTGACAAGGCTTCGCCACCGACCAATACCCGTGCACCTTTCTCGACGGCATCGGCGACCAGTTCTTCCATTTTTGCCAATTGCCTTGGGTTGGCCAAAGGTCCGACCTGAGTATCCGGATGCAGGCCGTCACCGATTCTCAGCGCTTGGGTCGCAGCGACAAAGTGATCGACAAAGGCTTGATAGGCGCCACGCTGGATCAGAAACCGAGTGGATGAAATGCACACCTGCCCGGTGCCGCGAAAGCGGTTGGCGACGCCTTCGATAGCGGCTTTTTCAATGTCGGCATCTTCGAACACCAGCACCGGTCCGTGTCCACCGAGTTCAAGGGTGATGGGCTTCACGCCTTCGGCAGCGCGTGCAGACAGCAGGCGACCGATAGGCACTGAGCCGGTGAAGGTCACTTTGCGAATGGTCGGCGAGGCGATCAGATGGCTGGACACTTGATCCGGTACGCCGAAGACCACTTGCAGCACACCTTTGGGCAATCCAGCATCGTCGAGTGCACGCGCCAGGGCCAGCGCTGTGGAAGGGCTTTCTTCACCGGGTTTGAGAATGACGCTGCAACCGGCGGCCAGCGCTGCCGAGAGCTTGCGCGCCGGAGTGATGGCCGGAAAATTCCACGGTGTGAATGCGGCCACCGGGCCGATGGCCTGGCGTTTGACCAGTTGCAACACGCCTGGCCGGTTAGCCGGGACCACACGGCCATCGATACGCCGGGCGCTTTCGGCGAACCATTCGAAATACTCCGCCGCACGGGTCACTTCATCCAGGCTTTCACCCAGCGGTTTTCCTTCCTCCAGGGTCATCTGCGCGGCAATCTGCGGTGCACGTTCGAGGATCAGGTCAGCAGCACGCTTGAGGATCTTGGCGCGTTGGTCAGGTACGGTCTGACGCCATTGTTCGAAGCTCAGACGAGTCACTTCAAGGGCGTGATCAAGGTCGCTCGCGGTGGCGAGTGGGACGCGGCCGATTTCCCGGCCGGTGGCCGGGTTGACGACGGCGGCGGTATCGCGCCCTTCGGCACTGATCCATTCACCACCGATGAAAAGATAAAGCGGGTCGTAGGAAGTCTTCATGATGTGCCCTTCAGTTGGTTGTCAGAGATTCGTAAGAAACCCGGCGCCTGTTCAGGCGGCCTGTGCAACCAAGTCTATGGAAGGTGCGTCCCTTGATTTAGACGAGCCAGAGGGAATCATTGTTGTCGCCAGAGGTAATATCGAGCCGCAGGCCGAACGTGTAGCATCCGGGAAAAATGCGCGTTATCACGGGTAAGCGTTAGATCTACAGGAAGGTCGCGATGGATAAGCTTTCGAACATGTCGGTGTACATAAAGGTTGTCGAGATGGGCAGTTTCACGGCCGTGGCCAATCATCTGGACTCCACAGTCGGTAACGTATCGCGTGCTGTATCTGCGCTGGAAAACGTGCTCGATACACGCCTGCTGCAACGCTCGACCCGACGCCTGTCGGTCACCGATGCGGGGCGACGCTTCTATGAGCGCTGCACGAAAATCCTCGCTGATCTGGAGAGTGCCGAAGCCGAAGCCAGCAATGCCGCGCTGGAGCCTCGGGGAACACTGCGGGTGCATTGCGTTCCCGGACTGGCCCGGCATCTGGTCACCGGGGCTGTGCTGGAGTACCGCCAGCAATTCCCGGAGGTGACCGTGGATTTATTGCTCTCGCAACGCATGCCGAACCTGTTGGAAGACCAACTGGATGTCTCGATTTTGATCGCCCGCGCGCTCCCCGATTCGGCGTATGTCAGCCAAAAGATCGGTGTCAGCCATTGTGTGCTGGTGGCGTCGCCAGACTATCTGGCGCGGCATGCGGCCCCGGAAACGCCTGAAGACCTGCGTGATCATCAGTGTCTGCTGTTGGGCACCGTGGACTATGTGCGGGACGAGTGGCAGCTCAAGAGCAAGGCCGGGGACGCGACGTTTGTCCCGACAGGGCCAAGTTTCAGCGTCAACGATATGGATGCGATGGCGCTGGCTATTCGAGAGGGCGCGGGGATTGGCTTGCTGGCCGGATTTACGGCCATCGATGATTTGCGTTCCGGCAAGCTCGTGCGGGTTTTGCCTGACTACCATACCTATGAGCGCAACGTGTACGCCGTCTACACCTCGCGGCAGTTTGTCGATGCAAAAATCGCCCGGTTTATCGACACGCTGAAAGATCGGGTTGGCAGTCGACTGGCAGCCACGGCCAAAGCACTGATCGAATGAATCGCCGCGGAGCAAAAAGGTATTTGCGCCTCGATGAGACCACTCTCCGAGGCGCAATGATGGGTGAACAGCTGACTTAGCCCTGGCTGCAACGGCCCATGACGTTATAGGCCAGTACGTGGCGTTTGCCTTGCGAATCCTGGTAGGTCATGTGCGTCGGTACCACTGCGCAAACATCCGGCACCGGGTCTTCAGAGATGACCTTGGCGACATCCAGGTGGGTGCCGTAGCGATATTGCTCAACCTGTTGAGTCTTTGCAGAACCGTCCTGTGCCGCTACCACTGAACTGAAGCCCAAAAGTGCGACGATGATCATTGCCGTTTTCATGATGAGATTTCCTAAAGTAAGTTTGGTGTTGCTGGCAGGACGAACTTTAGGCTCGAGGGTTTTGCGGAAACAGGCGCGGATCAGGGAAAGACTTTTATCAATTTCGAACACAATCGGGAGGTGTCTGACGTTACGGGCGCTCTACAAGGTCGGCGTGGCGGTGACAGTAACCGGGCTTGAGTGCCGCGCACCTTCGGATGCGCGGCAAGCTGTGTTTCGACGCTCACGAAACTGTCGCGAGACGAGCCTCGCTTTTACAACGCAAACGTAGTCCCCCGAGTATTCACAAACAGCGAATAGATCGAGTGACTGCTGGCCATGAACAATCGATTGCCTTCGCGCCCCCCAAAGCACAAATTCGGGCAGCGCTCTGGCAGCGAAATATGACCGATAGCCTTACCCTGCGGATTGAACACGCGCACGCCGTCGAGTTTTTCCAGGTCGGCCTTGGGATCACCGTTGCCGCCCCAGCCGCACCACAGGTTGCCCGCTTCGTCGCATTTGATGCCGTCGATCGCGGCATAGTCCAGCCCTTCGATGTGCTTGCGGCGCTCGCCGAGTGTGCCGTCGTCCTTCACGGCGATTGCCCAGATCAGGCGATTGGGCTTGGCGCGACCTTCAACGACGTACAGTGTTTTCTCATGGGGCGAAAAGCACAGGCCGTTGGGGCCGTTGAGGTCGTCGATGACCCGCGTGACTTTTTTGCTATCGCCGTCGATGCGGTACACGGCGTGGGGTTGGCTCGGGGTGATTTTGTGACCTTCGTAGTTGTTGCTGGTCTGGAATGGCGGATCGGTAAACCAGATCGATCCGTCACTTTTGCAGACGATGTCGTTGGGCGAGTTGAAGGGCTTGCCGTCGAAGCTGTCGGCTAGCACGGTGATCGTGCCATTGGCTTCGGTGCGCGTGACGCGCCGGCCTTCGCTGGTGGTAGTGGAGCCTTCACAGACGATCAGACGCCCTTGGCGATCCCGGCACATGCCGTTGGAAAAGTTCGAATTTTCGCGGTACACGCTGAAGGTGTCGGTGATTTCGTCCCAGCGCATGATGCGATTGTTGGGAATGTCGCTGACCAGCAAGTAGCGGCCATCACCGACCCAGACGGGTCCTTCGGCCCAGCGCATGCCGGTGGCAAGTTTTTCAACACTGGCGTTGAAAATACGCAGCTCGAGGAAGCTGTCGTCGAGGATGTGAATCAGCGGATCTGGGTAGCGCTGACTCAAGGGTTCGGCGGCCTCGGCGATCCGCGTCAGTGCGGTGCTGCCGACGGTGGCGAGCGTGGCGGAAACGGCGAGGGACTTTTTCAGGAAGCTGCGGCGGGTGTTGCCTTGCGCTCGGTCAGGGCTTTCAGGTCGAGCGGACAGGGATGAGTCCATGTAGCGATCTCCGTGGTTTTGTTTTTTTTGTGGGAGACGTAGTAATACCTCGTGATAGGACATCGTACAAGTTGCTGGTTGTCGGCGAATTGTAGGGCGCTTGTCCATAAGCGCCCTGATCGGTCAGCGGTCCAGCCAGAGCTTGATCTGCGCGCAGACGGCCTGGGTAGAAATGCCGTAACGATCATGCAGTGTCGGCAAAGCACCCGCGTCTAGAAACGCATCCGGCAATGCGATCTGCCTGAACGCTGGCGTGACCCCGTTACGCAGCAGCACACCAGCGACGGCCTCACCGAGACCACCAATAATCGAGCTGTTTTCTGCGGTGACCACCAGACGACCTGATTTGCGTGCTTCGGCAAGAATGGTGTGCTCATCCAGCGGCTTTATCGTCGGTACGTGCAGCACGGCGACATCCACGCCATCCGCTTGCAGTTCCTTGGCGGCTTCAAGTGCGCGCATGGTCATCAGGCCGGTGGAGATGATCAGCACATCGTTACCGGTGCGCAGGGTTTTGGCTTTGCCGATCTCGAACTGATAGCCGTACTCGTCGAGCACCAGCGGTACGTTGCCGCGCAGCAAACGCATATACACAGGCCCCTGATGCGCGGCGATGGCGGGTACAGCCTGCTCGATTTCCAGGGCATCGCAGGGGTCGACAATCACCAGGTTGGGCATGGCACGGAAGATGGCCAGGTCATCGGTGGCCTGGTGGCTGGGGCCGTATCCGGTGGTGAGACCGGGCAGGCCGCAGACGATTTTGACGTTGAGGTTTTCCTCGGCGATGGCCATGCAGATGAAGTCATACGCCCGCCGCGAAGCAAACACCGCATAGGTCGTGGCAAAGGGTACGAAACCTTCACGGGCCATCCCCGCGGCGGCGCTCATCAGCAGTTGTTCGGCCATGCCCATTTGATAAAACCGGTCCGGATGGGCCTTGGCGAAGATGTGCAGGTCGGTGTATTTGGACAGGTCGGCGGACAGGCCGACGATGTCCTGGCGCTGGTCAGCCAGCGCCGCCAGCGCATGACCGAAAGGCGCGGATTTGGTGGCTTGGCCTTCCGAAGCAATGGAGGCGATCATCGCTGACGTGGTCAGGCGTTTCTTACTCGGCTCGGCAGGCGGCATGGGTGTGTTCACGGCGTTGTTCATTGGTTTTTTCCTTCTTCAAGATTGCGCAGCGCCAGGTCCCATTCATGCTCTTCAACACGGATGAAGTGGGTCTTCTCGCGGGTTTCCAGGAAGGGCACGCCTTTGCCCATTTTGGTGTCGCAGATGATCACCCGTGGTTGGCTGCCGGGATGATTGCGCGCGGCATCGAACGCACTGACCAGCGCCTCCAGATCATTGCCGTCGACGCGCTGGGTGAACCAGCCAAACGCCTGCCAGCGATCGACGATGGGTTCGAACGAGAGGATTTCACTGGAGTGGCCGTCGGCTTGCTGGTTGTTGACGTCGACGATGGCGATCAGGTTGTCGAGCTTCCAGTGCGAAGCCGACATGACCGCTTCCCAGGTCGAGCCTTCGTTCAACTCACCATCGGACAGCAGGTTGTAGACGAAGGAGGGCGAGCCTTTGCGCTTGAGCCCCAGGCAGGCGCCGACCGCGATGCCCAAGCCTTGGCCCAGCGAACCACCGGTGATTTCCATGCCCGGGGTGTAGGCGGCCATGCCCGACATCGGCAGGCGACTGTCGTCCGAGCCGTAGGTTTCCAGCTCAGCGAGCGGGATGATTTCGGCTTCGATCAGCGCCGCGTACAGCGCAATGGCGTAGTGACCGATGGAGAGGTAGAAGCGATCGCGCTGCTCCCATTCAGGGTCTGCGGGGCGATGATTCATCGCATGAAAGTAAGACACCGCCAGCAGATCGGCAGCGCCAAGGGCCTGGCCGACGTAGCCCTGACCCTGGACCTGGCCCATGCGCAGCGCATGGCGGCGGATGTTGTGCGCGCGCTCCGTCAGACTCAGGGATGCAGCGTGTGAAAGATTAGTCGTCATGATGAAACTCCGTTAACTCAACGATTGACCAGGGCGGCGGGAATGCGCAGAACCAGACTGGCGCCGAGGAACAGCACACCCGTGATCAGGTACATGCCAATGGCGCTGGAGCCGGTCAGGGTGGTGATCCAGCCGATCAGGTAAGGCGAGCAGAACCCGGCGAGATTGGCGAAGCTGTTGACCGCGGCGATGCCAGCGGCGGCAGACACTCCGCCGAGCAGTGTGGTGGGCAGCATCCAGAACAGCGACGTCGCCGACAAAATGCCGGAAGCGGCCAGGCACAGACTGAGGATCGACAGCGTCGAATTGCCGCCCATCATCGCCGCCAGGCTCAAGCCGATCGCACCGGCAATCATCGGCACGATGAGGTGCCAGCGGCGCTCGCGATGTTTGTCACCACTGCGGCCCACCAACAACATCGCGACGATGGCGCACAGGTAGGGCAGGCTGGTCATGAAACCGATGTGCAACGGATCGGAAACCCCCGCATTGCGCACCAGCGTGGGCAGCCAGAAGGTGATTGCGTACTGGCCCATCACCACGCAGAAGTAGATGGCCGCCAGCAGCCACAACCGGCGATCGCGAATGAATTCGCCAACCGAGGCGTGGGTGACTTTTTGCTGGTCGTCTTCGGCCAGTTCGCGGCTGATCAAGGTTTTTTCTTCGTTATTCAGCCAGGTGGCCTGATGCACTCCGTCCTTCAGATAGCTCAACACCAGCAGCCCGACGATGACGGTCGGCACCGCCTCCAGAACGAACATCCATTGCCAGCCGGCCCAGCCGTGCACGCCGGCGAAGTGGTTCATGATCCAGCCGGACAGCGGGCCACCGACCATGCCTGACAGCGGAATGGCGATGAACCACAACACCGTCATGCGCGCCCGACGGTAGGACGGAAACCAGTAGGTGAGGTAGAGCAACAGGCCCGGTGCCAGGCCGGCTTCGGCAATCCCCAGCAGAAAGCGCAACGCATAGAATTGCCACGCGGTTTCGACGAAGGCGAACAGCGCCGAGACGATGCCCCAGGTGATCATGATCCGCGCGATCCACACGCGCGCACCGACCTTGTGCAGAATGATGTTGCTCGGCACTTCGCAGAGGAAATAGCCGATGAAGAACACGCCGGCGCCCAGTCCGTAGACCGTTTCGCTGAGGGCCAGATCGTTCATCATTTGCAGCTTGGCGAAGCCGACGTTGACCCGATCCAGATAGGCGCACAAATAGCACAGCATCAAGAAGGGCATCAGGCGCCAGGCGGTTTTACGATAGGCAGAAGAGCGCACGGTCGAAACCGCTTCGAGCGACAGGGTAGTCATGATGGTCTGATCTCTTGTTTTTATTGACCGCCAGGCCATCAGGCCCGGCTGCATCATCGATCCAGAACCGCACGGGCCGCACAGGCCCGCCCAGAAATACTCAGTGAATCAGCATGCCGCCGTTCACATCCAGAGTGATGCCAGTCAGATAAACGGATAAGTCGCTGGCCAGAAACAGCGCGGCGTTGGCGACGTCCTGCGCCTCTCCCAGGCGACCCAGCGGAATGCCGTCGATGATGGCGTGACGGCGCTCGTCCTGCATCAGGCCGCCGGTGATGTCGGTGTGGATCAAGCCCGGCGCGATGGAGTTGACGCGAATGTTGTCCGGACCCAGTTCCCGCGCCATGGCTTTGCCTAGACCCAGCACACCGGCTTTGGCCGCGCTGTAATGCGGGCCACCGAAAATGCCACCACCGCGTTGCGCAGACACCGACGACATGCACACGATGCTGCCGCTGGCCTGTTGACGCATGAGCGGAATCACCGCTTGGGACATGAGCAGGGTGCCACGCAGGCTGACGTCCAGCACCTTGTCGTAGTCCGAAGGACGAATGTCGAGGGTCTTGAGTGGTTGAGTGATGCCGGCGTTGTTGACGAGGATATCAATGCGCCCGAAGTGTTCGATGATGGTGGCGACGGCTTGCTGAACCTGCGCCTCGTCCGCGACGTTGGCTGCCAGCCCCAGATGACCTTCGCCCAACGACGCGGCGGCGTCGCGCGCTGCGGATGCATCCAGATCAAGGATCACGACACGTGCGCCTTGTTGTGCGAACGTCGTCGCGGTAGCGCGGCCGATGCCACGGGCAGATGCGGCACCGGTGATGATTGCGACTTTGCCTTGGAGAAGCATGGAGGTGTTCCTCTAATTGTTTTTATGGGTTCGGTCCGCAAAGAGCCGATGACTCAGCTTGTCCTCCAGACCGGCCCTGAGCAATAACGCAAACGTCACTGGGTGCTGAAAAAAATTCAGCACTCGCCAGCGCTGTCTGCCGATGCTTGAATAGCCACAAGCCCGGCCCAAGCCACTTGCAGCGGAAAAACAATCATCATGAGTTCATCTGGCGAAGCACCTGCGACCCTGCCACCCCTGAAAGCCATTCAGGCCTTTGAACAGACGGCACGCTTCGGCAACGTTGCCCGAGCGGCCGAATTGCTGGATTTGACCCCGTCAGCGGTCAGTCATCAATTGGCCAAACTGGAAGCAATGATCGGACGGCAGTTATTTCTCAGAACAGCCAGGGGCGTGACATTGACGCCGGTGGGCGAGCAATACCTGACTGAAGTGTCCGGCATCCTGCACAGCCTGGCGGTGGCGACAGAACGCGCCGCCAGCGATGTCAGTCTCGATTGCCTGCGGTTGCACTCGTCGCCCAGCTTCGGGCTGCTGTGGCTGATGCCGCGGCTGGAACAGTTTCGCCAGAGTCATCCCGACATCCAGCTCAATCTCTCGTGTTCTTACGAATCACTGCATTTCAGTCGCGACAAGATCGATGTCGACATCCGTCACGGCATGCCGAATTGGCCAAGTTTCGAAGTCCGTACGGTGCGCAATGAAAAGATCGCGGTGCTGGCGTCGCCCAAACTGCTTCAGCAACGCCCGATCCGCACAGTCGCAGATTTGCTCGACTGCAATCTGATCCTGTCGGAAGCGACGCTGATCAAGTGGCCGCAACTGTTTGCGCAACATGGCCTGTCGCGTCCTGAAAAACCCTATTCACTTAGTTTTGACCGCTCCTACATGACGCTGGAGGCGGCCAGCCACGGTCTTGGGTTTGCGTTGGAAAGCACGCTGCTCGCGCAGGATTATCTGGCGCGCGGCGCGTTAGTCGAAGTGACGCCAGGCTTGAGTGCCCCCATCACCGCACACCACCTGGTGTTCCCGAGAGCGCACGCCGGTTTTCCGCGGGTCAGGAGATTTCTGGAGTGGATGCAGAATGAGTTGGGGCACGACTTCAACTACTGACGGTTATGTCATGAAGCCTGTGCCTGACTGCCGGTTCTCTACTGATGTATCTCGGTCACGGACATGGTGAACACCAATTTGGATCTGCCCGCGTTGGAATAGGCGTGAGGTACATCGGTTTTCGCCACTGCCGAACTCCCGGCAGGAATGACAAGCTCTGTTTCCCCAACCGTGCATTTCAACGTGCCTTTCTCCACATGGAACAGTTCAAGCGTGCCTTGAGGGTGCCCCGGTGAAGCGAACGATTCGCCTGGATGCATTTCCCAGCGCCATAACTCGATCATGTTGGGGCCAGACGTTCCTGCAAGAAGTCGCGCGGTCCCTCCAAGGTCACCGGTCCAAAGCGTGGGGATATCCTGGCTTTCGATGATATGGGCAGAGGGGGCTTCGGTCACATTAACGATGTCGGCAACCGAAAGGCCCAGCGCGGCGGCGATTTTGCAAAGAATGCCGATACTGGGATTCGCTGTGCATTTTTCTATCTCGACGACCATGCCTTTGCTCACTCCTGAGCGCCGAGAAAGCTCGTCCAGCGTGATTTTCTGTGCCTTGCGGGCTTGTTTGAGTGTGCGCGCGACGGCCAGGCTGACGGCTTGAGCATCAGCACCCGGGGTAGTCGACAAGCTGGCATTCATGGTCATTGATCAGGTTCATGAAAAAAGTGCTGGAATTTTCGGCCCTTAACGATCGTGGCGTCAATCGACTCACCCACTGAGGCGGATCATTGCGGTCATTATATTGACTAAATCAGTCATCGATAGATAGCATGAAACACCATTTGAATCCTGGAGTTTTTTGATGCTGTCCGTACTGCCATTGATCGATCCAGCCGTTGCAGAACTGGCTCCAGAGTTCCGGGCCCTGAGCATTGTGGTGGAAGCTGCACCACTCACTCGTCCTGAAGTTGCTCAGGCCGCCCTGGATCATGCTTGCAAGGTTGTGCAGGCGGGTGGGCCAAGCTGGGGAGACGCTCACCTTGCCGCCTGGGCCGACGCCTTCAGAAAGTTCGGGGCCAAGCCGCAACGCACGCCTTGTTCAGCCGAAGCGCTGCGTAAGAGGGTGTTACGTGACGGGACCTTGCCGAGCCTAGATCCCATCGTCGATCTCTATAACGCCATCAGTATCGAGTACGCCGTTCCGGTGGGTGGGGAAAACATGGAAGCCTATGCCGGCTCTCCGCGCCTTGTCATCGCCGATGGCAGCGAGCCCTTTGACACGATGAAAGAGGGCGTTCCCGCTGTCGAGTATCCGGATGCCGGTGAAGTGGTCTGGCGCGATGACAAAGGCGTGACCTGCCGCCGCTGGAATTGGCGGCAAGGTGTCAGAACCCGTCTTGGGGCCGATGCGAAGTGCATGTGGTTCATTCTCGAGAGTTTGCCAGCGATGCCGCTTGAAGCCTTGACTGAGGCAGGGGACAAGCTGATCGCAGGTTTGCAGCAAATGATGCCAGGCGCCCAGATTGAAAGCTCGCTGATTGGTCCCGGGGCCAAATAGTCGATAGACCACTGAACAGAATGATGACCGCCTTGCTGGAAGAAGGGCACACGTCGGGAATGCCCTTCGGTAGTCCAAGCGTTAGGAACGATATGGGACCTTAGTCAACCATCACCTCATCCAGTGCCTGCTCCAGCAGGCCGACCGTGCGCTCGATATTCCGCAGCTTCTCCAGCCCGAACAGCCCGAGGCGGAAGGTCTGGAAGTCGGCCGGTTCATCACATTGCAGCGGCACGCCGGCAGCGATCTGCAGGCCGTGCTCGGCAAATTTCTTGCCGTTTTTGATGTCGGCATCATCGGTATAACTCACCACGACGCCAGGTGCCTGAAAGCCCGCAGCGGCCACGCTTTTGATGCCTTTGCCGGTCAACAACGCACGCACCCGATCACCCAGCGCTTGTTGTTCATCGCGAACCTTGTCGAACCCGTAGGCTTGCGTCTCTTTCATCACCTCATTGAATCGTGCGAGGGAGTCGCTGGGCATGGTCGCGTGATAGGCATGTCCACCCTGTTCGTAGGCCTGCATGATCTGCAGCCACTTTTTCAGGTCGCAGGCGAAGCTGCTGCTTTGCGTCTGTTCGATGCGCTCAAGGGCCAGAGCACTGAACATCACCAAGGCGCAGCAAGGGGAGGCGCTCCAGCCTTTCTGCGGTGCGCTGATCAGCAGGTCGACGGCGCATTTGTGCATATCCACCCAAATCGTGCCGGAGGCGATGCAGTCCAGCACGAACAAACCGCCCACCGCATGCACGGCGTCGCCAACGGCTCGCAGATACTCGTCGGGCAGGAGAATCCCGGATGAAGTTTCAACGTGGGGCGCGAAGACCACTTTCGGCTTCTGCGCCGCAATGGCGGCCAGCACTTCGTCCAGCGGTGGCGGGGCGTAGGCCGCCTGGCGACCCGTCTCGACCGGCCGGGCTTTGAGCACCGTAGTGGCTGCGGGGATGTTGCCCATCTCCAGGATCTGGCTCCAGCGATAACTGAACCAGCCGTTGCGGATCACCAGGCATTGCTGGCCGGTGGCGAATTGCCGCGCCACCGCTTCCATGCCGAAGGTGCCGCTGCCGGGAACCACCGCCACCGCTTCAGCGTGGTAGACCTGTTTCAGGGTCGTGGAAATGTTCTTCATCACGCCTTGAAAGGACTGCGACATGTGGTTCAGCGAGCGGTCGGTGTAGACCACGGAATACTCGACCAATCCCTCGGGATCGATGCTCGGATAGAGCTTGGACATGGTGACTCCTTCGGCAGAGGGGTAAACATCATTGGCAAGCAAGTGTAGGCAAAGGGCAGGGATCAGCTCATTGAATTGCGCAAATGAGGTTAGAGTGCTCGGCAATGTCTCAATCGTTGCGTGAACCATGAAGCTGCCGCTGTTTATTTCTCTGGATGGGCCCAAGGGCACCGGAAAAACCACACTGCTGGAGGCCGTGACCGCAGCACTGCGGGCGGACAACCGGAAAGTCATTCGGCTGTGCGAGAGAAAAAGCGATCCCTACAGAGGCGAAACCATGGCCCTGGTCAACCAACTCGCCAGACATCCTTCAAGGGATCTGGAGTGGGCGGTGTGTCAGCGCCTTGCGGATAGCCGTCGCTGGATTTCTGAGCGGGTGCTGCCCAAACAGCCATTGAACAGCATCATCCTGATCGATCGCTGGTATCCCTCGGACGCCGCTTTTCGCCATAGTGTGCCGTTTGCCGAGATTCTGCAGTTGAACATGCAGCGAGGCGTGCGTGTGCCGGATCTGCACGTCGGCGTCGTCACCGCGCCGGATATTTCATGGGCGCGGGCAACGGCGCGATCGCGAGGGCTGGGCGGCACGGTGATCCAGAAACACGCAGAGCACGTCACCTGTAGCGAGATGTTCGAGCAGGCGGTTGTCGATAACGGCTGGGTGCTGTGCCGTAACGAAGGAACCATCGAAGCCGCAACGACCCAGGTAGTTGCGGAGATCTATAAAGTGCTTGGCTGATTGTCGATGCGCAGGCGCTGGTTGAATTTGAATTTCAGGTTTCTGAATCTGCGGCCCCCTAGCGCGTCTCACACTGCGGCGAAGGCTCGCCGCTCAACGCATCTACCATCGGCGGATGCTCCTGCACCGCCTGACGCAGATCTTCAGTCACCCGCAGCTCCGCACCTGTCGGTGAGAACGTCGCTGCTGCCGCAAACGGTGCAGGGTTGGCCGGGACCGGGCGTTTGCCACGGCGCCACAGGAAGAAAGTGACCATGCACAGATTGACCAGCGCAAATACCCAGAAAAGACCATTGGCACCGAACGAGTTCATCACCGGCGAAATCATCATCGGACTGATCGCCGAGCCCAGTGAGTTGATCAGCAGCAAGCCCTGAATCATCGGCACCAACGCTTCGGCAGGAGCGCGGTCGGCGGCGTGGCTGACGGCCACCGGGTACAGCGCGAATACGCCGCCACCGAGCAGAAACAACATCACCGCGAGCATCGTCGAAGACAACGGCAGCAGAACGATCACCAGCGACAACACCGTGCACGCCACCGTCAGCAGCGTCAGCACCTGCAAGCGATCCTTGCGATCGGACCAGCGTCCGACCGGGTATTGCAGGAGCATCGCGCCGAGGATCGTCCAGGCCATCATGCTGCCGACTTCACCGACATTCAGACCGCTGCGTTGCAGATACAACGGCAGCAAGGTGTAAATCGCCGCAATGGTGACGCCCGAGCCAAAACAGCCGACCAGCCCGGTCGGCGTCACACCCAGCAGTTGGCGTGGCTTGAGCGGCTCGACCTGATCGAGCAGTGGCGACACGCGCGGCAGGATCACGATCGGCAGCACCGACAATGAAGCGAGCATGCCGGCAACCATAAACGGTGCACTGTCGCTCAACCCGGTGATTCTCCCCAGCGTTGCCTGGCCCAGCACACCGGCGCCGTACAAGACGATCATGTATAACGCGAGCAAGCGCCCGCGAATCTTCGCATCGCCCGCCAGCAGCAGCCAGCTTTCGATCACCAGAAACACACCGACCGTGGCCCAGCCATTGATCAGGCGCAGCGCAAACCAGCCCCAGGTGTCATAGAACAATCCCTGCAGCAGAATGGTCACGGCGATCAGCGAAGCAAAACTGCCGTAGGCGCGGATATGACCGATGCGCAGAATCAAGCGGTCATTGAACACGGCGCCCAGGGTCAGACCGATGAAGTAGGCCGATGAAACGATACCAATCATCGTGGTCGACGCGCCGGCAGCGTCCAGTCGAAGGGTGGTCAGCGACGACATGAAACCGTTGCCCAGCGCAACAATGAACAGCCCGAGCAGGGGCGCCAGCGCCATGGCCAGCAAACGCGGAGACATAAAAACCTCTGGAGAACGAACAGCGCAACGTGCGCCGCTGCGCATGCGATTGCCAAGCCGAAGTGTGTTGGGGGGCAGGCAGACACCGAGGGGGCTGCAAGAGAGCGCGGGATTCTAAGGCTTGTGCAGGATTTGCCAAGGGCTGTTTGCTGCGACGTTAGGACGCAGGCGTGGCCATTTATGCTGGTCGTGAGTGGCCGGAGAAAAAACAGCTTTTTGCCATCACCTAAGTGCTAAATTGCCTCGCGTACGGTTAGTGTTTCGCAATCACGCACGTTTCTGGAGATCAACAGCATGGAAGCCACCCCGATAGGCCGAAGAGCTGCAACACGTTACCTCGCAGCATTTGGCCTATCGCTGTTGTTCAACCCCTCAACCCCGGCCTTCGCCTTCAACCCCGACTTGCATTCGTCCTACGCACTGAAAGCAGCGCAGGCATTTCAGCGCTGCCCGGGAGTAAAGTTGCCCGAGCAGTTGGCCGAGGCTATGGCGACTGGCACTGACGCTGAGGATTCAAACCTGCTGACGCTCCCTCAGCGCGCTACCAATTGGCACTTCTATAACCGCAACAAGAAACTTGAGCCCTTCTGGTTCGCCAACCGTAGCCTGGACGTGATTTTTTCCAAACGTATTGAAAAGCTGAACGCGCTGCTGGCGGAACCTGATGCCGATCCCGTTGCTGTATACGAGCAAGCGGGAAGGGTCTTGCATTACATACAGGACATGAGCGTACCCGGCCATGTCGTCCCGGCTTACCACGCCAAATTGCCGGGCAATCATGCCGATCCGTTTGATGAGTTTGAGAGCATTGAAGCGCTGCCAGTTTTCGATTTGTCTGACGCGCAGTGTCAGACGCTTCGTGATGAGGCGGATAAAGCCGATGCCACCCCTCAAGGTTTTCTGGACGCCGCTGCGACAGCAACCTTGCAGGCGATTGAGCAGATAGACGCGGCCGGCAAACCTGTCGTCGACGGTGCATGGCAAGCGTATTGGGTGTATCCCGCCCGAGATACCGATGAGGCCCGCAAAGGCTGGGGTCAATACGGTGACTGTGAATTTTCCAAGGGCGATATCAATGCTGGCTGTAAGCGTGAGCAAGAGCTCATAGCGTTGTTCGAACAACAGTCCCGGCAGGCTCAGAGAAATTCGGTGTTGATGCTTTTTTATGTACAAAAGAAGCTGGCCGAAGCGGGCCAAAAAGACGCCAACGCAATGGCCAATAAATAGAATGCGCCGCTTGATAGCTCATGGACTCTCACGCGGCATCCGCGCGGGGATTGTCACGGTGAACTGCTTCGGAGAAGGCGACGCCTCCACGCCATTTGGCGGCTACAAGGAATCGGGGTTTGGCGGGCGCGACAAATCGATCTGGGCGCACGATCAATACACTGAAATCAAAACCATCTGGATTGATGCATCCTGACAGCAACTTCGCTGCAAGAAGCCGGATCGCCCCGACCACTGGACCACTGGATCACTTGGCGGGGCGATGTGGCAACAGCATCATAACGGGCAGTGTTTGACGCTCATCATCCTCTTTGAACTCTTCTTCAACCTCTCCCGTCCTCTGCTATGAGGGGGGCTCAGGGTAATACTGCTGCGTAGTCCCACCAGACGTTTTCACTCAGAAAGCGAGGGGCCACATGAACACTTCAGACAGCAGGGCGGGATCTCAGGCAGATGATCCTGCAGACGTTAAGCCCGGACATGACTTTGAGCATTTGAAGGAAGAGGTTACCGAAGCACTCGGCGGCGCCAGGCAGCAGGCCGACGCGCAGTTCGGCCAATACCGCGATACCGCAGCCGAGCAAATCGAAGCACTGGCACAGGGCGCAAAAAGCTTCGTCTCCGAACTGGAGGATAAAGACACGCTGGGCATGTCCGACTATCTCACGGACATGGCGGAGTCGATGACGGGGCTTGCCGGCAATCTGCGCGGCAAAAGCGCCGAGCAACTGTTGCATGACGCCGCCGATCTGGCCCGCCGCAATCCAGCGCTGTTCATTGCGGGCAGCGTAGCGATCGGGTTTGGCTTGTCGCGGTTCCTCAAAGCGGGCACCTCTGCAGCGGCCACCGTCAGCGCGGATCATGATCCAGCGGCGGGAAGCTCGACGCCGCCCTCGGGCGGCTATGGCGCGCATCGGCCTTATGAAACGTCCCCCCCGTCGTCTGGCGACCCGAGCCCGGGGTTGGCGACCGGCATTACACCTGCGTCGCCCGATGCCCACGATCATCCCACTGATTTTGCCGGTGCATCAGCGACTGTTTCGCCCAACGCGAGAGGAGACTTGTCATGAACAGAGACGATCAGGATCTGCCGGGCACCAGACCGCTCGCGCACTCGGAAGACGCTTCAGTGGTTGGCCTGCTGCGACAGTTGTCCCGCGAAGTCCCCGCGTTGTTTACCAAGGAACTGGCGTTGGCCAAAGCCGAACTTCACAACAGCCTCACTACACTCAAGGCCGGCATCGCTGCCGTGGCGGGGGGTGCGATTGTGTTTCTGGCGGGGTTCATCATCCTGCTGATGGCGGCGGTTTACGGTTTGAGTCTGTTCATGGCGCCGTGGCTGGCGGCCCTTATCGTCGGAGTGGTGGTGATGATCATCGGCTTCGCCATGGTGCAATCCGGCAAGAAGCAATTCGAGCCATCCCACTTCAAACCTGATCGCACGCTGGATGCCTTGAACAAAGATCAGGAAGCGCTGCGGAGGAAAGTCTCATGAACACGGAACTGGATATCGAGTCACAAAAAAGTCCCGAACAGATCGAACGGGAAATAGACGCGCAGCGCGCCAGTATCGGCAACATCGTCGACAAGCTGGAAAGCAAGTTCACCCTTGGACAGATGTTTGATCAGGCGTGGGGCATGATGCAGAACAATGGCTCGACCTTCATCAGCAACCTGGGTACCAGCGTGCGCAACAACCCGGTCCCGGCCGTGCTGACTTCGGTTGGATTGCTCTGGCTGATGATGGGCCAGAACCGGCCACCGGTGCAGCAACCAGCCTATCGTACGGGCCCGGATCAGGATAAAACCGGGGAATGGGCTGACGGTGTCGCAGAAGGTTTGGGCGCTGCTCGCGAGCATCTGCACCAGACCGCTGACACGCTCAAGGGCGGGTATCAGTCGCTGAAGGGCAAGGCCGCTCATTTGAGCGAGAACGTCAGCGCAGCCAGCGAAAACCTCAGTCATACCCTGCACGACGCCAGCGATCGGCTTACACACAACTCGCAAGTGCTGGGGCAGCAATTCAATCAGTTGCTCCGAGAGCAGCCCTTGGTGGTGGCAGCGGCCGGCATTGCTCTGGGCGCCTTGCTCGGCGCTGCGCTGCCGTCGACCCGGACTGAGCAACGGTATATGGGGCGCACCAGTGCTGGCCTGGTCGACAAAGTGAAAAAACAGGCCCAAGAGGGTTATGAAACGGTGCGCGATACCGTGACCAAAACCACCGAGTATGCGCAGGCCGGGCCAGGAGCAAGTGCCTCAACGGACACAACGCCCAAGAGCGCTGATCTTTCTGGCGGTTTAGGCACGTCCTGACCGTTCGGCACCGGGAGGCCGGTAACAGGCCTCCCGGCGGAGGATTATCACTGAGGAGGTCACTGCGCCTATGTCCATCGCCGATGACACTGTTCAATACCTGCGCGATAAAGCTTTGGTGGTGACCACGGCGGAGTCCTGCACGGCTGGCAAAATCGTCACGCTGTTGTCGGAAGTGGAGGGCAGTGGCGAATTTATCGAATGTGGTTACGTCGTGTACTCGCCACAAGCCAAACAACGCCTGCTCCACGTCAACCCGCAGACCATTGAAACGTTCAATCTGACCAGCGTTGAAGTGGCCAGAGAAATGGCAACCGGCGCGTTACGTGACAGCACCGCGAATGCTGCGATTGCAACCACCGGGATTCTCGGCCCGGACGATGTCGATGGCATTCCGGCAGGCACGATCTGTTTTGCCTGGGCTTTCCAGTCTGCGGATGAATGCTACGTGTTCAGTCGCGAGCATCGTTTCTGCGGCGGCCGTTGCCAGGTTCAGACCGAGGCGACGGAGTATGCGTTGCGATGGTTGCCGCATTTTCATCGGCGTGCACAAGCGGGTGAAGAGGAAAAGCTTCGATGAACGAAGATGTCGATCATCCAGACTTGCAGAGCCGCGAACGTCCTATTCGCGAAGACATGACCTATCAGTTGAAGGTCTGGCGTTTCGAGCGCGTTGGCTGGTACGTATTGGTGCTGGTCGTCGTGATGGCGCTGGCGGGCGTCTTTTCCAGAGGCTGGCTCAGCTCCAGAGAGGTGCGTAGCGAGGACGGCAACATCCGGGTGGAATATGAAATGTTCCATCGCAACGGTTCGACCAATGCGCTGAAAATCATGCTGAATTCAAACCCGGATGCCGCGGTGGAGTTGCAGCTCGCCGGGGAGATGCTGGACGGCTTCAGCATCGAAACGCTGCAGCCGCAACCGTTGCGTTCGAGCAGTTCTGCTCAGGGCCTCAAGCTCTGGCTACAACCCGACCGTGACGGTCGAGCGACGCTTTACATGACCTTGCGCGGCGATGGTCTCGGGTTGTTTCGCAGTCAGATCGCAACGCCCGGCAACCATGGCGTGAAGCTTGATCAGTTCATTTTTCCTTAGGTGACTTATGGATTCGGTATTGCGGGCAGGGGCCATGTATCTGGCGCTGATGGTGCTGTTCAAGATCGCCGGACGGCGCTCGCTGGCGGAGCTGACAACGTTCGATTTCGTGCTGTTGATGATGATCGGCGAGGCCACCCAGCAGGCCTTGCTGGGCGATGATTTTTCGCTGACCAACGCCATTATCGTCATTGTGACCCTGATCGCGATCGATGTCGGGTTGTCCTTGCTTAAACAACGCTCGACATGGGTGTCGAGGCTGATCGATGGCGAACCGACGATCATCGTCGAGAACGGAAAGCTGCTGCACAAGCGCCTGCGTCATGCTCGCCTGGTTGAAGCGGACGTGATGGAAGCGGCGCGTTCCAGTCAGGGCATCGAGAAGCTGGAAGAGATCAAGTTTGCGATCATTGAGCGCAATGGCAAGATCTCCTTCATTACCCGAGAGGAATAGACTGGCTCTCGCCTTCGTACCGCGATCCTCCTGGAACCCCTGACTGGTTCAAGGCCTGAGCATAAACAGTCCCAGGAGGTTTACATTGCTTTACGGCATGTCGCTTACTGCCCGTCAGTCATGAAACCTTGATCACCACTTTGCCGAAGGCGCCACGGGCCAGGTGCTCGAATGCCTTATGCGCGTCTTCGAATGCATAGGTCTGATCAATCACCGGGCGTATCGCGTGCTTGTCGAGGAATGCGTTCATGCGATCAAACGATGAGCGAGGAGCCACCGCGATACCACGGATTGTGGTCTGACGGAAGATCAGCGGCATCAGGCTCAGCGTAGTGGTTTGCCCGGTCAGAAAGCCGATTTGTGCAATTTTGCCAGCAGCCTTGGTGGCCAGGATGGACTGGTTCAGCCCTTCACCCCCTGCGACATCCAGCAGCAGGTCAACGCCTTTGCCGTCGGTGAGCTTCAACACTTCCTCTTCCCAGCGCGGGAAGGTCCGATAGTTAACGCCGGCCACTGCGCCAAGCTGTTTCACTCGTTCAAGATTGGTCTCGCTGCTGGACGTCACAATCACCTTGGCGCCAAGGGCTGTTGCCAATTGCACAGCGAAGATCGATACGCCGCCGGTGCCCTGCACCAGGACGGTCTGGCCCGGCTGGATCTGGCCGTAATCCACCAGCGAGTACCACGCCGTCAGCGCGGCGATCGGCAATGTCGAGGCCTCTTCGTCGGACATGTTGTCCGGCGCACGAACTGCACTTTGTTCGTGAATGATCATGTATTCGGCCAACCCACCCGGCAGAGGCATACCGAAGCAGTAGGCAGGTTCGTCCGGCCCCGGCTCGCCGTCAATCCAGCGTGAGTACAGGTGCGAGTTGACGCGGTCGCCCACCTTGAATCGGCTGACGCCTTCACCCACAGCGATGACCGTGCCTGCCGCATCGCTGACCGGAATCAACGGCTTGGGCACCAGATGCGGCTCATAAAAACCATCGATGATCGCCTTGTCACGGAAGTTAAGCGAAACCGCGCCGATCTTTACCAATAGCTCGCCGGCCTTGGGTTCAGGCGTAGGGGTTTCGCTCAGTGCGAGGTTGTCGAGGCCGAAATCATTCAGAAGCCATGCTTTCATGGAAGTTGTCTCCAGTGGGTGAGTTCGAAGACATTGTTCCCGGGTATGGCGCGTCGATAAATGCCCGGGACAGCACAGGATTGTTAACTCTGAAAGCAACAATAAATCGAATACCTGCTAGGCTGATGGCAACAAAATAATTGTCAGAGGACGTTATGGAGCTGCTTCAGTCCTTCCAGGTGTTTGCCCGATTGGCCGAACTCAGCAGTTTTACCCGGGTAGCCGATGCGATGCAGATCGGCCGGCCGCAGGTGACCCGTGCGATTCAGGAACTCGAAACATCCATTGGCGTGCGCCTGTTTCAGCGCACCACCCGGACAGTGAGACTGACGTCGGAGGGCGAGCAATTCTATGCGCGGGTCAAAACCATTCTCGGGGAGATTTCCGATGTCACCGCGATGTTCTCGACGCCGGATTCAATCTTGCGTGGTCGATTACGCGTCGATATACCCACCGCTTTTTCGCAGCCTGGGCTGATCGAGAGCTTACGAGCATTTTCCACGCGCTATCCCTCAATCGAACTGGCCCTGGGGGTGACAGACAGAACGGTCGATCTGGTCGCCGAGGGGGTGGACTGCGCGTTGCGCATCGGCGAGTTACCCAGTTCAAGTCTTATCGCGCGGCGTATTGGTCTGGCCACCATGGTCACCTGTGCGGCGCCGCGATACCTGGAGGAGTACGGTGCACCTGAAACCCTGGAAGATCTCGGCAGACACCGTGGGGTGACCTTCCTGTCGGGGCAGAACCAACGTCCGCTGGCCTGGCAATTCGTGGAGGGCGGTCGCGAGCAATCTCATATCTGTCGCCAAGGCATCACCGTCAACGAGTCCAACGCTTATATCGAATGCGGTGTTGCCGGGTTTGGCATTCTTCAGGCACCCGGCATCGCCCTGGATCGGTTCCTGGCCAACGGATCTCTGGTTGAAGTCCTGCAGGACTATCGCCCGCATCCACGTCCCGTATCAGTGTTGTATCCCAGTCGTTCGCACCTGGCCCCGCAGGTTGAAGCGTTCGTTGAGTGGATTGGCGAACAGTTTCCAAAGCTTTATGGACGTTGGCTGGCGGGACGGTGACGTCAGCAGGGCAGTTCGTTTCTGGCCTTGCCCTGCCTGTCGCCAGCGCCGCATAAGCGCGCCTGTGACAAATCCCCCGGTGAAACACGCGTCACACCTAGGCTTCGACCTCAGCCTTGACCACCGACTTACGGTACGTCAGCAAAACGATGCCCGTGACCACGATCATCCCGCCGAGTATCTGTCCGTGGCTGAGCATCTGGTCCAGCACGATCCAGCCCATCAGCAGCGTTGCCAATGGCTCGATGTTCATGACCGGCGCATTGCGCGGCATGTCCAGTCGAGGGACCGAAATGAACAGGACGATAAAACCTGTGCCGTACAGCACCATCAGCGTGGCGAGGGCCAACCATCCGGTCGAGGTGGCGGGCAGGTTCAGTCCGCCGGGAAGGGCACCCGTCAGCCCTGCCAGGTTGACGCTGCTGAACACGATGAAAATGGTCAGCAGACTGCGCACCGAGCCACGTACCTGAGACAGCTTGTGATCGGTGATCCACAACGCGCAGGCGAACACGCTGGCGGCGCAGAACGCGAGCGCGACGCCCGTCAGCCATTGCGCACTGACGTCTGTCGTGGTCGAGAGCCGCCCTGGGACATCCAGCACGAACACAAGGCCCAGTAGAATCAAGCCCATCAACGTCGCGGTGCGGGCGCTCGGTCGCGGGCCACCCAGCGCCCAGGTGAGCAATGCCAGCAGAATAGGGAATACGTTCGCCACCAGCAGGGCAAGCGCCACCGGCACCCGTGCGACAGCAGAGTAGAGGCATAGACTCTGCGCAGTGATCAGCAACCCCAGCAACAGCTGCCAGCGCCAGGCACCCGCCGGCAAACGCAGGCTTTGTCTTTGCCACAGCACCAGAATGGCGAGCACCAGCAAAGTCCCGCCGGAACGCATCAAAATCGCCAGCAGCACACCCGCGCCATCATCAAAGGCTACCCGCGCCGCCACATGATTGCCGGCAAACGCACAGCCCATGCACAACAGAATGATCACTGCGAGATAACGGGGGTAGGGCGGCGGTACGGTTTGCGTAGCGATAGGGCGAGGCATGGCAGATCTCAGGATTGTTAGCCGTTCGAACGACTTGGTTATTATTAGGTTGTCGTACAACCATCCCGTTTTATCGCATTCGACGACGTCGGGCAATAGACCTGAAAGTGCACAGCCACGCATATGCTTGGCGTTACGGTGGATTTCCCACGCATCTGATTAAGCAAAGAGATCGTATGACCTAAGAGAAAAGGGGCGCGTTCGCCCCTCCCACAGGTCTGCATTTGTTCAGGCATGAAACGGATAATCGATGTACCCTCGCTGATCCCCGCCGAAAAAACTGCTTGGATCCGGCGCGTTGAGTGCCAAACCCTCGTGCAGCCGGCGCGGCAAGTCCGGATTGGCCAGGAACGGGCGGCCAAACGCGATGATGTCGGCACGATCGGCAATCAGCGCCTGTTCGGCAGATAGCGCATCGTAGCCGCCCGCCAGAATCAACACGCCGTTCCACGTTTTGCGCAACCGGGCAATGATCGCGTCCCAGCGCGGGTCGAAATTCTCATCTTTGACGGTGCCAACCATCGCCGGCTCGACCAGGTGCAGGTAGGCCAGATTCCATTGATTAAGCGCCTCGACGAGGTGGCCGAAGGTTGCCTCCGGAGTGTCATCGCCCATGCCCATAAAACGCCCCATCGGCGTCAGGCGCACGCCGACCCGTTCGGCACCGACTTCTTCAGCGACGGCCGCAACCACTTCCAGCAGAAACCGCACGCGATTTTCCACGCTGCCGCCATAGGCATCGTCACGCTGGTTGCTGTTGCTGTTAAGAAACTGATCGAGCAGGTAACCGTTGCCGGCATGAATCTCTACACCGTCCATGCCCGCCTGCAACGCGTTGCGCGCGGCCACGCGGTAGTCTTCGACGATGCCGGCGATTTCTGCCGTTTCCAGCGCACGAGGCACCGGCACATCGCCCCAGACGCCGTTACCGTTTTCGTCGACGATAAACGTCTTGCCCGGCACAGGCAGGGCGCTGGGCGCAACCGGCAGGCCGGCATCGGGTTGAAAGCTGGGGTGGGAAACCCGGCCGACGTGCCACAGTTGCATGAAGATCAACCCGCCGGCCTCGTGCACCGCCGCGCTGACGTCACGCCACGCCCGGACCTGCTCAGGGCTGTAGATGCCCGGCGTCCAGGCGTAACCCTGAGCCTGCCGGGAGATTTGTGTGGCCTCGGTGATGATCAGCGCGGCACTAGCCCGCTGGCGGTAGTACTCGGCGTTCATCGGTGTCGGCACATCGCCCGGTTGACCGGCGCGTGAGCGCGTCAACGGCGCCATCGCCACGCGATGGGCGAGGGTATAAGGACCGAGTGCGATGGGTTGAAACAGACGACGGGTCATGGGTAGCTCCAGATTTCAATTAAAGGAATTCAAGCGCGGCAGGGGGGGCCGCGAACCACTGCCGCTAACTTAACCGGGGGCAGCGGGGCTGATAATCGGTGGCCGGCGCTACGCTGTTTTGCGCAAGGCGCAACGGCGCCCGTGCTCATCAGCGATGAACACGGGTGTGGCTCAGGCGGGTTGGTTTGAGCGCGTCAGCGGCAGGTTCAGCCAGCGCCGGCCGGTGGCGTTGGCGACGGCGTTGCCAAGAGCGGCGGCCATCGGCCCCTGGACGATTTCAGCAGCACCGAGGAACGGTTCTCCCGGCTGGTCGAGCAAATGCACGTCGACTTTTTTCGGCAGTTGCGTGAAACGCAGAATCGGATAGCCGCTCCAGTCGTAGCTGCGGATGCCTCCCGCGTCGTAGGCGACTTTTTCGTATAAGGTCCAGCTCGCGGACTGCACGATGCCGCCCTCGACCTGATTGCGCAGGCCATCGGGGCTGACGATCTGGCCGACGTCCACCGCCGTCACCACGTGATCGATACGGATCTCGCCGGTCTGCGGATGCACTCGAAGTTTCACCGCGATGGCGCAGTAACCCATGATGTTTTTGTAGCGGGCAAAGGCGAAACCGATACCGGCGCCGGGCGCGCTGCTTTTTTGCGGCCAGCCGATCTCGTCACGCACACGTTCCACGACCGCACGGGCACGTGGATCGCTGAGGTGGGCCAGGCGCAACGCGACCGCGTCGATGCCGGCCTTGATCGCCAGCTCGTCGATACTCGCCTCGATGGCGAAGATGTTGATGTGCGCACCCAGCGAGCGCATGGCCGAGGTGCGAAAGGGCATCTCGGTGACGAAGGTCATGTTGATGCGCGTCGAGTTCAATTCGTACAGCGGCACCGCGTTGCGATCACCATCGCCTTCGGGCTGGGCGATCGGCACGGAGGGCGCCGAGGCGAAGGGCCGCGCGAGCAAGCGTGCCGGCAACAGGCGTCCGGCGTTGACGATGCGTTCGTTGTGCGGCGTGGTCCATAGTTCGTAGGCCCAGTCCTGCAGACGACCCTCGGTGAGGCCGGCGTCGACTTCAGTAACCATCGCCGAGCTATACGGTTCCCAAAGATTTTCCTGTTCGCGCATCCACTGCACGCGCACCGGCGTGCCGGGCACGCGCAGGGCAATCAATGCTGCATCGGCAGCGGCATCATCGGCGCCGTTGTGCCCGTAACACCCTGAGCCTTCGATATGAATACAACGCACCCGATCAGGTGGCAGACCGAGCATTTCGGCAATCCCGGCGCGCAGCGGGTAAACGCCTTGGGTATGGGTCCAGACGGTGAGCGTGCCGTCCTTGAACCAGGCCACCGCGCAGGACGGGCCGATTGAGCCATGCATCAAATACTGCTTGGTGACCCGCGCCTGAAAACGCGTGTCGGCCGCGCCGCTCGGCGTGCCGCTGTTGCTGATCGGATAGCGCCGTGAGGGCAGGCGTTTGAGCAGGCCATGAATCTCGGCCGGCTCGGGAATCGCATCGACGCTGCTCCACTGCGCGACTTCGCTAGCACGGCGCATGGCTTTGATCGCTTGCCACTCATCACCAGCGACCACCGCCAGATAGTTGCCGTCGCGGATCACCTTGACCACACCAGCCTGAGCCTCGATGGACGCCGCATCGAATGCTTGCAACGTGCAGCCAGGACGGGGCGGGCGGATCACCCGCGCATGCAGCATGCCCGGCAGGCGCATGTCCTGGACGAACGCCGCACCACCGCTGACTTTCGCCGGGATGTCGAGGCGCGGCAACGAATGGCCGATCAGTTTGAAGTCAGCGGCGGCCATCGCCGGTGACTGAGCCTTGGCATATTGATGCACATCGACATGTTTGACCGCGTCGGCGTAACTCATCCGTTGAGCGGCCGGGCCTTCGATCACACCATCGCGGGTGCTCAGCAGTGCTGCATCAACCTGCCAACGGCGCGCGGCGGCCTCGACGAGCATTTCGCGCACCTGCGCGGCGGCGTTATACAACGCGGTACCGCTGTCGAAAATGCTGTGGCTGCCGGCGGTGTAGCCTTCGTTGGGCGTCAGCGCGGTGTCGGCGGTGAGCAGGTTGATCGCGGATGCCGGCACCTGCAAACGCTCGGCGGCGATTTGCAGCAGCGCGGTTTTCACTCCGGTGCCCAATTCGACCTTGCCGGTGTAGACGGTAATGCCGTCGGCGCCGATGCGGATCCAGGCGTCGAGAAACGGATTGGTGCGCAGGCTGCCGGGCAGGTCAGGCGCGAGGACCACGGTGCCGAGCGTATCGACTTCCGTATCCGCCAACACACGCCGCGCCACCGGCATCAGGGTGAACGCCATCAACAACGCACCACCACGCAGGAAGGCGCGTCGACTCGGCTGCAAACCCTTCGACTCACTCATGTCAGGCTCCCGTTGTGCCCGGCCACCTGTTTGATCGCCTCGATGATCCGCAAGTGCGTACCACAGCGGCACAGGTTGCCGGCCATGTGCTCGCGAATGGTCGCCTCATCCGGGTGTGGATTACGCTCAAGCAACGCCTGCGCGCGCATCAGCATGCCGGCAATGCAGTAGCCGCATTGTGCCGCCTGTTTTTCGATGAACGCCGCTTGCAGAGCGCCGGGCTCTTCCGCGCTACCGAGGCTTTCCACGGTGCGGATTTTTTTGCCTTCGAGGCCGGCGCAGGGCGTCAGGCAGGCGAACACCGGTCGATCATCGACGATCACCGTGCAGGCGCCGCATTGCCCGAGACCGCAGCCGTATTTGGCGCCGTTGAGGTTCAAGTGATTGCGCAGCGCATACAGCAGCGGCATGTCCGGCTCCAGCTCCAACGGTTGCGCGGCTCCGTTGACGTTGAGGGTGATCTGGCTCATTTCGTCTCCTGACGTAACGCTTCAATAGTGGAAGAAAGGTCGGCCCACGGTTGATCGGGGCTGGCTTGCTGACGCAGATACGCGGCCAGTGCGCCGAGTTGCGCGTTGTCGAGACTGGCGGCGAACGCCGGCATTACCGGGCCGGGCGATCCGGGTGTGGCGGGCAGCCCTTCAAGCACGGTTTTGAGGAAGTTGCGCGAACTGGTCGCTTGCAGCGCCGAGGTGTTTTGCAACCCCGGGCGACCATCGATGGTGCGCATCGGTGCCGCCGGGCCATGGCAGCCGGCGCAGGCGCTGCTGAAGAGCAGGGCGCCGGTCGAGTGGTCCGTCGGGGCACTGGCAGGCGTCTTGGGCGTTGTCTCTGTCACCGAAGGCGGGTTTTCCAGACTGAGCAGGTATTCGGCAATCGCCTCGGCTTCACTGGCGGGCAAGCGCGCCAGACTCAAACTGACCGGACGCATCGGGCCGGCGGGTGTGCCGTGGCCATCAACGATCTCGGCGCGCAGATAGCTCACCAGTTGCTCACGACGCCACGGGTTGCCGCGCTGGCCCATGCCGACCAGCGCGGGCGCTTGCCAGCCATCGACGCTGCCGCCCTGCAAGTATTCCGAGGATTTTTCCGCGCCGATCGGGTTCAGCGGCGAATGGCAGCCAGCGCAATGGCCCGGCCCGTCGACCAGATAACGTCCGCGATTCCACGCCCCGCTGCGCCCGGCAAGCGGCGTCAGTGGCTCACCGTGCAGGAACAGCAGGTTCCAGAACGCCACCAACGGACGAATGTTCATCGGGAAATTCATCTGGTTCTGCGCGGCCCGCGCGTGCACGGCGGGGCCGCTCATCAAGTAGGCGTAGGCGTCGGCGATGTCTGCTGCGCTCATACGCCGGTAGTGCACGTAGGGGAACGCCGGATAGAGAAAATGACCATCACGAGCAATGCCCTGACGCATCGCCCGCTCGAAGGCTGGCAGTGACCATTGACCGATACCGGTCTCTACGTCCGGGGTGATATTGGTGCTGTACAGCGTGCCGAACGGCGTTACCAGCGGCAGCCCGCCGGCCAGATATTCACCGCCGGGGCGGGTATGGCAGACCGCACAATCGCCGGCCTCGACCACCCGCGCCCCGCGTTGCAACTGCGCGGCGGCGAACGTCGGCGGCCGCTCGATGGGCGCAATCGCCGGGCGCCACATCAGCCAAACGGCACCGATCAGGCCGATCACAGCGACGACGGCCACGCTGATCCATAGCGTTCTGGACTTCAGCAAATAGCGGTTCATGGGACAAAGAAAAACGCGGCAGGCAATGGCAGAACTGATGGGATACGGGTCATGACAACGCTCCTTGTAACAGCCGGGGAAGGGCGCCGATAGGGACGACGGCGCCAGGGGCCAAAGCGTAGAGAAACCGTCTGCGCGGGAGAATCAGCGGCGCACGCAACAGCGCGTTGCGCGAGAAGCAACGCCCGCGCCGTTGCGCCGGACGCATCAGTGCGTTGCCCGCCGCGTGGATTCTGCGCATCGCCACAGGGCCGTAGCCTTGGCAGCACTTTCCTGAACTCAATGAGGTGTCATCATGCTCACGGGCAACCCGGCCGTTGCGGCCAACGCCGAACAGCCAACTTCACTTTCCGGCCTGATGGTCGCGTTCCTGGCATTCTGCTGTGGCGCGGTTGTGGCCAATCTTTATTACGCGCAGCCAATCGTCGAGCTGATTGCACCGCAGATCGGTCTGTCCAGCGCCAATGCCAGCCTGATCGTTTCGCTGACGCAGTTTGGTTACGCGCTGGGCCTGTTACTGCTGGTGCCACTGGCCGACCTGATGGAAAACCGCCGGCTGGTGGTCGGCTTTACCTTGGCGGCGAGCGTCACGCTATTGTGCGCCGGGCTGACTCATTCGCCGTCGATGTTCCTGCTGTTGTCTTTGCTCATCGGTCTGACGTCGGTGGCTGTGCAGATCCTTGTGCCGCTGGCGGCGCACCTGGCACCCGAGGCCAGCCGTGGCCGCGTCGTCGGCAATATCATGAGCGGCCTGCTGCTGGGCATTCTGTTGTCGCGGCCACTGTCGAGCCTGTTGGTTGAAGTGTTCGGCTGGCGTGGGGTGTTTTACAGCGCGGCGGCCCTGATGGCGGTCATCGCGCTGATCACTGCAGTGGCGCTGCCACCTCGGCTGCCGACGCATAAAGCCACCTATGCTGCGCTGATCGGTTCGGTGTTTGCCTTGGCCCGGCGCTATCCGCTGTTGCGTCAGCGCTCGCTGTATCAAGGGCTGTTGTTTGCCAGTTTCAGTCTGTTCTGGACCCTCGCACCGATTGAACTGATGCGTCACCACGGCTTTACTCAGACGCAAGTCGCGATTTTTGCACTGGTCGGTGCGGTGGGGGCCATTGCGGCGCCGATTGCCGGGCGTCTGGCCGATGCCGGGCACGGTCGTCGCGGCACGCTGGTCGCATTGCTGCTGGCGCCGGTTTCGCTGTTGATCGCCGCGCTCCCGGGCAGCGGCTATGTCTGGCTGGTGGTGTGCGCGGTGCTGCTGGATTTCGCCGTGCAATTGAACATGGTGCTCGGCCAGCGTGAGGTCTACGCCCTCGATCCCCACAGCCGTGCGCGCCTGAATGCGGTGTACATGACCAGCATTTTCGTCGGCGGCGCCGCGGGTTCGCTGGTCGCCAGTCCGCTTTACGAGCATTTCGGCTGGAACCTGTCCGCCGTCACGGTGGCGCTGCTGCCAGCGCTCGCGCTCGGGTTGTTCCTGAGCCGCAAGGCCGATGTCTGAACATCCAGCAGGTGCCGGCAAGCACGGCGGTACAAGACGTCGGGGGAACAGTGATGCACAATCATCCGCGTTCCCTATCGACCGGACCCCGCTTATGGACAAGTTGCTGGCACTGAAGATGTTTGTCGAAACCGTGCGCTGCGGAGGCTATTCCTCGGCAGCGCGCAAACTCGGGATATCCACGTCGTCAGTGACACGGCAAGTGGCCGGGCTGGAGCACGAGCTGGGCGCGAGCCTGCTCAATCGCACCACGCGCAACACCAGCGTGACCGTTGCCGGCCAGACCTATTTCGAAAAAGCCGTGGCGATTCTCGACGCAATCGACGAAGCCGATGCCGTCGTTGCCGATCGTGGCGCCGAAGCGCAGGGCCGTCTGCGCATCAGCGTGCCGGTGGAGTTTGGCCGGCGCCTGATCGCGCCGCACCTGGGCCGTTTGCTCGAGCGGCATCCGGGTCTGGAGATCAGTCTGTCGCTGAGCGATCAGGTCAGCGACCTGCTCAGCGAGCAGATCGATGTTTCCGTGCGGCTCGGATCGTCGGTGGTCAGTGACGATATCGTCAGCAAACGCGTGGGGCAGTTTGAACGCTGGGTGGTGGCCAGTCCGACGTATCTGGCGCGTAGCGCGGCGCTCTGTCATCCACGGGATTTGCTCGAGCACCAATGCCTGCGTTTCGATTACGGCGGCACCCACCAGCACTGGACCTTTCAGAATGAAGAGGCGCCCATTCAGCTCAATGTCCACGGGCGCCTGCAAAGCAACAACGCCGACATCCTGCGCGAAGCCGCGATCGGTGGCGGCGGGGTGACGCTGCTGGCCGACTGGCTGGTACGCGATGACGTGGCAGCCGGCCGGTTGACCCGCTTGCTTGAGCGCTACGAGGTCAATCCCGGCAGTGCCAGCACGTGCATCAACGCGTTGTATTTACCCAATCACCGTGGCTCTAGCCGGATCAATGTGTTTATCGATTTCCTGATGGAAATTCTCAGCCCGGCGGCCGCAGCGTGATCTCTGCGGCTCAGCGGCGACCGGTCCGCGTACTCACATCCACCCACACGGCCAACACCAGAATGCTGCCCTTGACGATCATCTGCCAGTAGCTGTCGACATCGAGCATGGACATGCCGTTGTCCAGACTGGTAATGACCAGCGCGCCGAGGAGGGCGCCGTACACCGTGCCGGAGCCGCCGCGCATGGAGGTGCCGCCGATGAAACAGGCGGCGATGGCGTCGAGTTCGCCCATGCTGCCGGCCGAAGGCGAACCGGCGGCCAGGCGCGCGGTGTTGACCACGCCGGCGAGGGCGCACATCACGCCCATGATCCCGAAGATCCACAGCTTCACCGCCTGCACATTGATCCCGGACAGGCGCGTCGCTTCCATGTTGCTGCCCACCGCATAGACGCGGCGGCCGAACACGGTCTGGCTGGTCACGTAGCTGAATACGCCCAGCAGAATCAGCAGCAACAACACCGGCACGGGAATACCGTCATAGCTGTTCAGCGTCTGCACGAAGCCGGCGAGCACGGCGCCGATCACCAACACGCGGATGACATCGCGCACCAATGAGTGCGCCGCCAGGCCGTGAAGGGCGCGATTGCGTCGTTGTTTCCAGGTGAGGAACACGGTCAGCGCAAACAGCAAAATGCCCAGGCCAGTGCCGATCGCGTGGGGCAGATAACCCTGGCCGATGTAAACCAGCTCCGGCGATACCGGCGCGATGGTCGTGCCGCCGGTAATCCCCAGCAGAATCCCGCGAAAAGCCAGCATGCCGCCCAGGCCGACGATGAACGAGGGGATGCGCAGGTAAGCCGCCATGTAGCCGTTGGCGAGGCCGATCATCAGGCCACACAGGGCGACCAGACTCAGATTCGCCAGCAGCGGAATGTGGTAGACCACATCAAGAATCGCCGCGAGACCACCGAGCAGGCCGAGCAATGAACCGACTGACAAATCGATCTCGCCGCTGATGATCACCAGCACCATGCCGCAGGCAAGAATCCCGGTAATGGACATTTGCCGCAGCAGATTGGACAGGTTGCGCGGGGTCAGGAATCCGCCCTCGGTCTGCCAGCTGAAGAACAGCCAGATCAGCACCACGGCAAACACCAGCGCGAGCATTTTGTAGCGGGTGAACAGTTGTTTGACCTGATTCATTTACGCGGTCTTCCGATCATTATTGTTATGGCTGCCAGGCGGGGTGAGGGCGGCGGCGAGTACCTGTTCCTGGGTGAGTTCATGGTTGATGAAGTCACCACGCAACTGACCTTCGCCGATCACCAGAACGCGGTCGGACACACCGAGCACTTCGGCCAGTTCCGACGAGACCATGATGATCGACACGCCGGCGGCGGCCAGCGCGCCCATCAACTTGTAGATTTCGTATTTGGCGCCGACATCCACGCCTCGGGTCGGCTCATCGAGAATCAACACCCGGGGTTTGGCCAGCAGCATCTTCGCCAGCACGGCTTTTTGTTGATTGCCACCCGACAGGCTGGTGATCGGCAGGAACGGGCTGGCGGTCTTCAGGTGCAGGCGCGAGATTTCTCGATCGATGCTGCCCAGTTCGGCTTCGGCGTCGATGCGGGTCAGTTTCGAGTAGTTGTCCAGCACGGCGAGGGTGATGTTCTGGCCGACGCCCAGGTCTGGAATGATGCCTTGGCGTTTGCGGTCTTCCGGCACCAGACACAGGCCGGCACGGATTGATTTGAGCGGCGTGCGGGTGTCGATGGGATGCCCGTCCAGCCAGACTTCGCCCTCGTGGCGACCGGGGTAAGCGCCGAACAGCGCGGTTACCAGTTCAGTGCGGCCGGCGCCGACCAGCCCGGCGATGCCGAGGATTTCGCCGCGTTTGAGCACGAAGGATATATCGTCGACCCGTTTGCGCTTGGGGTTGTCGACGTCGTAGCAGGTGATGTGCCGGGCCTCGAAAATCACTTCGCCAATGTCGTGTGGCTCGCTGGGGTAGAGGTTGCTCATTTCCCGCCCCACCATCTGGGTGATGATCTGCGCAATATCCATGTCGGCCATGGCGGTGGTGGCGATGTGTTTGCCGTCGCGGATCACCGAAATGGTGTCGCACACGGCGGCCACTTCATCGAGTTTGTGCGAGATGTAGACGCAGGCAACGCCTTTGGCTTTGAGGTCGCGGATGATGTCCAGCAACACCTCGATTTCCGAACGGCTCAAGGCCGAGGAGGGCTCGTCGAGGATCAGCAGGCGTGCCTTTTTATTGAGGGCCTTGGCGATCTCCACCAGTTGCTGATAACCGCCGCCGTACTGCGAAACCGGCAGCGATACGTTCATGTCAGGGACTTTCAATTCGCGCATCAGGGCTTCGGCGCGGTGGATCATCGCCGGGTAATTCATCCGTCCGCCGGGCAGCGTCAGTTCATGGCCCATGAAGATGTTTTCGGCCACCGACAGGTCGGGCACCAGGGTCAATTCCTGGTGAATGATGACGATGCCGGCAGCTTCCGTTTCGCTGATCGATTGCGCCCTGAGCGGTTGCCCGTCCCAGAGGATTTCACCGTCCCAGGTGCCGTGCGGGTAGACCGCCGAGAGGATCTTCATCAGCGTGGACTTGCCGGCGCCATTCTCGCCGCACAGGCCAACGCATTCACCCGGCCTGACCTTGATGTCGATGCCGTTGAGCGCTTTGACACCGCCGAAGGTTTTGACGATGCCGTTCATTTGCAGCAGATAGTCGGACATGGACAGGGCTCGTATATCAAAGACTCACACACCACTGAACCTGGGTGGGAGCGAGCCTGCTCGCGAAAGCGTCAGTTCAGACAATACTTCGTTGACTGACACAGCGCATTCGCGAGCAGGCTCGCTCCCACAAGGGTTTTTCGCATTACCGGAGATCACTTCCCGGCAATTTGCGCCTTGGTGTAGAAGCCGTCCTGTTCGAGCAGGTCGATGTTGTCCTTGGTCAACGGTGTTGGCGTGAGCAGGATGGTGTCGACTTTTTTGCTGCCGTTGTCGTACTGCGAGCTGAAGGCGGGTTTTTCGTTGCGCGCCAGTTGCACCGAGAGCTTGGCCGCTTCGGTGGCGATCAGTTTCAATGGCTTGTACACGGTCATGGTTTGCGTGCCGGCGATCACTCGCTTGACTGCAGCAAGGTCAGCGTCCTGCCCGGAAATCGGCACCTTGCCGGCCAACTGCTGCGCCGCCAGTGCCTGGATCGCGCCACCAGCCGTGGCGTCGTTGGAGGCAACGATGCCGTCGATTTTGTTGTCGTTGCGGGTCAAGGCGTTTTCAACAATGCTCAGCGCTTCGGTCGGGTTCCATTCCTTCACCCACTGTTGGCCGACGATCTTGATATCGCCCTTGTCGATGGCTGGTTGCAGCACTTTCATCTGGCCTTCGCGCAGGATCTTGGCGTTGTTGTCGGTGGGCGCTCCACCGAGCAAAAAGTAATTGCCCTTGGGTGCGGCATTCAGTACGCCGCTGGCCTGCATCTCGCCGACTTTTTCGTTATCGAAGGAAATGTAGGCGTCGACATCAGCGTTGAGGATCAGCCGATCATAGGACACGACTTTGATCCCGGCTTTCTTCGCTTCGGCCACCGCGTTGGTCAGCACCGTAGCGTTGAACGGCACGATGACGATGACATCGACACCCCTTGAAATCAGGTTTTCGATCTGCGAAATCTGCTTCTGCTCG
This sequence comes from Pseudomonas viridiflava, assembly GCF_900582195.1. GTDB lineage: Bacteria > Pseudomonadota > Gammaproteobacteria > Pseudomonadales > Pseudomonadaceae > Aquipseudomonas. The sequence continues at coordinate 104,473 of NZ_UTHA01000125.1, forward strand.
TTGGCATCGGCCGATTGCACGAAGACCTTGGCGTCCATTTTTTCTGCCGCCGCGACGAAATAGTCACGGTCACGCGACCAGCGCTCCAGGCGCAGGTCATCAATGGAGAAACCGATTTTCGGGTGGGCAGCGTCGGCCATCACCGGCAGTGACAGCAAGGCCAGAGCAGTGGCCAATAGCGTGCGTTTTACGTTCTTCATAGTGGGGCGTCCTTTTATTGTTGTTGGAAAGACACGGCCTGACGATGAGTATCGGGCTGGTAAAACTGTAGAGAATCCGCAGACGCCGCAGGTACAGATTTGTCGTAGAAATGTCACCGCGTGGATGCGCCTGCAGACTCTCTGTGTGATCAGCGATAGATAAACCGGTTGACGATGTTCTCGAGCATTTCCTGGCGGCCGCTGACGGCTTGCGGGTTCAACTCGTTGGTGAACGCGTGCTCGGCCAACGATTCAAGGTTGAAGTCGCCCGCCATCACTGCCTGCCCGAATGGCTGCTTCCAACCGGCGTAGCGTTGATCCTTGTGATGTTGCAGTTCGTCGTTCTGCACCATGGCGGCTGCGCGCTCCAAAGACAGGGCGAGAACATCCATGGCGCCGACGTGGCCATGGAACAGATCGATCTGATCGAGGCTTTGCCGACGAACCTTGGAATCGAAGTTGAAACCGCCATTCTTGAAGCCGCCAGCCTTGAGGATTTCATAGGTGACCAGGGTCATTTCTTCGACGCTGTTGGGGAATTGGTCGGTGTCCCAGCCGTTTTGCGGATCACCCCGGTTGGCGTCGATGCTGCCGAAAATCCCCAGGGAGACGGCGGTCGCAATCTCGTGATGGAAGCTATGCCCGGCCAAAGTCGCGTGGTTAGCCTCGATGTTGACCTTGATTTCGTGCTCCAGCCCGAACTGCTGAAGAAAGCCAAACACGGTGGCGCTGTCGTAATCGTATTGGTGCTTGGTCGGCTCCTGCGGTTTGTGTTCGATTAGCAGGTCGCCGGTAAAACCGATCTTGTGCTTGTGCTCGACCACCATGCGCATGAAGCGGCCCAGTTGCTCGCGTTCGCGCTTCAAGTCCGTGTTGAGCAGGGTTTCGTAGCCTTCGCGGCCGCCCCACAACACGTAGTTGGCGCCTTTCAGGCGATGGGTCGCGTTCATGGCGCTGAACACCTGGGCAGCGGCGCAGGCGAACACTTCGGGATCGGGGTTGCTCGCGGCGCCGGCAGCGAAACGCGGATTGCTGAAGCAATTGGCGGTGCCCCACAACAGCTTGATGCCGCTGGCTTCCTGGTGTTGCTCGAGGTGATCAACCATCTGCGCGAAGTGGTTGCGGTACTCCTTCAGCGAACTGCCTTCCGGGGCGACATCGGTGTCATGGAAGCAGTAATAGTCGATACCTAGCTTGGAGAAGAATTCGAAGGCCGCTGCTGCCTTGCCGATGGCCATTTCCATCGGGTCGCCAGCGTGTTGCCATGGCCGCTTGAACGTCCCCGCGCCGAACACATCGGAACCCGGCCAGACGAACGTGTGCCAGTAACAGGCGGCCATACGCAGGTGTTCGCGCATGGGTTTGCCGAGGATGATTTTATCGGCGTCGTAGTGACGAAAGGAGAGGGGAGAATCGCTGTTTGGGCCTTCGTAGCGAATCGCATCGACATCGGGGAAATACTGCATGGACCTTGTCCTTGTTGTTCTTGGCGGTGTCTCGATACTAGCAACGGCCCTGTGCCCGCTGATTATGAAAAACATCAACACGGGGTGCGATTTTGCGTATTGAGCTTCTTCGGCCACGCGCCTAGTCTGTGCCAATCGCCTCCGTGACCAGAGGCCCGGAACAAGCATAAAAACAATGAAAACCGTACCGCCTGTTCACCGCATCGCCCTCTTGTTCAACGGCAGCAAGATCTACGACCGCGGGATCATCAGCGGCATCGGCAACTACCTGAGCAGCACTCGCGCTTCCTGGGACCTGTTTCTGGAAGAGGATTTTCTCTGTCGTTTGAAAGGCATCGAGTGCTGGCAGGGTGACGGGATCATTGCCGACTTCGATGACCCGCTGATTGGCGAGGCGCTGGCCGATATCCAGATGCCGGTGGTCGCGGTAGGGGGCTCGTACGAGGATAAACGCGCCTACCCGAAAGCGATTCCCTACGTCGCCACCGATAACAACGCGCTGATCAATCTGGCTTACACGCACTTGATCGAGGCAGGACTGCAGCGTTTCGCCTGCTTCAGCCTGCCGGAAGCGCAGGCCAATCGCTGGGCCCAGGAGCGCGAAAAAGCCTTTCGCAAACTGATGAAACGCGACAGCCTGCACGGCGAAATCTATCGCGGCATGGGCACCAGCGCGCCGCTCTGGGACAGCGCCGTCGAACAACTGATCGCCTGGCTGCAAAGCCTGCCCAAACCCATCGGCATCATCGCCGTCAGCGACGCCCGCGCGCGGCAGTTGCTGCAAGCGTGCCTGACCGCCGGGATTGCCGTGCCGGAGCAGGTAGCACTGATTGGCATCGACAACGATCCGCTGACCCGCAGCCTGACACGGGTGCCACTGAGTTCGGTCATCCAGGGCACCGAAACCATGGGCCGTACCGCTGCGCAATTGCTTCACCAGATGCTGCACGGCATGCCATCCACCGGCACGCAGATTCTGATCCCGCCGGATGCTGTTAACGTGCAGGTGTCGAGTTTGCATCAACCGTTGGGCAATCCTTACGTCATGCAAGCGCTACTGTTTATTCGCCAATATGCTTGCCAGGGCATCAAAACGGCGCAGGTGGCGGCTTATGTCGGTGTGTCGCGTTCGTCACTTGAAGCGCATTTTCGTGCGGAGCGAAGCTGTAGCGTGCATGACGAGATTTTGCGTTTCAAACTGGCAGCGGCCACCAGTGGTTTGCAAAATACTGACTCCGTAATCGCAGACGTTGCGCGCAGTTGTGGGTTTAAATCTGCGCAGTATTTGCACACGGTCTTTCGCCGAGAGTTTGGCTGTACGCCGCGTGAATATCAGCAGGGAGTGAGATAGCGATCTAAGCGGGTGCAAGCTTCGGAGTGATTGTTGAAAGGCAGACAAGTGTTGATGCGGGGGCGCGTAACGCAATACATGATTTAACATAATATACATTACACGTAACAAGATGTTGCGAGATCAGCCCGGTTGCACAGTGGATTTCAACCTACAGAATCGCCCTGAATCCGATCCACAGCTTTTCCTTGAAAGTTCTCAGAAGTAAACGTGTGAAAAAACGGGAAGTAATCGCGTGAATCGAGCCTTTCGTCTCTCGTTTACGGTTTCACTCGCGGATCATCTGATCGGTAAACATCTTAGTGCTATGGGCTCTGGCGCGGCCATTGTCAGCGCAGTAATGCCTGATTTTACGTCATGCACAGCGAATTCAAAAACATTGCCTTCGATTGGCGTGATCTCACATCGCATGCGAAATCGTCTATTCGTTTGATTTAAGGAATCTTTTTGGTGAGCGTTCGTTCGTTTACGGCATTGCATACATCACAGATCCACCTGTAAACGCGTCGCTGTGTGAAATCTGCAGCGTTCAGCGTGGAATTAGTGAGCAGATTTCAAGGGCAGCCACTCGTGGAAAACACAAACGTCCATTGCTTTGCTTGCCGGCGCTGACGGTTTGGCAATGCTCCCGTTGCTTTTGAAGACCGTTGAGTTCTTTACTCACAAGTTTGGCAACGAAACAGTTTCGCTTGAATCCCATTGAGCTCTCCAACCTCCAAATATCTCGGGAAGCCGGCCTTACCTGATTGCATAAATAGCTCAGTGGAATGCCCGTCCGACGCCTCTGTTAACCGCTTTTTTGACTTGTTAGCCGCTGTAGCTAACAAGTCAAAAAACGAGTTTACAGAGTAATATTGAATCATGTGTGAACCTTGATTCGTCTAGCACACCTAGGCTTTCAAAGCTCCCAGTTGCCGGAAGGCGCCCTGGCGTATGTCTGCAGAGGTATGTACTCTTGAGGGCGCTCTCGCCGAAAGTGAACACTTAACAATCTCTGCGTGAAATATTCTCTAACTCAACTAAACATTCATTTAGTTGAGTTAGATTCCAAATTGACATTAATTGCACTCGGCGATCATATTAAAGCCAGCACCCTGGCCCGCAAATCTTCGAGTCATAAACACGTATTCCATATGCTAACGCGGCAGATCCCTGAGCAGGTTCTTCATACCCTTGTTCCTCACGAAACGCTTGGATAGGGCCAATGCGGTCGGTACTGCATTTAGATCTACAAAATCCCCTCTCGAGTTGCTAAAAATCGATACCAAAAAGGGCCGTACGGGCCCTTTTGTTTCCAAAATAAATCACTTGGTCAGCCAAGACTCAACGGTCGCAGAGCCATGCTCTGCTTTCCAATCCTTCAGCGTTTTGTGATTACCGCCCTTAGTTTCAACGAATTCTCCAGTGTGCGGATTTTTATATACCTTCAACTGGCGAGGCTTGCGACTTCCGGTTTTGGATTCAGCCGCTGGTGCACGACGACCGGCTTGCGGATCAAGCAGGTTGACCACGTCCTTTAAGCTGTAATCGTATTTTTCGAGCAAATCGCGCAGCTTGGTTTCGAACTCAATTTCTTTCTTGAGACCCGCGTCGCCTTTTAAGGCTTCGAGCGCTTGCAACTGTTCGGCGAGGTGTTTTTCAAGCTGGCGAAATTCTGCTAGTTTGGACATGACAGGTCTCGAGTAGATAGGTTACTAAGAGTGTATTGCAGATCTATGATTTGCGCGCGCTTTATGATTTAGCGACTACCGAAATATCCCCCTGACCCATCCAGGCACATCCACAAGTGGGATACGCGAGCCATAAAGCGCGGTTCCCTGCACTATGAGTTCGACCACCCACTGCCGGCGTTCAATCCGTTCGCGATAATGAACAGTTTTTGGTAAGCCTGGCCTGCTGCATTTTATTTATCCGGTTCTTCTATGCCATGTGGCAATTTGCTGATCGTGCACAAGAAAGTCGCTGAATCATGAACACTCGTTTTGTTACTTGTTGACTGGTACGTGATAGCCGGCGCCGTCGTTGACCGATAGACATCGACGATCTGTTTTCCCTGTGTCTGATGCCAGCCATAAACCGAATACAGCGACGCCGGAATCCAGACAAAAAACAGCAAAATCAGCACGTCCTTTTTCATACTTATCTATGCTTCCCAAGCAAACGGATTAAAAAGGTAACCCCTGCCCCAAATCGTCTTGATGAGCTCTGGATTTCGAGGGTTGTCATTGAGCTTTCCGCGCAATTTACTGATGTGAACATCGACGCTGCGGTTGATCCCGTCGAAAGGAATGCCGCGGATACGGTTGAGGATTTCGTCACGAGAAAAAAGTGTGCCCGCCGCACTGGCCAACAAGGACAGCAGTTCGAACTCCATAGTTGTCAGATCGATCCTTTGATTGGCTAGGCTCACTACCCGGCCGCTGCGATCGATCGACAACTGACCGAATTCAAGGATGTCCAACGCTGTCGGTTGCTTCGTGGGGATATGGCGTCGCAGCAAAGCGCGTAATCGAGCCAGGAATACCAATGGTTTGACAGGTTTGATTACATAGTCGTCGGCACCGGATTCCAGGCCGAGAACTTGATCCCTGTCATCTCCCTTGGCAGTCAAAATGATGATGGGGATATCGGAAACATCACGAATCCGACGGCACAGGTGCAGTCCGTTCTGATCCGGCAGCAGAAGCTCAAGTACGACGATTTGTGGCTTGAGTTCAACGACGGCCGCCAATGCCTCGTCGCCCCGGCGGACAACCTGCACTGCAAAACCATGCCGGGCCAGAAATTTAGTGATGAGTTTCGCCAGCCTCTGATCGTCCTCTACTAGCAGTGTTTTAACGAAACCTGGGTTTTCCATAGAAGCTCAGCATTAAGACCTTGAGTAAGTGTGTGCCGCCTCAGACCCACGGCACGGTTGAACGACCCATCATCAGCAGGGTGATCACCGGGTGCCTTGCCGAAGGGCGTCTGCATAGGCATTCAATAATAATAACACACGTTATGTTAACAATCTCGAACTGTCGCACTCCCAACGTTGCTGGGGCCGAGTGAGCAAATACGGGCTGAAACCCTCGCATGTCTGATTCTGACGGCGCCATTGCTGGTGTGTGATCGTCTTCCAAAACCAGCAACCGCAATCGGTACGCAATATTAAGATAACGATCGTTGTGTTTAATCTGGTCGCCTGCTAGCATCGAAATCGCCAAGTGGCATTTTCGAGGAGAAAGCTCTCATGCAACTCTCTGTGCGAAAGGCGTTCCTGGAAGACGGGGCCGTCCTGATCAAAGGTTTTCTGAACAAAGATCAATTGGCCGAGTGCCGGGCGGCCTATGACTGGGCTGTCGAGAATCACGGCCCTCATGCGACTCGCATGTTCGACGGAACGGAGCAACAGTCGCACGTCGACAATGCCAACCCCGTCGCCAAGGCCCGTCTCGAAGAACTGGTGACCTCCCTGCCCTTTGGCCAGCTGTTTGCGCAGCTCTGGGGCTCGGAGAACGTGTGGTACTTCGCCGAAGAGGTGTTTCTCAAAGCTGGTGGGCGTGGATCTCGCACGCTTTGGCATCAGGACACGTCTTATCTGCCGTGGGCCGGAAACCACTGGGCCAATGCTTGGATCAGTTTTGAATCAGTGCCGAAGAAAAACGCTTTGGAAATCGTTCGAGGTTCGCACAAAGGACCACGCTACGACGGCACCACGTTTCGAGATCCGAATGATCCGACTCAGCCGCTGCATGGCGGCGATGCATTGCCACGCCTGCCGGACATTGAGGCTTTGCGGCAAAACGATTCCGAGGCATTCGAGATCATTTCGTGGGCCACCGAGCCTGGCGACATCCTCCTGCTGCATCCGGGTTCGCTGCATGGCGGCGCTCCGGTGGATGACGCCTTCCCGGACCGTCACACCTTCGTTTTCCGTTTCTTTGGCGACGACGCCACCTTCCATCCCTTGCCTGAACACAGCGCCGGCGGTTATCCGCAGCAAGGCGTGCTGTTCACTGAAGAGCTGTCGACGCTGAAAGCGGGAGACGCCTTCCGCCACCCAACGTTCCGCCAATTAATATAAGAGGAGCACCGCGATGAGCACTCAAGAACTGCAGCGTCAGTCCTTCAACCCTGGTCACACCCAGGCGATCTACGACACCTTCCACTTTTCCCAGGCCACACGCGTCGGCAACATGATCTGGGTGTCCGGCCAGGTCGGTATCGACGAGGCCATGGTTCCAGCCGAGGGCATCCAGGCGCAATCCCATCTGGCGTTTCAGTCCTTGCGGGCCATCCTCGAAGCTGCGGGCGCAAGCCTGGCCGACGTGGTCGAGCTGATGACGTTTCATACCGATCTGCAGGCTGAGGTGCACGCCTTTGGACAGGTAAAGGACGAATATTTCCCTGAACGTTATCCAGCCTGGACCGCTGTCGGCATTTCCCAACTGGCAATGCCGGACTTGCGCGTGGAAGTCCGGGCCGTCGCGGTGATTGGCAGCGGTCGACTCTGAACGATTGCATGATCGCGACGTGCCAAGCCAAAATGGCGTTCGCAGCCACTGTCGGCTCAACGCCTTCAACCAACGGAATCACTTTCTCTCATGCATGATGCTCAAGCGCCTTCCACGGATAGTCAGCACTCCATTGACAGTGATTCCGCGCCCGCTCCACGTCGCGGTCGTCCCGTAGGTAATCGTCTGGAAAAACGCGGTGAACTGTTGACCGCAGCCATCGAAGTCATTGCTCAGGAAGGTTATGCCGGAACGTCTCTGCGCAAGGTTGCCAGTCATGCCGGCTGCACCACCGGCGCCGTGACCTATTACTTTGCCAATAAAGAAGAAATGATCACGGCGGCGGCGCAGAGTCTGTTCGACGAGTTTGACCATTTGCTGGATGCCGATCAGAAGAAAGTCGACGTCAGGGCGATGATCGAGCAATGGTTGAACCTGACTCAAGCCAACGACTCGGCGCGTTGGCTGGCCTTGTTTCAGATGCTTGCCCACGCCCGACACGAACCGGTATTTGCCGACGTTATCCAGAAACGTTATTCGCGCTTCCGCGAGGATCTCGCAAGCATTCTGCGTAAGGGACAAACCCAAGGCATCATTCGCAAGGACATTGCTGCCGATCTGCTTGCCGATCAGCTCAGTGCGCTGAGTGACGGCTGGATGATGATGTTGCCAATCGAGCCTGAGCGATTTGAAGCCAAACGCAGCAAGGCCTTGATGGATGCGGTCATCACACTGATTAGCCCCGCTCGCTAAACCCTGCCCTGCCCTCCGGCATCAACAAGTTTCGCTTCATTTGCGCAGCGAACCCTGCTTTGTCGCGCCCGCATTTCACTCAGAACCCACGGTTAATCGACATCGCGCCGATTTCACTTTGCTGAATCCCTGTTCCGTCATATATTCGCATAACAACTGTGATTATAAATAAAAGACGGAGGTGAAGATGAATGCGGATCTCGATGAACTGTCGACGCAATCACGACAGCGACGATTGTTATTGCAAGCGATCGGAGGCGCAGCCCTCGCCGGAGGACTCGGTGTCACCGGTCGTGCGATGGCGCAAACCGAAGCTGTAGATACCTCGATACTGGATGTGGTGATCATTGGCGCCGGGCTTTCCGGGCTCACCTCCGCCAGGGACCTCCAGGCCGCTGGCTGCGAGTCGTTTGCCGTGCTTGAAGCACGCGACCGCGTCGGTGGTCGCACGCTTAACCATGATCTGGGCAATGGCGTGATTTCCGAGGCCGGTGGCCAATGGATCGGCCCGGGGCAAACGTCGATCGCCGACCTGGCCAGACAGCTCGATGTCGCCACCTTCCCCACCTACTACAAGGGCAAGGCGGTGTATCTGATCGACGAGGTCAACATCCAGGAAGATCTCAGCGACGGGCCGAATTCCAATACAGAAGTCGTCGCAAAACTGAACAAGCTCGCCGAAGGCGTCCCCAGCAAAGCGCCGTGGAAAGCCAAGGACGCGGCTGAGCTGGACAAACTGTCGATTGGCCAGTGGCTGGCCGGACAAGGCATCAGCAACGTCGACAAGATCGGCTTCAACATGTCCGTGAGCCTCACCTTCGGTACCACGCCGGCCGGCATGGGACTCCTGCACTACCTGGCGATGATCAACTCGTCGGACTGCCGCCTTGAAAAGCTCGAAGGGGTCCAGGGCGGTGCGCAGGAATCTCGCCTGGCTGGCGGCTCGCAAATTCTCAGTTTGAAGATGGCTCAAGCGCTGGGAGATAAAGTCCGGTTGGCGTGCCCGGTGCGCAAGATTGTCGGTTGGGATCGTGATGTCGTCGAGTTGCACACCGATCAGGGCATCATCCGCACGCGGCAGGTAATTGCTGCGCTGAGTCCGGCGCTGTGCAATCAGATCGTCTTTGATCCGCCCCTGCCATCCGGGCGTGCCGAGCTACAGCGGCATTGGCCGGCCCATGCACCGATGCGCAAGACCGTGCACGTCTATGAGCGCCCGTTCTGGCGCGACCAAGACCTCAACGGGCAGATTGTGCCAGTGGACGGTCCGCTGATCTGGGCCTTTGACAACTCCCCCGCGGACGGCAGCCTGGGTGTGCTCAGCGGCTTCGTCAGGACCGGCCAATTACCCCATGACCCGAAAACAGCGCAGGACACCCTGTCGGCGATTTACGCCAGCGCCATGGGCGAACAAGCCCTGCACCCGATTCAGTTTCATGATCTGGACTGGGGCAAGATCGACCCGTGGAGTTTGAGTTGTATTTCCCCCATGCCCCCCGGTTTCTGGACGCAATGGGGCGAGTACCTGACGCCGGCGGTCGGTCGCCTGATCTGGTCGGGTACCGAGACTGCGGAGATCTGGGCCGGGGCAATGGACGGTGCGGTCCGCGCTGGACATCGCGCGGCAATGGAAGCGCTGCAGGCGTTGCTTCAAACACGGAGGAACGCCTGATGAAGCGGACTATGGTGTTTGGAGCCATCACCGTGAGCGCAGCGTTGGCCGGATCAATAGCGATTTACGGGCCGGAACTGTGGGCGGGCTATCGTTTCATGCAGGCCGTGGATCAGCGCGACGCTACATACCAGGCCAATGGCGGAGCGTGGCCACAGTTGCAGGACACTTGCGCACTTTGCCATGGCGCCAACGGTCAACCCCGCGACGCTCAATACGTAGCGCTTGCAGGGCAGCCCGCGGCGTACATCGAAAGCCAGTTGCGCGCGTTTTCCGAAGGGCGTCGCCACAATGCCCAGATGCAGCCGCTGGCGGCCAATCTGACCGACGAGCAGATCAAGCGCCTGGCCAGTTATTTTGCCGAACAGCAACCAGGCGTGACTGAAGTCCCGGCGAAGGATGATGCACTGGACCAGCGCGGTCAGCGTGTGGTCGCCGCCAATGGTTGTGCAGCCTGCCACGGCGAAAAACTCTCTGGCGGCCCCCTGGCTCCGCGTATCGCCGGACAAGGGCAGCTTTATCTGGGCGATCAACTGAGCGCTTACAAACGTGGCCAACGCACCGATCCGACGCAGGCCATGAATGCCATGGCGGGCACCCTGTCCGACGAGGACATCAAGGCCGTGGCGCATTATCTGGCCAAGCTGAAGCCTTAATCCTGCCCGGGCAAGGATGCCCACCGCCCTACTCCGCATCACGCAAAAAAGCCGCCAGAACGGCGGCTTCGAGCACTTCAATTCCCCCTCAGCGCGTTTGCAGAACTGTCATTGCGCCCTTCGCGCGCTCCAGCGCGCAATACGCGTAATACAGGTGCACCAGCAGATAAGCCCAGGTCGTCAGTGCAAGCACGTAGAAGTTGAGCAGCACATTGCTGTCGTCGCCGGGGATCTTGTAGAAGTCGTAGATGCAGGCAATGGTCAGTGAGGCGAGCATGCCAAACATCACACCGATCGCATGCAATGACTCTCCGGCATTTGCCAGGCGTACCGCGAAATATACCAGGTAGACCGAAAACATCACCCACATCAGCACGTAGAAATACGGCAGGAGCGTGACCAGGACCTTGGTAGAGATCAACGCGAGCGTGCCCAACAGAGCGCCGGCAAACATCATGAGCTCCTTGCTCACGGAGGGCTTGTACGCGTGCGTTACCGCCATCAGCCCGAGCACGGTAATCAGTGGAATCCCGAAGGCTCTGGAGAACGCGTCGCAGAAGTATGAAATCAGGTACGCATGCTCCGATCCTGTCAGGAAGAAGATCAAGAAGTTTGTCGCGGAAAAGGCAACCACAAACCACTCCAGAGCCAGTAGCAGGTTTCTCTTCTTCAGAAACCTGATGCCAAAGGTCAGACCATTGGCAAGCAGCAAGAAACAGGCAAGGCACAGCACAATATTTCTCGGTTCCATAACGATAGCCTCGGTACAGCTGACAGAAAATTTGATGGGTTAGCGGGATTGAGGAACCAGTGCAGCCAGGTAAGCCGCAATCGCTTGGCGCTCCTGCGCTGACAGCGCCGCTGCCATGGCTTGCATCGCGCCAGTGGGCTCAATGCGCTCGCCGCTGGCAAAAGCGTTGAGCTGGGCCAAAAGGTAGTCCTGGCCTTGTGCAGCCAGGCGCGGGAAGGCGTCGTGGCCCATCAGCTCGGCACCATGACAGGCGGTGCAACCTCGGGTTTGCACCAGTTGTTTGCCCTGATCCTTCAGCCCCTCGTCAGGGCTGACAGCCGCATGAGCAACGACCGATTGCCGGGCGTAGAACTTCGCCAGCAGATCAACTTCATCCGGGCTGAGGGTCATCGCCAGCGGCCCCATGTTGGGCGCAAGCCGTTGCCCGCTCGCGACGTTGCGCAACTGGGCAGACAGATACGCGGCGGGTTGCCCGGCCAGGCTCGGATACGTCGGGTTCAGCGAGTTACCGTGGCTGCCATGGCAACCGGTGCAGGCATCGGTCAGGTGTGGCCAGTTTCCGCGGTCGGCCTGATAGGCCTCCGTGGAGGTCGTGATGTAAGTCTGCAGACGATACAGGTCGAGCAGTTCACGGCCGAAAACCGCCATCAGCACCGTAATGACCGCGATGACGCCAAGCGCTATGATTTTTTTCATTGCCGCCTCCTATGCCCGACGTAACGCGTTGAGCACCTGCAAGGCGCTGTGGCGTCCGGCGCGCACGGCGCCGTCCATGTAACCTGCCCAGATGTCAGCGGTTTCGGTGCCCGACCAGAACAGGTTGCCGCACGGCGGACGCAGTGCCTCGCCATGTGTCGACCAGAAACCAGGGGGAATCGGCGACACGCATGTGATGGTCCACGGGTCGAAATGCGCCCAGTCGTGATCGTGGTAGGAAACCGGCTCAAGCGCTGCATCCCCCAGGGCGCGTGCATAGATTTCGGTCTGCACACGCTTCGCGGCTTCGGGGTCGGTGGGGGCTGCGGCATTCAGGATGAATGCGTTGATCACGCCGATTTCGCCGTTTGGCGGTGAGTTGTCGTAAGCCCAGATGACTGGCCCGCCGACCTGAATGATGTGACCGTTCAAACCCTTGTCGCGCCAGAAAGGCCGCGGGTAAACCATTGCGGTCTTGCGTGCCGGCGAGTGCGCTGGCCAGGCCCGTTGCAGGGCGGCGCGAGCTTCGGGCAGCGGTGGATTGAATTGCAGGCGTTGGCACAGCGCGGGATGAATCGCCATGATCACCCGGCGCGCGCGGATCTCGCCCTGATCCGTTTGCAGTCTGACGATGTCGCGGTTCCAGTCAGCAATTTTGCGCACCGGGCACGACAAGCGAACCTTGTCGCCCAGCAATTGCGCCATTTTGCTGCTGAGAACCTGTGAACCGCCGACGATCCGCGTGCCTTGCGCGCTGTCCTTGATCGAGTCGAGCCGCATGTATTCGCTGCCGGCCGAATTGATCATCGACAGAAAGTGCAAGAAGCCCATCTTCGCCGGCGTGACACCGCAGGTCAGGAGGAAGCTGGCATTCCACCCTGCGCGGTCTTCCGGCTTGATGTTTTGCTGAGCGAGCCAGTCGCCCGCCGAGAGCTTGTCCAGTTCGGTCACCCTGGGGGATTTCCATGGCGCACCGCACGGCACATCACGCGACAGCTCGCTGAGTTTTGCCGAGACTCTTTCGTCGGTACCGAAGGTGCCTTTCAAATCTACGGCGACACGTCCATCGCCCCCGAGGATCACGGTTTCCCCGTCATAGAAACTGGGAAAGGTGCCGACCTCAAGCTCACGGGCCAGATCCGCTACGGCGGTTTGTCCGGGGCCGATCCACTGACCGCCGGCTTCGGAGATATAGCCGGAACCCAAGTCATGATTGAGGGTGCGGCCGCCGACACGATCACGCGCTTCAAGCACCAGCAGCGACTCACAACCTGCCAGATGCAGATCACGGGCGGCGGTCAAACCAGCCAGGCCGGCACCGATGATCACCACATCAAACACATCGTCCGGACTGTCTTTTTGCAGCGCATCGGCGGCATTGGCCAGGCCAAGGTTCAAACCGATCGATCCCACGGCGGCGGTGGCACCGGCCAGTTTGAGCAATTGTCTTCGCTTCAGATCGGGAGGGGTGTCAGTGCTCATGTTCGATGCCTCACATCACGTTATTGTTGGATTGAACGCCCGTGGCCGAGCGTGGGTGTGGCAGTAAAAAAGTGGCGACGAAAACGCAAACATTCGTTTGTCTTTCTGCAGGCGAATGCCTGCCGGCCCCAGGACTTCAAGGTCAGCGTCACCACGGAAAATCAGCGTGTTGGTTCTATAAGCCTCAACCGTCAGGCATGAGGGCGCGCAACTTTGCGGTTGGTGTATTCGTCCAGCAGATGTGCTCCCCCCAGCGCCACATTCATGGCGCACCACTGCAGCGGTTCGGGCAGGGTTTTCGGGGTTTTATGCCGCAGCGCGCCGAGCAGCGGATGCTCGATACCGCCGATTCTTTCCGCCAGCAGATGGCCGATCAGCGACTGCGAGGCGACGCCGTGTCCGGAGCAACCCGCGGTGTAGAGAATGTTGTGGTGCGACCCGGTTTCGCCCACCACCGGCAACGCGTCGTAGGCCATGCTGACGTAACCACTCCAGCACGCTTGAATGCCGACACCGCGCAACGTCGGGAAACGCACGCCCAGGTTGTCTTGCAACGCGCGGTAGGTCACCTCATCAGGAATGTTCGGGGTTTTCGAGCCGTAGGCATAACCCAGCCGTTTGGTGGTCATCAGCAGCGTATTGCGTGCGGTCAGGCGATGGCTTTCCATCACCAGGTGCGGCGTGGTCAACCCTTCCCGCCCTGCCCAGCCCAGCGATGCCAACTGCTGTGGTGTCAATGGCTCGGTTTCGACCGCCGACACCCGAAACGGTACGACTTTGTCGCGCAGAAGTCCGAGCTGCGGCGTATAGGCATTGGTGGCCAGCACTACTATTGGCGTGCTCGCCCGCCCGCGTGGCGTCCGGCAGGTGATCGTCGGCCCGTCGGAGAACGACTCAAGCGTGGTGTTTTCATACAGCCTTACCCCCGCCTGGAGTGCAGCGCGGCGCAGGCCCATCACGTATTTGCCAGGGTCCAGGGTACCGCCGTGGCGTTGCAGGCAGCCAAACAGAAAGGCCGGTGGAATCCCCCGCGCGCGCATTTGTGCCTGATCCAGAAACTCGGTTAGCGAACCCAATTCGTGGCCCACGGCCATACTTTTGCGCAGCCTTTTCTCCTGCGACGGATGGATGCCCGCCCTGATGATGCCCGAGGCGTTGTAGTCGCAGTCGATCCCCAGTTCGCGCAATCGACCTTCGACGTAGGCGACAGCTTCGTCATAGAACCTGACGATGTTTTGCGCTTTTTCCTTGCCGACACGTTTCAAGAACAGCTCGAACTCAATGCCGATGCTGCCACCCAGATAGCCGGCGTTCCGCCCGCTGGCGCCGAAACCGGCAAACGCCTGCTCCAGCACCACAACCTTGGCCCCCAACGCCGTCAGTTCCAGGGCGGTGGACAGCCCGGCGAAACCGGCACCGATCACGATGACGTCCGCGCTGACATCGCCCTCGAGCTCGGGTTGCAGATCCGCCGGGGTTTCGACCCAGCCACCCAGCCGACGAAAATGCCCGCCGGCGAAGTGGCTTTCCAGCTCTCGTGATTGGTAGGTCATGGACATGTGATGTGCTCCTATCGACTCAGGATGTGAATAGCGACGGCGGCTTCCTCGACACCTTGCAGACCGCCACCGTTTTCCTGGATGGCATGCCGCGCACCGGGTACCTGGCGTGCACCGGCCTCCCCGCGCAACTGCGTGGTCAGCTCGTACAACTGGCCGATCCCCGTCGCACCCAGCGGGTGGCCCTTGGATTCCAGGCCACCAGAGGGATTGATCGGCAGGCGGCCACCCAAGGTGAAATCGCCGCGTTCGGCACACACCCCACCCTCCCCCAGCGGCGCAAGCCCGAGGTTTTCCGCCTGGATGATTTCGCCCATGGCCGAGGCGTCGTGCACTTCGGCCACGTGCATGTCCTGCGGGCCGAGGCCGGCGATTTCGTAGGCTTCACGCGCTGCCAATAGGCTGACGTGCTTGTGCGGCTCGTCGAGCCCGCGCAGGGTGAAGCTGCGGATCACGCTGGCGGCGATCCGCACACAACGTTTCGGGTCGGCACCGATGCGTTTCAGTCCCGCCTCGGTACAGAGAATCGCGGCGGCCGCGCCGTCGGATAACGGCGCACACATCGGCAGCGTGATCGGATAGGTGATTGGCGGCGCGGAGAGCACTTCTTCGATGGTGAAGGTCTTGCGAAACTGCGAATACGGGTTGTGCACCGAGTGTTGATGGTTCTTGGCGCACACCGCAGCAATCTGTCGCTGAGTGGTGCCGTAGGTCTTCATGTGCCAGCGACACATGGCGGCATAGATGGCCATGAACTTGCTGTACGGACGATTGGATTCCGAGCCCGGCGGCACCACGATGCCCTCGCCCATTTTCACCAGAGTCGCGTAGTTTTCCTCGGCGGTGGAAACATCCCAGCCGGTTTCGAACAGGGCCAGCGCCCGCGCCTTGTCCGGCACGTTCATTTTCTCCGCGCCCAACGCCAGGGCCACATCGGTAACCCCCGAGCGCAAGCTCTGCACTGCCAGATGAACCGCAGTACTGCCCGAGGCGCAGGCGTTTTCGACGTTGTACACCGGCACCCCTTCGAGGCCGATCTTGCTGCACAGCACCTGCCCGGGAATAGACAGTTGTCCTTGCAGATGACCGTTGGTGATGCCGGCGTAGAACACCGCACCGATATCAGCGCGCAAGGCGCCGGAGTCGGCGAGTGCGCCCTGCAAGGCTTCCAGCGCCAGATCCTGGAGACTGCGGTCGAGGTGGCGTCCGAACTCGGTCATGGCAATGCCGGCGATGTAAATAGGTTCCATCAGATCATTCCCCTCAGATACGCCGCTCAACGTTTTGCCAGTAATGGGCGCGCAGATCTTTCTTCAGCACCTTGCCGACCGGGCTGCGCGGCAATGCATCAATGAAATCCACGGTTTTCGGCGACTTGACCGAGCCGAGCCGGCTCTTGCACAGCTCGATCAACTCCTCGGCGGTGACGGTATGCCCGGCGCTCAACTCGACCACGGCTTTCACGCCCTCGCCCCATTGCTCATCCGGCACACCGATGACCGCGCAGTCCTGCACCGCCGGATGACTCCACAGCACTTGCTCGACTTCACTGGGATAAACGTTGAATCCGCCGGAGATGATCATGTCTTTCTTGCGGTCGGTAATGTGCAGGTAGCCGTGCGCATCAACGTGGCCGATGTCGCCGGTGTGCAGCCAGCCATCGATGATGGTTTCTGCGGTTTTCTGCGGGTCCTTGTAATACCCCTTCATCACCAGATCGCCGCGTACACAGATTTCACCGGTTTGCCCCTGGCCGAGGATGTCCCCGGCGTCGCTGAGGATTTCCACGCGCACCAGCGGATTAGGCCGGCCCACCGAAGACAGACGCTCGTCCGATGCCAGGCGTCCACCGTGCAGATGCTCGGCGGGCGGCAGGTTGGAGATCGAGGCCGGGGCTTCGGTCTGGCCGTAACCGCCGGCCATCACCGGACCGAAGGTCTCGATGGCTTGCTTGAGTTTGTCCACCGACATTGGCGCCGCGCCGTACAGGAAATACTTCAGCGAGCTGAAATCGACCTTCTGCGCCAGATCCGGCACATCCAGCAGCCGATAGATCACGGTCGGCGGCAAAAAGGTTTCGGTGACCTTGTACTTCGGGATCATTGCCAGCATCAGCGCCGGATCCGGTTTGGTAATGATCACCACCGTGCCGCCGCGCGAGGTGCACGGCAGCGACAACGTGCCAGCGGTGTGGGTCATCGGCGCCGCCGCCAGGTTGACTGGCGGATGGTCATCCCCGTAAGGGAAATTGATCATGAAGTGCGCGCAGAACGTCTGGATGCTGCGATGAGTGTTCATCACCCCCTTGGGCAGCCCGGTGGTGCCGCCGGTTGGCGAGAGTGCCACGACATCGTCCAGTTGATACTCGACCTCCGGTGCCGTGACCGGCTGATCCTCAATCCAGGATTTGAGCGAAGGTGCGCCCGGCAGGTGCTCGTCGATGCAGATCCACAAACGGATTTTCGGCAGGCTCGGACGCAAGGCGTCGATGATCGGCGCGAACTCTCGCTGAAAAAACAGCACCTCGCAGTCGAAGGCATCGAGCACGTGCCGGTTCTCTTCGGCGCTGTTGCGTGCGCCGACGGGAATCCAGCACAGGTTGGCGCGCCAGAGTCCCAGGGTGCAGGTCCAGGCCACCGCGTCGTTGGCCGACCAGACCGCACCCTTGGTGCCGCTCGGCAAACCGGCCGCCAGCAATGCGTTGGCGATCCGGCAGGACAGATGGCGGACTTCGGTGAAGGTGAACACCCGATCGTCCTGGATGTACGCCGCGCCGTGCGGATTGATCCGCCAGCCACGGTCGAAGAAATCGATAATCGCCATGTCGGTCACTTCACAGTTGAGTAACGGTTGCGCGGGCCAGGCCACGCTGTTCAAGGAAGCCCAGCAGGTAGCGATGACCGAAGGCTTTCGAGGACGAGGCGAAACCGGTCCTGGCGGTGTCGTTATTCAACAGCTTGACCACGGCAGCGGCGTGCAAGGCGCCGGTGGCGATGTACGGCGTGATGCCATGCACGGTGGCACGCACTGCTGTCAGTTGACCGCGGCCGATCGCGAAGTCGACGGTGCGTTGCAGGGTGCTGCGCTCACGCGGTGGCATGCTCGGGGTGGTCGATTGCACGAGGCTCTGAATCACCGCGTCCTGCTGTTCCTTGGGCAAGTGCTTGTATTCGGCTTCCCACTTCTCGCCCAGGCCGTGGACCATTTTCATCACCGGGTTGTCGTAGAAGCCGACACAGGACATGCAGCTTCGCACGCGGCCATCATCTTCGAAGAACACCGGCAGCGAGGTGCCGCCCCAAGGGAGGCAGAACACCGCTTCCAGTAGATCGGGGCAGACCACGTTGAAGCTGGCGTTCGGTGCATAAGGCACCAGTTCCTTCTCCCACAGGTAGGCACCGGGGTAACGCACGCCTTCGAAAATGGTCGCCGTAGAACCGACAGTCACCCCGGCAGCACCGGTGCGCGGGCCACGGGTCAGGGTCGCGGTTTCCAGCGAATCGACACCCGGCGTTTCCAGGGCCAGTTCGGCGGCGATTTCGGCGTAGGTGTACATGTACGCCAACGATGGCGACAGCAGCAGCCCGGCCTGGCGATACAGCTCACCGAACTGGTCGCGCAAGGCCCGGATGTGCGCCTGCTCACCGGCCGGATCCAGATAATGGCAGCCAGCTTTCAAGGCCGCTTCCACGGCAGTCAGGCCGAAATTGATGAACGGGCCGACCGTGTTGCACACCACGCGCGCACCTTTGAACACCGAGACCAGCGCGTCGACCTCGTGGGCGCATTCAATGATTTCGTAAGTGGCCGACTCCAGACCGACGACGCGTTGCGCCATCATTTCCTGAGCCCGCGCGGCGTTGCGTGCAACGGCGGTGAACGGGATGTGCTGGTCGATCAACCAGTCCATGATCAGCATGCCGGTGTAACCACTGGCGCCGTAGACAACGACAGGATATTTGGCCATCGGGATTTACCTCATTTGTTGTTTTTGGATGAGTGATGTCGGGTGAATGCAGAATCAGTTGTTGGCCCAACCTTCGGCGTACAGCTGCTGGGCAAGCAGCCCCAGGCGCATGGTCAGGACGCGGTTTTCGCCGTCCTCGATCAATGACGACTGGGTGTCACGCAAGAGTTTTTCGATCGGGTATTCACGGGTGGTGCCATTGCCGCCGAACAGACGGAAAGCTTCCTGCACAACGGCCATTGCCTCTTCGGTCACCGTGACCTTGGCGGAGGCGGTAGCGTACGGATGGGTTTGCGGTGAAAGGCGCGCGAAGCTCAGCGAACGGCGGGCGACCGCACGGGCCGTTTCGACCCGACGCAACATGTCGCCCAAACGCAGTCGGGTCATCTGGTGGTCGATCAACGGATGCCCGCCCTGGCGGCGTTCATGGCAGTACTGCAGGGCCATTTCGAAGGCGGCACGTGCGACGCCGGTGAACACCTGCCCCATGTGGGTGCCGGCGAACGACCAGGAAGAACTGACGGCGCCGTAGTAGTTGTCGCGCTCGGCGATAGCAAAGCGCCGGGGCACTCGTACGCTGTCGAAGTAGATTTCGCCTTGGGGCAAGGAGCGCTGGCCGATCTTGTCCAGCGGCTTGCCCTTGGACACGCCCTTGAGATCGAGCGGAATAATCAGCGCAATCCCGTGCGGCCGGCCGTTCTCATCGTAAAAACCGTCACCGTAATCGGCACAGATCAAGCCCAGTGCCACTTGGGCGATGACGCCGTTGGAGACCCACGCCGAGCTTTGGCCGTTGAGGATGACTTCATCGCCAACCACTTTGGCGGTCAAGTTGCCGATATTGCCGGGCTTGCCCGCTGGCCAGTCTCGCGCCATGTCGAAGATCTGGTTGTCGCTGCCACGGTCGGGTTGGGTGGCCATCCAGCAGCCGATCCGGCCCTGGCAGAGTTCGACCAACTCGGCATTGCCGGCGGCAACGGCCATTTGCAGCGGGAAACCGGCGCAGCCCAAAGAGATCGCCAGCCCGGCATCACCCCAGCCGAGTTCTTCACCGATCAGCGATTCGATCCGCACCGCCATGTCCGGCGGCAGCTGCGCCAACAGCGCCGGGTCGAGTCCGAGTTTGGCGAATTCGGCAAACAGCGAGTAGTAAGGCGAGCCGGGGGCAACCACCTCTTCGGCGGTCATGCGATCCAGCTCGCGACCCAATGGTCGCAACACTTCTTTGGCGAAGCGGTGCACGGAGGACTGAATCGCAGCCTCCTCTTCTGTCAGCGGGGTTTCGAAACCGGTGAGTCCGGCGGCTGGCAGGGTGAGTGTCGACTTGAGCGAGATCATCAAAGTACCTCCATCGAGAGTGGCAACCGCTGCGCTGGCAACGTGCTGCGTCTTGTTATTTGTCATCGACTCTAACAAGCAAAATTATTTAACGCAACAATCGTTATGTTTATTATTTCGAGCTTGCAAAGACTTCTTCAGGCACGGGAGAACCGGCCGGAAATCAGCAGTTTGTTTGAGAAAAATCGCGCTGAACTGCCGGGAAACCGGCATGGCGCCGGCCTCCCGACATCCACCCGGGTATCAGCGCCGAGAAACGACGCCTCTACGGGAAAACACGATCGGCGAGCCATCCGCGTTCAGCAGTGTCGCCGTGAGCGAAACCCCGTCGCCGCTGGGTTGCTCATGGAAACTTTGGCCACCGTCGTCACTGCGCACGAGCAAGCCGTCGAGCCCTACCGCAATGACTGTCTGCCCGGAAACATCGATGGCGGTGACCGAGCTCTTGCTCTGCAGCGGTACGCGCTGCCAGCGTGCGCCATCGGCGGAGCCGTGCAGCAACGTGCCGCGTTGCCCGCCCACCAGCAGCGAGCCGTCGCCCAGCACCGCCCCCGTCCACAAAGTGCCGCTGTAACCGGTATCCATGTAGCGCCAGTGCTTGCCCTGATCGTCCGAGTGCAATAACTGGCCGCGTTCGGCGGTGGCGTACAAGCGCCCTTCTCGATCGGCAAACAGCCCCATCAGGTTCAGATCGGCGCGCTTCGACCCTGGCGGAGCTTCAAGTTGCTGCTCGGTCCAGGTCTTGCCGCCGTCATCGGTGGTCAGCACCAGCGACCACAGCCCCACCGCCACCCCTTGCTGCGGATTGAAAAAGTGCACGGCAAACAGCGGCCGATCTTCCGCACTGGACAGGCGTTGCACCTGCCAGGTATCGCCGCCGTCAGTAGTGGCCGGAATCGCCCCCCAGTG
>NZ_UTHA01000264.1 GCF_900582195.1 Pseudomonas viridiflava
GCCACGGTGTGTTTAAGCAGGAAACCCTCAGGCTCTTGGGTTGTCGACTAGGCTCTGTTCTCTGATAGCTGCTCGCTGTACGCGGGCCGTGACGCCCGAGTTTTCCCTATTAGTGGTTGCGGTGAGCCTGCTGCTTGAGCCCTATACCCTGCGCCAATTGACGCTGCGTAATCGTATTGCTGTGTCGCCCATGTGTCAGTATTCCAGTGTCGATGGTCTGGCCAACGACTGGCATCTGGTGCACCTGGGCAGCCGTGCCGTCGGTGGCGCGGGGCTCGTTATCACTGAAGCCATGGCGGTGACGCCGGATGGTCGCATTAC
>NZ_UTHA01000081.1 GCF_900582195.1 Pseudomonas viridiflava
ATCCTGAACCAGCGCTTCGCAGCCGATCAGCGAGTAGCCGCCGGGCGCAGAGCCCGTTTCACTCCCCTGAGTGATGCACACCACACCGAACCCTGCGCCCTGCTTCATGCAGCGGCCGATCATGTCCAGATAGCGTGCCTCGAACAGTTGCAGGTCAAGCACGCAACCCGGAAACAGCACAGCGTTCAATGGAAACAAAGGCAACGTCATAAAAAGCCCCTTTAAACGACCAACGACATAGCCAACGGCAGAAACACTGCCGTCGCAACCCCCATCAGGCTCATCGCCAGTGCAGCGA
>NZ_UTHA01000153.1 GCF_900582195.1 Pseudomonas viridiflava
CTATTTGTAGACAAAACCATGGCCTGTATTCTGGCCCGGCTGAAAATACTCATATATTTCAACATCTTGCTCACATGGCATGAAACCCGCTATGTCGACTCCAGCCGTTCCGGTTTCATCAAAACAATAACAACAGGAGACACCTGATGAGCGTTCTCATCGCCCTCGCAGCCCTTGCGCTGTTGATGCTTGCAGCCTACCGCGGCTACAGCGTCATTCTTTTCGCACCCATCGCGGCTCTGGGTGCCGTGCTGCTGACCGATCCCTCGGCGGTAGCC
>NZ_UTHA01000127.1 GCF_900582195.1 Pseudomonas viridiflava
TTACAAGGCGGCCAAGGCGAAAGGGATTCAGCTCACGGCGGCTTACGGCATGTCCGAAACCGGGCCGCTGATATCCGTGGCGCACATCAACGAAGAACTGAAAGCGGGCAGCGAAGACGAGCGCATCACCTATCGGATCAAGGCGGGTGTGCCGGGAATGCTGGTGGACGCGGCGATTGTCGATGAACACGGCAACTTTTTGCCAGCCGATGGCGAAACCCAGGGCGAACTAGTGTTGCGTGCGCCCTGGCTGAGCGAGAGTTACTACCGAGAGCCTGAAAAGGGGGCCGAGATGTGGGCGGGGGGCCGGA
>NZ_UTHA01000011.1 GCF_900582195.1 Pseudomonas viridiflava
TGCCCGGCGCGTTGCAGGGCAGCGATGGCCGATGGCACGGTGCTGATCAGGCGAACCTGATTGCGAGCCGGCAGGTTTGCCAGCTCCAAGGCATTACGCGCAATGATCAGCGAGCCGCCATTGGCCAGGGTCACGAACAGCTCCCACACCGACAGGTCGAAGCACACCGAAGTCGAAGCCAGCACGCCTTGAATATCCTCACGACTGTAGACCTTGGCCGACCAGTCAATCAGCGCCATGACGTTGCGGTGAGCAATCGCCACGCCTTTTGGTTTGCCGGTGGAACCGGAGGTGTAGATCACGTAGGCGAGGTTATCTGGCTGCACCGAAGTTTGTGCGGCGACAGTTGAGTAACCGGTCAACGAAACCTGATCCATCAGCAGCACTTGCGTATCAGCCGGAACACTCAGCGTCGCAGCGACCGCTTGCTCGGTGAGCAGCACCCGCGCACGACTGTCTTCGAGCATGTAGGCAACGCGATCGGCAGGGTAATCCGGGTCCAGTGGCACATACGCGCCACCGGCCTTGAGCACCGCCAGCAAGGCAATCAACAATTGCTCGGAACGCGGCATCGCCACGCCCACCCGTACTTCCGGTCCGACACCCAATTCGATCAGCTTGTGCGCGAGACGGTTGGATTGCGCGTCCAGTTCAGCGTAGGTCAGTGGCTTGTCGGCGAAGGTCACTGCCAGCGCGTCCGGAGTCGCTGCAACTTGATGTGCAATGGCTTGATGGATGCACTGTTCGGTGACGAAGTCGGTGTCGGCACTTGGGCCGTTGTCGATCAGGCTCAACTCGCTGAGCAAGCGCTCACCCGCCTCACTCATCTGGCTGAGCAGACGCTGCAAACTCGCGCCCAACTGCGCCACGCTGGCCGGGGCAAAGCTGTCGCGCTGATAGCTGAAATGCACCGACAGTTGCGCGCCCATGCTCACCAGCAGGGTCAACGGATAGTTGGTCTGCTCCTGATTGACCACCGCACCGAAACGCAAACCCTGCGGCGCGCCGCGCTCCAGCGCTTCGCCAATCGGGTAGTTCTCGAACACCATCAAACTGTCGAACAGCGCATCACCGCCCTGCCCGGCCCAGCGCTGAATGTCCGCCAGCGGCGTGTGTTCGAACTCGCGCGACGCGAGGTTCTGCGCCTGCACGGCTTGCAGCCAGCTTGCCAGACTCTGCTGCGCTTGCGGCGCCGCCACCACCGGCAAGGTGTTGATGAACAGACCGATCTGTTCTTCAGCCCCCGGCAGATCCGCCGGACGCCCGGCCACGGTCGCGCCGAACGCCACGCAGTCCTTGCCGGTGTAACGCTGCAACAGCAACAGCCACGCGGCTTGCACCAGCGTGTTGACGGTGACTTTCGAAGCGCGGGCAAATTCACCCAGACGCACGCTCAGGTCGGCGTCCAGCACTTGGTAATGGTCGCCATAACCGACACTTGGCAAAGCGTCGATTGGCCGCGCGATGGCATTGGCCAGACGCGTCGGCTCTTGCAGATTGCCCAGCGTCGCCAGCCAGTAGGCTTCAGCCGACGTTGCATCCTGACGTTGCAGCCAACCGATGTAATCGCGATAGCGGCCCGCCGGACGCGGCACCGCTTCGCCGCGATAATGCTGCAGCACTTCGCCGAGCAACTGCGCGCTGCTCCAGCCATCCATGAGGATGTGATGGTTGGTGTAGATCAGGTGATGACGGTCGGTCGCCGTGCGCACCAGCACCAGGCGCAACAACGGCGCACTGTTTAGATCCAGCCCCAGCGCACGCTCCTCATCAGCCAGGGTTTGCAACGCCGAATCCAGATCAGCCTTGCCGTTCCAGTCGAGCACGCTGAACGGCACCTCGACCTGGCGCTGTACCACTTGCACCGGTTGCGGCAAGTCGCCCTGCCAGAAGAAACCACTGCGCAGAATATCGTGCGCATCCACCACTGCTTGCCACGCCGCGCGGAAACGCTGCGGATCGACGCCATCGACATCGAGGCGCATCTGGTTGATGTAGTCGCCATTGCCGTGTTCGAGCAAGGTGTGGAACAGCATGCCCTGCTGCATCGGCGACAGCGGATAGATGTCATCGATGCCTTGCGGTTCCAGCACCAGTGCATCCAGCTGTGCTTGCGACAGTTGCGCCAGCGGGAAGTCCGACGGCGTCACGCCACGGTTGCCGGTGTCGCAGCAATGGCCGATCAGCGCGGTCAGTTCCTGCACGTAGTCATCGGCCAGACGCTGAATGGTCGCCGCGTCGAACAGGGCGCCGCTGTAGGTCCAGCTCAGGTCCAGTTCTCCGCCGAAGACTTTGCCGTTCAGCGCCAGCGGATTGCCCAGCGGCCCTTGCATATTGACTTCGGCACCGCCGGCTTCGCTGGTCGGTACGAACAAGGCTTGATCGGCAGCATCGAAGCTGCCGTCGAACTGGCCCAGATAGTTGAACGTCAGGCGCGGTGCCGGCAAGGCCTGCAAGGTTTCGCGTGCCTGTTCATCGCCCAGATGCGCCAGCGCACCGAAGCCGATGCCCTTGTGCGGAATCGCCCGCAGTTGCTCCTTGACCTGTTTCAGCGAAGCCCCCAGTTCGGCCACCGGCGACAGACGCGCCGGGAACACACTGGTGAACCAGCCCACGGTGCGGGTCAGGTCAATGCTGTCGAAGAGGTCTTCGCGACCGTGGCCTTCGAGCAAGACCAACGCGTTATCAGCACCGGTCCAGCGCACCATCACTCGCGCCAGTGCCGTCAGCAGCAGATCATTGACCTGCGTGCGATAAGCCTGTGGCGCATCCTGCAAGAGTTGACGGGTCAGGGCTTTGTCCAGTTTGCTGCGGATCGTCAGCGCCTGATCGTGTTGCTGCCCGCCGTTTGGATGGTCGTAAGGCAAAGCAGCCGAAGCGCCCTGCAACTGCTGCTGCCAGAAGCCCAGTTCGGTTTGCAGCGCCGGGGTTGCCGCATAGTCCTGCAACGCTGCTGCCCAGGTTTTGACTGCGCTGGTCTTGGCCGGCAATTGCACGGGGTTACCCGCGAGGATCTGCCGATAAGCGTTTTGCAGGTCTTCGAAGAGGATCCGCCACGACACGCCATCGACCACCAGGTGATGGACGATCAGCAACAGGCGTTGCGTACCGTCAGCCAGATTCGCCAACACCGCGCGAATCAGCGAACCACCGCTCAATTGCAGGCTGCGCTGAGCCTTGTCGCCCAGCGCTTCCAGGGCTGCAAGGTCAGCGACTTCGACTTGCCACAGAATGGTCTCACCCGCTTGCGTTGCCACATCACGGTATTGCGCGACCCAACCGTCAGCCTGCTCGACAAAGTCCAGGCGCAAGCTGTCGTGATGCAGCACCAAGGCATCCAGCGCCTGCTCAAGCAGCTGCGCGTCCAGCGCCTGCGTTGGCTTGAGCATCACTGACTGGTTCCAGTGATGACGATCGGGAATCGCTTGGGCGAAGAACTCCTGATGAATTGGCAGCAGTGCTGTGCTGCCGGTGACCGGTTGCTGATCGATCGATTGCAGCGCTTCACCGGTCTGCGCCACGACGGCCAGTGCCGCAATGGTCTGATGCTGGAACAGGTCTTTCGGTGTAAAGCGAATCCCGGCCTGCCGTGCGCGGCTGACCACTTGAATCGAGATGATCGAGTCGCCGCCCAGCTCGAAGAAGTTGTCGCTAACGCCCACTTGCTCAAGCTTGAGCACGTCCTGCCAGATCGTTGCCAGTTGCTGCTCCAGCGCCGTTTGCGGTGCAACGTAAGTTTGTTGCAGTTGGCTGACGTCCGGTTTCGGCAGGTTCTTGCGATCGAGTTTGCCGTTCGGTGTCAGCGGCATGCGCTCCAGACGCAAGACATACGCCGGCACCATGTGCCCCGGCAACGTGGCCTTGAGTTGCGCACGCAGATCGTCGGTGAAGTCGGCACGGCTCGAATCGCCCACCACATACGCCACCAGACGCTTGCCACTGCCGGCGCTGCCTTCCTGGGCCACGACCACCGCTTCGCGCACGCCGTCGAGGGCTTGCAGGGCTGCTTCGACTTCGCCCAGCTCAATGCGGAAACCGCGAATCTTCACCTGATTGTCGATGCGATCCAGGTAGTCGAACGTGCCGTCGACACGCTGACGCACCATGTCGCCAGTGCGATAAAGCAAGCCGCCCGTGGTGCTGAACGGATCGGCGACGAAGCGCTCGGCGGTCAGCCCCGGACGATTCAGATAACCCCGCGCCAAGCCCGTGCCACCGAGGTACAACTCGCCGGCCATGCCTTGCGGCAGCAGGTTCAGATCGGCGTCGAGCACGTAGGCGCTGCGGTCACCGATGCGGCTGCCGATTGGCGCATAGGCAGCGCCGCATGGCACCTCGCGCCCGGCCTTCCAGATCAGCGGCGTGACCACGGTTTCGGTCGGGCCGTAACCGTTGATGATGTAGTCCGGATCGAGCGCACGCTTGACCCGCTCGAAACTGGCGTTCGGCACCGCATCACCGCCAAAGCAATAGATACGCACTTTCGGCGGATTGCCGACACGCTCGGCGTGTTCGGCCAGTTGTTGCAGGTACACCGGCGGGAAGGCAACCACGGTCACGCCGTGTTCGATCATCGCGTTGTAGGTCTGCTCCGGCGTCCACAAGCTGTCGTCGCGAATCAGCAGCGACGCGCCGTGGGTCAGGCTGGTCAGCCAGCGCTCGTGGGCACCGTCAAAGGCGAACGACATAAAGTGAAATTCGCAGTCACTGTCACGCATTTCATAGCGCTGACCGATGGCCTGGCAGTGCATGGCCAGCGGGCCGTGGGCGACGCTGACGCCTTTTGGATTGCCGGTGGAACCGGAGGTGTAGATCACATAGGCGAGGTTGTGCGGATCGAGCTGCACCTGTGGTGCCTTGATCGGTAACTCGCGCAAATCGAGACGATCCAGTTCCAGCAACGGCACCGATTCATCGACCGGCAATTGCGCCGACACCGACGAGTCACTGATCAGCAGCGCCAGCCCGGAGTCTTCGATCAGATAAGCCAGACGTTCGCGTGGGTAGCTGGTGTCCAGCGGCACATAAGCGCCGCCCGCCTTGAGCACGGCCAGCAGCGCGACGATCACCGACTCACTGCGCGGCAGGGCTACGCCGACGCGGGTTTCCGCACCGACGCCACGGGCGATCAGCGCGTGTGCCAGTTGATTGGCGCGTTGGTCGATCTCGCCGTAGCTGAAACGCTGACCGTTGAAGATCACCGCCGTGCGCTGCGGATTTTCTGCGGCCAGTGCGGCAATGCGCTGATGCACGCCGATGTCCACCGGGTAAGGCTGCGGCTGGTTTTCGGCTTGCTGGCGGGTGTGCTCCTCAACGCTGGCCAGTGCGATCTCGCCGAGGTTGCGCTCGGCCGATACGGCGAACTGCTCAAGCAGTTGCAGCAGGTGCGCACTGATGCCTTCGATCACTTCGCCGGCAAACTGGCCACGATCGAAGCTGTAGTGCAACGCCAGTTGCTGACCAAGCGTAACGGCCACGCTCAGCGCGTAGTGGGTCTGCTCGAGGTTGCCGACCTCACCGAATGTCAGCCCTTGCCCGGCCTGACTCAGCGCTTGGGCAATCGGGTAGTTTTCGAACACCAGAATATTGTCGAACAGTGCTTCACCGCCCTGCCCGGCCCAACGCTGGATGTCCGCCAGCGGCGTGTGTTCGAAGTCGCGCAGGCTGAGGTTTTGCGCCTGTACCGCTTGCAGCCAGCTGCCAACGCTTTGATCCGGACGCGGTGCACCGATCACCGGCAACGTGTTGATGAACAAACCGACCTGCTGCTCGATGCCCGGCAGATCCGCCGGACGCCCGGCCACGGTCGCACCGAACGCCACGGCATCGTGACCGGTATAGCGTTGCAGCAACAGCAGCCACGCCGCTTGCACCAAGGTGTTGACGGTGACTTTTTGTTGGCGGGCAAAGGTTTCCAGCGCCTGGGTGCGCTGCACGTCCAGGGTCAGGTAGTGATCACCGTGGCCGCTGAGGTTCTCGCCGCCGGTGGCTGCGCGCGCCAGCCGCGTCGGCTCTTGCAGAGCGGCCAATTGGCCGTTCCAGAAATCTTCACTCAGTTGGCCATCCTGACGTTGCAGCCAGGCGATGTAATCGCGGTAACGTCCGCCGCCATTCAGCGGCGTGCGGCCGCTGTAGCGCTGCAAGACTTCGCCGAGCAACTGCGAGTTGCTCCAGCCGTCCATGAGGATGTGGTGATGGGTGTAAATCAAATGCCATTGCTCGGCACCGGTCTGCACCAGTAGCAGTCGCAGCAATGGTGCACTGCCCAGATCGAAACCTTGCTGACGCTCGGCATCGGCCAACGCCGCGAGCGCTGCGGGCTGATCGTCGCGGTCGCGCCAGTCCAGCGTGCTGAACGGCAGTTGCACCCGCTTGTGGACGATCTGCAGCGGCTGCGCCAACTCGCCCTGCCAGACGAACCCGCTGCGCAGAATGTCCTGCGCATCGACGGTGGCCTGCCACGCGGCGCGGAACCGCTCGGGATCGATACCCTGCACATCGACGCGTAACTGGTTGATGTACTCACCCGCTGCTTGCTCGTAAAGGGTGTGGAACAGCAAGCCCTGCTGCATCGGCGACAGTGGATAAACATCGTCGAGCTGACCTGCCGGCACCGGCAACGCATCCAGTTGCGCTTGCGTCACGCGCGCCAGCGGGAAGTCCGAAGGGGTGGCTTGCGCGGCTTGCAACGTGCAGCAATGCTCGATCAGCGCATGCAGTTCGCTGGCGTACTGATCCACCAGTTTCTGCACGGTCGCGCTGTCGAACATCTCGCGACTGAAACCCCAGCTCATCGACAGTTCACCGCCATACACTTGACCTTCCACAGTCAGCCAGTTGGCCAGAGGCGCGGCCGGATCCTGCGCGACACCGCTGGTTTCGGCGGACGGTACGAACAACGCGGCTTCGTCGAACTGGCGGTCGAACTGGCCGAGGTAGTTGAAGGTAATTCGGGGCGGCGCCAACTGCACCAGTTCGGCGCGCACCGCCGGTGCCGCCAGATAACGCAGCACGCCGTAGCCCAGACCTTTGTCCGGCACCGCGCGCAGTTGCTCCTTGATCGCCTTGATCGAACCGTCGAGATCGTCGCTAGCCGTCAGCTTGACCGCGAACAGACTGGTGAACCAGCCAACGGTGCGGGTCAGGTCGATGTCATCGAACAGGTCTTCGCGACCATGGCCTTCCAGTTCGATCAACGTGCCCGGCTGCTGGCTCCAGCGGCTGATGGTGCGCGCCAATGCGGTGAGCAGCAGATCATTGACCTGCGTGCGGTATGCCGCCGGTGCCTGTTGCAGCAACTGTCGGGTGCGCTCGGCGTCGAGGCGCCATTCGATTTTCTCGCCGTGCAGGTTTTGCAGGCTGCCATCGGGACGTTCGCACGGCAGGTCCGTCGCGCCCTGATGCTGGGCTTTCCAGTAACCCAGTTGTTCATCGAAGCGTGAAGCGGCGCTTTCGAGACGCGCCGTCCAGTTCTGGAAGGCATTGGTCTTGGCCGGCAACTGAATGCCGCCGCCCGCCGCCAATTGCTCGTAAACCTGCTGCAGATCTTCCAGCAACACCCGCCAGGAAACGCCGTCCACCGCCAGGTGGTGAATGATCAGGGCCAGGCGCTGCGTGCCATCGGCCATCGTCACCAGCAGTGCACGCAGCAGCGGACCGTTTTGCAGATCGAGGCTGCGCTGGGCTTCGTTGCACAGCGCCTGCAATTGCTCAGCGGACGCGGCATCACGCAGCCACAGGTCAGCGCTGTCAATCAGCGGGTCATGGCTTTGCTGCCAGCCGTCGGCGCTTTCGGCAAAGCGCAGGCGCAGTGCGTCGTGATGATTGATCACCTGCGTCAGCGCAGCATCGAGCCATTGCGCATTCAAAGTGTCGCGCGGGGTCAGCAGCAGCGACTGGTTCCAGTGTTCACGCAGCGGCATCGCGCGGCTGAAGAAATGCTGTTGAATCGGCCCGAGCACGGCGGCGCCGGTGACGGCTGACTGATCCACCGAGGTCTGATGGTCGAACGTCGCCACCAGCGCAAGGCTGCGCACGGTCTGGTACTGAAACAGGTCGCGCGGGCTGATACGAATCCCGGCCTGCCGCGCACGGCTGACCACTTGAATCGAGATGATCGAGTCGCCGCCCAGTTCGAAGAAGTTGTCTTCCAGACCCACGCGCTCGAGCCGGAGCACGTCTTCCCAGATCGCCGCCAAGGCTTTTTCGAGCGCATTCTGCGGGGCCACGAAGGCTTGTTGTGGCGCCGCATCCGGTTGCGGCAAGGCTTTACGGTCGAGTTTGCCGTTGGCGGTGACCGGCAGTTTGGCCAGCGTCATCAGGTAGGTCGGCACCATGAATTCCGGCAAGCTGCCGAGCAGCCACGCCTTGACGTCCTGCTGCCACTGCTCGTCCGGCTGAGCATTCTCCAGCACCAGATACGCCACCAGGTGCTTGCCGCCCTGCACCAGCACCACCGCTTCGCGCACCAGCGGGTGCTGCATCAGGCGGGTTTCGATTTCGCCCAGCTCGATGCGCAGACCGCGCAGTTTCACTTGATGGTCGAGACGACCGAGGTATTCGATCACGCCATCGGCACGCTGGCGCACCCGGTCACCGGTGCGGTACAGGCGCGCGCCGTCGTGGAACGGGCACGGCACAAAACGCTCGGCAGTCAGCGCCGGACGCTGGTGATAACTGCGCGCCAGACCGGCGCCGCCCAGGTACAGTTCGCCAGCCACGCCGCTCGGTACCGGCAGCAGCTCGGCATCAAGCACGTGGGTGCGCAGGTTGGCGATCGGCCGGCCGATCGGCACGCTGTCGGCGCCTTCGTCGACGCACGTCCAGTGGGTCACGTCGATCGCCGCTTCGGTCGGGCCGTAGAGGTTGTAGAGGCCGGCGTTCGGCAGTTTGGCGAAAACTTGCAGTTGCGCATCCAGCGGCAGTGCTTCACCGCTGCAGACGATGCGTTTGAGACCCACGCAGCTTTCGACACCCGCCTCATGAATGAACGCCTGCAACATCGACGGCACAAAGTGCAACGTACTGATGCCGTGGCGGTTGATGATGTCGATCAGTTGCAGCGGATCGCGATGCGCACCCGGCGCGGCAACCACCAGCCGCGCACCGGTCAGCAGCGGCCAGAAGAATTCCCAGACCGATACGTCGAAACTGAACGGGGTTTTCTGCAGCACCGAATCGCTGGCGTCGAGCCCATACGCTTCCTGCATCCAGCACAAGCGGTTGACCAGCGCCGCGTGGCTGTTGCCGGCGCCTTTCGGTTTACCAGTGGAGCCTGAGGTGTAAATCACATAGGCCAGGTTCAGCGGATCGACGCTGACGTCCGGGCGGCTGTCGCTGTAGCTGTCGAGCAGGCCCGGTTGATCCAGCGTGATGACCTGCACACCGTCAGTCGGCAGCGATGCCAGCAATGCATCCTGGGTCAGCAGCAAGGTGATACCGCTGTCCTCGATCATGTACGCCAGACGTTCCTGCGGGTACTCCGGATCGAGTGGCACATAAGCGCCGCCAGCCTTGAGAATCGCCAGTAGCGCAACGACCATTTCCACCGAGCGCAAGGCGCACAAACCGACCAGGCTGTCAGCCCGCACGTCTTGCTCACGCAGCAATTGCGCGAGGCGGTTGGCGCGGGCATCCAGTTCGGCGTAGCTCAGGGTCTGCTCGCCGAACACCAGCGCCGGCGCATTCGGTGTGCGTGCAACTTGCGCTTCGATCAGTTGATGGATCGGTGTTTCGGTCGGGTAAACCGCGTGAGCGTTGTTCCAGTCGTGCACCAGCGTGTGCTGTTCCTCGGCTTCCAGCAGCGGCAGTTCGCCGATGCGTTGCGACGGATCGGCGACCATGGCGGTGAGCAGACGCAGCCAGTGGCGGGCCATGCGCTCGATGGTCGGGGCATCGAACAGATCGCTGGCGTAAGTCAGTGCGGCATGCAGCTTGCCGCCCTTCTCGTAGGTATCCAGAGTCAGGTCGAACTGGGTGGTGCGGCTCTGCCAGTCGAGGCTGTCGAGCACCAGGCCGGACGCCGTGCTGAGGCTGGCCATATCGGCCACTTGCGGCTGGTGGTTGTACATGACCTGGAACAGCGGCGTGTGACTGAGGCTGCGTTCCAGTTTCAGTGCTTCGACCAGTTGCTCGAACGGTAGATCCTGATGCGCTTGAGCGCCGAGCGCAGTTTCCTTGATCGCGCGCAGCAGATCATCGACTCGCGTCTGCCCGTCCAGTTGGGTGCGCAGCACCTGGGTGTTGACGAAGAAGCCGATCAGCCCCTCGATTTCGCCACGGTTACGGTTGGCAATCGGCACGCCGACACGGATGTCGGTCTGACCGGTATAGCGATGCAGTAGCGCGTTGAAGGCACCGAGCAACAACATGAACAGGGTGACCTGATGCTGCTGGGCGGTGTTGCGCAGTTGCTCGGCCAGTCGCCCGTCCACCGCGAACTCATAACGCGTACCGCGATAGCTCGGCATCGCCGGGCGGGCATGATCCAGCGGCAACTCCAGCACCGGGTGTTCGTCGCCCAGTTGTGCTTGCCAGTAATCGAGTTGCCGCGCCTGCTCGCCCGCCTCCAGCCAGCGGCGCTGCCACAACGCATAGTCGCTGTACTGGATCGGCAACGCGGACAGCTGTGGTGTCTGGCCGGCGTCGAAAGCGTCGTAGCAACGGATGAACTCGTCGATCAGTACGTTCATCGACCAGCCATCGGAAACGATGTGGTGCAGGGTCAGCAGCAGGACATGTTCCTGCTCGGCGAGCTTGAGCAACGTCACCCGTAGCAGCGGGCCGAAGGCTAGATCGAACGGTAATATCGATTGCTGTTCGGCGGCCTGCACCACCGCCTGCTCACGTTCGCTGGCCGGCAATGCACTGAAATCTTCATGCTTGATCACTAGCGGCGCGGTGGCCGGCACCTGCAACAGACTATCATCAGCCTGACGCTGGAACACCGTGCGCAGGGTTTCATGGCGCTCGACCAGGCTGGCGAAGGCTTGCTTCAGCGCGCCGAGGTTCAAGCGCCCACTCAGACGCACTGCGCCCGGCAGGTTATAGGCGCCGCTCTGCGGATCGAGTTGCCAGAGAAACCACATGCGCCGCTGCGCGTACGACAACGCCTGGCGATCCTCGGCTTCGATTCCGGCCGGGATCGGAAACCGGGCGAAATCCACGCCCTCCTTTTGCAGGGCCGCGAGGAACATCTGGCGCTTTTCCAGGGGCAACCCGATAAACCGGCGAGCAAGTTTCAAGGAGTCTTCAGCATTCATTTCTCAGCATCCGGATCAGTAGGCAGGAAGCACAAAGGCACGTCATCCCTATAAAACGAATGCAGACCGGAAAAATTAGCGAATGAGAACAACTGTCAGGCGGGCGGCAGAGCGGGGATTTTCAGATTTGCAAAACACCCTGTGGGAGCGAGCTTGCTCGCGAATGCGGTATGTCGGCCAATACAGATGTTGACTGACATTGCGTCTTCGCGAGCAAGCTCGCTCCCACAGGTTCTGCGGCGTTCAGGCGGTTGCGGCCATGGCATGCCGGCGATGGTGCACGTCGAGCTGATCCTTGATCACCTTCAATACCTTCGCTTCATGCTCATGAATAAAGAAGTGCCCGCCCGCGAGCATGTCCACCGAGAAACTGCCGCGGGTCTCCTTGCTCCAGCCGATCAATTGCTCGGTGGTAGCGCGGTCAGCCTTGCCGCCGAGCACATGCACCGGGCAGTTGAGCAGCGGTCGCGCCAGTGGCTCGAACCTGCCGCACAGCTGGAAGTCGGCACGCAGGATCGGCAGGGTCAGGCTCATCAGCTCTGCGTTGGCCAGCACTTCTTCGCTGGTGCCATTGAGCGTGCGCAGTTGCTCGATCAACTCGGCGTCGCTCTTGGGATCGGCAAAACCACGATCGTAATCGGCACGCATCGTCGGTGCCGCTGTGCCTGAGGCAAACATCGCTACCGGCTCCGGACAGCCCAGCGCCCGCAGGGCATGGGCCATTTCGCAGGCCAGCAACGCGCCCAGACTATGGCCGAACAGCGCATAAGGAGTCTTGAGTGTCGGGCGCAATTCCTTGGCCAGTTGCATCGCCAGCACGCGCATGTCGGTGTGCAGCGGTTCACCAAAACGTGCGCCACGCCCCGGCAGCTCAACCGGTTGCAAGTGCAGCCATTGCGGCAGTTTCGGCCGCCAGCGGCTGTAGACCATGGCACTGGCGCCGGAATACGGCAGGCACAGCAGGGTCAGCTTGGTCACCACGCTTTCCTCGAAAAATTCATCTGTAGAGAGAGACGGATCCGGCGCCGGGCAAATTAGTCAGCGACCAGTAAATTCCCCCCACAGGCGCTCGTTAACTGTTCAGGCCAAAACCAATAATGAGGGATCACCGTGGACCTGCAGAGCATCCTGGGCAAACTGTTCGCCAATGCCGGCGCCGTCGGCATCGAAGGCGTTTTTCAATTCGTGTTTGGTCCGCAGCAGGCCTACTGGTCCGAGGTCAAGGCCAGCAGCCGCACCGTGCCCGGACGCCACGCCAGCCCGGACGTGACCATTGAAGTCGCCGAGCGCGATTTCCTCGGGATCATGAGCGGCATGGCCAACGTCGAAGAGCTGTTCGCCAGCGGGCGCCTGAAGATCGGCGGCAACATGGGCCTGGCAACGATGCTGCCGCAGATCATCGAGCATGCGATGCACGGTCACGCCGTGGCGGAAAAAGTCGACATGAACAAGCGCTACCCGACCCCGCCGCGCTTCAGTGAAAAACTCACCGCCAGCCTGCCGACCCAAACCAGCATCGAACGCCTTGTCCGCAGTGAACTGTCGGTCACCGAATTCAAAAGCCGCTATCTGCCCAACGGCATTCCCGTGGTGATCAGCAATGCGCTGCAGGACTGGCCACTGTTCAAGCTCAGCCGTGAAGAATCGCTGGTGCATTTCGCCGAGCTGCAAGGCATCACCCGCCATGGCGACTACGTGAAGAAAACTTTCTCCACCGAACGTGATTTTCGCTCCACGTCCATGGCCGACTTCATCGCCTCGCTGGAGCAACCGGCGGTCAAAGGTGCGAATGGCGAACCACCCGCCTACATGGGCAACAACATCCTGCCGGCGCAGTTGATGCAACAGATCAAATACCCGGCCTACTTCGACGCCTCGTTATTCATCCCGCCGCGTATCTGGATCGGGCCGAAAGGCACATTGACGCCGTTGCACCGTGACGACACCGACAACCTCTTCGCGCAGGTCTGGGGGCAGAAAAAATTCACCCTCGCCGCGCCGCATCATCGTCAAGCATTGGGCACCTGGTCGACTGCACCCAAGGGCGGTCTGGACGGTTGCGATTTCAACCCGGATGCGCCGGACTACGAGCGCTTCCCCGCCGCTCGGGACGTGACCTTCCTGCGCGTAACGCTGGAGGCTGGGGATCTGCTGTTTCTGCCGGAGGGCTGGTTCCATCAAGTGGAGTCGGTATCGACCTCACTGTCGGTGAATTTCTGGGTGAATTCGGGACGGGGCTGGTAACACTGCAAATCCTGTGGGAGCGAGCTTGCTCGCGAAGACGGCGGATCAGTCGACATCAATGTTGTCTGTCCGACCGCTTTCGCGAGCAAGCTCGCTCCCACAATGGAAATTTCATTTCAGATGGCGGTAACTTTGTATTGCCGAGCCCAGCACCACCGCTCCGGCCGCAATCGCCAGCCAGAACCCGCTACGAGCGCCGAAGGCATCCACCAGCGCGCCTGCACCAGCAGCCCCCATCGCCACGCCGATACTCAAACCGGTGACCAGCCAGGTCAGGCCTTCCGTCAGTTTGGCCGGCGGCACGATGCGCTCGATCAACGCCATCGCCACAATCAGCGTCGGCGAGAAGAACAGCCCGGCGACGAACACGGCCACCGACAATCCAAAGATGTTGCTCGCCAACAACAGCGGCAATGTCGTCACCGCTGTCGCCACGCCGCCGTACAAAAACAGTTGCGGCAAGGGCAACTTCGAGCGCATCGCACCGAAGGCGATACCGGCCAGGCACGAACCGATGGCGTAAACCGACAGCACAATGCTCGCCGCGGCCGGCTGCCCTTGCTGCTGGGCAAACGCGACGCTGACCACATCAATCACACCGACGATGATGCCCATGGCAATCATCAGCGCCAGCAGCAATTGAATGTCTGTTGAAGCAATGATCGAACCCTGATGATGCGTCTCCTGCGGATGCACCGCCGGCTCGGTGCTGCGCTGGGCGACGAACGCCGTGACACCAATAGCGAGCGCCAACAACGCCGCCAACGGCCCGGCCTCGGGGAACACTGCAACGCACAACCCCACCGACAACGGAGGGCCGACGATGAAACACACTTCATCGAGCACCGACTCCAGCGCATAAGCAGTCTGCAATTGCGGTTGGCCGCGATAGATTTCCGTCCAGCGCGCCCGCACCATCGCCGACATGCTCGGCATGCACCCGGCCAGCGCGGCGAACACAAACAAGGTCCAGGTCGGCGCCTGCAAACGGGTGCAGAGCAGCAACATCAACAGTGCCCCGCCGCCGAGCAACGCCGATATCGGGAGAATTTTTCGCTGGCCATAACGGTCAACCAGACGCGACACCTGTGGCGCGCAAAACGCCGTGGCCAAGGCAAACATCGCCGCCACCGCACCGGCCAACGCATAGCCGCCCTTCAACTGCGAGAGCATGGTGATCACACCGATACCGGTCATGGAGATCGGCATGCGCGCGATCATCCCGGCCAGCACAAAATTGCGTGCGCCGGGGGCGGTGAATAATTCGCGGTAGGGGTTTGCCATGGGTTGCCGTCTCATCAAGGGCCGCCAACTTGCCATAGCCCCGGGAGACGTGGAAGCGCGCAATTGTTGGTGGAATGTGAAGACCCCTTCGCGGGCAGGCTCGCTCCCACAGGAGGTTTTGTGTACGACGCCGATCCAGTGTGGGAGCGAGCTTGCTCGCGAAAGCGTCGGCGAAACCACCACAACCCTTTCTGCCGAATGAACTCTCACTATTGGCAACCGGTCAGCTAAGTAGGCCCTCACTCAAGGCGCGCCATTGCATGCATATCTCGCTCACCGGACAAACAGCCCTCATCACTGGCGCCAGCTCCGGCATCGGCCACGCCGCCGCCAAGGCTCTCGCGGCTGCCGGCGCTGCCGTCGTCATCAACTACAACCGCCAGGCAGAACCCGCCGAAGCATTGGCCCGGCAGATCATCGCTGACGGTGGCCAGGCCATCGCCATCCGCGCCGACGTATCAAAGGAAGACGAGGTTGAACGGCTGTTCGCCGAAACCCTCGATGCCTTCGGCTCGCTGGATATTCTGATCGCCAATTCCGGGATGCAAAAAGACGCCGCCGCCGTTGACATGACACTGGACGACTGGAACGCGGTGATCGGCGTCAACCTTACCGGACAGTTCCTCTGCGCCCGCGCCGCCCTGCGCATCTTCAATCGCCAAGGCATTCGCGAAGGCGTGTCCCGCGCCGCCGGCAAGATCATCCACATGAGTTCGGTGCACCAGCGCATTCCCTGGGCCGGGCACGTCAATTACGCCGCGTCCAAGGGCGGTGTCGATCAGTTGATGCAGACCCTCGCGCAGGAAGTCAGCCATCAACGCATTCGCATCAATGGCATCGCGCCGGGGGCGATTCGCACCGCAATCAATAAAGACGCCACCGAAAGCGCGGCCGCTGCAAAGCTGCTCGAACTGATCCCCTACGGCCGCATCGGCGATGCGGAAGACGTCGCCAACGCGGTGGTCTTTCTCGCCTCGGATGCCTCCGATTACATCGTCGGCACCACCCTGTTCATCGACGGCGGCATGAGCCTCTATCCGGAGTTTCGCGGCAATGGCTGAGCATCACCTGGAACGACAAAGCCCGATCGACGCCCACGGCATCATCGGCGACATGCGCAGTGCGGCACTGGTCAACGACCGTGGCAGTGTGGATTTTTTCTGCTGGCCGGAGTTCGACAGTCCATCGATTTTCTGTTCGTTGCTCGACACGCCCGACGCGGGGATTTTTCAGTTGGCGCCGGACTTGCCCGATGCACGCCGTGAACAGATCTATCTGCCGGACACCAATGTGCTGCAAACCCGCTGGTTGAGTGAGCGCGCAGTGGTGGAAGTGACCGATCTGCTGCCTATCGGCGACAGTGACGACGCCCTGCCGCTGCTGATGCGGCGGGTTCGCGTAGTGAGCGGGTCAGCGACTTTCACGATGCGCTGCGCCGTGCGTCACGATTACGCCCGAGCCGACACCCGAGCAGAGATGGATCAACAAGACGTGACGTTCAGCGCAGCTGGCCAACCGTCATTGCGCCTGGCTTCGGACCAGCCGATGCAGATCGACGCGCAAGCGGCGGTGGCGCAATTCACGCTCCAGCAAGATGAAACGGCGGCGTTCATGCTCGGTGCGACCGATGATCCACGATTCGCCGAAGGCGCCGGACACTTGTGCATGGAGCGCACGCTGAAGTTCTGGCGCGACTGGATCGGTCAGTCGATCTATCGCGGACGCTGGCGCGAAATGGTCAACCGCTCGGCCCTCGCCCTCAAACTGCTGACCTCGCGCAAACACGGCGCGATTCTCGCTGCCGCCACCTTCGGTCTTCCGGAAACGCCGGGCGGTGAACGCAACTGGGATTACCGCTACACGTGGATCCGCGATGCCTCGTTTACGGTGTACGCGTTCATGCGCCTGGGTTTTGTCGACGAAGCCAATGGCTACATGCGCTGGCTACGCGGGCGGGTCAGCGACTGCTGCGGCAAGCCGATGAAGTTGAACATTCTCTACGCCATCGATGGTCGTCAGGAGTTGCCGGAAACCGAGCTGACGCACCTGTCCGGTCACGGCGGCGCACAACCGGTGCGCATCGGCAATGGCGCGTATGAGCAGATCCAGCTCGACATCTTTGGCGAACTGATGGACGCGGTGTATCTGGTCAACAAATACGGCGATGCCATTTCCCATGAAGGCTGGAAACATGTGCGCGAAGTGGTCGATCAAGTCTGTGAGACGTGGCAGACCAAAGATGTAGGCATTTGGGAAATGCGCGGTGAGCAACATCACTTTCTGCACTCGCGCCTAATGTGCTGGGTAGCGCTGGACCGGGCGATCCGGCTGGCTTCGAAACGTTCGCTGCCGGCACCGTTTGCGCAATGGGACTCGACCCGGCAGGCGATCTACGCCGACATCTGGGACAACTTCTGGAACGAGGAGCGCGGGCATTTCGTCCAGTACAAGGGCGGCACCGCGCTGGATGGCTCGATGTTGTTGATGCCGCTGGTGCGCTTTGTCAGTGCCAAGGATCCACGCTGGCTGTCGACCCTTGAGGCGATTGAAAAGCATCTTGTGCGCGACGGTATGGTTTACCGCTATCGTAATGACGACAGCAATATTGATGGCCTGGCCGGCACCGAAGGCGCCTTTGCCGCGTGTTCGTTCTGGTACGTCGAATGCCTGGCCCGCGCGGGGCAGGTGGAAAAAGCGCATCTGGAGTTTGAACAGCTGCTGCGTTACGCCAACCCGCTGGGGCTATACGCCGAAGAGTTTGACAGCCATGGCCGGCATCTGGGCAACACACCGCAGGCACTGACGCATTTGGCGTTGATCAGTGCGGCGAGCTTTCTTGATCGGCGCTTGAGTGGGGAGAAGAGTGAGTGGCAGCCATAATGTTCGCCAGTGGTTGTAGGAAATAACCCACAAAACAATGGCTTTGTAGGATTTCTGTGGCGAGGGGATTTATCCCCGTTGGGCTGCGAAGCGGCCCCAAGACCACCCAACGCATTCTTTCAGAAGTACCGAGGCTTCTGACTTTCGGGCCGCTGCGCTGCCGAACGGGGATAAATCCCCTCGCCACAGTTGAGCATATCTGCGGACTACAGCGACTAAACGCCCCGCATGTCATCCCTCCCCTGCAACTCGCAGTCACACCCGGAAATACCCTGTTGCCAGCTGTTACATCCACCCCTACCATCCACCGCAACGGGCACAGCGGAGCTGTCCAATAAAACCCGAATTCAAGGAACCAGAATGTCCCAGCACGTCCAGCGCAGCATCGACTCCCCTCTTCGCACGGGCCTGACCCGCACCCAGCTCTGGGAAGCCGCGGACCACGGCCTGATCAAATGCTGGGAAATCGGCCGCCAACGCGCCACCCGCTTCCCCGACCTCGCATTGAAATGCCTTTCTGGCGAATTACCGGTGCTCGGCTGGAAAGGCGGCGTCAGTCGCAGCCTGAAGAAAAACGAAAAATATGGCTCGTTGAAGTATCTGGCGCAGTGGCAAGGGTTGCGCGGCGAGGACCTGGATATCGATTTGAGTGAAGAGCGTTCGCTGATCTGTTCGCGGACGAAGATGCGGGTGACGTTTACCCCGGATCGGAGCAAGTATTTCAATCAGGTGGCGGAAGCCGAGGCTTGAGGAGAAGCAGCGATGGTCGACTTACATCAGGAATTTCAGAACAGCCGCTTCTTTCACGAAGCGCGAATGGACAGGCGTTCGGCGGATGCTCTGGCAGGTATTGCTGTCGGGCTCGCCGCAGACGGAAAGATTAACCAGCAGGAAGCCGAGTTTCTCAAGACCTGGATCGAAACCCACTTGGTGCATTTGGAAGATCCGGTCGTCAACATTCTGTATAGACGTCTTGCCAACATGCTCAGTGACGGCGTGCTGGATGCCGATGAGTCTGTGGAACTACTGGGAATGCTTCATCAATTCACTGGCTTGCCAGCCGGCGCTGCGACTATGACTTACGCGCCGACTAGCCTTCCTTTCGATAATCCCGCCCCGGAACTTAGTTTGCCTGATCGAGTGTTCCTGTTTACCGGCGTGATGTCGTATGGACCACGCAAGGAATGTGAATCCTTGATCGTCGAGCGAGGCGGACTGATTGGCGGTTCCGTCAGCAAAAAGGTTCATTATCTGGTCGTTGGCAATATCGGCAACGAACAATGGTTGCACAGTAGCTATGGAACCAAGATAAAAAAGGCCGTTGAGCTCAGAGAAAACGGCGTACCTATCGCTATTGTTGGCGAAGATCATTGGTTAAAAGTGTTGTTCGGTTAGGCATTTCTTTAAGGCATTACTGGATCTGTTACAGCGCTGACCGAAAACCGCTCGCGATACGCCTGTGGCGTTACACCGATGGCCCGCAGGAAACTGCGGCGCAAGGTTTCTTCACTGCCAAACCCGCAATTGGCGGCGATCCGTTTCACCGGCAGACCGGTATCACTGAGCAAGCGCCGGGCGGTTTCGACGCGGATCAATTCGATCGCCCGCGCCGGGGTCTGGCCGGTGTCGGCGCGGTAATGGCGGACGAAGCTGCGTTCGCTCATGCCCGCCTGCTCGGCGAGCGTCGGGACGCCGAGGTCGCAGGTGAGGTTCTCGGCGATCCACGCATGTAACTCATCAAAACGATTGCCCTGATTCTGCAACGACAAGGTCACGCTGAATTGCGATTGCCCACCCGGGCGTTTGAGGAACACCACCAGATGGCGGGCGACGTCCAAGGCGATGTCGCTGCCCAGATCCTCTTCAACCATCGCCAGTGCCAGATCGATGCCAGCGGTGACACCCGCCGAGGTCCATACCGGGCCGTCGGTGATGAAAATCGGATTGGCCTCGACTTGCAGTTTCGGATGTTGCTGCGCCAATTGTTCGCAACGGGTCCAGTGGGTGACGACGCGACGACCGTCGAGCCAGCCACTGGCCGCGAGCAAAAATGCCCCGGTGCACACTGACGCTACGCGCCGACATTTCGCCGCATGTTCGCGCACCCAATCCACCAACGCCACATCTTCGGCGGCAGGATAAATGCCCCAGCCACCGGCGATGATCAGCGTGTCGCTGGGCTCCAGCGGTAGCGGTTCGGCCAATACCGCCAGCCCCGCCGAGGACATCACCGCCCCGCCCTCGCTGGCAATCACCGACGGCGCATAGGGCACGGGCAAACCGCGTTGACGACAGAGGTCATTGGCCGAGGCGAACACCTGCAACGGCCCGGTAACGTCGAGGATCTGCATGTTGGCAAACGCGAGTACGTGGATGGCTTTAGGCATTTGGCGTAATTCGTGGGGTTATTGGCGTATGCGCCAGAACCTACGCGCCTACAGTGAAGCCGTCCACCCCTTTTCATGGAGTAAGCACGATGACGCTGCAGATCGGTTTTCTGTTGTTTCCACAGGTTCAGCAACTCGACCTGACCGGGCCGTACGACGTGCTCGCCTCGCTGCCGGGCGTGCAGGTGCATCTGATCTGGAAGGATCTGATGCCGGTCACCGCCAGCACCGGCCTGCTGCTGAAACCGACCACCACGTTCGAGGATTGCCCGTGTCTGGATGTGATCTGCATTCCCGGCGGCGGCGGTGTCGGGCCGTTGATGGAAGACGCGCAAACGCTGGACTTCATCAAACGCCAGGCCCTTCAGGCGAAGTATGTGACCTCAGTGTGCACCGGTTCGCTGGTGCTCGGCGCCGCGGGTCTGCTGCAAGGCAAACGCGCGACCACGCATTGGGCGTATCACGATCTGCTGCCGACGCTGGGCGCGATCGCGGTGAAGGATCGGGTGGTGCGTGACGGCAATCTGTTTACCGGCGGCGGGATTACGGCGGGGATCGATTTTGCCTTGGTATTGGCTGAAGAGTTGGTGGGTGCCGACGCGGCGCAACTGATCCAGTTGCAATTGGAATATGCCCCGGCGCCGCCGTTCAACTCGGGCAGCCCGGAGACTGCGCCGGGTGCGATTGTCGATGAAGCACGTTTGCGTGCAGCGCCATCGCTGAAGCTGCGCACGGAAATTACCGAGCGCGCGGCAGCGAAACTTAACCTGCGCTGATTTCCAGCCATCCACAAAACCCTTGCTGGAATACTAATCCCCTGTGGGAGCGAGCTTGCTCGCGAATGCGGTGTATCAGTCGAAACAACTATTGCCTGTCATACCGCATTCGCGAGCAAGCTCGCTCCCACATTGGGATTGATGTTTGGCCAACGGTATCGGAGTTGTCCCGCTTTGCCGCCACACGTTCACTTGTCCCCACGCCCCCACCCGTGTAGAAAGCCCTTCCACAAATTTGCACAGGGACTTTCGATGAAAGCTTTGCCATGGCTCTATCTGGCACTTCTCAGCCTCGGTTACGGATGGGCGCTGAGCTTCGGTCACCTCGGCTGGCTGGCGTTGATTTCCATCGGGCTGCTGGTATTCGCAGGCTTTGCCGTGCGCCAACAACAGGTGCCGGTCGCACGTTTTCTCGGTCATGGCCTGTTCATCGTGCTGGCCTTGGCGCTGGCATTGCACTGGCTGCCGGGCTTTGCCAACGGTCGCGCCATCAATCCGCAGCGTTTCACCGACAACGCTGTGCCGTTCTCGATGTACCTGAATCTGGATAAACCGCTGATTGGTTTCTGGCTGTTGCTGGTGTGCCCGTGGATTGTCGGACGCCGTTCATTGCGCCTGAGCGTGTACGCCACCGCCCTTGCCCTGACGCTGAGTGCGGTTCTGGCCCTCGGCGGCGCGCTGTTGCTGGGTGTGATCAGTTGGGCACCGAAGTGGCCCGATCAAGCGTGGCTATGGGTGCTGAACAATCTGCTGCTGGTGACTTTGGTCGAGGAAGCGCTGTTTCGCGGCTATATACAGGGCGGCCTCAGCCAGCGCTTCAAACACTTGCCGTACGGCGACAACCTCGCCCTGTTGCTGGCTTCCTTGCTGTTTGGTCTGGTGCATGCCGGTGCGGGCTGGACCTGGGTGTTGCTGGCAGGGCTGGCGGGTGTCGGCTATGGTCTGGCCTATCGTTTTGGCGGACTCGGCGCGGCGATCGCCACGCATTTCGGCCTGAACCTGCTGCATTTCGGCCTGTTCACTTATCCGATGCTCGCCGGCTGAAGCAAGCGCCGTTTTGCGACGCCGTGCTGATTATTGAAAAAAAATTTCAATAAAAAGCTGCCACCGCCGACAACCTTTCAAAGCCTTGCGGATTGAAAAACCATGCGTAACAACCAGCCCATTACACAACGCGAACGGACTTTCCCGGCTCAGCAGCGGTTGATCTCCACAACCGACGCCAAGGGCGTGATCACCTACTGCAACGACGCTTTCGTCGAGATCAGCGGGTTTTCGCGTGAAGAACTGATCCGTGCGCCGCACAACCTGGTCCGTCACCCAGACGTACCGGCGGCGGTGTTTTCGCACATGTGGGGCACACTGAAACAAGGCTTGCCATGGATGGGCATTGTCAAGAATCGCTGCAAGACCGGTGACCATTACTGGGTTAACGCCTATGTCACACCGGTGTT
Source organism: Pseudomonas viridiflava (assembly GCF_900582195.1). Lineage (GTDB taxonomy): Bacteria > Pseudomonadota > Gammaproteobacteria > Pseudomonadales > Pseudomonadaceae > Aquipseudomonas. Next base: position 22,287 of record NZ_UTHA01000011.1, read on the forward strand.
CGACGGCAATCAGGTGGTCGGTTACGAGTCGGTGCGGATCAAACCCACCGCCGAACAGATCCGCCGCGCCGAAGCGCTCTACCAACGCATCAACCAAGGCAAGTCGGCGATCCCTTCCAGCGACAAATGGCTGCCGGTGCTGCAAGACTGGCTGCCGTTCATTCTGGTCAGCCAGTTGAGCTTCGTGATCGGCGCGACCCTGAACTCGCAGTGGGGCTTTGCCCTCGCCGCCGGTCTGTCGGTGCCGCTGGGTCTGATGGGCCTGCAATGGCAGCAACGCGGGCTCAAACGCCTGTTGCGTCTGGCCGAGCAGACCACTTCGGACCCGCTAATCGCGCAGATGTACACCGACAGCCGTGGCGCCCAGGCGCGTCTGGAAATGTCGATCCTCAGCCAGGAAGCGCGTCTGAAAACCTGCCTGACCCGTCTGCAGGACACCGCCGAACACTTGACCGATCAGGCCAAGCAGTCCGACGCCCTGGCGCACAACAGCTCCAGCGGTCTGGAGCGTCAGCGCGTGGAAACCGAACAGGTCGCCACCGCCGTCAACCAGATGGCCGCGACCACTCAGGAAGTGGCGAGCCACGTACAGCGCACAGCTGACGCGACTCAAGAAGCCAATCGCCTGACCGGTCGCGGCCGTGACATCGCCGGGGAAACCCGCGAAGCCATTCAGCGTTTGTCCGTGGTCGTCGGGGAAACCGGTCTGACCGTGACCCAACTGGCCAAGGACAGCGACGAAATCGGCGGCGTGGTTGATGTGATCAAAGGCATCGCCGACCAAACCAACCTGCTCGCCCTGAACGCTGCGATTGAAGCAGCGCGTGCCGGTGAGATGGGCCGTGGTTTCGCGGTGGTGGCCGATGAAGTTCGCCAACTGGCGCAACGCACCAGCGAATCGACCGGGCAGATTCATGCCCTGATCGCCAAGTTGCAGCAGACGGCTTCGAGTGCCGTGCAAACCATGGAAGCCGGGCATCGTCAGGCCGAAGAAGGTGTGGCGCGAGTGCTGGAAGCGGATCAGGCGTTAGTCGGGATCAGTGAAGCGGTGGCCAACATCACCGACATGACCACGCAGATTGCTGCCGCAACGGAAGAGCAAAGTGCGGTGGCTGAAGAGATCAGCCGCAACATCAGCAATATTTCGGAACTGGCGGATCAGACCTCGGAACAGGCGCATAACTCGGCGTTGCTGAGTGAAGAGCTGACGAAGACGGCGAATACGCAGTATTCGTTGGTGGAGCGGTTTAACCGCTGATTGATGTGGTGATAACAAAAAACCCGGAGAGCGAGAGCTTCCGGGTTTTTTGTTGCCTGTCTGAAAATAGATGTTGTTTGGCAGATCGCTTTCGCATCAAGCGCTGGCCATGCAGGAATCGCGACGAACAAGTCATTTCGCGAAAGGCGTTTAAGATCACCCAAAATGCGTTTAAAACACTCACTGCGGCACCATCTTAAGCCTACAGATCCTCTCGTCATTACCTACATCAACGACAGAATCCGCTGGCTTGTACGCCTGGCGTATGAACTCTATCGTGACCTTGTTACAAAAAAAACGCGAAACGATTTGGAGAAAAGGTTTCCTCAGAGGAATGCCTGTTCTATAGAGCGTTTTTAATCTGCCCCATTACTCAATACGCAAATCTCAACAATCATCCACAACTTATTCAGGCATTAAACCTAGAAAAGAGGATTGGATCATGTTCAAAAGAAACAAATACGTCACTCTCGATAAAACAAGCCGCGCTTTGATATTCAAAGCGACCCCAACAATAAATGGCTATGGTGGAGGCTGCGTCTTAGAAGGAAAATACTTCATTTTTCGGCCAGATTGCGGCGGCCCTAGAATTCCAAACCCGAGGTAATTCCTAAACGTCATTATTGAGCGCCCCCTATAGGGCGCTCAATAATCGGTTCAGCTCACATAAAGCCAAGGAATGGCCATGAACAACAAAGGAAAACGCGATCAAACGCACAACCCTAATTCAAAACAACTGCACCCCACCACAGAAAAAATAGTGCACGTAAATCCTTTATCATCCTGCAAATTGATAGTAATCGACAGTAGTATCGGCAGCATTATGAGTGGTAAGTTCGAGAACCCCATATTCAACAAAGAACCGGACAGTTATCAAATAATTCGCCAACTCACCCAAGACGAACCTGCCTCAACGTCCACTTATTGGCAGGGGGTCATAATGCTCCCGCCCTCACACACATACACGTACGATACCAAACTAAAAACCAGCACCATTGAGAACAACCTCACCCACCGCCAAGGCCAATATCCATTCGCAAATCAAGACCCTTTTGAGTTGATAATTGATTACATTGCCGAAGAACATAATAAAAACAAACATGGAAAGCTTGTAGTGCGTTTCTCGGGAGGTGTCGATTCAACGTGCTTACTACTTGCAGCGATTGAAGTCGCTGGGAAAGATCACGTTACCGCCATCACTTGGTTCGACGAAAAATGCAGTGCAAACGATGATAGAAATGCAGCCACCGCTTTATGCAATACACTTGACGTAAAGCACATATTGTTCAAACTCGAACCAGAAGACTTCTTCCAGGAAGTGAATCCGACTGATCATTTCCATATCAACTCCAGCATGGCTTCTGAACAGGTATTCAAGAAAGAAAGAGACTTTATTTTTTCCCAACTGGGAGACGAATTCATTGTATTGGATGGACATGGAGGCGATCACATATTTTTAGACCCCGCTCCCTCCGTTGCATTCCAACATCCAATTAGAGAAAAGAGATTTTTCAAAGGATTTAATATAGCTGCAACGATCTCCAAACTGACAGGCTTAAACATCTACCAAACCCTTACTCAGAACAGGCGACAACGAAACAACGAGACTGACCAGTTAAGTTATTTTTTTAACTCGCAGTTTTTGCCGCGAAGGAGTGCAGAAAACCCCAAGACCCTAGCCGAGGCACATGTACAAGCTATAACACAAGCCGTTTTCCAGAACTCAATGAGTTCGACCCTTAATAAGTTCGGCAACATAATTTATCCATTCACAAGCCAAAAAATCATTGAATATGCACTCACACAAAACCCATACAGCATGTTCGATGAAAGTGAAACCAGAGTCCCATTAAAGCGAGCCTTCAGAAAAAAACACCCAAACATACTACTTCGACGTGACAAGGGGCATATTACAGGCGCCTATCAAAAAGCATTAAAATTTCATCAAAAAGACATTACAAACAAGCTCCGCAGCAGCTGGATGAGCCAAGAAAACATAATTAACATGCCCAACATTGAAAACTCTATAAATCGCTCAGCAATGGGATTTGGAGGCGTCGAAAAAAATCTGCTGAACATTATATGCGCGTCCTTAATTAAAAACCCTTAAAAGAGAAAGGCAAAATGGAATTTACTTTTCAGCCTCACGCACACCCCATCTTGATAGACAACCAACTTGTCATCCTTGATGAAAAGCTCGACACCTACTTAATTTTTAACGAATCACAAACCACGCTACTGATTAAAGGCGACAAGGGCTGCGACGAATACAACGAGATTCGACACGAACTCACCTCTCTAAACATCATCACTGATTCGATTCACAACTCCACCCCTCTAACAAAAGCGAGTGATGACTACGAAGGTATTGATAACTATACGTGGAGAATAAAAAGGCAAAACCCTCGTCAACCCGTTAAATTGCTACCGACAATACGGGCATGCCTGGACCTCCTGATTTTAAAGGGAACAATCGCACTCGGCGGCCTGGAAACCTGCCTAAATAGCATGAGAGCCTCAAAAGAAGCTCTATCAGGAAACCCCGTATCGGCTTGGTACGAAAATATTGAAAGCTACGCGCAAGGCATTCGCATCGCTTCACTTATGTTGCCATTTAAGGTCAAGTGCCTTGAGTCTTCTATCTGCCTCTTCAAACACGCCATGAGAAACAATAAAAGCTGTGACTTTTTTATTGGTGTTCAATTATACGACTTCCTTTCGCACGCTTGGATCGAAATAAACGGAGAAGTCATTGCCGATGATCCAAACCTGTCACGCAAGCTCCCTAAAATACTAACAATATAAGGC
>NZ_UTHA01000129.1 GCF_900582195.1 Pseudomonas viridiflava
GATGCTGGCTGTGCTGACGCCTTCGCGAGCAAGCTCGCTCCCACAGGGATTTGTGGTTGGCTCGGGATTTTTGGTGTGACAGAAAGCCAATGTGGGAGCGAGCTTGCTCGCGAAAGCGGTGGGTCAGGCAACGATGATGCTAACTGTGCTGACGCCTTCGCGAGCAAGCTCGCTCCCACGGGGATTTGTGGTTGGCTCGGGATTTTTGGTGTGACAGATAGCCAATGTGGGAGCGAGCTTGCTCGCGAAAGCGCTGGGTCAGACAACAGGGATGTCGACTGTGCCGACGCCTTCGCGAGCAAGCTCGCTCCCACAGGTTTATGCGGTGCTTCGGATATCTGCGCTTACTCGGCAATCTTCTCGAAATTCCGATAGAACATGTCCCCTTCCCGGCTATCGGTCATCGAGTGCAGTTGGTAGCTGCGACTGAGTCGCGCACCACCGTCACGGGTCAGCGGGGCCCAGACAAGGTTGGCGCGGCGCATGGTCGACATGCTCATCATTTCGTCGAACGGGATCGACAGGTAGATGCCTTTGTCGAAACTACCCTCGCCATACTCGGCACTGCCCGCCGTGGTAATCGTCGCCCACGCACCAAATCGCACGCCATTGAAAAATTCGCGCGAGATGTCCAGCGTGCCGCCCCAGTCCCCGGCCAGATAACGCCCGACGCTCACCGCCGCCAACGTATCGAACGGCAAATCGGTATACGCCGTGACATGCCCGGTCACCACCGAGTAATCGCGCAGCGCAAAGCCTTGATCGAAATCGCGCTGACGCACCCAGTTCAGATCCGCGCCTACCGACCAGCGCTCACCGGTCGGGCGGAACAACACTTCGCCGCCGACACCGGCAAACATCGATTCCAGATAACCGCCATACACCATCCCATACAAGTCTTTATCCAACTGCTCGGCATGACTCACCTGGAACAACGGCATGGTGGTGTTAGACGTGGTCAGATACTGACGCAAATCCGTGCGCACACGCGGCAAACCGCTCGGCGCGTCGTAGGTGAACTTGTCGAAGTTGTTGGCCAGGTTGGCACTGAGCAAGCCGCTCCACCAGGTGTTGCGATTGAAGCGGTATTCGGCGTCGGCATCGGCGCTCAATTGATAGAGCAAGCCATCCGGACCGCCGACGTTCTGCTTGAAGCCCAGCCCCACGCCATAGCTGAAATGCTGCGGCGCTTCGGTGTAGAGGGTCTTCTCGTTGTGCGGCATCGCCGGGTTGATCTCGGTGGTGCGGTGCAGCGATTCAAGTGGCTCTTCGTTGTTGATCACCTCGCGGAAGGTCTGACGCGGCAAGCTGGTTTCTTCCAGCGGCAAGTCGTAGCGCTTGTTGACCACGGTGAACCAGTCGATGTCGTCGTTGACGCTGTTGTCGAGAATCCGGCTCGCCCGGCCCACAGCCTTGGACGAATGAAAGTAACGCTGCTGCTCGCCATACACGATCAGCTCGGAATCACGCTGCGTAATGCGCTCGACCTTGTAGCCGGCATTCTGCTGCAAACGCTGCGAGACGTTGGCCCAGTTGACCTGATCCATCGCTGTGTTCGGTGCCTTCGCCGGCAGCGGTTCCGGCGTCGGATCGTAAGTCTTCGCCGGTGCCTTGCGGCTGACGAAATTGGTGTGAAAGGTCACGCCAAACATCGCCGTATTACCGCGCTCCCACGCCGCGCTGACATCGACCGAATCGGTGACTTTGAACACCGCGCCAAGGTTGATCGGCGAGTCCTGTTTGATCTCGTTTTCCTTCGGCTCATGCTTGTAGTCATTGCCTTCAAATTCGAGTTTCAGACTGAGGCGATCCCACGGAGTCTGATAACTCACGCCACCGAAGAACGACGGCCGGCCACGAAAGTACGAACCCGAGTTAACGTCACCGGTGCCCTCCAGGGCCGGACGGGTATCGAAGCGATCGCTGACATAGCCCAACGGGTTGTCCATGTCGCCGCGATTACCGAGATAACCCCAGGCAATCCCGGCGCTGAAATCGAAGTTGTCGTAACGCTTGTTGGCGACGAAAAATTCACTGGAGAACAAACCGGTACCACCGATATCTCGGAAGCCCAGCGCCACGTCGGGCAGCCAGTGACTCTCCTGCCACAGCCGGACTTTGACGTCGACCGCCTTGTCCTTATAGCTTTGACTACCGCTCAGGGCCTCCGAGCCGTACGGCCGGTTGGTGATCGCGGTGTAACGAAACGAGCCTTCAAGCCAGTCCAGCGGCTGCAACGACACGCTGTAGCGACTGTACGGATCGGTACGGTTGGCGTTGACGCTCAACTCGCCGGCCGGGGCCATGCGCGCGGTCGGCGTCTGCAACAGACCGGTGCCACCGAAATCATTCTGGGTAATGCGCGGCTCGGCATGGGCCAGACCGCAGGGCAATAACAACACAGCTGCAAAACGTAACTTCAACGAACCACCTCGGCCAGCTGCGTGGCAATGAATTCGGCCAACTGCTGATTCAGTTCAGGAAGAGGCGGATCAAGATCATCATTTTTCAACGGCACCAGAATTTTGCTGCCGGCCACGGGAAAGTGTCCGGACTCGCGATTCCAGTGGGCGATGCCGACACGTTGCGACGCACCGTTGGGCTGGATCAGCCACAAGTAATCGGCTTCGGCATCGGCCAGAATCGAACAGCCTTGCAGGTACTCGCGGGCCTCCTGCAACGGCTGATACGGCAGGTGACACGGCTCGGCGACCGCGCCCAACACTTGCACTTCGTCGACACGTTTCGGGTAGATCAGGCGATCGCCGTCATCGAGACGAATGTTGCGCGCGAAGCCAACCTCCAGCGCGACCGGATCGAGATCGGCGATCTGCCGCCCCGTCACCGGCATCTGCCGCACTTCTTCGGCAATACGCTGCGCCAGCGCCGCCCGACTCGGCAGATCGAACAGCATCGACATTCGCTGCAGCACATCCAGATCAAACAACACGCCGACCTTCAGCCGCGTTTGCTCCTCGATCAGTGACTGACGCAGCAACCCGCCCGCCAGCCAATAACCTTCGGCATTCGGCACGGCTTCGCTGATCACATCGAGCAAGCGCCCGCCGGCTGGCAACGCGACCGGCCCGGGATTGGCGACATCGCCCGACACCGTAACGGCTGCCTGACTCACACTCGCGACCAGCATCAAACTCGCCGACAACATTTTCAGGCGCATCACGGCAGGTGCCTGCGATCAGGGGTCAGTTGCACAACCTTGACACGCAGTTGCGTCGTCAGTTGCTGTTCACTCTGCAAAATGAACCCGTCACGCGGGTCGACCCAGTAACGATTGGTCGCGCTCAGGCCGATGGCCGGGGCGTCAATCTGTTCATCGACACGCAGCACGGTGTATTCCTTGTCGAGAATCTGCAGGGTCTGTTCCGACCGGCGCGAGAAGCGGCTGTTGACGATCACGCCGACTTCCTGCCCCTTGTAGAGGTCGATCCAGCGCCGCGTGGTGAAACCGTCGGCGACGTGATGCAGGCCTTGCTTGAACGGCGAGTCATCGGCCAACCGCGTGCCATCCAGATCGCCTTCCAGGCCCAGGCCAATGGTGCGCACGGCGAGACCATTGCGCAGCAGCAGCACTTGCTTGCCGGAAGCGACCCAGAACTGCAGGTCTTCGCGCTCGCGCACCAGCGCCAGCACGCCGGAGCCGGACGGCGTGGTCAGTTTCAGTTGCGGGTAGTTGACCCCGGCCACTTCAGCCGCCGACACGTCGACTTCATCCGGGCCGACGACTGCCGCTTTAAGGTTGTTCAACGAAGCGCTCATCAGCGGGTTACAGCCGCACAGCAACGAGGCCACCATCAGGCACAGGCCAACTTTCAAAATGTTCAAAGTCGGCGACCTTATTTGCTGTTGTTACTGTATTCGCTCCAGTTCTTCGCAGCGGAAGCGCCAGTGCCGACAATCGATGCCGACGGCACCAATTGGCTGATCAGACGGTTCCAGCGAGTCACGTTGGCAGGCCCGACATACACCACGTCCTGCGGGCGGACTTCGAAGTGCGAAGCGAGCGCCATGGCGGTCGGCGATTCGGCTTCCAGCTGGTAGATCTTCGCCGGTTCGACATCAAGGTTTTCCACACCACGGATGACATAGACGGCGTTGCCATTGGAGGTGGTCTGGGCCAGGCCACCGACCGAACCGAGCACGTCGGTGAGGTTCATCGTCGCAGTCTTGAAACTCAGCGCACGCGGCTGGTTGACCTCGCCCATCACGTAAATGCGCTTGTTGTCGTTGTACGGCAGATACAGCTGATCACCGCCCTTGAGGTAGACGTTCTGCAACTCGGAGTCCTGCTGATTGAGCGAGTCGAGATTGAGCGGATAAGTGCGACCCTTACGCGTCAGCAGCAGCCCGGACAAATCGGCGTTGTTGGTGTCGATGCCGGCCGAACCGAGGGCTTCGACCACGCTCAGCGGATTGGTGGAAATCGCTTGCGGACCGGCCTTGGTGACCGCGCCGGTGACCACGACTTTCTGGCTGGCGAAACGCAACACCGCGACATCCACCTGCGGCTCGGCGATAAATGCCGACAGCCGTTGTTCGATATCCGAGCGCAGTTGCTGGATAGTCCGGCCGGCGGCCTGGACTTCCTTGATGAACGGGTAGTACAGCGTGCCGTCGGAACGCACCAGTCGGCCGTTGGCATCGATCTGTTGTTGCGCGCCGGACGGGGCCGTCAGCTCGGGGTGATCCCATACGGTGATGTACAGAACATCGTTGTTGCCGATGCGGTATTCGGCCGGGGTCGCCAACAGCTCCGGCGGCAGCGACTCACGCTTTTGCGTGGCGCGGTTCATGGCAATCAGCTTGGGCGTGATCGGAATCAGCTCGACCCGGCTGCTTTCGCTGGCACCCTGGCGGGTGATGTCACTGGTGCTGAGGTATTGACCGGGGGAAAACATGCAACCTTGCAAAGCGAGACTTGCCAACATTAAAAGATAAACACTACGAGTCATAATGGCACTACGCTATTCAAGGGCGAATCCAAAAACAAAGTCACCCGACTTGCGTCGGGCGACCCTGTACTGCACTAACAGAACTTCCTGTTAGTTATGCGTGCCGGTTGTACCGGTGGTACCCGTCGTACCGGTGGTACCGCCGTTGGCACTGCCACCGCTGTTAGACGCCGCTACAGCACTGGCAACCATTGCAGTACTGGCTGCGGGCGCTTGAGAAGCCGCCACGTTGCCACCTACATTGGTTACCGCTGTCAGCGGTGCTTCAGCGGCGGCAGCCCAGTTGCTCAACATCGTCAACAGGGCAACTGCCATCACTTTTTTCATATCAACTCCTTTCTAACATTCGGCCTGTTATAAAACTGGCCTGAGTTAGCGGTGGTGAGTTCAAGTCCGCAAAAAGCGCGAACAAGATCCGTTGTTCTTTCACAGTCTTACCCAACTGATAAAAGTCGAACGGCAGGTTTATATCTACGGACTTGCAAAAGGCATTGCCAGTGTAATTTCCCGACGTTATCTAACAAGCTGACTGAAAATAACATTGGATTAAATGGCCATCATCCCAAGTAGCCTTGGGGATGATTCGATTGCCAGCGCCAAGTATCAGTGACCATGTCCTGCAAAGTGCGCGTGGCTTTCCAGCCCAGCTCTTTTGCAGCCTTGGAGGCGTCGGCCCAACTCTCGGCGATATCCCCGGAGCGACGCGGCATCATGCGATAGGGCACCGGTTGCCCGCAGGCCTGCTCGAAGGCGTGGAGCACCTGCAGCACGCTATAGCCGTCGCCAGTGCCGAGGTTCCAGGTATGAATACCAGTGCGCTCGGAGATCGACTGCAAGGCCTTCAAATGCCCGTCCGCCAGATCGACGACGTGGATGTAATCGCGCACGCCGGTGCCATCGATCGTCGGGTAATCGTTACCGAAGATCGACAGTTCTTGCAGGCTGCCGACCGCCACCTGGCTGATGTAAGGCACCAGATTGTTCGGGATGCCGTTGGGGTCTTCGCCCATGTGCCCGCTGGAGTGGGCGCCGATCGGGTTGAAGTAGCGCAGCAAGGCGATGCTCCAGCGCGGCTCGGCCTGGCTCAGGTCACGCAGCACGTTCTCGACGATGAGCTTGGACTGGCCGTAGGGATTGGTCGGATTGCCGGTGGGGAAATCCTCGCGAATCGGCATCTGCTCAGGCTCGCCGTACACCGTGGCCGAGGAGCTGAACACCAGGCGGAACACCCCCGCCGCCGCCATCGCCTGGCACAGATTGATGCTGCCGCTGACGTTGGTCTCGTAGTACTCGAGCGGCTTGCGCACGCTCTCGCCCACGGCCTTCAGGCCGGCAAAATGCAGCACCGCTTCGATGTTGTGCTCGCGGAAAATCCGGTCGAGCAGTGCCCGGTCACAGACATCGCCGCGGATCATCCAGGCGCTCTTGCCGCAAATGCCCTCAACGGCGTGCAACGCGGCTTCACTGCTGTTGCAAAGATTATCCAGTACGACAACTTCATAACCTGCTTCAAGCAATGCAAGTGTGGTATGCGAGCCGATATAACCGGCACCACCCGTTACCAGAATCTTCATAGTGCTATCCGTCTTTGGATGAGTGACAAGTAGCGTGTCAAGCCTGTTTTATTGAAGATGTGTCACAATCCACACAAACAGGCGACAACAACCGAAAACAAAACTAGTTCAATGACTGGCAATAAATATTTTTGCAGGTCACACTGTATTGCTTGGTACTTATTAGCACTCCCTGTGCGCTCATCACTATCAACAGATACCGACTAAAAATAACCAATAACACACTTACCGACATCTCATAACATTGTCGTGTTTTACCGCTTCAACTAATTGCCATTAACAACCTGACTCAGGTATTAAAGCAGTCGCTCAATAATATTCAAACTTGCACGCCCTTTATTAGTGCGTGCATCTGTCGCCTGTGTTCCATGACTGTCCAGGATACTTTTATGATTCGTAAATGTTTGTTCCCCGCTGCCGGCTATGGCACGCGCTTCCTGCCGGCCACCAAAGCCATGCCGAAAGAGATGCTGCCGATCGTCAACAAGCCGTTGATCGAATACGCCGTTGAAGAAGCGCGGGACGCCGGTCTGCAACACATGGCCATCGTCACCGGTCGCGGCAAGCGTGCGCTGGAAGACCATTTCGACATCAGCTACGAACTCGAACACCAGATCCGTGGCACCGAGAAAGAGAAATTCCTCGCCGGCACTCGCGAGCTGATCGACACCTGCACCTTCTCCTACACCCGCCAGGTGGAAATGAAAGGCCTGGGCCATGCGATTCTCAGCGGCCGCCCACTGATCGGCGATGAACCGTTTGCCGTGGTGCTGGCCGATGACCTGTGCCTGAACCTCGAAGGTGACGGCGTGCTCACCCAGATGATCCAGCTGTACAAGAAATTCCGCTGCTCGATCGTCGCCATCCAGGAAGTCCCGGCCGACCAGACCCACAAGTACGGCGTGATTGCCGGCGAGCTGATCTCCGACGGCATCTACCGCGTCAACAACATGGTAGAAAAACCGGCCCCGCAGGACGCGCCGTCGAACCTGGCGATCATTGGCCGCTACATCCTCACCCCGGACATCTTCGACCTGATCGCCGACACCCAACCGGGCAAGGGCGGCGAGATCCAGATCACCGACGCGCTGATGAAGCAGGCGCAGAACGGTTGCGTGCTGGCCTACAAATTCAAAGGTCTGCGCTTTGACTGCGGTGACGCCGAGGGTTACTTGCAGGCCACCAATTTCTGCTACGAAAACGTTTATCTCAAAGGCCGCTGAGACGGCTCCCTTCACCCGACGAGGCCACCATGAACATTGCACAACATTCCGTAGAGATTGAACGCGAGGTGGGTAACCTCGGGGTGATGAGCTGGTTGTCCCGCCATCAGCCGTTGCCCAGCGCCAACGAATCCTGGCTGGGCACGATACTGCTGGTGGAGCGGATTGGCGTGTTTCCCGCGTCCGGCGATATTCGTCGGCCGCTGCGCGATCCTTATCCGCTGCTTGCGCATCTGAAAAAGCTGTATGGCGCGCAGGCATTGGAGATGGATGACCAGGATGGCCTGAAAGTGATCTTCAGCGACTGGCGCTTTCGTGTGCGGATTTGCTGCACCGACCCGGCGATCATCATCAACGTTGAGACTCGGTGCGATACGCGGCTGATGCCGCAGAAGATTGCGGAGTTGCTCGAGCAAGTCGACGCGTTCGAATAACTCCCCTCACCTGATCGTCCTGATCGTTCCCACGCTCCGCGTGGGAATGCATCCAGTGACGCTCTGCGTCACCCAGCGAAGGGACGCGGAGCGTCCCGGGCGGCATTCCCACGCGGAGCGTGGGAACGATCATTAAGGGGCGGCGTCGCAACGATCCTTGGCGCCCATGATCCAGCCGTAGAAGTAATCGGCAATCACCTTCCCGCCCGTGGCCGGCACCGGGTGAATCTTGTCCGGGCCAATCATCGCCGCCGCGTAGCGTTTGACGTCCGGCCCGAACGCACATTGCAGGTTGGCGTACCCCAGATGCTGCTCACGCGCCCACGGCTCAAGCACCTGCGCGTACGCCGACATCGGATAGGCACTGGAACGCGTGGTGTCCTGGCGCATGATCAGGTTGATGCTTGCCTTCGGTTGAATCTCACGCAACATCCCCACCAGCCCCTGAACGTTCTGCAGGTACTGCGCAGGCTTCACGCCGAAGCCTTGATCGTTGCCACCAAGCATGATCAGGTAAACATCAGCGGGGATCTTCGACACGGCAGCTTTCCACTGCACTTGCCATTGCGGGTCCTTGTGATAGAAGTCCGCAGAGGCCGCACCGGAGGCCGCCAGTTTCGAGACGCGCACGCCGTTCTGCTCGTTGCTCATCCACAGGCCGAACAACGTCGGCGCGCCCTTCACCACTTCCAGTTTGAAGGACCAGTCTTTCGCGGCCGAGAGACCTGTCAGCGGTACTTCCTGAACACCCGAACCTTCAAGCTTCAGGGGTTGCCAGTCTTGCGCAGGCGTCCAGCGATAGCGGATCTCGCTGGATTCGCCGTTGCCCAGGTAAAGCAATTTCGCCTGGGTGACAGCGGTATCGATGCGCGGCGTCGGACTCGCATCCACTTGCAACCATGCACCGGGCCGGCCCGTCACCGTGCGGCTGTCCGGACTCGCCTGCCCCAGGTCTGAAACCTTCCAGTCGCCGCCAAAGTACTTGTCACTGCTGCGGGTGTATTTGAAATGCGTGCCGCCCAGCGCCGCGCCGTGGTTGAAACCGACGTAACCCGGGCCGGCAAAACCGACCTCCCCGGCCACGCGCTGCACCAGTTTGTTCAGGTAGAAATCCTGCCCGGCGCTGTAGCTGTCGCCGATCACCGAGACCGACAAGACCTTGCCGGCCTTGCCTTCACGCCACTGCGCAAAACGCTCGCGGGCATCGCCCACCTGAACCACCGACGCTGCGACGGGTTGCGCGTCATCTACTGCCAACATGCAAAATTTCCTTCAGTCTGGAATGGCCCCTTCGCGAGCAAGCTCGCTCCCACAGTGGATCTCTGCAAGTCACACCATCCCTGTGGGAGCGAGCTTGCTCGCGAAGCTTTTAGCTGTTTTGCGTCTGCACCACCGGAACGATGGGCGCCGCCGGTTTCTTCTTCGCCGCCCGCTCGCCAAGGAACAGCACAGAAGTGAAATTGAACCGACTGAAAACCATCGACAACACCACCGGCCCAAGCAAGCCACAACTCAAGCCACCCAGCACCAGCAGGCTTTCATCCTTCACGCCCAACCGTCCCAGTACAAACCGCGACGTCGCCGCGAACAGCACATGAAACAGGAAGATCGCATACGAATAACCACCGAGCCACGTCAGCGCCTTCGACCGCACATCACTCGACAGCAACGCGATGCAAGACACGCAACCCACGGTCAGACCGATCAGACTGCGGCGATCAACAATCAACTCACGATCAATCGCCGCCACATACAACAGCGTCAGCGAGATCATCACAAACAACAGCGGCCCGATCACTTTGAAGCGCTGCTTCAATGCGTCTACATTCTCCTGACCAATCATCCCCGCCACGAAAAACGGCAGCAGATAAATCGCGCCGTTAATCCCGAATGCATCGAACTTGAACGGCGGCAACAAAAACAACAGCGCCGCAAACGCAAACAGCCCATACAGCCGCGTCGCGGAACGCAGCATTCCGCGCCACTCCAGCAGCCCGACGAACATGAAAATGATGAACACCGCCTGCAGGAACCAGAAGTGGTTGATCGGCACCCAGAACGACAACAACGCGTCGATCACGCCGACATCCTTGTTCACCCCCGGCCCCACCGCTTGCAACACCGAAAACGGCACGCCGACGCAAAACAGCGGCACGATCAAGCGCCGCACCTTGCCGCTGAAGAACGCGGAAAAGTCATTGCCGCGAATTTTGTAAATCGAATAGATGTACCCGGAGATGAACGTAAACAGCGGCATACGCACGTACACCATCGAATCGGCGATCACCCGGAACGGCGAGCCGATGTCGATCTTCAACCCGCCACCCAGCGGGCCGATGACGTGATAGAGCACCAGCAACAGGCACGCCAGCCCCCGCAGGGTTTCAATCTCCAGGGACTTTTTCTTGCTCGACATAAAGCACCTGCCTCAATTCAGAATTCGTGATTCGACCTGCACCGGTTTGTTCGCCCGCAGCATCAAGCCCAGGCCAACGAACAACACCGGCACCACCATCGAGAAGTGCCGGGCGAAGGAGCCGAAGTCCGGCTCGAACAGGCCTTGCACCAACAGAAACGCCAGCGGAATTGCGATCAGTTCCTTGGGTTTGGTCTGGATCGGCGCGCCTTTGTAATCGGTCGAGGTGATGACTTTGAACAGCAGCAGCGCAGTCATGATCATCAACGCGACGAAGATCACCTGCCCCGGCCCGGACAGCAGAATCAGCTCCACCGGGAACGACAAGCGGAAGAAAATGATCATCGAGTCCAGCGCCTGCGAAACGAAATCGCTGCCGCTGAGCCACGACACGATCAAGGATTTCGAGCCCTCCTCGCCCGCCGTGCGCAGTTCGTTGTTACTGGCGCGAATCGATGACACCGGAAAGCCCAGGGCGATCTGGATCGACATCGCTACCGCGAGATAAAACAGGAACAGCATCAGAAAGAAGGTCGTGCGCGACACGTACTTTTTCATCACGCAGACGCCGACCCACGACAGCGAAAACAGAATCCAGTAAGGCCGGATCAGCACGCCGTAGATCACCGCCGAGAGAAAGAATCCGCCGCGATACTTGCGCGTCAGCGAGCTGAGCAAAATGCTCAACACCGCCACCGACACGATGATTTCCTTGGTCAGGTTCTCGAGGAAAAACGAGCGCACGATGCCCCACAGACACAGGGTGCCGAAGATCGCCAGCGGCATGCGCCGGAACACCACCACCGGAATCGCCGTGAGGAAAAAATTGCAGAACATGCCGTAGGCCCAGGCATTGGTCAGGTTGATCCCGGTGGGCCGTAGCAGGAACGCCGAACACTCGTAGGACGAGCGGTCCGGCGAGAATGGATTCCAGAAGTTGCAGTTGTCGGCACGGGCGTAGGACGACCACAAGGTCATCGCATCCGGCCCCGGATCACGGGGGACCAACAGCGGCATCGCCACCGACAGAAACAGCCCGGTGAAAAGGATCAGGAACGACACATACGAATCGAGTCGCTTGCCACGAAACTCGATGCACGGCAGTTTCAGGCCCATGACAATGCGGCCTTTTTCGCCTGGGTCGCACGGGTCAGCACAGCAATCACCACAAGCTGCACGATGATCGCGAAGACATTGCCCCACGCCGCACCGTAAATCGAATAATGCTTGATCAGCAGATAGCTGACCGGCACTGACACCAGCAGGCAAATCGCCGCGCTGGCGAGTGATACGCGACTGTTTTTCGAGGCAATCAAACCGCCCCAGACAATGTCGCCAATCGCGCGCAAGGCGAAGGAAAAAATCAGCACACCGAGGATCGCATTGTCCGGACGCGGCACGCTGGTGGCGACGTAATCGAGCACCACGTTGAAAAACACATAGATCGCCACCGCCACCGCAGCCGACACGACAAGCGAACGCATGACCCACTTGTTGATGAACAGTTGCTTGACCGTGAATGCCTGCTGATCAGCCTGAAAACGCTTGGCCAACAGAGGAATCCCGACCACCGCCACCACCGCGTACGACAACGCCTGCAAGGTATTCGCCGCCGACCACGCGTACACGTATTGACCCAGTTTGGCGTACGGTTCGAGGTCGGCGATCAGAAACCGCTCGGCGTACTGACTCAACGCGATCAACCCGGTGCCGAGGTAAAACGGTAATCCCGCTTTCCACACAGTGGCGGTGGCCAGTGTCCCGGCCTCTCGGCCGTGATGAACGTTCACCACGATCAAGTAACCGGCGATGATCACCAGCACGTTGGCGGCGACCCACAGCCACAACACACTGGCGATGCCCGACACCCAACCGAGCATCATCCCGCCCACGGCCAACACCGCCCACAGGCCGGTCTTGATGAAAAACAGCAACGCGCCCGCTGTGGCTTTCTGCGCGGAAAACACGAACGAGTTGATCTCGAACGACAGGTGTTCAGTAAGCAATACCAGCGTCACACAGAGGATCAGCGCGGCGCTCGCTTCAACTGTCTGGAACAGTGAATAAATCAGCACCGTCACCACCGACAGCACCAGCCCCACCGCCAGATACAGCAGCAAAACCTTGTCGACCACCCGGCGCGAACTGCCGCCGACGCTGATCAACCGATTGATCTCGGAACTGAATCCCACGCTGTAAAACTTCGAGGCGATCAACGAAGCCGCGACCACCACGCCGTAAAAACCCAGCGCCTCATACCCGAGGTAATGGGTGATCGCCAACACCAGCAAAAACTTCGCGCCCAAGGCTCCGCCGCGAAGCAGCAGCCGAAATATCATCGAACGACACCCTTGATGATCTCGTCCATGGCCACGGTTTTCGCCTCGATTTCACGGCAGGTGTCGGTCAGGCGCTTGCCGAAATCCGCCAGCGCATTCGGCGCGTAAACCGTGTTGATGATGGTGTCGACATTGATGTCGCCGCCGTTGATCACCCAGTCCTCGACGCCCATGTCCTGATAGGCGCCAAAGCCTTTGCGCTCGTAGCTGATGTGGTACGCCGGCACGCCGGAAAGCAGCGATTCGATGGCGCCGTGCAAGCGCACGGAAATCACCAGATCCGGTTGATATTTGGCAATCGTCGCCTTCAGTGACAACAGGTCTTCGGTGATGCCCAGTTCGCGATAGAACGCGCCGTCATCGTTGCCACGCACCGCGCTCTGTACCGCGCAAACCACTTTGCTTTTGTTCTTCAAACGCTGCAGCAGCAACTTCAGGTTGGCCACATAAGCGACTTTCTTTTCCTTGCTCCACTCCGGCGGCTTGCGCAGCACCACGCACACCGTGGCTGGCGACGACGCGCAGTGGGTGAATTTCGCTTGCTGAAGGATTTTGCTCGCCAGCGATTGCACGGCCAGATCCGGCGCGCGGTAGACGTTGGCGCAGGCATCGAAAATCGCCGAGGAGCGGTTGTCACGTACGAACACCGCGTCGGCGCTGGCGTAATGCTCGACGATCTTGCTGCTCTCGCCATGGAACGGGCCGATGCTTTGCGGCAGGTACACCGACGGCACTTTGCTGAGGATCGCGGTCTCCAGCTGTTTGGCGTGGCCGAGTTTCAGCTTGATGTGCTCGAAAGCACTTTTCGAACGCATGTAACCGCCACCAACGCCGACGATCAGGTCGGTTTTCTTCAGCAGGTCAGCAAGGCCGGCGTAGGACTGATTGAGAAACACCGCTTGCTTGACCCGGCCCAAACCCTTGGCTGCCATCACCGGCGCGTCGAAACGCGGGTGCGGCAAGTAGCTGAAAGAATCCGGATCGGAAGCCACGACACTGATCGCGGTGTCTTCGCCAAAGTTGCGCTGCACCAGCGCGATGGCCAGATCGACGAGCAAGCCGTCACCGGAGTTGGACGCACTGTAGCCATGCAAAATCGTTACGTTCATATGCTTGAGTTCTACTTAAAAAGTGGGAGCGCGATACAGGTCGTAGGTCTGGCGAATCATCAACGCGGCGCTGAAACGCTCGCGGACGATGCTCCGACCTTCATTACCGAGGTCGAGCAGGCGCGGTTTCTGGATGATCGTCAGCACATCGGCCAGCGCCTGGTGATCACCGGAGGGAAAGACGTAGCCGGACACTTCATTGGTGACCAGTTCAGGCAGCGAGGTGCAGTTGCTGGCAATCACCGGCAAGCCCATGGCCATGCCTTCCAGCGGCACCATGGCGAAACCTTCCCAGCGACTCGGCACAATCAGCGCATCGGCTTTCTGGTACAGCGCCTGCACCTCGCTCGGCGTGACCCATGGCAGGTACTCGACGCCGTCCATCGGTGGGCACTCGACCGCATCCTCGTTGACGGCACTGCCAACCACGGTCAGCTTCATATCGCTGCGCTGGACTTTGGCGTAGGCCTTGAGCAGCACGTCGAAGCCTTTCTGGTAATCAAGGCGACCGACGAACAGCAGATGAATCGGCGCCGGGCTGTCAGCCTTCGGCGCGTCATCCCGGTGATGAATGCCGTTGTAGATCAGCGTCATGCGCTTGCGCTCGATGCCGAAACGCGCGGCTTTGTCGAGTTCGTACTGGCTGACGCAAATGATCACGTCGGTGACTTTCTGCAGCACCCGCTCGATCCACGCATAGACTTTCTGCTTGGTCGGCGAACTCTCCATGAGGAACGAAAACGCGTGCGGGCAGTAGACGATTTTCGGCTTGCGCCACGGTCGCAACAGCACACACACGCACCGGCCTATCACCCCGGAAAAAGTGCTGTGCAAATGCACCACATCGGGTTTTTCCTTGAGCATGACCTGGGTCAGGCGCCAGGCGAAACGCAGCAACGACGGCACATTGCGCCCGGTGCGGGGGAAGGTGCGTATCTGTTGTTCGCCAATGCCGTGCAACTCTTTGGCCTGATCATCCGGGACCAGATACACCAGCTCGTAGTTCGCCGCATCGCCTTCAGGCGAAGCCGAAATCGTGCGGATCACCGTCGCGACGCCACCTTTGATCGTCTCTGCCACGTGCAGTATTTTCTTCACAAATCACCCACTTCAAACAGGAAAAAACAGTCGCTGACAGTCAGGATTTGTCGGACGCGTATTCGTAGTTGTAATAGCCGTAACCGCCATTGCCGTAGTAGCTGGCGGCGCGCTTCTCGACGCCGTTGAACACCGCACCTTTGAGCTCGATGCCGTTCTGCGCGAAGCGGCGAATGGTCAGCTCGATTTCTTTGGCCGGGTTCACCCCGAAGCGCGTGACGATCAGGCTGATCCCGGCTTCACGGCCGACAATCGCGGCATCGGTCACCGCCAGCAGCGGCGGCGTATCGATGATCACCAGGTCGTAGCGCTCGCTCAGTTCCGCCAGCAGCTCGCGGAAATTGGCGTGCATCAACAGCTCGGAAGGATTCGGTGGCACCTGACCGCGACTGATGAAGTGCAGGTTGTCGACTTCGATTTTGTTGATCGCCTGGTCGATGCTGCAGCGCTTGACCAGCAGGTCGGACAAGCCGTTGGTGATCGGCGTGTTGAGGGTTTTGTGCAGGTGACCTTTGCGCATGTCGGCATCGATCAGCACCACGCGCTGGCCGCTCAGGGCCATGACGGCGGCGAGGTTGGACGAGACGAAGGTCTTGCCGACCTGCGGGCTCGGCCCGGAAATCATGATGCGGTTGTTGGTCGAATCGAGCCCGGCGAAGTGCAGGCAGGTGCGCAGGCTGCGGATCGATTCAATCGACAGATCCGTCGGATTGCGCAGGGCCAGCAGGTACGCCGGTTTGTCGACACCGTCGCGGGCACGACCTTTTTTATTGTCTTCTTCATCCTGCAAGGCGCTGTACGGGATCGACGCGTACACCGGCAAGCCGAGTTGCTCGATAGCTTCCGGGCCTTCGAGGCCGCGGCTCAGGGATTTGCGCAGCAGCACCAGCGCCACGCCGACAAAAGCGCCGAGGAAGGTAGCGATCAGCACGATCAGGGCTTTTTTCGGCTTGACCGGGCTGGTCAGGTCGACATCCGCTGCGTCGACCAGACGCACGTTACCCACGGCACCGGCGCGAACGATGTCCAGCTCCTGGGATTTGTTCAGCAACTGTGTGTAGATCTGCGAGGCCACTTCGACATCGCGGGTCAGATTGAGCAACTCTTGTTGGGTCGCGGGCAGATCGCCGACTTTGCCTTCCAGCGATTTCTGTTGCTGGGTCAGCTCGCCGATCTGGCTCATCAACGCGCGATAGGCCGGGTGCTGTTTGGTGAACTTGCGGTCCATCTCCGCCTGCTGCATTTTCAGCTCGGAGATCCGCGTTTCCAGGGCCACCGACTGACCGAGCACCGACTGGGTTTCCAGCGAGATGTTCACGGTCTTGCCGTGGGTCTGATAGGCGTTCAGCGCATCGCTGGCCTTGGCCAGATCACGTTTGACCTGCGGCAACTGGCTTTGCAGGAAAGCCAGACTCTGCGCCGCTTCCGCCGAGGTACGACGCACGTTCTGATCGACGTACAGCGCGGCGATCTTGTTGAGAATCTTCACCGCTTCAGCGGCGTCGCTGCTGGCCAGCGCCAGTTTGATAATCCCCGATTCCTTGCCCTGCTCGGAGATATCCAGCGCGTCCTGATAACCCTGAATGGTCACGATTCGCGGATTGCGCACCACTTCGAAACGGGTGCCGGGGTTGGCCAGCAACTGGGTGATCTGCCCTTCTACACCGTCCTGCGCAAACGCTTCGCCCGCCGAGCCTTCGACCAGCAGGTTGTCGTTGTCGTCGAGCAACTGGAAGCGTTTCTGCTCGCCAGCGATCAGGGTGAGTTTCTTGCCCAACAGCTCTTTGGGCAGATTGAGCCGGGCAAATTCCAGGCGCTCACCGCCCCAGGCATAACTGTTCAGGCCGAAACGCGGCGCAGCGACACTGGTTTCGGTCTCGCCGCGATAACGCCGGGCGAGAAAGCCGCCAATCATCGGAAAGGTGTTGGGGGTGACATCGATGTCCAGGCGCAAGTCGTCGACGGTTTTGCCGATCACCGCGCGGGATTTGATGATGCCGATTTCGGTCACCGACGGTGATTGCCCGCCGAGCATGCTGTTGAGGTCGGAAAACCCGAGCATGTCGTTCTTTTTCGGCTCGACCTGCACCAGCGCATTCGCCAGGTACACGGGCGTGGCCAAAACCGCATAGGCCACGCCGGTGACCATAAAGGCCCCGGTCAATGCGCCGATCAACCATTTCTGATCGATCAGGCTGCCGAATATGCCGAGCAGATCAATACTGTCTTGATCGTTGTCACGGGTGCCGATTACTGACGGTAACTGCATAAGTCTGTTCTTACCATTCACTGATCTGAAGAATATTCATCAATGCCCGAGGCGCTGTGCCCATGAACTAACAGCATCTTCAATCAATGCATGGGCATGAATAAAAGCGGCCTTGCCTTGACGATACGGGTCCTGTATTTCGCGCTCGCTCTGCCACTTGCCGAGCAGAAACACTTTGCCTCTGGCGTGAGAGGCAATCTTCAGTACTTGATTAACATGCTGTTTTTCCATGACCAGAATCAGGTCTGAGTCATTGACGATGTCCGCGGTCAGTTGCCGTGCCTTGAATGTTTCGGCGCTGTGCCCATGGTCTTCGAGAACTTGCCGGGCCGAAGCCTCGACCCCTTCACCGACACGGGCGGCAAGGCCTGCGGACGCCACCGTGATGGCCGAGGAACCCAGCGCATTACGCAACAACAGTTCTGCCGTCGGACTTCGGCATATATTGCCAACGCAGACAACGAGGATCTTTCTGAACAAGGTTTTACTTTCCTGTGTAATGTCAAACGGCCAACATCCCGAGAGCATTCGAATGAACCCTCAAGATCTTCCTGCACTCAGAAATAGATTCGCCCTGTTAGTACTGCAACATTAAGTACCACAGCGTTTAAATGCCCCCAACCACTATTAGCGGACTAAAAATAACTGTGATTTTCGAGCGATTGTTTTCCGACAAAAAATAACATTCGTGCACTAAGTGACATCACCTCACTCGAAAATTGAGCAACGAGATCATTTATTCGCAGTTGTCACTTCTCTTCGGGAGAGCAGACATGAAAACAACACATCTCAAAAAACTCGGCGCATTGGCACTGGTGATGGCCGGGGCTACGACTCAGCTTCACGCCAGCGAACTGTTTCCCAACCTTCCAGCCAAGAACATCGGCGTACAAGTGAAGATCCAGAACTTCACGGCCGCCGACGCCGCGCAGATCAAATCGGCCGGCTTCGGTTTTGTCCGCTTCGGCGTGTGGAGCGACAGCCTGACGGCCAAGACGTATCAGAAACAGGTCAGCGATGCCTTTGCGGCGGCGCAATCTGCGGGCCTGCCGGTGTTGCTGACAGTCCGCGCGATCAAGGCGTTACCCGCCACATCGAGCGCCGAGCTGACCACTGCCGGTGAAGGCTTCGCTAAAGCCGTGACGGGGCTGCAACAGTCGTACAGCGCGCAACTGATAGCGATCGAGTTATGGAATGAACCGGATCTGGAAACTTACTGGCCGACGCGCAATTTCGACACCACGTTTGTGCCGTTCATGAGCGGCGTGTGCAAGGCGCTGCAACAACAGCCGCTGTCAACGCCAGTGGTCGGTTACGGCTTCGCCCGCCCGCCTAGCGCAGGCTCGGCTTCGACCGTGGCGCTGAACCGCATCGTCAGCGACTACCCCAAATGCCTGAACGCCGTGTCCTATCACCCCTATGGCATGACCGCCACGCAGATCAGCAATGCGCAAAACTTCATTCAGCAGAACTTCCATGTGCCGGGGGTCATCAGTGAATGGGGGGTTTCGGCGCTCGCCTCCAATGGCGGGCCTGAAGGCCAGGCGAGCAAGATCAACGCGTTTATCGGCGATGTTAAAAAGCTCAATATTCCGCTGACCTCCATTTATGAATGGAGAAACAGTGATTCGGGCAGTAACGATCGCGAGAAGAACTTCGGCCTGCTCACTTCGGATGGCCAGCCGAAACCGGCGCGCATGTCGGTCGAAGCGTTGTTGAACGCCCAGTAACACATGTACAACCGGCCTGTACGCAGGTCGGTTGCTTTGAACCTGTTGGCTGTTTTGGCATCGTATTCATCGATACCCCGCCCCGCCTTTCAAACAATTGTTTTCAGGTTGTTGCCGCAGGGGCCATCGATACACGCACCTACCCTTGAGTGGCTGTCAGCGCTCGGGTAATGTCATCAGACCCATAGGACAGAGCACGCCCATGACTTCCAAGCTGGAACAACTCAAACAATTCACCACCGTGGTTGCCGACACCGGCGACTTCGAAGCGATCGCCCGGGTCAAACCGGTCGACGCCACCACCAACCCGTCCCTGCTGCTCAAAGCGGCAGCCATTCCGGCCTACGCCGAACTGCTGAACGCCTGCGTCAGCGACTGCAAGGGCGATGTCGGCCTGGCCAGCGACCGTTTCGGCGTTGCGGTCGGCCAGGAAATTCTCAAAGTGATCCCGGGCCGTATCTCCACTGAAGTGGATGCGCGCCTGTCGTTCGACAAGGATGCCGTGCTCAAACGTGCACATCGCTTGATCGAGCTGTACGACAAGGCCGGCGTTGGCCGTGACCGCGTACTGATCAAGATCGCCTCGACCTGGGAAGGCATCCGCGCCGCCGAAGTGCTAGAGAAGGAAAGCATCCAGACCAACCTGACCCTGCTGTTCTCCTTCGCTCAGGCCGCTGCCTGCGCTGACGCCGGTGTATTCCTGATTTCGCCATTCGTGGGCCGTATCTACGACTGGTACAAGAAGGCCAACGGCAACGACTACACCGGTGCCGATGATCCGGGCGTACAGTCGGTGACGCGCATCTACAACTACTACAAGTCCAATGACTACAAGACCGTGGTCATGGGCGCGAGCTTCCGCAACCTCAATCAGATCGAGCAACTGGCCGGCTGCGACCGCCTGACCATCAGCCCGGACCTGATCGACAAACTGGCGGCCGATACCGGCAAGCTGGAGCGCAAACTGGCACCGGGCAACGCCGGCGAAGCCCGTCTGAGTCTCAACGAAGCGCAATTCCGCTGGTTGTCCAACGAAGATGCGATGGCCACCGAGAAACTGGCTGAGGGCATTCGTCAGTTTGCCCGCGACCAGGAGAAGCTTGAGGCGCTGTTGCAGGCCAAGCTGTGATTTGAGTGGGTGAAATGCAAAAAGGGCGAACCTTCACAGGTTCGCCCTTTTTTATTCTGCATTGAGAGCCGCGTTGACTGAACTTAAGCCTTCGCGAGCAAGCTCGCTCCCACAAGGGGATTTGTGAACGACGCTGATCCAGTGTGGGAGCGAGCTTGCTCGCGAAGAGGCCAGCCCAGACGACATCACTGCATGAGATCAATGCCGCTCGAGGGCATTCACCAGGTCATGGAACGCTTCACGATTGGAATCGTTCAGGCCCATGAGGATCTTGTGCGCTTCGAGCACCTTGATCCGCACCACTTCTTCCGACTGGTCCTGATCCGGCAAGTCGTCCAGGCACTCCGGGCATGGCACCGGGTGGTTGACGATGTTGAACACCTGCTCGAAACCCATCGATTGCAACAGACGCGTGATGTCTTCGTGGGTGGTGACGACGGTCGGCAGCAGCCCGACCTTCTGCCGCGACAGGATCGACAGTTTGGCCAGCAGGCCCAACGTCGTGCTGTCGATGCTGCGGGTTTCGGTCAAATCGATCACGATCGCGTTGAAATTCAGCGCGGTGAAGATTTTCTCAATAGTCGCATCCAACGCCGAACACAGGGTCAGGCGAACTTCACCGACGAACTTCAGGACGAAGGTGCCGTCCTGCTCGGCGAACTGGATTCTACCGGTACTCATTAAAGATTCCTGCTCAACACCAACAGGGCGATATCATCCGGCATCTCCCCTAGCGTGGCCAATCCAAACACTTGCCGCAGACCATCCAGGCTGCCGCCCGCCAACTTCACCCGTTGAGGCAAAGCGGCTTCTTTTTCTTTGAGCGTAGGTTCTGGCAAAAGATCCAGAATGCCATCGGACATCAGCGTCAGGCTGAACGTCGGCGGCAGCTCAAGCACGTGATCTTCGTAGGTGGCTTCATTGAAGAGGCCCACCGGCAGACCACGCCCTTCGAGATAACGAACACTGTCAGGCGTGTACAACACAGGCAACGGCAGATGGCCGCCGATGCTATAGGTCAACAAACCGGTCTCCTCGTCGATGACTCCACCGACCATTGTGACGTGTTTACCCAGCTTACAACTGATCAGCCCCCGGTTGATATGACCAAGGACTTCCGAAGGCTTGAATTCCGGCAAGGTGCCGTTGCGCTTGGATTCGAACAGCAAGCGCGTGGTCATGAACTTCAACAGCACCGTGACGAACGCTGAAGAGGCGCCATGCCCGGAAACATCCGCCAGGTAAAAGGCGACCCGGCGATCATCGACACGGAAATAGTCGACAAAATCACCCGACAGGTACAACGACGGAATGATCTGATGCGCGAACCTGAACTCGTCGATGCTCCACGGGCTTTCCGGCAGCATGTTCATCTGCACCTGGCGACCGGCATTCTGGTCTTCCTGGAGCAGGTTCAGGCTGGCCTCGAGTTCGCGGTTGGCCTTCTCCAGCTTCTCGCGGTAGCGCTGGTTTTCCACCAGCAGGCGCGCACGATCCAGGGCCCGGCGCACAGAATGCTCGAGCACTGCCAGATCTTCGAGAGGCTTGATCAGGTAATCCGCCGCGCCCAGGCGCAGGGCCTCGACCGCGTCGTTCATCACGCCGGCACCCGAGACCACGATCACCGGCGTTTGCGGCGATCGCTCGGTCACCTGACGGATCAGTTCGAGACCGCCCATCTGCGGCATGCGCAGATCGCAGATGACCAGGTCGGGCGTGTCTTGCTCGAATACCTGAAGACCCTGTTGGCCGTTGCTGGCCTGCAGGACGCTGAAACCACTGTCTTCCAAATAGGCCGCGAGGCTCGCGCGCACTACTTCGTCATCGTCGATTATCAGCAGCGTGGCACTGGTTTTTGGCATGTGGGCAAACGGCGCCAGAATATAGGTTGGCGTAGTTGGCGGGACATCAGGCCCTGCGCAGACTACTGGATTCGCTTTCTAGCCTCTCTGCTGCACCGCTTTCGCGCAATGGCTGCAAACGCGGTTACACCAGAGGTGCCCTTCTAAGGCGCAGACGGTACTCCCATCCGCAGAGCGTTTCAAGCATGCGCCGATGGTCGCTTGACGACTTTACTTGTCAAATCACCGAGAGTTATAAGAACAGCTCAAACCGTAACCCAATGGAAGGACGAACCTATGAGTCAAACCAGTCGGGACTACAGCGAAAAGCGCGATTTCATCCGCATGCGGGTCGATGCCGATGTCGTGTTGATTCATGAAGGCGATGAGATTTCAGGGGTGTGCATCGACCTCTCCAGCAGTGGCATGCAGGTTGAAGCGCCGCGCCAGTTCGCGGTCGGCGACCGTTTGAGCGTACGTATCGACTCCGACCACGCCGCGCTCAGCGGCCTTGAGGCAGAGACCGAAGTGGTTTGGGTCAGGGCACAGGATGGCGGCAGCCAGAAACTCGGCCTGACCATTCTGAAAATGAAATAGCTGCACACAAAAAAGGCGACCCTGGGGGTCGCCTTTCTTTTTACCGGCCGAGATTAAAAATCGTCTTCGACCTGGCCATCCTTCACTTTGAACTCGCGGTTCTGCAAGTAAGCGTTGCGGATGAAGGTGTACTTGTCGCCACTGATCAGCTTCTCGCTCGACAGCAGGCTGGCACGGGTGTCGACGATGTTCAGACCGAAGATCGAGTTACGCGTAGGCACGTGGTCGATGTAGCGGTACATACCGGTGTAGCTGTCGACGTACTTGGAAGGCGCATCGCGCAATGTGCTCGGCCCCATCAGCGGCAGCATCACGTACGGACCGCTACCTACGCCCCAGTAACCGAGGGTCTGACCGAAGTCTTCGTCGCTGCGGTTCAGGCCCATCTTGGTGCCGACATCGAAGAAACCGAGCAGGCCGAAAGTGGTGTTGAAGATCAGGCGGGCGGTGTCGACGCCAGCGGCAGCCGGTTTGGCCTGCAGGATGTTGTTGGCAAGGTTGGTGACGTCACCGACGTTGCGGAACATGTTGTGGATGCCGTCTTCGAGAAACTGCGGCGTGACAAACTCATAGCCCTGGGCCAATGGCTTCAGCGCGTAAGTGTCAACGAAGTCATTGAACTGGAAAATCGGGCGGTTGACGCTTTCCCAAGGGTCTTCTTCCGTTGCCGCCTGAGTGGCGAACGGCGCCAGCAACAGGCCGGCACATACACTTAGCTGAGCGAGCGGATAGCTCCAGCGCATAGAAAAACTCCTTGGATGTGTACTGTCGCGGGCATCGGGGCCCGGGCATTAAGGCCGCTAGTATAAGCGCAAAAGCTCGTTTGGACAGTCGGCCAATTGTGCAAAGTTGTAGGATGCTTCCCACGCCGCGCTTCACATAGCCGTCACGCAACTGTCACCTGCAATGACTAGCCTTATCGTTATTTCAGGGACGTTGCCATGTCACATGCCGAGATCTTGCCCCTCGCCGCGCCCGGCCTGACCGCCGTACTGTTCGGACTCAGCGGCTGTCTGGTGGATTTCGGCGCTCGCGCCCGGCAACAGACGATCGCCTTGCCCGAGCATGCCGAGGCCACACCGGGCGCGCTCGACAGTCTGCACAATTTGCAGCGCCAGCAGATTCCCTGCGCCTGGCTGGATGAACTGTCCCCTGCCCTCGCCCAATCGTTGTCGGCCTCACTGCCGGCGTGGATCAAGCCCGTGCAATATTCGGCAACAATCAATCCGTGGCCCGCGCCGAATGCCTGCTGGCAAGCCTTGATGGACTTGAATGTCGCCAGTCTGGACGGCTGCGTGCTGGTCAGTGGTGAACCACGCATGCTGGAGGCCGGCCTGAATGCCGGGCTGTGGACCATCGGCCTCGCCTCCTGCGGCTCGCTGTGCGGCCTGGCACCCCACGAATGGCAAGCCTTGAGCCAGAAAGAACGCGAACAGTTGCGTGGCAAGGCGACCGTGCAGTTATTCGGGCTGGGCGTGCATTCGGTGATCGATCATCTGGGCGAACTCGACACTTGCCTGGCAGACATCAGCCTGCGCCGCCTCAAAGGCGAAAAGCCCTGATCGGGATCATGCAGGTTTGTCGCGAGTGGATTAATCTAAAGGTCAGCCATAGACCTTTGGCGCGCGGCTGCGGTCAATGCCAGTGCCTATTGATAAAAGGAAACCACCATGCCCGCCCAAGAACTGCAAAAACAGCTCGATACCCTGCGCGAGCAGCTGGAGCAGAATCCGCCGCTGTCGGAAGCCGAGCGTGAGGATTTGCATGCGCTGATGGCGCAGATTGAATCGGAAATCCAACTGGAAGCGGCGACTCAAGACGCCAGCATCGTCGACGGGGTGAATCTGGCAGTGGAGCGTTTCGAAGTCGAACACCCGACCATTGCCGGAACCCTGCGCAACATCGTCAATGCGCTGGGCAGCATGGGGATCTGATTCCCCGCCAGACAAAAAAGCCCTGCCATCACTGGCAGGGCTTTTTCATTTCCGGACTTGAAACACACTTCCCTGTGGGAGCGAGCTTGCTCACGAATGCGATGGAACATTCAATGATGATGGGGACTGACACGACGCCTTCGCGAGCAAGCTCGCTCCCACATTGGATATCGCACATTCTGGATCTTTATTGGCGCACCAGGCGATGGTTCGGCAGCTGTACGCTTTCAGTGCTGCGATACGGGTTGATGTCCAGACCGCCACGACGCACGTAACGGGCAAATACCGTCAGTTTTTCTGGTTTCAGAAGACGCTGCAGATCAAGAAAAATCCGCTCCACACACTGCTCATGGAAGTCCGAGTGCTGGCGGAAGCTGACGATGTATTCCAGCAAGCTCGCATGATCCAGCGCTGAACCACGATATTCCACCACCACCGTGCCCCAGTCCGGCTGACTGGTCACCGGGCAATTGGACTTGAGCAGATGGCTATACACCGTCTCCTCGACAATCCGCGAATCATCGCAACGCAGCAGTTCCGGGCGCGGATGTTCATAGTTGCTGACGCTGATATCCAGATCGTCGATGCACACCCCCGGCAACGCCACAACGCCTTCCGCTTCAACGTCCTTCAGGCTGCGAACCCGCACGCCGACCGGCTTGCCGGCGGCGGCAGACAAATCCTTGACCAGGGTCGCTTCCAGGGACGCGACGTCGGCAAACGCTGTCTGGTTCAGCGAGTTGAGATAGAGCTTGAACGACTTCGACTCGATGATGTTCGGCGAGTCCGCCGGAATGCTGAATTCGCCGATCGCCACCACCGGCTTACCCGACGGCAGCAGCCACGACAGCTCGAAGCAGTTCCAGAAATCCACACCTTTATACGGCAAGGTGTCGGCGGTCAGGCCCAGCTCGGCCCATTTCGCGGTGCGCGGAATCGGGAACAGCAGGGACGGCGTGTACGTGGCGATGTATTCGCTGGATTTGCCCAGCGGCGAGTGTTCGGCTGCGGGATGCATGGCGGAAACCTGACTGAAGAATCAGCGGATTCTACCAGCCTTTGCCCGCGCCTTTGAGTGCTTACTGACTGACAGTCAGTTTGCCGACCATGCCCGCCTGATAATGCCCGGGAATATTGCAGGCGAATTCCAGACTGGTGGCCTTGCTGAAGGTCCAGGTCAGCTCGGCGGTTTTGCCCGGCTCGACCAACACACTATTGGGATCATCGTGCTTCATGCCGTGGCCCATCGCCGCGTGATCCATACCGGCCATATCGTGGGACATTTCTTTCATGCCGGTAGGCGTCAGCATGCCGCTTTGCTGCATCTGCAACATTTCCTGCTGGTGTTTGGCATGCATCGCTGCGTCACCGAGGTTGAATTCGTGCAACAACTGGCCTTTATTCACCAGCACAAAGCGAACGGTCTCACCGGCCTTGATCTGAATCGCCTTGGGATCGAAGGACATATCGCCCATCACCACTTCAATGCTGCGCGAGGCTTTGGCGGCTGGTGCTGGCTGGCCGAAATCATAGGTGTGCGCGGGAGCTGCAAACGCCGTCGAACTCATTGCCAACAAACAGATGGCCAGGGATTGGCGTAAAAACATGGTCGTTCTCCAACAAGATAAGGTTCAGCTTATGGGAAACTTTAGCCGGCCGGCGCTGGCATCTACCTGACAGGCAGATTACAACTTTGTCAGGTTGGCGTTTGTCGCCTGCGCTCACGGTATAAAGCTTTCGTTTCTACACCCCCCGAACAAACCCGAGTCGCCCATGAAACTGTTGATCGTCGAAGACCAAGCGAAAACCGGCCAATACCTGCGCCAGGGCCTGACCGAGGCCGGGTTCAATACGGAACTGGTGGCCGACGGCAACAGCGGTCAGCAACTGGCGCTGAGCGGTGATTACGCGCTGCTGATCCTCGACGTGATGCTGCCGGGGCGCAGTGGCTGGCAGATTCTGCAAGCGGTGCGCAGCGCCGGGCTGGATACGCCGGTACTTTTTCTCACGGCCAAAGACGCCGTGGAAGACAGGGTTCATGGCCTCGAACTCGGTGCCGACGACTATCTGGTCAAGCCCTTCGCTTTCTCCGAACTGCTGGCGCGGGTGCGCAGCCTGTTGCGTCGCGGCAGCGCTGCACAACAGGAAACCAGTCTGCAGCTGGCCGACCTGCGTCTGGATCTGATCCGCCGCCGGGTTGAACGCAGCG
Organism: Pseudomonas viridiflava; assembly: GCF_900582195.1. Lineage (GTDB taxonomy): Bacteria > Pseudomonadota > Gammaproteobacteria > Pseudomonadales > Pseudomonadaceae > Aquipseudomonas. The sequence goes on from NZ_UTHA01000129.1 coordinate 26,873, forward strand.
GTCAGCGCATCGACCTGACCGCCAAGGAATTCGCGCTGCTGGAAATGCTTCTGCGTCGTCAGGGCGAAGTGCTGCCTAAATCGCTGATCGCCTCGCAAGTCTGGGACATGAATTTCGACAGTGACACCAATGTCATCGAAGTGGCGATCCGGCGTTTACGCCTGAAGATCGACGACGAATTCCCCAATAAACTGATCCACACCGTGCGCGGCATGGGTTACGTGCTCGAAGAGCGTGGCGCCTGATGCGTCGTTTGTCCCTGAGTTCGCGCCTGGCCTTGTTGTTTGCCGCCTGCACCGCCGTGGTTTCACTGTTTGCCGGCGTGCTGTTCAACCGCGCCAGCGAGGCGCACTTCATCGAACTCGACCAACAACAACTGGACGGCAAGCTGATTGGCCTGCGGCGTGCCTTGCAGGATATTCAACCCGCACAGCGTGAGGCGCGGCTGGCGGATGAATTAAGCCGCCAGGCCGATCTGTCGCTGCGCATCACCGGCAGCGACGGCCAACGCTGGTACGACAGTTCGACGCAGACTCCCAAGGATCTGCCGTCACAACCCGGTCTGTCGACCTTGAGTCATGACGGCACGGATTACCGCGTGCTCAACGCCCCGCTCTACCCGGACAAACCCGACTCTGCGCAACTGACCTTGCTGCTGGACATCACCCATCACCAGCACTTCCTGCAACGCATGCAGCACCTGATCTGGCTGACCGTCGGCCTCTCGGCGCTGGCCACCGCTTTGCTCGGCGCTTGGGCCGCACGCAGCGGCTTGCGTCCGTTGCGGCGCATGAGCGCGGTCGCGCGTGGGATTTCCGCACAATCGCTGAATGCCCGACTGCCGGAAGCGCAAATGCCGCCCGAGTTAGCGGAAATGGCCCACAGCTTCAACGCCATGCTCGCACGCCTCGACGACTCGTTTCAGCGGCTCTCGGCGTTTTCCGCTGACATCGCCCACGAACTGCGCACGCCATTGTCGAATCTGCTGACCCACACTCAGGTCACCCTCACCCGCCCACGGCCGATCGAGGATTACCGCGAAGCGCTGCACAGCAACCTCGAAGAGCTGCAATGGATGGCACAACTGGTCAACGATATGTTGTATCTGGCCAAGGCTGACCACGGCTTGCTGATGCCCAAGCGCGAAGCGCTGGAACTGGCGGATGAGACCGATGTGCTGCTGGAGTTTTTTGCGCCGCTGGCGGAGGACGCCGGGGTCAAGCTGAGCCGTGAGGGCAATGCGCAGATCAAGGGTGATCGCAGTATGTTGCGCCGGGCCTTGTCGAATCTGCTGGATAACGCGCTGCGGTTTACCCCGGCTAAGGGCTATGTGAACTTGAGGATCGTTGATCAAGCGAGCGCTGTGCGTATTTCAGTCGAAAACAGTGGCGAGGGAGTTTCTGCGCAGTTGTTGCCACGCTTGTTTGACCGGTTTTATCGGGCAGATCCGGCGCGACAGGAAGGTAGCAGTGAGCATGCGGGATTGGGGCTGGCGATTACTCAGTCGATCATCCGAGCCCATGGAGGGCAGATTCGTTGCGAATCAGAGGCGGGATGGACGCGGTTCGTGATTGAGTTGCCTCGAACCTGATCGTTCCCACGCTCTGCGTGGGAATGCAGCCCGGGACGCTCCGCGTCCCTTCCAGAGCCGAACGCGGAGCGTCCGTTGAGGCATTCCCACGCAGAGCGTGGGAACGAGCATGGAATCGCTTACGAATATCTCAGCGCATGAGCCGGCTCGATCTTCGCCGCTCGCCAGGCCGGATACACCGTCGCCAGAAAGCTCAGAATAAAGCCTGCCGAGCAAATCAACAGCACATCCCCACCCTGCAATTCCGACGGCAAATTGCTGACGAAATACACATCAGAACTGAAGATGTGCTGCCCGCTGACTCGCTCGATCCAGCCCACGATCTGACTGACATTCAGCGCGGCGATCACGCCCAACACGCCGCCAATGATCGTACCGACAATCCCGATCACCGTGCCCTGCACCATGAAGATCGCCATGATCTGCCGTGGCGTGGCGCCGATGGTGCGCAGGATCGCGATGTCCGCGCCCTTGTCGTTCACCACCATGATCAGGGTCGCGATGATGTTGAACGCCGCCACCGCGACGATCATCAGCAACAGCAGGCCGATCATGGTTTTTTCCATTTTCATCGCGCTGAACAGGCTGCCCTGAGTGTGGGTCCAGTCATCAGCCTTGAACTCGGCGCCCAACCCGGCAGCGATGTCCGAGGAGACTTTCGGCGCCGCGTACAGGTCTTTCACCGCCAGACGCACGCTCTGTACCTGATTCGGTTCCCAGTGCTGCATGGTCGCGGCGTCAGCCACATGGATAAGGCCCATCGAGCCATCCAGTTCAGCGCCAACCTTGAACACGCCAACAACGTTCAAACGCTGCATGCGCGGGGTGATGCCACCCGGCGCAGTGCTGACTTCCGGGACGATCAGGGTGATCTTGTCGCCGACATTGAGGCGGAAACGTCGCGCGGTGATTTCACCAATCACCACGCCGAATTCGCCCGGTTTCAACGCATCGAGACGGCCCTGCACAATGTGCTGGGCAACGATGGAAACCTTGCCTTCCTGTGCCGGATCGACGCCGCTGATCTGGATCGGCTGCATCAAGCCCTTGTAAGAGAGCATGCCTTCCATCTCAGTGAACGGCACGGCGGCAGTCACCTCAGCATTTTTCATCGCGGCGGCGGCAACCGGCTGCCAGTCATCGATCGGCTTGACGCCAACGATGGTCGCGTGCGGCACCATGCCGAGGATGCGCGAGCTCATTTCGCGCTGGAAGCCGTTCATCACCGACAACACCACGATCATCGCCAGCACGCCGAGGGCGAGGCCGATCATCGAGGTCATCGAAATGAACGAAACAAAGCGATTGCGGCGCTTGGCGCGGGTATAGCGCGTGCCGATAAAGATCGATAACGGTCTGAACATTCGCTGGGGCACCGTATAAAAATAAAAGACCCGACGCCTTTGCAGGCGCCGGGTTTCAGCCAATCAGATAGGCGTCAGGCAACCTTCTTGCAGGTGCAGTACGCGATCCATCTGGCGAGCCAGGTTCATGTCGTGGGTCACCACCAGGAACGCCGTGCGCATGGAGGTGCTGAGTTCCAGCATCAAATCCTGAATGCCTTGCGCGGTGTGGGAGTCGAGGTTGCCAGTCGGCTCATCGAGCATCACCAGACCCGGCTTGTTCACCAGGGCACGGGCGATGGCCACACGTTGACGCTCACCACCGGACAGTTCCGCCGGTTTGTGCTCCAGACGATGGCCGAGGCCGACGCGCTCCAACAGTGCCGTGGCGCGCTGACGGGCTTCCGGGATCGGCGTCTTGCCGATCAACAGCGGCATGCAGACGTTTTCCAGCGCAGTGAATTCCGGCAGCAAGTGGTGGAACTGGTAAACGAAACCGAGCGCACGGTTACGCAGCAGGCCGCGCTTCTTCTCGCTCAGCGCCGACAGCTCTTCGCCGTCGAGCCAGACGCTGCCCTTGGTTGGCGTGTCCAGACCACCGAGCAGGTTAAGCAAAGTACTTTTGCCCGAACCCGAGGTACCGACGATCGCAACACGCTCGCCCGGGTGCAACTCCAGTTGCAGGCCGGCCAGTACTTCTACCGATTCCGGGCCCTCCTCGTAGGATTTGCCCAGGTTGCGGCAGCTCAGGATTGCTTGTTCACTCATGCCCGACTCACTCATAACGTAGCGCCTCCGCCGGCTGGGTGCGCGCAGCACGCCAGGCGGGATACAGGGTGGCGAGAAAACTCAGGACCAACGCAGCGGCGCAGACCATGACGACATCCTGGCTCTGCACCTGCGACGGAAGATAATCAATGAAATACACGTCAGCATTAAGGAATTTGTGGCCGATCAGGCCTTCCAGTGCCGAGATCGCCGCGCTGACATTAAGCGCCGCGAAAATGCCGACCACCGCGCCAATCGCCGTGCCGACCACACCGATCACCGTGCCCTGCACCATGAACGTGCGCATGATCGTGCCCGGCGTCGCACCCAAGGTGCGCAGAATGGCGATGTCGCCCTTCTTGTCGTTGACCACCATCACCAGCGTGGAAATGATGTTGAACGCAGCCACGGCAACGATCAGCAACAACAGCAGGCCGATCATGGCTTTTTCCATGCGGATCGCCTGATACAGATTGCCGTGGGTACGGGTCCAGTCGCGGGCGTAGTAATGGTCTTCGCCAAGCTGCTGAGCGATGTTCCACGCCACACGCGGTGCCTGGAACAGGTCGTCGAACTTAAGGCGAATGCCTTGCACCTGATCCGGTTTCCAGCGGTGCATCTTCGCCAGATCCTGCAGGTTGGTCACACCCAGATAGCCGTCGAGTTCACCGGCGCCGACATGGAAAATGCCGACCACGGTGAAGCGCTTCATGCGCGGGAACATCCCGGCCGGGGTCACGCTGACCTCAGGCGCGACGAAGGTGACTTTGTCACCGATGCCCACGCCCAGCTTGGTCGCGGCCTTGTCACCGATGACGATGCCGAAGCTGCCCGGCGTCAAATCGTCGAGTTTGCCCTGCTTCATGAAGTTGTCGATGATCGACACGTTGCGCTCGAGCGCAGGGTCGATGGCATTGAGCAACACCTTGGACACCTGACCGTTATTGGTCAGCAGGCCCTGCATCTGGGTAAACGGCGCTACCGCCGTCACCTGCGGGTTCTGTTTGACCTGGGTCGCCAGGCTTTGCCAATCGTTGATCGGCTCAGTGGATTCAATGGTCGCGTGGGGCACCATGCCCAGCACGCGGGTGCGCATCTCATGATCGAAGCCATTCATCACCGACAGCACGACGATCATCACGACCACGCCAAGGGCGAGCCCGATCATCGAAGTCAGGGAAATGAATGACACAAAATGATTGCGACGCTTTGCACGGGTATAACGCGTGCCGATAAATACGAAGAGAGGTCTGAACATGTCGGGGCTTGTTCGGAGGGAAAAGGAACGTCCTTGTGGCGGGGGTCGATAACCAGCTTTACACTCAGACCACCGCCGCTACCATGGGTTCGCCATGTCGACATTAGATGAAGAAGATCGCCGCGAATACTACCGTATCGAGGACACGATCGCACTGGAAATTCGGCCCCTGTCCGCTCCCGAAGCCGCAGGCCAGGAAGTGTTGCAGGATGCTTCGCCACTGTTCAACCTGCTCAGCGAACTGCACCTGAGCGAATTCGAGTCGCAACACCTGTTGCGCCAGATCAGCGAACGCGATCGGGCCATTGCCGCATTCCTGAAATCGCAGAACAAACGCATCGACCTGCTCAGCCAAGTGGTCGCCCTGACCGTGCTCGGCCATATCGGCGAGCCGCAACCGGTGATCATCTCCGAAGGCGGGATCGACTTTCAGCACCCGACGCCGATAGCCGCCGGTGCGCACCTGTCGGTAAAACTGGTGTTGATGCCCCAGGCGCTGGGCCTGCTGCTGCGCGCCCGCGTCACCCATTGCGACCGCAAGGGCGAGGGTTATGACGTCGGCACCGAGTTCGAACATTTGACCGATGCCCAGCGCCAGTTGCTCGCCCGCTATATCTTGCAGAAGCAGGCTCAGGAACGACGTCTGGCCCGCGAACAGAACGAATCTGGCATTTAACTTAAGGAAGCACCGTGACCCTCATCTACGGCCACCGCGGCGCCAAGGGCGAAGCACCGGAAAACACCCTGAGTAGTTTTCAGGAATGTCTCAAGCACGGCGTGCGCCGCTGCGAACTCGATTTGCACCTGTCCAAGGACGGCGAGTTGATGGTCATCCACGACCCGACTCTCAAACGCACCACGGAACGGCGCGGCAAGGTCGTCGAGCATACCGCCGCCGAGCTGGTGACCTACGACGCGCGCAAGGGTGGTCCTGGCTGGATCAAGCCGTGCCCGATTCCGACCCTGGAAGAGTTGTTCGAGAAGTGTGATTTCGAGCACTGGCAACTGGAAGTCAAAAGCGCTTCGCGTACTCGCGCCGCAACCACCGTGCTGGCGATTCGCGAAATGGCTCAGCGCCATGGTTTGCTCGACAAGGTGACAATCACCTCGAGTTCGCGGGAAGTGTTGAAAGCGGCGCTGGATCTGGTGCCGGACGTGTCGCGCGGGCTGGTCGCCGAATACGCCTGGCTCGACCCGTTGAAGGTCGCGGCCAGCTATGGCTGTGAGATTCTCGCGCTGAACTGGACGCTGTGTACGCCGGAACGCCTGCAGAAGGCGCAGCGTCAGGGGCTGCATGTGTCAGTGTGGACCGTCAACGAGCCTGCGCTGATGCGCAGACTCGCCGACTTCGGCGTTGACAGCCTGATTACAGACTTTCCCGGTTTGGCCACTGCCACCCTCGAGAATTGCTGAAATCGGTCTCCCCGGCCGGCTCAGGCCACCGGCCGGAGCCCGTCAAAAAAGCCGGTTGAGGCCGTCGTACGCCGCTACCCGATAGGCTTCTGCCATGGTCGGGTAGTTGAACGTGGTATTGACGAAGTACTTCAGGGTGTTCAGCTCGCCCGGCTGGCTCATGATCGCCTGACCGATGTGGACGATCTCCGACGCCTGATAACCGAAGCAGTGAACGCCCAGCACTTCCAGGGTTTCACGGTGGAACAGGATCTTCAGCATGCCTTGCGGCTCGCCGGCGATCTGCGCACGCGCCATGCTCTTGAAGAACGCCTTGCCGACTTCGTACGGCACTTTGGCCTGGGTCAGCTCCTGCTCGTTCTTGCCGATCGAGCTGATCTCCGGAATGGTGTAGATGCCGGTCGGCACGTCATTCACAAAGCGCCAGCTACCGTTATCAACGATGCTGCCAGCGGCCGAACGACCCTGGTCGTGGGCGGCACTGGCCAGGCTCGGCCAGCCGATCACGTCACCGGCACCGTAGATGTTCTCGACGCAGGTGCGATAGTTCTGGTCGACTTCGATCTGGCCACGGCTGTTGACCTTGACCCCGATATTTTCCAGACCCAGCGTGTCGGTGTTGCCGGTACGGCCGTTGCACCAGAGCAAGGCGTCGGCCTTGATCTTCTTGCCGGACTTGAGGTGCAGGATCACACCGTTGTCGACACCTTCGACGCGGTCGTACTCTTCGTTGTGACGCACGGTGATGTTGTTGTTGCTGAAGTGGTAACTCAACGCCTGGGAGATTTCCGAGTCGAGGAAGCTCAGCAACTGGCCACGGTTGTCGACCAGTTCAACCAGCACACCCAGACCACTGAAGATCGACGCGTATTCGCAACCGATCACGCCGGCGCCGTAAACGATCAGCTTGCGAGGGGTGTGGCCGAGGCTGAGGATGGTGTCGCTATCGTAGATACGCGGGTGATGAAAATCGATGTCCGCCGGACGATACGGGCGCGAACCGGTAGCGATGATGATGTGCTTGGCCACCAGTTTTTCGACTACACCGTTGCCGCATACCACTTCGATGGTTTGCTCGTCGGCGAAGCTGCCGGTACCGAAGAACACGTCGACGCGGTTACGGGCGTAGTAACCGGTGCGCGAAGCGACTTGTTTGGAAATAACCTTTTCGGCGCTTTTCAACACGTCCGGGAAGGAGAACCAGCGTGGCTCGCCGATCGCCCGGAACATCGGGTTGGTGTTGAACTGCATGATCTGCCGCACCGAGTGACGCAGTGCCTTGGACGGGATGGTGCCGAGGTGGGTGCAGTTGCCGCCGACCTGGCGACGGCTGTCGACCATCGCGACCTTGCGCCCTGCTTTGGCGGCGTTCATTGCCGCGCCTTCTCCCGCCGGGCCGGAACCCAGCACCACCACGTCGTAGTTGTAGACAGCCATGCGTACTCCTCAGAACAGGCCGCGGTGCCAGCAGCACCGGCGGCTAAATCACGCCGAACGGCGGCGCGAAGGAACAATTGGGGGTCAATCAAGAACCCGGACACAGTCTATAGAAGCGTCAACGCCGCGCACATTAACCCTTGGTCGCGTCGTAGGCTACTTTTGCCTGCACTACAACGCCAGCTTTCGTATTGCTCTCAGTCAGTTTTTGCGCCACTGAGGCGCTCGAACGCCTGACTGGTGCGGATGACAAAACCTGTATCGGCACGAATCACAAAGAATGCACCAATGTCGTATTTTTCGGCATAGTCCCAACCCCTTTCCGGGCCGAGAATCAGCAACAGCGTCGATAGTCCATCGGCCATCAACGCTGAAGGATGAATCACCGTGACGGACGCCAGATCGTGTAGGACGGGTGCACCGGTGCGGGCATCGAAGGTGTGGGAATAGCGCCGGCCGTCCTGCAGGAAATAGTTGCGGTAGTCGCCGGAGGTGGAAACGCCGTAGCCGTCGACACTGATGATGCGCTCGGCGACTTGCTGATCGTCACGGGGCTCTTCCAAAGCGATGCGCCAGGGCGAGCCGTCGAGTTTTTTGCCTTTGGCCTTTAATTCCCCCGTGGCTTCAGCGAGGTAATCGTGAATACCCAGCGCGTCGAGCCTGGCCGCGATAGCATCGACGGCATAACCGGCAGCAATGCTGTTGAAATCGACTTCGACGGCGGCGTCTTTGCACAACTGATCGCCATTGATATGCAGATGCTGGTGGCCAACCCGTTGCATTATTTCAGCCAGCGCAGCGGCATCAGGGACTTTCTCTTCACGACCTTGCGGACCGAAACCCCAGAGATTCATCAGCGGTTCGACGGTCAGGTCGTAGGAACCTTCGCTTTGTACTGACAGTTGTTCACCGATGCGGATCAATTCGAGCACCGATGAGGGCATCTTCTGACAGCTATCGGCGGGCAAAGCGTTGAAGCGTTCAATGTCTGAATCATTGCGATAGGTGGACAGCTGCCGGTCGACTTCGGCGAGGATGCCTTCCACTTCGCTGCGAACTTGCGACGAGTCGGGATCACCCACATGCCGTAAGTACTTGATCGAATACGTGCTGCCCATGGTGGGACCACCGAAACTTTCCAGTGAATCGCCATTGCCGCAGCCGGCTAAAAGGCCAGCCAGCATCACGACCCCACGCCATCGTCCAGTGAACAATTATTCATCTCCCTGCAAAACCGCGACGGCCATTATGGGACACGAGCGAAACGCTTTCTTACAAGATTTAAAGTGAGTATTCAGAAATGTCCTCCACGACCGGCAACGGCAAAGCGATCTTTCGCGTTGTCAGCGGCAACTTTCTCGAAATGTTCGACTTCATGGTCTACGGCTTCTACGCCACGGCCATCGCCAAGACCTTCTTCCCTACGGACAGCGCCTTCGCCTCCCTGATGCTTTCCCTGGCCACGTTCGGTGCAGGTTTCCTGATGCGTCCATTGGGGGCGATCTTTCTCGGCGCCTACATCGACCGTCATGGCCGCCGCAAAGGCCTGATCATTACCTTGGCCATGATGGCTGCCGGGACCGTGCTGATTGCCTGCGTGCCAGGCTATGCGACGCTCGGTGTGGCAGCTCCCCTGCTAGTGCTGTTGGGCCGCCTGCTGCAAGGCTTCTCGGCCGGTGTCGAACTGGGCGGGGTGTCGGTGTATCTGGCGGAAATTTCCACCCCCGGACGCAAAGGCTTTTTCGTCAGTTGGCAGTCCGCCAGCCAGCAAGCGGCGGTGGTCTTCGCCGGGTTGCTCGGGGTCGCTCTCAACCATTGGCTAAGCCCGGAACAAATGGGCGACTGGGGCTGGCGCGTGCCGTTCCTCATCGGCTGCATGATTGTGCCGGTGATCTTCGTGATTCGCCGCTCGCTGGAGGAAACACCGGAATTCCAGGCCAGAAAACATCGCCCTATCCTGCGGGAAATCGTCCGCTCGATCGGTCAGAACTTTGGCATCGTCATCGCCGGCATGGCGCTGGTGGTGATGACCACGGTGTCTTTCTACCTGATCACCGCGTACACCCCGACCTTCGGCAAGGCGGAGTTGCACTTGTCGGACCTCGACGCGTTGCTGGTGACGGTGTGCATCGGCCTGTCGAATTTCTTCTGGTTGCCGGTGATGGGTTCGCTGTCTGACAAGGTCGGCCGTAAACCCCTGCTGCTGGCAGCGACGATTCTGGCGATTCTCACCGCTTATCCCGCCCTGTCGTGGCTGGTGGCGAACCCGAGCTTCAGCCATTTGCTGATCGTCGAGTTGTGGCTGTCGTTCCTGTACGGCTCGTACAACGGCGCGATGGTGGTGGCGCTGACCGAGATCATGCCGGTGGAAGTGCGTACGACCGGGTTCTCGCTGGCCTATAGCCTGGCGACAGCGACGTTCGGCGGGTTTACCCCGGCGGCGTGCACGTATCTGATTCATGTGCTGGATAACAAGGCTGCGCCGGGGATCTGGCTGAGTGGCGCGGCGGTGCTGGGGTTGATTGCGACGCTGGTGATGTTCCGTGGCAATAAGCATGAACTGCGTACCGCGCAAGCGGCCGTACCCGGCGGCGCTCGATAAATCGCCTTCGCGAGCAAGCTCGCTCCCACAGGGGATTTCTGAGTGACCTAGAACCAGTGTGGGAGCGAGCCTGCTCGCGAAGGGGCCATTACTGACAACACAGCTCAAAAAAGGCCCACAAACAAAAACGCCCCGACCAAAGTCGGGGCGTTTTCAGGTGCAGCTATCGCTTAGCGCGGGAACGCTGGCGGGTTTACACCGGCCATGTCTTCCATCACGCGAACCACCTGGCAGCTGTAACCGAACTCGTTGTCGTACCAGACGTACAGAACAACGCGGTTGTCCTGAACGATGGTCGCCTCAGCATCGACCACACCGGCGTGGCGCGAGCCAACGAAGTCGGTCGAAACCACTTCCTGCGAGTTAACGAAGTCGATCTGCTTGTGCAAATCGGAGTGCAGCGCCATGTAGCGCAGGTACTCGTTCATCTCTTCACGGGTGGCGGCTTTCTCAAGGTTGAGGTTGAGAATGGCCATCGACACGTTCGGCGTCGGAACACGGATCGCGTTACCGGTCAGCTTGCCGGCCAGCTCAGGCAGGGCCTTGGCAGCAGCGGTGGCAGCACCGGTCTCGGTGATGACCATGTTCAGCGCGGCGCTGCGACCACGGCGATCGCCCTTGTGGAAGTTGTCGATCAGGTTCTGGTCGTTGGTGTACGAGTGAACGGTTTCGACGTGACCGTTGATGATGCCGAACTTGTCATTCACCGCTTTCAGCACCGGCACGATGGCGTTGGTGGTGCAGGATGCGGCGGAGACGATCTTGTCATCAGCGGTGATTTCACCGTGGTTGATACCGTGAACGATGTTCTTCAGCTTTCCTTTGCCAGGCGCGGTCAGAACAACGCGGTCGATACCCGGGCAGGCCAGGTGCTGACCCAGACCATCGGCGTCACGCCATACACCGGTGTTGTCCACCAGCAGCGCGTCTTTGATGCCGTACTGGGTGTAATCCACTTCAGTCGGGTTCTTCGCGTAGATTACCTGGATCAGGTTACCGTTGGCGGTGATGGTGTTGTTTTCTTCATCGATGGTAATGGTGCCGTTGAACGAACCGTGTACCGAATCGCGACGCAGCAGGCTGGCACGTTTGGTCAGGTCGTTTTCGGCGCCTTTGCGCACCACGATGGCACGCAGACGCAGACCGTCGCCACCACCGGTTTTCTCGATCAGGATGCGCGCCAGCAGACGACCGATACGACCGAAGCCATAGAGCACAACGTCGGTGCCTTTACGTGCGGAAGCGTTTTGCTGGCCAACCACGTCTGCCATTTCTTCACGAACGAATTGCTCGGCGCTGCGGCCATTGCCTTCGTTACGGAATTTGAACGCCAACTTGCCCAGATCTACCGAAGCCGCGCCGAGCTTGAGCTCGCTCATGGCCTTGAGCAGTGGGAATGTTTCGTGGACGGAGAGTTCGCTGTCGTCGGAAGAACGGTGGCGCGCAAAGCGGTGAGCTTTGAGAATCGCGATGACAGACTGGTTGATCAGGCTGCGGCCATAGATCGAGCTCACCACGTTGTTATTGCGGTAGAGCTGACCGATAAGCGGAATCATCGCTTCTGCGAGTGCTTCACGGTCGATCCATTCACCAAGACACTGGTCGGGCTTCTGAGTCACGGTAACCTTCCACATGTAGGGGCAGAAAAAAGGGGCTACATTATGCCGCCGACAACCTCCTGTAGCAATGCGCGCTTGTCGCGAAATCGGTAACAAAATTCCGTTCAAAAAAATTACGCCTCTCTCAAGCCCAGTAAAACCGGGGCTTTCAGCGCAGTCAATTTTTCGACGACTGTTAGACGATGTCTGTAACCCTCCGTAACACCAGCCACTTTCGGCACTACATAACCACAAAAAACCGGCTGGTTTTTATGGTTACCACTACATTTCGTCCAAACAGCGAAGATAGACGTAGTCTGCAACTGACAGGCGGCACCTGACGCCGCTACAATTACCGACTTTGTCGCAAAGCCTGGAGCTCAACCTTCCGTGCCCGTTCTGCGTCTACCGCTACTCCCTGCCGAGGCAGGTAAACAGCATTGGGGCAATCTCCCCGGTGCGGCCCTCAGCCTGGCGATTGCCGAGGCTGCCAGCGCTGCCAAGCGCTTCACCCTGCTACTGACCGCCGACAGCCAGAGCGCTGAACGACTGGAACAGGAGCTGAGTTTCTTCGCCCCGGATTTGCCCGTTCTGCATTTCCCCGACTGGGAAACCCTGCCCTACGACCTGTTCTCGCCGCACCAGGACATCATTTCCCAGCGCATCGCCAGCCTCTACAGGTTGCCGGAGCTGGAACATGGCGTGCTGGTGGTGCCGATCACCACAGCGTTGCACCGCTTGGCGCCGACCAAATTCCTGCTCGGCAGCAGCCTGGTGCTGGACGTCGGGCAGAAGCTCGATGTCGAACAGATGCGTGCGCGACTCGAAGCCAGTGGCTATCGCTACGTCGACACGGTCTATGAGCACGGCGAGTTCACCGTACGCGGCGCGCTGATCGACCTGTTCCCGATGGGCAGCAAACTGCCGTATCGCATCGACTTGTTCGACGATGAAATCGAAACCCTGCGCACCTTCGATCCGGAAAACCAGCGCTCCATCGACAAGGTCGATTCGGTCAAGCTGCTGCCGGCCCGTGAGTTTCCGCTGCAGAAAGACGCGGTCACCCGTTTCAAGGCACGCTTTCGCGAGCGTTTCGACGTCGACTTCCGTCGCTGCCCGATCTTTCAGGATCTGAGCAGCGGCATCACTCCGGCCGGTATCGAGTACTACCTGCCGCTGTTCTTCGACGAAACCTCGACCCTGTTCGATTACCTGCCGCAGGACACCCAGGTGTTCTCGCTGCCGGGCATCGAGCAAGCGGCGGAAAACTTCTGGAACGACGTGCGCAACCGTTATGAAGAGCGTCGCGTCGATCCATCGCGTCCTTTATTGCCACCGGCGGAATTGTTCCTGCCGGTGGAAGACTGTTTCGCCCGACTGAAGAGTTGGCCGCGTGTGGTCGCCAGCCAACAAGACGTCGAAAGCGGTGTCGGCCGCGAGCGTTTTCCTGCGCAAGCACTGCCGAATCTGGCAATCGAAGCCAAAGCCACACAACCGTTGGCAGCGCTCTCAGCCTTCCTTGACGAGTTCCCCGGCCGCGTGCTGTTCACCGCCGAATCCGCCGGCCGTCGCGAAGTGCTGCTGGAACTGCTCGAACGCCTGAAGCTGCGACCGAAAACCGTCGACAGCTGGCCCGACTTTGTTGCGAGCAAGGATCGCCTGGCGATCACCATTGCCCCGCTCGATGAAGGTCTGATGCTGGATGACCCGGCGCTGGCATTGGTCGCGGAAAGTCCGCTGTTCGGCCAACGCGTGATGCAACGCCGTCGTCGCGAGAAACGCAGCGACGTCAGCAATGACGCAGTGATCAAAAACCTCACCGAGCTGCGCGAAGGCGCACCGGTGGTGCACATCGATCATGGCGTCGGCCGCTATCTGGGCCTGACGATTCTGGAAATCGACAATCAGGCTGCCGAATTCCTCACCCTCGAATACGCCGAGGCCGCCAAGCTCTACGTGCCGGTGGCCAACCTGCATTTGATCGCGCGCTACACCGGCAGCGACGATTCGCTCGCCCCGCTGCACCGCCTCGGCTCCGAGACCTGGCAGAAAGCCAAGCGCAAAGCCGCCGAACAGGTGCGTGACGTCGCCGCCGAACTGCTCGACATCTATGCCCGTCGTGCCGCTCGCGAAGGCTATGCATTCGCCGACCCGAAAGCCGATTACGCCACCTTCAGCGCTGGTTTCCCGTTCGAAGAAACCCCGGATCAGCAATCGACCATCGAAGCCGTGCGCGAAGACATGCTCGCGCCGAAACCGATGGATCGACTGGTCTGCGGCGACGTTGGCTTCGGCAAGACCGAAGTGGCCATGCGTGCGGCGTTCATCGCCGTGCACGGCGGTCGTCAGGTGGCGATTCTGGTGCCGACCACCCTGCTCGCCCAACAGCACTACAACAGCTTCCGCGACCGCTTCGCCGACTGGCCGGTGACTGTGGAAGTGATGAGCCGCTTCAAGTCGGCCAAGGAAGTGAATGCTGCGATTGCCGATCTGGCCGAAGGCAAGATCGACATCGTTATTGGCACGCACAAGTTGCTGTCCGATGATGTGAAGATCAAAAACCTCGGGCTGGTGATCATCGACGAAGAGCACCGTTTCGGTGTCCGCCAGAAGGAACAGCTCAAGGCCCTGCGCAGCGAAGTCGACATTCTTACGCTGACCGCCACACCGATTCCGCGCACGCTGAACATGGCGGTGTCGGGCATGCGCGACCTGTCGATCATCGCCACGCCGCCAGCACGACGCCTGTCGGTGCGCACCTTCGTCATGGAGCAGAACAAGAGCACGGTCAAAGAAGCCCTGCTCCGCGAACTGCTGCGTGGCGGTCAGGTTTACTACCTGCACAATGATGTGAAAACCATCGAAAAGTGCGCCGCGGATCTCGCCGAACTGGTGCCGGAAGCACGCATCGGCATCGGTCACGGACAGATGCGCGAGCGCGAACTCGAACAGGTGATGAGCGACTTCTATCACAAGCGCTTCAACGTGCTGATCGCCTCGACCATCATCGAGACCGGCATCGACGTACCGAGCGCCAACACCATCATCATCGAGCGCGCCGACAAATTCGGCCTGGCGCAACTGCACCAGTTGCGCGGTCGCGTTGGCCGCAGTCACCACCAGGCTTATGCGTACCTGCTTACGCCGCCGCGCCAGCAAATCACCTCGGATGCAGAAAAGCGTCTGGAAGCGATTGCCAATACGCAGGACCTCGGCGCCGGTTTCGTCCTGGCGACCAATGACCTGGAAATCCGTGGCGCTGGCGAACTGCTCGGCGATGGCCAGAGCGGGCAGATTCAAGCCGTGGGTTTCACGCTGTACATGGAGATGCTCGAACGTGCGGTGAAATCGATCCGCAAGGGCGAGCAACCCAACCTCGATCAACCGCTCGGCGGTGGTCCGGAAGTCAACCTGCGGGTGCCGGCGCTGATTCCGGAAGACTACCTGCCGGATGTTCACGCCCGCCTGATTCTGTACAAGCGCATTGCTTCGGCGACCGACGAGGAAGGCCTGAAAGATCTGCAAGTCGAGATGATCGACCGTTTCGGCCTGCTGCCGGAACCAACGAAAAATCTGGTGCGCATCACTGCGCTGAAATTGCAGGCTGAGCAGTTGGGCATCAAGAAGGTCGATGGTGGCCCGCAAGGTGGACGCATCGAGTTTGAAGCGCAGACGCCGGTCGACCCGATGACGCTGATCAAGCTGATCCAGAACCAGCCGAAACGCTACAAATTCGAAGGCGCGACGATGTTCAAATTCCAGGTACCGATGGAACGTCCGGAAGAGCGCTTTAATACTGTAGAGGCGCTGTTTGAGCGCCTCCTCCCGAAATCTGTTTGAAGGACGCCCAATGCGCCTGTTTCGTTCGCTGACTTTGCTGCTGACCTCGCTTTTGATAACAGTGTCAGCACCCTCGGTTTTCGCCGATGACCTGTATCAGGTCGAAATGATTCTGGTGCGCCAGAACGCCGTGCCGGCCATCGTCAGCCGTACCGCGCCGGAGGACTGGGCCGCTGGTGCCCAGCGCTTGAACGATGACAGCAAACGCACACCTGCGTTGAATGACGTTGCCACCAAGCTCACCGCCAGCGGCAACTACACCGTGCTGATGCACAAGGCCTGGCAGCAAACCCTTGGCGAAGCACCGGCAAAAGTTGCGGTCAGCGACGGTCAGGAGCAGTTCGGCCAATTCCCGATCGAAGGCACGCTGGAGATGAAGCTCGGGCGCTTCACCGACGTGGCGGCCGACTTCTGGGTCAATCAGATCGACGCCAATGGCTTGGTCACCGCCAGCGAGCGGCTGAAACAGTACAGCCACACCAAGAACGGCCAACTCAACTATCTCGATAACGGCCATCTGGCCCTGCTGATCAAGATCACTTCCCTGACCGCGCCTGCGCCACGGGAAGCGCCTGAAGCGATTCCGGACTGATCGAAGTCCTTATGAACCCGCCGCTGAGCAAACCGTTGGCACCCTCCTGGGTCAGCCGATTCAAGGAACAGAGCCTCGAGCGTGGCCGTCGCTACGCCCTGGAAAACCGGGTACGCATTGCCCAGGTCGGTGATGCGACCATCACCGCCAGTTGCGAAGGCTCTGGCGGTAACGTCTACCGTCAGACCATACACCTGCGCGAGTCGGCCAAAGGCACTCTGCTATTGGTGGATGCCGGCTGCACCTGCCCTGTGCGCAGCAACTGCAAACACTGCGCCGCCGTTCTGCTGAAAGTGCAGGAAACCCTCGATTACCCCGCCGCCGCCAAAGACGCCGAATTGCTGGAAAAACTCCAGGCCGTGCTGGAAAACCGCAGCCCGAAAGCGCCACCGCAAGTGTTGGTCGATAACGTGCAGCCGTTGCCACGTCTGTGGCTGGCCAGTGTCGAGTTCAGCGCTTTTGAACCGCGCAACGGCAAGATGCAGCGCTACATTCAGCATCGCGCGGCACTGTCGTTCAGCTATCTCGATGAATACGTCAGCGGGCAGAAGAACAGCGACATCCTGATCCGTCAGGAAACCCAGACGCTGCGCATAAAACGTCACCCGGAAGTCGAACAGTCCTACCGCGAACAGTTAAGAATCCTCGGTTTTCGCATCGCCACCCGCCAGAGCAAAGCCCTGCCGGAAAGCGCCGGCGAGCTGTACGAGATGGTCAATGACAGCGCATGGCTGACCTTCACCCTCAACGATCTGCCGAAACTGCGCAGCCAAGGCTGGGAGCTGCAAATCGACGAGGAATTCGGCTTTGACCTGACCGCGGTGGACGACTGGTACGCCACCGTCGAACAGGCGCCGGAGCGCGACTGGTTTGATCTGGAGCTGGGGATCATCGTCAACGGTGAGCGCCTGAGCCTGCTGCCGATCCTGCTCAATCTGATGCGCTCGCATGCGGAGATTCTCAATCCGGAACGCCTGGCGCGCCGCCGCGATGATGAACTGATTCTGGTCAACATCCCACAACGCACCAGCGAGCACGGGCCGTTGCAGGTGGCGCTGCCACTAGGTCGTTTGAAACCGGTATTGATGACGCTCGGCGAGTTCTATCTGCAAGAGGCGGGCGAAACCACGCTGCGCCTGAGCAAGGCCGATGCTACCCGCCTCAATTCGCTGGAAGGCCTGCCGCTGCTGTGGGAGGGCGGCGAGCAGATCCGCACGTTCGCTCAGCGCCTGCGCGACATTCGTGATTTCAGCGCTGAAGCGCCGCAAGGCCTGAATGCGACACTGCGTCCTTATCAGCTCGAGGGTTTGAGCTGGATGCAATCGCTGCGGCAACTGGAAGTCGGCGGGATTCTCGCGGACGACATGGGACTGGGTAAAACCCTACAGACCCTGGCGCATATTCTCAGCGAGAAGAACGCCGGACGTCTTGATCGGCCATGCATGGTGGTGATGCCGACCAGCCTGATTCCGAACTGGCTTGATGAGGCGGCGCACTTCACGCCGCAACTGAAAGTGGTCGCGCTGTACGGCGCCACGCGCAAAAAGCATTTCGACAATCTGGCGGATTACGACCTGATCCTCACCACTTACGCACTGCTGCCCAAAGACGTCGAACGTCTGGCCAAGCAACCGCTGCATGTGTTGGTGCTGGATGAAGCGCAGTACATCAAGAACCCGAACAGCAAAGCCGCTCAAGCCGCACGCGAGCTCAATGCTCGCCAGCGCCTGTGCCTCAGCGGTACGCCGCTGGAAAACCACTTGGGCGAGTTGTGGTCACTGTTCCATTTCCTGCTGCCGGGCTGGCTCGGCGACGTGAAAAGCTTTAACGCCGATTACCGCGTGCCGATTGAAAAGCGCGGCAGTGAAGTCAGACTTCAGCACCTCAACGGTCGGATAAAACCGTTTCTGCTGCGCCGCACCAAAGAGCAAGTCGCCACCGAACTGCCACCGAAAACCGAGATCATCCACTGGGTCGATCTCAACGAAGCGCAGCGCGATGTGTATGAAACCATGCGCCTGGCGATGGACAAGAAAGTCCGCGACGAGATCACCCGCAAAGGCGTGGCGCGCAGTCAGATCATCATTCTTGAGGCCCTGCTCAAGCTGCGTCAGGTCTGCTGCGATCTACGCCTGGTCAACGACGCCACCCTCCCCGCTCGCGGCAGCACCTCGGGCAAACTCGACAGTTTGATGGAAATGCTCGAGGAGTTGTTCGAAGAAGGTCGGCGAATTCTGCTGTTTTCGCAGTTCACTTCGATGCTGTCATTGATTGAAGAGGAGCTGAAAAAACGCAATGTCGCCTATGCACTGCTGACCGGCCAGACCCGGGATCGGCGTACGCCGGTGAAGGAATTCCAGAGCGGCAAGCGTCAGATCTTTCTGATCAGTCTGAAGGCTGGTGGCGTGGGCTTGAACCTGACGGAAGCGGATACGGTGATTCACTACGACCCGTGGTGGAACCCGGCGACCGAGAATCAGGCGACGGATCGGGCGTACCGGATTGGTCAGGAGAAACCGGTGTTCGTCTACAAGATGATTGCTCGGGGCACGGTGGAAGAGAAGATTCAGCACCTGCAAAAGGAAAAATCCGACTTGGCGGCGGGCGTGCTGGATGGGCGCAAGGCCGGGGACTGGAAGTTGCAGAGTGATGATATCGAGGCGTTGTTTGCGCCGTTGCCGGACAAGCTCGACAAGCGTTGAGATTTGCGGCGCCTGTTAGATAGCTTTTGCGAGCAGGCTCGCTCCCACACTGGACCTGTGGCATTCACCAATCCAGTGTTCACAGGGATCTTGTGAACCCCACAAATCTAATGTGGGAGCGAGCCTGCTCGCGAATGGCTCATCTCGGTCTAACGGTTAAAAACTCAAGCTCAGCCCTTGGCAACAGGCAACGGCGCAAACAGCGCCTCAATGTCACCCTGCTCCAGTTTCCAGCCACCCGTCGTCCCGCCTTCAAGCACCGCCCCGGCCAACGCAGCTTTCTCCTGCTGCAGCGCCTGTATTTTTTCCTCCACCGTGCCACGGGCAATCAGCTTGTAGACGAACACCGGGTTGTTTTGCCCGATTCGATATGCACGATCGGTAGCCTGATTTTCCACCGCGGGGTTCCACCAAGGGTCGAAGTGGATCACCGTGTCTGCGGCGGTCAGATTCAAACCGGTACCCCCGGCCTTCAGACTGATCAGAAACAGCGGTACCTTGCCGCCCTGAAAATCCTTCACTGGCGTACGCCGATCCGTGGTGTCACCGGTCAGCAGCGAATAGGCAATGTCCCGTTGCTGCAATTCTTCCTCAATCAAGGCGAGCATTGAGGTGAACTGCGAGAACAGCAGGATTCTGCGACCCTCACCCAGCAGCTCTTCAAGCATCTCCATCAAACTGACCAACTTGCCACTGCCGGAACGCAGTGCCTTCGCCGTCATTGGCATCTTGATCAGACGCAAGTCGCAACAGACCTGCCGCAGCTTGAGCAAGGCATCCAGAATGATGATCTGACTGCGCGCCACGCCACTGCGGGCTATTTCGTCGCGCACTTTTTTGTCCATCGCCACGCGAACCGTTTCATAGACATCACGCTGGCCGTCGCTGAGATCCACCCAATGGATGATTTCGGTTTTCGGCGGCAGTTCGGTGGCCACCTGATCCTTTTTGCGGCGCAGTAAAAACGGCTTGATGCGCGCTGTCAGGTGCTGCATGCGCTGAACATTGCCGTGCTTCTCGATTGGCGTGCGGTAATCGCGATTAAAGGACTTGCTGTCGCCGAGCCATCCCGGCATGAGGAAATGAAACTGCGACCAAAGCTCACCCAAGTGGTTTTCCAATGGCGTGCCGCTCAGGCACAAGCGCTGGCGGGCTTGCAGGTCGCGCGCGGCTTGTGCGGCTTTGCTGAGCGGGTTCTTGATGTTCTGCGCTTCATCGAGAATCAGCACGCTCCACGACTGCGGCTGCAAGGTCTCCAGATCCCTCGGCAGCAACGCGTAAGTGGTCAGCACCAGATCGTACTCAGCCAGAGTAGCGAAATCCTGTTGCCGCCCAGAGCCGTGCAGCGCCAATACTTTCAACTGCGGGGTGAAACGCTCGGCCTCGTCGAGCCAGTTGGGAATCAGGCTGGTCGGCATCACCGCCAGAGCCGGGCAATCGAGGCGCCCGGCGTGTTTTTCCGTAAGCAGATGCGCCAGGGTTTGCAGCGTTTTGCCCAACCCCATGTCGTCGCCCAGTATGCCGCCGACCTCAAG
Organism: Pseudomonas viridiflava; assembly: GCF_900582195.1. Taxonomy (GTDB): domain Bacteria; phylum Pseudomonadota; class Gammaproteobacteria; order Pseudomonadales; family Pseudomonadaceae; genus Aquipseudomonas. The sequence continues at coordinate 47,552 of NZ_UTHA01000129.1, forward strand.
CTCGCGCAGGGTCTGCATCCAGTTCAGGCCTTCGAGCTGATACGGGCGCAGTTGCGCGTTAAGGCCGGCCGGCGCAGCGACCTGGGTGTGACTGGAACTGCGCAAGCGCTTGGCAAAAGTGCGCAGCCGCTCGCCCCCCTGCCAATCCAGCGGTACGTCATCGAGCATACTCAAGCGCGCGGCATCCGGGACACTCAAGCGCAGTGCATCGCCCTGATGACCGCCCAGGTACAACTCGCCCAGCGTGGCCATCAGCGGTTTGACGCGACTCAGCGGCAGCGCGACCTTGGCGCCCGAAGGGTCGCCAAAACCGCTGGGCTTCAGTTCGATCAGGAGTTTTTCGTCATCGCTGCGTTGTGCCAGATTGACCGGGTCAAGCAGGCGCGGCTGGGTGCGCAACAAGTGCAGCAGGATCGGTAGCAAACTGTAGCGCTGGCCATTGACGACAATACCCAATTGCAAATCAAACCACTGATGCCCAGCCTCTTCTTCGACCTCGGCATACCAATGCTCGACTGGCTGCACATTGAAATGAAAGCCGGAACTGATCTCGACTTCCCAATTCGAGGCGCGCAGCGTCGCAAGCCCTTCGTGCATAAACCCGAGCCAGGCGGAATCATCCGGCAACGTGAACATCTCACCGGGACGATCCAGCGAACTCTTGCGCGTGGCTTTCTTGAAGCCGTGCTTTTGCAGGATCTGGCGCAACTTCTTTTCCACCGCGGGCTGGCGTTGAATGCGCTGGGTCTCGGTGCCGTTGAGGATCATCACTTCCGGGTTGCGATCCACCGTCGGCTGGCCGTTGTAGGTAAACACCAGGGCGGCGCGGTGCTCGAGAATGTATTCCCAGCGCGAGCGCTCACGACCGCTGACGAGGGTGAGTTGTGGCTGTGGTAGTACGTCGTCGATGATCCGTTCGGTCAGTTGGTGTGGCGGCGGGATTCTCGTTGCCGCGCTCATGCGATGGCTGAACTGCATGGCCTGACGCGCCGGAATCTCCGGCGCCAGAGTCAAATGGCTGGCCAGTTTTTCTTCCAGTTCATTGAACAAAGGGCCAATCTGCCGCTGTTCACGATCCAGGTAATAAAGCGGCTCCAGCGCCAGCACAGTTTCCTGCGCAGCCTCGGCACTGCTCCATTGCGCACGGAAACCACCGTCGGCCTGCTCGGCCCAGGCGAACTGGCCGATACGCTTCGCGCCCGGCACCAACGGTTGCAGATCCTCGAAATCGAGAAACAGCCGCGAGGTACGCAGGAGCATTTCCAGCAGTTCGGCGCCGCTGCTGCCTTCCAGCGGATAGCCGCTGTAATAGGCGTGGTGGGAGTGCATGGCAACCAGCAGCCTGGCGACGCGCAAATCCAGCTCGGTCAGGTAGCCGGGTTGACGCATGAGCATTTCGGCCAGCGAGTATATCGGTTTGACTTCGCGTAACTCGCCGCTCTTGAGCTGGGAAACCTTGAAAATATCGAGCAGCCACTTGCCGCTCACAGGCGTTGGCTTGAGCTTGTAAAACAGACGCGTGCCTGCGGTTTGCGCGCCGTCTTCAGCAGGTTTGGCCGGCACGGGAATGGTCGAAAGCCAATGTTCCAGCGCCCGCCCCAAAGGGATCTGTGCGTCACTTTCAGACGCATCGTCAGCACTGCCCTGCAGGTGATAGAGCACCGCAGCGCAGTGTTTGCAGTCGATGACGACAGGACAACTGCACAGGCAACGCAATTTGACGGAACCCAGCCGGTCTTCGGACAGGTAAATGCTTTGTTCATACGCCTGACTTTCCGAACCGACGCAGAACGCCTCGATCTTTTTGTCATTGATCTCGATGATCTCTACCCGGTCCTCGGCAGCATAAGCGCGAGCCTTGGCCAGCGCCTTGCTACTGAATGCCTGAGTCCAGGCCACCGACTTGAGTCGTTCGATGAGAATGCTCATGGGCAGTCCTTAGCCGGCCAGCACCCGCGCCAACGTAGATTTCACCTTGCCCATGCCGTCATGCAACGCCTGTTCGATCTCGGCCATGGTGATCACTGCCGTGGTCTTGCCCGCCGCCGGGTTCACCACCAGCGCCAGACAGGCGTAATCCAGATCCAGCTCACGGGCCAGTGCCGCTTCCGGCATGCCGGTCATGCCGACGATGTCGCAGCCATCACGTTCCAGACGCACGATCTCGGCGACCGTTTCCAGACGCGGGCCTTGGGTGCAGGCATACACACCCTGATCACTGTATTCGCAACCTTCGGCAGCCACCGCAACAATCAATTGCTGACGCAGCGGTTCGCTGTAAGGAAAGCTGAAGTCGATGTGGGTAACGTGCTCCAGATCATCGGCGAAAAAGGTGTGTTCGCGGCCGCTGGTGTAGTCGACGATCTGGTGCGGCACACAGAAATGCCCGGTGCCCATAGCCGGGTGAATACCGCCCACCGCGTTAACGGCAATGATCGCTTCGGCACCGGCCTGCTTCAGCGCCCACAGATTGGCGCGGTAGTTGACCTTGTGCGGCGGGAAGCGATGCGGATGGCCATGACGGGCGAGGAACAACACTTCCTTGCCGGCGTATTCGCCAATCTGCACGTCGGCCGATGGCGCGCCGTAGGGTGTGTCCACTGCCAGCGATTGGCGAATGGTCAAGCCTTCGAGCTGGGTCAGGCCGGTGCCACCGATGATTGCGTAAACCGTCATAGCGAAAAATCCTTAATCGATCAGTTGAGCGTCTTTGAGCGCGCCGATGGCGGTGAGCCAGCGCGGATCCTGACGGTAATCGGTGCTGGCGAATGCCTGGCCGCGCATGCGTGCGATGCGCGCGGACGGCTTGACCTTCATCCGTTGCGCGGCGCTCAGGGCCAATTCGGCAGCAGCGCGGTCGTTACAGACCAGACCCATGTCGCAACCGGCAGTCAGCGCGGCTTCGATGCGGCTGGCAGCGTCGCCCACCACATGGGCACCGGCCATCGACAGATCGTCGCTGAAGATCACGCCATCGAACTGCAACTCGCCGCGCAGAATATCCTGCAACCAGCGCCGGGAGAAACCGGCTGGCTGTGAATCAACCTGCGGATAGATCACGTGCGCCGGCATGATCGCGGCCAATTGTTTACTGAGTCTGGCGAACGGCACGAGGTCGTTGGCGCGGATCTCGTCGAGGCTGCGCTCGTCGTTGGGGATCGCGACATGAGAGTCGGCTTCAGCCCAGCCGTGGCCAGGGAAGTGCTTGCCGGTGGCCGCCATGCCGGCGCTGTTCATGCCGCGAATGAATGCACCGGCGAGCAATGCGGCGCGCGCGGGATCTCCCTCGAACGAACGGGTGCCCACCACGGCGCTGCGCTGGTAATCCAGATCGAGTACCGGCGCGAAACTCAGGTCGAGGCCGACCGCGAGTACTTCGGTGGCCATGATCCAGCCGCATTGCTCGGCGAGATACTCGGCGTTCGGGTTGTCGGCGATGGCGCGCATGGCCGGCAGACGCACGAAGCCCTGACGCAGACGCTGCACGCGACCGCCCTCTTGATCCACCGCCAGCAACAGATCCGGACGAATCGCGCGAATCGAGGCGCTGAGTTCACGCACCTGACGCGGATGCTCGATGTTGCGCGCGAAGATGATCAGGCCACCCACTTCGGGCTGACGCAACAGTTGGCGATCTTCGGCCGTCAGCCAGGTACCGGCGACGTCCACCATCAACGAGCCTTGCAGGCCAGCAGTCATAGAAATTCCTTGAAAACGAAAAACCCGATCCATAGCAAATCGCTGCCGTGAGCAATGCTCGGCAGGTCGGCAATTTCTATGGATTTCGGGTTTAGAACGAGAGTCGGCATGGGCGGCTAGCTTAGCGGATACAAGCTGCCGCGCCCACCCGTGCGCGGTTAAACCTTGGCGGCGACCGGCGTTGATTTGCTGCGCGGGCGCAGTTGTGCGGTGGCCATGGCTGTGTCAGTGACGCCGGTTTCGGCGCGCATGCCTGCAGCGAGGAACGGCACCATCAGACGCATCACTTGTTCGATGGAGGTGTTGACGCCGAAATCGGTCTCGGCGATCGCGCGCAACGCCTTGATGCCGGACATGCTGAACGCGGCGGCGCCGAGCATGAAGTGCACGCGCCAGAACAGCTCGATCGGCGGAATGCGTGGTGCGGCTTCGTTGACCAGCAGCATGTAGCGGCGGAACACCTTGCCGTACATGTCTTCCAGATAACGGCGCAAGTGACCCTGGCTCTGGCTGAACGCGAGACCGAGCAGACGCATGAAGATCGACAGGTCGTTGCCGCTGCGTGGCTGGACCACCAAGGCTTGCTCAACGAGGATTTCCAGCAGCTCTTCAAGCGTCGGCTTGTTTTCAGGCTTGGCCTGACGTCGCTCCAGCTCTTTATCAAGGCTGACGCAAAACGGCCCGAGGAAGCGCGAGAATACCGCCTGAATCAGCGCTTTTTTCGAACCGAAGTGATAGTTCACCGCTGCCAGGTTGACGCCAGCCTTGCTGGTGATCAAACGCAATGAGGTTTCAGCGAAACCTTTCTCCGCGAACAACTGCTCGGCAGCATCAAGAATGCGTTCAACGGTTTCCGACTGGGCCATGGCTACTCCGCCTGACAAACACTTGTTTGAAACATACGTTTCAGCCTGTGCGTTGTCAAGCCTGCCGGTTCGTTTTGGGAATGGTCGGTCAGCTATTTAACCACACAAGGCCAACGCTTTAATAAACGCTTGTTCCGACCGTCCGGCGGCAGGCAAAAAAACGGGCATTGCCAAGACCGTTTCACTGTATATAATCCCAGTCACTGTATAAAAAGACAGAGCGCTCAATATGCTAAAGCTGACGCCACGCCAAGCCGAAATTCTGGCCTTCATCAAACGCTGCCTAGAAGACAACGGCTACCCGCCAACCCGCGCGGAAATCGCTCAGGAACTGGGCTTCAAGTCGCCGAACGCGGCTGAAGAACACCTCAAGGCTCTGGCTCGCAAGGGTGCCATCGAGATGACCCCCGGCGCCTCTCGCGGCATTCGCATCCCTGGCTTCGAAGCCAAGGCTGACGACTCCACCCTGCCAATCATTGGCCGGGTCGCTGCCGGTGCGCCGATCCTCGCCCAGCAACACATCGAAGAGTCCTGCAATATCAATCCGGCCTTCTTTCATCCGCGCGCCGACTATCTGTTGCGCGTGCACGGCATGAGCATGAAGGACATCGGCATTTTCGACGGTGACCTGCTCGCCGTGCACACCACCCGCGAAGCACGTAATGGCCAGGTTGTCGTCGCCCGTATCGGCGATGAAGTGACGGTCAAACGCTTCAAGCGTGAAGGCAGCAAGGTCTGGCTGATTGCCGAAAACCCCGAGTTCGCCCCTATCGAAGTCGACCTGAAAGACCAGGAACTGGTGATCGAAGGCTTGAGTGTCGGCGTCATTCGCCGCTAAAGGAGGCTTTATGCAGTTCCCACACACCCCTCAGCAAACACAACTGCCTTTATTCGAAGCGTTTCTGGCGCAACCGATGGCACCGATCCTGAAAGACGTGGTCGAGCGTCCGTGGAATGCCGAACCCGAAGTATTCAGTGAGCTGTCACTGCGGGGTGCTGCCGGGAACTGCCTGAACCTGCTAGCCCCGATCCTGCGCGAACTCAGCGAAGATCAGGACGCGCGCTGGCTGACATTGATCGCACCACCCGCCAGCCTGACCCAAACCTGGTTGCGGGATGCCGGCCTGAACCGCGAACGTATTCTGCTGCTGCAACCACGGGGCGCACAAAGCGCTCAGCAACTGGCGTGCGAAGCTCTGCGATTGGGTCGCAGCCACACGGTGGTCACCTGGCTAAACCCGTTAAACACCCACTCGCGACAACAACTGATCAGCGCCGCACGCACGGGCGAAGCGCAGAGCCTGAATATTCGTTTGGGTTGATTTACGAGCAACAAGCGCTGTGTGAAGCGCAGGGCTTCTCCAGGGACAGAGAAGCCGATCTGAAGCGGTAACGTCAAAAAGCAAAAAGGCGAGGATCAATGCAGAACCCGCGGCCCTTCTTCTTTATCAAACTCGCCTTCGACCATACGACCGGCCATCTGCACGCCAACGCTCAACATCGCTTTGGCGATTTCCACATGCTGACCTTGCAGGAATGCCTTGGCATCCTCGGAGAAATCCAGCGTCACCAGAGAACCTTCGTCCTCGGCCCTGCGCAGCTCGATTCGGCCGTCTGGTAACTCGACAATTTCTAGAAAGGACGTTGGCATAAAGGTCTGTTCTCCACGAAAGGCAGGGATTATATAGACATCATTCAGGCTTCGCTCGGGATCTTGACCAGCAGCATGTTTCAGATTGCCACCGCGTCAATCACCCTCAGCACTCGTTCAAGCCTTCGCGAAAGCGAATCGCCAAGCCTTTCAGATTCTGCCGCCAGCTCTCCAGCTCCTCTCGACTCAACTCTTCTGGCGCTTCGTTTTCATCCAGATTAATCGCCTGTATCAGCGGCTGAGTCACGTCCCCTTTAGGCTTGTGTGGCACCCGTGGCGGCTGAAACAGGGCCGAATGCGCAGCCAGCAGTTTCGCCAACCAGGTTTCCGAATTCCCCGCCAGCTCGACCATCTCGGCCAATTCAGGTATCGCGATCGACTCCAGCACTTCACGCGTCAGCAGCATCTCGGCGCGTGGTGCATTGGCTTGCGGCAAACGATAGAAACCCGCGATCTCGTGACAGAGCCCCAGCAAGGCGCCATACAGATGAAACAACGCGGATTCACGCCCAGCCTGAATCAACGCCAGAGAATTCATCGCCCGCCCTTCTTCAGCGCGAGCCAGGGCTTCCAGCGACAGACCGGCGAAATAGATCTTCTGGTTGGTGCGGGTATAGAGTTCGTGAGCCATGACGGCGCTCTCCACAACGAAATAATTGCTTCACACAGGCCGGACAGTGTCGTGGATGAGCCGATCCCACCGCAAGCACAAAACAAAAAGGCCGCATGAAAACCCGAGGGTTGTCATGCGGCCTTTCAGTGTCGGACTAACGCTTATTCAGCCTTGGCCTTGGTACGCTTGTCTTCAACCGTCCACTTACCGCCATCGAAGTACGCCTTCCAACCGGTAGGCTTGCCGTCGACTTCGGTCTGCACGTATTGCTCCTTGGTCTTGCGGCTATAACGAATCACCGCTGGCAGACCATCAGGATCCTTCTGCGGAGCGTCGCACAGGAAGTGATACTTCGGATCAATCTCGTCCTTGTGCGGCAGAATCTCGAGCACCAGCGGAGCACGGGTCTCACGGTTTTTCGGGAACTGACTGGCGGCCAGGAACAGACCGGACGCACCGTCACGCAAGATGTAGGTGTCGTTGACCTTTTCGCATTTCAGCTCAGGCATCTTCACCGGATCCATCTTCGGTGGCGCCGCGTCACCGCTCTTCAGCAGTTTGCGGGTGTTCTTGCACTCGGGGTTGGTGCAACCGAAGAACTTACCGAAACGGCCGGTCTTGAGCTGCATCTCGCTGCCGCACTTATCACATTCCAGGCTCGGACCTTCGTAGCCCTTGATGCGATAGCTGCCCTCTTCGATTTCGTAGCCCGCGCAATCCGGGTTGTTACCGCAGATGTGCAGCTTGCGCTTCTCATCGAGCAGGTAAGCGTCCATCGCCGTGCTGCAGATCGGGCAGCGATGCTTGCCACGCAGCACCAGCGATTCCGATTCGCCCTCGTCGTCCGCAGCGATCTCGTCGCCCGGCACAAGGTTGACGGTGGCCTTGCAGCGCTCTTTCGGCGGCAGACTGTAGCCGGAGCAACCGAGGAACACGCCGGTCGATGCGGTACGGATCTGCATCGGACGGCCGCAAGTGGTGCAAGGAATATCGGTCATGACCGGCTGGTTGGCGCGCATGCCGCTTTCCGGGTTTTCGGCTACTTCGAGTTTCTTTTTGAAGTCGCCGTAGAACTCGTCCAGCACGCTTTTCCAGTCGCGCTCACCCTGCGCCACGTCATCGAGGTTCTCTTCCATGCCGGCGGTGAAGCCGTAGTCCATGAGGTTCGAGAAGCTTTCCGACAGGCGTTCGGTAACGATGTCACCCATCTTTTCCGAGTAGAAACGACGGTTGTGCAGGGTCACGTAACCGCGATCCTGAATGGTCGAAATGATCGCAGCGTAGGTCGAAGGACGACCGATACCGCGTTTTTCCATTTCTTTAACCAGACTGGCTTCCGAGTAACGGGCCGGCGGTTTGGTGAAGTGCTGGGACGGATCGAGCTTGATCAGCTTCATCACGTCGCCCTGCGCCATATCCGGCAGAACGTCGTCATCGCCTGGCTTGGCAATCTGCGGCATGACGCGGGTGTAACCGTCGAACTTGAGGATACGGCCCTTGGCGCGCAGCTCGAAGTCGCCAGCGCCTACGCTGACGGTGGTCGACAAGTATTGCGCCGGGAGCATCTGGCAAGCGAGGAACTGGCGCCAGATAAGCTCGTAGAGGCGCTCAGCGTCACGCTCCATGCCTGCAAGCTTGCTCGGAATGGTGTTGGCGTCGGACGGACGAATCGCTTCGTGAGCCTCTTGCGCGCCTTCCTTGCTGCTGTAGACGTTCGGCGTTTCCGGCAGGTACTTCTTGCCGAACTCGTCTTCGATGTAAGTACGCGCCATCGCCACGGCATCAGCCGAGAGGTTGGTCGAGTCGGTACGCATATAAGTGATGTAGCCGGCTTCGTACAGACGCTGGGCCATCATCATGGTTTTCTTCACGCCAAAGCCCAGGCGGTTGCTCGCAGCCTGTTGCAACGTGGACGTGATGAATGGCGCTGAAGGCTTGCTGCTGGTCGGCTTGTCTTCGCGCTTGACGATGCTGTAGCTGGAAGACTTGAGTTTCTCCAGCGCGGCCATGGCCTGGGCTTCGTTCAGTGGCTTGAAGGCTTCGCCTTTCTCGCGAGCCACTTCGAAACGCACTGTCGAGCCTTTGGTGGTGCCGAGATCGGCGTGCACTTCCCAGTACTCTTCCGGGTTAAACGCGCGAATTTCGCGCTCACGCTCAACGACCAGCTTCACGGCAACCGATTGCACACGGCCGGCGGACAGGCCACGGGCGATCTTCGCCCACAGCAGCGGCGAAACCATGTAACCCACAACGCGGTCGAGGAAACGACGCGCCTGCTGCGCGTTGACACGATCGATATCCAGCTCGCCAGGTTCCGAGAAGGCTTCCTGGATCGCCTTCTTGGTGATTTCGTTGAACACCACACGCTTGTAGCGGCTGTCGTCACCACCGATAGCTTCGCGCAGGTGCCAGGCAATGGCTTCCCCCTCGCGATCCAAGTCGGTTGCGAGATAGATGGTGTCAGCATCTTTGGCGAGCCGGCGCAGCTCTTCGATGACCTTCTCTTTACCCGGAAGGATCTCGTATTGAGCCTTCCAGCCATGATCGGGATCGACACCCATACGCGAGACGAGCTGCTTGCGCGCTTTCTCTTTCGGCGAGAGCACCGGACCTTCGCCCGCGGCAGCCTTGCCGCGCTTGGCGGCCGGCTCTTTGCTGGCGCTAGCCGAACCGCTGGTGGGCAGGTCTCGGATATGGCCGATACTCGACTTCACCACGTATTGGTTACCCAGATACTTGTTGATGGTCTTGGCCTTAGCCGGGGATTCCACAATGACCAGCGATTTGCCCATGGATCAGAAAATTCCTGAATTCTAGAAGTGAAAGGCGGTTGGCGCCTGACGCGGCACCGCTATATATAGTTGATACAAGGTGAGGTCAAGCGCAGGGTTCTGCGCGCACTCGCCTTATGCCTTGGAAAAAAGGCTCGGTTCGGCTTGCACCAAAGCAAAGCGTGGCACCTGCTCGCCGTCAACCTCGACTGACTCGAGAAACATGCTCAGAGGGCGCACCCAAAAGCCGTAATCGCCATACAGGGCTTGGTAAAACACCACTTCTTCTTCGGTCTCGGAATGCCGCGCCACACTGAATACGCGGTACTGCGGACCTTTGTAATGTTGGTAGAGCCCAGGTTGTATCGGCATGTGTTGGCCCTCACTCAAATTTTTTCAAAATAAAATAAAAATAAATCCGCAAAAACAAAAACCGGGGCACTTGGCCCCGGCTTCCATCGACGAGACGCTTAAACGCGTTCGAAGACGGTGGAGATGCCCTGGCCGAGACCAATGCACATAGTGGCCACCCCGAAGGTGCCGCTATTCTGCTTCATCACGTTCAGCAAGGTGCCGGAAATACGGGCACCGGAACAACCGAACGGGTGACCCAGGGCGATCGCGCCGCCGTGCAGGTTAACCTTCTCGTTCATCTTGTCGAGCACTTTCAGATCTTTCAGCACTGGCAGGGCCTGTGCGGCGAAAGCTTCGTTGAGCTCGAAGAAGTCGATATCGTTGATGCCAAGGCCCGCACGTTTCAGGGCTTTTTGTGTCGCCGGAACTGGACCATAGCCCATGATTGCCGGATCCACACCCGCCACTGCCATCGAACGGATAACCGCCATTGGTTGGATACCCAGATCCTGTGCACGCTGCGCCGACATCACGATCATGCACGAAGCACCATCGGTGATCTGCGACGAAGTACCGGCAGTCACGGTGCCGCCCTTTGGATTGAAGGCTGGCTTGAGGGCCGCCAGACTTTCCAGGGTGGTTTCCGGACGAATGGTTTCGTCGTAGTCGAACAGTTTCAGGAAACCGTTCTCGTCGTAGCCCTGCATCGGGATGATTTCGTCTTTGAACTTGCCTTCCACGGTTGCCTTGTGGGCCAACTGGTGGGAGCGCACGCCAAAGGCGTCTTGCTGCTCGCGAGTGATGCCGTGCATTTTGCCGAGCATTTCAGCGGTCAGGCCCATCATGCCCGAGGCTTTCGCCGCGTACAGCGACATGTGCGGGTTCGGATCGACACCGTGCATCATGCTCACGTGACCCATATGCTCGACGCCGCCCACCACGAACACGTCACCGTTGCCGGTCATGATCGCTTGCGCAGCGGTGTGCAGTGCACTCATCGACGAGCCACACAGACGGCTGACGGTCTGACCGGCCGAGGTGTGCGGGATCTGGGTCATCAGCGACGCCATGCGCGCGATGTTCCAGCCCTGCTCCAGGGTCTGGTTGACGCAGCCCCAGATCACGTCCTCGACTTCAGCAGGATCGACCTTGGCGTTGCGTTCCAGCAGTTTGCTGATCAGGTGCGCCGACATGTCTTCGGCGCGGGTGTTGCGGTGCATGCCGCCCTTGGAGCGGCCCATCGGAGTACGACCGAAGTCGACAATCACGACGTCTCTAGGATTCAAGCTCATAAGTTCACTCTCACTCTAGTTGGGGGCGCTTAACCGAAGAAGCTCTGGCCGTTTTTGGCCATTTCGCGCAGCTTCGCGGTCGGGTGGTACAGCGCGCCCAAATCAGCGTACTGGTCAGCCAGGGCAACGAACTCGGCAACACCGATCGAATCGATGTAGCGCAGCGCACCGCCACGGAATGGAGGGAAACCGATACCGTAGACCAGACCCATGTCGGCTTCGGCGGCGGTTTCAACGATGCCGTCTTCCAGGCAACGCACGGTTTCCAGGCACAGCGGGATCATCATCCAGTTGATGATGTCTTCGTCAGTGACTTCGCGCTGCTCGTAAACGATCGGCTTGAGCACTTCCAGTACCGACGGATCGGCGACTTTCTTCTGCTTGCCTTTCTTGTCGGCCTCGTAAGCGTAGAAGCCCTTGCCGTTCTTCTGGCCCAGGCGTTTGGCTTCGTACAGCACGTCGATGGCCGAGCGACGGTCATCCTTCATGCGATCCGGGAAGCCTTCAGCCATGACGTCACGACCGTGGTGACCGGTGTCGATGCCGACCACGTCCATCAGGTATGCCGGGCCCATCGGCCAGCCGAATTTTTCCATGACCTTGTCGATACGAACGAAGTCGACACCGGCGCTGACCAGCTTGGCGAAACCGCCGAAGTACGGGAACAGCACGCGGTTAACGAGGAAGCCCGGGCAGTCGTTGACGACGATCGGGTTCTTGCCCATTTTCTTGGCGTAGGCAACGGTGGTAGCAACCGCCAGCTCACTGGACTTCTCGCCACGGATCACTTCCACCAGCGGCATCATGTGCACCGGGTTGAAGAAGTGCATGCCGACGAAGTTTTCCGGACGCTTGAGGGCCTTGGCCAGCAAACTGATGGAGATGGTCGAGGTGTTGGACGCGAGGATGGTGTCCTCTTTGACCTGCGCTTCGACTTCAGCCAACACGGCTTGCTTGACCTTAGGGTTCTCGACCACAGCTTCGACCACCAGGTCGACGTGACCGAAGTCGCCGTAGGACAGGGTCGGACGAATGGCGTTGAGCACTTCAGCCATTTTCGCAGCGGTCATGCGACCTTTATCAACGCGGCCAACCAGCAGTTTGGCGGCTTCGGCCAGACCCTGCTCGATACCGTGCTCGTTGATGTCCTTCATCAGGATCGGCGTACCTTTGGAGGCCGACTGATAGGCGATACCGCCACCCATGATGCCGGCGCCCAGTACAGCAGCCTGCTTCACGTCCTTGGCGATTTCGTCGTAGGCCTTGGCCTTTTTCTTCAGTTCCTGATCGTTCAGGAACAGACCGATCAAGCTTTGCGCGGCAGAGGTCTTGGCCAGTTTGACGAAACCGGCGGCTTCGACTTCCAGCGCCTTGTCACGACCGAAGTTCGCGGCTTTCTGGATGGTCTTGATCGCTTCAACCGGCGCCGGGTAGTTCGGGCCAGCCTGACCGGCAACGAAACCTTTCGCGGTTTCGAAAGCCATCATTTGTTCAATGGCGTTCAGCTTGAGTTTTTCAAGTTTCGGCTGACGCTTGGCCTTGAAGTCGAACTCGCCGGAGATGGCGCGCTTGATCAGTTCAAGGGCAGCTTCCTGCAGCTTCTCAGGAGCAACCACGGCGTCGACAGCGCTGACTTTCAGAGCGTCTTCAGGGCGGTTTTCCTTACCGGAGGCAATCCATTCGATGGCGTTGTCGACACCGATCAGACGCGGCAGACGCACGGTGCCGCCGAAGCCTGGGTAGATACCCAGTTTGACTTCCGGCAGACCGATCTTGGCCTTGGTCGACATGACGCGATAGTCGGCCGCCAGGCACATTTCCAGACCGCCGCCCAGTGCGATGCCATTAATGGCCACTACGGTCGGAACGTTGAGGTCTTCGAAATCGCTGAAGATCTTGTTGGCTTCGAGATTGCCAGCAACCAGCTCGGCATCCGGCAGCTTGAAGTTGTCGACAAATTCGGTGATGTCGGCGCCGACGATGAACACGTCCTTGCCACTGCTGACGATCACGCCCTTGATCGAAGCATCTGCCTTGATGGTGTCTACGGCCTGACGCAGTTCGTTCAGGGTTAGACGGTTGAACTTGTTGACGGACTCACCCTTGAGGTCGAATTTCAATTCGACGATGCCACTTTCAAGAGCTTTAACCGTGATGGCTTTACCTTCGTAAATCATCAACTGATCTCCACGATATGGAAGCTGAACAGTACACGTCGGACGCAGGCGAATGGCTCGGCAGGACGCTTTTTCGTCGATGCTAACGCCAATCCACCCGGCACACCCGCCAACGCGATAGTCGGGATTCTGTAGGAGCAGTCTGTAAGACAAACGCTCAATTCATACGCCCGTTTGATTTGGGTACGTCACCTTCACGGAATTTCCGACAATTGTCAATCGCCCAAAATACGGGTTGAAATGCGACTTTGCGGTCATTTCTGTAAGACGAAGACCCGCAACACGCGTCTGCATGTGAAGCCATTCATAGAATCAATAGTTAGAAAAGTCGCCCTAATTCGCAGCAGCCCCTGTTTAAAGGGCTACGCTGGGTGGACGCTAGGGAAATGCACTGTCTGAATCTGCATCAGAAAGATTTCCGGCCTGCCTGGCCAACCCCGCCCGATGAATCATGTCGGGCTTTTTATTGCGCGTCTGCCGGACCGTCCCCACCGTTGCGGTGGGAAAAGTCCGCGCGTCACGCCAGCGCTTTCAGGGTGGCGTCGATATCCTGCAAAACCGTGGCTTCGCCCTTCTCGCCCCAGTACAAGGCGATCATCTGCTTGTCTGCCTCGACTTTGAAAACGTTGCCCGGCAACTTTTCGAAATGATTGAGCAGCGTTTGATCTTCGCAGACTTCCTGCCACTGATTGACCCATACACCCGGCGATTTCTGCCAGTAAGTCCAGCAGACAGGCTGCTTGCTCCGACGTGGCCGATGATATTGCGCACAAGGATTCGGCGGCTCTTGCGCCAGCCAGTGCGGCCATTCCTGGGGCGCTAGCTGCATGGCCAAACCGATGCGTCGCGCCTCCATGCGCAGGGCGATGCGACCGCTTTGCGCACGGGATGGGCGTAACCACGCCAGTGGACTTAAAACCACCAGCAGGATTGACACCACTAACCAGACCGTCATATCTCTATTCCCAATTCTTGGTGAGTGCATTGTGTCACTTTGGAACCAATGCGCTTGAAACCAGCCATACTTAACAATATTGAAACCTCACGAGGAGCGCCTCATGCCCTACCACCACATCCTGGTCGCCGTAGATCTGACTGAAGAGTGCGACCCTGTGATACACCGCGCCCGCGAGCTGTCGGTGAGCAATGGCGCCAAGCTGTCGCTGGTGCATATTGTCGAACCGATGGCCATGGCTTTTGGCGGCGACGTGCCGATGGATCTGTCACAACTGCAACAACAGCAGTTCGATCAGGCCAAGGAACGCCTTGAGCGCTTGAAAGCCAAATACTCAGAGCTTGAAGGTGCCAACTGCCATCTGACCTATGGCCAGCCACGCCAGGAAATCCATCATTTCGCCAAGGAACAAACGTGCGATCTGATCGTGGTCGGCAGCCATGGCCGACATGGCCTGGCGCTGTTGCTCGGCTCGACCGCGAACGACGTACTGCACGGTGCGCCATGCGACGTCCTCGCCGTCCACCTGGTCAAACGTTGAAACACTGATCATTGTGGGAGCGAGCCGGCTCGCGAAGGCGTCGGCACATTCAGCATTAATGCCGCCTGCCACACCGTATTCGCGAGCAGGCTCGCTCCCACATTGGGTCTCCACCCGAATATGAAAAGCCCGGCGCTCATCACTGAGCGCCGGGCTTTTTCACATCCGGATCAATCAGGCATCCAGCTCGGCCCAGCGCTCCATCAACGCATCCAGCTCAGCCTGCAATTGCTCCAGCGAAGCAATCACCTTGGCCGTTTCAGCTGCTGGGCGCTGATAGAAGCCAGATTCAGCCATTTCAGCTTCCACCGCAGCAATCTGCTGTTCCTTGGCGTCGATATCGCCCGGCAGCGCTTCCAGCTCACGTTGCAGTTTGTAGCTGAGCTTTTTCTTGGCAGCCGGGGCGGCAGCGGCAGGCGCTGCAACGACTGCTGGCTCGGCAGTGACCACCGCCGAATTCAGATCAGCTTTGCCCGACTTGCTTTCGGTCACGCCCAGCAGACGCGGCGAACCGCCCTGACGGATCCAGTCCTGATAACCACCGACGTATTCACGCACCTTGCCTTCACCTTCGAAGACCAGGGTGCTGGTGACCACGTTGTCGAGGAATGCCCGGTCGTGGCTGACCATCAGCACGGTGCCGTTGAAGGTCAGCAGCACTTCTTCAAGCAGTTCGAGGGTTTCCACATCGAGGTCGTTGGTCGGTTCGTCGAGCACCAGCAGGTTCGCCGGCTTGCTGAACAGCTTGGCCAGCAACAGACGCGCACGCTCGCCACCCGACAGCGCCTTGACCGGCGTGCGGGCACGCTGCGGGCTGAACAGGAAGTCGCCGAGGTAGCTCAGCACGTGACGGCTCTGGCCGTCGATATCGATAAAGTCGCGGCCTTCGGCGACGTTGTCGATCACGGTCTTTTCCAGGTCCAGCTGATGACGCAACTGGTCGAAGTACGCCACGTCGATCCGCGTGCCCTCTTCCACTTTGCCGCTGGTCGGTTGCAGGCCGCTGAGCATCAGTTTCAGCAGAGTGGTCTTGCCGGTACCGTTGGCGCCGAGCAGACCGATACGGTCGCCGCGCGTCAGCACCATCGAGAAATCCTTGATCAGGAACGGGCCGCCCGGGTGAGCGAAACTCACGTTCTCGAGCACCATCACCTGCTTGCCGGATTTGTCGGCGGTGTCCAACTGAATGTTGGCCTTGCCGGTGCGTTCACGACGTTCGCTACGCTCGACGCGCAACGCTTTCAGGGCGCGGACGCGGCCTTCGTTACGGGTGCGGCGAGCCTTGATGCCCTGGCGGATCCAGACTTCTTCCTGGGCCAGTTTCTTGTCGAACAGCGCGTTGGCGGTTTCTTCAGCGGCCAGCGCGGCTTCTTTGTGCACGAGGAAGCTGGCGTAGTCGCCGTTCCAGTCGATCAGGCCGCCGCGATCCAGTTCAAGGATGCGCGTGGCGAGGTTTTGCAGGAAGGAACGGTCGTGCGTGATGAACAGCACAGCGCCCTGGAAATCCTTCAGCGCTTCTTCGAGCCAGGCAATTGCACCGATGTCCAGGTGGTTAGTCGGTTCGTCGAGCAACAGCAGATCCGGCTCGGACACCAACGCCTGTGCCAGCAGCACGCGACGACGCCAGCCGCCGGACAACTGGGCGAGGGTCTTGTCCGCCGGCAGTTGCAGGCGGCTCAAGGTGCTTTCGACCAGAGTCTGCAAACGCCAGCCATCACGGGCTTCGAGGTCTTGCTGAACGTGCATCAGCTTGTTCAGGTCATCTTCAGTAACGCAGTTCTGCGCAAGGTGATGATATTCGGCGAGCAACGCGCCCACGCCATCAAGGCCTTCAGCGACCACGTCGAACACGGTCCGATCGTCGGCCACCGGCAATTCTTGCGGCAATTCGCCGATTTTCAGACCGGGGGCACGCCACACCGAGCCGTCATCGGGCCTCTGGTCGCCCTTGACCAGTTTCATCATGCTGGACTTGCCAGTGCCGTTGCGGCCGATGATGCACACCCGCTCACCACGGGCGATCTGCCAGGACACCTTGTCCAACAACGGCATAGCGCCGAACGCAAGGGACACATCGCTGAATTTGAGCAGGGTCATGAGCTTCTCCAAAAACCGGGCGCGCATTCTACCTGAGTTAGGGCTTCAGCAGGCCGGCAATTTGTCTGTCGAAGCACTCTGCACAACATTTGTTGCGAACTTGTGCTGCGAGGCCCGCAAAGCTTTCGCCGCTTGCTGGCAAAAGGCTAAGCTACAGACAATTCAGTGCTGATTCGTGTCGGCACTTGTCATGATTTCTCTGCCCGGATGTCTCATGCGCAGTCGCCTTTTCAGTGTCTTGTCCTGTTTGCTACTTACCGCCGCTGCCGCTCAATCCGCCCAGGCGGTGGACCTGTCCACCCAACGCCAGTATTACGATGAAGCCAAGCGCGCCCTGGCCAAGGGTGATACCGGCCCGTATTTCCGTTACAGCCAGGCGCTGGCCGATTACCCGCTGGAACCGTATCTGGCCTACGACGAACTGACCGCGCGGCTGAAAACCGCGAGCAATGCGGAAATCGAGAAATTCCTCGCCGAACACGGTGACCTGCCCCAGGCCAACTGGATGAAACTGCGCTGGTTGCGCTGGCTCGCCGACCGTGGCGACTGGGCGACCTTCGTCAAGTATTACGACCCGAAACTCAACTTCACCGAGCTGGATTGCCTCAATGCGCAATACCAGATCACCCACGACAAGAAAGCCGAGGGTTACGCCAACGCCGACAAGCTGTGGCTCACGGGCAAGTCGCAACCCGCCGCGTGTGACGCGCTGTTCGGGATTTGGGCCGCCGATGGTCAGCTCACTGAGCAGAAGCGCTGGGAGCGCACCAAGCTCGCCGCTCAGACGCGTAACTATCCGCTGGCCAACAGCCTGGTCAACGGCCTGACCACCCTCGCCCCGCGTGGTCGTTTGCTGGTGGATGTGGCGCAGAAACCGGAGTTGCTGAATCAGCCTTCGCGCTTCACCCCGGCCGATGAACCGATGTCCGACGTGGTCAGCCTCGGCCTGCGTCGCCTCGCGCGCCAAGATCCGGACAAGGCCATGGCGCTGCTCGACGGTTATGCCAGCAGCATGCATTTCTCCCGCGATGAAAAAGTCGCGATCGCCCGGGAAATCGGCCTGACCCTCGCCCGTCGTTTTGACAGCCGCGCGCTGGACGTGATGACCAAGTACGACCCGGAGCTGCGCGACAACACCGTCTCGGAATGGCGTATGCGCCTGCTGTTGCGTCTGGCGCGCTGGGACGACGCCTATCAGCTGACCCGACGTCTGCCGCAGGATCTGGCCACCACCAACCGCTGGCGCTACTGGCAGGCGCGCAGCCTGGAACTGGCCCAGCCGCAGAACCCGGAAGCGCAGACCCTGTACAAAAACCTTGCGCGCGAACGTGATTTCTACGGTTTCCTCGCTGCCGATCGCTCGCAGTCGCCATACTCACTGAACAACAAGCCGCTGGTCCTCAGCCAAGCGCTGATCAACAAGGTGCGCAACACTCCAGGCGTACGCCGCGCGCTGGAATTCCACGCACGTGGGCAGATCGTCGACGGTCGTCGCGAGTGGTATCACGTCAGCCGCCACTTCAATCGCGATGAAATGGTTGCCCAGGCGAAACTGGCTTACGACCTGAAATGGTATTTCCCGGCGATCCGCACCATCAGTCAGGCGCAGTACTGGGACGATCTGGACATTCGCTTCCCGATGGCTCACCGCGAAACACTCGTGCGGGAAGCCAAGGTGCGCGGCCTGCATTCGAGCTGGGTGTTTGCCATTACTCGCCAGGAAAGCGCGTTCATGGACGACGCTCGCTCCGGCGTTGGCGCCAGTGGCCTGATGCAGTTGATGCCCGGCACCGCCAAGGAAACCGCGCGCAAGTTCAGCATCCCGCTTGCCTCGCCGCAGCAAGTTCTGGATCCGGACAAGAACATCCAGCTCGGTGCCGCTTACCTGAGCCAGGTGCACAGCCAGTTCAACGGCAACCGCGTCCTCGCCTCCGCCGCCTACAACGCAGGGCCCGGTCGCGTACGCCAATGGCTGCGAGGCGCCGATCACCTGAGCTTCGACGTCTGGGTGGAAAGTATCCCGTTCGATGAAACCCGTCAGTACGTGCAAAACGTGCTGTCGTACTCGGTGATCTACGGCCAGAAGCTCAACTCGCCACAGCCACTGGTGGACTGGCATGAGCGGTATTTTGATGATCAGTGATCACGCGGCTGACGCCGAGTAACAAAAAAATGCCCGTATCGCGAGACGGGCATTTTTTATTGAGCTGTCGGCTGCGGACTTAACCCTGCAACTTTTTAACAATCATTTTGCCAAGTTGGGTAAGCCGATATTTCTGGGTTGGATTCCTGGGTGATTGAGGATCGGTCATTTCGATCATTCCAGCGGTTAAGGCCGGCTTGAGATAGTTGGATCTGAACGTAGCCTTGTGGACCAGGCTCATCTCTGCCATCAGATCACTGATCCTCAAAGAACGCAGTCCCAGCGTTAACAACAATCTTGCTACTAGGTCGTTTACTGAGTCGGTTACTAGGTCGCTCGCTGACTCATTAGCGATGGCTTCACGCAACGAAACATTCAGCGCATGCAGCATGTACTCGACGAAAGGCGTTGACTCTCCCTTCCGGTCAGCAGCAGACAAGGCAGAGTAATAGGCATCCTGCTCTTCTCGAATAACCGTTTCGACCGGCAAATACGCCAGGACCGGGCGCCATTGGCTCAATATCAATGTTTGCCAAAGCCGTCCCATTCGCCCGTTTCCATCAGCAAACGGATGGATGAACTCAAACTCATAGTGGAATACGCAACTGATGATCAGCGGATGCCATTCAGAGCACACAAGCCATGCTAGCAAGTCATCCATCAGCGGTGATATGCGGCTCGGAGGCGGCGCCATATGTACCAGTTGTTCTCCGCGATAAATCCCCATACCCGCTCGACGAAAGTGCCCGCACTCGTCAATTAGCCCATGCATCAACAACTCATGCGCTTGAAACAGGTCAGCCCTGTTGTCAGGCTGCCATTGCGGCATGGTTTCATACGCTGCAAATGCATTGCGCACTTCTTGAATTTCCTTGGGCAAACCTAGAACCCGTTGCCCGGCGAGCACTGCGGTTACCTGCTCGACACTCAATGTATTGTTTTCGATTGCCAAAGAGGCCTGAATCGTACGGATACGATTGCCTCGGCGCAGATGAGGCGTCTGCCGACTATCGCCCCCAGCCGAAAGCTGACCGATTTGCTCGCTGATTTCGGCGATCAACGCGATCATTCGTGTGGTTAGGGTCAACGGCGGTTGGTAATGGCTCATGTCCCCATCCAGGCATTCCAAACAGGCCGCCATAATGCCCGATAAGGGCAGTGTCCATCAGACTTGATCAACCGTTACTTTTCCATCATTGAACTGCAACGCCGCCAACCGCGCATACAGCGGATTGCTGGCAATCAGCTCCTGATGGGTACCAATGGCGACAAGCTTGCCCTGATCCATCACTGCAATCCGGTCAGCGTTTTTCACCGTGGCCAGTCGATGCGCAATCACCAGCGTGGTGCGGTTCTGCATCAGGCTCGGCAGCGCTTCCTGAATCAGGTGTTCGCTCTGCGCATCGAGGGCGCTGGTGGCTTCGTCCAGCAGCAGGATCGGTGCGTCGACCAGCAACGCACGAGCGATCGCCAGACGTTGGCGCTGGCCACCGGAAAGACCGAGGCCACCATCGCCGAGATGGGTCTGGTAACCGTTAGGCATTTTCTCGATGAAGTCGTGGGCGTGAGCAATTTTTGCCGCGTCCTTGACTTGCTCCAGCGTAGCCCCCGGATTGCCGTAACGAATGTTCTCTTCAACGCTGCCGAAAAACAGTGCCGGCGCCTGTGACACCAAAGCGAAGTGACGGCGCAGGTCCAGCGGATCGAGGCTGGTCAGCGGCACACCATCGATGAGAATCTGCCCTTCCAACGGGTCATAAAAGCGCAACAGCAAGTCGTAAACCGTGGACTTGCCGGCGCCGGAAGGCCCCACCAGCGCCAGTGTCTCGCCGGCGCGAATGGTCAGATTCAAGCCGTTGACGGCGTAGCTTTCCGGACGCGAAGGGTAGGAAAAACGCACGTCCTGCAATTGCAATTCACCCCGCACGCGCTCCGGCAAGGTCACCAGCCCGGTGACGGGCGGCTGGATGATGTTTTCCGAACCCAGCAGTTCAGCGATACGTTCGGCGGCCCCGGCCGCGCGCTGCAGTTCGCCGATCACCTCACTCAACGTGCCAATGGCACTGCCGACAATCAGGCTGTAAAAGACAAACGCCGCCAGTTCGCCGCCGGTGATGCGTCCGGCGATCACGTCCATGCCACCCACCCACAACATCACCGCCACCGCACCGAGCACCAACACAATCACCATGGTGATCATCCACGAACGCTGAAAGATGCGTTTGCGCGCCGTGTCGAACGCGTCCTCGACCGTCGTCGCAAAACGACGCTCGTCCTGGACCTGATGGTTGTAGGCTTGCACGGTTTTGATCTGGCCGAGGGTTTCCGACACATAGCTGCCGATATCGGCGACGCGGTCCTGGCTCAATCGCGACAGATTGCGTACGCGCCGACCGAAAATCAGGATCGGCGCGACCACGAACGGCAACGCAATCACCACGATGCTGGTGAGTTTCGCATTGGTCACGAACAGCAGGATGACACCGCCAATGACCATCAGCAGGTTGCGCAGGAACATCGACAGCGACGAGCCGATCACCGATTGCAGCAGCGTCGTGTCAGCGGTCAGTCGCGACTGGATCTCCGAACTGCGGTTGTTCTCGTAAAAGCCGGGATGCAGATAGACCAGGTGATTGAACACCTCACGGCGGATGTCGGCCACGCAGCGCTCGCCGATCCACGATACCCAGTAAAACCGCGCGAACGTGCCGACCGCCAGACCCAGCACCATCAGCATGAAGATGCCGATGCTCTGGTTGAGCTGATGCGGTGACTGGGTCATGAAGCCACGGTCGACCAACAGTTTGATCCCCTGCCCCATCGACAACGTGACGGCGGCGGTGACGATCAACGCTAGCAGCGCAGCGAAGACTTGCCAGCGGTAAGGGGCCAGAAACCGACGGGTCAAACGCAAAGCGCGACGGTGTCGTGAAGAAAGCTTCGGGGTCATTCAGGTACACATCCGTGTTGGTGAAAGGGCTAGCCTAAACCTTCTTGGGGCGGAACTCTGTAAATCACAATGAGTCAGGTTAAATATGCCCCCAAAGACTAGGCCATAGTTACTATTGGTCTAAAGTCCCGGTTGAGACGAGCGGTCGTTTCTGTTTGAGTGGAGATGCCCCCACTGACAGACCGCAGGGAGTTGTCACAGCCCGGTCACGTGGCGGTTTTACCCTAGGCACACAACCTGATGAGGAGACAGGCCATGTCCTTACAAAGCAGCGAAGACAAAATTGAAGTGATCCGCACCAAGCCCGGCCAATCTCTGGGTTGCTCGATACTGGATAAGGATGGGCGCGAAGTACCGATCACTGAAGAAATGATCCAGCAAGCCTGCAGCGAGCTGGAGAAGCGATTGGTCAAGCCTGCCGAACAAGAGTGATATAGCCACCGTCTTCATGACCCGGTTCTTTTGACCGGGTTTTTTCTGTGTACCTATCTGAAATTTGTGCCGGGACCTTCGCGAGCAAGCTCGCTCCCACAGGGATCTCCCATCCACTGAGGATTTCCTGTGGGAGCGAGCTTGCTCGCGAATCGGCCACCTCGGTTTCTAGACAGCTACCGCACCCAGCGCCGCCACGATCTTCGCCAACGCCGGCGACTCCCCTTCAATCCGCACCTTCAGCCCTTCAATCTCGCGCCGCACCGGATATTGCTTGCGCAACACATCAAACGCCGCCCGCTGCTCGCCGACATTGCCTACGAGGCTGCGGCGAAAATCCGCATCATCGTGGCGCGGGTCGTACACACCCCGGCACAACATCGCCAGCGCCCAGGCCGGTTCGCTATCGGCGTGCAGAGTCACTTGCGACAGCCACGGCGCCGGCAGCAGGTCACTGAGCTGGATGCTCGTCGGCTGACCGATAAATTCGCAATAGGCCTGATAAATCTGCGCCGTTCCGCGCTGCTTGCCATCGAGGCTGTAACCGGCAATGTGCGGTGTGGCCAACACGCAAAGATCAGCCAGCGCGACATCGACTTCGGGTTCGGCTTCCCAGACATCAAGCACCGCTTGCAGGTCTTCACGCGCCAGCAGCACTTCACGCAGCGCGGCGTTATCCACCACCGGACCACGCGCCGCGTTGATCAGCCACGCACCGGGCTTGAGCTGCTGCAAACGCTGTTGATCGAACAAATGCCAGGTTGCACCGTCGCCGCTGCGAGTCAATGGCGTGTGGAGACTGATCACATCGCACTGCTCGATGATCTGCTCGAGACTGACATAATCGCCGCCCTCGGCAGCCCGACGCGGCGGATCGCAGACTTTGACGTTCCAGCCCAGCCCCCTCAGGACCTGGATCAGACGCCCCCCGACTTCGCCCGCGCCGACAACCCCGTAGGTGCGCTGAGTCAGATCGACACCTTCGATTTCGGCGAGCGTCATCAGGCTGCCCAGCACGTAATCAACCACACCTCGGGCATTGCAGCCGGGAGCGCTCGACCAAGTGATGCCGGCATCATTGAAGTACTCGAGATCCAAATGATCAGTACCAATGGTGCAGGTGCCGACAAAGCGCACTTTGCTGCCCTCAAGCAACGCGCGGTTGACGTTGGTCACCGAGCGCACGAGCAACACGTCGGCCTGCTCGACCGTCGCACGGTCGATGGAACGGCCCGGCACCCGGCGGATCTCGCCGAAACCGGCAAAAAAAGCATCGAGCAGCGGGATATTTTCGTCGGCAACAATCAGCATGGCGGGCTCCTTTGGCGGATCGGCAGTTTAGGTGCAGATCGGTCGCCGGGCCAGCAGGCTTTGCGCTTACAAATCCGCAACAGAGGATTTTTCCTGACCATGACGTCAGCGGCGTAGAATGCGGCGCCTTGCGCATCAACACCTCTGGACGCTTTGCCCGTGAATTCTGTAACTGATCAACCTGTCGCTGTTTCCCTCACCCGCCCTGCGCGTATTCGCCTGGAGTTCAAGAACCTGCTCGCCCTGGCGTTGCCGATCATCATCGCGCAACTGGCGACCACGGCCATGGGCTTCGTCGACGCGGTGATGGCCGGCCGCGTCGGGCCAAAGGATCTGGCGGCCGTGGCGCTGGGCAACTCGATCTGGGTGCCGGTGTTTCTGCTGATGACCGGCACGCTGCTGGCAACTACGCCGAAAGTCGCTCAGCGTTTTGGCGCTGGCACCCACAGCGAAATCGGCCCGCTCGTGCGTCAGGCGCTGTGGCTGGCGCTGGTAGTCGGACTGATCGCGACGGCGATGCTGGTCGCCGCCGAGCCGGTGCTGCACCTGATGAAGGTCGATCCCGAGCTGATCGGCCCGTGCATGCAATACCTGCACGGCATCGCCAGCGGTCTGCCGGCGGTGGCGTTCTATCACGTGCTGCGCTGCACCAGTGACGGCATCGGTCGAACCCGTCCGGCAATGGTGCTGGGCCTGTGCGGTCTGGCGCTGAACATTCCGCTGAACTACATCTTCATCTATGGCCACTTCGGCGTGCCGGCCATGGGCGGCGTCGGTTGCGGCTGGGCCACGGCCATCGTGATGTGGGTGATGGCGCTGGGGCTGGCCGGTTATGAGCGCTGGGCTCCGGCTTATCGTTCGAGCGAGATTTTCAGCCGTTTCGACTGGCCGCAATGGGCAGTGATCAAACGTCTGCTGGCGATTGGTCTGCCGATCGGTATCGCGGTGTTTGCCGAGTCGAGTATTTTCGCCGTGATCGCGCTGTTGATCGGCAGCCTCGGCGCTACCGTGGTGGCCGGGCACCAGATTGCGCTGAACGTCAGTTCGCTGGTGTTCATGATTCCCTACTCATTGGGCATGGCAGTGACCGTGCGTGTCGGTCAGGCGTTGGGCCGCGAAGAACCGCGTGAGGCGCGCTTTGCCGCTGGCGTCGGTATGGGCACCGCGCTGGCCTACGCCTGTCTGTCGGCGAGCATGATGTTGTTGCTGCGCGAGCCGATTGCGGCGATCTACACCGCTGACCCGACGGTGATTCACATTGCGGCGATGCTCATTGTGTACTCGGCGCTGTTCCAGTTTTCCGACGCGATCCAGGTCACCGCTGCCGGCGCACTGCGCGGTTATCAAGACACGCGGGTGACGATGATCCTGACCCTGTTCGCCTATTGGGGGATTGGTTTGCCGGTGGGTTACGCCCTCGGCCTGACCGACTGGCTTGGCGAACCACGCGGCCCGAGCGGGTTGTGGCAGGGTTTGATCGTTGGTTTGAGCTGTGCGGCGTTGATGCTGTCGATTCGTTTGACGCGTAGTGCGCGCAAGCGTATTCGGATCAGTCGCAGCGCAGGCTAAACCATTAACACAGGACAAAAACGTGGGAGCGAGCTTGCTCGCGAATGCGGTGATTCAGTCGACATTTACAGTGACTGACACTCCGCTTTCGCGAGCAAGCTCGCTCCCACCGTTGTTTTATGTGTAGCCCCTGTTACGCGTGTTTCTTGCGGATCCAGTACAGGTAAGTCCCGGCCTCTTCGTGCTGGCCCACCAGTTCGTGGTCGAGAAACACACAGAACTTGGGGATGTCGCGACGGGTCGAGGGATCGGTGGCGATCACTTTGAGGAGGCCGCCGGGCACCAGATCACGGATGTGTTGATGCAGCATCATCACCGGTTCCGGGCAATTGAGGCCGGTGGCGTCGAGGGTGCCGTCGACCGGGGTATCGATCATTTCACTCATGATTCACTCCTGAAACTGGCCGGCATTGTCGCGCATTGCCGGGGGAATCGTCTAACCCCTGTGGGAGCGAGCTTGCTCGCGAAAGCGGTGTGTCATTCTGCATGGAGGTGACTGATACGGCGCCTTCGCGAGCAAGCTCGCTCCCACAGGTTAGGTGTTGTGTCAGCGGGATTTTGGCTTCTTGGTATCATGCCGGCGCAAATGGCAGGTCACTTCTTCGCGGTCGTGATACAGCTGCTTGCAGCCAATATCGACCTTGATCCCGCGCGCCTTGAAACCATCGGCTATGCGCTCAAGCAAACGCTTCACTTCGGCATAGCGTTGCTTCATCGGCAACTTCAGGTTGACCACCGCCTCGCGGCAATGCCCCTCGCCGATCCACTCTTCGAGCATCGCGGCGTTGCGCGCCGGTTTCTCGACGATGTCGCAGACCATCCAGTCCACCGGTTGCTTGGGCTTGAAGGTAAAACCGTCGGCCATCAAATGCTGGACCAGACCGGTGTCCATCAGGCTTTCGGCCATCGGGCCGTTGTCGATGGCGGTCACCAGCATGCCGCGGTTGACCAATTGCCAGGTCCAGCCGCCCGGCGCGGCGCCGAGGTCGACGCCGGTCATGTCGCTGTGCAGGCGATCTTCCCACTGATCACGCGGGATAAAGTGGTGCCATGCCTCTTCCAGCTTCAACGTCGAACGGCTCGGCGCCTCACGCGGGAACTTCAGGCGCGGAATGCCCATTGGCCACATCGCCGAGTTACCGGCATCGGCCATGCCCAGAAACACTTCACGACCGCTTTTGAAGGTCAGCAGCAGACGCGGCTTGTTCGCGTCATCCACCAGTTTGCCGGCGCCGGTCAGCGCCTTGCGCAGCGGGCCTTCGAATTTCTTGCAGAAGTTCGACAGTTCCTTGCCGTCATTGGTGTCGACGACTTCCAGCCACAGGCTGCCGCATACAGGGAAGTCGGCCATGTGCGCGAGGATCACGCTGATACGGTCGGTTTCCGGCAAATCAATGAAAACCCCGCGCGCCCACTGGCGCGGGAAGATCAGCTCGGCAAAACGCTGACCGCGCATCAGGCGCTCGGCGCCATCCTCTTCGGTGCAGACGAACTCGGCGTAGGCAGCGGCCGCTTTGGCCTTGGCGTAGCCGGCCACGTTGAGTTGGGCAGCGAGGTCGGAAATTTCCGAACAGACTTCGCCTTCGAAGCCTGGCCGGCAATGCATGAATAGGGTGTTCATTCTTACTCCTGGGCAGAGGGCGGTGATTCGGCCCCTGCGCGATGCTCAGGCCTTGCGCTGAAGCAAAGCCTGTCACGAAAACCGGCGCATGATAGCCGATGTCGGAACCTTGGACTTGCCCATAGAGTCCAGTTATTAGCCAGCTAATGAAAACAGGGCTACGTTGATAGCTCTGCCCGTCCCCTCAATCCGTAGCCGTGCGGATTCAAAGGAGTGATCGTAATGCCGTCCCTCGATAGTCTGAAAACGCTCAAAACCCTGCAAATCGACGACAAGACCTACCACTATTTCAGTTTGCCGGATGCCGCCAAAAGCCTGGGCGACCTCGACAAGCTGCCTATGTCGCTGAAAGTCCTGCTGGAAAACCTGCTGCGCTGGGAAGATGAAAAAACTGTCACCGGCGCCGACCTCAAGGCCATTGCCGCGTGGCTCAAGGAGCGTCGCTCCGACCGCGAAATCCAATACCGCCCGGCCCGCGTCTTGATGCAGGATTTTACCGGCGTGCCCGCCGTGGTTGACCTCGCCGCCATGCGCGCGGCGATGGCCAAGGCCGGCGGCGACCCGCAGCGGATCAATCCATTGTCGCCGGTGGACCTGGTGATCGACCACTCGGTGATGGTCGACAAATTCGCCACGCCCAGCGCTTTCGAGCAGAACGTCGATATCGAAATGCAGCGCAATGGCGAGCGTTACGCGTTCCTGCGCTGGGGCCAAAGTGCCTTCGACAACTTCAGTGTCGTGCCGCCCGGCACCGGGATCTGCCACCAGGTCAACCTCGAGTACCTCGGCCGCACGGTGTGGACGAAGGATGAAGACGGCCGCACCTATGCTTTCCCCGACACCCTCGTCGGTACTGACTCCCACACCACCATGATCAACGGCCTCGGCGTGCTCGGCTGGGGCGTCGGCGGGATCGAGGCGGAAGCGGCGATGCTCGGGCAACCGGTGTCGATGCTGATTCCCGAAGTGATCGGCTTCAAACTGACCGGCAAACTCAAGGAAGGCATCACCGCCACCGACCTGGTGCTGACCGTCACGCAGATGCTGCGCAAGAAAGGCGTAGTGGGCAAATTCGTCGAGTTCTACGGTGACGGCCTCGCTGATCTGCCGCTCGCCGACCGCGCGACCATCGCCAACATGGCACCGGAATACGGCGCGACGTGCGGCTTCTTCCCTGTTGATGACGTGACGCTGGAATACTTGCGCCTGTCCGGTCGGCCGCCTGAGGTAGTGAAGCTGGTGGAGGCCTACACCAAGGCGCAAGGACTGTGGCGTCTGCCCGGTCAGGAACCGGTGTTCACCGACAGCCTCGCGCTGGACATGGGCAGCGTCGAAGCCAGTCTGGCCGGACCAAAACGCCCGCAGGATCGCGTCTCGCTGCCGAACGTACCGCAAGCCTTCAGCGACTTCATCGATCTGCAATTCAAACCCACCAGCAAGGAAGAAGGACGCCTGGAAAGTGAGGGCGGTGGCGGCGTCGCGGTAGGCAATGCCGATCTGGTCTGGGAAACCGAATACGAATACGAAGGCCGCACCTATCGCCTGAAAAACGGTGCCGTGGTCATCGCCGCGATCACCTCCTGCACCAACACCTCCAACCCGAGCGTGATGATGGCCGCCGGCCTGCTGGCGAAAAAAGCCGTGGAGAAAGGGCTGACGCGCAAACCGTGGGTGAAGAGTTCGCTGGCCCCGGGTTCGAAAGTGGTCACCGACTACTACAAGGCTGCGGGCCTGACGCAATATCTCGACCAGCTCGGATTTTCGCTGGTGGGTTATGGCTGCACCACCTGCATCGGCAACTCAGGGCCGCTGCCGGAACCGATCGAGAAAGCCATCCAGAAAGCCGATCTGACCGTGGCATCGGTGCTGTCCGGCAACCGCAACTTTGAAGGCCGGGTGCATCCACTGGTGAAAACCAACTGGCTGGCCTCGCCGCCCTTGGTGGTCGCCTATGCCTTGGCCGGCAGCGTGCGCAGCGATATCAGCAAAGAACCGCTGGGCGAAGATCAGCAAGGCAATCCGGTGTATCTGCGCGACATCTGGCCTTCGAGTAAAGAGATCGCCGACGCGGTGAGTCAGGTCAACACAGCGATGTTCCACAAGGAATACGCCGAAGTATTTGCCGGTGATGAGCAGTGGCAAGCGATTGAAGTGCCGCAAGCAGCAACGTATGTGTGGCAGGACGATTCGACCTACATCCAGCACCCGCCGTTTTTCGATGATATTTCCGGCCCGCTGCCAGAAGTGAAGGATGTGATAGGTGCGCGGGTTCTGGCCCTGCTGGGTGATTCGGTGACCACCGACCACATATCCCCCGCCGGCAACATCAAGGCTGACAGCCCGGCCGGGCGTTATCTGCGCGAAAAAGGCGTGGAACCACGGGACTTCAACTCTTACGGCTCACGTCGCGGCAATCATGAAGTGATGATGCGCGGCACCTTCGCCAATATCCGTATCCGCAATGAAATGCTCGGCGGTGAAGAAGGTGGCAACACGATCTACATTCCGACCGGCGAGAAACTGGCGATCTATGACGCGGCGATGAAGTATCAGACCTCGGGCACGCCGCTGGTGGTGATTGCCGGGCAAGAATACGGCACCGGTTCCAGCCGGGACTGGGCGGCCAAGGGCACCAATCTGCTGGGTGTCAAAGCGGTAATCGCGGAAAGCTTCGAGCGGATTCACCGTTCCAATCTGGTGGGGATGGGTGTGTTGCCGCTGCAGTTCAAGCTCGATCAGAACCGCAAGAGCCTCAACCTCACCGGTAAGGAAACCTTTGAGATCCAGGGTCTGACCGGCGTCGAACTGACACCGCGGATGAATCTGCCGCTGGTGATTACTCGTGAGGATGGCCGTCAAGAAAAGATCGAGGTGCTGTGCCGGATCGATACGTTGAATGAGGTGGAGTACTTCAAGTCGGGCGGGATTCTGCATTACGTCCTGCGCCAATTGATCGCCTCGTAAGATCTGCAGATACAGGAAACACCGCCATCCGGCGGTGTTTCTGTTAGAGCAATGCACTTTTTCATGGACGAAAAAAAACCCGCCGAAGCGGGTTTTTCCCAAGACCATTATCGACTCCCTGTCGGCAGCGATCCTTGCAAATGGTCGATCATCCTTGATCCTGAAACACTCCCTGTGTCTCAGTTGATGTGTGTAGATTACGCAGTGGATCCAATCGGCAATAGTCGTAAAAGCTACCAGTGCGTGTAAGACATTCGCCATAGCAACCCTTCCGAAAACCCCTAGCCGTGTCAGGCATCAAGCACGCAAGCCGCGATCTGTGCGACTTTCATTGGCCCCGAGCCAGTTCCATGCTCCCCTTGAGCCTGACGGGCATGTCACTCGGGCAAGATCCGAAAATATCAGCCATCATTACGCTCTCGGGCCTTGGCGCTCTCGACAAGAAACTGTTCGAGCCGGCTCAACTGTTCTTCCCAGCCACGGCTGTCCATGTAATACGCCTCTTTCTGGCGAATGTCGGGAATGTGCGCGAAGCCCGATTCAGAGACCTTCAGCAGCGTTCCGCCCTCGAAGTCTTCCAGCTCGAACCTGACCAACGTGGTCGGCTCCTGGGAATAGTCGATCTTCGGATTGACTGCATACGGATGCCAGCGAAACGAAAACAACTGCTGCGGCTCGACCCGCTCGATCAGCACATTCCACAACACGTGTTCATACCCCGGATACGTAACCTGCCCCTGCGTCCATTCACCGGCGATAAACCGTCGGCCCTCCAGCGCCACACCAAACCACTGGCCAAACGCCTCGGCATCGACCAATGCACGCCAGACATGCGAACGCGGCGCCTTGAGCGTGATTTTGCGTTCGAAACTATTGGGTACTGGTTTCATACGTCACCTCCTGTTCTGAACACTAGGCTTGTATGACCACATGTCCAATGTGAAGTTGTATCAGAGCGGTGCAGTCATTCAGCAGCCAGGAAACATCAAGCTGCACTTTTTGACCGGTGCGGTGATGGATCCAGGCACGCTCTGCCCCACGAAACTGTTACCTTTTCCAGCGAATTCGAATGTACAAGGACGAATCATGCCGCCATCCCTCGCTGAACGTTACCGCGGTGCGCTGCTCGGTCTGGCATGCGGCGACGCTGTCGGTACTACGGTTGAGTTCAAACCACGGGGATCATTCCAACCGTTGACCGATATGGTCGGCGGTGGCCCGTTCCACCTCAAGCCTGGGCAGTGGACCGATGACACCTCGATGGCCCTGTGTCTGGCCGAAAGCCTGCTGAACTCGAATGGATTCAATGCTGCCGATCAGATGGGCCGCTACCTCAACTGGTGGCAATGGGGCTATCTCAGCTCGACCGGTGAATGTTTCGATGTCGGCCTGACCGTCAGTCAGGCGCTCGCGCAGTATCAGCAAACCGCGGACCCCTTCGCTGGCTCTACCGACCCTTATAGCGCCGGTAACGGTTCTCTGATGCGTCTGGCTCCGGTGGTGCTGTTCTACTTTCCCGACGCCCGGCAAATCCTGAGCTTTGCCGCCGACAGTTCGCGAACCACCCACGCAGCACCGGAGGCCATCGAATGCTGCCAATTGCTGGCCGGGTTGATTGCCAGAGCGCTTGAAGGCGCGAGCAAGGCAGAACTGCGTACGCTGCCATTCGCCAGCTTCTCGCAACCCAAGGTCGCCGCCATTGCGCGTGGTGATTACCTCGGTCTGTCCGAGGCGGACATCAGAGGCAACGGCTATAGCGTGCAGTCACTGGAAGCGGCGTTGTGGTGCTTTCACCACACGGATAGCTTCGAAGCGGCCATTTTGCGAGCGGCCAACCTGGGCGATGATGCCGATACCACCGCCGCGATCACCGGCCAGTTGGCCGGCGCCTATTACGGCGTGCGGGGCATTCCTGCACATTGGCTGGAAAGGCTGCACGACGGTGAAGAAATTGCGGCGACCGCCGACCGTTTGCTTGAGGCTTCCCGGATGCGCCCACCTGAATAAGCGCGGTGCAGCCGCTACACTGCTCGGCACTTATCTTCGATACAGCGAGACTTGACCATGTCCCCACGCCTGCTTCTGGCTCTCACGCCCCTCCTGTTCAGCCCCCTCGCCCATGCCGCCGTCGACTGCGGCAATGCCAGCGACCAAGCGACGATGAATCAGTGCGCCGGGCAAGACTTCAAAGCGGCGGACAGGGAGTTGAACACGGTGTACCAGCAGATCACCGGGCGATTGAAGGACAACCCGGATGGCAAGAAGCTGTTGGTCAGTGCGCAGCGGGCGTGGCTCGGATTTCGGGATGCCGAGTGCAAGTTTTCATCGTCAGGAGTAACTGGCGGAAGTGTTTATCCGTGGGTTTACAGCAGTTGTCTGACCGGGTTGACCAAGGTGCGGGTCGAGGCGCTGAAACAGTATTTGAAGTGTGAAGAAGGTGACATGAGTTGCCCGGTGCCCGGGGCCTGATTTTTATTTTTGCAGCGGTTTTCGCGAGCAAGGTCGCACATTGGCATGCATTTCAAATTTGGAGCGACAGGTGACTTACCGCTGTCCCGCCACCGAGCACGGGCAAGTGCTGCGCGCCGCGTCCTATAACAATGACTGCCAGTCCGCCAAGGTCGAAGACTTTCTGATGGAGCAAGGCTTGCACAACCTGAACTTCGAGGACCGTGTGCAGCGTAACTACACCGTCACGATGCTCGAGGGTTGCCGTTGCAAACAGGCTTTGCAGGGTAACTCACAGCCTCGGCTCAACCAGCATGAGCCGGGGCTGCGAACCGTTAGACGTGCGGGTCTCCAGGCGCCTTGGTCGGCGCCGCGTATTGCGGTTTGAGATGGCCGTCCTGATCCAGTAGCCAAGCATCCATGATCTGCCGCACCACAGGGCCGGCAACACGACCACCGGCCTCACCGTTCTCGATCATTACCGAAATCGCAATCTTCGGATGCTCGGCCGGGGCGAAGCCCACGAACAAGGCGTTATCACGGTGGCGCTCGAGGGTTTTCTCGCGGTTGTAGCGTTCGCCTTGCTTGATCGCCACCACTTGCGCGGTACCACTTTTGCCAGCGATGCGGTATTGCGCACCGGCCGCGGCCGCACGAGCAATGCCTCGGGCATCGTGCATCACCATCTGCATGCCGTGATTGACCTGCTCCCAATCTCGCGGATCCTTGAGCAGGATGTTCGGCATCGGATGCTCATCGACCGGGGCGACGCCATCGACGGTCTTGGCCAGGTGCGGCCGGTTCCATACACCTTTGTTGGCAATCAATGCCGTGGCCTGAGCCAGTTGCAGCGGCGTGACCTGCATGTAGCCCTGACCGATGCCGAGGATGACCGTTTCGCCGGGGAACCAGGCTTGCCGGCGGGTGGCGCGTTTCCACGCTTGCGATGGCATCAGGCCGGGCGACTCTTCGAACATGTCCAGCGAGACTTTCTCGCCGAGGCCGAACATCGCCATGTAATCGTGCAGGCGATCGATACCGAGCTTGTGTGCGAGGTCGTAGAAGTAGGTGTCGTTGGAACGCATGATCGCCGCGTCCATGTCCACCCAACCGTCGCCGCTGTGGTTCCAGTTGCGGTACTTGTGATCGAAGTCCGGGAGCTGGTAATAACCGGGGTCGAAGACGCGGGTTTGCGGCGTCACCACACCGGCATCGAGGCCGGCGATGGCCACTTCTGGCTTGATGGTCGACCCCGGTGCGTAGAGTCCGCGCAGTACACGGTTGAACAGCGGCCGGTCGATCGAATCTCGCAGCGCCGAGTATTCCTTGGAGCTGATGCCGGTAACGAACAGATTCGGGTCGAAGCTCGGATTGCTGACCATGGCCAACACTTCACCGGTCGACGGATCGAGCGCTACCACTGAACCACGACGATCGCCAAGCGCGGCTTCGGCGGCTTCCTGCAGCTTGATGTCGAGGCTCAGGACGATGTTCTGGCCAGGAACCGGGTCGGTGTGTTTGAGCACCCGGAGTACGCGACCCTGGGCGTTGGTTTCCACCTCTTCGTAACCAACGTGGCCGTGTAGCTGCGCTTCATAGAAACGTTCGATGCCGGTTTTGCCGATGGATTGGGTACCGCGATATTCGACCGAGTCGAGAGCCTTGGATTCTTTTTCGTTGATCCGGCCGACGTAACCGATCGAGTGGGCGAAATGCGCGCCAAGTGGGTAATGGCGGACGAACTGCGGCTCGACATCCAGGCCCGGGAGGCGGAACTCGTTGACGGCCAGTACGGCAATTTGCTCTTCGGTCAACTCATAGAACAGCGTCACCGGCGTAAACGGGTGGCGGGACTGCTTCATGGCTTTATCGAAGACGGTGCGATCTTCTGCAGGCAGGTGCAGGAGATTGATGACTTCGTCCAGTTCTTGATTGACGTCGGTCGCGCGTTCGCGAGTGATGGTCAGGTTAAAACTGGGACGGTTATCAGCGAGCAGCACGCCATTGCGATCGTAGATCAAGCCGCGTGTCGGCGGGATCGGCAAGACGTGGACGCGATTGTTTTCGGAGATGGTCGAGTGGTAGTCGAATTCCACCACTTGCAGGATGTACAGGCGCACGACCAGGGCGCAGCTGATGGCGAAGACAAACATGGCGCAGGCGATCAACCGTTTGTTGACCAGACGCGTCTCTTTTTCGTGATCCTTGATCGGGATGGGTTCAGGCATTTCTACAGCAACTCTTTGACATAAATGAGTGCCGATCCTTGGGCATGACATCAGTCCGTTAAAAACGAGCTGCACCATACCAAAAACTGCCCGGTCACTCAGAAGGAATTTCCCCAATGGCCTTTCTTGCGACGGTTTGGGGGCAGGTCAATGCGCTGGAAAAACTTTTCTACAGGCAAAACAAAACCCCAACTGCTTTCGCAATTGGGGTTTCGGAATTTAATCTTGACGATGACCTACTCTCACATGGGGAAACCCCACACTACCATCGGCGATGCATCGTT
>NZ_UTHA01000165.1 GCF_900582195.1 Pseudomonas viridiflava
GCTTGAAGCACTGCGCGACGGCCGAGTGGCTGCCGACAGCAGCAAGCGGGTCTGGATCGAGAACAATGACACCTATGTCGCGGTAGACGCCGATGTCCCGGCTGCGGCAGATGCCCCCATACCTGATGAACCGCGCAAACTGCGTCTGAACAACCGGCTGCGGGGTCTGGTCGAGACCGCGCTGGCCAGCCACCAACTGCTGGCAGCCGATGTAAAGCTGCGCATGGCCGCCGCTCTGCAACTACAGAAAAGCGCGCGCCCTGCGCAACTGGACCTGCGGAGCCAGCGCGTGGCGACCGAAACAGACTCAAGCG
>NZ_UTHA01000195.1 GCF_900582195.1 Pseudomonas viridiflava
CCGCTTGTCCTAGAAAATCGGTCAACTATTTGCAGAGCAGCGGCAAATGGAGCAGCACCCCGCTAGCCGCTTGATCCCGGGTCTTACGGCATCATACCGGCGTGGGACAGGCCCAGCCGTTCGTCCAGACCAAACAGGATGTTCATGTTCTGCACCGCCTGACCCGACGCGCCCTTGACCAGGTTGTCGATGACCGAGAGCACGACGACCAGATCACCGCCCTGCGGACGATGCACGGCGGTGCGGCAGACGTTTGCACCGCGAACGCTACGTGTTTCCGGATGGCTGCC
>NZ_UTHA01000130.1 GCF_900582195.1 Pseudomonas viridiflava
TTCTTGACGACCATAGAGCGTTGGAACCACCTGATCCCATCCCGAACTCAGCAGTGAAACGATGCATCGCCGATGGTAGTGTGGGGTTTCCCCATGTGAGAGTAGGTCATCGTCAAGATTAAATTCCGAAACCCCAATTGCGAAAGCAGTTGGGGTTTTGTTTTGTCCGCAGGAAAGTTCGTACAGCATTCACGGACGCTGTCCGGCTGCCACAACCTGCCGACAATGCTAAGGTTCTGCCCTGGCTTTCGTACTTTCCAAGGAATCCTTTATGCCGGACGCTCAGTCCCTCAACGCTGCATTCATGGTGGTCCAGAGCAACAGCCTGGACGAACTGCGCAGCCTTGTGATCAGCATCATGCGGCGCTATCCGCTGGCTCCTCTGGAAAACGAAATTGCACTCGTGCAGAGCAACGGTATTGCCCAATGGCTCAAATTGGCCTTGGCCGAAGACCCTGAGGAAGACGACCTTGGCGGTTGCGGTATCGCCGCAGCGATTGATGTGCAACTGCCGGGCAGTTTCATGTGGCAGCTGTACCGCATGGTATTGGGTCGAGATGAAATTCCTCCGAAATCCCTGCTCGATAAAGCTCCGCTGACCTGGCGCCTCATGCGTCTGCTCCCTCAGGTTATTGATCGCCCACATTTCGAGCCGTTGCAACGCTTCCTCACCCATGACACCGACCTGCGCAAGCGCTATCAATTGTCCGAGCGCTTGGCGGATCTGTTCGACCAGTATCAGGTGTACCGGGCCGACTGGCTTGAAGACTGGGCCGAAGGCCGGCATCAATTGCGCAATGTCAGAGGTGAAGTAAACCCATTGCCACCGACCAGTTGCTGGCAGGCAGAGCTGTGGCGTGCGCTGCTGGATGACGTTGGCGAACAGGGGATGGCGCAGAGTCGCGCCGGTGTTCACCAACGGTTTATCGAGCGCATCAACAACCTCACCGAAACGCCTGCGGGATTGCCTTCACGAGTGATTGTTTTCGGGATTTCTTCGCTGCCCGCCCAAGTGCTCGAGGCGCTGGCCGGACTTGCGCGTTTCAGCCAGGTCCTGCTGTGTGTACACAACCCGTGCCGGCACCACTGGGCCGATATTGTTGCCGACAAGGATCTGTTGCGGCACCAGTACAAACGACAATCGCGCAAGAGCGGAATGCCCGCAGTGCTGGACCCTGATGCACTGCATCAACACGCCCATCCACTATTGGCTGCATGGGGTAAACAAGGTCGCGACTACATCAACCTGCTCGACAGTTATGACGATCCCAATAGCTATCGGGCGGCTTTTCGCGACGGTCGCATAGACCTGTTCAGCGACACGCCGCCACACAATCTGCTCAATCAGCTCCAGGACGACATCCTCGAACTTCGCCCACTCAACGAAACTCGCGAACACTGGCCCGCTGTCGATTTGGCAAGTGATGAGTCGATCCGTTTTCACATTGCCCACAGCGCTCAACGTGAAGTCGAAATACTGCATGACCAGCTCTTGGCGCGCTTCAGTGCCAACCCCGATCTGCGTCCTCGCGATGTGATCGTGATGGTGCCTGACGTCGATAGCTATGCACCGCATATTCGCGCGGTGTTTGGTCAGCTCGATCGCCATGATTCGCGGTTCATCCCTTTCACCCTGGCGGATCAGGGGCAGCGTGGTCGTGATCCACTGCTGATCGCGGTCGAGCACTTGCTCAAGCTTCCCGACAGTCGTTTCCCGGTCAGTGAAATCCTCGACCTGCTTGACGTTCCCGCACTACGCGCGCGTTTTGGTGTGGAGGAGCGCGACCTGCCCACGCTGCACCGCTGGATCGAAGGTGCGGGCGTTCGCTGGGGGATGAGCGCGGAACAACGAGCGGGCCTTGGTTTACCCGACGAGCTTGAGCAAAACAGCTGGCATTTCGGTCTGCGCCGAATGCTCCTTGGCTATGCCGTTGGTAGCGCCGAGGCGTGTGAGGGGATTGAACCTTATGATGAAATCGGTGGACTCGACGCAGCACTGATCGGGCCGTTGGTGGCTCTGCTCGATGCCTTGGAACTCGCTCATCAGCAGCTGACCCGGCCCGCTCAACCCAACGAGTGGGGCTATCGATTGCAAGCGCTGATGCAACTGTTCTTCAAAGCCAGCAACGAGCATGACGACTATCTGTTGACCCAACTCGAAGAGCTGCGCGAAACCTGGCTGGAAACGTGTGAGGCGGTAGGTCTGTCGGATGAGCTACCCCTGACTGTTGTTCGCGAAGCCTGGCTCGCCGGGCTGGATCAGGGGCGTTTGTCTCAGCGCTTTCTGGCCGGTGCCGTGAATTTTTGTACGCTGATGCCGATGCGCGCCATTCCATTCAAACTGGTCTGTTTGCTGGGAATGAACGACGGCGACTATCCCCGTGCGCAGCCTCCACTGGACTTCGACCTCATGGGCAGCGATTACCGTCCGGGAGATCGTTCGCGGCGTGAAGACGACCGTTATCTTTTGCTCGAGGCGCTTCTGTCGGCACGTCATCAGCTCTACATCAGTTGGGTCGGTCGTAGCATTCGCGACAACAGTGAGCGACCGGCTTCCGTGTTGATTGGCCAGTTGCGCGATCACCTTGCCAGCGGTTGGCGGTTGCTCGACGAAAGCGGCGATCTGTTGAACTCCATGACGCAGGAGCATCCACTGCAACCGTTCAGTGCGCGCTATTTTCATGAAGGCGATCAACTCTTCAGCTATGCCAGCGAATGGCAAGTTCTGCATCAACAGCCCGAATCTCAAAACGAAGCGCAGTTACTCAACCCTTATGTGCAAGAGGAACCGTTGAGCCTCGCGTTGTTGCAGGACTTTTTGCGCAACCCGGTTCGACACTTTTTCACCCAGCGCCTCAAGGTATATTTCGAGGCCGCGGAAGCGCCGCTGGCCGATGAAGAACCCTTCGTGCTGGACGCATTGCAGCGTTACACGCTGAGCGACAGTCTGCTCGAAGCGGCTCTCAGGCAACCGGACAATGTCGATCAGGCTCTGACTGCCCAGGCCCGGCGTCTGCAAAATAGCGGCCTGTTGCCAATGGCCGGATTCGGGGAGTGTCTGCAACGAGAGTTGATCGAACCTCTGCCTGATTTGCTGCAACGTTATCAACAACTGCTCACACTCTGGCCAAAGCCATTGAGCAGTGCGATGCCCATTAACCTTGAATTGCAGGGCGTGCGCCTTGAAGGCTGGCTCGCCGGTTTGCATCAACGCGCCGACGATGGCCTGTTGTCCGTCACGACCATTCCCAACAGCATTGGATCGATCAAAAGCCGAAAATGGCATCGCCTGACCAAGCCTTGGGTCAATCATCTGGTGGCCTGCGCCAGCGGATTGTCCCTGAGCACCGCACTGGTGGCCAGCGACGATACGTTGCTGCTTGAGCCAATGGAGCCAGATCGGGCGATACGTTTTCTCGGCGATTTGCTCCTCGCCTGGCAAGCCGGGATGCGACAGCCACTGCCGATCGCAGTAAAAACCGCTTTCGCGTGGCTCTCTCAGACCGACCCGCTGAAGGCCGAAGCGGCCGCCCGCAAAGCCTATGAGGGGGACGGGCAGACCAGCGAGGGCGAGCGCCGCGAGAGTCCTGCACTGTCCCGACAATACGCCAACTTCGATGCATTGCTTGAGGACGAAACGTTCTTCGGTTGGTGCAACGCCTTGTATCGCCCACTGTTCGAAGCACCATGGCAATCGCTGTCCAGCGAAGGGGCGCGCTCATGAGTACGAAGACCCCCCTCGCACTGGCATTCCCGCTAAAGGGCAGCCAGTTGATCGAAGCCAGTGCTGGGACAGGTAAAACCTTCACCATCTCTGCTTTTTATTTGCGGCTCATCCTGGGGCATGGCGACGAGTCGAGCAGGTTCGGTCATGAACTGCTACCGCCGCAGATTCTCGTCGTGACCTTCACCGATGCCGCGACCAAGGAACTGCGTGAACGCATACGCACGCGTCTGGCTGAGGCCGCTCGATTCTTTCGTGACGAAACGCCCGCACCCGATGCACTGATCGCCGAATTGCGTGACCAATTCGACCCTCAACAATGGCCCGGCTGTGCGAGTCGCCTTGATGTCGCCGCGCAATGGATGGATGAGGCTGCCGTTTCGACCATCCACAGTTGGTGTCAGCGCATGCTGCGCGAGCACGCGTTCGACAGCGGCAGCTTGTTCACCCAATCCCTGGAAACCGATCACAGCGACTTGCTCGGCGAAGTGTTGCGCGATTACTGGCGGTTGTTTTGTTACCCGTTGCAGGACGATGCCTTGAATTGGGTTCGCAGCAACTGGGGCGGGCCGGCGACCTTGTTGCCTCGCGTGCGTAGCCTGTTCGCCAGTGAGCGCGACAGCGACGAGGGCAAGGCGCCTGCGCAGCTGATTGATGAATGTCTGCAAGAACGCCGCGCGGCGCTGATCGAACTGAAAATGCCCTGGCGCCAGTGGGCAGACGAGTTGCTCGCCATCTGTCACCAAGGCGTCGCCAGCAAGACCGTCGATGGCCGCAAGATGCAGGCGCGTTACTTTGAACCCTGGTTCGAGAAGCTCAAGGCGTGGGCTGAAGACGAGTCCCTCGAGCAACTCGATATCGGCACCGGCTTCACCCGACTGACCCCCGACGGCATGGCTGAGGCGTGGAAGGGGCAGCCCCCGAACCATCCGGGACTGGACGCCATGCCGGCCCTCAAGTCGAGTCTCGATGCATTGCCAACCCCCGATGCTGCGGTGCTGCAACATGCCGCCAAATGGGTAGGCACACGCTTTGAAGAGGAGAAGCGGCGGCGCGCCGAGATGGGCTTCGACGACATGCTGTTGCGCCTGGATGCCGCTCTGCAATCCGACGGTGGCGAGCGTCTTGCTACATTGATTCGCGAGCAGTTCCCGGTCGCGCTGATCGATGAGTTTCAGGACACCGATCCGGTGCAGTACCGGATCTTCGAAAGTATCTATCGCATCGAAGACAACAGCCCTGACACCGGCCTGTTTCTGATCGGTGATCCGAAGCAGGCGATTTACGCCTTCCGCGGTGCAGACATCTACACCTACCTGCGCGCGCGTCAGGCCACAACTGGCCGACTGCATACGCTGGGCACCAACTTCCGCTCCAGCCACGGCATGGTCAACGCGGTCAATCATGTATTCGCACGCGCCGAGTCCCGAGAGCTGGGCCGTGGCGCGTTTTTGTTCCGGGAAAAAAACGGCGACAATCCGGTGCCGTTTCTGCCCGTGGAATCCCAAGGGCGCAAGGAGCGACTGCAGGTGGCCGGGCGAGATGTCGCGGCGCTGAATATCTGGCATTTGCCTAGCGACCAGCCACTGTCGGGCGTTGTCTATCGTCAGCAATTGGCAGCCGCGTGCGCCAGCGAAATCACTGCGCTGCTCAATGGCGGGCAAAGCGCTAGCACGGGGTTCGTTCAGGACGGTAAAGACTTCAGAGGCTTGAGGCCGTCCGATATTGCGATTCTCGTGCGCGACGGCAAGGAAGCCCAGGCTGTGCGCGGTGAACTCGCCGCCCGCGGCGTACGCAGTGTTTACCTGTCGGACAAGGATTCGGTATTCGCGGCGCAAGAAGCCCACGACCTGTTGTCCTGGCTCAAGGCCTGTGCCGAGCCGGATGTCGAGCGTTCCCTGAAAGCCGCGTTGGCCTGCATCACTCTGAACCTGCCATTGGCCGAGCTGGAACGTCTCAACCAGGACGAGCTGGTATGGGAAACCCGGGTCATGCAGTTCCGTGGCTATCGCGAGTTATGGCGCAAACAAGGCGTGCTGCCGATGTTGCGGCGTCTGCTGCACGACTTCCATCTGCCGCAAACCTTGATGACACGCACGGATGGCGAGCGTGTGCTGACCAACCTTTTGCACCTGTCGGAACTGATGCAGCAAGCGGCTGCGGAGCTGGACGGTGAACAAGCGCTGATTCGTCATTTGGCCGAGTTGCTGGCAGTGTCCGGCCAGGCTGGCGAAGAACAGATTCTGCGTCTGGAAAGTGACGAACAACTGGTCAAAGTCGTGACCATTCACAAGTCAAAAGGCCTTGAGTATCCACTGGTGTTCCTGCCGTTCATTTGCTCGGCGAAACCCGTGGATGGCAGCCGTTTGCCGCTGCATTACCACGATACCGCGGGTAAAGCTCAGATAAGTCTCAAGCCGACTGCCGAGCTGATAGCGCAAGCGGATGATGAGCGTCTGGCTGAAGACCTGCGCTTGCTCTACGTTGCCTTGACGCGCGCGCAGCATGCCTGCTGGTTGGGCGTGACGGATCTCAAACGGGGCAATAACAACAGCTCGGTGCTGCACCTTTCGGCGCTGGGCTATCTGCTCGGCGGTGGTGTTTCTCTGGGTGAGTCCAGCGAACTGAAACGCTGGCTGCAAGACCTGCAACAAGATTGCCCGGCCATCCACACCGATGACATGCCACAACCTACCGACGAGCATTACCAGCCGCCACGCAATGACGCCGTGCTGAGTGCCACGCTGTTGCCCAAGCGCAAGGCCAGTGAAAACTGGTGGATCGCTTCCTATAGCGCATTGCGTATCAGCGACGTATTGAGTGTCGGCAGCGATGAAGCGCCGGACAGCCCCCAGGCGCAAAAGCTGTTTGATGACGAACGCCTTGACCCCGATGCTCCGCGGGAAATCATTGCCGGTGGCGCCGATATCCACCGCTTCCCGCGCGGCCCCAATCCGGGAACATTTCTCCATGGTTTGCTGGAATGGGCCGGTGATGACGGCTTTGCCGTTTCCCGCGAGGCACTGGAAGATGCAATTGCCCGGCGCTGCAACCTGCGTGGCTGGGAAGGCTGGATCAACACCCTGAGTGACTGGCTGCAGCATCTGCTTACATCGCCACTGCCGATCGCTGGCGGGCAATCGCCGGTTGTTCTTGAGCAACTGAAGCAATATCGGGTCGAGATGGAGTTCTGGTTCGCCAGCCATAAAGTCGATGTGCTCAAACTCGACGAACTGGTACGTCAGCACACTCACCGAGGCGTGGCCCGCGTGGCGGCAGAACCGGTGCAGCTCAACGGCATGTTCAAAGGGTTCATTGACCTGACCTTCGAACACGAAGGCCGCTATTACGTGGCGGACTACAAATCCAACTGGCTCGGCGTGGATGATCTGGCCTACACCGAGCAGGCCATGGAGCAGTCGATCCTCGACAACCGTTATGACCTGCAATACGTGCTGTACCTGTTGGCGTTACATCGCCAGCTCAAGGCACGGTTGCCTGATTACGATTACGACCGGCATGTCGGCGGTGCGCTGTACCTGTTCCTGCGCGGTACTCGCGCGGAGAGTCGCGGTGTGTATTTTGTTCGTCCGCCCCGTGAGCTGATCGAGCGTCTCGACCGGATGTTTCAAGGCAAACCCGAACCCAAGACCGAACCCGCCTGGGAACAGGGAGTCCTGCTATGAGCCGCACCTTTGCCGACCTGCTACCGACACCGCTGGCAGCCGACAGTCTGTCGAGGCTGTCGCCGCTGACCAGCGCCGATGACCTGTTGATATTGCTGACGCGTTGGGTCGAGCGTGGCTGGCTGCGTGCGCTGGACAAAGCGTTTGTCGGGTTCCTGCACGAACTTGAGCGCGACACGGATCCAC
Source organism: Pseudomonas viridiflava (assembly GCF_900582195.1). Classification (GTDB taxonomy): domain Bacteria; phylum Pseudomonadota; class Gammaproteobacteria; order Pseudomonadales; family Pseudomonadaceae; genus Aquipseudomonas. Next base: position 7,597 of record NZ_UTHA01000130.1, read on the forward strand.
TGGTGCTGCTCGCGGCCGCCCTGACCAGCCATCAACTGGGCCACGGTCATGTCTGTCTCGATCTGTATGAAACCCTGAAAGCTCCCGACTTTGCTCTGTCGCTGCCGCCCGAAGGGGACGTGCAAGGTGGTGTGTTGCTGCTGCCTTCGCAATTGCTCGAGGCGCTGGATGGTGCGCATTGGTGCAAGGTTCTGGCGGGCAGTTCTCTGGTCGCACTGGCGGCGGATAGCAGTGATTCGGCACAGCAGCGCCCGCTGGTGTTGTCGGGCAAGCGCCTGTACTTGCGACGCTACTGGGCCTACGAACGGCGGATTGATACGGCGTTGCGTCAGCGTCTGCAGCAGGTTGAGCCGACACCGGACGATCTGCCGCAGCGACTGAGTGAGCTGTTCGGATCCGCCAAGGCGGGAGCAGTGATCGACTGGCAGAAGCTCGCCTGTGCCCTCGCCACTCGCGGCGCCTTCAGCATTGTCACCGGCGGGCCGGGCACCGGCAAAACCACCACCGTGGTGCGTTTGCTGGCCTTGCTTCAAGCACCCGCCGTAGCCTCCGGCCACCCGCTGCGGATTCGTCTGGCGGCACCAACAGGCAAGGCAGCGGCGCGATTGACCGAGTCCATCAGCCAGCAGGTGCAGTCGTTGGAAGTCAGCGAAGCGGTGCGGGGGAAAATCCCTTGCGACGTCACCACCGTGCATCGTCTGCTGGGCAGCCGTCCCGGCACCCGGCACTTCCGTCACCATGCCGGCAATCGCCTGCCACTGGACGTGCTGGTGGTCGACGAGGCCTCGATGATCGATCTGGAAATGATGGCCAACCTGCTGGACGCCTTGCCCGCCCATGCTCGACTGGTATTGCTTGGCGACAAGGATCAACTGGCCTCTGTAGAGGCCGGCGCGGTACTGGGGGATTTGTGCCGAGACGCCGAAGGTGGCTGGTACAGCCCGCAGACCCGCCAGTGGCTGGAGTCAGTCAGCGGTGAGTCGTTGCAGGACAGCGACTTGCATGAGGACGTCGATGGTTCTCACCCGCTGGCTCAGCAAGTGGTGATGCTGCGCCACTCCCGGCGCTTCGGCGAGGGCAGTGGCATCGGTCAGCTCGCGCGCCGGGTCAATCAACAGTTGCCGGATGAAGCGCGACAGTTGCTCACGACCGGGCACTACGACGATGTGTATTCGTTGCCGCTCAAGGGCGAGCACGATCACAAACTCGAGCGTCTGTTGCTGGAAGGGCATGGCGCCGGTCCACAAGGCTACCGCCATTACCTGAGTGTGCTGCGTGATCAGCGTCCACCGTCGGGCAGGCCTCTCGAACATCCGGACTGGGTTATTTGGGCCCGCGAAGTCCTGCAGGCGTTCGATACTTTTCAGCTGCTGTGCGCCGTGCGCAAAGGGCCGTGGGGTGTCGAAGGTCTTAATCAACGCATCACTGCCGCGCTGCTCAAAGCACGACTGATCGAAAACGATCAGCAATGGTACGAAGGCCGGCCAGTCCTGATGACGCGCAATGACTACGGTCTGGGCCTGATGAACGGTGATATCGGTATCGCCCTCAAACTGCCCGAGCGCGAAGGACCTGACGCGGGCAAACCGGTGCTTCGCGTGGCCTTCCCGCGCAACGACGGTCAGGGCGGCGTGCGCTTCGTATTGCCGAGCCGCCTTAACGATGTCGAAACCGTCTATGCAATGACGGTGCACAAATCCCAGGGCTCGGAATTTGCCCATACGGCGCTGATTCTGCCCGATGCCTTGAATCCGGTGCTGACCAAAGAATTGATCTACACCGGCATTACCCGGGCTAAACATTGGTTCACCTTGATCGAGTCCCGATCCGGCGTGTTTGAAGAAGCAGTGCAGCGCAAGGTCAAACGCCTGAGCGGGCTGATGCTGGAACTGGAGGAGGGCACAGTGCCTCGGGGGTGAAAATCCCGGAGATTGGCGGCGATTACTGACCAACCGGTCAGAGGTCGCTGCCTCGCTGGCGTTTCACTGCTGTGCTATCGTTGCGGCATCATTTCGCTACGATCCAAGAGAATCCCTGCATGAAGGTGTCTGTCTGGGCGACAGAGCGCGTAGTTGTCTGCAAGCACGCGTTGCTTGTGGCTCTGCTCTGGATATTGACGGGCGCGGCTGTCGCGCAGCCGCAGGCGCCGACGGGCATGGCCGAACAACGGGCCAAATCTGTCACCCAGGTTGTTCTTGGCATTCTCAGCTATGCGCGCTGGCCGGTGGAACCTGCGCAATTGCGTCTGTGCATCGTCGGCCCTACCGAATACACCGATGATCTGGTCAAAGGCACCACGCAAGCCTCGGGGCGACCGGTCACCGTACGCCGCCTGCTGGCCGACAACCCGACCATCGTCAGCGAATGTGACGCGGTGTACATCGGCAAACTCACGGCGGATGAACGCACTCGCTTGTTCGCTTCGCTGATTGGTCATCCAGTATTGAGCATCAGCGAAGGTGGCGATCAATGCACGGTCGGCAGCCTGTTCTGTCTGCGTGTTGGCGATGAGCAAGTGTCCTTCGAGGTCAATCTCGACTCCGTTGCCCGCAGCGGCGTGCGCATTCACCCCAGCGTGCTGCAATTGTCGCGTCGCAAGTCGGCGGCACCATGAACCTGTTCAGATCGAATAGCCGCCCAACGCTGGGTTCGGTCATTGGCCGAGGGCATTTGACGGTCGCGCTGGTGGGGGTGGCGATGGCCAGCGTTTCGCTGACGTTGCTCGGCGTACTGGCATTACGGGTTTATGCCGATCACAACCTGCACTTGATTGCCCGTTCGATCAGCTACACCGTGGAAGCCGCAGTGGTGTTCAACGACAAGACCGCCGCCAACGAATCGCTGGCACTGATTGCTTCTGCCGAAGAGGTCGCGGACGCTCAGGTGCTGGACGGCCAAGGCCAACTGCTCGCGCATTGGCAACGCCCGGAAAACGGTCTGTTCTCTGAGCTGGAGATGCAGATCACCCGCGCCGTCCTGGAAAAACCCATCAGCCTGCCGATCGAGCATCAGGACCGTGAAATCGGTCGTGTGCTGCTCACTGGCCATGGTGGCAGCCTGATGCGCTTTCTGCTCAGCGGTCTGGCGGGGATCATCCTCTGTACCGCGATCAGCGCCTGGGTTGCGCTCTACCTGGCGCGTCGCCAGTTACGCGGCATCACCGGCCCCTTGCGCAGCCTTGCCGCCGTGGCCCACGCCGCCCGCAGTGAACGAGCGCTGGACCGCCGCGTACCACCAGCGCAGATCGCTGAGCTGGACAACCTCGGCAATGACTTCAATGCCTTGCTCGATGAACTGGAGTCGTGGCAAACCCATCTGCAAAACGAAAACGAAACCCTCGCTCATCAAGCCAGTCACGACAGCCTGACCGGTCTGCCGAACCGTGCCTTTTTTGAAGGACGCTTGATCCGCGCGTTGCGCAATGCCGGCAAACACGATGAGCGCGTGGCCGTGTTGTTTCTCGACAGCGACCGGTTCAAAGGCATCAACGACAACTTCGGCCACGCCGCCGGTGATGCGGTGCTGGTGGCGGTGGCCAATCGCGTTCGTGCGCAGTTGCGCGAAGAGGATCTGGTGGCGCGGCTGGGTGGTGACGAGTTCGCCGTGCTGCTCACGCCGCTGCACAAGGTCGAAGATGCCGAGCGCATTGCCGACAAGATCCTCGCCAGCATGGACATGCCCATCGCACTGCCGGGCGACACCAGTGTGGTGACCTCGCTCAGTATCGGCATTGCGGTTTATCCCGATCATGGGATGACGCCGGGGGCCTTGCTCGATGCCGCCGATGCGGCCATGTATCAAGCCAAGCGTCTGTCGCGTGGCGCCCAATTCACGGCCGGGGCGGAGCACCCGGTCGATTCCGTTCAAACCAGGAGCTGACTCTCGTGTTCCCACTGTCCATTCGATCTTTTTACGCTGTGCTGTTGATCGCCGTACTGGCCCTGACCGGTTGCCAGACCGCCCCACAAAAGGGCCTGACCCCGGCGCAAGTCGCCGTGCTCAAACAACAGGGCTTTGAACTGACCGACGACGGCTGGGAGTTTGGCCTGTCCGGCAAAGTGCTGTTTGGCAGCGACGTCGAAAGCCTGAACCCGCAAAGCACCGAGATCGTCGAACGCATCGGGAAGGCCCTGCTGGGTGTCGGCATTGAGCGAGTGCGGGTCGATGGCCACACCGACGCATCGGGCAAGGAAACCTACAACCAGCAACTGTCCCTGCGTCGTGCGAAAAGTGTCGCCAACGTGCTGGGCACAGTCGGTATGAAGCAAGAGAACATCCAGTTGCAGGGTCTGGGCAGCCAAGAGCCGGTGGCGTCCAACGATACGGCGGCCGGTCGCACGGAAAACCGCCGGGTGTCGATTGTGGTCAGCGCCGATTAATCGGCAAACTGCATTTCGCGGGTCTGGCCCATCAACAGACCCTGATTACGCTCAGTCACCTCACGAATGTAATCCCACAACAAAGTGATCCGCTTCAACTTGCGCAGATCCTCCCGGCAGTACATCCAGAACTGCCGGGTGATGTCGATTTCCTCCGGCAATACCGGCAGCAGGCGCGGATCCTGTGCGGCGAGGAAGCATGGCAGGATCGCCAGTGAGCGTCCTTGCTGCGCGGCGACAAACTGCGCAATCACGCTGGTGCTGCGCAAATGCGCACTGGCGCCGGGAAGTACGTTCGCCAGGTAGAGCAGCTCCGAGCTGAACGCCAGGTCGTCCACATAACTGATGAATTGATGCTTGCCCAAGTCTGCCGGGCGGCGGATCGGTGGGTGTTGGTCCAGATAGTCCTGGGTCGCGTAGAGCTGCAACCGGTAGTCGCAGAGTTTGCAGCAGACGTACGGCCCGTGCTCCGGGCGTTCCAGGGCAATGACGATATCGGCCTCGCGCTTGGACAGGCTGATGAAGTGCGGCAGCGGCAGGATGTCCACCGAGATCGCCGGGTAGGCGTCGACGAAATGGCTCAGCTGCGGGGTGATGAAAAAGCTGCCGAAGCCTTCGGTGCAACCCATGCGCACATGCCCGGACAACGCGACGCCGGAGCCTGACACCTGCTCGCAGGCCATGTGCAAGGTGCTTTCGATCGATTCGGCATAACCGAGCAAACGCTGGCCTTCGGTGGTCAGGACGAAGCCGCTGGTCCGCGACTTTTCGAACAGCAAGGTCCCCAATGCCGCTTCCAGCGAACTGATGCGCCGCGACACTGTGGTGTAGTCGACGGCTAGCCGTTTGGCGGCGGTACTGGCCTTGCGGGTGCGGGCGACTTCGAGAAAAAACTTGAGGTCGTCCCAGTTCAGCGAACCGAGTGAGGTGATGTTTTTTTGCATGATGGACGGGCTTATATGTGCGTTCTTATTAGAAGTTTGCACATCTATACTCCAAAAACAGTCCGACAACCAATTCGTGACACACGCCTCATCTCAAGGCGAACCTTTCGCCTTGGCTCCTACGATAAAAACAAGTTTCGGAGACCAGCATGAACGCATCGCTTACGCCCAACGACACCACGCTGCAGAAGGTCAAACTGCTGATCGACGGCGAGTGGGTCGAGTCGCAGTCCACCGAATGGCACGACATCGTCAACCCGGCGACCCAGCAAGTGCTGGCCAAAGTCCCGTTTGCCACCGCCGCTGAAGTCGATGCCGCCGTCAGCGCCGCCCAGCGCGCTTTCCAGACCTGGAAACTGACCCCGATTGGCGCGCGCATGCGCATCATGCTCAAGCTGCAAGCGCTGATCCGTGAGCACTCCAAACGCATTGCCGTGGTCCTGAGCGCCGAGCAGGGCAAAACCATTGCCGACGCGGAGGGCGATATTTTCCGTGGTCTGGAAGTGGTCGAGCACGCGTGCTCCATCGGCAGCCTGCAAATGGGCGAGTTCGCCGAGAACGTCGCCGGCGGCGTCGATACCTACACCCTGCGCCAGCCGATCGGCGTGTGCGCTGGCATCACCCCGTTCAACTTCCCGGCAATGATTCCGCTGTGGATGTTCCCGATGGCCATCGCTTGCGGCAACACTTTCGTCTTGAAACCGTCCGAACAGGATCCGCTGTCGACCATGCTGTTGGTGGAACTGGCGATCGAGGCCGGCGTTCCGGCGGGCGTGTTGAACGTGGTTCACGGCGGTAAGGACGTGGTCGATGGGCTGTGCACGCACAAGGACATCAAAGCGGTGTCTTTCGTCGGTTCGACCGCTGTCGGCACTCACGTTTACGACTTGGCCGGCAAGCACGGCAAACGCGTGCAATCGATGATGGGCGCGAAGAACCACGCCGTGGTGCTCGCCGATGCCAATCGCGAGCAAGCACTGAATGCCTTGGTCGGCGCCGGTTTCGGTGCGGCCGGGCAACGTTGCATGGCCACCTCGGTAGTGGTGCTCGTCGGCGCGGCGAAACAATGGCTGCCGGACCTGAAAGCGCTGGCGCAGAAACTCACCGTCAACGCCGGCAACGAGCCGGGTACTGATGTCGGCCCGGTGATCTCGAAAAAAGCCAAGGCGCGGATTCTCGATCTGATCGAAAGCGGCATCAAGGAAGGCGCCAAGCTGGAACTGGACGGTCGCGACATCAAGGTGCCGGGCTACGAGCAAGGCAACTTTGTCGGCCCGACGCTGTTCTCGGGCGTGACCACCGATATGCAGATCTACACCCAGGAAATCTTCGGTCCGGTGCTGGTGGTGCTGGAAGTCGACACCCTTGATCAGGCGATTGCGCTGGTCAATTCCAACCCGTTCGGCAACGGCACGGGGCTGTTCACCCAGAGCGGCGCAGCAGCGCGTAAATTCCAGACGGAAATCGACGTCGGCCAGGTCGGCATCAACATCCCGATCCCCGTGCCGGTACCGTTCTTCAGCTTCACTGGTTCGCGCGGCTCGAAACTCGGCGACCTCGGCCCGTACGGCAAACAAGTGGTGCAGTTCTACACGCAGACCAAAACGGTCACGGCGCGCTGGTTCGATGACGACAGCGTCAACGACGGCGTGAACACCACCATCAACCTGCGCTGAGGAACTGCCATGAAAATCGCATTTATCGGTCTGGGCAACATGGGCGCGCCGATGGCGCGCAACCTGATCAAGGCTGGCCACTCATTGAACCTGGTCGACCTGAACAAAACCGTGCTGGCGGAACTGGAGCAACTGGGCGGCAGCATTCGGGCCTCGGCACGTGAAGCCGCTGAAGATGCCGAACTGGTGATCACCATGCTCCCGGCGGCGGTGCATGTGCGCAGCGTCTGGCTCGGTGAGGACGGTGTGTTGGCAGGCATTCGCCAAGGTGTGCCGGCGGTGGATTGCAGCACCATTGATCCGCAGACTGCACGCGATGTGGCCGCTGCGGCTGCCAAGCAAGGTGTGGCCATGGCCGATGCGCCGGTGTCCGGTGGCACCGGTGGCGCGACGGCGGGGACGTTGACCTTCATGGTCGGCGCCACCCCGGAACTGTTCGCCACCCTGCAACCGGTACTGGCGCAGATGGGCCGCAACATTGTGCATTGCGGTGAGGTCGGCACCGGACAGATCGCCAAGATCTGTAACAACCTGCTGCTGGCGATTTCAATGGTCGGTGTCAGCGAGGCGATGGCGCTGGGTGATGCGCTGGGTATCGACACGACTGTGTTGGCCGGGATCATCAACAGTTCGACCGGGCGTTGCTGGAGTTCGGAAATGTACAACCCGTGGCCGGGCATCGTCGAAACGGCGCCGGCCTCGCGTGGTTATACCGGTGGATTCGGTGCGGAACTGATGCTTAAGGATCTGGGGCTGGCGACAGAAGCGGCGCGTCAGGCGCACCAACCGGTGATGCTCGGCGCGGTAGCGCAGCAGTTGTATCAGGCGATGAGTCAGCGAGGGGACGGCGGAAAAGATTTCTCGGCGATCATCAACAGCTATCGCAAACCAGCAATAGAAGGACAGCGCTGAACCCACGGTGGGAGCGAGCCTGCTCGCGATGACGGCGGTCGCTTCAATAAGGAAGTGACTGACCGTGCGCTTTCGCGAGCAGGCTCGCTCCCACAGGGGACTTGTGTGTATCAGACATTGTTTGCCGGGAAATCACGTCGGGTGATCTCCCGGCTTTTTTGCATCAGGCGAACACGAAATATTTGCGCACGGTCTCGACCACTTCCCACGTTCCTTTCATGCCCGGCTCAACCACGAAGATATCGCCGGCGCGCAAATGAATCGGCGCCATGCCGTCCGGGGTGATCACGCAGTAGCCTTCCTGGAAATGGCAGTACTCCCACTTCACGTATTCAACGCGCCATTTGCCCGGCGTGCAGATCCATGTGCCCATGATCTTGCTGCCGTCCTCACTGGTGTAGGCGTTGAGGTTAACGGTGTGCGGGTCGCCTTCGAGTTTTTCCCATTTGCAGGCATCGAGTACCGGCAGAGGGTGGGTGTCGCGCAGAACGGTGATAGGGGCGGTCATGTGTCGGCTCCAGACAGGGCGATCAAAGGAAGCTGCACCCTATAGCGCCGCGTCCTTGCCCAGATGTCTGTGCTCGACATTCAGATATCCATAAACGCTGCCAAGTTTTATGGATGGAGGCGTAAACCTTCCAGCAAAATCAATTAACGGCGCTACTGATCTAAAACAATGGTTATGAAGTTATAACTTTTTTTAATTATTCGGCTTTTTCTTTTAGTACGTCTGTTCCATCGCCTTCTAAGTTGCTTTCGATAGTCAGCCTGCCCGATAGCAGGGACGCCCCACCATACCCCGTCTTTGTTAAGTAAATAAGTCGTTCGCCGCATCAAGGAGGTTCTGTGTCTGCGGGGTTTTGCAGACTTTTTTCGAGTTGTAAAAAAACCTTGAACAGTTCGTTGACTCTCCCCTTAAGGGCAGAGTTTAGATTGCCGTCGCGTGAGAAGTTGCTGTGGGAAAAGTTACTTCTCATAAGTCGAATTCATGAAGTAGTCACGACATATAGGGAGATAGAAATGAACAATCCATTGGACTTGGAACATGTCGTTGCCAGCACTCGCGAAATCCTCGCACAGCTGTTGGTGATGGATGCGAATGACATCGAAGAAAACAGCAGCATTGTCGAAGACCTCGGCGCCGACTCGCTGGACATCGTCGACCTGAGCTTCCAGCTGGGCCGCCAATATGGCTGCACACTGCCGAAAACCAGCGTGCTCGACCATGCAGTGGCGGTTTGCGGTGATGCCAGCGAATTTCTCGCCAACGGTCGCATTACCGAAAGCGGCAAAAGCCTGCTTGAGCAAAGCCTCAGCGCCTACACCCCGGATCAGTTGAAGGCGGGCATGCAACCGGCTCAGGTGTTCGCCGCGACCACCGTGCGTAACTGGGCCAACCAGTGCCGCAATCTTTTCAACTACCTGCCGGCCACCTGCCCGGATTGCAATGCTCACCAGGCGATTCTGAACGAGCGCCAACAAGTGGTTTGCGGCGCGTGCAGTGCGCGTCTGGTGCCGGCGGATGGCGATGAAGTGTCGCGTCAATTGGTTGAGCAGTTTGTGACCACTCACGCCAAAGAAGCGGTGTAGGAGTTCTCATGCGGGCACGAGAAGTCTATGTGAGCGGGTTCGGTCTGGTGGCGCCCATGGCGCTGGACGCTGCCACGTTGTTCGAGCGGATTTGCCGGAAGCAATCCTGTGTCCGCGAACATCCTCGGTTCAAGGCGCTGGGATTCAGCAACAGCGCTGCCGGGTTTATTGATGACGCGCAGTGGCAGCAGATCGGTGCCGGTTTCGGCGGCAATGCGGCGCTGCACCCGCGACAAAGTGTGCTGGCCGAGTACGTCGCCCGGCAGGCGCTGGAGCACGCCGGCCTGACGCCGGCAGACTTTGCCCACAGTCGCAGCGGTCTGTTTCTGGGCGCCAACAAGTACTGTGCCGACAGCCACGATCTGCAGCGGCTCAGCCGTTGTATGGATGAGGCCGGACGCGTCGACCTCGACCGTCTGCTGGACAGTCCGGCACCTTCCAGCGCGACCTTCACCCGGCGGGTCGATCAACAGACGCAACACCTGGCCGATCGGCTCGGCATTCGCGATCACATCTCGACCCATTCCGATGCCTGTGCCGCCGGCACCATGGCCATCGGCAGTGCTTACCGGGCCATCGAGCGCGGCGAGATCGATCTGGCTATCTGCGGCGCCGTCGAACTGATGGCCAATGAATTGCCTTATTACATGTTCAACAGCCTCGGCGCGCTCTGTCAGGCCGACTTGCCGGCGAGCGAACAAAGCCGTCCGTTCATGCCCGACCGTAGCGGTTTTGTCCTCAGCGAAGGCTCGGCGATGATCATTCTCGAATCCGCTGAACACGCGCAGCGGCGCAAGGCTGCGCCACTGGGCCGGGTGTTGGGTTACGCGAATGTCTGCGAGGCGCAGAAAATGACCTCCAGTAGTCGCGACGGCAGTAAATACGAGGAATGCATGGAAGCAGCAATCGAAGACGCCGGGCTGCTGCGCAGCGCCGTGCAACACGTCAACACCCATGGAACCTCCACGCAGGCCAATGACAGTTGTGAAGCGTTGGCGCTGCAGCGTCTGTTCGGCGGCTGCCAGGACTTCATGACCTTCACCGCCAACAAATCGGCCATCGGTCATTCCCTGGCAGGCAGTGGCGCGATCGAAGCAGTGCTGTCGCTGATGAGCCTGCGTGACAGTGTGCTGTTGCCCACCCTGAATTACGACGCCGAGCGTGCCGAATACCCTTCGCTGAAGTTCTTGAGCGAGCCGGTGCGCCAGTCGATCAACGTGGTGATGTCCAACTCGTTCGGCTTTGGCGGCATCAACAGCTCGCTGGTTCTGGGGAGGGCATGACATGAACCGAGCCATCTACCTGAATGCCGCTGCGGTGCTGAACGTGGCGGGCAGTGAATGTGCTGACTTGCTCGGTACGCCCTGCGCGGCGCAACCGCTGGCATTTGATGCACAGCGTCAGGCGTTTGCCTTGCCGACGCCGCGACTGGCCAGTGACCTGTTTGATCGCAAGATCCAGCGCAGTGTCGAACCGCAGGGCTTGCGCCTGTTGCATTGCGCCGCACGGCTGGCGCCAGCACTGGCGGCGCTGCAATTGCCTGCCTCACGCATTGCCCTGACAGCGGCCATTCCTGAAGTCGATGCGCCGAGCCCTTGCTGGGATGCGGTGCAGGCGATCATCGAACAGCCACACAAACAACTCAGCCAATTGTTGGCCAACACACCGCCCCTGCATGCGTTGACCCTGCTCAACAGCAGCGTCATGGCTTATGTCGCCGAAGCATTGAGTTGCCACGGGCCAATGGGCGGATTTTGTTCTCAGGACAACGCCGGACTGGATGCGCTGATCGAAGCCTGCCAGCAGATTGGCGAGCGGCATGCCGACGCCGCGTTGGTGGTCAGTAGCAGTCCGAACCTGACTCCGGCCTTGTACCTGCGCGAGCCCGATCAGGCGAGCGAACCGATTTTCGGTGAGGGCGCCGCCGCGCTGTTGCTGACGTCGACCCCAGCGCCGGGTGCGGCACACGCCGTGCGCATCGCCGGGTTTACCCGTGGTTACAGCACCGATCCGCAAAGGTCTGTGGCCGTGGGTCGGCGTGTGATCGACCAGGTCCTGAGTGTCGAGAAACTGCGGGTCGGCGACGTCGAGCATATCGTCGGCAATTGCGCTGACGGACAAGTGATGAAGTTGCTCGAAGCTTTCCCGCGCGAGATTCGCAGCACCCGCGTCATGACCGGTGAACTGGGCGCCAGCGGCTTGCTGACAGAGGTTGCACTGACCTTGCACCTCAGCCGTGAAGTAGCGGCGACGCCGGGCTACACGTTGCTTGTCAGCCACACTCGCGCCGGTCACTGGGGCGCATTGCTGTTGGCCAGTGAAACCATGGAGAAGCACGCATGAGTGCGACACGGATTGTGATCACCGGATTGGGCGCCGTTACCGGGTTCGGTTTCGAATGGCAGACCCTCTGGGAAAAAATGCTCGGCGCTGAACATTGCGTGCGGCCATGGCAGCCGGACGACCTGCAAGAGGCGTCATTTGCGGTGCGCTACGCGGCACCGGTCGACATGAGCCTGTTGCCGGAAAAACTGCAAAGTCATCCGGCCTGGACGATGCCGCTGGAAAAGCGCAGTCGTTTTGGCTGGGTGGCTGCTACGCAGGCAGTCGGTGACAGCGGCTTGCAGCCCGAACAGTTGCGGAGCGCGGCGGTGCTGTGTGCCTCGGGAGCACCGCAGCACATGCTCGCCGACATGCTGCTGACTGAAGCCCCGAATGCCGGCACGCCGAGCTGGTCATACCTGATGCCGCGGGCCGGGCAAGTGAATGCCGATGGCTCGCTGCGTCAGAGCAACGACCGTCTGGCGCGGGTAATCGCCGACGACCTGGGTTGTGAAGGGCCGGTGATCAACATCAGCAGTGCCTGTGCCGGTGCTTCACAAGCCATTGGCAATGCCTTTCAGATGATTCGTCGCGGAGAAGTCAGCGTTGCGCTGGCGGGTGGCGCCGACTCGGTGCTCAACCTCGACACCATGGCGGCGTTGTATCTGTTGGGTGCCGCGTCGGGCGAGCAGCGCTGGGGCGCAGATCTGTGTCGCCCGTTCGATCGTGATCGCAGCGGTCTGATTGCCGGTGAGGGCGGTGGTTTCGTCGTGCTGGAAAGCCTCGAACATGCCTTGGCCCGTGGCGCCACGCCGTATGCCGAGGTGTTGGGTTTTGGCAGCAGTCTCGACGCCTACAAAGTCACCGCACCGCAGCCGGAAGGACGCGGTGCAGCCCTGGCGATGCAGGCCGCGCTCGACGACGCCGGTTTGCGTGCGCAGCAGATCGATCTGATCAACGCCCACGGCACCTCGACTCCGCTCAATGACGTGGCCGAAACCCTCGCGATCAAAAGCGTGTTCGCCGAGCACAAGCATTATCGAACCCTGGCCGTCAGCGCCAACAAATCACAGTTCGGTCACCTGATTGCAGCCGCTGGCGCTCCTGAATGCATCGTCACCGCGTTGGCCTGCCTCAACGATCTGGTCACGCCAACGGTGAACCTGCATGACGCTGACGAACAGTGCGATCTGGATTACTGCGCCGGTCAGGCAGTCAGCCGCCGAGTGGATTACGCGTTGAGCAATTCCTTTGGATTCGGTGGCCTCAATACCTCGCTGGCCCTTGGCAAATATCGGGAGCATGGACAATGACTGGCGCCACTGTACGTGTCGCGATCGCCGGCAGCGGTTGTGTATTGCCCACCGGTTGGGGCGTTGAGGGTTTCTGGTCGGCGGCCCGCGAAGGACGTAGCGCGATCTCGCCCCTGAACTCGTCTTTGTTCCACAGCGAGCGCGTCACGGCGTTCGGACACGTCGCTGATCGAGATCATCAACGTAGCCGTCAGGACGTTGCACAAAACCTGCAGCGTTACTGTCCGCCGGCGGTGATCTGGGGCGTCAGTGCGGTGCGCCAGGCGTTGGCAGAAGCCGGGCTTGAACCGGGTCGCGACAACGTGCGTTTTGGTCTGTATTGCTGCCAGGGCGGTTACACCCATCCCTCGCTCGCGTCTTACGGCGAACTGCTGCACGAATGTCAGACCGAGACCGGTGCCGACATGCAGCGTCTGGCCAAACGCGTGTTGCAGGAGCGCGCACTCGATCCGTTCCTGGTGCTCAAGAGCCTGAGCAACGGTTTGCTCGGCGTCGTCAGTCTGGCCTTGAAGCTTGAGTGCGAATGCAACGCCTACATGCAAGGCGTGGCCGGCAATCTGGCGGCGCTGCGCGAGGCCTGTGCCGCGCTGCAAAGCGGTCGGATCGACGCGGCCATTGTGGTTGGCGCCGGCAGTGAACTGGATCCGCTGGCGCTTGCCGCACTGGCCGAGGCGGGGGTGATCAGCACCGAGGGTTCGCCAAGCCTGCGTGCCTTTGATCGCCGGGGCAGTGGCGGCATTGCCGGCGAAGGTGCGGCGGCGCTGGTGTTGCGTCGCGCCGATGACCTGCCGGCAGGCCCGCAAACCTGCCTGACCGCACTGTTCGCACACCCTCGTCTGGCTTCGCTGAACCTGCCGGACAAAGAGGTGGATCTGCTGATCAGCAGCGCCACTGGCGAGCCGCACAAGGATGCCGATCTGGCCCGCACGCTGGCACGAACCGGCGCCGCGCACATCACCAGCAGCACGCCGCTGACCGGCATGCTCAGTGGTGCGCCGAGCCTGGTTGACCTGATCTTTGCCCGGCAGGCCTTGCAGGCGCAAAGCATCCCGCCGGTCAGTGGCCTGGAGCAACCGCTGGATGCGCATCTGCCGTTTGTGATCGGTGGGCCGCGCGATGCCGTGCTGCACGACTGTCTGGTGATCAACCGCGACGACAACGGCTTCAGTGCCGGTTACCACCTCGAATTTCACGCAGCCGACTGACCGTCGGCACGCAACGAAACGCAGCTGATTTTTTACTCAAGGGATAGAACTGTCATGGATTACCGCGATTACGTACGGCCGAAATTCGTTGAATTGATGCAGGCCCTGGGCCTCGAATGTCAGTTTCACAGAGCGCTGGGCAGCAAACTGTTTTACCGCGACCGGCAGGGCGAAGAGGTGACTGTCACTGACTTCCTCGGCGGTTACGGCGCCGCGTTGTATGGCCACAACGATCCGCAATTTGTCGATCAACTCGTCGACCTGTTGCGTGCCGATGTGCCGTTCAACGCGCAGATGTCGGTGCGCGGTGCGGCGGGGCAGTTGGGGCGTGAACTCAGTGAAGCGTTCAACCGTGAGCTGAACAACAGCGAACGCTACATTTCGACCTTCTCCAACAGTGGCGCCGAGTCGGTGGAAATCGCCGTCAAGCACGCCGAATATCGCCGTCAGAAAAACCTGCAGAAACAATTCGACGAGCGTGATTTCGCCCTCGCCAATCTGGTCGCCAGCGACAAGGCTTACGTCGAACTGGACACTGACGATCTCGATTTGCCCGCCGGTCTGCTGCCGCAGAATCTGTCCTGCGTCACCGTGCGCCAAGTGGCCGAAGCGGTGCGTCAGCACAACCTGGCGCAGTTGCATGTGGAGCCGGTATTCCTCGCTGTGCGCGGCAGCTTCCACGGCAAACTGGTGAACACCGTTCAGTTGACCTATGGCAAGCAGTACCGCAAGCCGTTCGCCCGTTTCGGCCTCAACGTCGAGTTCATCGACCCGCAGCAACCCCAGCAATTGCAAGAGCTGCCGGCCCGTCATATCCGTCATTGGCTGAGCCTGGAATGGAGTGGCGAAACCCTGCAGGTTCGCCGTGAGGCGTTCAGTGCGATCACCGCTGTATTGCTGGAGCCGATTCAGGGCGAGGGCGGGATCAACGAGTTCGCCAGTGAGTTTTATCTGGGCCTGCGGCGCCTGTGCAACGAGCAGCAATGCCCGCTGATCATCGATGAAGTGCAATCCGGTTTCGGCCGTACCGGCACCTTGCTCGGCGCCAGCCATTTCAACTTGCAGGGTGATTACTACTGCCTGTCGAAAGCACTGGGAGGTGGTCTGATGAAAATCGCCGCAACGGTGATTCGCGCCAGCCACTACGAAAACGATTTCAGCTACATCCACAGTTCGACCTTTGCCGAAGATGACGCGTCCTGCCATATCGCCCTGTCGGCCCTGCGCCGTCTGTTCGAGAACGACAGCGCGATGCTCAAGGACGTGAACAAGAAGGGCGAGTACCTCAAGGCTTCGCTGCTGGAACTCAAAGCAGCGTACCCGGACGTCATCGCCGACGTGCGTGGGCGCGGCTTGCTGCTGGGCTTCGAACTGCACGACCTGACCGGCACCAGTTCACTGGTTCAGGCATCGGCGCAATACAACGATGCGCTGGGCTACATCATCGCCGGCTATCTGCTGCAATTCGAATCGCTGCGCGTGGCGCCGTCGGGCAGCAACGCCAATGTGATCCGTCTGGAACCGCCGGTGTGCATCACCTTCGAAGAGATCGACGGACTGATCGCTTCCTTGCAGAAAGTCTGCGACATGCTGCGCCGCCGCGATGCCTTCCCGCTGGCGGCTGGTGTGTGTGCCGACAGCATCGCTGAGGTGCCGGCGCGCGAGGTCAGCTTCAAGGAGAGCGAAACCCGCCCAAAGTCTGACGAGAACGTGCGCGTAGTGGCTCGCGTGGCGTTCATCAACCATTTGATTGATTCGGACATGCTCAGCGACGTCGATCCTTCACTGTCGACCCTGAGCGCAGAACAGAAGCGCGAATTCATCAAACGCATGGCTCCCGAGCGTCGTGCCGCGCCCATCGGCCCGGTGCAGATTCGCTCGAAGCTCGGCACCGCCGTGGAGTTCACCCTGTACCCGCTGTGCATGGATTCCGATGCCATGGCGGCGTACATCGCCAGCGGCGATCTGCAAACCATCCGCGAAGAAGTCGGCAATCGCATCAAGGATGCCCGCGCCGATGGCTACAGCGTCGCCGGGCTGGGCATGTACACCTCGATCGTCACCAACAACTGCCAAGCGCTGCAGATCCCCGATATGGCGCTGACCTCCGGTAACGCACTGACCATCGGCATGGGCCTGGAAGCCATCGAACAGGGCTGCAAGCAGCAAGGCCTTGAGCTGGGCGAGCAGACCGCTGCAGTGGTCGGTGCCGCTGGCAACATCGCCTCGACCTACGCCTCGCTGCTGTCGACCAGTGTCGAGCACCTGATCCTCATCGGTAGCGGCCGCGACGGTTCCCTGCGTCGTCTGGAAAAAACCGCGCAACAGATTTACGCCGAAGCCGCCCGCGCGATCCTCAAGGGTGTCGCCGAACACGATCGCCTCGCCCGTCGCCTGCAGCAAATTGATGGAATCGATGGACTCTTGCAGGCCCACGGCAGCAGTGCCGATCTGGGCCTGCGTGTGGCGAAACTGGTCGAGGAACGCCTGGGCGCGAATGCCTTCATCACCGTCAGCAACGATCTTGAGGTGCTGAAACAGGCGCGCATCGTGCTCTGCGCGGCGAACGCACCGCAGCCGTTTCTCGGTGCCGAACACTTCGCCGAAAACAGCGTGATCTGCGACATCGCCGTACCGCTGAACGTTGACCAGAACCTCGCCAGCCAGCGCTCCGACGTGCTCTACATGCACGGCGGCATCGTGCAGACGCCGCTGGGTGATGGCCTGGTGAAAAACGTTCGCGCCTATCTCAAGCAAGGTCAGTTGTACGCGTGCATGGCCGAATCGGTGCTGATGGGCCTGTCCGGTATGAAACAGCACTACTCCTACGGCGACATCAGCCGCGAGCAAGTGCAGCAGATTCGTGCACTGGCGGCGACTCACGGCTTCAGCCTCGCGCAGTTCAAAACCGACAACTCGCTTTAAGGAACGGTCATGCCGAATAAAGTAGCAGTGGTGACCGGTGGCAGTCGCGGCATCGGTCGGGCGATTGTCCAGACCTTGGCCGGTGCCGGTTATCAGATCGCGTTCAGTTACGTGCGCGATGAAGTCGCGGCGATGGCCTTGCGCGATGAGGTCCAGGCGTCGGGCATCGATTGCCTGGCGTTGCAGTGCGATGTCAGCAGCGGCGACAGCATCAAGGCGTTTTTCGAACGGGTCGATCAGCATTTCCAGCGCATCGATCTGTTGGTCAACAACGCCGGTATCACCCGCGATGGTTTGCTGGCGACGATGTCGGCGCGCGATCTGGTCGAGGTGATCCAGACCAACCTGATTGGCACCATGCTCTGCTGTCAGCAGGTGGTGCCGGGCATGATGCGCCAGCGCAGCGGTTGCATCGTCAACATCAGTTCGGTGGCGGCGCAGAAGCCCGGTAAAGGCCAAAGCAACTATGCCGCTGCCAAGGGCGGGGTCGAATCGTTGACCCGTGCTTTGGCGGTGGAGCTGGCGCCGCGCAACATTCGCGTCAACGCGGTCGCCCCGGGCATCGTCAAGACCGAGATGAGTACGGCGCTGATCGGCAGTCAGCAGGAGGAAATCCAGTCGCGTCTGCTGATCAAACGCTACGCGGAACCGGAAGAAATTGCCGAAGCGGTGCTGTACCTCGCCGATCGCGGTTTGTACCTGACCGGGGAGGTCCTGTCGGTTAACGGCGGGTTGAAAATGCCATGAGCCGCACCATTCTGATTACCGGAGCGGCGAAAGGCATCGGCCGTGCGGTCGCCGAGAACTTTGCCGCCGACGCAGACAATCGCTTGATCCTGCTGGATCTCGATCTGGCCGAACTGCAGCGCTGGGTCGACGAGCGACAAGAGCAGATCAAGGCGCGGGTCGAGACCCATGCGGCGAACATTGCCGACCTGCCGGCCATGCAAGCGTTCTTTAAAACCCTCGGTTCGCAAGTCGAATACGTCGATGTGCTGGTCAACAGCGCCGGCATTTGCAACGAGAACGAACCGGAAGATCTACACAACTGGCACAAGGTGATTTCGGTCAACCTCAACGGCACGTTCTACGTGACCTCGCTGTGCCTGGCGCTGATGCCCGACGGTGGGCGGATCATCAACATGTCGTCAATCCTCGGCCGTGCCGGCAAGGTGCGCAACACTGCGTACTGCGCGTCCAAGCACGGCATCATCGGCATGACCAAGGCGCTGGCGCTGGATCTCGCTTCGCGGCAGATCACCGTCAACGCGATTCTGCCGGCGTGGATCGATACGCCAATGTTGCAAGGTGAACTGGCGACGCAAGCGGCGATTGCCGGTTTGACCCAGGAGCAGATCGTCCGCAACGCTAAGAAGAAACTGCCGATGCGCCGTTTCATCCAGAGCGAAGAAGTGGCGGCGATGGTGCGTTACCTGGCCAGCCCCGAGGCTGGCGGGGTCACCGCCCAGAGTCTGGTGATCGATGGCGGTGTCGGGTTGGGAATGTAGCGATGCCTCGATTTCACAACAGTCACATCGTGGGTGCGGTGTGGGCTTGCATGACTGCGCCCGCCGCGATGGCCGAATTGACCGTCGCTGATCTGAAGCCCGATTACGTCGACGGTGAAGTCGGCGTGGCCACAGCTTTGCGCCTGCACGGCGACGATCAGGTCACGCAAAAAGCCGTGTATTTCAAAGCCAACCTGGAAGACAACTGGGAGGGTGGGTACTACAAGGCCAAGGGCCGCGTGCGTTACGACGCGCGCTATGACGGCAACAATCCGTACAGCGAACGGGCGCGCGACAAGTACCGTTTCGACGCCGATTGGCGGCACCTCTACGTCGGCCATTCGCTGGGTGACGGCGAAGTGACGGTGGGCTGGCAGCAAGTGGTCTGGGGCCGCGCGGATGAATTGCGCGTGCTCGATCAGATCAACCCGCTGGACTATCGCGATGGTCTGACGCCGCTGCTCGAAGACAGCCGCATCGCCGTGCCCATGGTGCGTTTTGCGCAACCGGTGGGCGAGTGGGAACTGGAGGCGCTGTGGATCACTGACTTCGTGAAAAACCAGGCGCCGGTTGAGGGCAGTGAATTTGCCGCGCCACTGTTTGCTACGCCGGACCCGCAGTATTTCCTGCTCGATTCCAAGCCCGGCTATGACGGCGACAAAGGCTATTCCTATGGCTTGAGCGCCAACGGACGGATCGGCGCAGTGGACACGAGTTTTGTCGCCTTGAGCGCCCGCCAGCAAGACCCGGTGTACGCGGTCGAAGGCCTCGCCGACGACGGCCGTACGCGGCTGGAACGGCAGTTTCCCCGTTACACCATGGGCGGTGCCGGTCTGGCGATCGACGCCGGGCACAGCATCGTGGTGCGCAGCGAGGTGGCGTATTTCGACAACTGGCGAGTGACCAATCCGACGCGTGCCTACGGTGCCGACAGCACGCCCATGGTCAAGTCGCTGCTGGGTGTCGACTACCTGTTGCGCGACTGGCTGATCTCCGCGCAGTGGCAGGAGCAGGTGTTGCTCGATTGGCAGGACGGCATGTTGCAGGACAAGCGTGAGCCGCTGTTCACCCTGTCGGCCGAAGGCACCCATTGGCAGGACCGCCTCAAGAGTCGTCTGGTGGTCGCTGGCTCACCGCCGTTTCAGGACGACGCATTGCTGCAAGGCATCTTCACCTACAAGCCGGTCGACTACATCAAGCTCGGCCTGGAAGTCGACGTGTTCTTCGGCAAGCCCGAGAAGACTTTCGGCGAGTACAGCAAGCGCGATCAAGTGCGGCTGTCGGCCGGTTATCTGTTCTGACCCATCATGCCTGCCGCACTCGCGCAGGTGCACTCATCCAACGAAAAGGAAGTTGTTATGTTGCCGTTTTTGAAAAGTCTGACCACCGCCGCTTTGATCCTTGGCAGCGCTTGCGCCAGTGCCGCCGAGGCTGGCAATGCCGATGAGATTATCCGTCAGGTGCGCGATCGCAATGACGGGAACAGCTTCATGTCCCAGGTTTCGCTGATCCTGCATGACAAGAAAGGCAATACCCGCGTTCGCGAGTTCACCTACCTGCAAAAGGATTACCCGGACAGCGACAAATTCAGCATGTACTTTTCCGCACCGACTGACGTGCGTGACGTTGCCTTCCACATCGAAAACCCGCACGAAACCCTCGGCCTGGAAGACAGCCAGTGGATGTACCTGCCGGTCAGCCGCCAGACTCGCCGCATCTCCACCACCGATAAGCGTGGCTCGTTCATGGGCAGTGAGTATTCGTACGCCGATCTGGACAAGATTCGCGTCAAGGACTACTCGCAGAAACTCGTCGGCGAAGAACAGATCAAGGGTCGCGACTGCTACGTGATCGAGCGTGAACCGGCGTCCCCCGAGGTGCTGGCCAAGACCGGTTACAACAAGCTGAAGGTGTGGATCGACAAGCAGAATTTCCTGGTCATGCGTCAGGATTTCTTCGACGTCAAAGGTGTGCTGATCAAGCAGATGCGCACGCAGAAAGTCGCGACCATCGACTCGATCGACAGCATCGTGCTCAGTGAAACCGAGCACTTCATCGACGGCACGCGTTCGGAAATGCGCTTCAACCAGTTGCAGTACAACGTCTCTCTAGAAGACCGCCTCTTCACCCAGACCGCCATCAAGCGCGGGCTGAAAACCGGTGACCTGCCGGAATTTGCCGTGTCTGCCCGCTAAGCGCCGACCCCGACGACCTGGAACCGCATGATCATGGAAAGATATCTGAATTTCGTCGAGCGCTATGCGCGGGCGATTGTTTTCCTGCTGGTGGCGATTACGGCGTATTTCACTTATACGCTGGGCGCGCTGGTGTCCGACACCAACCCTTATCTGCTCAAGGAAAGCCACCCGGCGCGCAAGACCATCATCGATTTGCAGGGTGAGTTCACCGGCACGTTCGACTCGGTCATGGTGGCGCTGAACAACCCGCAAACGGTGTTCAACAAATCGACGCTCAACGCGCTGTTTTCGATGTCGCAATCAGTGCGCAAGATGATTCTGGCCAACGATGCCGACAAGGAGCAGTTGGCACAGATCGTCGCCCGGCATCCCGACGACAGCCGTGCGCAGTTGTTGACCCGGGACATTCTTGAGGGCGGTTTTTCGCAGAACGATTACGCCAACGCCAAGGCCTTGCGTGATCATGCCCAGAGTCAAAACTGGGATTCCCATGATCAGTTGTTCCTGACCTTTCTCGCCGAGCGGATCAACCCGATCCGCGAAATGGCCTCGATGGGCGACCTGGAAAACATCGTCCTGACCGACGACGGCGAGCTGTTGATCCACAAAACCCTGAATGCCTATGACATGGACCCGGCGCTGGTCGAGTCGCAGATCATGGGCAACGAATTGATGGTCGACGGGGTGGTGTCCAAGGACAAGAAAGTCGCGATGCTGGTGGCCGAACTTGGCACCAAGCAGGACGACGCTCAGGCGCAATTGCGCGCCTATCAGATCGTGCGCGGCATCGTCGCGCAATATCAGGCCGAACACCCGGAGTACAAGGACGAAATCTTCATTGCCGGCATGCCGATCTTCATCGCCGCGCAGCAGGAGATCATCGATCACGACCTGGCCGTGCTGTTTCCGATCGTGTTTTTGCTGATTACCTTGCTGCTGATTTTCTTCTTCCGCAAACCACTGGGCGTGCTGCTGCCGCTGTTCAACATTCTGTTCTGCACCATCTGGACCTTGGGCCTGATGGCGCTGTTGCGGGTGCCGTTCGACCTGCTGACCAGTGTGCTGCCGGTGTTCCTGTTCACCATTTGCTGCTCCGATGCGATCCACGTGATGGCTGAATATTACGAGCAGAAAAACGCGGGCAAGAGCAATCGCGAGGCCAACCGCGAAACCCAGCGTTTGATGGTGGTGCCGGTGGTGCTGACGACCGTGACGACCATTGCCACCTTCATGATTTCCACCACCAACAACATTGTCAGCATCCGCAATTTCGGCGTGTTCATGTCGATCGGCCTCACGGCGGCGCTGATTATTTCGCTGTTGCTGATTCCGGCGTGGATCGCGATCTGGGGCAAGGATCAGCCGCAGCAAGCCAAGGCTGTAGTGCACCAAGAGTCGATCATCTCGCGGTATCTGGTCGCGTTCTGTGCCTGGATGATCCGCTTTCGCAAACCGATCCTGATGGTCATTCTGCCGCTGCTGGCGCTGGCCACCGTGTTCACGTTCCGCGTCGACATTGAAGACTCCGGCATTGCCTACTTCAAACCTGAGAGCCACATTCGTGTGTCTGATCAGTTCATCAACCACGCTAAGGTCGCGGGCACGGCGCCGGGCTGGATCGCCATCGATAGCAAAGAGCCGCGCGGCGTGCTGACGACTGAAGTGGTGCAGTTCATCGACAAGCTCGACCATTTCATCAAACAGCAACCGAACGTCAGTTACGGCTACTCGCTGGCCACCTATGTCAAACGCATGAACCTGGTGCTCAACGACATGAACCCGGAGTATCTGCGGGTGCCGAATGCCGTGGAGAAAGTGACATCGGTCAATGACGACGGGCAGATCGAGCGTTTTGAAGTGCCGGGCAATTCGCTGATCGAGCAGCACGTGATGCTGTTCGAAAACGGTGGCGGTTCGGACCTGAACAACGTGCTCAATGCCGACTTTTCCAAGGCCTTGACCCTGTACACCATGACCTCGTCGGTCGCCAGCGACTATCAAGGCATGCTCGACCGCCTCGATGCCTGGTTGCTGGTGAACAAACCGGCCAGCCTGGAAGTAACCCACGCCGGCACGCCGTTGATCTGGACCGGGGTGTTGCAGGAAATCACTCAGGGCCAGGTGCTGAGTTTTTCCCTGGCCTTGCTGGTTGTCACGCTGATGATGATGTACTGGCTCAAATCGGTGCGCCTCGGGGTGCTGGGCATGTTGACCTTGCTGACCACCTCGGTGACGGTCTACGGCTTCATGTTCCTGTTCGGCATCGAGCTGAACATCGGCACGACGCTGGTGACGTTCCTGGTGGTCGGGGTGGTGGACTACGCGGTGCACCTGCTGTCGCGGATCAAGTTGCTGGTGCAGCAGGGCATTGAGATCGACGCGGCCATTTTGCAGGCGATGCACAGCGTCGGTCGTTCGACGGTGATCAACGTGGTGATCTTCTCCGTGGGCTTCATGGCGCTGCTGTTTTCCGACTTCAAGCCGATTGTCGATCTTGGCGCACTGGTGGCGATGGCGCTGTTTTCCAGCGGGGTCATGACCATTGTCCTGGTAACGCTGGTATCGCCGTGGTTCTTTGCGGCGATTGCGCCGGTGCATGCGCCGGCCCCAGCACTGCGCACAGAGGGGGAGCCGGTGCCGGGCTGATTCGCCAACACGCAGGCGCGCCTGCCCTGAGACGGCAGGCGCGTCTGGTCATGCGGCGCAGCAGGGTTTTCAGTTCAGTGTATTGACCGGGTTTTTTTCGCCATAACGGGCGATGCGTTCGAACTGACATTCCTGGCGGGCGTCGTTGAGGTTGTGTTCGAACGCCTCGAGGCCATCATGCAATTGCTGCAAATCGCCGATCTGGGTCACCAGTTCGGCTTTTTTTTCGGCGATGGCTCGTTGCGCCATGTCCCACGGGAATTCGTCGCCACGGTAGTTGTTGAGGATCACCTGCAGCTCTTTGAGCTTGAAGCCCAGTTGCTGGGCGCACTTGATGAACGTCAACACCTCGACACTTTGCTGGCTGTAGATGCGGTATTTGCCTTCACGCTTGGGCTCGGGCAACAGGCCGATTTCTTCGTAGTGGCGAATGCTTTTGACTGTGGTGCCCGACAGCTGGGCGGCTTTGCCGATATACATAAGGTCCGTCTCGATGGTCAAACATAGCGTAGCGCGATCGGGCGTCATGCCGGATCGGCGGCGATTATATGTCCAATACCATCTGAAAATTGCAACTGCGCGTAAATCACGTGCACAGGCGACGGACGGGCTCGTGAAGGGAAACCGAAGAGGCACTGACGGCAGCGGGTGCGCCGTCAGCTGGGGCGGCTGGAAAGCCTTAGACGGCGGCGGTCACGCGCGCCTTTTCCAGCCAGGCATCGCGCTGGTTTGGCTTGGAGCCAAGGATCGGCCCGAAGGTCAGCGTCTTCAGTGGCTTGATGCCGCAGAATTCCAGCGTGGTCTTGCGCATCTGATTCAGCCCGGGCATGCCATAGATCCATTTGTAGTACCAGTACGGCGTGTCCATGGTCACCAGCAAATGCGCGGTGCGGCCCTTGAGCAGCTTGTCGGGGAAGGCTTTGCCTTCGCGATATTTGAAGGCGAAACCGGGCAGGAAAATCCGGTCGACGAAGCCCTTCAGCAGTGCCGGAATCCCGCCCCACCAGATCGGATAGACGAACGTCAGGTGTTCGGCCCAGGTGATATCGGCTTGGGCTTGCAGCAGATCCGGCTCCAGTGGCTGCACCTTGTTGTAGCCTTCGTGCAGGACCGGGTCGAACTCCAGTGCATCCAGCCGCAGCAGCCGCACGTCATGCCCGGCGTCCTTGGCGGCCTGAACGTAAGTCTCACTCAATGCCCCGCAAAAGCTGTCGGTGGAGGGGTGACCCAGTATCACGAGCATTCGTTTGCTCATCGTGTGTACTCCTGAAATGAAGCTCACAGGATAGAGTCTGCCCCTAGCGGTAGAGTCAAGGCACCAGCGCATCAAACAAGGCCCGGGCGTAACCGGGCAGGTGATCGAAGTCCCGCGCGCACAGTTGCAGAGTGCGATGGGCCCAGACTTCGTCCAGCGGCCGGCACGTTACCGAGTGCACCGCCGCCCAGCGCTCGATGGCCACCTTGGGCACGATGGCCAGCCCCGCGCCTCGCGCCACCATGCGCATGACACCCTCGAAACCATCGGCACGTATCCGGATCGACATGCGCTGGCCGATATGCAGCGCTTGTTCCTCCAGGTGAATCGCCAGCGCGCTGTGGCTGCCGAGCGCGACGTAGTCGTGCGCCAGGGTTTCACCAAATGTCAGCGATGTCTGACTCGCCAAAACATGGACAGGGGGCAGGATCAGTACCAATGGATCGTCGCGAAAGGGGCGGGTCTGCAGGCCGTGGGTGTCGACCGCATCGGAGACGATCCCGAGGTCCGCCGCGCCCTGACGCAAGGCGTGCGTGATGCGGGCGCTGGGCAGTTCCTGCAAATCGATGTCGAGATTGGGATGATCCCGCAGGAAGTCCGCGAGTACTTCCGGCAGGTATTCGGTGATCGCCGTGGTATTGCACAGCAAGCGCACCTGACCTTTGACGCCTTGGGCATAGTCGGCCAGATCCTGCTGCAGGCGTTCGGCCTGCTGCAGAAGGATGCGCGCATGGTGGGCGAGGGCTTTGCCGGCCGGCGTCGGCGTGACGCCGCGGCGGCCGCGCTCAAGAAAATCGCTGCCGAGCGAGGCTTCCATCGCGCGGATCCTGGCGCTGGCGGCGGCCAGGGATAAATGGCTGCGGGCGGCGCCGGCGGTGATGTTGCCGGTGTCGAGGATGTGCAGGTAGAGGCGCAGGTCGGTGAGGTCGAAGTGCATGAGGACAGCCTCTGGTTTTAGGGTGTTCGGACTGGCCCCTTCGCGAGCAAGCTCGCTCCCACAGGGGAGTTGTGTACGACACCCATCCAATGTGGGAGCGAGCCTGCTCGCGAAGAGGACAAAAGCCTCAAAGAAAATTTCAGCCTCTTGTTGGAGAAGAGGCAGCCTCAGTATATGGCAGATTTTCAGCCAACCCTGACTGGCGCACAGTAGCGCCATGAACACACTCACAGATTTCTACCAACACCTCGGCCTGGCCCTGTCCCTGCTGGTCATCATGACCTTCATCCTCGCCGGTCTGATCAAGGGCGTGATCGGCCTCGGCCTGCCCACCGTCGCCATGGGCTTGCTCGGTCTGGCTATGGCGCCGTCGCAGGCAGCCGCTTTGCTGATCATCCCGGCAACACTGACCAACGTCTGGCAACTGGCATTCGGCGGGCATCTGCAAGCACTGCTCAAGCGCCTCCGGCCGATGTTGCTGATGATCTTTCTCGGCACCGGTGTCGGCACCTTGTGGATTGGCATGGCGGGCGGTCATTGGGTGGTGCGCGGATTGGGCGCGGCGCTGTTGCTCTATGCGTTGAGTGGATTGTTTTTGCCAACACTGAGTGTCAATCCACATCATGAAGGCTGGCTGGGTCCGGCGTGCGGTTTGATCACGGGAGTCATCACTTCGGCCACCGGTGTCTTCGTGATTCCGGCGGTGCCATACCTGCAAGCGCTGGGCTTGAATCGCGATCAACTGGTACAGGCGCTGGGTCTGTCATTCACCGTTTCGACCTTGGCACTGGCCGCTGGATTGCTCTGGCGTGGCGCCCTCGGTGGCGGCGAACTGGGTGCGTCGCTGCTGGCGCTGATCCCGGCCATTCTCGGCATGTTGCTTGGCCAATGGTTGCGCGAACGCATCAGCGCCGTGTTGTTCAAGCGCGTGTTCTTTATCGGGCTGGGCGCGCTCGGCGCCCATTTGTTGATCAGCGGTTAGCCGAGGCTTCGCTGAGCATCTCGATCTGGCGGATATCGAAATCGCGCTCCAGATAATCCATGCGCCGCTCAAAGAATGCCTTCATGTGCGGCAGATTCGAATGCACATCCAGGTGCGCTTGCGACGCCCAGATTTCGTAGAAGATGAACAGCGACGGATCTTCCTTGTCGCGCAGCATGTGGTATTCGATGCAGCCGGGCTCGGCGCGGCTCGGCTCAACATAGGCGCGAAACAGCGCCTCAAAGGCCTCGGCTTTTTCCGGGCGGGTCTTGGCGTGCAGGATAAAACCCTGGCGTTCACTCATCGCAGCAACTCCTCAAATTCTGATGGCCGCAAATGCTATGGCAACAATCGGCATTCGATTCGTGCTTTTTGATCAAATGTATTTTGCGTAAAACCGGCTTATTCCGCGCGAGGCGGATCGTTAATCTGCCGCCATTCCCGTTTCCTTTCTCCACCCAGCCCAATGGCTGCGCCGAGGCTTTCTCATGAAAAAAGTGCTGTTGCTCAATGGCGGTAAAAAATTCGCCCACTCCGACGGTCGCTACAACACCACCCTGCACGAAGCCGCGCTGAGCGTGCTCGATCGCGGTGGTGTCGACGTCAAGACCACCTTCATCGACGAGGGCTACGACGTTGCCGAAGAGGTGGCGAAATTTCTCTGGGCCGACGTGATCATTTATCAGATGCCGGGCTGGTGGATGGGCGCGCCGTGGACGGTGAAAAAGTACCTCGACGAAGTCTTCACCGAAGGCCACGGCAGCCTCTACGCCAGCGATGGCCGCACCCGTTCCGATGCCTCGCAGAAGTACGGCAGCGGCGGTCTGATTCAGGGCAAGCAATACATGCTGTCGCTGACCTGGAATGCGCCGCAGCAAGCCTTCGATGACCCGACGGATTTCTTCGAAGCCAAAGGCGTCGACGCGGTGTACTTCCCGTTTCACAAGGCCAACGAGTTTTTGGGCATGACCGCGTTGCCGACGTTCCTCTGTGTCGACGTGATGAAGCGGCCGAATATCGAGGCTGATGTGGCGCGTTATGAGCAGCATCTGACCGAGGTGTTTGGCCTCAAGGGCTGATGCTCGGCTACTATCGAAGGCCTGAGCCTGCGGGGCAGGCCAATCGATTTGAGGACACCCGTGAAAGCCAGATCCGATGAGTTGCAGATTTTCGTCTGCGTAATCGAATGCGGTTCCATCTCCGCGGCCGCCGAACAGGTCGGCCAGACGCCGTCGGCGGTCAGTCGCACGTTGTCGAAGCTCGAAGCCAAGCTCGACACCACGCTGATCAACCGAACCACGCGGCGCATGGACCTGACCGAGGAGGGCAAGTATTTCTTCGAGCAGGCCAAGCTGATTCTCGATCAGATGGAGCAACTCGAAGAGCGTCTGTCCTCGCGCCAGCAAACCCCGTCCGGACGTTTGCGGATCAATGCCGCATCACCGTTCATGCTCCACGCGGTGGTCCCGTACATCGACGAATTCCGCCGGCTCTATCCGGACATCCAACTCGAACTCAACAGCAACGACCTGATCATTGACCTGCTGGAACAAAGCACCGATATCGCCATCCGCATCGGCGCCCTCGCTGACTCGACGTTGCACGCACGTTCGCTCGGTTGCAGTCCGCTGCTGATCGTCGCCAGTCCTGCCTATTTGAAGAAACACGGCGCGCCGCAGCAAGTCGCCGATCTGAGCGAACACACGTTGCTCGGCTTCACTCAGAACGAAGGTCTCAATCAATGGCCGCTGCGCTACGTGCACGGTGACCGCTGGCCGATCACCCCGGCGATCAGCGCCTCCAGCGGCGAGACCGTGCGCCACCTGGCGCTGGAAGGTCAGGGCATCGCCTGTCTGTCGCACTTCATGACCATCGATGACATTCGCGCCGGGCGCCTGAAAGTCCTGCTTGGCGAATTCAACAGCGGTTATCGCCAGCCGATCAACGCCGTGTACTACCGTAACTCGCAACTGGCGCTGCGCATTCAATGCTTCCTCGACTTTATCCAGAGCAAACTTGCCGCTTACGCCAACGCCGATTTCAAAGGCTGATTCGTGACCTCTGCGCAAGAGTGAATTGGGTGAGGGCGGGTTTTTCCCTCCGGCTCACGGGCAGATACTCGTCCCATCACTTACTCACGCAGGGAGTTTCTCCATGAACGTATTCGTCACCGGCGCTGCCGGTTTTATTGGCGGCTCGATCGCTACCGGTCTGCTTCAGGCCGGGCACCAAGTCACCGGTCTTGTGCGCAGCGCTGAACAGGCTGAAGAGCTGAAAGCGCTCGGCATCACCGCGGTCATCGGCACTCTCGACGACAAAGCACTGCTCGCCGAACAGGCTCGCGCTGCCGACGCGGTGATCAACGCCGCGAGCAGCGACCATCGCGGTGCGGTCGAAGCGTTGCTCGATGCCTTGCGCGGCTCGAACAAAGTGTTCCTGCACACCAGTGGTTCTAGCATCGTCGGCGATGCCTCGGGCGGTAAATCCAGCGACGTCATCTACTACGAGGACAACCTGCCAGAGCCGACCGTCGACAAAGCCGCGCGCGTGGCCATCGACAACCTGATCCTCGCGGCGGCGAAGGACGGCGTGAACTCCGCCGTCATCTGCAACACGCTGATCTACGGCCACAGCCTGGGCGTCAATCGCGACAGCGTGCAATTGCCGCGTCTGCTCAAACAGGCGCGTAAAAGCGGCGTAGTGCGCCACGTCGGCACAGGCCAGAACATCTGGTCCAACGTGCACATCGAAGACGTGGTTGCCCTGTATCTGCTGGCGCTGACCAAGAACGTACCGGGTACTTTCTACTTCGTCGAAAGCGACGAAGCATCGTTCATCGACATGACCACCGCCATGGCCGAAGCCCTGAATCTCGGCCAACCACAAGACTGGCCACTGAAAGACGCCGAAGCCGAATGGGGCTACGAAATGGCCAACTACGGCCTCGGCTCCAACAGCCGGGTGCGCGGCAAACACGCCCGCGAACTGCTGGGCTGGGTGCCGAAGCGCACGTCGGTGGTTGAATGGATTCGTAACGAAATGGTGTGAACGCTGTTTGAGCCCCGCCGGGCTTTGTTATCACCCTTTAGAGCGGCTGCCATCGGGCAGCCGTTTTCGTTTCGGGCTTTGCGACTTGAGGCGGGACTACTTGGCCAGGGACAAGTGCAGGAACTTACTGGACCTGAGTTTGAGTTTGCGCTCAATGGTCTCCACGCTTTGACCCGTCTCGATGGCTGTCGAACTGGCAACTGCGCGGATCAACGTTTCGGTTGTCAGTTTTTTTTTGGTGCGAGGCGTGGGGCTCATGGCAGGTACTCCGCGGAGGTTGTCAGGCGAGTATAGCGCTTGGCTGGTTTTGAAAAACATGTCCATGGCTGGGCGCCGAAGCGCACGTCGGTGGTTGAATGGATTCGTAACGAAATGGTGTGAGTCGTCCACCAGCTCCCACAGGTTTTGCGCATTCTGTCTGGAGGAATGCGATCAAAACTGTGGGAGCGAGCTTGCTCGCGAAAGCGGTGGATCAGTCGGCAGAGATGTTGGATGTGATCCGTTTTCGCGAGCAAGCTCGCTCCCACAGGGTTTTGCGTTGTCTGCATAAGTATGTAAATCCCTCCCCCTGATTTTCATTAATCACGACAAGACATACCCGTCAGCGACACGCCTTGCCTCTCCACGAAAATTACTTTCATGCGGTTTGAAATCTCGATCTCGAAATGATTTATGAGTTTCACAACCCATTCGAACGTGACCCTTTCGAGGAGTACCGCATGACGCCTTCCTTCGGCTATTGGCTGCTGGTCTATGCCGCCGTCGCCATCATTGCGCTGATCGTGTTGATCGCCCGTTACCGGCTCAACCCGTTCATTGTCATCACCCTGATTTCCATTGGTCTTGCGCTGGTCGCGGGGATGCCGCCGTCGGGTGTAGTGGGGGCGTATGAGGCCGGGGTGGGCAAGACGCTGGGGCATATTGCGCTGGTGGTCGCGTTGGGGACGATGCTCGGCAAGATGATGGCCGAGTCCGGTGGCGCCGAGCAGATGGCGCGCACGCTGATCGATAAATTCGGCGAGAAGAACGCGCACTGGGCGATGGTCTGCATCGCCTTTCTGGTCGGTTTGCCGCTGTTCTTCGAAGTCGGTTTCGTCTTGCTGGTGCCGATTGCCTTTACCGTGGCGCGACGCGTCGGCGTGTCGATTCTGATGGTCGGTTTGCCGATGGTCGCCGGCCTGTCGGTGGTGCATGCGCTGGTGCCGCCACACCCGGCGGCGATGCTCGCGGTGCAGGCTTATCAGGCGTCGGTCGGGCAGACCTTGCTGTATGCGATTGCCATCGGCATTCCGACCGCGATCATTGCCGGGCCGCTGTACGCCAAATTCATCGTGCCGCGCATTCACTTGCCGGCGGATAACCCGCTGGAAAAACAATTCCTCGACCGCGAACCGCGCGACAAACTGCCGGGTTTCGGCATCACCATGGCGACCATTCTATTGCCGGTGGTGCTGATGCTGATCGGCGGCTGGGCCAACCTGATTTCCACCCCGGGCAGCGGTTTCAATCAGTTTCTGTTGTTCATCGGCAACTCGGTGATTGCGCTGCTGCTGGCGACCTTGCTGAGCTTCTGGACGCTCGGCATCGCCCAGGGCTTCAACCGCGAATCGATTCTGAAATTCACCAACGAGTGTCTGGCGCCGACCGCCAGCATCACGTTGCTGGTCGGCGCTGGCGGTGGTCTCAACCGCATTCTGGTCGACGCGGGTGTCACCGATCAGATCGTCGGTCTGGCCCACGAATTCCACCTGTCACCGCTGCTCATGGGCTGGCTGTTCGCCGCGCTAATGCGCATCGCCACCGGTTCCGCGACCGTGGCCATGACCACCGCGTCCGGCGTGGTCGCGCCGGTGGCCATTGGTCTGGGTTATCCACACCCTGAACTGTTGGTGCTGGCGACCGGCGCTGGCTCGGTTATCTTTTCCCACGTCAACGACGGCGGCTTCTGGTTGATCAAGGAATACTTCAACATGACGGTCGCACAGACGTTCAAGACCTGGACCGTGCTCGAGACGCTGATCTCGGTAGTCGCGTTCGGCCTGACCGTCGGCCTTTCTTATCTGCTGTAACCGGAGCCCGCCGCCCATGGACATCCTCTACCAGATCCGCGCCCGTCAGGATTCCTTCAGCGCCGGCGAAGGTCGCATCGCCCGGCTGATGCTCGACGACGTTGGTTTTGCCGCGAGCGCCAGCCTCGAAGACCTCGCGCAACGCGCCGAAGTCAGCACCGCCACGCTGTCGCGTTTTGCCCGCACCGTCGGCTGTCGTGACCTGCGTGATCTGCGCCTGCAACTGGCTCAGGCCAGCGGCGTCGGCAGCCGTTTTCTCGACCCGGCGGGCACGCCTGAGCAGTCGGCGTTTTACGGGCAGATCGTCGGTGATATCGAAACCACGCTGCGCCAGCATCTGGCCGGCTTCGACGAATTACGCTTTGCCGACGCGGTGAAAATGCTCGGCCAGGCACGGATGATTCACGCCTTCGGCATGGGTGGTTGCTCGACCCTGTGCAGCGATGAATTGCAGGTACGCCTGGTGCGCCTCGGCTACCCGATTGCCGTGTGCCATGACGCGGTGATGATGCGCGTCACCGCCGCCAGCCTGAACGCCGAGCAAGTGGTGATTGTCTGTTCGCTGACCGGTATCACCCCGGAATTGCTCGAGACGGTCGAACTGGCGCGCAACTACGGCGCACGCATTCTGGCGATCACTCGCGCCGACTCGCCGCTGGCAGAACTGGCCGACATCGTCCTGCCGCTGCAAGGCGCAGAAACCTCGTTCATCTACAAACCGACGGCGGCGCGCTACGGCATGCTGCTCGCCATCGACGTGCTCGCGACCGAGCTGGCGCTGGCCAATCCTGAAGACAATCAAGAACGTCTGCGGCGCATCAAACTCGCCCTCGACGAATACCGTGGCGGCGACGATCACCTGCCGCTGGGAGACTGACATGCTGTACGACACCCTGATTCGCAACGCCCTGATCATCGATGGCAGCAACATGCCCGGCTACAAAGCGGACGTGGCGATACGAGATGGCCGCATCGAGCGTATCGGCGACTTGCACGATGCCACCGCCAGCGAGGAAATCGACGCCGCCGGCCGCGTGCTGGCGCCGGGTTTCATCGATGTGCACACCCACGACGACACCGTGGTCATTCGCCAACCGGAGATGCTGCCCAAGCTCAGCCAGGGCGTGACCACGGTGATTGTCGGCAACTGCGGGA
Organism: Pseudomonas viridiflava; assembly: GCF_900582195.1. GTDB lineage: Bacteria > Pseudomonadota > Gammaproteobacteria > Pseudomonadales > Pseudomonadaceae > Aquipseudomonas. The sequence goes on from NZ_UTHA01000130.1 coordinate 40,661, forward strand.
TCAGCGCTTCACCCGTGACATTGAAGGGCAATCCACCGGATCCGATGAACCTGCTCGGCAGCGCGGCGGCGTTTGTTTATCCACGCTTCAGCGATTACCGCGCGGCGGTGGAAGCGGCCAATACCACGCTGAACGTGGCGGCACTGATCGGCCACACGGCACTGCGCAGCAATCATCTGGATGACTTGTTCCGCACCGCCACGCCGGAAGAAATCGCCGCAATGCGTAAGCAACTGCACGAAAGCCTTGAGGCCGGTGCATTGGGTTTATCCACAGGCCTCGCCTACGCCAGCGCCTACAACGCCTCCACCGATGAAGTGATGCAACTGACCGAAGAACTCACGGCATTCGGCGCGGTGTACACCACGCATTTGCGCAGCGAATTCGCCCCGGTTCTGGAAGCGATGGATGAAGCTTTTCAAATCGGTCGGCATGCGAAATCGCCAGTGATCATTTCCCACCTCAAGTGTGCCGGCGTCGGCAACTGGGGGCGCAGTCCGCAATTGCTCGCCTCATTGGAAGAAGCCGCCAAAACCCACCCGGTCGGCTGCGATTGCTACCCGTATGCGGCGAGTTCATCGACGCTGGACTTGAAGCAAGTCACCGACGCCCATCGCATCACCATCACCTGGTCGACGCCGCACCCGGAAGTCAGCGGTCGCGACCTGATCGACATCGCCGCCGAATGGGACATGCCGCTGCTCGATGCCGCGAAACGCCTGCAACCGGCGGGTGCGGTGTACTACGGCATGGACGAGGCGGATGTACGAAGAATCCTCGCCCACCCGTTGTCGATGGTCGGCTCTGACGGACTGCCGGAAGACCCGTTCCCGCATCCGCGCCTGTGGGGCGCTTTCCCACGGGTATTGGGACATTTCAGTCGCGACGTCGGGCTGTTTCCGCTGCACACCGCCGTGCACAAGATGACCGGTCTGTCGGCGGCGCGATTTGGTCTGAAGGAAAGAGGCGAGATTCGTGAGGGATATTGGGCGGATCTGGTGTTGTTCGACCCGGTGACTGTGCGTGATGTGGCCGACTTTCACGACCCGCAACGTGCGGCGTTGGGCATCGACGGTGTTTGGATCAACGGCGTGTTGAGCTATCGCGACGGGCAGGCGAATGGTCGCAGGGAAGGGCGCTTTCTCGCTCGACAGGGTGATCTGCGCGACAACTTTCACTGAGGTTTCGCGGACTGCGTCACAGTGATGGCACATTGCGACTAAAGAAAGTCATCAGCAGGCCGAATTGCTGACATCCACCCCGTCTACACTGTGGGGCCAATCAGTCAGGGAGCACCCCATGAGCTTCGGCAAAACCACCCCGATCCTGCGGATCTTCGATGAAGCCAAAGCTGTCGAATTCTACGTCGACTTCCTCGGTTTCAAGATCGACTGGCAGCATCGCTTCGAGGCGAATTTTCCGTTGTATCTGCAGGTGTCGCGTGGCGAGTGTGTGCTGCATTTGTCCGAGCATCATGGCGATGCGTGCCCGGGTTCGGCGCTGCGCATCGAGACGGATGAGCTGGAGGCGTTTCAGCAGCAGTTGGTGGCCAAGGATTACAAGTTTTCGCATCCGGGTATTCAGGCGATGCCGTGGGGGAGCCAGGACATGACGATCGTTGATCCGTTTGGTAATCGGCTGGTGTTTACCAACGCGATCTGTCTCTGAAGCGAAAAGCCCCTCACCCTAACCCTCTCCCGGAGGGAGAGGGGACTGACCGAGGTGTCTGGCGCTATCCACCGACCTGCAAGACCGAGTCGATTATGGATTCACCGCAGCACTTTCAGGTCGGCGTATCTAATCAATATCCCCCGTTCGGCCCCCTCTCCCTCCGGGAGAGGGCTGGGGTGAGGGGAAAATGACACACCGCAAAAAGAAGCCCGCCACCTGACCATCACAGTCGGGCAGCGGGCTTTTTCGTTAGTCGGTCGGCACTAACCTGTCCAACACGCGATTGACGGCCATTTCCGCCACCATCACCACTTGCGCAATACCCTGCAAAGTCTTGCGGTGTGTGCCTTCAACCAGCGCGGCATGGTTGTTGAGCATGACCGTCGCCGAACCCAGGGTTTCGCTGGCGTCGGCCAGCAGGGATTCGGTGCCTGCCTCGGGGTTGGCCATGTACAGCGTGTTGGGTGAGTAGGGCGTGGCCATGAGGTCGGCGTTCGTCGGACCGAGATAGTGGTCGAGCGCGCGCTCGGCGGCTTCGTGGAATTTCTTTGAGTCGGGGGATTCGTAGGGGGAGGCCGGGTCGGTGACCGGCGGATTTGGCGTTACTTTGAACATGGGAGCGTACCTTTTAAGGCCGCATCCATTTCGCCGCTAAGCAAAAGGGAGGCAGCTGTGCGCAAGTTAGCGGACCGGTCGCATCCCACCCCGGCGCACCCGAAGGTGCCATGCGCACAGCCACCATCAAGCGCAGGCAAATACCTGACGGGATGATGCTCGTGCAGCGGGGAGCGAATGTAGCCGAGCCGCTAAGCTCGATCACTGGGAATCAGTGACGCAATCAAGTTACGCAGCATGCTCCGGGCGCACAAGCCGGCGGATTCTGGCTTAGGCGTAGGTTACGGCGCAAGGATTTGTGGGCTGTTTCGCGTAACGCTGAGTGTCATTAAACACCCGTGATGCGGGATGTTTATTGCGCTCAAGTATCGAAGATTTACCTGTAGGAATCGGCGGCTGCAACTGGCGCATTCGCGAGCAAGCTCGCTCCCACATTGGGTCGGCGGTGAACATCGAATTTGTGAGCAGCCGAGATCAAGTGTGGGAGCGAGCTTGCTCGCGAAGAGGCCGGAACAATCACCCGCGATGCATCTGCCGAAACTCCCCCGGCGGCATCCCCCGCCGACTCTTGAACGTGCGGTGAAACGAGCGCGGTTCGGTAAACCCCAGATACTGCGCAATGTCCTGAATCGGCAGCGTGCTGTTGAGCAAATAATGCTCAGCCAACTCCTGGCGCAAATCATCGAGGATCTGCTGATACGACGTCCCCGCCTGATGCAATTGCCGCTGCAACGTGCGCACTGAAACCGCGAGCTGCTCGGCGACCTGCTCCTTGCGCGGCAACCCTTCCTTGAGCAACTGCCGCAGAATGTTCTTCACCTGCTGCTCCAGCGACGCATCCTCCAGCGTCGCCATCAGCCCCAGCGCATGTTCTTCCAGCGTCCGCAGCAACTGCGCATCCGCCTGACGCAACGGCAACTGCAAATACGCCAGCGGCACGATCAGCGCCGAATACGGCTGATCAAATAACACCGGGCAACCGAAAAACGCTTCGTACTGCGCCGGCGTAGCCTCTACCGGGCATGTATGTTCCAGCCAGACCCCGGCCGGCGACATCTGTGTATCAGCAATCCAGCGCGCATAGTGCAGCCAGGAGCCCAGCACGTTTTCCACCAGATGCCGACGAATCCGTGGGCGCTGATAGCGACAGGTCCAGATCAGATGCACATGGCCGTCCTGCAACTCGGCGCGACTCACTCCCATGTCACCGACCAGTTTTTCGAACGGCATGATCCGGCTCATGGCATCACCGAGGGTCGCGCAGTTCATGGTGATGTAACCGAGCACGCTCCACGAATTGGGCAGGACGAAATTCGCCGCATTGAGGCCGAACAACGGATCGTCCGAGTGTTCGCAAAAATAATCCAGCAGCCGCTCATGCGCCTCACCGGGCAAACGCAGGGTGTTGTCGCTCAACTGCTGCGCCTGCAAACCCGCCGCCATCAATGCAGGTTCGATGGACATGCCCAATTGTTCGGCATGGCGCAAGTACTTGAGCAGCGGCGGTACCGAGGTGAAGCCAAGCGATTGCATGATCCCGTTCCTTTGATCAACGGCGGCGAGGGTGGACGAATAGCCTGAAAGGTAATTTGAAACCCCGACTAAAGTAAATGGCTGACGCTTGCGCGACGTTTGACTCAATTGGCTACACGAACTGGCCGGATGCGACCGTGACACTTTGCGGCCGCTGGCTAGTATGGAGGCCTGAAATATCACTGATCCGACGGTTAGAAGGACACACGCATGCGACGCTGGAACGGCTGGGGAGAGGCAAGCACGGTGGTCGAACTGCCGGCCCAGGGCGCGGAATTTCTTCATGAACGATTGGGCGAGGGGCGCGCGCTGCCCGATGCGACCCTTGAAGCAGCATTGGCGCGTGTGCCGGACTCGCGATTGCCGGCGCACGGTTTGTACAGCGTCGATGCCCATGACCGTTTGCTGCATGCCCGAGGGCAGAGCCTGCCGGACTGGCTGGCGTTGCGCGAAGGTGCTTTGGGCAATTACCCCGATGCGGTGGCGTTTCCCGAGACCGCTGAACACATTCGCCAATTGCTCGAGCTCGCTCACGAACAGGATTTATGCCTGATCCCGTATGGCGGCGGCACATCGGTCGCCGGCCACATCAATCCACCGGATTCGGCGCGGCCAGTGGTAACGGTGTCGCTGGCGCGGATGAACCGCCTGATCGACCTCGACGAACAAAGCCTGCTGGCGACGTTTGGTCCCGGTGCGAGTGGCCCGCAGGTGGAAAGTCAGTTGCGTGCGAAAGGCTACACGCTGGGGCATTTTCCGCAGTCGTGGGAGCTGTCGACGCTGGGTGGTTGGGTGGCCAGTCGTTCCAGCGGTCAGCAGTCGTTGCGCTATGGCCGGATCGAGCAATTATTTGCTGGCGGGACGTTGGAAACCTTTGCCGGGCCTTTGGAAATTCCAACGTTCCCGGCCTCAGCGGCGGGGCCTGATCTGCGCGAAGTGGTGCTCGGTTGCGAGGGGCGTTTCGGGATCATTTCCGAGGTCAAGGTGCGGGTCAGCGCACTGCCCGCCGATGAGCGTTTCTATGGCGTATTTCTGCCCGATTGGCCGCAGGCACTCAGCGCCATCCGCCAATTGGCCCAGGCACGCGTACCGCTGTCGATGCTGCGCCTGTCCAATGCCGTGGAAACCGAAACGCAACTGGCGCTGGCCGGTCATCCGCAACAAATCGCCTGGCTGGAAAAGTACCTGAAGCTAAGAGGAGCGGCAGAGGGCAAGTGCCTGCTGACCTTCGGCGTCACCGGCAATCGCCGGCAAAACGCACTGTCGCTGAAACAGGCACGACAACACCTCAAAGCCTTCGGAGGCGTCTTCACCGGCACCTTGCTCGGCAACAAATGGGCGCAGAACCGCTTTCGCTTCCCCTACCTGCGCGAGAACCTGTGGAACGCCGGTTACGTGGTCGACACCCTGGAAACCGCCACCGACTGGAGCAACGTCGACAACCTGCTCAACCGCATCGAAGACAGCCTGCGCGAGGCCTTGGCTGCCGAAGGTGAACGCGTGCATGTGTTCACGCACTTGTCCCACGTTTACGGCGAAGGCTCGAGCATCTATACCACCTACGTGTTTCGCCCGGCTGCGGACTATCCGGCGACGCTGGCACGCTGGAAAGCGCTCAAACACGCGGCCAGCCAGACCATCGTCGACAACCACGGCACCATCAGCCATCAGCACGGCGTCGGCAAGGATCACGCGCCGTACCTGTTGCGTGAGAAGGGCGCACTGGCGATGGATACCTTGCAGGCGCTGAGCAAACACTTCGATCCGGCCGGGCGCCTCAACCCCGGCACGCTGCTGCCGGAGTGACGGCGATGAGTCCGGATTGGAACGCCGCGTGGCGCCGGCAGATTCTGCCGACGCTGGCCAAGGAAACCTGGGATCTGATCGTCATTGGCGGCGGCATCAGTGGCGCCGGAATACTGCGCGAAGCGGCGCGCCGAGGCTGGCGCTGTCTGCTGCTGGAGCAACGCGATTTCGCCTGGGGCACCTCAAGTCGATCGTCGAAAATGGTCCACGGCGGTTTGCGTTACATCGCCAAGGGCCAGTGGCGCCTGACCCGCGACTCGGTGCGCGAGCGCCAGCGCTTGCTTGACGAAGTCCCGGGACTGGTCGAGCCGATGAGCTTCATGATGCCGCACTATCGCGGCGGCTTTCCCGGACCTCGGGTGTTGGGTGGTTTGCTGAGCGTTTACGACGCCTTGGCGGGACGGCGCAGCCATCGTTTTCATAACGCGCAACAACTGCGATATCTGGCCCCGGGCGTGAAGGAAAACGACTTGCTCGGTGGCACCAGTTTTGTCGATGCGCTGACCGATGATGCGCGGCTGGTGATGCGTGTGTTGAGCGAGGCGCGGGCCGAGGGGGCTGTCGTGGTTAACGGCGTTCGCGTGGAGCATTTGCTGCGAGAAAACGGGCGAGTGTGCGGCGTTCAAATCGAAGATTGCGAGGGCGGCGCTACCCTGCAATTGCGCTGCGGTGTGCTCGCGGTAGCGACTGGCGCGTGGGCTGAGCGTTTGCGGCCGACTGAGGCGCCACGACAATTACGCCCATTGCGTGGCAGTCATTTATTGCTGCCGGGTTGGCGTTTGCCGGTGGCGCAGGCGTTCACGTTTCTGCATGAGCGTGATCGGCGACCGGTGTTTGTTTTTCCCTGGGAAGGCGCGACGGTGGTCGGCACCACGGACCTCGATCATTGTGAGGATCTGGATCAGAGCGCGAGCATCTCTAACGAAGAACTCGACTATCTGCTGGCGGCCTGCACACAACAGTTTCCCGGTGCTGAAGTGACGGCGAATGATGTGCTGTCGACCTGGTCCGGCGTGCGTCCGGTGGTGGGCAGCGCAGGTGCGCATCAAGACAAACCGTCGAACGAAACTCGTGAACATGTGCTGTGGCAGGAGCCCGGTTGCGTGACACTGGCCGGCGGCAAACTGACCACGTTTCGCCCGCAAGCCATCGAAGTGCTCAAGGCTTGCGCGGCGATGCTCGAACGTCCTTTCGTCGATTACGCAGCGCCCGTATTTGCCGCTGTGCCAGCGCTGCCGATTGCTGAATTGAGCAGCCAACAATGGCGACGTCTGGCCGGACGGCATGGCCGCGACCTGCCGAGGCTGGCGCGGCTGCTCGTTGAAGTAGGGCACGAAACGGTGGGTGCCACAGACACTCTGTGGGCGGAATTGGCCTTCGCCTGCGAAGCGGAAATGGTCTTGCACCTCGACGATCTGCTCCTGCGCCGCACGCGTCTAGGCCTGCTGCTGCCCCATGGCGGCGAAGATTATTTCACCGTCATCCGTCAACTCTGCCAGCCGCGACTGGGCTGGAGCGACGAACACTGGCAGCAAGAAATTCAGCGTTATCGGGCGTTGTGGCAACGCCATCACGGTTTGCCGGATGCCACGCCTTGATGCCCCTTGAAGAGAGCTCCATGGATAACCACCCGAACAAGCGTTACCTGCTGGCCATCGACAACGGCACCCAGAGCGTGCGCGCGTTGCTCTTCGATCTGCAGGGCAATCTGCTTGGCAAAGGCAAGGTCGAGTTGCAGGCGTATTACTCGACGCAACCGGGCTGGGCCGAGCAGGATCCGGAATATTACTGGGCGAAACTCGGCGAGGCGTGTCAGCAGGTCTGGGCACAGACCGGCATCGACCGTTCGCAGATTGCCGGGGTTTCCCTGACCACTCAGCGCGGCACGGTGATCAACGTCGATGCCGAGGGCAAGCCATTGCGCCCGGCGATTCTGTGGCTCGATCAACGGCAGAGCGAGGTCGAGGGCGGGATCAAAGGACCGTGGGGCTGGCTGTTCAAACTGGTCGGCGCGCAGGGCACTGTGGATTATTTTCGCGCTCAGGCTGAGGCTAACTGGATCGCCAAGCATCAGCCTGAAGTGTGGGCGGCGACCGACAAGTTTTTGCTGCTGTCGGGGTTTCTCACGCATCGACTGTGCGGGCGCTTTGTCGACTCCATAGGGTGCTGCGTCGGCTACCTGCCGTTCGACTTCAAACGCCTGAAATGGGCTGCGCCGAGTGACTGGAAATGGCAAGCGCTGGCGGTGCGTCCCGAGCAATTGCCGGGCCTGCACAAGCCCGGTGAAACACTCGGCTACATCACCGCCGAGGCTGCCCGTCACACAGGCATTCCCGAAGGCTTGCCGCTGATTGCGGCGGGCGCCGACAAGGCCTGCGAAGTGGTTGGTGCCGGCGTGGTTGATGCGAGCACGGTGTGCCTGTCTTACGGCACCACGGCGACGATCACCAGCACCCGCTCGCGCTATCTGGAGATCGTCCCGTTGATTCCACCGTACCCGTCAGCGGTGCCCGATCAATACAACTGTGAGGTGATGATTTATCGCGGTTACTGGATGGTCAGCTGGTTCAAGAACGAGTTCGGTCTGCGCGAGATGCAGCAGGCCAAAGAGCAGGGCATTGAGCCCGAGCAGTTGTTCGATGCACTGGTTGAGGCGGTGCCGCCCGGCTCGATGGGTTTGATGCTGCAACCGTATTGGTCGCCGGGGATTCGCGAGCCGGGTGTCGAGGCGAAAGGCGCGATGATCGGCTTCGGCGATGTGCACACGCGTGCGCATATTTACCGGGCGATTCTTGAGGGGCTGGCGTATGCGTTGCGTCAGGGCATGGAGAATATCGAGCGGCGTTCGAAGGTCCCGATCCAGCGTCTGCGCGTGGCCGGTGGCGGCTCGCAGAGTGATGCGGCGATGCAGCTCACGGCGAATATTTTCGGCCTGCCGGCGGAGCGTCCGCACGTGTACGAAGCCTCGGGTCTGGGCGCGGCGATTTGTTGTGCGGTGGGGTTGGGGCTGCATGCGGATTTCCCCACGGCGATCGCGGCAATGACCCGGGTGGGCGCGGTTTTCACCCCGCAGCCCGAAGCGCAGAAAATCTATGAGCAACTGTACAAAGAGGTCTACCTGCGCATGTACCGCCAGCTCAAGCCGCTGTATCAGAGCATCCGCAAAATCACCGGTTACCCCGCCTGAAAGAACACTGTAGATCCCTGTGGGAGCCCACAAGGTTGTGGGGTGGAATCGGATCCTCTTATGTGGCGCCATCGGAGAACTTTTCTGGTGAGATCGGACAGTGTCAGCGGCGGGGTCGGTTGTTAGGCTCATCCCCCACGGCACCGCCAATAAGAACGAAAAGCAATGAAGCTGAACTTCCTCCTGTTGCTGCTTTGTGCAACGGCCCCGAGCGCCTGGGGCTGGTCGAACCATACGGTGGGCAGCTATCTGGCGTTGCAGGAACTGCCGGCGTTGCGCGATGCACCACAGGTGGAAGTCGAGCCGCTGGAGCGGTTTCTCACCGAGCAATACCCGGCCGTGCTGGCGCTGTTGGAGCAACAGGAAAGCTTCGCCCGCGAGCACTTCGCGCAATACCCGCCACGCCCTGACAACCTGAAATTGCCAGCGGTACCCAGTGACAATCTGCGCCACGACTTCCTCACAGCGCTGCGCATCAACCCCGAGATTCATCTGGCGATGGTCATCCAGCCATTGCCTGGTAAGGACCTGCCTGAACGTGAGCACTTGCAGGCCAATCAAGTCATGGTCGAGCAGACCCTGTCACCGTGGAATCGCCAGCGCTTCATCGTTGTCACCGAGCACGAAAAAGTCGCGCCGCTCGCGGTGCTCGCCAGCGCCGCCGACGAGCCGGATTACGGCCACGACATCAACCTGTTCAGCGACAACCCTGGCAACGTCGGTGCGCTCTACGGTTTCGGCCCGCAACCGTTCGGCGATGCGCGTTTCCAGTACAGCTCGCAGGCGCCGTTTCACATGGGCTTCTTCCATGAAAGTGCGGTGGTCTACGCGGCTGCCGGTTTCCTTGAGCGCAGTTGGCCGGACTGGCGCGCGTATCAATACATGGGTCTGGCGCGATTGGCGTTTGCCAGCGGTCATCCGTACTGGGGATATCGCTTTCTCGGCTGGGGCCTGCACCACATTCAGGACCTGACCCAGCCGTATCACGCCAAGCCGTTGCCCGGTGTCGATCTCGCCAGTCTTTTGTTGCTGGAAGGCAAGGCAATCGCCGGTTTCGCCGAGGACAAACAGGCCTCGATCGAGCGCGTCGCCACGCGGCACATGGAAGTGGAGAAGTACCAGTCGACCTGGCTGCGCCGCGTGCTGCGCGCCGGTCAGCCACACCCGATGCTCGCGGCTTACACCGATCTAGCTCAGGACAAAAGCTATCCGCCGTACTCGGTCGACTACCTGCGCGAGGTGGTCAGTGCCGAGTCGGTCAACGACTCCGCCGCCTTCGACGAAGCTATCGGCCAGTGGCTGGAAACGGCGCCCGTCAGCAGTGATTTCAGCAGCGGCAATCAACTGCATCGCGAAGATTTCGACCATCCGGCACTCAATCAGCAGCTGTTCAAATTGCTCGGCCATTTCGGCGCGCACAGCCGGATTTACGTCAGCGCGGGATTGGCGCCCTAGCCCTCGCGGCAGGACAACAAAACAATAAAAAACAGGGAAGGAGGAACACATGATCAACTCTCGATTGCGCCTGACAGGCGCCGCGCTCCCCGGTGTCGGCCTGGCAGGGCTGCTGCAACTGTGCGCAGTCGATGCGGCGCACGCGGTGGAGTTCAGCCTGATGGACAAGCAGGTCACCGGCTCCCTCGACACGACCTTGTCCTACGGTCGATTGTGGCGAGTGCAGGGCCGCGACAAGACCAACGATGACGTCAACACCAACGACGGCAATCGCAACTTCGACACCGGGCTGGTTTCCGAGGTGTACAAGATCACCTCCGAGCTTGAAGCCAACTATCAGAACTACGGCGTGTTCGTGCGCGGCACCGCGTTTTACGACACGCAACTGATGGACAAGCGCAACGACTACTACGACAACAACAGCCCCTCGCAACCGAGCCAGAGCTACCCGCAGGACGACCGTTTCACCAGCCAGACCCGCGACATCGCCGGCAGTCGCATCGAGATGCTCGACGCCTATGTGCACGGCAGTTGGGACGTCGCGCAGATGCCGGTGACCGCCCGCGTCGGTCGCCAAGTGTTCAACTGGGGCGAGGGGATTTTCTATCGCGGCGGGATCAACACCACCAACCCGGTGGACGCCGCCAAGTACCGCCTGCCCGGCGCCGAAGTGAAGGAAGTGCTGGTGCCGGTCGAAGCGCTGAGTTTCAACATCGGCCTGACCGACTCGCTGACCATGGAGAGTTTCTACCAGACCAACTGGAAGGAAACCCGAATCGATCCGGTCGGCACCTTCTACTCGCAGACCGACCTGTTCGCCGACGGTGGCAACACTGGTTACAACAACTTCAGCGGCACGGCGCTTGATACGCCAGTGCCTGGGTTTGGCAACGTCATCGGCTTGTACAGTGCGCTGGGCAACAACCCGTTGCTCAACTCCGCCCTGCAAACCACTGGCCTGTATGCCAACGGCGTGACGCCGGCCTACGGCAACACGTTGAAGGTGGCGAGCATCGGCAAGGACTACAACGCACGCAACGATGGCCAGTTTGGCTTTGCCTTTCGCTACATCGCCGAACAGCTCAACAGCACCGAGTTCGGTTTGTACATGGTCAATTACCACGCCAAGGAACCGACCATCGCTGCCGATCTCGGCGGCTACAAAGGCATCGACATGGATGCGCTGACCAATCTGCTGGCGGGCGTCGCTGGCAGTCAGGCCGGGGCGCTGGCCAACGGTCTGGCCACGGCGGATGTGATGGGCAATATCCAGGCGCATCGGCGTTATGCCGAAGACATCCGCATGTACGGTTTTAGCTTCAACACCACATTGGGCGAGGCGTCGGTGTTTGGTGAGATTGCTTATCGGCCGAATCTGCCGATCGGTGTCGCGGCCACCAATGATCTGATCGGTGACCTGGCCAACGGTGCTGCCGTGGCGGTGACAGGCAGGTCGATCAACGTCGGCGGGCAGATGGTCAACCTCAACAGCGAGATCAACAACGCCGAACGTGTCGAAGCGTTCAACACCTCGCTGGGGACCATCTACAACTTCGGCCCGACGGCATCGTTCGACTCGCTGTTCGGCATCTTCGAACTGGCCTCCGAACACCTGCGCGGCAGCAGTCTGCAATACACCGCTTATGACGGCAGCCGTCGCTTCTACGCCGGCACCGGTAACTATTCCTATGTGTCGGGCGGTGATCGTGACGATCAGGTCAACCGCAATTCCTACAGCTACACGGCGATGCTCAACGGCACGTGGAACGACGTGTACGCCGGGGTCAACGTCTCGCCTTACATCGTTTACAAGGACGATTTCGAGGGCAACAGCTATCAGGCCGGCAACACCATCGAAGGGCGCAAGGCCTACACGTTGGGGATAAAAGCCAACTACCAGAACAAGCTTGAAGCCGAACTGCAATACACCGAGTTCTATGGCGGCGGGCAGAACAACGGCATCCGCGACCGCGACAACGTCGGGTTCAACCTCAAGTATTTCCTTTAAAGGCTACACACAGCCCCTGTGGGAGCGAGCTTGCTCGCGAAGAGGTCGGCACATTCAACACAGGTATCGCCTGATACACCGCTTTCGCGAGCAGGCTCGCTCCCACAGGTTTTTGTATTTGGAGAAGATCATGTTTCACACGTCAAGATTGACCAAGGCTTCGCTATGGCTTGTTTTAGGCCTTGCCGCCAGTTCCGCTCTGGCGGCCATCACCCCGCAACAAGCCGAACAACTGAAAACCACCCTGACCCCCATGGGCGCCGAGCGTGCCGGCAACGCCGCCGGCACGATTCCCGCGTGGACCGGCGGCATCACCCAAGTGCCCGCCGGCTACAAACCCGGTCAGCATCACCCCGATCCATACGCCGCCGACAAACCGCTGTTCACCATCACCAAAGCCAGCCTCGACCAGTACAAGGCCCACCTCAGTCCCGGCCAGATCGCCCTGTTCAACAGCTACCCCGACACCTTCCAGATGCCGATCTATCCGTCCCGTCGATCCGGTTCGGCACCGCAATGGCTGTACGACAACACCCTGAAAAACGCCACCTCGGCCAAATTGCTCGAAGGCGGCAGCGGCTTCTCCGATGCTTACGGCGGCGTGCCATTCCCGGTGCCCAAGGACGGCGTTGAAGTGCTGTGGAACCATATCACCCGCTATCGCGGCATCTACGTCGTGCGCCGCGCTTCCGAAGCGCCAGTGCAACGTAACGGCAGCTTCGCGCTGGTGACATCGCAGCAGGAAGCGCTGTTCAACTACTACCGCCCGAACGGCCAGTTCGCCGACCTGAAAAACATCCTGTTCTACTACCTCGCTTTCGTGAAAAGCCCGGCGCGACTGGCCGGCGGTGCCGCCCTCGTGCACGAAACCCTCGACCAACTCAAAGACGCACGCCAGGCCTGGATCTACGACGCCGGCCAACGTCGCGTGCGCCGCGCACCGAACCTCGCCTACGACACGCCGATCGCATCCTCCGATGGCCTGCGCACCGCCGATGACACTGACCTGTTCAACGGCTCGCCGGACCGCTACGAATGGAAGCTCAAGGGCAAACAGGAAATCTACATCCCCTACAACAACTACAAAGTCGCCAGCCCCGACGTGAAATACGCGCAACTGCTCACCCCGGGCCACCTCAACCCGCAATACACCCGCTATGAACTGCACCGGGTCTGGGTGGTGGAAGGCAATCTGAAACCGGGCTCGCGGCACATCTACTCCAAGCGTGTGCTGTTTCTCGATGAAGACAGCTGGGGCGCCGCGCTGGTTGATCAATACGACGGGCGAGGGGAGTTGTGGCGCGTGTCGATGGCCTACCTGAAAAACTTCTACGACCTGCCGACCACGTGGAGTGCGCTGGATGTTTTCCACGATTTGCAGGCGCGCCGTTACTACGTGCAGAACCTTGATAATGAAGAGGCGGAGACTGTCGATTTTGCGCAGCCAGTGCCGGAGGATGCGTATTTTATGCCGTCGGCGTTGCGGCAGCGTGGGACGCGGTGATGGCTGAAGTCTTGTCCACCACTGACAGAAAAAGCCCGAAGCCACTGATGCATTTGGCTTCGGGATTGTTCTGTGGAGCTAAAAATATCTGCTTTACAGATATCTGTATTTGAGATAATTTGGCCGCATGTAGGGATACCAGAACCGAAAATTGTATGAGAGTGATCACTAAAGCGGCGGTTGCGCGGGCTATTGAGACTCATGGCCAGTGGAGAGATCCTCTCACCTTGTGGCTAACCATCTTCGACAGAGCATCGCTGCGTTTCGAGTCGTTTGAGAAGCTTCGTCAAGACTGGGCCAGCGCCTCAGGTTGGAACGTCGATCGTATCCCTCACTCGAAGCTGAGGCTGACGAGCAAGAAAGGTCCGCTTGATATTTACGTTTTTGATATCAAGAAAAACGAGTGCCGTGTCATTACGTGGATCAACACGAAGACTGGCACTATCTATATCAAGGACATTCTTCCCCATTCCGGATATGACAAATGGTGGAAGGGTGATGTCAAGTAGTTGGCCAGAATGAAATACGCTATTTATGTTTAACGAAAATACAGGTGATCTCAATGAAGCGTAATAAAGTCGAAGCGACAGGACTGGATTCCTTCATAGCCGATATTTCACCCATGCTAGAGGGACTGGGCGATCAGCTAGCGACTTTGTCCAAGTTGTTGTCTGCCTGCCATGATCCGATAAAAAATGATGACGATCTGCAAGTGCGAATGGCCCTGATTGATGAGCTTTATTCCCACGCAAGCACCGAGGATCATGCTGCTGCACGGTTTGCGGAGTTTGTGGCTGATCGGGTTTATGAGTACGAGAGTGAAACGGTGTTGATTGCTTATTCGTCCCAATCTGAAGCGCTGGCGTTTCTGCTGTCGGAAAGAGGCGTCAAACAGAAGGACTTGTCTGAGATCGCAACTCAGAGTGCTGTTTCAGAGATATTGAATAACAAGCGAAAAATGACCGTTGCCCAGATAAAGGGATTCGCGGAGTTCTTTAAAGTGCCGGTCGAGTTTTTTATGCACGGTGTGGTTTGACGTGAAGCGGTGAAAGGCCTGACGCAATTGCGGGCAAGCCCGCTCCCACACGTCATGAGTCGAACACAACGTCTGTGAACGACTCAAAACCCTGTGGGAGCGGGCTTGCCCGCGATTGGTTTTTGGCTTCAGCGCGAAATCAGGATCAAACCCGGAAGTGGCTGACCATCTGCTGCAACTGACCACCCAAACGCGCCAGTTCAACGCTCGACGCTGCCGTCTCATCACTCGCCGCTGCAGTCTGTTCCGACACGTCGCGTACGTTGATGATGCTGCGGCTGATCTCTTCAGCCACGGCGCTCTGCTGTTCGGCAGCAGCAGCGATCTGCTGGTTCATCGACTGGATGTTCGACACCGTGCGGGTGATGTTTTCCAGCGATGCGCCAGCCTTGCGCGTCAGCGCCACGCTGCTGTCGGTCAGGGCGCGGCTGTTGCTCATCACGGCCGAGACTTGCTGGGTGCCGTTCTGCAGACCGGCGACCAGGCCTTCGATTTCTTCGGTGGATTTCTGCGTACGCTGAGCCAGGCCACGAACTTCATCAGCGACCACGGCAAAACCACGACCGGCTTCACCGGCACGGGCGGCTTCGATCGCGGCGTTGAGGGCGAGCAGGTTGGTCTGTTCAGCAACAGCCTTGATCACGTCCATGACGCTGCCGATCTTGTCGCTTTCCTGTTGCAGCACGCTCATCGCTTCGGTCGAACGCACCACTTCGCTGGCCAGACGCTCGATCTGCGCGATGGCTTCGTTGACCACTTTGTCGCCTTCACGGGCTTCGCCGTCAGCGGCGGCGGCCGCTTGCGAGGCTTCTTCGGCATTGCGCGCGACTTCCTGCACGGTGGCAGTCATCTCGTGCATGGCGGTGGCGACCTGATCGGTCTCGACCTTCTGGCTGTTCACGCCGGCGCTGGTCTGCTCGGTCACGGCCGACAACTCTTCGGCGGCGCTGGCGATCTGGGTGACGCCGTCGCGGATGCCGCTGATCAAGTCACGCAGGGTTACGCCCATGCGCGCGATGCCTTGCTGCAGTACGCCGAGTTCGTCGCGGCGGGTGACGGTGACGTTCTGGGTCAGGTCGCCGCTGGCGATACGCTCGACCACGGCCAGGGTTTCTTGCAGCGGACGGGTGATCTGACGGGTGATGATTACCGCAGCAATCACGCCGACCAACAGCGCCAGCAGGGTGCTGATCAACTGGAAGGTCCGCGCCTGGGCACTTTCGATGTCGCGACGGTCGAGCTGGATCTGATACAGCTGCTCGCTCGTGGTAACGATGGCGGCGCCTTGATCAGTCATTTCCTTACGCGCCTGCACGGCATCGGTGTTGGCGTTCTTGTACGCCATCAACGCGCTGCGATAGCTGGTCAACGCAGATTCCAGTTGGCGCAAGGAATCCTGCTGAGTCGCAGCAAATTGCGCATTCAATGACTTGAGGCTGGCGATGGCCGCGTCGATCTGGCCGACGGCTTTCTGCTCGGTTTCGGCATTGGTGGTGGCGGTGTAGCCGCGCACTTCGTAGCGCGCGAGGATAAACGCTTCCTTGGCGGCGGTGATCGCCTGGAACTGCTCGAAACGCTGCTCGCTCATGTCCATCTGCTGCACGCGTTTGCTGATCGATTCGATCTGGTTGTACGCAGTTTCAGCACTCACGCTCATGCTGTCGCGGGCGCTGTTGCCGGTGCGATAGGCGTTGCGCATTTTGTTCAGCGACGTCTGGTATTCAGCGATGGTCGCTGCCTGCTCCTTGAGCAGTTTGACGTTTTCCGGGCTCTTGAAGCTGTTGATCAGCTTCTGTTGTTGCGCGGCAAAACTTTCAAGGGTGGTCTGCACGTTCTGTGCGGCGGTTTCATCGCCATTGGTCAGCATGTATTGCAGACGCACCACGCGCAGTTTGGTCAGGCCGGCATTGAGCTGGGTGATGTCGCTCATCCAGTTGCTGCGGTCGATCAGACCACCGAGGCTGGTCCAGCCTGTCAGGGCCAGTACGCAGGTCAGGGCCAGCACCAGGCCAAAGCCCAGGCCCAGTTTCATGTTCACGCTGATGTTGCCGAACCAGCTATTCATCAAAAATCCTCCAGAAACGTTGGGTTTCTTGTCGTCGGTTAGGCTGGAAGATTGTTGTTTTTTTGAGCCAGCAAGGGTGTTAGCAGGTTTGTATCGGCCGCATTTCCCAGAGCTGAAAGGATTTTGTCCTGCGGAATTTGTAACAAGCCCGGTGAGGCCCTTTTTTTCATCGAGGGTACACGGGCCGTGCCTTCACAAGATCATCGCGTAGCAGCTACATCAATAACCGACGAAGTAATAAGCCTGCCGACCGACCACGAGAGTTTTGAGCACTTTCAACGGTGCAGCGGGCTCGTGATCTCCCGCCATGACGGCGACGTGGGATGGCGAGGCTGCGAGGAAGTCTCGCAATTGCGTGTCGGTATCCAGACCTTTCAGCACCTGCCGGGTGTAAAAAACGCTGGCGCCGCCGACGCGTTCATTGGCTTGAAACAGAGCAACTTGTCGACCTTCGGCTTGCAGCAGTTGAATGTGTTGGCTCAACGGCAGGAACGAAAGCTTTTTGTCAGCGTGGGGCAGGGCCCATTGCGCAGCCGCGAGATAGCTGCCGATCACCAGCGTGAGCACACCGACTGCCAGTGTCTGACGGTGCCGGGCGATTCGGCCTACGAATCCATTGCCTGATTCGTACTGCTTCAAGCGCTCGAACAGCACGCCCGCATACTCCGCTGCGATCACTGCGGCGGCCGGGGTCATCGACATCAGGTACACCGTGCGTTTGCTCGACGCCAACGTCAGCATGATGAACTGCGCCGCGATCCACAGGCTGAAAAACAGCAGGTAACGGTTGGCCTTCAGTTGTTTGCGCAAATGCCAGAGCCCCAGGTACACCAGAATGTTCCACGGCAGGAAGGCTTCCGGCAGTTTGGCGAGGTAGTAGTAGAACGGTTCGTAGTGTCCGGCTTCGACGAACGATCCGCTGAAGCGCCCGACGCTGTTGGTCAGCAGCACCTCTTTGACGGCCTGTGCGCCGCCGTGCTGGAAGAGGATGACGAGCCAGATCAACAGCGGAATCAAACCGACCAAGGTCAGTAAACCGGGTCGCAACCAGTCAGCGAGCTTCAGACGCTTGTCCATCAGGTTGTCAAACAGCAGGTAAGCAAAAATCACCACCCCCGGCATGGCCAGCCCCAGCACACCTTTGCTCAATGTCGCGATGGCGATCCCCGCGACAAACAGCAGCGAGTTGCCCACGGTCGCGGCCCGTTGCGCCTGGAAAAAGGCGAGCAACGCGGTGGTCACGCCGAGTGCGAGCAGCGCATCCTCGCCGACGCCGCGCACATTGCTCCAGTAACTGGCCATGGTCGCGAGCAGGATGCCAGCGGTCCAGGCAATCATTTTCGGCCGTTCGAAACGCCGCAACATGCCGTACAGCAGCATCACACTGAGCAGCCCGGCCACCGCCGACGCCAGCCGCACGGCCCACGGCGAAACGCCGAACACGCGCATGGCGCCGGCATCCAGCCACAGGCTCAGCGGTGGTTTTTCCAGAAACGGCTCGCCAAATAACCGAGGCGTCACCCAGTCGTTATCAAGATGCATCTCCATCGCGATTCCGGCGACGCGGGCCTCGGTGGAGCCTTGCAATTGATGACCGCCCAACGCGAAGAAAAACAGCAGGGCGGCAAGCAGAAACAGCGAAGTGGCGGCACGCGACATGGCTTTCAGGCAACCGGAAGAGGCGGGAGCCTGAGCATACGGCGGCAACCCTGAATAAATTGTGAAGCTCAGGCCAGTCGTCGCGACCAACGCTTGTCCGGCGTTTCGAACAGCGGATTGACCAGCGCCGTCAGCACATGATCCTGCCAGCGCCCGGCAATGTTGAGATACGCCTTGGCGTAACCCTCACGCTCGAAACCCAACCGCTCAAGCAAGCGCTCACTGCGCTCGTTGCCGGGAATATAGTTGGCCATGATCCGGTGCAGGTTCTGGCTGTCGAACATGTAGCCGATACCCGCCTCCAGCGCTTCATGCATCAAGCCCTGTCCTTGTCGGGCCTCGTCGATGTGATAACCCAGATAACAGGCCTGAAAGGCCCCTCGAATGATGCCGCTGAAGTTGCACGCGCCGATCATCTGCTGGCCGTCCGGGGTCAGCAGCGCGAAGTGCATGGCCAGCCCGGCCTCGAACGCGCTGGCCTGTATTTCAAGACGTCGGCGAATCTGCTCGGTGGAGAAGTAGTCAGTCGTGCGGATTGGCGACCATGGCGCGAGGTGGCGCTGGTTGCGTTGGTAGAAATCACTTTCAAGTTCGGCCTGATCCGGAGCGAGTATCGCCAGCGTCAGGCGTTGACAGAGCAGGTTCAACAGCGACATCGGGCGCTCCGGAGTGGGGGATCCTGCGGCAGAGTCGCGCAATCCGCCGGGTTACGGCAAGCGGTGGCGAAGAACGGACTTTGTTTCAGGCAAAAAAAAAGCCCGCAGGAGCGCGGGCGAACCGTAGTTTCTTGAATGAGCGAACGGACTGTACAAGGGATGGCCGCGCAGCTGCAGTGAAGA
The DNA here is from genome assembly GCF_900582195.1 of Pseudomonas viridiflava. GTDB lineage: Bacteria > Pseudomonadota > Gammaproteobacteria > Pseudomonadales > Pseudomonadaceae > Aquipseudomonas. The sequence goes on from NZ_UTHA01000130.1 coordinate 60,039, forward strand.
AAAATTCATCTCGATGGGCGGCTCCAATGCAGTCCGATGCGTCATCGAGTGTCGGTTTTTTGCCCGTCAATGGCGGGTTTCAGGTCCGGGGGAGGTCTGCGGTCCATGCGGATCCAGATTGTCCCGTGCCCGACAGACCAGGATTTCGGCCAGTGCGCTCAGTTGCTTCATCGCCACCGCCACATGACGTTTCGAGCCGTCGAACTCATCGGCAAAGTTGGCGCTGATGGCAGTCAGAGAGTCGAGGATCTCGCTGGCGTGGGTGAGCAGGGTCAGCGTGTCGACATCGTCGCGTACCCTGATGAGCTGATTGAGCGGGACACTACGCCGCCGGCTTGTCGCCTCGCTGCGTGCGGTGGTATTCGACGGGGATTGGGTGCTGGTCGTTGGTGCACCGGATGATGCCGAGCCAACCAGCGAAAGCCGGGTGATTTTCTTCATGACGTAGCTCCGTGGAGTGAACATTCACTGCAATTGCAGCTGCCAAGCCGTCCGCTGGATGGCAGCAGTCGTGGAGGGTAACGTCCTGAAAAGCGCTTCACCAGTTCATGAAAGTCGACGCGCGTTGCGGGAAATTTCCTAGGCCTTGAAGTGTGTAGGACGCAAACCTGTATCTCCCTGGAGGTCAGCGTGTCTGGAATGGGAGAGTTGGCCAGCACGAGCAAGTCATCAGCGATTAACGGCACCGCCGCAACCTATCAGGACGGCGCGGTTGCGCCAGTGCTTCATGAGCGCGTTGCAACTGGGCTGTCTACGGACGGAGTGGCAAATAGATGCTCGGCGGCAAAGTCCACGAATACGCGGATTTTCGGTGAAAGATGGCGACTGGACGGCCACAATGCCCAGAACTGCCCTTGATCTTCGCTATGACCGTCGAGCACCGTTTCCAGGCGCCCCTGGGCGATAGCTTCGCGCGCCAGGAAGTCCGGGACAAAGGCGATACCGTGTCCATCCACCACGGCCATCAGCATGGCTTCCATATTGTTCAATGTCAGAGCGGTTGGCAGGCGCAATTGCGTGAACTGGGGGGCCGAAGACATGCTCCAGTCCATTATTTTACCCGTCGTGACAAATCGGTAACGCAAGCACTCGTGATGCTCGAGGTCACTGATAGTCACGGGTCGTCCCTTACGCTGCAGATAGTCAGGCGATGCGCACAGGACAAACTTGAAAGGCCCCAGTTTTCGGGCCATGAGCTTGGAGTCGGCCTGGCCGCCGCTGCGAATCACGACGTCAAAGCCTTCATCGATCACATCCACCAACTGGTCGTTGAAGTCCAGTTCCAGCTCAATCTCCGGATAGGTTTTGCGGAACCGCGCCATATGGGGCAAGAGAAAGCGATAACCGATGGTGGGCAAGCTGACGCGTAACTTTCCACGGGGTTCCTGTGTGGCATGGGAAAGCATCGCCCGGGCATCTTGAAGATCGTCGAGGATCTTGCGGCAGCGTTCATAGAACAACTGTCCCTCCGCCGTCAGGCTGACTTTGCGGGTGCTGCGGTGTAATAACCGCACATTCAGCGAAGCCTCGAGTTTGGCGACGTTTTTGCCCACGGCCGAGGCAGAAATTCCCAGCGCCCTGGCGGCGCTGATGAAACTGAGCGCCTCGGCGGTTTTTACGAATGAGATCACCCCACTAAGACTGTCCACAACTCGATTACATCCTTTTGGTTCACTATAAGTGGAATAAAAGCCCGTTTATCTTCGATTGTATCCTATCTAGAGTGTACGAACGATCGCGCGCCTCGGCCTGGACAGCACGGATACTTCATAGATATGCAGGGAATTACCAAATGAATTCAGCTACCGAACCGCTGCCGGCACATGGCCGGTACTCCATATTGGCTGCAATTTGCCTCGCCGCCCTGGTATTGCCCATGAGCTTTACCGGCGGGGCAGTGGCCACACCGTTCATTGGTCAAACCTTTGATGCCCATCCCACGGAACTGGCCTGGATCACCAATGCCTTCATGCTTAGTTTCGGCAGCCTGCTGATGGCCGCCGGCACCCTCGCTGACCTCTACGGGCGCAAGCGCCTGTTCATGTGCGGCATGGCGTTGTTTGCACTGGTGTCGATCCTGTTGGCGGCGGTCCCCGATATTTTCTGGCTGGACCTGTTGCGTGGCGTGCAAGGCATTGCCGCAGCGGCAGCCCTGGCCAGCGGTTCGGCGGCACTGGCGCAGGAGTTTGACGGGCATGCCAGAACTCGTGCTTTCAGCCTTCTAGGCACCACTTTCGGGGTTGGCCTGGCCTTCGGTCCGTTGTTATCGGGATTGCTGATCGAGTACTTGGGCTGGCGCGCCATTTTCCTTTTTACGGCTTTGCTCGCCATGCTTTCCTTGATATTTGCCCTGCCGAAAATGCGCGAAAGCCGCGACCCGCAAGCACGGCGACTGGACACGCCCGGCGTGCTGTCGTTTTCCGGCCTGCTGATCTTGTTTACCACGGCGGTGATCCTGGCGCCTGAGCAAGGCTGGGGCTCGCCGGTCATCCAGGTACTGCTTGGAGCGGCGGCGGTCTTTTTGCTGCTGTTTATCATTGTTGAGACTCGGGCAAAACATCCGATGCTGGAACTGGGGCTGTTTTTGTTTCCACGCTTTGTCGGTGTACAGATCCTGCCGATCGGCACCTGCTATTGCTACATCGTCTTGATCGTATTGCTGCCGTTCAGGTTTATCGGCGTAGAAGGGGCCAGTGCCTTTGAAGCGGGGCTGATGATGTTGGCACTCTCTGCCCCGATGCTGATTGTCCCGATGATTGCCGCATCGCTAACCCGCTGGTTGTCGGCGGGCGTACTCTGCGCGATCGGCTTCATGATCGCCGCGGCCGGGCTCTACTGGCTGAGTACGATCCCGGTCGGCGCGCACGCGCAGATCATCGCGGCCATGCTGCTGACCGGTATCGGTACAGGCCTGCCCTGGGGCTTGATGGATGGTTTGTCGATCAGCGTGATCCCCAAGGAACGGGCGGGGATGGCTGCAGGTATTTTCAACACGACGCGGGTGGCCAGCGAGGGTGTCGCTTTGGCGATCACTGTTGCGGTGCTGACGGCTCTGGTCGCACACCATCTGAGCATCAGTTCCTTGGTCAAACTGTCCGCCGTTGACTATTCGACTATCGCGCAACGCCTGGTGATGGGCGATATCCAGCACGCGAGCACCGACGCCGGCCAAATCCCGCTGACGATATTGCGCTCGGCCTATACCGCCGGGTTCAACACCTTGCTGCAACTGCTGGCGATGTTCACGCTGTTCACAGCCGCCGTGGTCTTTCTGTTCCTGGGACGCCAAAGCGAAGTCAGCGTCGGTGCCGAATCCACGCCCGATGTCGCCCGTCTCTCATCGGATATCTGAAAGTCGCTTTGGAGCCATGCCTGATGTCGCCCAATACACACTTTCCGCCACTGATTCTGGCGGGCATTGCCTTGCTGTGCGGCTTGTCGGTGGCCAATGTCTACTTCAACCAGGCATTGCTGCCGGTCTTCGCCGATGCCCTGCACGCCGATGCCGGTCAAACCAGCTGGATCGCCACTGCATCGCAGATGGGCTATGCCTTGGGGATGTTGCTGATTGTACCGTTGGGCGACAGAGTGGCGCCCTTGCGACTCTGTCGCGTACTGCTGGTGTGGACGTCCATCCTGTTACTACTGGCAAGCCAGGCCACCCAGCTGTCATTCCTGGCAGGCGCCAGCTTCCTGCTCTGCATGGGTACATGTATCCCGCAGGTGCTACTCCCCTACCTGGCCGGGCTGGCCACTGCCGGCGAACGCAGTCGCGTCATTGCCTGGGTCCAAACGGGGTTGGTCACCGGAATTCTCCTGTCCCGGGCCATTGCCGGATGGTTGGCTGATCACCTTGGCTGGCAGTCGGTCTATTGGGTGGCGGCTTCTGCCATGGTCCTGTGTGCGCTGGCGCTGCCGAGCATCCTGCCCCGGCGCCATACGCCGGGGGTGTCCGTTGCCTACGGCAGATTACTGAGTTCGATGTTGCATCTGTTCTGGCATGAGCCGCTGCTGCGCCTGTCCTGCGCCCTGGGCGCGGCAGTCTTTGCCGCGTTCAGTGCGTTCTGGTCGGTAATCGCTTTTAAACTGATGGCGCCGCCCTACAGCATGAACGCCGCCGATGTCGGATTGTTCAGCTTGTGGGGCGCCCTCGCCACCCTGCTGACTCCTGCTGCCGGAAAACTGTGTGAACGTTTCGGCACAGTCGCTATCAGCCTCGCCTCTATTTTGCTCTGTGGCCTGAGCTTCGCCTTGTCGATCGCTTGGTCCAACACCTTTATGGTGTTGCTGGCGTGCGCCAACCTGCTCAGCTTCGCCTTGCAACTGGGGCAGGTGGCCAACCAGACGCGTATTTTTTCCCTGAGGCCGGAAAGTCGCAGCCGTTTGAACACGGTGTATATGGTCTGCAATTTTTGTGGTGGAGCGTTCGGTAGTGCCATGGGAGGGTATCTCTGGCAACGTTTCGGATGGACCGGATGCGCCTTATTGGGATTGCTGTGCGCTGTATTGGCGATGGTTGCCTTGTTGGCGATTCTCAGGCCGCGGCCCCAACAACTTTCCGCGATTTAACCATTGTGTGACCGAACGTCCACATTCGTAACTTGTTATTCCCTTCCTGTACTGACTAGTTGTATTGGTTAGCCACACCAGTACAACTATCCTCGCCCTCCCTGATATTTCCCATCGTTCAAGTCTCCGGCTCGTGCTTCTATCAACTCATTGGTCTTTCGCACAATGTGGTGTTTAGCATGCTCGGATCTTGAACTTATAGTTCAGACAGTTGAGCCTAAAACGCTCAACTGCTTTGAAATACTCTGAAATACAATTGTCCGCAGCAAACAGATTTTTCGGAAAAACCAGACAGACTCCAACTTGGCAGAAAAGTCAGGGCGTTCGTTAGTTCCCTGGGCTTCTTTTAATCTCTCAAACAAGGAGTCTTCGATGACTGTCATCGACTCTGAAAAAGTGTGTGTTTTCATACCGTTCGCCGGAGGCAGCGGTTTGTCCTTTGAAACGCTGCGGCGTGCCGTAGGCACTTACATGCCGGTGATGGGCGTCACTTACAAAGGTCGCTATCAAAAGAATGTGACGCAGGCGCCTGGTACGGTCGATGCCATGGCGAACGAGGTCATTGCACTTATCGACAACCTGGCGGCGCGCGAGGTCATTATTTTTGGCTATAGCCTTGGTGCCATCGTTGCTTACGAAGTTGCTCGGCGCCAACATGAGTTTGGCCCTCGACTGATAAAACTGGTGGTTGCAGCCTGTCGTGCTCCGCGCGTTTTTAGTTGCGCGCAGGTAACACTCGACGATTCTGAAGAAGTGTTTATTCAAACAGTTTCCAGGTTTGGTGCCATTCCGGATTTCATGTTGAAACACTCGGCGGCGAAGAGCCGCATGCTGCCATCGCTTATCAAGGATTTCCAGGCCGCCGCCCTGTATCGCCACGTTCCCGGTGCGCCGCTGGACGTTCCCATGATGGTTCTGGGCGGCAGTGAAGACCCATTTGCACCGGTCCAGGATGTTATTGCCTGGAAAGAGCATAGCCACAATTTTGTCCGTCTGGAGTTTTTTGAGGGAAACCATTTTTTCCTCACCCAGCATATTCCTGCCATTACCAAAATGATTACCGAGCCTGTCAGTCCGGCAGCACTCCTGCCTGTTTCATCCCGATACCTGGATACATCAGCACGCATATAAAGGTGAAAAAATGGAAGAGCTCAGTGTTTCAAATAGCGTTTCTTCGTGCCCGTTTTCTGGATTTCCCTCGCTTAACGCACAACAGCAGGAATCGCCCAGACATTACATTGTGGTGGGCGATCGAATCAAAAGTCAGTGCAGTGACAATATGTTTATTTCGGTAACTGCCGCAGAACAAATGGTGACCCGACTTGATAGGCACGAAAAGTTGACCTTGCATGTTGGTCAGGGGATTACTGACGAGCAACTCAATACGCTGTATGGATTCAAGGCGGCCCTGTCGCCGACATTGAATATCCTCCCAGTGGATCGCCGCCCTCGTGCTTCTTCAACAGCTACTCACAAGTTGAAGAATCATAATATTGCTATCTCCGCGCCTTGCGAAAATGGCAACGGAACTTATTCTGCTTCGCTGATGATAGATGATGCCAATGCCGAACTAAGCGATCATCTGACCGGACAACACGTTTCCGGAATGATGGTCATCGAAGCCGCCCGCCAAATGACCATCGCCGTTGCAGAAGACTATTACGTGACACCGGCAGCCAAAGGCAAAGTCAACTTTGTCACCAATAAAATGGACGTCACTTATATGGACTTCCTGTTGCCGATACACACGGAAATCCTGTGCATTCCCATTGAATTGCGCCGCTCGGGCGCGTCGAATTTTCGTTTTTCCTGCCGCCTTGAGTTTAAGCAGCAAGGCCAGTGCCTGGTGGTACTTGGCTTTGAACTATCAGTGATTGACTCGCGCTACTTTCAACTCAAGGAAGCGCAGCTTCTGCACCAATTCGTCAAGCGTCTGGCCTGAACCACTTTGAGAGGAATCACTATGAAAGAGCAAATTCTCGGCATCATTTATAACGCGATTGAAAATGAAAACCACAGTCTCGCCCAGCCCATCAGCCTGGAAAATGGCGAAAACACCGCCCTCTACGGTGTCGGCGGCGTCCTCGATTCGATGAGCCTGGTGTCCATCGTGATTGACGTCGAGCAGATGCTCGAGGAGCAACTGGGGGTCAAGATGACGCTGGTCAACGACAGCGCCATGTCCCCCAAGCGCAGCCCGTTCCAGTCGGTCAATACCTTCGCCAACTACATTCTCGAGCTGAATGCACAGGTGTCCCATGGCCGATAACACGCCTGTCACGCTTATCACAGGGACGCGCAAGGGCATCGGCAGGCATCTTGCCGAGTATTACCTTGCCCAGGGTCATCGCGTGATCGGCTGTAGCCGTTCGTCCAGCGATCTGAGCCATCCGGGCTATGACCACTTTATCGCCGATGTGGCCGATGAACAGGCCATCAGCGAACTGATGAGGCACGTGCGCGGCACCTGCGATCGGCTCGATTACCTGATCAACAATGCCGGGATCGCCAGCATGAACCACTCGCTGCTGACCCCCTACAAGACCGCGCAAAACATCATGCAAACCAATGTGCTGGGCACTTTCCTGCTCAGTCGGGAGGCGGCGAAGCTCATGCGAGCCGGACGCAAGGGACGCATCGTGAATTTTTCCACAGTGGCCAAACCGTTGAAGCTGGAAGGCGAAGCACTGTATGCCGCGTCCAAAGCCGCCGTGGAAACCCTGACCTGTGTGATGGCCAAGGAGCTGGCCAGCTTTGGCATCACCGTCAATGCCGTGGGCCCTACACCGATCGATACCGATCTGACGCGGGTCATCCCTGCACAAAAAATGAAAGACCTGCTGGCGCAACAATCGCTGAAGCGCTTTGGCACCTTCGACGATGTGACCAATGTCACGGATTTTTTCCTGTCACCGCGCAGCGATTTCATTACCGGCCAAGTCGTGTACCTCGGCGGCCTCTAACTTTCGTTCTCTTGCAAAAGGACTTCACCATGAACCTGGACGCCATCAAGAAAGAACTGGCAGAACTTCTGGAACTGCGCGAATCGGAACTTCAAGCTGATGTATTGCTGCACCCCCTGAGCAATTGGGATTCATTGACCAAGGTCACGCTGCTGGGTGTGTTGAATGACCAGTTCGGTTTTGCCTTGAGCCCTGCCGTGCTCGATGAGGTTGAAACCATGGGTCAGCTGTTCGATGCCATCCAGGCCGATGCGGCTGACGCCCGTGTCAGTGAACCCTCATGAACGCGTTTATCGATGGGGTGTCGGTCCGCGCGCTGTCGGCCGCCATTCCCCAAGACGTGATGACCCTGGCCGATTTCGCCACGTTGTTTGGTGAAAAAGAAGTGCAGCGCATTGCCAAGAGCACCGGCATCCATCAAGTGCGGGTGGCCAATCGGCTATCGACGGTGGATCTGTGCGCAGCTGCTGCCCAGGCATTGTTCGAGGCGGCGGACATTGATCCCGCCAGCATCGATGGCCTGGTGGTCGTCACGCAAACGCCCGACAGCCTGATGCCTGCGAGCAGTGCAATGCTGGCTGAGCGCCTGGGGTTGAAGAAAGCGCTCGCAGCCTTCGACCTCAATTTTGGCTGTTCCGGCTACATCTATGGCCTGTTTCAGGCGGCCATGCTGATCAAGGCCGGCGGCTGCCGCAGAGTACTGGTGTGTACCGGCGATGTGATCAGCAAATTGCTCAATCCTGAAGACCGGCACGTGCGGCTGGTCTTCGGCGATGCCGCGACCTGCACGCTGCTGGAAAGCGGCGATCAGGCACTCGGGTTTGCGTTCAATACCGATGGCGCCGGCGCGCAATACCTCAACACTGCGCTGGATTACACGCCCAGCGCCACCAGCCGGGTACAGGTCGCCGGGCTGCATATGGACGGCGGCCAAGTGATGAACTTTGCCTTGGAGAAAGTGCCGTCGGCGATCAACGCCTTCATTCGGGAACAAGGCATCGACCCCGAGCGTGTGCCGTTCTTCCTGCTGCACCAGGCCAACAAGTTCATGCTCGATTACCTGGCCAAAAAGCTCGGTGTTGCGCCGGCCAGGGTCCCCATTGAAGTGGCTGACGTGGGCAACACCGGCCCCTCGTCGATACCGCTGATGATCTGCAAGCGCCACGGCCGCGAAGACGTGCGGCAGGACAACCTGATTGCTTGTGGTTTTGGCGTCGGGCTGTCGATCGGCATCGCCCATTTATCGCTGCGCGATGCTCACATCATTGCTCCGGTAGAAGTACCTGCCCTCCCTAACTGACCTGACAATCAAGGAAAGATGACCATGACTATTCAAGCAATCTGGTTCGACTTCGGCGGCGTGCTGTCGCCTTCCATCGACGAGCTGTACCGCGTCTACCAGGAAAATACCGGCATCAGCCGCAGCCAGATGGAAGCCGCGATGCATGCGGTGGCCAAGCCGCTGAATGTGCAATTCCAGGCGCCCATCGAGCTGGCCATGATGACGCAGGTCGAATGGGGGCAGGGTATGAGCAAGGCATTGTCCGAGCTGTATCCGGGCATTGATTTGAGTCGTTGCGATTTCGATAACCATGGCGAGCAGTGGTTTTCCCCGCACAACGTCAACGAACACATGTTCGAGCTTTTCCATGAAGTGAAAGCGGCCGGCCTGAAGGCGTGCATCCTCACCAACAACGTAGTGGAGTGGGAAACCCCATGGCGGCGCATGGTGGGTCTGGATGATGTCGCTGACAGCATCGTCGACTCCTGCAAGGTGAAACTGCGCAAACCGGACCCGAAAATCTTTGCGCTGGCGGCCGACCAGATTGGCGTACCTGCCGCCGCCTGCGTGCTGATCGATGATGTCGAAGAAAATTGCGAAGCCGCGCGAGCCGCCGGCTGGCACGCCATTTTATTTGTCGACAGCCTCGAGACTCAGCATGCCGTGCGTGCACTTATTGGCGCGGCACAACCCCGCGCGCAGGCAGGTGCCCGATGAACATGCGTGTCCATCCCAGCGTGCTGGATATCCCCAACCTCGACGCAGCGCCCTATTACCAGACCGTGGGCTGGCAAGGGCAACTGCCGCAAATCAGGTTGCCCAGCGGCCACGTCGCTACTCACCTGACCGGATACGCCGATTGCAAGGCGTTTCTGGCCGATCCGAGCATCAGTCGAACCCTGTGCAACATTGAAAACGGCCCGACCTTTCTCCCCGGCCCGACTCAGCCGGAACTGTTGCTCAATCTGGACAACCCGGCTCACATGCGCTCCCGCGCCACCGTCACGCGTGCTTTCAGCAAGCGTGGCCTGGAAAGCGTGCGCCAACACGTGACCACTGTGACCGTCGATAGCATCGAGCAGATGCGCAAAGGTGTGACGCCGCCGGACCTGTTTGCCTCGGTGCTGGAGCGCCTGACTTCATCGACGGTGTGCCACATCCTCGGCATCCCCGAAGAGGACCGGCTGCTGTTCCGGCCCTGGAGCCAAATGATTCAATCGGCGCCGCCGGACGATATCGTCGGCATCGAAGCGGCGGTCAACGCCAGTTTCGATTACATGATGGACTTCGTGCAGGGCCGCAGGGAGGCGCATCCGGACGGCTTTATTCGCCAATATGTCGACCAGCGTCACACCCTGGAAGACCCGCTGAGCGACCGGGAGTTTGTCGGCGTGCTGCTGGGTATTCTGCTGGGGGGCGACCATAACGCCCTGAGCGTGATGACTAAAAGTCTCTACACCTTGTTGTGCGCGCCATCGCTCTGGCAACACGTCCGGGAAAACCCTGATCGAGCGCCGCAATTGATCGAAGAACTCATTCGGCTGATCCCCATCGGCAAGTTATCGGCGTTCCCCCGGATGACCACTCAGGCCCTGCAAACCAGCCGCGGCGTGATTGCCGCGAACACCACGGTGTACGCCAACGTGTTCCTCGCCAATCGCGACCCCAGCGTGTTCCACGCGCCGCTGCTGATCAATCCCGACCGCCAGGACAAGGCAGCGCACATGCAGTTCGGCCATGGCATCCACAGCTGCATGGGGCCGGCGTTGGCACGCCTGGAAATAGCCACCGTGCTGTCGACGCTGGTACAGGCAATGCCCGACCTGGAACTGGCCTGTGACCCGGCGTCGATCCGCTGGATCAACGGCACGGTACTGCGCCGCCCCGACGAACTGCCCGTGCGTTTCTGATGCCACTTCAATCAAGGGAACAAGCCATGATCCTTAAACCGCTGATAAACGGCTTTGCGCAGTTTTCGAACCAGATCTTTCTGAATGATCCTGAACAGTCCTACACCTACGCCCAATTGAGCGACGAGATCGGTGTTCAATTGGAGTGGTTGGCCGCGAATGGCGTGCCCAGGCAAGCGGTAGTTTTCATGAGCGGCGACTTTTCGTTCACGGGCATCGCGCTGTTCCTGGCGCTTTACCAGAACGGCCACATCATTGCCCTCAACACCGCTGAGAACCCGGCGGAAATTCAAAACAAGCAGGCGGCGGCAAACCCTGAGTTCGTGATCGATATCGATAGCCACCAGATCCGGCCATGTGTCCTTGCTCAAGCGCCGGAAAACCCGATGATCGGCGAGCTTAAAAAACAGGGGCATGCCGGCCTGATTCTATTCAGCAGTGGCACCACCGGTACACCCAAGGCGATGCTGCATGACCTTGACCGCCTGGTGGGCGAGTTTTCCGAAAAACGATCGCGACGCCTCGATATCTTTCTGTTTCTGCTGTTCGATCATATCGGCGGCATCAATACGCTGTTGAACATACTTTCCATTGGCGGAACGGCAACGATCGCGCTCAGCAAAACCCCGGAAACCGTTGCCCGCCTGATTGAGAAACACCGCATTACCGTGCTGCCGACCTCGCCGACATTCCTGAACCTGATGTTGATCAACCAGGTGTTCGACAGTTGCAACCTCAGCAGCTTGCGCATGATTACCTACGGCACGGAGCCGATGCCGGAGAGTTTGTTGCTCAAACTGCGCGAGCATCTGCCACGGGTAAAATTTCTGCAGACCTTCGGCACCAGCGAGACGGGCATTATCAATACCAGCTCGTTGTCGTCCGATAGCCTGTATATGCGCTTTCAGGAAGGCTCGAGTGAGCACAAAGTCGTCGATGGTGAACTCTGGCTGCGCAGTGCGACTCAAGTCATGGGCTACCTGAACCACTCGATGGACAGCTTCACCGACGATGGCTGGTTCAAGACCGGCGACCTGGTGGAGGTCAATGCCGATGGTTACCTGAAAATTCTCGGTCGCAGCAAAGAGATCATTAATGTCGGTGGCGAGAAGGTTTACCCCGCAGAAGTCGAATCCGTGCTGCTTCGCCATCCGCAGGTGCGTGATTGCAAGGCGTACGGCGAGGCCAATGGTTTGACCGGGCAATTCGTCGCTGCGCATATCGTCCTGGATAGCGACTACGGTGACTCGACGGCGACGGTGCTACGCGATATCCGCCACTTTGCCCGGCGGCTGATGGACGCCTATAAAGTGCCGGTACGCTTGAAGTCGGTGGAGGCTATCCAGTATTCGACGCGTTTCAAAAAACTGCTGATCGACTGAGTGTGTGGCATGCCCTGAAGGTGCAATCAGCCGCCTTCAGGGCTGCTCATCAGTTGCGCTTCACCGAGAAAATCGATGAATGCGCGGGTCTTGGGTGACAGCAAACGGCTTGGCGACCAGACAATCCAGAAATCCCCCTCCAGGCTCAATTCGGGCAACACCCTGATCAATTCGTGGCTGGCCAGGTATTCCTGAATGACGAAGTCAGGCAGGTAGGCCAGGCCCAGGCCATTACGACACGCTGCCAGGACCGCTTCCACGCTGTTCATGACCACCGTGGTTTCCAGGCTGATCTTGACGGTATCGCCATCGACCTTCAGCCACCAGGGCTGGAGTTTGCCATTCGAAGGGAATTTATAGGCGATGCCTTTATAGTGCTGGAGATCCTCGACACTTTTTGCCGTGCCATAGCGTTGCAGGTAGTCAGGCGCTGCGCACAAGACGAACCTGAACGTGCAGATTCTTTTCGCTGCAAGGCTGGAGTCGGGCAATTCGCCGCTGCGGATCACGGCATCAAAGGCTTCATCGACCACATCGACCAGTCGGTCGCTGAAGTCCAGGTCCAGTTCGATTTCCGGATAACGCTGGTAAAACTCGCGCAACATTCCTGAGATCAGACGATAGCCGACGGCCGGCAAACTGATTCGCAGACGCCCTCTGGGGCGGGTTTTGGAGTGGGAAAGCGCGGCCTCGGCATCCTGCAATTGCTGGAGCAAGGTCCGGCAACGACCAAAAAAATCCAGGCCTTCGCTGGTCAGGCTGATTTGCCGGGTACTGCGGTGGAACAAGCGCACGCCAATCCGCTCTTCAAGACGGCTGACACTTTTTCCTACTGCAGAAGACGAGATGCCCAGCGCTCTGCCCGCCAGGGTAAAACTTTGATTTTCCGCTGCCCGCACAAAGGCAATCAACCCGCTCAGATTATCCATATTCCGTGTCCGCCCGGGCTGGGGTCGATAACTACAGACCTATTGAGGCTTCAGAATCCGACGGCTAAAGAGAGAGGTATCGCTGCTTTTTCCTGGGAGTAAAACAGCAGTTATCCCGCCTGTTCGTCGATTTTGGAGTCTGACCTGACGCCACATAGAGAGCAACCATTTTGTCGACGGGCGCAACGACCAAACGCCTTGGTGGCTCGCAATAAGCCAATAACGGCAAGCCTGCTGCAGGCGAGGAAGAAACCTTTGGTTTCACTGGATTTCAGGCACAAAAAAAGACGTCCGTGGACGTCTTTAGATGTTGGATTGGTGGAGCCGGGGTCGTTTGAACTGGCATGATTTTACGCTGTATTCATTGGGCGCTAAGTATTTTGGTTTTGACAGGGATACAGCTGGGGATACACGGTGCTTTCTGCTGGGTGATTTTTTACCGCCGAATAATGCGCAAAATATCCAAGCTCAGCCTCCGACGGGTGGCGCGCCTGTCTCTCCAAAATCGTAGTTGATGCAAAAGGGATACTCATCACCACCCCGGATCAGGGTAGTGGTCTTCCATGGGGTTAGCTCTAGCCAATCGTCGTTAGAGACGAAAGGCCGCTGCCCGGATGACTGGCCTCCCATTTCGGTAGGGCAGGTGTCGCGACACGTTCCTGATTGCGCAAAACGTGTGGTCTGCTTGAGGCTAATCCATGCTGTCGGGATCGGTGGGCGGTGGTTTGGCACTTTGCTAGCCTCGCAGCCGGCCGGGATTTTCAGTCGGGGCTCGAACTCGTCTTCTCAGCTCACGCGACTCTGGTGACGGTCATTGCTTGTGCGCTTGAAGCGCATAAGAGTTGCCCACATACTTTTTGGCCAGCGGGATATTTACTTTCAGAAAACAGGGATGACCATGAAGTTATTTCAACGTTTGTTTAAGCAGGTTGAGCCTTGCATTGATCTGCGCACTGGTCGAGTAGAGGATCTAAAAGCCCTTGGTGGCCTGCTGCAATTCGAGGCTGCTAATGCTCATTTTTTTGGGTTAAGCACTTCTAGGGAAATTGAGGGGTATCTAGTCGAATTGCGATCTCAGATTGAGACCTTAGCTAAAGAAAAGCCGGTCCGTGTATCAGTCATCGCAATCACGGTTGATGTTGTTCCAGTTGGCTATCTGGTGCTTATGGCTACTCCCGATGCTAACGTGATGGATCTGAATGTACTGGTCATTGATCCGCAGTGGCGTCGGCGCGGGTTGGCGCGCTTTGCTGTCCATGAGTTGGTTTCACAACTGAGGTTGGGAGGTCGGCGGATGTTGGTTCGTTGCCTACCCGAGTCGAAAAGTATGATGAGCTTGCTAAAGCAATTGGGGTTTAAAGAAGTGCCTACTACTGATCTGATTGTGCGCCACTTCATGTCGCCGACATCGGTTGCTGAAGGGCACATATAAAAATCAGCCAAGGTAGTAATTGACCGGCTGAGCAAAGTATCCATGCCAGTCGACCCTCATCAGCTGTCCCCTTGACGTGGTCTTGACGAGCGCGCCAAAAATTTAGACGCTGCGGGTGGTGCTCTGACGATTTTGGACGCTTGTAACCCTAATATTCCAAGGGCTCAGCCCGCTCCCACAGCATTGGCAATCACAAATCGGTCAAGACCTGTCAAAAATCTCGTCAAGGCTCTGTCAAGGATGGTCAAGGATGGTCAAGGATTTGAAGGCCGTATTTCCTTCTCCGGACCTCTGATTCGGTTCTTATCCCCCTACGAGACATTCGTTAATTCTGGACGTGGTGCCTACCGTCTTGCTACGCCGATCTGGCGGAGCGCTTGACCGCTGTGGCTCCCGAGTTAAGTTAGATCGCGTATCGTCGCGCCATCCGTCCAGAGCCTGTCCAGAATCCTATCCAGCGTCAGGACTGCCCCAGGCTGCCGGCGACAGTCAGCTCAGCAATGCCCTGGCGAATAAATAATAGGTTGTAGTCGAGTATTTCCAGTCCAACGGAGGTCACTGAGCTCAAAAGGGTTTCGTGAGAACCTCTCAAGTTTAGCGTGTAATTACGACCTATCTTTTAAGTCTTTGTCGATCACTCGCTATGATGGGAAAGAAAACAATTACCTTACCCCGGTTTGCTTTGAAGCGTCTTTGGGAAGGTAAGTTAAAAGGCTACTTAGATATATGGGTGCATAATGAATCAAGCGCTGGGCAGCGTGATCTTATGGTGGGCAAATTTTCTGAGATAGTTTTAGCATAGGGCTCATAAACTGTATAGGGACTTTTTAATAGGCGCTTCCTTCCATTTTTCTTCTTTGACTTGAAACCTAGACTTACTAATCTATCTTCGCAGTTGTCGATTTCTTCGTACTTTATAGGCTGTGCCAAATCAGAGAAAATATTATGATCTGGATCGAATGATGCCAGAATCCAAGTTTCAGTAGACATTGAGGCAATGGCTAGGTGCATTTCCGCCGGTAGTGCTGCTTCGCCCAACCAAGAAAGAATAGCTGCATGGCAATGTAAGCTGCGATTTCCTCCAGCAGTAAAAGGAGCAGTCGCATTGATTTCATGTGCTATATCATTATCCATTTGGATGATTAGCCCATCAGCGCCATCAATGGCGATTAATGCTCGCCAGTTGTTTCTGAGTAGGGCTGCGCGTATTGGCGCAGGGGCTGCTGCCACGTCTTGGGGCGCTTTATACTTATAGCGTTTGCACCATTTTTCAATTGCAGTCCATCCAAATGCAGGGTAATTACCACTAGTGGCATCTGCGCGTGGTGCAAGTTCTACGATCTCTATTTTTTTATTATGCTCCGCAGAAAGTTTGTCCGCTAACTCATTAATCACAACATGATCGGTCGGCCCCTCGGCAACCAATAGATATTTACCCATATCAAAATCCTTTTGGTAGGCCGCCTATCGCCCCTGAAAGCCAAATTTCCGAGAGTTTCATTCCGTAATATTTTTCTTCCCACTCCTCTCTTGTCATACCCTCGGGAGGCTGGATTCTTCTACTTTTTGTATGTCCATCCTTATCACGTTCAACAACAAACAATCTATGGGCTTCGTTAAATAAATCGACGGCATCTAAGGTGCTAGGGTTGTGCGTGGTAAGGAAGATCTGCTTGTGCGGTTTTTGAGAGAGGATCAAAGCAACTTGGTGAATTAACTCGCGTACTAGTCCAGGATTTAAAGCGGTGTCAATATTATCTAATGCAAAAAAATCCGGTGAGTCATCATGTGTCAAAAGTACAAGCAAGAACATTACATAAAGCGTGCCTTCACTCACGTCATACGCGTAAAGATTATTGAAGTTTGCCTTCATAAACTTATCGCTGAATTTTATTTTTCGGCCGGTGAGAGATATTTGTCCAGATAAAAGCTCTGGATCTGTTTCGGTTGTGGTTACGAAACTTTGTATCCAGTTCATTAGTTTAAAGAAGCGAGGCAAATCGCTTGTTGCTTTTTTGTGGTGCTCGATCATTACCTCGTTAAGTGCGTTTGCTAATCTTCCCCCATATAGCCCTAGCGGCTCTTTAGCACTTGAGTCTTGCTCCACGCCGCGAAGGATTGGAGTGGTGGGAGCAAAGATTGCATATTCCACAAGAGCAGTTAAAGGCTCTATAAGGCCTTCACTGTCATTGTTGACCGCTTGATAGGCTTGAAGTATCGGGAATATACCTTTAGTACTGTCAAGCTTTGATTTTAATGACAGGCCGTGTAGGGTTGCGCCGTTGTTTGATCGACCTCCTACAATCGTGCCTTCGCTAGTTTTTATTGATTCGGCAAGGTATCGAAATCCGTCTTCAGCGTTCATATCTAGCGAGTAGCTGACTTCTCCGAAGTCAGCTATAAGCTTAAAGGCGCTTGTTCTGTTTTTGTTCTTGAATGCACTTCTAAAAACAGCAGAGCTTGATAGCCTGGCACCCTTTCTCTGCAAGCGCTCGTAGTCAATTCCTCCCTCTAGAGAGCAGGAAATCATTGCGATTGCTTCCAAAAGGTTGCTTTTACCAGCGCCGTTTGTGCCTATGAATACATTCATTTGGCCCAAATCTAAGCTGTCCTGCCATATCGACTTGAAGCCTTTAATGGTGAGCTTTTTGATAATTGGCGTTGGTTTTTCGTTCATAACCTTCTCTTTGCTCAGCCTTCCCCACATTTCCAGCGAGGCCGCAGTGTCCGTCCGCATGTTGCCTACTTTTCCTAAGGCAGTCGATCCTTTCGACGAGTAGGGCGCGACCAATGTTTATCACAATAACGAGTGATTCGAACAGCGAGCACTGATGCTCTCACGCGATTGAGACATCTCTGGCGTCTTGTTTGACGGCTCCCTCGTGAGATAAGCCTGGGACGGCCAATCTGCGCGGGTTCCGTCTCATGCCTGTCTTAAATTCCGTCAAAGCGTGGTCAAAGAGGCGCCGGCTCCACCCAGTCCGTATACGGAATTGGGAGCGCGACCTTTGCCGAGAGCAATGGCTCCTTACCGTCCAGAAGCGACTGGACCAATGCGCTTTTCGATATCCGCCGAAGGCAAAACAGTCTATCGACACCGTAATGGCACGCGGCCCACATGATTTCGCATCCGAAGTCGAATATCACTAGCCGTTTTGCCCTTTTCCAGACTTCGCGTGGCTTGAGCCAAATACAGAGATGATGGCCTACATAATTTTTCACCACCATGTCGCCCAAGCTCGAGCCGGAGTGAAGCTCATAGGTCGGTGAGCCGTCGGGCATAATGTCGGATCTGCGGAAAAACATCAGGCTTCGTCCGTCCCCCCGGATGATCACGTTATTCGTTTTAGGACCTGGAATGGGTTGGACGAACATCAGGTCCGTGACGAACTCCGCCTCGGGATTTGGGAGAGCTTCGTGGATTGTTATTTGGCTGCGAAATCTCTCAGCATTTACGATCCAAACCATCCGCTCGCCGTAAAAGGCCTCCCTACTTTCCATTTCATCAATGCTCATTGGCGAGTTCTGAAACTCAATCACCGTGCCGTCAGGTCGCTTGATGTCTGCGATGTGCTTCTCGCCGATCTGGTCGAAGGCGACGACCTCCTGCCAGTCGAATGGAAATAGTGCTTTCCAAGTGCGATGCCATGGGCCTTCGTTCTCCATCCACTGGTCACAGTGCCGCCGGCCAGCGTGCGCCCAGTGCCAGCGGATGATTGGACCGCATTTTGCCAGCGCGGGCTTTCCGCACAGTTGACACTCGCCTTTGAGGCCTGGCGCCGGCGCAGCGCGCTCTCCGCCCACGAGCGCTACTTCCATTGACGGCATACCCGTATCCCTCCGGATGATGCGAATCAATGTAGCTGAATATGCAAAACGTCACTCTTCCATGGGGTGTTTCCCATTGGGAGATGGCGCCCAAGACGACTCGCAGAACAATTTTCTCTTCAGTTGAGTCTTTCCAGTCAAACTCACTGCTTATGGAGTGAATCTCGTGGGAAAGCTCCGTTTCCCGCCATAACTGGTGGTCACAGGGGCGTGTGCGCTGCTTTGAGTTTTACGGCTTGGTTGTGAACGTTAGCGCGGGCGGTTCGCGCGCAATGGTGGTTGCGAACCAGGTGCGAACCATCGCTGCGAACTGACAACGCGTGCCATAGTGCTGGCGGCTCGCAGGCTTAGCCGCCTCTGGCAGCCATTTGTTAAGTCATGATCTCAAGGAAGGTACACATGTTCGCGGGCGCTAATGTTGGTGAAGTCTACAAAAAAACCTTTGAGTTGCTTTCTGAAGAGAATGATCGAGGTGCGGTTCTGCTGAGCGGAGTAATAACAGACGGCATTTTGGATGAGATGATCAAGGCGCGACTCATTGGCCTCCCTCGCGCTCGCAAGGGAAGGCTGAAATTCCAATATGCCGCGAAAATAGACCTAGCTTTCTCCCTGGGTTTGATTTCGTTGGAAATGCTGACGCTTCTGCATAGTCTGCGTGAAGCAAGAAATACCTTTGCTCACCAAGTGGTCAATAGTCTCAACGACGCTGCTATCGCTGGAGCGATCAAATCGGTGTTCGATGCGGTACCGAGCCTTTATGACGGCTTCATGAGTAACTGGATTGCAAATTTACAAGCCACTCTACGAGGCGCGGGAGTTGTGGACGAAACAGTAATCGCCAACGTCTCTCCCAGCGACAGGGCCAGATTTAACAATTATCTGGCACTCGTTTCAGCTCGGCTTCATGAAGCGTCAGTCAGCATCAAAAAGCTGAGTCTCACTTGAATTTAGCTTTGCTCGGCATCCTCCATCGTGGGGGCCGACGATCGGCAGGGCCAGGGTGCGCACTGACCGTGCGTATCGGGCTGCGTGCCAGTGTTGGGAATCTCGCTCCCACAAGGATTTCGCGGGCCTTTGGGTGCGTGACGATCGTGCGTGAAGCTGTGCGTGAAAGCTACTTAATGCCGCACTGATCAAGAGCTGTCTCAAGAGACTTATCGAGAGTGTATTCCCCGGTCGTGGAGGCGGCTTGGTTTAAGCCAACGGTGCGATAGATCACTGTTTTTCCAGCGCGCATCTCACTGAGAATTGAACGTGCTTTTTCACCCGTTGCTGCGGTAAACGGAGACATTGATCGCGCAGTTGCCTCCATGGCTGTTTTGTAAGCATTCCCGACGATTTGTTGCTGCTGAGGATCATTGGTTAAGGTTTGCATTGCCTTAAGCTGACCCTCCGGCACGTAATCCAGCGGTGTTTCGCTGGTGCTGATGGTCCACGCCTTATTCTGATCAATCCTCAGTTGGACATCCCCGACGGGGATAGAGAATCGTCCTCCGCTTTTCACACCCACCCGCAGATCACCGTTAGCTACCTCGATGTATGGGTAGTATTGATTGCGGACCGTGTATACCCCGTGCTTTGTGTAATAGGCACCTACGGTCACGGCGCAACTCGATTTGTCGGTGAATTGGTCTATATTTCGGACGGTCACCCATTCGACGGCGGGGCCGGTCGCGCAGCCAGACGTTAACAGGGCGAGGAGTAGGGCAGGAGCGAGCTTCACTTTCACATTCCTTGTATGAGGAGGGCTGGGGCGGCTCGCAATATAGCAGCCGAACATGCTGTCCGGCGGTGCCGCTTATTGTCTTTGCTCAAGGAATAACCGCTGACGTAGAAGCAGGAGGAGGTACGCAGGCGAAGTGGTCACTGCTGGTGGTCACTGTGAATGGTCACTGACTGGATGCGTGTCTCGACGAGGCCCCTGGGTGATGCTGCGCGCCCTCGCAATCGGTGGATACCAGAATGGATACTCGGTGGCGCAGGATGTTATGCGCTCGGCAAATGCTGCTTCGGGCCTTTCCATTTGTATGCACTGAGTACTTCCGAAAGTAACCCTTGAAGGGCGGTCAGAGACTCTGGTGACACATCAACTTCGCCGAAATGACCGTCAGCCATGGTCGAACCGTACTTTGATCCATTCAGGTTATTTAGAACTAGCGCACCTCCTGGGGCCTTGATCGCCTCATTATCGACGGGCTTTAGGTCTAGGGGCTTACCGTATTTGCCTAGAAAGCGTGTTCGATCCTCAATGTGGTGTGCAGAGTTTCGAACCTCGCGCAGCGCTGGAAACGCCGTCGTCATTTTTCCATGTATCTCTGCTATTGCCTCAGGAGCATTTTCGGTCTTTGACAAAACCCCCAAAAATTTATCGAAGCCGTCGAGCGCATACAAAAAGGCTCGTGCGTAAAGGAATGAACTGTTGTGCTCGAACTCTCTGGGCATTGCCCCCCCGGCCCACTGCTCCCGCTTAAAACGAACATCGGTTTCAAATCGTACTTCTTCCCAGTTTTCATGAGAGTTCATGCCTCCCATTTCCATCTCAACGACTCGTTGAATTTCGCTACGACGCTGGGTGTCGCGTTCCCATTTCTCTCGATTCATGGTGGGAAAGAGTCGGCCCTGTTGCGAACTCGAAAATAGGTTGAGCGCTAAATTTGCTTCAAAAAACTGCGACTGGAGATTGCGTAGCAACCCTTCGACGCTCCAGGACCAGTCCCGATCCTCGTAATCCAACCAGGTGCCGGGAACCACGAGCTCGTAAATATACATAGACACCTTCGTATGCTTAGCGAATGTGTCGCAGTGTAGTCGGGACTTGCCCTTAGCTTTCATGGATTGTTTCGGCAAAGGGGATTTGATGCGTCAGTGACCAGGGGAGCGCGGTCACCAATGGTGGTCACCGTAAATGGTCACCACCGACCGAACGGCTTGAGCTCATAGAAAATGGCGGCGACCATCTCAGCTACGCGTCGGATTTCCAGCCCTCACAAACTGCGCGCAGTTGGAATGCATTCTCCCCGCTGACTCGATATGTTACCTCTTGGCGCCGAACATTCAGGGAGGCGCAACCTTTCAATTTTAAGGATTTCGCTACATGCAGATTGGTTTTCGATTCGCTGCGTTTTTTGCATTCGCACTGATTGCTGGCTGTGCTGGGGGGAAGCCTGTCGCGAGGGATGCGGCAGTTGTCACCGTTTCCGCGTACGGGCCGGATCTGTTCGGTGAGCACGCGCATGGTGTAGGAGGACGTTTAGATGTGCGTGAGGGAGTGGCCTCCAAGCTCAGCTATCCACCCATGGATGTGCGCAGTTGCAACCAATCTCATACAAGCTGCTTGTTGGGTATTGGTATCGTTGATGGGAACGCTGAAATCATCTCGGCGAGCGCAACCGGCGCAACAGTGTCAATCAACCTGAATTACCGGGTGGGTCGTAGCTACTCAGTTGACTCCAACGGTCAGCGGTTCAAGTTGGAGATACCTTCTGATGTCCAGGCATTGCAAGCCAACCATGTGATCTCGAAGACCATCAATGTCGCCTACGGCGAGATCGTACATCTGCCGCTTCCATTCGGAGTGGATGTTGCAGTTTGTGCGCAGAATCAAACTGCCGGGGAAATCATCCCCGATCGGAACGTGTGTTCAATTTTTTGAGAGCATATTTCCCGTCGTAGGGTGGCAACAGTGACGGTTGAATGTCACGCACTGCCACTCTCCGAGGTGTTTGCTTAAATTGGTTAACAGGCCACCGGGCTTTAGGGACAGCCTGGTGAGTTCCGCGCAGTTCGATCATGAGCGTTGGATGGCGGATTATTCATACGGCCGTGAGTCGCTCCATTTTTTCAAAGTGAGCTAGGACGAATATCCGTTCCGTTTTGGGTACCGGACACTCTGAACTTCTGCACTTCCCCCACGCTCAGGTCGGCTGAAGTTTCCTTCACTGGTTGGCCGATCTGTAGAGCGCATACACCGTTGCCGTCGTCATCACCTGCTATGCCGATTATGTGACGACCCGGCTTGAGTTTGAAACTCACCGTTTCGCCCGTGTCGATTCGAGCCGCTTTCCTGCCGTCGACCAGCACCGTCGCATAGCAACCGCCTGATGCCCAAAACCCCTTATCTCGACTCACTACCAGCTTCGCACCGCCAGACACGTCAGCCTGAAATGCGAATATCCGTGATGCGGGCACCTTCTTAGCCGAAACCTGGTTTACGGGTGTACTTGAGCAGCCGGCCAGCACAATGGCAGCGGTTAATGTGAGAAACGTCCTGTGCATGTACTTCGTCCTCCGATGTGAGCTGTGACTGTACATTAGGAAGGCTTATGTTTTGTCTTCTGCATGGATCGATGCTGAAATGATAATGCCTCCCCAACGGCGCTCGCCTATGCAAATTGGCACGGGGTTGCCGCTAGCTGTGGTGTTCTTGGCCGAGCCAAACGCGTACGAAGGGGCGTTTTCTGGGGATGCGCTTTGTTTCAAACCAGTAGCCTGTGGACTGAGCATTTGAATCACTCCCCCAGCCGCGAGCGCAATGCCTGGTGCCAACGTCGCGCCGTTCGTAAATGGACTGAGAACAATGAGTGCTACACCCAGTATCGTCTGGAGCAGGCCCGCCCGTTTACTGCCTGCGATTACTGGAACGATACGAATCTCCTGCGCCCCGCCTAGTTTCAAATCTCGCTCGCCGATGTTTTTCCGATTGCGGAAAACCGCAAACTCCAGACCTTTGCTTTTGGCGTCAGCCAGGTATTTCACAAAGCCCGGGTGATTGACGTCGACGGCCTTCACCGCTTCGCGAACGTCGCCCGTGGAGAGCTCGTACAGGTGTTCCCGACCAAATAGTTTTCCAGCGCTACCTCCAAGTAGGATCAGCGTCTTATTACCAAAATTAGTTGCCATTGCCATTTCTTACTCCTGTGCGCCATGGGCGCTATGTTCGGGGATTTCCATGCCGAGCTGGCCGGCAAGGATCATGCGTGCGGCCATTGCGTCGTTTCGAATTGCGATCTCGCGTTTCACGTCTGGATTCCAGGCCGAACAGTGAGTCGATTTGTACGCCCGGGCTCCCCGGTATTCGATGCGCATCAGTTCGGCGGAGATCCTGGCCTCCTCCTCGGTGAAGAAAGGTCCCTCAATCTCCACCCGTTGGCCGTCTCGCACGTGCTCTACCGTCCAGACGATGTACCCGCCGATCGTGCCGGGGTCAGTCGTGAAATCTGCGTCCTTGCACGCTTCGGCGAAGCGTATGTGGTGTGACATGTATTGCCTCCTTCGGCACCGTTGCGCCATTGATGGGCGGATGCCCGGTTGTGTTGCTCCGTGTCGCGACACGTTTTCGTGATTCGCAAAACGTGTCGCGTATTGGGTTACCTACTTGCCGACAATGCTCAGGGTGGGCGGAAGCTTTGGGCCAAACGGTGCGCCAGGCGCGAAAGGGTCTGGCCGCAAATGCTCTGGGCAGTCCCTGATGAAGTTGGCGGTCGCGATCTGGCAGGCGTTGAACAAAGGCGCGTCGTTCCATTCCTGTCCTCGGCGTGCGGCGCTGTCTTCAAGGGAACAGGCGAACACCAGCTCCGCCAAACCGTCCACGCCGTCTTTCCTCGCCGCCTCACGCTCCACGGTGTTCACTGCCAGCAGATCGCACACCCGGTCGAATCCGAGACCATCCATCAGCCCTTCGGTGTCCAGCATCAGCGATCGGCCGAACGCGCCCAGCACCTTGCGCACGTCATCCCATTCAGCGCTCCGATGGTCCGAAGACTTCTGCTGAATCTCGTAGATCTTGTTGGCGGTGAAGGGCAGGTAGTGGCGCAGCTTGCTGGCCTCCCGCCGTATGGCTCGGCGCTCGGTTCGGATATCGTCTGCTCCCTGGCCGAGGATGCGACAGAGCCGGCGGGTAGTGATCAAGCTTGTGCTCTTGCTGGCGCTTGGCTTCTGCGCGATTTCCAGCAGGGCGATGACGAGATTGGTCTTCATGACTGTGTCTCCATGGGCGTGCGGTCGTAATAAGCGCGCAGCTCGGCACCAGCGCCGCAATAGCGATTGGTGGGCGCGTAGCACGATCGGCAGGCCATGATGTGGTTGAGGTATGCGTCGCGCGCCCGCCGCCACTCAGGCGTGGCTGTGGCGGCGCTTGCGTGAGGCTCAGTCACGAACTGGGGGCGACGCTCTGCATGGGTGATCAGCGCCAGCGACGGACGAGGCGTAGGGCGTCGCGGGTTCTCTGTGGAGGTATTCGCGATGGTCGGCGGCATGTGATCGAGCAGGCTGGAAAGGAGGCTCACGGCTTCAGCTCGCCCGATTTGCACCATTGCCCAAATGTGTCTGTGAAAAAAAAACGGGGGAACGGGGGAACAGTGGGAACGCCCAATGATTCCGGGGCTTTCAGAGGGGGATTCTGTACCCCACGTTTTTTTGGGGGGAACAGTGATAACCAAACGTCAGGAAAGCGCTGTTCGCTTATATTCAAAAACATGTTTGTGTTCCCCCTGTTCCCCAAACACCAAATAAGGGGGAACGGCTAAAGGCCGCGTCTTTACCGGCTGTTCCCCCGTTCCCCCTGTTCCCCACGTTTGTAGGTTCCTGTGAAGTCGGGCATTCGTTGCTGATGTTGGTGGAGGTCATGCGCCACCACCTTCGCTATCCAAGGCTTCCGGGTCGATGACGTACAACCGAGCAGATCCGCCGGCGGGGATGCGGTACTTTTTGGTCTTTCGGCTATCCCGATCGGTGTCGCGCTTGGCCAAGGCCCCGCCAACCTCCAGCGCCTTGATGACGCGGGTGAGGCCGAACCCGTGGGCGGCTTCGATGAGCGCGGACTTGTTGAACAGGAACAGTCGCTTGTTGGCGACCACCTCCCAGTACCCGGCGCGGTTGAAAACCTTGGCGTCCGCCTCTGGGGCGTCCACGTCGGAGAATCGGCTGCTGCCGTGCTTTTCGATAAAGTCGATGATGCCGGCCAGGATCTGACGGTCTTCGGCATTCCCTCCGCCGACACGGGAAAGCCATTCGCCGTAGAGCAGGCGGCAGTCGGCGAGGGCGGTACCGGGCTCCCACGGGAGCAGTCCATAGGCGATGGCCATCTCGCCAGCCAGCGCGATCACGGCGAACCGGTCAGCGACACGGCCGGCCTGCGCGTTGTCCTCTACGAACTGGGCGCGGATGCCGTCAAAGTCACTGAGCAGGCCGGGCTTGTCATCGGCTGCGACAAGACGCTCCACGAACGCTGGCCCAAGGTGGCCATGGTGGGCGCCTACCGCGACGGTGAGCTGGCGGTGGAAGTCCGCGCCCTCAAGCCCATGCAATTCATCAAAGGCGCGATGGGTGCGGGTGCCGGCGTTCACGTCGACCATGCGGAGTTCGGCGCCGGCATGGGCAGCGTTACCGGATATGGCAGCGTGCTCGGACAGCGATCGCTCGCCGCTGGAGAGGGTGAGAAGCCGCCAGCTCAGTTTCGCACGGCCTTCACGCTCTCGCGTCATGGTGCCTTTTCCCTGACCGTTGGCGAGGGAGTAGGCCATTTCCTGTACCCGCTTCGGGTCGGCGCGCTTGATCTCGTCCAAGGGCAGGATTGTGTCGTTACGACTGGATGCTTCGATCTCAAGGCCGCCTTTGGTCATGTCCCAACTGGCGGCGAACACGCCAGGGTCACCCCACACCGACGAGCCGATCAACTGCGCCAAGGACTTGCCGCTCGAGCTGTCGCCCACTAGGTGAACGCCACCACCCAGCACGCCGACCAGACTCAGCAGCGGGCCGGCCAACGAGCAGCCAATCGCCAGTGTCAGCACAGGGTTGCCGGCGCACTTTGCGGCCACTTCCGTTTGCCATTGCGCCAGCTCACCGCGGCGGCTGAAAAGAACCTGCGCCTTATTGCTGGCCTGGTATCTCACTTTGTCGCTGCCGATCGTCCTCCCGGGCAGCACGAACGCGCCCGATTCATGCCAACCCGGCCGGCTGGTGGTGGCGAACACTTCTGCAGGATGCTGGTCGAGCAGGTACTCCATGAACGTGCCGCGTTTCTTGAGGGCGATAATGACGCCCATCCCGAACAAGGCTCGCCGGGCGTCCTCGCCGCTGCCGCCGAACACCTCCATGGCGATGATCCATTCCTTAATTCCGCCCTCAGTGACTAGACGCAGCAACCGGCCCTCGCTGCCGTCGTCGCTATTGGTGGTGCGGGCCACGACCGTGACGGGGCTGGAGATCCATTCATCCGTGATAGGCCGGTCGGCGGTATCGCCCTCGGCGTCATCTTGATCGGCGGCGGTGCGTTTGAAACTGTGCCAGTAAACGCCGGGGCGAAGCTTGCGGCCCTTCTCGTTGATCACCCAATGTTCATACACCGCCCAGCAGGGGCGATCTGGCGCAATGGTCGCGGCGTCCGGCCGAAGGTTGATCACGTTGGTGTCAGGCTTGGACATGGGCGAGCTTCCAGTTGGCGAGGTCGTTGAAGTCGGTGAGGTCATCGGGGGCGCCTTCCGGCCACTCAGGGAAAGCCACTTGGCCACCCACGGCTGCCGCCGCTGCGTTTGCCGCTGCGCGCCCCGGGTTGCCATCGGTGAGCCGGTCGTCGTCGCCGGCGATTACGATTGGCTGGTCCGGGTAGCGAGCGCGAAGGGCCGTCGCCGCCGGGAGCAAGTTACCCGCGTTCATAGCAGCGGCAACGACATAGCCGCCGTGCTGGTGGAGGCTGGCGGCCGTCGCCCATCCTTCGCAGATGCAAAGCACAGAATCTGGCTCGATGATGCCCAGCGGCGAATAGGTGCCCTTGATCCGGCCGCCGAACAGGAAGCGCTTTTCGCCGTCCGGAGCAATTCGTTGCAGGTTGACCAACTGACCGTCCAGGTACAGCGGAACGAGTAGTTCAGCCCCACGCTGGCGCAAGCCGTAGGAGCGAACGCCCTTCGCCACCAGATACGAATGGTCTGGTGATGCGCGGCGCGCGTTGCGCCACCAGTGATTGGCCTTCGCCGCCGCTCGCTCATGGCGCTGGCGCTGGTCGGCCTCTCGCTGGCGCCTGGCCAGCTCAACACGTTCGCGGATCTGGGCCGCTTCGCGAGCGTCCATCGGTTCGCGACTACACCAGGTACTGGCGCCTCCGGCCTTCCAACTGCCGAACGCTCCGGACGCGATGCCATCCAGATACAGCACGTACCAGCCGTTGAGTGAGCCGGGCTTGTCCTCCGGTACACGGAACCGGTGGATAGTGCCGTCGGCTGCGGGAAGCCAGTCGAGCTGGCCATAGACAGCCTGAAGCGCATCACGGAAAAGAATCGCTGCGTCAGTCATGCGGCCCCCTTCGGCGGTGTAAACCGCTTGGCCAAGTTCTCCAATTTCTGCGTCAGGCGCTCCAGCTCATCGCAGTGGCGGCCCTGGTCGCCTTCCGAGATTCGCAGTTCCAGAAAGCCGACCAGCGTTTCCACCAGCAGCACATAGCTGGCGCTGTCGATATGAGCGCCAGCAGCGGGTGGGCCGCCACTCCCTTTGCGCTTGATTGGGGTCACATCACCCATGGCTGACCTCCCGGCGATCAGCGCCAGCAAAGGCCCGGCAAACTTGGCCGTTGTTCACACCGTGCCAGCGGGTGATGTCGGCGATTGCGTCAACCAGACAGGCCGTCACCTGAGCATCAGCATTACGCATAACTACGCGCCCGCACTCTGCGTCGGCCTCGGTCAAAAATGGCCCCAGCAGTGCCTTGGGCACCTTCGGGTGAGTGACGTAAAACAGTTCGGTGGCTTTCTTCAGGCAAGCCGATCCCGTCGACGCTGATGCGCCATTTTGAATTTTCATGTTTTAAATCTCTTCGAAGTCTTTCGGCTCGAACCGCGCTGCGCCGCCGCGAATCACGCGCAAACCAAGTACCGCAGCACGTGCCACGCGATCTATAAATCCGATTTCAAGATTGGTGGTGCGCCCGCCCATTCCGGCAATCGCAAACTGAATAGCGTTGAACGCTTCGGTTTCATCGTGGGTGGCCAGCTCGAATACTTCGCCTTCGAAGAACTGGATACCTTTCTGCCAGTCGACCGCTACGCCGGGATTGTTCCGAGGCCAGTTGATCAGTCGTCCTTCGGGATCGCGCTTCGTGAAGCTCAGGTGCTCCCGTGATCGGATAGAGGCGCTCATTTGGCCATCTCCGCGGCATCCAGCGCCTTCTGTATCTGTTCGACTTCGCTGTCGACATAGTTCGCCCAGTCGTACCCGAGGAAGCTGCCAAGGCTGGCCAGCTCTTCGATATCGTGCGACTTGCCGTGCTTCAGGTCCTTTGTGATCGCGTTGAACAACACCCGCATATTGCTGATGCGTTCGTGTGTGGCGCGCAGCAGCTCAAGGGCTTCGTCGGCGAGGCGAGCGATTGGCTGGCTCATTGCACGCCCCCTGAGGTTTCCAATGTGCGGACTATGGTCATGTGAGCGTTGTAGCGAGCGAGGCGAACGGAGAGGGACGAGTTTGCGCGGAGAGCACTCAGGGCCATACGGCGGTGAGCAAGGGCGCGAATTGCGGACGGAATGAGGGCCGGCATCTGTAAAGCTCCTTCTGCTAACGAGGAGCTGCCACGATCCTTCCTACGGGATTGGGTGGCAGCTGTGCGCGGGGTAGGAATACCGGGGCAAAAGGAGCCCGGCCAGGCCGAAGCCTGCCCGCACACAGCCGCCATAACACGGAACTGCAAGCGAAAAAAAACGCCTGCAGAAGTGATCTGGGCGCTGTTGCGCCTTTTGCTTCTCGGGTTCCTACGCCCGGTCGCTGAATTTGCAGCGACAGATAAACCATACCGACGGGCGCGACTGCTGGCAAGAAAAGTTATCGACTGTTCATCCCCGATAATGAGCAAGGCGTTCATGCGGCATCACTCCGAAGGTGCTTGGAGGTAAGGCTTTGGACATAGCGCAATAGGGATGCTTTGCGGGCCGCGAAGTCTTTGCCCTGGCCGATCAGCAGCACGTCGCGGATCTCAATCAGAGTGACCAGCACCAGCTCATGCGCGCTGAGTTGATCGCGATTGCGGCCGGCGAATTGTCCGGTGATTGCCTGGTTGATTAGCTTGGCTTCATTGATGAAGTGGTGCCGCTGGGGAGTCTTGCCGCTCTCCTCGTGGGCGATCGCCAGCGCTTCACACAGGCCGCGATAGCCAATAGCCGACTGCTGGCGTGCTTGTTGCCAATTCGCCTGGTCGCCGTGTATCAGCGCCTCGATCTGCATGTCACACCAGACAGAGAACTTGGCATCACACCAGCGGGCGAACGCCACTGCCAGCTTGGGGTGGAGCCAAGTGCCGCCGGCGTTACCGCGGCGAGATTTCAAATACCCGGATTTCCGGGTATTCACGATAGCGGACGGCCCCGAGCCGGGATGCTGAATCTCATCCAGCGCACGGATGTACTCGAGTGTCTCAGCGTTATCGAGCCAATGATCCAGGCGCTTGCCGAAGCGTTCAGCGATCACTGTCGCGTGAAGCCAGCCTTCGGCGTTGAATGTGACTGTGTGGCCTTGGTAGTCGAATGGAATTATGCGGGCTGTCATGCTGCCACCTTCGCACTTGGTTCAGCGATCAGTGTGTAAACGGCAACGCCGCGGTGAATGCGCCCCCATTCATCCGTCATGGTGATGCGGTTAGTGATGATCTTGTAGCCGGCATTACGCAAGTCGCAGATACGGGCACCAGGACGGCAGATGTTCAGCTCGCGCATGATGGTGAAGGTGTCAGCAGGCCCCTTACGAAGATGCGGAACAAGGCGTACTAGTTGGGCGTGGTTACTGGTATTCTCGACGCGAGTATTTTCGTGGCTGGCCTGTTGGTCGGCCATTTTTTTGTCTTTCATTTATGCGGCCTCACTACGCAGGGCGATGCGTTGGCGCACCCATGCTTGGGCTTCGGCCAAAACCCAGCCCACAGGGGCCCCACGCGATTTGCTATCGCTCAGTGGTACGGGGCGAGGGAAGGTTGGATCGTCTTTAAGGCGTTTGTAGATCGTCGGACGGGCGTATCCGGTGATCACCGACAGTTCACTGATACGGATGATGACCGTGGCCGGGTCGAATTGGTGAGTGATCGCAGCGGCGGGCTGAGTCTTTGATAGCGTGGTGTGCATATTGTGTATCCCCCTTTGTATAGATGACGGGATACAGAATGAATGTGCACGTTATCCAACGAATAGGTCACCCATTATTGGTAATAGGTCACCTATTTTGTATTTCTTATCCACAATTAAAACCTGATAGCCAATGAATACACGGGCTTGAAATGGGTGACCTATTATCTTGATCTGATAGCCCCGCTTCCGGTCCCGCGCCAGCCAATAATTACCGAGAGGCGTTTGGCCTTCGCGCTTGGATTCCTTAACGTCCCCACTTCCAAATCACCGCGCTCTTTGAGCCAGTCCAAGACCAGACTGAGTGCGCCGCGCCCTCCAGGTCCCGACGGGTTGTAGGTGCCACTCTGTGTAAGCTCGGTCCAGCACTCAAAGGCTTCATTCAAGCCAGCAGGGTGTAGCGGTGAGTAGGGGTTAAAACAGGCCGCAAAGGTCGTCATTCTCTCCGTGAGGCTTAGTATCTCTAAATCCCGGTCCTGTATTTTTCGATCTTTTGCAGTCAGCTCGTTATAGAAGTTCCGATTTTCATCAGACAGCGTTTTCTCCTTGGCTCTAGCTTCAGCGAGTAATGCCTCTACTACGGCTAAGCGACTTTCAGCATGAAGTCGAGCTATGGCGTCCTTGCTAGCCGCTTCCTGAGCCTTTCTTTGATCATTTTGGATGACTAGCTTTCTTTGAAGATCTCTGTAGCCGTCAGAGTCAAGGGCTGGGGGCTGATCTTCATAAATGCTGATGAAGCTCGCATTGGCCATCTTAAGAATTTGAGAGCTGTGGACGGTTTCGACTTGGGCTGGTTGGATTTGTCCGAGTCTTTCTTTAGCCGCTTCTACTTTATCTCTGAGCCACTCACGACTAATCATCACTGTGTGCGATTCGACGATCTCAAATGGAGTTTCGAAAAGCACTGGCACAAATTTCCCAGTGGCTTTCCTGAAATATCTTGAGATGTCTAGGTAGGTGATTGGAGGGCGACCGTCAGGATCAGAACTGCCATTCACGTAGATGGTTTCAGGATTGAATTCAGACTCTGGCTCAACTATAGAGCTGAGTTGATCAGCTATAGCGCCAAGCAAGGCTGGATTCGTTGTCTTCAGCAACGAGCACGAAGTCTCCAGAGAGACATAGCTGGATTTTTTTGTCATTCCGCCCCCCTGGCGTTCCTTTTAGTTATAGATAGCTGGTCGCCACGTGCGGACTGCATGCTTTGGCTTGAAAAAAGTAAGCGCTGCTAACGGCTAGTACTGGCTATCTGAACAGTAATGGCGCTCAGTCTATATCTGTCTATGAGAACAATGGAAGGCCCGAATCAGGCCCTCTTGATCGCGACAACATTCCCATTGGTCAGCTTGTCCAAGTGATCTGCATACCACTGCATCATGGTTGTACGCTGAGGTAGGTAGATCGCTTTGTTGTAAACACCGGCAATGCCCTCTTTGACGTGAGAGAGCTGGGCTTCGATATGGTTTTCGTCAAACCCGTGCTCGTTGAGAATCGTCGAGGCGATATGGCGGAAACCGTGCCCAGTCTGGCGGCCTTCATACCCGAGACGACGCAGTGCCATCAGGAATACCGTATTGGAACGGGCTTTGGTTGTATCGCTTCGGCCTGGGAACAGCATCGGGTAGGCACCGGTGAGCGCTTGCAAATTGCGCAACAACTCGACTGCCTGAGTTGGCAGTGGCACCAAGTGTTCTCGGCGGCGCTTCATGCGCTCGGCCGGGATCGACCACAGGGCTTTATCCAGGTCGAATTCGGACCAGCGTGCTTCGCGCAATTCTGAAGGGCGACAAGCGAGCATGGATAGGAGGTGAAGACCTATGCGGATATCGGTTGCGCTTGGGTACGCTCGGATCGCCCGTAGGAGAGGTGGTAACTCTTCCGGGGATACATGGGCATAGTTCTCGGCGGCCTTGGTCTGGAGGAATTTGTGCAGCCCCTCCAGTGGGTTGTGTGTTGCGCGACCGGTGACCCGCGCCAGGTCGTAAATCTCGCGGCACATACCGCGGACACGACTGGTCTGCTCAATGATTCCTTTCTGCTCCATCGCCCGCAGAAACTCCATCCATTCCATTGGCAGGATCTCGCGATAGATCCTTTTGCCAAAGACGGGGAAAACATGAAGCTCCAGAGCGCCTATGGTTCGTACCGCGGTGCCGTCAGTCCAGCTCTTGCGCTTGGCCGCGTACCACTCACGAGCAAGTGACTCGAACGTGTGGCCGGCGGCTTCGTCTTCAGCCGCTTTTCTGGCGCGCTTGGTCGCCA
This sequence comes from Pseudomonas viridiflava, assembly GCF_900582195.1. Lineage (GTDB taxonomy): Bacteria > Pseudomonadota > Gammaproteobacteria > Pseudomonadales > Pseudomonadaceae > Aquipseudomonas. The sequence continues at coordinate 92,694 of NZ_UTHA01000130.1, forward strand.
GTGGATTGCTGCCTTGCGCTGCGTCTGCTCGCAACTCTGCCGCTTTCTTGCGAGCCATGGCGCCGCTGACTGTGGGATAGCTGCCCAAACCCAGCCACGACCATTTGCCGTCAGCTTTTTTGTAGCGCAGCTGCCATGACTTGTTCCCGTCCGGGCGCACGCGCAGGTACAAGCTGTCCCCGTCATGTTCACGGTATTCCTTTACCTCTGGCTCAAGGGTCGACAGCACCGTGTCGGCCAGTGGGCGGCGCTTGATTTCGCTGCGCTTCACTCTTTGTACCCCCTAGTTTCAATTATTGCAGAAGATACACGGCAGGATACACGGGCAGTTCGTGTAGGGGTAGATGAGGAGATACAGTCAGAAACAAGAAAGCCCGCACTAGGCGGGCTTCTTGAGGCGTTTCATAGACTGTCTGAGACAGGTCTAAACAGCTATTTGGTGGAGCCGGGGGGATTTGAACCCCCGTCCGCCAGTACTCCGCTGTCGGTACTACATGCGTAGCCGTTTCTATTAAGTTAACCCTCAGCGACCCGAAGGGCAGGGTGCTTTGGGCGAGTTGTGTAAGTTTTAGCCGCTTCGTCCACAACGTACTGCACGGCGATTCTGTTCTATATGACAATCATTTTGGGTTTACAGACATCCCCTGATGATTGCTGGACCCGAAGGTACCAGGAGCATTGTCAGCTGCAATTAAGCAGCGAGAGCAACACCGTATTGGTCGTCATTGGCAACTATAAGTAGTTGCAACAGTGGATTTACGACTTCTGTTACCAAGTCGGCATGCACCTAAAGTTTCGCAACCGGCGTCGAATCCTAAACGGCCCCGAACTCATTGCTCAGTACATCTTGGTGAGCAACAAGCCTGCGCAGTGTACGTCAAACGGTGGTGGAAGGCCAACCCGAAGGTTGGCTTCCGGGTGTGTCAGTTACGCGTTGGATTGCGGATCTGCATTTTCGTGATCATGCCGTTGCTGATCTCAACGCATTTCTTGTCATCCCCGGCAGCTTGCGCCTTCATGGCATCTTCCTGCGCGGTCTTGACGTTGTTCAGCGACGTCTCCGGAATGGAAGGCTGGCTGGTAATGAAGTCTTTAATGGTTTGAAGATTCCCGGCACACAGGTCTTTGTCTGCCGCAAACACCGGCGACGCCAGAAGTGCACCAGCGATGAACAATCCAGCAATTGCAGAATGCTTCATGGGTATCTCCTTGAACGATGGGGGCTCGGTGCTGCCGGACGGTCTGGCGGCGATGCCGAGGTCATGACAGGCCACGTTAGTGTAGTGCCTGTTCAATCGACCGCCACGCTACGCAGGAATTCGGTTTTTTTTACATTTAGTATGAAAACGCCATCTCGCCGAGTTCACTGCTTGGTGTCGCCCGAGGCGTTCTGGATTTCCAGAATGGTGCGCTGGGTTTCTGCCAGGCAATCGTCGATCTTGTCTTGGGACTTGAGATCCTGGGCCTTTTGCACACTGGCCGAGACGCGCGCGTTCAGATCAGGCGACGTCTGATATTGCGATTTTGCGTTGTTGATCGTCTGCAGATTGGCTTCGCAGAGGCTGGTGGGCTTATCAGCGGCAAACGAAGTGGAGGCCATCACCGAGGCAGTAACGAACAGACCGAGCAGTACAGAACATTTCATGTGAATCTCCTTTCGCTGAGGGATCCAGACTTCGCTGACCATAAGAGCCGGTCACCGAAAGAAGGAACGGCCCCGAGTGTTCGAGGCCTGTTCTGTGGACTGTGGTCTCGCGCAAGGGTTCTGATTTTCTTCAGCAGGCCTTCGCCTGAGTGACTCGATCGACCAGATAAACCAGGCCGTGATAATCGATTCCGCCGTGTTGCGTCAGGCCGATTTCACACGTGCGACTGGTGGAAATCCCTTCGCTGCAATGCTGCACCGCGTCCTTGAGCGTGCGCAGGGAGTGGCTGTTCAACTCCGGTGTGGTGAAGCCCTTGTCGCCGGCAAATCCGCAGCAATGAATCCCTTCCGGAATCACTACGGTTTTGCTGCACTTGCGCGCCAGATCAATCAGCGCCTGGCTTTCGCCCAGATGCTGCGTGCTGCAGGTCACGTGCACGGCAATCGGTGCGTCTTGTGGGGTGAATTCCAGTCGATCAAGAAGATGCGTACGGATAAAACGCACCGGGTCGTACAGATCCAGACGGGTTTCTCCTGCGTCCTGCACCAGTCGCAACGTACACGGACTGGCATCGCAATAGATCGGATCGAGTCCGCCGCGACTGGCGTGCAACAGTGCGCTGATCAGCTCTTGGCGCTTGTGCTCCGCCTGTTCGGCGTAGCCTTTCGAGGCGAAGGGCTGACCGCAGCAGAGGTTGTCCAGATTGTCCGGGAAGACCACTTGGTAACCGGCCTTTTCCAGTAACCCACGGGTTTTGTCGTACAGCGACATCTGCTCTTTGTCGCCCGCGGCCGGGCCCATGACCCGCGACACACAGGCCGCCAGATAGACAACGCGCGGGCGTTCGTCTGACACGCTCGGGCTGAAGCGAATGGCTTTCTCCGGTTGCGGCATCGCATTCGTCCACAACGGCACCTGGCCCTTGGACAGGCGCGTAATCGTCGCCGAAAGTTTTGCCAGACGCGGTGCGCCGAGCATCATTCGTGCGCCGTTGGCCACATGCAGGGTGAAACGCGCACCTTGCAGGGTCTTGGCGAAATTTCCTTCGATCCAGTCAGCGGTTTTCTGATGCGTAGCGTGTCGGCCACGCAGCTTTTTCACCAGCTCGCCGGTATTAATTCCTACGGGGCAACGTTGCGCGCATAGACCAGTGGCGGCGCAGGTTTCGATGCCTTGGTACTCGTAGGCTTCATCCAGTTCGCGGGTGTCGATGCCCGCACGTTTTTTCGCCTGAATATCGCGCCAGATCACAATGCGCTGGCGCGGGCTCAGGGTCAGATCTTTCGACGGGCAGACCGGTTCGCAGAAACCGCACTCGATGCACTTATCCACAATCTCGTCGGCCGCCGGCAGCGGTTTCAAATGTTTGAGGTGGATCTGCGGATCTTCGCTGAGCACCACGTCCGGGTTGAGAATACCGTTCGGATCGAGCAGACGTTTGAGTTGCCACATCAGTTGATAGGCGTCGCTGCCCCATTCCAGTTCCACGAACGGCGCCATGTTGCGGCCGGTGCCGTGTTCGGCTTTCAGCGAGCCACCGAATTCCACCGCGACCAGTTGCGCGACGTCGTCCATGAACGCTTGATAGCGTGCGACTTCTTCCGGGTTGTTGAAGCCTTGGGTGAAGACGAAGTGCAGATTGCCTTCCAGTGCGTGTCCGAAAAGGATCGCTTCGTCGTAGGCATGTTTGTCGAACAACTCGATCAAGCGGTTCACGCCGATGGCCAGTTGTTCGACGGGGAAAGTCACGTCTTCGATGATCACCGTGGTGCCGGTTTTGCGCACGGCACCGACGGCGGGGAAGGTGTCCTTGCGGATGGCCCAGAGCTTGGCGTTTTCGGCAGGGTCTTCGGTGAAGTCGACCTGCTTTTCCACCGGGAAAGCGCTCAGCGACGCCATAATTTGCGCCAGTTGTTCCTGCAACAAAGTAGAAGACGCGGCGCGGGATTCGATGAGTAACGCGCAGGCATTGTTCGACAGCTGTTGTACGAAAGCGGGCATGCCCGGTTTGTCCTGCACCGAACGCAGGCTGCGCCGATCCAGCAGCTCCACGGCGGATACCGGTTGGCTTTTCAGCACGGTGACGGCGTTGCAGCAGGTTTCCACATCCGGGAAGACGATCAGTGCCGACGCCTTGTTCGGGTGATCGATCACTGTGTCATAGGTCACCGCGCTGATGAAGCCGAGGGTGCCTTCGGAGCCGACCAGCAAGTGGCTCAAGATATCCACAGGCTCATCGAAATCCACCAAGGCATTCAGGGACAGTCCGGTGGTATTTTTCAGACGGTATTTGTGGCGGATTCGTGCAGCCAGTTCGGCGTTGGCGCGGGTCTCGCGGCCCAATATCGCCAGGCGTTCGAGCAGCTCGCCGTGGCTGGCGTGGAATGCCGCGACACTTGCAGTGTCTTCAGTATCCAGGCGCGTGCCGTCGGCCAGCACCAGACGGATGCCGGCCAGCGTGTGATAAGTATTTTGCGCGGTGCCGCAGCACATGCCACTGGCGTTGTTGGCAACAATGCCGCCGATCTTGCAGGCGTTGATCGAAGCCGGGTCCGGGCCGATCTTGCGCCCGAACGGTGCCAGCCACGCGTTGGCCTGTGCGCCGATCACACCCGGTTGCAGGCGGATTTGCATGCCTTGGCCACGAATCTCCCGGGCGTTCCAGTTATCCCCAAGCACGATCAAAACGGAATCGCTGATCGCCTGACCGGAAAGGCTGGTGCCGGCCGCGCGGAACGTCACCGGAACATGGTCGCGCTGAGCCAGTTTCAACAGGCCGACGACTTCATCTTCGGACTCGACGCGGATCACCAGTTTTGGAATCAGTCGATAAAAACTGGCATCGGTGCCAAAGGCCAGGGTCGATAACGGATCGTCGAAGCGGCGTTCAGCCGGAATCAATTGCTGCGCATCACGCAGGAAGTTCGCTGGAAGCGTCATTGATCCTCCAGAATCAGAACCACCAGGTCTTTCGGGCCGTGGGCGCCGTACGCCAATACCTGCTCGATGTCAGCGGTTTTCGACGGGCCGGACACCAGCAACGCGTTGGTCGGCATGCCTTGGGCCCATTCAAATTCCTGTTGCACCTGATAGAAGTTGTCGCGGATTTCGCTGGCCTTGAGCAGGGCGAAATGTACCGGCGGCACCAGGCTCATCAAACGCGGTTCTTCGCGGGTTGGCCACAGAATCAGGCTGCCGGTGGCGGCGATGGCACCGAGGGTGCCGGTGAGGCTGGCCGGTGTGTCGTTGAACAGTTCGGCTTTCCACTCTTCCATCGGCCGGTCGTAGGATTTCAGTGTCGGCAGATCAGGATTGTTCGCCCAATGCTGTGTGATTTTCTGCCCGTGTGCTGTTGTCGGTGCGATCAACAGGCTCGGTAACTGACGGTCGCGCAGTAATTGCGCGAGCAGGGCCGGCCAATCTTCGCCCGAGGTCAGGTGAATTTCTGTGTGCACCGCTTCCATCAGTTTGCGCAGTTGCGGGATGCGTTGTTCGGCGCTGTAGGTGTAAGGCTGCGTCACCAGATCGACGTCGAAGTTGTCGGCAATTGGCGTGGTGCCAGTCAGACTTTTCCGCAGCTTGCCGAGGATATTTTGCTTGGCGCTCATCAGCGGTCTCCCTGTTTGGCCAGATGCTCACGGGCCATGTCGTGCAGTGAGCGGGCGGCGGGTTTCGGCGCGCTGTGGTTTTGGGTCCACGGGCCGACGTTACTCGGAGTCAGGGCACGCAGGCGCGTGGCGAAGAAACCGAACAACCGATACAGCGTCGGAGAACTGTTGAGCTTCGCCCAAGCGTTCCAGATAAAGCGTTCCTTGCGCGAATACTTGCTGCCTTGGCCGCGCATCACTTGATTCGGGCTGTCCGGAGCTTTGACGTTTTCTTCGCGCAGGCGTCGCAGGATCGCCGGAATCGGAATTTTTACCGGGCAGACCTCACCGCAGGCGCCGCACAGCGATGACGCACTCGGGTGATCCGGAACCTTGGCCAGGCCGACCATGTGCGGCGTGATGATTTTGCCGATAGGCCCCGGGTACACCTCGCCATACGTATGACCGCCTACGCGGGTGTAGACCGGGCAATGGTTCATGCAGGCGCCGCAGCGGATGCAGTTCAGGGTTTGGCGCAGTTCACTGTCGGCGAAAGCCTGGCTGCGACCGTTGTCGAGCAGGACCAGATGAACTTCCTGCGGGCCGTCGAGTTCGTGTTCCTTGCGCGGGCCGGAGATCATGTTGACGTAAGTGGTAATCGGAATGCCCAGCGCCGAGCGCGTCAGCAGTGACAGCAGTGGCACCACGTCACGCAGGTTTTCCACGACTTTTTCGATGCCGGTGACGGCGATGTGCACCGGCGGCACGGTGGTAGTCATGCGTCCGTTGCCTTCGTTTTCCACCAGCAGCAGGGTGCCGGTTTCGGCCACGGCGAAGTTGACACCGGAAACGCCGATGTCCGCTTCGAAGAATTTCTGCCGCAGGACTCTGCGACCGATCTGAATGAGTTGGTCAACGTCCTTGGTGTATTCCACGCCAAGTTTGTCGTGGAACAAGGACGCGACCTGACCGGCATTCTTGTGGATCGCCGGCATAATGATGTGTGAAGGCTTCTCGTGGTCGAGCTGGACGATGTATTCCCCCATATCGGACTCCAGACATTCAATGTCCCGAGCCTCGAGGAAATGGTTCATCTCCATCTCTTCGCTGACCATCGATTTGCCCTTGATCACTTGCCGCGCCTCGTGAGCGCGGATGATCGATAAGACGATGCCATTGGCTTCGTCCACCGTTTCCGCCCAGTGCACTGTCACACCGTTGCGGGTCAGGTTCTGTTCCAGTTGCTCGAGCAGGTCGGGCAACTTGGACAGCGCGCGGGCTTTGATCGAATTGCCCAGTGCGCGCAAATGTTCTCTTTCGTGGGCATCGCTGAAAGCGGCTGCCCGCTTGACCATCAATGAATCCATCGCCGTGCGGAAGTTGTTCCGCAGCTGCTGATCACCCAAGGCATTTTGCGCCCGAGTACGGAAATCCTCTTCTACGGCGACCGTAGGAATAATCGCGGAAGTGCTCATTGCGCACCCCCGGTTCGTTGCCACAAGAAGCTGGCGAGATGTTGCCCGCGCAGCGCTTCTTTTTGTTTCTCCAATGCGCCGTTGATGTTCATCAAACAGCCACAGTCGGCGCTCAACACCTTGTGCGCGCCGGAATCCTTCAACGCTTTGGTCTTGTCAGCCACCATCGCGCCGGAAATGTCTGGCATACGGACGCTGAATGTTCCACCGAAGCCACAGCATTCGCTTTCGTGGTCGTGATTGACCCGTTCCACGTTGCTCAACTGCGCCAACAACTCGCGGCCGTGCAGGTGGGTGTTCATTTCGCGGCGTGCCGAACACGAAGTGTGCAGCGCGACTTTGACCGGTTCACCGCTGTCCTTGAGCTGCACCTTGCAGACGAACAGCAGAAACTCGGCCAGTTCATAGGTGCGGGCCGCGAGGGCCTGAACCTGTTTCAACGTCTCCGGCTCGTCCTTGAACAAGTCGGCGTAATGCTCACGCAGCATGCCGGCGCAGGAACCCGACGGCACCACCACCGGATAATCGCCGGCAAACAGCGCCAGTTGCGAGCGCGCTACCGTCCGTGCCTGCTCGGTGTAACCCGAGGTGTAGGCCGGCTGGCCGCAGCAACTCTGCCCTTGCGGATACTCGACCCGGATCCCTTCGCGCTCCAGCAAGTGGATCGCGTCCATCCCGGCTTCGGGGTAGAACAGGTCGACCACGCAGGTGCCGAACAGGTAGACCCGCGACGGTTTCTCGCTGGGGTATTGCCGAGGTTCGGGCAGTGGCGGTGCCACTCGGGTCGCGTTTGGCACAGCGTTGTAAAAAAGCTCGCTCATCAGGCGTGTCTCCGGGTGGTCCCGGTTATCCGTCTGTGCGACTGCTGAATATAAAGAGCGTTGCTTTCAGCAGCCTTACAGACCGGGTTGTGAATTGCTGACGCCGAAATCACGGATCGGCGTCGGTTATTTCCATTTCGGGTGTAGGTTTAGTGCACCAGCATGCCGGTGAACCAGTAGGCCTGGGCCAAGGTGATCAGACCGACGATCGTTGCAAAGAATAGGCTGTGCTTGAGGGTGAAGCGGAACAGATCCGACTCTTTGCCCACCAGCCCGGTCGCGGCGCAGGCCACGGCAATCGATTGTGGCGAGATCATCTTGCCGGTCACGCCGCCGCTGGTGTTCGCCGCGACGAGCAAGGTGTCATTGACGCCGATCTGGTGGGCGGTGGTCGCTTGCAATGAGCTGAACAGCGCGTTGGATGAAGTATCCGAACCGGTGAGGAACACGCCGAGCCAGCCCAGGAACGGCGAGAAGAACGGGAATGCCGCGCCGGTTCCGGCCAATACCAGGGCCATGGTCGAAGACATGCCGGAGTAATTGGTGACGAAGGCGAACGCCAGCACCATGCCGATCGACAGAATCGGCCAGCGCAGTTCGTAGAAGGTCTCCCTTAAAGTGGTAAGACCAGTTTTGAAGTTGATCTTCAATACCAGCATCGAGATCAGTGCCGAGAAGAAAATCGCCGTGCCGGTCGCGGAAATCGGATCGAGTTTGAACACGGCCGGGATGGCAGTCGGAGCGGCCACGATCGGTGCGGTTTTGATCACCAGTTGATCAAGGTGCGGAATCGCGAAGTTGAACACCCAGCTGTACATCGAACCGCCGGCGGCGAACATCGCTTTGAAAGGCTTCAGCGTCCAGATGGTCACCAGCACAGTGAGAATCAGGAACGGCGACCAGGCCTTGAAAATTTCCCCGAGGCTGTAAGGCGAAGCCACGGTAGTGCGCTTCTGGCCGAAACCGCCGACGCTGGCGGTCACCACCGAGGCGGAAACGGCACCGGCGATGTGTTGGCCGGCGGCGCGTTTCGGCTGCCAGACTTTCAGGAACAAGGTCAGGGAAATCAGGCTGGCCAAGGCCGACGTGATGTCCGGCAACTCAGGGCCAATGAAGTTGGAAGTGAAGTATTGGGTGATGGCGAAGCTCAGGCCGGCAACCAGTGCAGCTGGCCAGGTTTCACGCACACCACGCAGGCCGTCCATCATGAACACCAGCCAGAACGGCACGAATAGCGACAGCAGCGGCAGTTGGCGACCGGTCATGGCGCCGATCTTGAACGCGTCGATACCGGTGACTTGGCCGGCAACAATGATTGGAATCCCCAAGGCGCCGAACGCAACCGGTGCGGTGTTGGCGATCAGGCACAGGCCGGCGGCGTACAGCGGGTTGAAGCCCAGCCCGACCAGCAGCGCGGCAGTAATTGCCACGGGCGCGCCGAAACCGGCGGCACCTTCCAGGAACGCACCAAAACAGAAACCGATCAGCAGCACTTGCAGGCGCTGGTCGTCGGTAATCGATAACACCGAACTGCGAATGACTTCGAACTGACCACTTTTCACCGTCAGTTTGTAGAGGAATACCGCTGCGACAATGATCCAGGCAATCGGCCACAGACCGTAGGCGAAGCCATACCCGGCGGCGGCGAAGGCCATGTCGACCGGCATCTGGAACGCGAAAATCGCCACGGCAATCGACAGGGCGAGGGTGATGCTCCCGGCCACGTGGCCTTTGAGGCGGAACACCGCCAGCGCGAGGAAAAAGAACACGATGGGGATGACGGCCGCGAGTGCGGACACGCCGAGACTGCCGAGCGGGCTGTAGAGCTGTTGCCAGGTTTGCATATGGGGTGGCCCCTAATTGTTGTTGGTCAGGCACTGTCAGCGTTCTTGGATAATTGGTAATACCAATTTACAATCGCTGTTGGCTAGGGTAAAAGCCTTGATGGCGGTGTGTCAATTTGCCGCCCTAAAACTTTTGTCGAACAAGCGGTGCAGATCGCATCTGATCCGGTTTCGGCAAGTGGCGTCTGGTAGGTGTCGGCAAGGCGCCGATAGGCCAGAATAGAGAGCCCGGCGAGCGGTCGGGATCGTGGAGAAGTGAGTTATGGGGTTTGATCAGATTCGGCAGCGCCGTTTGTCTGACGATATTGTCGAGCGACTCGAGGGGATGATCCTTGAGGGCACACTGAAGTCCGGCGAACGGCTGCCGGCGGAGCGCACGCTGGCCGAACAATTTGGCGTATCACGGCCGTCATTGCGTGAAGCGATTCAGAAATTGGCGGCCAAAGGTCTGCTGGTCAGTCGCCAGGGTGGCGGCAATTATGTGGTGGAGAGTCTGGGCTCGACGTTCAGCGATCCGCTGCTGCAGTTGCTCGAAAGCAATCCGGAGGCGCAGCGCGATCTACTGGAATTTCGCCACACTTTGGAGGCATCGTGTGCCTATTACGCTGCGTTGCGCGCCACCGATGTCGATCGTGAGCGGCTGACCGCAGCGTTCGAAGAGCTGCAAGACTGCTATTCGCGCCACGACGAAGTCAGTCGGGCGGAGGAGGGCGCGGCGGATGCGAAATTTCATCTGGCAATTGCCGAAGCCAGTCATAACGCGGTGTTGCTGCACACCATCCGTGGGCTGTTTGATCTGCTCAAACGCAATGTGGTTACCAACATCGGCGGCATGTACAAGCAGCGCACGGAAACCCGCGACATGCTGATCACTCAGCATCGGGAATTGTATCTGGCGATTATTGAAGGTCGTGCGGAGCAGGCACGGGAAGTCTCCAGCCGACATATTTTGTATGTGCAGGAGGTTCTGGAAGAGGTGCGGCAGGAGGTTCAGCGTATGGCTCGTGCGGAGCGGCGCAAGGGAATGTGATCAGTTAATTCTGTGTTGATGCGGCAATAGCTTTCGCAAGCAGGCTCGCTCCCACTTTGAAATGCATTCCAAAGTAAGAGCGAGCCTGCTCGCGAATACGCTCTAAAGGCAGAAGAAATCAGTCTTCCTTGCCCTTGTTGCGCACCGCACGCTGCAGTTCACGACCAGCGTCGCGCTCACGCTCGGTGTCACGCTTGTCGTATTCCTTCTTGCCCTTGCCCAGAGCGATCTCGCACTTGACCATGTGCTTGCTCCAGTACCAGGACAAGCAGACGCAGGCGTAACCCTTTTGCTGCACGGCGGCAGCGAGCTTTTCCAGCTCGCGGCGGTTGAGCAGCAATTTGCGTGTGCGCACCGGGTCGGCGATGACGTGGGTGCTTGCGGTCATCAGAGGCGTGATGTGGCTGCCGAGCAACCACGCTTCGCCATCCTTGAGCAGCACATAGCTGTCGACCAGCTGTAGCTTGCTTGCCCGCAGACTTTTTACTTCCCAGCCGGCCAGGACCAGACCAGCCTCGAACTTATGCTCGATGAAGTAATCGTGTCGCGCCTTTTTGTTCTGCGCGATGGTCCCTGTTGGGTGTTTCTTCTGTTTAGCCATAGGGGCGGCATTATATGGAGATAAACGGCTGTCGGCTACGGTGATGCTGCGTGCTTGAGCAGGTTGAGTGAATCCCGGACAATGCGGCCTCTTTTTCTAACGCTTGGGCGTGATAAACGATGTCGACAGACAAGGTTTCTGTCCACGGCAGTTGGGCTAGCCGCTGGGTATTCATACTCGCCGCGACCGGTTCGGCCGTGGGACTGGGTAGTATCTGGAAGTTCCCCTACATGGTCGGGGTCTACGGCGGCGGTGCGTTTGTACTGATGTTTCTGGCGTGCATCGCACTGATCGGCATCCCGGTCATGCTCGCTGAAACCCTGATCGGCCGGCGCGCCCGGCAAAGTCCGGCGAACGCCTTGAAGGTGCTGGCGCTGGAAGCCGGGCACTCGGGCAAATGGTCGTGGGGAGCGTTTGCCGGGATGATCACGGCATTGCTGATCCTGTCTTTCTATAGTGTGGTCGGCGGCTGGTCGCTGGACTACATCGTCGACATGGGCCGCGGTGACTTCCAGGGCGCAACGGCCGATCAGGTCGGCGCTTATTTCGGCAATGTCATCTCCAATCCGTGGCGTCTGACACTTTGGCACACGATTTTCATGCTGCTATCGGCCTTCGTCATCGCCAAAGGCGTGGTCGCCGGGCTTGAGCGCAGCTTGCGCATCATGATGCCGCTGCTGTTCGTGATGATCCTGGTATTGCTGGGTTACAGCATGACCACCGGGCATTTCATGGAAGGCGTGCATTTCATGTTCGACTTCCACCCGGAAAAAGTCCTCGACGGTTTGTTGCCGGCGATGGGGCATGCGTTCTTCTCGCTGAGCGTCGGTGTCGGCTCGATCATGATCTACGGCGCTTACATGCCGAAGAGTTCGTCGTTGTCCGGCACGGTGGTCGGCGTGGCATTGCTCGATACCTTTGTTTCGCTGGTCGCCGGTCTGGCTCTGTTCCCGATTGTGTTTGCCGGCGGCCTGAACCCTAGCGAAGGGCCTGGCTTGATGTTCGTCAGCCTGCCATTTGCCTTTGGTAATGTGGCTTTCGGGCAACTGATGGGCGTGGTGTTCTTTGTGCTGGTGGCGATTGCGGCATGGAGTTCGGCGATTTCGCTTCTGGAACCAATGGTTGCCTATCTGGTTGAGCGCACGAAAGTCAGCCGCGCGTGGGTGACTTTCTGGCTGGCGTTCATCTGCTGGTTCGTCGGTCTGGGCACGGTGTTCTCCTTCAATATCTGGAAGGAAGCCAAATTTTTCGTGAACGAAGGCGGGATGTTCCATCTCTATCAATGGGGTGCGCAGAGCGGTCTGGACTTCTTTGGCGTGATCGATTTCTTCACCTCGCGGATCATGTTGCCGCTCGGTGGTCTGTGTTTCGTGCTGTTTGCCGGATGGGTGATGGGGCGTGAAGTGGTACGCGACGAGTTGTCGATCCGCAATCCGCTACTGTTCGGCCTGTCTTTGTTTTTGATGCGCTACGTGGCGCCCATCGGCATTCTTGTAGTGTTTGCCGCTCAGCTCTGGAAGTAACGCTCACATGACGACACATATTCAACGATCGGCATTGCTGCCGTACCCGGCGCAATTTCTCTACGACCTGGTCAACGACGTGGCGCGCTACCCGGAATTTCTGCCGTGGTGCTCATCCGCTGAAGTGCTGGAAAGCTCGCCGGAACATATGCGCGCCAGTGTCGGCGTGGCCAAGGGCGGTCTCAGTCAGCATTTCGTGACGCGCAATACGCTGGTGCCGGGGCAATCGATCGAGATGAACCTTGAAGAAGGGCCGTTCAATCAGCTGCACGGTGTCTGGGTGTTCAAGGCGTTGAACGAGAAGGCCTGCAAGATCAGCCTGGATCTGTCGTTCGACTATGCCGGGCCGCTGGTGCGCGCGACGTTGGGGCCACTGTTCAATCAGGCCGCGAATACGCTGGTGGACGCGTTCTGCCAGCGCGCCAAGCAGATGCATGGTTGAGCCGGTGATTGAGATAGAGGTGGTATACGCGGCCGTGGATCGTCAGGTATTGCGCTCTTTCAGCGTCAATGAAGGCGAGACGGTGCGGGCTGCAGTGCTTGCGTCGGGTGTCGGTAGCGAGTTTCCCGAGTTGAATCTGGCGGAGTGCCCGTTGGGCATCTTTGGCAAATTGGTTGCTGATCCGGACTCGCGGGTTATTCAGGCAGGGGAGCGCATCGAGATTTACCGCCCGTTGCTTGCCGACCCCAAAGAGGTTCGACGCTTGCGAGCAGCCAAGGCTGCCGAAGCCAAGGCTCGAAACGCGTAAAAAGCCAAATTGCAGGCAATAAAAAACCCGGAATTTCCGGGTTTTTTATTGCCTCGCCAATTATTGCGGCGAGGTGTCCAGCGGCTCTGGTGTCGGAACCGGAACGGTTTCTACACCATCGACGTCCTTCTGGATCTGATCCAGCAAGGAGCCTGGCTTGACCGGTTTTTCCGGTGTTGGCTTCTCGGCGTTTTCAGCAGGAGCGGTCACAGTCGTGCCACTGTCCTTGCCGAGAATGGCTTCGTCACGGCTTACGCCCGGCATAAAGTCACCGGACAGGCTGACAAGCTGGTCGTTTGAGTTGAAAATAACGCTGATGCGTTCCTGTTGGCGTTCACCGCCACCCGGTTGCAGGCTGTACAGATAATCCCAGCGATCGGCATGGAACGTGTCGACAAGCAGAGGGTTGCCCATGATAAACCGTACTTGCGGCCGGGTCATTCCCGGGCGTAACTGGTCTATCATGTCCTGCGTGACGACATTGCCCTGCTGGATGTCGATTTTGTAAACCCCGGGGAATGAACAACCGGCGAGTGCGAGCAGTCCCACAAAGGTGAAACTGGTTAGCAAGAGCTTGGTGTTTTGCATCGGTGGGCGACTTCCACTATCTTGGCTGGGACAACGTAAACGCCGATCATACCCGCATTAAGAGAAGCTGCGAAGCAGCATCGCGAGAAAGCTGACCATGGTTGAAAATAGCGAACTACGCAAAGCCGGCCTTAAAGTGACCCTGCCACGGGTCAAGATCCTGCAAATGCTCGACTCCACCGAGCAGCGTCACATGAGTGCCGAGGACGTCTACAAGGCGTTGATGGAAGCTGGCGAGGACGTCGGTCTGGCCACGGTTTACCGTGTTCTGACCCAGTTCGAAGCGGCTGGCCTCGTGGTCCGTCACAACTTCGACGGCGGCCATGCGGTTTTTGAGTTGGCCGACAGTGGTCACCACGACCACATGGTTAACGTGGAAACCGGTGAGGTTGTCGAATTCGTCAGCCCGGAAATCGAAAAGCTCCAGAAGGCAATTGCCGAGGAGCACGGTGTCGAGTTGGTGGATCACAATCTGGTGCTGTACATCCGCAAGAAAAAGTAAGCATGTCGCGCGAATTTCACATTCGCGAAACGAACGAAGGCGACCCAAGGGTCGCCTTCGTGCTTTCTGTCGTGGTCAAACCTTGGCGGTGACAACCATTTTTTTCGCGTGAGCCAGGGACTCTTTGGTCAGATCGATGCCGCCGAGCATGCGCGCCACTTCTTCTATACGGTCGTTTTTGCTCAGTTTGGAGACGGCAGTGTGGGTCGCCTCTTCACCGCGCACCTTGTGCACGAACAGATGCTGATGGCCCTGCGCCGCCACCTGCGGCAAGTGCGTCACGGTCAATACCTGGCCGCGATCCCCGAGGCGGCGCAACAGTTGGCCGACAATTTCAGCCGTCGGGCCACCGATGCCGACGTCCACTTCGTCGAATACCAGTGTCGGAACGCGGGATGTCTGCGCCGTGATCACCTGAATCGCCAGACTGATCCGTGACAGCTCACCGCCGGAAGCGACTTTTGCCAGGGCCTTCAGTGGCTGGCCCGGGTTGGCGCTGACCAGCAATTCAACCTGTTCCAGCCCGTTGGGCAGTAACTCGTCGCTGCTGTTGGCCTTTAATTCGATGGTGAATCGACCTCCAGGCATACCCAGTCGCTGAATCTCCTGCTCCACCGCGCTAGCGAGGCTGCCGGCAGCCTGATGCCGCAAATCGCTCAGTTCCCGTGCCTTCTCTTGATAGTGGCGGGCGTAGGAGGCTAGTTCTTCACCCAAGCGCTCGATGGATTCGTCATTGGCGTTGAGGGTTTCGATTTCATCGAGCAGCTTCTGCTGCAGCTCACCCACTTCGGTCGGCTGGATCCGGTGCTTGCGCGCCAAGGTGTAGATCGCGTCGAGGCGTTCTTCCAGATATTGCAGGCGTGCCGGATCGGCATCGAAGTTATCGAGGAAGCGATTGAGTTCGCCTACGGCCTCTTCGACCTGGATCTGTGCGCTGGTCAGCAAGCTGCTTGCTTCGCCCAGTGCGCCGACGGAATTGTTCACGCTCGACAGGCGATTAAGGCTGGCGGTCAGCGCATTCAATACATTGCCGGAATCGCTCTCGCTGCATTGCTCGACCACTTGCCGGCAAATGCCCAGCAAGGTTTCGGCGTTGGTCAGGTTTTTGTGTTCCTGCTCCAGTTGCTCCAGTTCGTTATCACCGAGACCGAGGTTTTCCAGCTCTTCAAGCTGATAGCTCAGCAACTGATGGCGCGCGCGTTGTTCGTCGCCGGAATTGGAGAGGCGTTCCAGTTCCAGACGAGTCTGGCGCCAGCGCTGGGCGGCGAGCTGAACCTGGCGGGCCAGATCGGTAGCGCCGGCGTACTCGTCCAGCAAGCGACGATGGGTATCGGTTTTCAGCAGGGATTGGTGTTCATGCTGGCTGTGGATATCGATCAACAATTCGCCCAGAGACTTGAGGTCACCGAGTGGGCAAGGGGTGCCGTTGATATAGCCGCGCGAACGACCCTCCGATGTGATCACCCGACGCAAGATGCACGGGCCATCAGTTTCCAGATCGCGCTCGGCCAGCCAGGTACTGGCTTCCGGAATGTCAGCCAGATCGAAGGTCGCAAGGATATCGGCCTTGTCGGCGCCGGGGCGAACCACGCCGCTGTCGGCGCGATCGCCGAGGGTCAGGCCCAGCGCGTCGAGCATGATCGACTTGCCGGCGCCGGTTTCCCCTGTGATCACGCTCATCCCGCGATCAAGTTCGAGATCGAGATGTTCAACGATGGCGTAGTTATGTACGGACAGGTGCACCAGCATAAAGGCCGCTCCCAGGCTTTAGGTCTGGTTATTTATACAGTGTTTTGTTTCGGGCTGACAATGCCCTCCCTTAGCTCGATTTGCTTGAACTGCAAATCTGCTTAGCGCATCGAGGAATGACAATGCGGCACTTTTTTGTAGGGTTAATGCTTGAAGGCCCTTGAAGCCTGATTTTGCGGCCCCATATATCGGGGCAGAAGCGCGAGTCAGGCTCGCGGACGAAATTGAAAGGAGAATTCTATGGCTGACGAACAGACAGTAGATACGCAAAACCCAGAAGCCAATCAGGCGCCCGAAGGTTCGGGTGATGACCTGGCGACCCGTGTACAAGTGCTCGAAGAGCAATTGGCCGCCGCGCAGGATCAATCTCTGCGTGTTGCTGCCGATCTGCAGAACGTCCGTCGCCGTGCCGAACAGGACGTCGAGAAGGCGCACAAGTTTGCTCTGGAAAAATTCGCTGGCGACCTGTTGCCGATCGTCGACAGCCTGGAGCGCGGCCTCGAGCTGTCGAACCCGGACGACGAAAGCATTCGTCCGATGCGCGAAGGCATCGAGCTGACGCTGAAAATGTTCCACGACACCCTCAAGCGTTATCAGTTGGAAGCGATCGATCCGCATGGCGAACCGTTCAACGCCGTTCAGCATCAGGCGATGGCCATGCAAGAAAGCGCCGACGTAGAACCAAACAGCGTTCTGAAGGTGTTCCAGAAGGGCTACCAGCTCAACGGTCGCCTGCTGCGTCCGGCCATGGTTGTGGTCAGCAAGGCGCCTGCGCCAATTTCGCCTTCGATTGACGAGAAGGCTTGAAATTAGCCGCAAGGCCCCCATTTAGAAGTCAAGCGTTTAAGTATTACCGCAGTCAGCCACCACTGCTGCGGCAAAAAAATCCAAAGTTTCGGGAGAGTTAACATGGGCAAAATTATCGGTATCGACCTGGGGACTACCAACTCCTGCGTCTCCGTGCTGGAAAACGGCAAAGCAAAAGTTATCGAAAACGCTGAAGGCGCGCGTACTACGCCGTCGATCATCGCTTACGCCAACGATGGCGAAATCCTGGTAGGTCAGTCGGCCAAGCGTCAGGCTGTGACCAACCCGCACAACACTCTGTACGCGGTAAAGCGTCTGATCGGTCGTCGTTTCGACGAAGAAGTTGTGCAGAAAGACATCCAGATGGTCCCTTACAAGATCGTCAAGGCTGACAACAACGACGCCTGGGTTGAAGTGAACGGCCAGAAAATGGCTCCGCCACAAATCTCGGCTGAAATCCTGAAAAAGATGAAGAAGACCGCCGAAGACTACCTCGGCGAGACCGTGACTGAAGCGGTAATCACCGTTCCGGCCTACTTCAACGACAGCCAGCGTCAGGCGACCAAAGACGCCGGCCGCATCGCTGGTCTGGACGTAAAACGCATCATCAACGAACCGACCGCAGCTGCTCTGGCTTACGGTATGGACAAGGCCAAGGGCGATCACACCGTGATCGTTTATGACCTGGGCGGCGGTACGTTCGACGTTTCCGTGATCGAGATCGCTGAAGTTGATGGCGAGCACCAGTTCGAAGTATTGGCTACCAACGGTGACACGTTCCTCGGCGGTGAAGACTTTGACATTCGTCTGATCGACTACCTCGTTGACGAATTCAAGAAAGAAAGCGGCATGAACCTCAAAGGTGATCCGCTGGCCATGCAGCGCCTGAAAGAAGCCGCTGAGAAAGCCAAGATCGAGCTGTCGTCCGCTCAGTCGACCGACGTCAACCTGCCGTACATCACTGCAGACGCGACCGGTCCTAAGCACCTGAACGTGAAGATCTCGCGTGCCAAGCTCGAAGCACTGGTTGAAGACCTGGTTCAGCGCACCATCGAACCTTGCCGCATCGCCATGAAAGACGCCGGTCTGGACGTTGGCGCGATCAACGACGTGATCCTGGTCGGTGGTCAGACTCGTATGCCGCTGGTGCAGAAGCTGGTTACCGACTTCTTCGGTAAAGAAGCTCGCAAAGACGTTAACCCGGACGAAGCTGTTGCCATGGGTGCTGCGATTCAGGGCGCTGTTCTGGCTGGTGACGTCAAAGACGTTCTGCTGCTGGACGTCAGCCCGCTGACTCTGGGTATCGAAACCATGGGTGGCGTGATGACCGCGCTGATCGAGAAAAACACCACGATTCCTACCAAGAAATCGCAAGTGTTCTCGACTGCCGACGACAACCAGGGTGCTGTGACCATTCACGTGCTGCAGGGCGAGCGCAAGCAAGCCACTCAGAACAAGTCCCTGGGCAAGTTCGACCTGGCCGACATTCCACCTGCTCCACGTGGCGTGCCGCAGATCGAAGTGACCTTCGACATCGACGCTAACGGCATCCTGCACGTTGGTGCGAAAGACAAGGCTACCGGCAAGACCCAGTCGATCGTGATCAAGGCCAACTCCGGTCTGTCCGACGAAGAAATCGAGCGCATGGTGCGTGACGCCGAAGCCAACGCTGAGGAAGACCGCAAGTTCGAAGAGCTGGCCGCTGCCCGTAACCAGGGTGACGCACTGGTTCACTCGACGCGCAAAATGATTGCTGACGCGGGCGACAAGGTCACCGCCGAAGAGAAGACGGCGATCGAAGCGGCTGTGGTTGCTCTGGAAGCTGCTGTCAAAGGCGATGACAAGGCCGCTATCGAAGCGAAGGTTGAGGAGCTGTCGAAAGTCTCCGCTCCGGTTGCTCAGAAGATGTACGCCGAACAGGCTCAGCCAGCTGATGGCGCAGCCCCGCAAGGCGAATCGGCTGAGAAGGCTGACGACGTTGTCGATGCAGAGTTCGAAGAAGTCAAAGACCACAAGTAAGTTGTTGGTCGGCCGGTTGACTGCCTTTGGGCAGTGACTGGTAGGATGTCGCCGCGCGGGAGCTAGCTCCCGCGTTGGCGTATCTGGAATACGCGAATTTTTACAGCATGCGACAACGCTCGCGTGTGGGTGGTATGGCTGAAGATGCTCCTGCTTTTCACGCCGCAAGTACCGCAAGAGACAAAGACCAGGATCGTTGAATTGACGTGAGTTGGGTCCGGGCCTGTATTGGGGCTCAACGAGTTTGGCCATCCTCAGGAGGGGTTTGCCGGACGTCCTCAAGAGTGCAAAGAACTTATGGCAAAGCGTGACTATTACGAGGTATTGGGTGTCGAGCGGGGCACGAGCGAAGCGGACCTGAAAAAGGCCTATCGCCGCCTGGCAATGAAGCACCACCCCGACCGTAATCCCGGCGACAAGGCATCGGAAGAGGCGTTTAAAGAGGCCAACGAGGCCTATGAAGTGCTGTCCGACTCAAGCAAGCGTGCGGCGTACGATCAGTACGGCCATGCCGGCGTCGACCCGAGCATGGGTGGCGGTGGCGCCGGTTTCGGCGGTCAGAACTTCTCGGACATCTTTGGTGATGTCTTCAGTGATTTCTTCGGTGGTGGTCGCGGTGGTTCCCGTGGCGGCGCTCAGCGTGGCAGCGACTTGCGCTACACGCTGGAGCTGAATCTGGAAGAGGCGGTGCGCGGCACGTCGGTGAATATCCGCGTTCCGACACTGGTCAATTGCAAGCCTTGCGATGGCTCCGGTGCGAAAAAGGGCTCGTCGCCATCGACTTGCCCGACTTGCGGCGGCATTGGCCAGGTGCGCATGCAGCAGGGCTTCTTCTCGGTGCAGCAAACCTGCCCGCGCTGCCATGGCCAAGGCAAGATCATTTCCGATCCGTGCGACTCCTGCCACGGTGACGGCCGCGTTGAAGAGTACAAAACCCTGTCGGTCAAAGTGCCGGCCGGCGTCGATACCGGTGATCGCATTCGTCTGTCCGGCGAAGGTGAGGCGGGTACTCAGGGTGGTCCGACGGGTGATCTGTATGTGGTCATCAATGTCCGCGAGCACGATATTTTCCAGCGCGATGGCAAGCACCTGTTCTGCGAGGTGCCGATCAGCTTCGTCGACGCAGCGCTGGGCGGCGAGCTGGAAATTCCGACCCTCGACGGTCGCGTCAAACTGAAAATCCCTGAAGGCACTCAGACCGGCAAGCAGTTCCGTGTGCGCGGCAAGGGCGTGGCGCCGGTGCGTGGCGGTGGTGCGGGCGACTTGATGTGCCGTGTGGCAGTCGAGACTCCGGTGAACCTGAACCGTCGTCAGCGCGAACTGCTGGAAGAATTCCGCAGCTCGCTGGCCGATGACAATAGCCACTCGCCGAAAACCACCGGTTGGTTCGACGGTGTGAAGCGCTTCTTCGGCGATCTGTAAGGAGTCGGCATGCGACGTATAGCTGTGATGGGCGCTGCTGGGCGCATGGGTAAGATTCTGGTCGAGGCCGTGCAGCAGCGCGCGCCGCTGACCGGTTTGACCGCCGCTGTGGTTCGCCCTGGCAGCACGCTGATCGGCGTCGATGCTGGCGAGCTGGCGTCGCTGGGGCGTATCGGTGTGCCGTTGTCCGGGCATATCGAGGCTGTGGCTGAAGAGTTCGACGTGTTGATCGACTTCACCCTGCCGGAAGTGATGCTGAAAAACCTCGCATTTTGCCGCAAGGCGGGCAAGGCCATGGTCATCGGCACCACCGGGCTGGACGCAGCGCAGAAGCAGTTGCTGGTCGAGGCGGGCAAGGATATTCCGATCGTGTTCGCGGCCAACTTCAGTGTCGGCGTCAATCTGTCGCTGAAACTGCTGGATATGGCGGCGCGCGTGCTGGGTGATGATGCCGATATCGAAATCATCGAAGCCCATCACCGTCACAAGATCGATGCGCCTTCGGGTACGGCGTTGCGCATGGGTGAAGTGATTGCCAGTGCGCTGGATCGTGATTTGCAAAAAGTCGCGGTGTACGGTCGCGAAGGTCATACCGGCGCTCGCGAGCGTGAGACCATCGGTTTTGCCACCGTGCGCGGCGGTGACGTGGTGGGTGATCACACCGTGCTGTTCGCCTGCGAGGGCGAGCGTCTGGAGGTCACGCACAAGGCGTCGAGCCGCATGACGTTTGCCAAGGGCGCGGTGCGTGCCGCGCTGTGGCTGGACGGTCGCGAGCCGGGTCTGTACGACATGCAAGACGTGCTCGACCTGCGTTGATTCATTGCTGAACCCGGCGCAAACGCCCTGTTTGCGCTGGTTTTTCTCCGCTCGGCGACGACCTGTCGCATTCTCCAGCCTTTTAGGCTCTTTAGCGGTGGACCAAAAAAGCCTTTTTCTGTAAGCTACAGCTTTAGTGTGTCCACTAAAAGCGCGCAGAATAATTCAGTGAAGAAGCGGGGTGACGTGTCCATACGTCACTCCGCTTTTTTACAACCTGCGATCGCCCTTTCATGCGTTATTTACGGGAGGTCTTCTTGACTAAGCCAGCCATACTTGCCCTTGCTGATGGCAGCATTTTTCGCGGCGAAGCCATTGGTGCCGACGGTCAAACCGTTGGTGAGGTGGTGTTCAACACCGCAATGACCGGCTATCAGGAAATCCTTACCGATCCTTCCTACGCCCAACAGATCGTTACCCTGACTTACCCGCACATTGGCAACACCGGCACCACGCCGGAAGATGCCGAGTCCGATCGCGTCTGGTCCGCTGGCCTGGTCATCCGTGACCTGCCGCTGGTAGCGAGCAACTGGCGTAACACGATGTCCCTGTCCGACTATCTGAAAGCCAACAATGTTGTGGCCATCGCCGGTATCGACACCCGTCGCCTGACCCGCATCCTGCGTGAAAAAGGCGCACAGAACGGCTGCATCATGGCCGGCGACAACATCTCCGAAGAAGCGGCCATCGCCGCGGCGCAAGGCTTCCCGGGCCTGAAAGGCATGGACCTGGCGAAAGTCGTCAGTACCAAGACTCAATACGAATGGCGCTCGACTGTCTGGGATCTGAAAACCGACAGCCACGCGACCATCGACGCTTCCGAGCTGCCTTACCACGTGGTTGCCTACGACTACGGCGTCAAGGTCAACATCCTGCGCATGCTGGTCGAGCGCGGCTGCCGCGTCACCGTGGTGCCGGCTCAGACCCCGGCCGCTGATGTGCTGGCACTGAAGCCGGACGGCGTGTTCCTGTCCAACGGTCCTGGTGATCCGGAGCCATGCGACTACGCGATCAAGGCGATCAAGGAAGTGCTGGAAACCGAAATTCCGGTATTCGGCATCTGCCTCGGTCACCAGCTGCTGGCACTGGCCTCCGGCGCCAAGACCCTGAAAATGGGTCACGGCCACCACGGTGCCAACCACCCGGTGCAGGATCTGGACACTGGCGTCGTGATGATCACCAGCCAGAACCACGGTTTCGCGGTAGACGAAGAAACCCTGCCAGCCAACGTGCGTGCGATCCACAAATCGCTGTTCGACGGCACCCTGCAAGGCATCGAGCGCACCGACAAGAGCGCGTTCAGCTTCCAGGGCCACCCTGAAGCGAGCCCGGGCCCGAACGATGTCGCGCCACTGTTCGACCGCTTCATCAACGAGATGGCCAAGCGACGCTAAGCGTTCGCCTTGAGACTGTAGAGAGAAGCCCCTCGAGGGTGGCCCCGACACCGGCGGCCCCCTCGGGACTTCAGAAATCGATCAAGACGGCTTGCCGACTGACCTGCGGATTTGAGTGACAAACCCATGCCAAAACGTACAGACATTAAAAGCATCCTGATTCTCGGCGCTGGCCCGATCGTTATCGGCCAGGCCTGCGAATTCGACTACTCCGGCGCCCAGGCCTGCAAAGCCCTGCGCGAAGAGGGTTACCGCGTCATCCTGGTGAACTCCAACCCGGCCACCATCATGACCGACCCGGACATGGCCGACGCCACCTACATCGAACCGATCAAGTGGCAGACCGTCGCCAAGATCATCGAAAAAGAGCGTCCGGACGCGGTGCTGCCAACCATGGGTGGCCAGACTGCTCTGAACTGCGCCCTGGACCTGGAGCGCGAAGGCGTCCTGGAGAAGTTCGGCGTAGAAATGATCGGCGCCAACGCCGACACCATCGACAAGGCTGAAGACCGCTCGCGTTTCGACAAGGCGATGAAGTCCATCGGCCTGGCGTGCCCGCGTTCCGGCATCGCCCACAGCATGGAAGAAGCCAACGCGGTTCTCGAAACCCTGGGCTTTCCGTGCATCATCCGTCCGTCCTTCACCATGGGCGGCACTGGTGGCGGTATCGCCTACAACCGTGAAGAGTTCGAAGAAATCTGCGCCCGTGGTCTGGACCTGTCGCCGACCAAAGAGCTGCTGATCGACGAATCGCTGATCGGCTGGAAAGAATATGAAATGGAAGTTGTCCGCGACAAAAAGGACAACTGCATCATCGTCTGCTCGATCGAAAACTTCGACCCGATGGGCGTGCACACCGGTGACTCGATCACCGTTGCCCCAGCTCAGACCCTGACCGACAAGGAATACCAGATCCTGCGTAACGCCTCCCTGGCGGTACTGCGCGAGATCGGTGTCGAGACGGGCGGTTCCAACGTGCAATTCGGTATCTGCCCGAACACTGGCCGCATGGTCGTGATCGAAATGAACCCGCGCGTATCGCGCTCCTCGGCGCTGGCTTCGAAAGCCACCGGTTTCCCGATCGCCAAAGTCGCGGCCAAACTGGCTGTGGGCTACACCCTCGACGAACTGTCGAACGACATCACCGGCGGCAAGACCCCGGCGTCCTTCGAGCCGTCGATCGACTACGTCGTCACCAAGCTGCCGCGTTTCGCCTTCGAGAAATTCGCCAAGGCCGACGCGCGCCTGACCACTCAGATGAAGTCGGTTGGTGAAGTCATGGCCATCGGCCGGACTTTCCAGGAATCCCTGCAGAAAGCCCTGCGCGGTCTGGAAGTCGGTGTTTGCGGTCTGGACGAGAAGCTCGACCTGAGCAACCCGGAAAGCATGAGCGTGCTCAAGCGCGAACTGACCGTGCCGGGCGCCGAGCGTATCTGGTATGTGGCGGACGCTTTCCGCGCTGGCCTGACCGTCGAAGAAATCTTCGAAATGAACATGATCGACCCGTGGTTCCTGGTGCAGATCGAAGATCTGATCAAGGACGAAGAGAAGGTCAAGACCCTCGGTCTGTCCGCGATCGACCGCGACCTGATGTTCAAGCTCAAGCGCAAAGGCTTCTCCGATCAGCGTCTGGCCAAGCTGCTGGGCGTGACCGAGAAAAACCTGCGTACGCACCGTCAGAAGCTCGAAGTGTTCCCGGTCTACAAGCGCGTTGACACCTGCGCCGCCGAGTTCGCCACTGACACCGCTTACCTCTACTCGACGTACGAGGAAGAGTGTGAAGCCGCGCCGTCGGGCCGCGACAAAATCATGATTCTGGGTGGCGGTCCGAACCGTATCGGCCAGGGCATCGAGTTCGACTACTGCTGCGTTCACGCTGCCCTCGCTCTGCGCGAAGACGGCTACGAAACCATCATGGTCAACTGCAACCCGGAAACCGTTTCCACTGACTACGATACTTCCGACCGTCTGTACTTCGAACCGGTAACCCTGGAAGACGTGCTGGAAATCTGCCGCGTCGAGAAGCCGAAAGGCGTGATCGTCCAGTACGGCGGCCAGACTCCGCTGAAACTGGCGCGTGCTCTGGAAGCGGCTGGCGTGCCAATCATCGGCACCAGCCCTGACGCCATCGATCGCGCTGAAGACCGTGAGCGCTTCCAGCAGATGGTTGAGCGTCTGAACCTGCGTCAGCCGCCAAACGCCACCGTGCGCAGCGAAGACGAAGCTGTTCGCGCTGCCGCGAAAATCGGTTATCCGCTGGTGGTGCGCCCGTCCTACGTTCTGGGCGGCCGCGCGATGGAAATCGTTTACAAAGAAGACGAACTCAAGCGTTACCTGCGTGACGCAGTGCAAGTGTCCAACGACAGTCCGGTGCTGCTCGACCACTTCCTCAATTGCGCCATCGAAATGGACGTGGATGCGGTCTGTGACGGCAAAGACGTGGTGATCGGCGCAATCATGCAGCACATCGAACAGGCTGGCGTTCACTCCGGTGACTCCGCGTGCTCGCTGCCGCCGTACTCGCTGCCGGCGCACATCCAGGACGAAATGCGCGAACAGGTCAAGAAAATGGCCCTGGAACTGGGCGTTGTCGGCCTGATGAACGTGCAGTTGGCGCTGCAAGGCGAGGACATCTACGTCATCGAAGTCAACCCGCGCGCTTCCCGTACCGTACCGTTCGTGTCGAAGTGCATCGGTGTCTCTCTGGCGATGATCGCTGCCCGCGTGATGGCCGGTAAGACCCTGAAAGAAATCGGCTTCACCAAAGAAATCATTCCTAACTTCTACAGCGTGAAAGAGGCGGTGTTCCCGTTCGCCAAATTCCCTGGCGTTGACCCGATCCTCGGCCCAGAAATGAAGTCGACCGGTGAAGTGATGGGTGTCGGCGACACCTTCGGTGAAGCATTCGCCAAAGCCCAGATGGGCGCCAGCGAAGTGCTGCCGACCGGTGGTACAGCGTTCATCAGCGTACGTGACGACGACAAGCCGCTGGTTGCAGGCGTGGCCCGTGATCTGATCAACTTGGGCTTCGAAGTGGTTGCCACTGCCGGCACTGCCAAGCTGATCGAGGCTGCCGGCCTGAAAGTGCGCCGTGTGAACAAGGTGACCGAGGGTCGTCCACACGTGGTCGACATGATCAAGAATGACGAAGTCACCCTGATCATCAACACCACCGAAGGTCGTCAGTCGATCGCTGATTCGTACTCCATTCGTCGTAATGCCTTGCAGCACAAGATTTACTGCACCACCACCATTGCTGCTGGCGAAGCTATCTGTGAAGCGCTGAAGTTCGGTCCGGAAAAGACCGTGCGCCGCTTGCAGGATCTACACGCAGGATTGAAGGCATGATCAAATACCCAATGACCGTCCAGGGCGCTAAAGCCCTGGAAGAAGAACACGCTCACCTGACCAAGGTCGTCCGTCCGAAGCTCAGCCAGGACATCGGTACGGCCCGCGAGTTGGGTGACTTGAAGGAAAACGCTGAATACCATGCTGCCCGCGAACAGCAAGGCATGGTCGAGGCGCGGATTCGCGACATCGAAGGCCGGATTCAGAATCAGGTCATCATCGATGTCACGACCATCCCGCACACCGGCAAGGTGATTTTCGGCACGACCGTCGAAATCGCCAACGTCGAGACCGATGAAAGCGTCACTTACCACATCGTGGGTGAGGATGAGGCTGACTTCAAACTCGGCAAGATTTCGGTCGGCTCGCCTTTGGCCCGTGCCTTGATCGGCAAGGAAGAGGGCGATGTGGTCGCCGTAAAGACGCCGAGCGGCGTTATCGAGTACGAGATTGTCGAAGTCCGTCACATCTGAAAAAGGGCGCCCGCTGCACGCGGGCGCCATGCTTTGGCAGCTGACCCAGATGCTTTGGGTCGGCGGTCTATGGCTGATTCATCTCGGTTTGCAGCCGGCGCTGGGCAAGATCGGCCTGGCGCCACTGCTCATCGATGAGGTTGCCAGTGCATTCGAAGTGCTGGTGGTGGGGTTTGCCGCCGCATGCGTTATTTTTCAGGCTTTGGTGCTGGTACAGGCCGAGGGCCTTGCCAGTCTATGGCGGGATTTTCGCGGGCAGGTGCTGCTGATGGCGTTGTATGCGTGTGCGATGTTTGTCGCAGTGCGTGTCGGCTGGCCGGATGCGCAGCGCTGGCAGGTGTTCAGTTATCTGGTTCTGGGCTTTTCCGGGCTGGTGCTGATAATGCAGCCGGTGCCGGGATGGAGTGGCAGGGTGCGCGAAGCACACCCTTGACCCTTGTCATCACTTGAAGCGATGAACGTTCGACAGCTGCTTGTTGACGCTGAAGTTCTTGCGGTAAACCAGTGCCATCTTGCCGATGACCTGCACCAGATCCGCTTTGCCAACCTTGCACAGTTCTGCGATATGCGCCAGGCGCGACTCGCGATCAAGGATGTTGAGCTTGATTTTGATCAGCTCATGATCCGCCAAAGCGCGTTCAAGTTCGGCTAAAACACCTTCAGTCAAACCGTTGTCAGCCACCGTCAAAACTGGTTTGAGGTGGTGGCCAATGGATTTGTACTGTTTCTTCTGCTCTGGAGTGAGCGGCATAATCTGACCCTTTCGTCTGGATTCTGTAAAATGGCGGCCATTTTACCCGAGGGCTCGTGGATCCGCCCAATTAATCACGACCCTTATCAACGAGGTGCCCAATGGCGCGTTCCAAGACAAGCCTTGGTTGGCTGAAAAGACATGTCAATGATCCTTATGTGAAACAAGCACAGAAGGATGGCTACCGCTCGCGTGCGAGTTACAAGCTTCTGGAGATCCAGGAGAAATACAAGCTGATCCGTCCCGGCATGAGCGTTGTCGACCTGGGTGCTGCGCCTGGTGGCTGGTCGCAGGTTACCAGTCGGCTGATCGGTGGACAGGGACGTCTGATCGCTTCGGACATCCTGGAAATGGACAGCATTCCGGACGTGACTTTCATTCAGGGTGACTTCACCGAGGACGAAGTGCTCGGGCGGATCCTTGAAGCCGTGGGTAATTCGCAGGTGGACCTTGTGATTTCCGATATGGCCCCCAATATGAGTGGTACGCCTGAAGTGGATATGCCGAAGGCCATGTTCCTTTGCGAGCTGGCACTTGATCTGGCGGAACGGATACTCAAGCCCGGTGGTAATTTCGTGATCAAGATTTTTCAAGGCGAAGGGTTTGATGTTTACCTGAAGGATGCCCGCAAGAAGTTCGACAAGATCCAGATGATCAAGCCGGATTCCTCCCGTGGCAGCTCTCGCGAGCAGTACATGCTGGCTTGGGGCTATCGCGGACGTAGCGAGTAAAACGAGGTTTTTGTGCAGGGTGATAGGTTTTTAGTATTTCGCCCGGCGAGCATTAACGAATATTGTGTAGAAAGTGTTTCACAAAGGGTTACAGACGGCGCCTGCCAGAGCCGTAGGTAATGTAGTAAGTTAGGCCGGTGAATATCATGCGAAGCGCGCGCCAGTAGCGGAGCTTGCTTCAGAGGGTAGTTAATTGAACGATATGGCAAAGAATCTGATCCTGTGGTTGATCATCGCGGCTGTCCTGGTGACGGTGATGAACAACTTCTCCAGCCCTAACGAGCCGCAGACCCTCAACTATTCCGACTTCATCCAGCAGGTCAAGGATGGCAAGGTCGAGCGCGTAGCGGTTGATGGCTATGTAATCACCGGCAAGCGCAACGATGGCGACAGCTTCAAGACCATTCGTCCGGCAATTCAGGACAATGGCCTGATCGGCGATCTGGTTGACAACCACGTTGTGGTCGAAGGCAAGCAGCCTGAACAGCAAAGCATCTGGACCCAGCTTCTGGTGGCCAGCTTCCCGATCCTGGTGATCATTGCGGTGTTCATGTTCTTCATGCGCCAGATGCAGGGCGGTGCCGGTGGCAAGGGCGGGCCGATGAGCTTTGGCAAGAGCAAGGCGCGTCTGCTTTCCGAAGACCAGGTGAAAACCACATTGGCTGACGTTGCCGGTTGCGACGAAGCCAAGGAAGAAGTCGGCGAACTGGTTGAATTCCTCCGTGATCCGGGCAAGTTCCAGCGCCTGGGCGGTCGTATTCCTCGCGGTGTGCTGATGGTCGGTCCTCCGGGTACCGGTAAAACCTTGCTGGCCAAGGCGATTGCCGGCGAAGCCAAGGTGCCTTTCTTCACTATTTCCGGTTCTGACTTCGTCGAGATGTTCGTCGGTGTTGGTGCCAGCCGTGTTCGTGACATGTTCGAGCAGGCCAAGAAGCACGCGCCATGCATTATCTTCATCGACGAAATCGACGCCGTCGGTCGCCATCGTGGCGCCGGCATGGGTGGCGGTCACGACGAGCGCGAGCAGACTCTTAACCAGTTGCTGGTTGAGATGGACGGCTTCGAAATGAACGATGGCATCATTGTTATCGCTGCAACCAACCGTCCAGACGTACTCGACCCTGCGCTGCTGCGTCCGGGCCGTTTCGACCGTCAGGTCGTGGTTGGTTTGCCGGATATCCGTGGTCGCGAACAAATCCTCAAAGTACACATGCGCAAAGTGCCAATGGGTGACGACGTCGCTCCGGCCGTTATCGCGCGTGGTACTCCGGGCTTCTCCGGTGCTGACCTGGCTAACCTGGTCAACGAAGCGTCTTTGTTCGCTGCACGTAGCGGCAAGCGCATTGTTGAAATGAAAGAGTTCGAACTGGCGAAAGACAAGATCATGATGGGCGCCGAGCGCAAATCGATGGTCATGTCCGAGAAGGAGAAGCAGAACACCGCTTATCACGAAGCAGGTCATGCCATTGTTGGTCGGGTCGTACCTGAGCATGATCCGGTCTACAAGGTATCGATCATTCCGCGCGGCCGTGCGCTGGGTGTGACCATGTTCCTGCCGGAAGAGGATCGCTACAGCCTGTCCAAGCGCGCGCTGATCAGTCAGATCTGCTCCCTGTACGGCGGCCGTATTGCAGAAGAAATGACCCTGGGCTTCGACGGTGTAACTACCGGCGCCTCTAACGACATCATGCGTGCCAGCCAGATTGCGCGGAACATGGTGACCAAGTGGGGGTTGTCGGAAAAACTCGGTCCGCTGATGTATGCCGAAGAAGAGGGTGAAGTGTTCCTCGGTCGCGGCGGTGGCGGTCAGGCTGCCAGCTTCTCCGGTGAGACAGCCAAGCTGATCGACTCCGAAGTGCGCAGCATCATCGACCAGTGCTACGGCACCGCCAAGCAGATCCTTACGGACAACCGTGACAAGCTTGATGCGATGGCTGATGCGCTGATGAAGTACGAAACGATCGATGCTGAACAGATCGACGACATCATGGCGGGTCGCACTCCTCGCGAGCCACGTGACTGGTCGGGTGGCACCGGTACGCCACCACCACCAGTGGTGCGGGACGAACGTCCTGAAACACCGATTGGCGGTCCGGCTGCTGACGTTTAAGGTTTGAAATGACTTCTGTACAGTCCCTGACCCGGTTGCCTTGCGGCAACCGGGTTCTTGATTTGGCCCAGACGCATGTCATGGGTATTCTCAATGTAACCCCTGATTCTTTCTCTGACGGCGGCCAATACAGCCAGATCGACGCGGCGCTGCGCCACGCCGAAGCCATGGTGGCGGCCGGCGCGACGCTGATTGATGTCGGCGGCGAATCTACTCGGCCTGGCGCGCGAGCAGTGTCCCCGCTCGAAGAGCTTGAGCGCGTGGCGCCGATTGTCGAGCTGATCAATCGCGAACTTGATGTGATCATCTCGGTGGACACTTCTACGCCAGCGGTGATGCGTGAAACTGCGCGACTGGGTGCCGGGTTGATCAATGATGTGCGATCGCTACAGCGCGATGGTGCGCTGGATGCAGCGGCGGCGACAGGCTTGCCAGTATGTCTGATGCATATGCTCGGTGAGCCAGGCGATATGCAGGACAATCCGCAATATCAGGATGTCACTCGCGAGGTTGGTGAATTTCTCGCGCAGCGGATGTCGGTATGTGCAGCATCAGGTATTCCCGCCGAGCGCATCATCCTCGATCCGGGCTTTGGTTTCGCCAAAACCCTGCAGCACAATCTAAGCTTGTTCAAGCACATGGAGGCCCTGCATGCGTTGGGTCGGCCTCTGCTTGTCGGTGTTTCACGGAAGAGCATGATCGGGCACGCGCTGAATCGTCCTGTCGGCGAGCGTTTGAATGGTGGTCTGGCACTGGCGGCACTGGCGTCAGTCAAGGGTGCGCGTATATTGCGTGTCCACGATGTGGCAGAGACGGTCGATGTGGTGCGTATGATCGCCGCCGTTGAATCAGCCGAATAAGAATGATGGAGCACTTATGAGCAAGAAATACTTTGGTACTGACGGCATTCGTGGTCGAGTCGGTGAATATCCGATTACTCCTGATTTCATGCTCAAGCTTGGCTGGGCTGCCGGCATGGCCTTTCGCAAGATGGGCGCCTGCAAGGTGCTGGTCGGCAAGGACACGCGGATTTCCGGTTACATGTTCGAGTCTGCTCTGGAGGCCGGTCTGACATCGGCGGGCGCTGATGTGATGCTGCTGGGTCCCATGCCGACACCGGCGATCGCCTATCTGTCGCGCACGTTCCAGGCTGAGGCCGGTATCGTGATCAGCGCTTCGCACAATCCGCACGACGATAACGGCATCAAGTTCTTCTCCGGTAAAGGCACCAAGCTCCCGGATGAGCTGGAGTTGATGATCGAAGAGCTGCTCGATACGCCCATGACCGTGGTTGAGTCGAGCAAGATCGGCAAAGTCTCGCGGATCAATGATGCGTCGGGCCGATACATCGAATTCTGCAAAAGCAGCGTGCCGACAGGCACCAGTTTTTCTGGACTCAAGATCGTTATCGACTGCGCGCACGGGGCGACCTATAAGGTGGCTCCGAGCGTTTTCCGTGAGTTGGGTGCAGAAGTGGTGGTGCTCTCGGCGCAGCCAAATGGTCTGAACATCAACGAAAATTGTGGCTCGACCCATATGGGGCAGTTGCAGGCCGCGGTGCTGGCCGAGCACGCCGATCTGGGTATCGCTTTTGATGGCGACGGCGATCGGGTTTTGATGGTCGATCACACCGGCGCGATTGTCGATGGTGATGAGCTGCTGTTCATCATCGCTCGCGATCTGCACGAGCGCGGAAAATTGCACGGCGGAGTGGTAGGCACCTTGATGAGTAATCTGGGGCTGGAGCTCGCGCTGGCTGATCTTTCGATTCCATTTATTCGTGCCAATGTCGGCGACCGCTACGTGATCGCCGAGTTGCTTGAGCGCAATTGGCTGGTCGGCGGCGAGAATTCGGGGCATATCGTTTGCTTCAATCACACCACGACCGGTGATGCGATCATCGCTGCGTTACAGGTACTGATGGCGCTGAAGACCCGCAGCCAAGGTTTGGCGCAGGCGCGTCAGGCATTGCGCAAGTGCCCTCAGGTGCTGATCAATGTGCGTTTCGGTGGTGGCGAAAGTCCGCTGGAGCACCCGGCTGTCAAGGAGGCCAGTGCGCGTGTAACCCAGGCAATGGCAGGGCGCGGTCGCGTGCTTTTGCGCAAGTCCGGAACGGAGCCTCTGGTGCGTGTAATGGTCGAAGGCGAGGACGAAACCCAGGTTCGCAACTACGCCGAAGAGCTGGCAAAACTGGTAACTGAAGTTTCTGCCTGATACGGCTTGCAAGCCATGATTGTGTTGGGTAACATCTGCGCCCACTTTGACCGACGAGGTACAGCATGCGTCGCCCTATGGTAGCTGGTAACTGGAAGATGCACGGTACCCGCGCCAGCGTCGCTGAGCTGATCAACGGCCTTCGTCATCTGGCCTTGCCAAGCGGTGTTGATGTCGCGGTATTCCCGCCTTGCTTGTATATCAATCAAGTGATTGATGGCTTGAAAGGCAAATCGATTTCGGTCGGTGCGCAGAATTCTGCGGTGGAATCCATGCAAGGTGCATTGACCGGTGAAATTGCTCCGAGTCAGTTGGTGGATGCAGGTTGTTCCCTGGTGCTTGTCGGGCACTCCGAACGCCGCCAGATAATGGGCGAGCGAGACGGAATGCTGAATCGCAAGTTCGCAGCGGCACAAGCATGTGGCTTGATTCCGGTGTTGTGTATAGGGGAGACCCTGGAGCAGCGTGAAGCTGGAAAAACTCTTGAAGTTGTCGGGCGTCAGCTGGGCAGTATCATCGAGGAGCTGGGTGTAGGTGCCTTTGCCAAGGCAGTCATTGCTTACGAGCCAGTCTGGGCTATTGGTACCGGACTGACTGCAACGCCGCAGCAAGCTCAGGATGTGCATAAAGCCATTCGCGAGCAGTTGGCGGCAGAGAATTCTGAAGTCGCACGAGGTGTGCGGCTTCTATACGGCGGCAGCGTGAAGGCGGCCAATGCGGTCGAACTGTTCGGCATGCCGGATATCGATGGGGGGCTCATTGGTGGAGCTTCCCTGAATGCAGATGAGTTCGGTGCGATCTGTCGCGCCGCGGGAAACTGAAAAAATGCTGGAAACAGTCGTAGTCGTTTTTCATCTGCTGGGTGCATTGGGCGTAGTTGCTCTGGTTTTGCTGCAGCAGGGTAAGGGTGCGGACGCTGGCGCGTCTTTCGGAGCAGGTGCTTCAAATACTGTGTTCGGAAGCCAAGGTTCCTCTACCTTTCTTAGTAAGTTTACTGCTATACTTGCCGCCGGTTTCTTCATAACCAGCTTGGGGTTAGGTTACTTTGCTAAAGAGAAGGCTCATCAGCTGACTCAAGCAGGATTGCCAGATCCAGCAGTGTTGGAAGTACCTAAGCAACAACAACCGGCTTCTGATGATGTCCCGGTGCTTCAAGAGCAAAAGTCGGCTACTCCAGCGACTGACGTACCTCCAGCTCAAGAGCAGAAGTAAGAAGGGTTTCAAACGTAGTTTTGCCGAGGTGGTGGAATTGGTAGACACGCAACCTTGAGGTGGTTGTGCCCATAGGGTGTAGGGGTTCGAGTCCCCTTCTCGGTACCAATTAGTCAGGAGAGCCCGCTGTTGCGGGCTTTCTTGCAGGTGGAAGGTTACATTGACCCTATAAGGGATCGGTCGTATACTTCCGCCCCAGCTTTGTCGCGGGGTGGAGCAGTCTGGTAGCTCGTCGGGCTCATAACCCGAAGGTCGTCGGTTCAAATCCGGCCCCCGCAACCAGTTTAAGGAGCCCCTTTTAAGGGGCTTTTTGTTAGCTGGACACTTTCAACGCCGCTGTTCGACGGCGTTTCAAGGATGGGCGTTATGCCCATTTTTTTATTTTGCAAAGCATGCACATATCATGCACTAGGGGGTTCAGGTGTCGAGCAAGCTAGAAGAGTTGCAGGCCTTGCTGGCCCCGGTGGTCGTGGCCCTGGGCTATGAATGCTGGGGTATCGAGTTTTCGGCTCAGGGTCGTCACTCGATGTTGCGCGTTTATATCGATAAAGAGGGTGGCGTGCTGGTGGACGATTGCGCCATTGTCAGCCGTCAGATCAGCGGTGTTCTGGATGTTGAAGATCCAATCTCTGTTGAATACACCCTCGAAGTTTCCTCGCCTGGCATGGAGCGCCCACTGTTCACTCTTGAGCAGTTTGCAAAGTTTGCCGGTGAACAAGTGAAGATCAAGCTGCGCTCGCCTTTTGAAGGGCGACGCAACTTTCAGGGCCTTCTGCGCGGTGTAGAAGAGCAGGATGTCGTGGTGCAGGTAGAAGACCATGAGTTCCTGTTGCCGATCGATATGATCGACAAGGCCAACATTATTCCCAGTTTTGACTGAGACGCGGATCCCGCGGATCCAATGGCTTGCGAAAGGCGAGGCGTACGATGAGCAAAGAAGTACTGCTGGTTGTTGAGTCGGTATCCAATGAAAAGGGCGTACCGGCAAGCGTAATTTTTGAAGCGCTGGAGCTGGCTCTGGCCACTGCTACCAAAAAGCGTTTTGAAGACGAAGTTGACCTGCGTGTGGAAATTAACCGCCACACCGGTTCTTACGAAACTTTCCGTCGCTGGACGGTCGTCGAAGAGAATGATCTCGACGATCCGGCCATCGAAACCTGGCCAACCAAGGTTGCCGAAACGCATCCTGGCGCCAAGGTTGGCGACGTAGTCGAAGAAAAGATCGAATCCATCGAGTTCGGCCGCATCGCTGCACAGACTGCCAAGCAGGTCATCGTGCAGAAAGTTCGCGAAGCCGAGCGCGCTCAAGTGGTTGACGCTTATCGCGAGCGCCTGGGAGAAATCATCTCCGGCACCGTGAAAAAAGTCACCCGCGACAACGTGATCGTCGATCTGGGTAACAACGCTGAAGCGTTGCTGGCCCGTGAAGACATCATTTCTCGCGAAACTTTCCGTGTCGGCGTTCGCCTGCGTGCGCTGCTCAAGGAAATCCGCACCGAGAACCGCGGCCCGCAGCTGATCCTGTCGCGTACTGCACCGGAAATGCTGATCGAGCTGTTCCGCATCGAAGTGCCGGAAATTGCCGAAGGCCTGATCGAAGTAATGGCAGCGTCCCGTGATCCGGGTTCGCGTGCCAAGATCGCCGTCCGCTCGAAGGACAAACGCATCGACCCGCAGGGCGCTTGCATCGGTATGCGCGGTTCGCGCGTCCAGGCAGTGTCGGGTGAGTTGGGCGGTGAGCGTGTTGATATCGTTCTGTGGGACGACAACCCGGCTCAGTTCGTGATCAACGCCATGTCCCCGGCTGAGGTTGCGGCAATTATCGTTGACGAAGATGCCCATGCAATGGACATCGCCGTTGGCGCAGACAATCTGGCTCAGGCCATCGGTCGTGGTGGTCAGAACGTGCGTCTGGCGAGCCAGTTGACTGGCTGGACCCTGAACGTGATGACCGAATCGGACATCCAGGCTAAGCAGCAAGCAGAAACCGGCGACATCCTGCGCAACTTCATCGACGAGCTGGAAGTCGATGAAGAACTGGCTCAGGTGCTGGTAGATGAAGGCTTCACCAGCCTGGAAGAGATTGCCTACGTACCGTTGGAAGAAATGCTCAACATCGACGGCTTTGACGAAGACATCGTCAACGAGCTTCGCGCTCGTGCCAAGGATCGTTTGTTGACCAAAGCCATCGCTACTGAGGAAAAGCTGGCAGACGCCCATCCGGCCGAAGACCTGCTCTCGCTTGAGGGTATGGACAAGGATTTGGCGATGGAACTGGCGGTGCGCGGCGTAATTACCCGCGAAGACCTGGCCGAGCAGTCTATTGACGACCTGCTCGACATCGACGGCATTGACGATGATCGTGCCGGCAAGTTGATCATGGCCGCCCGAGCCCACTGGTTCGAGTAATTAGGCGCGGCCTGAGGAGAGAAGTGCATGACGCAAGTCACGGTGAAACAACTGGCCGATGAGGTCAAAACACCGGTAGAGCGCCTGTTGCAGCAGATGCGTGAGGCAGGTCTGCCGCACACCGCCGCCGAAGAAAATGTGACTGACAGTGAGAAGCAGTCCCTGCTGACTCACTTGAAGAGCAGCCACAAGGCGAAAGTGGAAGAACCACGCAAGATCACGCTGCAGCGTAAAACCACCAGCACCCTGCGGGTGGCTGGTAGCAAAAGCATCAGCGTAGAAGTTCGCAAAAAGAAAGTTTTCGTACAGCGTAGCCCGGAAGAAATCGAAGCCGAACGCAAGCGTGAACTGGATGAGCGTCGCGCAGTAGAAAATGCTGCTCGTCAGAAGGCTGAAGAAGAAGCCAAGCAGCGCGCCGAAGAAGAAGCGCGCCGCCAGCCAGCTGCTGCGCAGACCGCTACCAGCGACGCCGTTGCGGCGCCGGCTGCAGCTGCCGAACCTGTTCGCGAAAGCGCGCCGGTGGCTGCTGCTCCAGCACCGTCTGCTGAAGTTCGCAACAAGCAGAACGAACAGCGCCGTCCGGACAAGCCACGTGCCGATGACAACAATCGTCGCAGCGGTGGTGGTGATGGCGAGCGCAAAAACGCTCCGCATCGCGCCTCGGTCAAAGAAAAAGCGCCGGCTCCACGCGTGGCCCCACGCACTACCGACGAAGAAAGCGATGGCTTCCGTCGCGGTGGTCGCGGCAAGGCCAAGCTGAAGAAGCGCAACGCCCACGGTTTCCAGAGCCCAACCGGCCCTGTCGTGCGTGATGTGCAGATCGGCGAGACCATCACTGTTGGCGATCTCGCCAATCAGATGTCGGTCAAGGCTGCTGAAATCATCAAGTTCATGTTCAAACTGGGCACTCCAGCGACCATCAACCAGGTGCTTGATCAGGAAACTGCTCAACTGGTAGCCGAAGAACTGGGCCACAAAGTGACCCTGGTCAGCGACACCGCCCTGGAAGATTCCCTGGCCGAGTCCCTGAAGTTTGAAGGTGAGTCGTTCTCCCGTGCGCCAGTCGTGACCGTAATGGGCCACGTTGACCACGGTAAAACGTCCCTGCTCGACTACATCCGTCGTGC
Organism: Pseudomonas viridiflava; assembly: GCF_900582195.1. GTDB lineage: Bacteria > Pseudomonadota > Gammaproteobacteria > Pseudomonadales > Pseudomonadaceae > Aquipseudomonas. The sequence continues at coordinate 129,642 of NZ_UTHA01000130.1, forward strand.
CAAGGTAGCTGCTGGCGAAGCCGGTGGTATCACCCAGCACATCGGTGCATACCACGTTGAAACCGAACGCGGCATGGTCACCTTCCTCGATACCCCGGGTCACGCTGCGTTTACCGCAATGCGTGCTCGTGGTGCCAAGGCGACCGACATCGTGATTCTGGTGGTTGCAGCGGACGACGGCGTGATGCCGCAGACCATTGAAGCCGTTCAGCACGCTGTAGCGGCTGGCGTTCCACTGGTTGTTGCGGTGAACAAAATCGACAAGCCGGGCGCTGATCTTGATCGCATCCGTAGCGAACTGTCGGTTCACGGCGTGACTTCCGAAGAGTGGGGCGGTGATACGCCGTTCGTTCCGGTTTCGGCGAAAGTCGGTACTGGCGTCGACGAGCTGCTTGAAGCCGTTCTGCTGCAAGCTGAAGTTCTCGAACTGAAAGCAACGCCATCGGCTCCTGGCCGTGGTGTCGTGGTTGAATCGCGTCTCGACAAGGGTCGTGGCCCGGTGGCAACCGTTCTGGTTCAAGACGGTACCCTGCGTCAAGGCGACATGGTCCTGGTCGGTTCGAACTATGGTCGCGTTCGCGCCATGCTCGACGAGAACGGCAAGCCAATCAAGGAAGCCGGTCCTTCCATCCCTGTCGAGATCCTCGGCCTGGACGGTACCCCGGACGCTGGCGACGAGATGAGCGTGGTTGCTGACGAGAAGAAGGCCCGTGAAGTGGCTCTGTTCCGTCAAGGCAAGTTCCGCGAAGTCAAACTGGCTCGCGCTCACGCCGGCAAGCTGGAAAACATCTTCGAAAACATGGGGCAGGCCGAGAAGAAGACGCTCAACATCGTCCTCAAATCCGACGTCCGTGGTTCGCTGGAAGCGTTGAACGGTGCCTTGAATGGCCTGGGCAACGACGAAGTTCAAGTGCGCGTAGTGGGCGGCGGTGTCGGTGGTATCACCGAGTCCGACGCTAACCTGGCACTGGCTTCCAACGCTGTACTGTTCGGCTTCAACGTGCGTGCCGATGCTGGCGCACGGAAGATCGTCGAGCAGGAAGGTCTGGACATGCGTTACTACAACGTGATCTACGACATCATCGAAGACGTCAAGAAAGCCCTGACCGGTATGCTCGGCAGCGATGTTCGCGAGAACATCCTGGGTGTGGCCGAAGTGCGTGACGTGTTCCGTTCGCCGAAGTTTGGCGCGATCGCTGGCTGCATGGTGATCGAAGGTGTTGTGCACCGTAACCGTCCGATCCGTGTACTGCGTGAAGACATCGTTATCTTCGAAGGCGAGCTGGAATCCCTGCGCCGCTTCAAGGATGACGCTTCCGAAGTACGTGCCGGCATGGAATGCGGTATCGGCGTGAAGAGCTACAACGACGTCAAAGTCGGCGACAAGATCGAAGTCTTCGAGAAGGTTCAGGTTGCTCGCAGCCTCTGACTCGCGCACTTCAGGAGCCGTGATGGTCGGCCGCACTCAAGGGTGTGGCGCATCACCCGGACTCTAAACGCAACGCCCGGTCTGGCTTTTGTCAGGCCGGGCGTTTGCCGCTTTCAGACCTGGCGGGTTTCACCGCCGGGCAGTAACAGGTAACAAAATCATGGCAAAAGAATACAGCCGTACCCAACGTATCGGCGATCAGATGCAGCGCGAGCTGGCCCAACTGATCCGTCGTGAAGTCAAAGATCCACGTGTGGGTCTGGTCACCATTACCGCCGTGGAAGTCAGCCGTGATGTCGGTCACGCGAAGATTTTCATTACCGTGATGGGGCAGGACAACGCAGAAGACATCGCGCAAAGCATCAAGGTGCTCAACGCCGCCGCAGGTTTCCTGCGTATGCAGCTGGCCCGTGAAATGAAGCTGCGCAGCGTGCCGCAATTGCACTTCCACTACGACGAATCCGTTGTACGTGGTGCGCACTTGTCGGCCCTGATCGAGCGTGCGGTTGCTGAAGACAATCAGCACCCGGTCGCTGCTGAACCTGAAGACACCAAGGAGTAATTCGGTGGCTCAGGTCAAACGTATCCGTCGTAACGTCAGCGGTATCATCCTGCTCGACAAGCCGTTGGGGTTCACCTCCAACGCCGCGTTGCAGAAGGTTCGCTGGCTGCTGAATGCCGAGAAGGCCGGTCACACTGGCAGTCTTGACCCGCTGGCCACCGGCGTTTTGCCGCTGTGCTTTGGTGAGGCCACCAAGTTCTCGCAATACCTGCTCGATTCCGACAAGGGTTACGAAACCCTGGCGCAACTCGGCAAGACCACCACCACGGCCGATGCCGAAGGTGAGGTTTTGCAGGAACGTCCGGTGACCGTTGGTCGCGCCGATGTCGAAGCGGTATTGCCGAAATTTCGTGGGCAAATCAGTCAGATACCGCCGATGTACTCGGCGCTCAAGCGTGATGGCCAGCCGCTGTACAAGCTGGCTCGTGCAGGCGAAGTAGTGGAGCGCGAACCGCGTTCTGTTACTATTGCGCGCTTGGAATTGCTGGCCTTCGAGGGCGATACTGCGCGTCTTGCGGTGGACTGCAGCAAGGGCACCTATATTCGCACCCTGGTGGAGGATATCGGTGAGCAGCTCGGTTGTGGTGCGTACGTCGCTGAACTGCGTCGTACCCAGGCCGGGCCTTTCACCCTGGCGCAAACGGTTACCCTCGAAGAGCTGGAAGCGGTACATGCCGAAGGTGGCAATGAAGCGGTTGATCGCTTCCTGATGCCATCGGACAGCGGCCTGCAGGACTGGCCGCTGCTGCACTTCTCGGAAGCGAGTGCGTTCTACTGGCTCAATGGCCAGCCGGTGCGTGCCCCGGATGCTCCGAAGTTCGGCATGGTGCGGGTACAGGATCACAATGGTCGCTTCATCGGTATCGGTGAAGTGAGCGAAGACGGGCGCATCGCGCCACGTCGATTGATTCGGTCAGAATGACCGGAACCGGCCTGTGTAACCGCAGGTCGGCGAGTGTGGCTGTTAACAGGCACGGTCATCACTCATTTATAGATACAGGGATTTGTCCCTGGCCTGTTGAAGCTGTTTCCCTGAAACAGTTTCCTGATAAAAGGATTGCCTCATGGCTCTCGACGTTCAAGAAAAAGCTCAAATCGTTGCTGACTACCAGCAAGCTGTTGGTGACACTGGTTCGCCAGAAGTGCAGGTTGCACTGCTGACCGCCAACATCAACAAACTGCAAGGTCACTTCAAGGCCAACGGTAAAGATCACCACTCCCGTCGTGGTCTGATCCGCATGGTAAACCAGCGTCGCAAGCTGCTGGACTACCTGAAAGGCAAGGACGTGAGCCGTTACAGCGCTCTGATCGCTCGCCTGGGTCTGCGTCGCTAATCAGCGATTGCGCTATGAGGTTGGTGGTTTGCCAGACGTCCGCGGTTTACCGCAGGCGCCTTGCAGGCTCCCAGCCTCAAGTTTTATCTGGATACACGTTTTACCCCGGACAAGGGTCGGGCCGATTCCCGACATTCATTGCCCAAGAATTCGCAAGAAACCAGTTCCCCCAAGAGCCACAAAGAAGGTAGGACACCGTGAACCCGGTAATCAAAAAATTCCAGTTCGGTCAATCGACCGTTACCCTCGAGACTGGCCGTATCGCCCGTCAGGCCTCCGGCGCAGTATTGGTCACCGTTGACGACGACGTCAGCGTATTGGTGACTGTAGTCGGTGCAAAACAAGCCGATCCGGGCAAGGGCTTCTTCCCTCTGTCCGTTCACTACCAGGAAAAGACTTACGCTGCCGGTAAGATCCCTGGCGGTTTCTTCAAGCGCGAAGGCCGTCCTTCCGAGAAAGAAACCCTGACTTCCCGACTGATCGACCGTCCGATCCGTCCGCTGTTCCCGGAAGGTTTCATGAACGAAGTGCAGGTTGTCTGCACCGTCGTTTCCACCAGCAAGAAGACCGATCCGGACATTGCTGCGATGATCGGTACCTCGGCTGCCCTGGCCATCTCGGGCATTCCGTTCGACGGCCCGATCGGCGCCGCTCGTGTAGCTTTCCACGAAAGCACCGGTTACCTGCTGAACCCGACTTACGAGCAGCAAGCGGCTTCGAGCCTGGACATGGTCGTTGCCGGTACTTCCGACGCCGTTCTGATGGTTGAATCGGAAGCCAAAGAGCTGACCGAAGACCAGATGCTGGGCGCAGTACTGTTTGCTCACGACGAATTCCAGGTTGTGATCAACGCTGTTAAAGAACTGGCTGCCGAAGCTGCCAAGCCAACCTGGACCTGGGCTCCGGCGCCAGAAGCCACCGAACTGCTGGGCGCTATCCGTGCCGAGTTCGGCGAAGCGATCTCCCAGGCTTACACCATCACCGTCAAGGCCGACCGTTACGCGCGTCTGGGCGAGCTGAAGGATCAAGTGGTTGCCAAGCTGTCCGGTGAAGAAGGCCAGCCTTCGTCCAGCGAAGTCAAAGCCGCTTTCGGCGAAATCGAATACCGCACCGTTCGCGAAAACATCGTCAACGGCAAGCCACGTATCGACGGTCGCGACACCAAGACCGTACGTCCGCTGAACATCGAAGTCGGCGTTCTGCCGAAGACTCACGGTTCGGCGCTGTTCACCCGTGGTGAAACCCAGGCTCTGGTTGTTGCAACACTGGGTACTGCCCGTGACGCACAACTGCTGGACACCCTGGAAGGCGAGAAAAAAGACCCGTTCATGCTGCACTACAACTTCCCTCCGTTCTCGGTGGGCGAGTGTGGTCGCATGGGTGGTGCTGGTCGTCGTGAAATCGGTCACGGCCGTCTGGCCCGTCGTTCGGTTTCGGCCATGCTGCCAGCCGCTGACGTGTTCCCGTACACCATCCGTGTGGTTTCGGAAATCACCGAATCCAACGGTTCGAGCTCGATGGCTTCCGTTTGCGGCGCTTCCCTGGCCCTGATGGACGCTGGTGTGCCGATGAAGGCACCGGTTGCCGGTATCGCCATGGGTCTGGTTAAAGAAGGCGAGAAGTTCGCAGTCCTGACCGACATCCTCGGTGACGAAGACCACTTGGGCGACATGGACTTCAAAGTAGCCGGTACCGCCAAAGGTGTGACCGCGCTGCAGATGGACATCAAGATCAAGGGCATCACCGAAGAAATCATGGAAATCGCTCTGGGCCAAGCCCTGGAAGCGCGCCTGAACATCCTCGGTCAGATGAACCAGATCATCGGCCAGTCGCGTACCGAACTGTCGGCCAACGCTCCGACCATGATCGCGATGAAGATCGACACCGACAAGATCCGTGACGTTATCGGTAAAGGTGGCGCGACCATCCGTGCGATCTGCGAAGAAACCAAGGCTTCGATCGACATCGAAGACGACGGCTCGATCAAGATCTTCGGCGAAACCAAGGAAGCGGCTGAAGCAGCACGTCAGCGCGTTCTGGGCATCACCGCTGAAGCCGAGATCGGCAAGATCTACGTCGGCAAGGTTGAGCGCATCGTCGACTTCGGCGCATTCGTCAACATCCTGCCGGGCAAGGACGGTCTGGTGCACATCTCGATGCTGAGCGACGCTCGCGTAGAGAAAGTCACCGACATCCTCAAAGAAGGCCAGGAAGTGGAAGTGCTGGTACTGGACGTGGACAACCGCGGCCGTATCAAGCTGTCCATCAAAGACGTGGCAGCGGCCAAGGCTTCGGGCGTTTAATCAGCCCAAAGCGTTAGCGCAATAAAAATGCCCCGCCGTGAAAACGGCGGGGCATTTTTTTGTCTGTGAAATACACGGACATTCTGCAAAGTTGCCGGACTTCCAGACCGGTGCTAGGTTTAGCCCACCGCCCGTGTAGCTCAGCCGGTAGAGCAGCGCACTCGTAACGCGAAGGTCGCAGGTTCGATTCCTGTCTCGGGCACCAGCTTCTTCATCTCCCCACTTCTCGTCATGCGGATTTATGTTCCGCAGGTCAGCTTTTTGTGGGAGAGATGTAAAGACCCGTGTAATTCGTCATGCAAACGTCCTATATTCGGTGCCTGCATGAGCATCGCCCAGCAGTTTTCAGATGATCCCGAATGGTTCCGAAGGCCGGACAATCCGCGTCAGAGAGATCCTTGATGATCCAGATCCATCCTCCATTCCTATGATCAGCGAGAACGCCATGACCGAATTAACTCAAGAGCAACGCCACGAACAAGCGCTGGAAAAGTACATTCTGGACGTTCCGGACCTCAAAGACGAGATCAAGGACCTGAGTCCCGATGATCAAAAAGATCAGATCCAGTGGGCCTTCGAAGACGAAGCCGAAGCTCAGGGCTTGCAGCCATGGGAACTGACGCTCAAGTACACGAGCACGCCGCAAGAGTTCGAGGCGCAGCGTCTCGTGCTGCACAAAGAGGCGGCCGAAGTACTGGGTGTTGAGTGGGACGAATACTGCGAGATGAATAATCTCGTCGTATAACACCAGCTACGAGCTTTAAGCGGCAAGCTGCAAGTCAACGCAAAAGCGCTGTGGCTTGCAGCTTGTAGCTTGGAACTTGCCGCTGCTGTTTAAAGACTGAGGCGCATCGAGAGATCCACCGCTTTGACATCCTTGGTCATCGCACCAATCGAGATGTAATCCACCCCGGTTTCGGCGATCGGCAGCAGCGTGCTTTCGTTGATGCCGCCGCTGGCTTCCAGTTTCGCCTTGCCACCGTTCAGGCGCACGGCTTCGCGCATGTCGTCCAGGCTCAGTTCGTCGAGCATGATGATGTCGGCGCCGGCGGCCAGCGCTTCCTTTAGCTCATCCAGACTTTCCACTTCGACTTCCACCGGTTTGCCCGGCGCAATCTTGTGCGCGGCGGCAATGGCTTGTGAAATGCCACCACTGGCGGCGATATGGTTTTCCTTGATCAGGAAGGCGTCATAGAGACCGATTCGATGATTGTGGCAACCACCACAGGTCACCGCGTATTTCTGCGCCAGACGCAAGCCTGGCAGGGTTTTGCGGGTGTCGAGCAGTTTGACCTGAGTGCTGCCGACGAAATCCGCAAGGTACTGCGCGCGCGTAGCTACGCCGGACAGCAGTTGCAGGAAATTCAGTGCACTGCGCTCACCGGTCAGCAGCGAGCGGGCCGGGCCTTCCAGATGAAACAGCGGTTGATTGGGCTTTACCCGCTCGCCATCGACCACTTGCCAATGCACCGCCACCCGTGGATCGAGCTGACGAAACACGGCATCGACCCACGCCGTGCCGCAGATGACGGCTGCGTCGCGCGTGATGATGGTGGCTTTGGCCAGGCGTTCGGCCGGGATCAGTTGTGCGGTGATGTCGCCGCTGCCGATGTCTTCGAGCAACGCACGGCGCACGTTGGCTTCGATTTCGGCGGTCAAATCGGCGAGACGTAGATTCGGCATAACGGGCTCCACAAACAAAGTGGTTCGATTATAGGGGCATGGCATGAGCCAACCCAAGGCGAGAACTCGCGTGCTTGCCTGCATCCGGTCGATTTTCTTTGAGCAAACCCGGCCAGGCGTGGTCACTGAAAGGGGCGGTATAGGGGAAACCCTGACGACTATGGCGCCGGGTGCAAGTTATGAAGATAATTCGCCTTGCATTTGACGTCATAGCTTTGACGTGTAGTGCGGCCAAAGTTGTTGAGACCTGTGGCAGCGAGCTCGCTCGCGAAAGCGCAGTGTCAGTCACCAACCATGTCACTGACAGATCGCCTTCGCGAGCAAGCTCGCTCCCACAGGAGGCTTATGTTGAAAGTGACCGAACGAATCAGCGTTTCAGGAGGCTTGGATGCACAACGACGGGAAAGTAGTGCCTTTGCACAAGGCTGCTACCGATCAGGCGAATCATTCGCCGCTCGCCCGCCTGCCTGTGATTCTGCTTCAGGTTCGCGACAAGGCTGCCCAGCAACTGCGCCACGGCTTGCAGGAGCTGTTCGATAACGCTGACGACACGCTGTTTGAAATGGCCGACCGGGCGCGCAACGACGTCGAGCAGAACATTTTTTTCGAAGCCATGCGCGACCTGCGTCTGAAGCGCAAAAACATCGAACGCGGCTTTCTTGAGCAGTTTTTCGAAGCCTTCGTCGGCCTGACTCAATACGATCCCACGCACAACACGCTGCCGCAAACGCTGATATACGACGAACTCGCCCCGCGTAGCGACGACATGGAACGCAGTGTGGCGGTCGAGACCATGGTCGGTCGCGTGCTCAAGCGCGATGGCTTCGCCCTTGATCAACTGACCGCGCGGCTCAACGCGTTGCTCGGCAAACCCCTCGATGATCAGCACAACCCGCTCCGCCCGGCGCTGCTCTGTGAGTTTTTCCTTCAGGCCGGGCGCAACCTGGGCGTGGAAATCAAGGTCAAGCTGATCCTGCTCAAACTGTTCGAGCGTTATGTTCTGGCCGACACCGAACAACTTTACGCCGAAGCCAATCAATTGCTGCTTGCCACCGGTGTGTTGCCTGAACTGAAGGCCGCTCCGGCACGGCGTGCGATTGATCGTGCAATCGCTGATGTGCACAGCGAGGAAAGCGACGACACGCCGCCCGTCGACGAGGGCGTGCAAGAGGTCTTCGCCGCGTTGCAACAATTGCTCGCGCAGGTACGCGGCAGTGTCGCACCGACGCTGGAGTCCAGCGCTGCGGCGCAACCGATTTCCACTCGCGACCTGTTGCGCCTGCTCTCGCACTTGCAACAGTACGTGCCGGCTCTGGCAGCGCAGGACGATTTCGATCTGCGCAATCAGCTCGAACAACTATTGACCCGGGTCAGCGTCAGAAGCGGCAAATCGCGGATCGTCGGCGATGCGGACGAAGACGTGATCAACCTGATCGCCATGGTCTTCGACTGCATCCTTGAAGACCGTAATGTGCCGGATTCGCTCAAGGCCTTGATCGCTCGATTGCAGATCCCGATGCTCAAGGTGGCGGTGCTCGACAAGAGTTTCTTCAGCCGCAGTACCCATCCGGCACGGCGTCTGCTCAACGAAATTGCCGAGGCGGCCATGGGCTGGGGTGATTGCGACGGTGAAGCGCGCGACAGCTTGTACCTGCGCATCGAGCAAGTAGTACAGCGCCTGCTGACTGACTTTGTCGATGATCCGGCGATTTTCTCTGAGTTACTGGCCGATTTCCTCGCGTTCACCAGCGATGAACGCCGACGCAGTGAGTTGCTTGAGCAACGTTTGCGTGACGCCGAAGAAGGGCGGGCAAAAACCGAGCTGGCCCGGCGCCGGGTCGAACGGGCACTGAATCAAGCGCTGCTGGGCAAAACACTGCCGCCATCGGTGGTCACCTTTGTCCAGGATGCCTGGAGCAAAGTATTGCTGCTGACCTGTCTCAAGCATGGCGATCAGTCCGCTGAGTGGCAGGCCGATGTGCAAACCATGGAGCAATTGATCTGGAGTGTGCAGCGTCATGACGACGCTGAGTCCAGTCTGCGCTTGCTGGCGCTGGTGCCGGGTTTGCTCAAGTCATTGCGCGATGGCCTGAGCAGTTCGGCGTTCGATCCATTTGCCACCAGTGAATTTTTCAGCGAGCTGGAAGGCCTGCATGTGCGGGTGCTGGAACGGTCCGATCAGACTGATCAGCCTTTGCCAATGGTCGAGGTGTCGCAACAGATCATCCTGCAAACCGCTGATGAGAGCAGCATGGCGTTGACATCGGTAGGCATGCCACATGACGCCGCCGGTCTGCGTCAGGTCGAGCAACTGCGCCTGGGCAGTTGGGTAGCGTTTCAGGAAGACGATGAACACAGTCTGCGTTGCAAACTCGCGGCCATCATCGAAGCCACCGGCAAATACGTGTTTGTCGATCGTACCGGCATGAAAGTCCTGGAACGCAGCCGCATCGCACTGGCCGTGGAATTCCAGCGCGGGACGGTGCGGGCGCTGGACGATACCTTGCTGTTCGACCGCGCGCTCGAATCGGTGCTGGGCAATCTGCGGCGACTCAATCGCGCCAAGTGATCGCGCGCCGGGGGCCGATCACGGCATACTGGGCGCCAACACAGTCGGCGTTGAAGGAATCGGTATGCAGTTGGATCCCGCTAGCGGGTGGTGTCACGGGGTGCAGGTCTGCCCATCGCCCAACTTCAATGAACGCCCGGCGGGCGAAATTTCCCTGTTGGTCATCCACAACATCAGCCTGCCGCCGGCGCAGTTCGCCACGGGCAAGGTGCAGGAATTTTTCCAGAATCGACTGGATGTCACTGAACACCCTTACTTTGCAGGGATCGCTGATCTGCGCGTCTCGGCGCATTTTCTGATCGAACGTGACGGCAAGGTCACCCAGTTTGTCTCCTGTCTTGAGCGGGCGTGGCATGCGGGGGTGTCGATATTTGAAGGACGGGAAACGTGTAACGACTTTTCCGTGGGCATCGAACTCGAAGGTACCGATGATCTGCCGTTCACCGATGCGCAGTATCAAGCGTTGACGGCGCTGACCCGCCAGTTGCAAACAGCATTTCCGGCCATCACCGGCGCTCGCATTTGTGGGCACAGCGACATTGCACCCGGGCGCAAGACCGATCCTGGCCCGGCATTCGACTGGGCGCGTTACCGCGCAGCCCTGGCACAAGAGGAAGGACAATGAGTTTTCTGGTGTTACTGCTGGCGCTGTGGGTCGAGAAGTTTTCGGCCCTGCGCCATCGGGTTCAACGCGATGGCGGATGGATCCGCGAACTGAACAAACTCGAAACCAGCGCGCGGCTGGCCAAACAGCCCTGGCTGGTGCTGACGATTCTGGTGCTGTTTCCAGTGGCGTTACTGGCGCTGTTGCTGGTGGTGCTGGAACCGGTGGCCTACGGCTTGCTAGCCTTGCCGGTGCATCTGCTGGTGGTGATTTACAGCTTGGGGCGCGGCGACTTGCTCGGCGGTCTCGGACCATTTCGTGATGCATGGCGCCGTGAGGACCTGCAAGCCGCAGCCCATGTGGCCAAGCGTGATCTGAATATTTGCGCCGACAGCGGCGAGCAGTTGCTTGAAAGCGTGCAGGGGCATCTGCTGTGGCAGGCCTATCAGAGCTTTTTTGCGGTGATCTTTTGGTATTTCGTACTTGGCCCGGTGGCGGCGTTGGCGTATCGCTTATTGGCACTGGCGCAGGAGCACGGGCAGAACCCGGCGCTGGTCGAGCGTGCGGCGCAACTGCGGCATGCCTTTGACTGGGTGCCGGTACGCTTGCTGGCGGCGAGTCTGGCGCTGGTCGGCAACTTTGTCGCGGTCAGTCGGGTAATGCTGCATGAACTGCTCAACTGGAACATCAGTGCGGCGCAACTGATCAACCGGGTCGGTTTGGCGGCGGGGGAGATTCCACCTCCCGTGGTCGGGCCGGAAGGCATCAACACCCTCGATTGCCTGTGGGAACTGCTGCTGCGTGCGGCGGTGCTGTGGTATGCCGGGTTTGCCTTGTGGACGGTTCTGGTTCACTGATTTCAAGAAAGATCAAAAGATCGCAGCCTGCGGCAGCTCCTACGAGGAGATCTGTGTGTCGCGGGCTGCGATGTCGTTAACCTTAAGTTACAAAACCTCCCTTCGATTTGAGCTATACAGAGATAGCGCCCGATAGTGGCTATCTGCTGTCGCCCCGCGCCTGCCAATAAAAACAAGAAAAACCAAGGGAGACTTCCAGTGAAGAGCTTGCTCTATCCCGCCGTCTCGCTGATGAACCGTCTGAGCTTCGGCATGAAGTTCAGCCTGATCAGCGTGCTGTTCCTGGTGCCGATGCTGGTGACCAATTTCTATCTGGTGCGCGATTCCTATCGCGAATTCCAGGGCACCCGCGTCGAACTGCAAAGCCTCGATCTGCTGGGCAGCAGCCTGGCTCTGCGCCGGGATCTGGAAACCCTCAACAATCTGGTGCAGATCAACGTCACCCTCGGCCAGTCGGGCAAGGCCGGCAATGTCGAGGCGCAGATCACCACGCTCGAACAAGCGGTTCTGGCGCGCCTGCAAGGGCTGGCCGCAATGACCGACGATCCCGAGCAGATCCAGGTGTTCGACGGCAAACGCGATGAAATGATCGCCGCGTTCAAGGCCCAGCAAGTGGAAAACTCGCTGCAAAGTAAAAGCGCGTTGATTGGCAAACTGCTGGCCAGTGCGCAGATTTTCAGCCAGATCATCAGCAGTCAGGCCGGACTCAGCCGCGATAATCAGAGCGATATCCGTCAGCTCAGCGAACTGGTTACCCTGATCACGCCGACCGTCACTCAGACCCTCGGCGAAGGCCGGGCCATGGGTTCGTATTCATTGGGTCAGGGTTTTCTCAACAGTTCTTCAAGCACACGTTTCGACGAGTTGATGGTGCAGATCGAAAAACTCCAGGCCGAATACGGTTTGAAACTGCAGGACGCCCTCGGCTCCAGCAAAGCCGCGCGGGACAACCTCAGCGCGGCGGCCGACAGCAGCAAGGCCTCGCTGAAACAGGCCAGTGAACTGTTCGAAGAACAAGTGGTGATGGCCGACACGCTCGATGCGCCGTGGCAGGCGTTTTACGATCAGGTCACCGGGCTGATCGAGCGGACTTACCAGCTCAACGAAGCCACGCTGAAATTCCTCGATACTCAATTGCAGCAGCGTCTGGCGCAGAACCGCACGCACATGGTCTTGCAGGCCGTGGCGTTGTCGGTGGTGTTCGTGTTGATTTTCTACCTCTACGGGGGCTTCTACGCCTCGACCCGCACCACGCTTAAACGCCTCGGAGCGATGATGGACAAGGTTGCGGCCGGTGACATGACGGTCAACTTCAAGGCCAGCAGTCGCGATGAATTGGGTGAATTGGGCGAGGTGTTCAACGGCACGGTGAGGAAGATTCACGACTTGATTGAGCGGGTGGGGCAGACCGTCGGCGAGGTCGAGCGTCAGGCCGGACAGGTTGAAAGCGTCTCCGCGCAGAGCAATCAGGCGGTCGCCGGGCAACGTACGCAGATCGAACAAGTGGCGACGGCGATGAATCAGATGTCGGCGACCTCACTGGAGGTGGCGCGCAGTGCCGCCGCGGCGGTGAGCAGTGCTCACAGCGTGAATGACGAGACCATCAGTGGTCGTGGCCTGGTCGAATCGCAGCAGGGCAGCATTGCTGCGCTGGCCAGCGAGATTGATCAGTCGGTGCTGGTGATCAATCAACTGGCGAGTGACAGCCAGGCGATCAGCCGCGTTCTGGAAGTAATCAAGAGCATCGCCGAACAGACCAACTTGCTGGCGCTCAACGCCGCGATCGAAGCGGCGCGTGCCGGCGAGCAGGGACGTGGTTTTGCTGTGGTCGCCGACGAAGTGCGCACCTTGGCCAAACGCACTCAGCAATCGACCGAAGAAATCGAACAGATGATCGCCAAACTGCACGGCGGTGTCGGCGCGGCGGTGAAAGCCATGGGCGTCAGCCATCAGATGGCCAATGGCACGGTCGGGCAGTCGGAGAAGGTTCAGCAGGCGCTGGAAAACATCCTCGGGGCTGTGGGCATGATCGTCGATCAGAACCAGCAGATCGCCGCTGCCGTTGAACAGCAAACGGCGGTGGCCCACGATATCGACCAGAACATCGTCGAGATCAACCGCGCCGGCGAGCGCACGGCGCAGGGGGCGCACCAGACCGAAGATGCCAGCCGGGCGCTGTCGGCCCAAGTTGTTGAGCTTAAACAACTGATCAGCGCCTTCCGCGTCTGAGCCATACACAAATCCCCTGTAGGAGCTGCGGCACGCTGCGATCTTTTGATCTTGATTTCAAAGATCAAAAGATCGCAGCCTCGTTTCACTCGACAGCTCCTACAGGGGGAGATGTATTACCAGCCGAATACTTCGCAGCTGTTGGCGGTGCTGGTGGCGGCCAGTTGTTCTGGGCTGATCTTCATCAGCTCGGCCAGCGCCTCGCAGATCGCCGGCAAGTGCGCCGGGCTGTTGCGCTGACCGGGAAACATCGCAGGCGCCATGTCCGGTGAATCGGTTTCCAGCACGATCGACCCCAGCGGCAGTTCCGCAATCACTCGATGCATGCGCAAAGCCTGCGGCCAGGTCGGTGCGCCGCCCAGACCCAGTTTGAAACCCAGTTTGATGTACTCCCGCGCTTCTTCACGGCTGCCGGCGAAGGCGTGGATGATTCCCGCGCGTTTGAGCTTGAAGCGTTTGAGCGTTGAGATCACTGCCGCATGACTACGGCGAACGTGGATTAATGCCGGTAATTCGAAATCCGCGGCCAGTTGCAGCTGCGCCTCGAACAGCGCCTGTTGCCGTTCGCGATCCAGCGTTTCGATGAAGTAATCCAGACCGATTTCGCCCACCGCACACAACTGCCGATGACCACGCAGCCGCGTCAGCCAATCACCGAGCGCTGACACATCCTCAGGTCGATGCTGATCGAGATACACCGGATGCAGACCGAATGCTGCGTACAAATCCGCATCGCTCTGCACCAGATCCCACACCCGTTGCCAGTTACCTTCGTAGACGCCCAACACCACCATCCGCCGCACCCCGAGGGCGCGGCTTTCGGCGAGCAACGCCGGGCGATCGGCGTCGAAGTCGGGGAAGTCGAGGTGGGTGTGGCTGTCGATCAGCTCCACGGCTCAGTCCCGGTGAATACGCTGCTTGAAAGTCCGCGCGATGGCCTGCACACCGGGCTTGTACTCCGACTGCTCGACGGCCGCCAGCGCCAGCTCCAGCGCCTTGTCGGCAATCAACTGGTGCTGCTGGGCCATGGCGTTGACCGGCAGCGGCAGGAAATCCAGCAACTGCGTGTCGCCAAAGGTGCCGAGACGCAGCGGCCGCGATTTCAGCGGAAAGTCATGCAGCGCATCGAACACGCCCTGCAGCAGGACGTAGGACGTGGTTACCAACGCGTCCGGCAAATGCCCCAGGCGTTGCAGGAGTTCTTCCATCAACTGCTTGCCGCACTCACGGCTGAAAGATTCAGCGTGCTCGACCAGCACTTCGCCTTTGAAGTCGACCAACGCCTCTTTGAAACCGGCGGCACGTTCCTGGCTGATGCTCAGTTCCGGGCGCGCACCAAGCAGAACGATCTGCTTGGGTTGCGGGTCGAGCAGGCTCTGGGTCAGGTGCAGGCTGGCTTCGCGGTCGTCACTGATCACTGAGCAGAAATGCTCGGGTTCCATGACCCGGTCGATGGCAATGATCGGCAGCCCTTTGGCCTGCAACTGCCGATAGCTGTCATCGCCGGCCGGCAGGCAACTGGCGACGATCAGCGCATCGCACCGGCGCGCGCGGAACAGTTGCAGCAACTGCCGCTCGCTGTCCGGCGCATCGTCGGAGCTGGCGATCAGCAATTGATAGCCGCGCGCCCGCGCACCTTGCTCGAGCAGTTTGGCGATTCGCGCGTAACTGGGGTTTTCCAGATCCGGCAGAATAAAGCCCAGCGTGCGCGTGTGCCGACTGCGCAGCCCGGCCGCTTGAGGGTTGGGCGTGAAGCCGTGCAGATCGACCACCGCCCGCACTCGCTCGACGGTGGCGGTGCTGATGCGTTGCTGTTCGGCCTTGCCGTTGATGACGTAGCTGGCGGTGGTCACGGACACTCCGGCCAACCGCGCGATATCACTGAGTTTCAACCCGGGATTTCCTTGTTTATTCGAGCTTGCCGCGACATTTTCGCCAATCCTACCCGATTAGGGCAGAAGACTATTGTCGCAGCGCATCCGACAAGTTGGACTTCAAGGATGGGACATTATCGAGTAACGTGCCGATCAATCTAGATTAAACGTTTCAGCAAGCGTATTTTCTACGTTTTAGACGCCTTTGGCCGGTGCTGCCGTGAAACCGCCAAAACTGCCGCCGAAAAGCAAAGCGGTAAAGCGCCTAAGCTGCAAACCATCCAAAACAATACCTGGCACTCATACAGCGCCAAAAAGGAGATCGCATGCTCGAGCTCACTATAGAGCAGATATCCATGGGCCAATCGGCTGTGGATAAACCCGCTGCCCTGCAACTGCTCGCCAATCACCTGGTGGCCGATGGTCTGGTTGCCGACGGTTACCTCGCTGGATTGCAGGCACGGGAAGCCCAGGGCTCGACCTTTCTCGGTCAAGGTATTGCCATTCCCCACGGCACCCCGGAAACCCGCGATCAGGTGTTCGCCACTGGCGTGCGCCTGATGCAGTTCCCGGAAGGTGTGGATTGGGGCGATGGCCAGATCGTTTATCTGGCGATTGGCATCGCCGCCAAATCCGACGAACACCTGCGTCTGCTGCAACTGCTGACCCGTGCCCTCGGCGAGACCGATCTGGGCCAGGCCCTGCGTCGCGCCAGTTCGCCTGAAGCGCTGCTGAAACTGCTGCAAGGCGCGCCGCAAGAGCTGGCGCTGGACGCGCAGATGATCGGCCTCGGCGTTTCAGCCGATGATTTCGAAGAACTGGTCTGGCGCGGTGCACGTCTGCTGCGTCAGGCCGATTGTGTGAGCAACGGTTTTGCCGGTGTGTTGCAGCAGGTCGAAGCGCTGCCGCTGGGCGATGGTTTGTGGTGGCTGCACAGCGAGCAAACCGTGAAGCGCCCGGGCCTGGCGTTTGTCACCCCGGACAAGCCGATGCGCTATCTCGGTCAGCCGCTCAGCGGTCTGTTCTGTCTGGCCAGCCTTGGCGAGGCGCATCAAGCTTTGCTCGAGCGTCTTTGCGCGTTGCTGATCGAAGGGCGCGGCCATGAACTGGGCCGCGCTACCAGCAGTCGCAAAGTTCTCGAAGTGCTCGGTGGTGAATTGCCCGCCGACTGGCCAAGCGCGCGCATTGCGCTGGCCAACGCTCACGGCTTGCACGCGCGCCCGGCGAAGATCCTCGCGCAACTGGCGAAGAGTTTTGATGGCGAGATTCGCGTGCGCATCGTCGATGGTCAGGACAGCGCCGTGTCGGTGAAGAGTTTGAGCAAACTGCTCAGCCTTGGCGCCCGTCGTGGTCAGGTGCTGGAGTTGATCGCTGAACCGAGCATTGCCGCGGATGCCTTGCCGGCACTCTTGGCTGCTATCGAAGAAGGCCTCGGCGAGGAGGTCGAACCGCTGCCAGCGGTGAGTCAGCAGCGCGAAGTGATCGCCGACATCGCCGAAGTGCTGATCGCTCCGGCGTCCGGTGCTCAATTGCAGGCGATCCCGGCGGCGCCCGGCATTGCCATCGGTCCGGCGCATATTCAGGTGCAGCAAGCCATCGATTACCCCTTGCGCGGCGAGTCCGCCGCCGTCGAGCGCGAACGTCTCAAGCAAGCGCTCAGCGAGGTGCGCGCAGACATTCAGGGCCTGATCGAACGCAGCAAAGCCAAAGCCATCCGCGAGATCTTCATCACCCATCAGGAAATGCTCGACGACCCGGAACTGACCGACGAAGTCGACACGCGCCTCAAGCAGGGCGAAAGCGCTGAAGCGGCGTGGATGGCGGTGATCGAAGCGGCGGCCAAACAACAGGAATCGCTGCAGGACGCATTGCTCGCCGAGCGCGCGGCGGATCTGCGCGACATCGGTCGCCGCGTATTGGCGCAACTGTGTGGTGTGCAGACCGCGAGCGAGCCTGAGCAACCGTACATCTTGGTGATGGACGAAGTCGGCCCCTCCGACGTTGCACGGCTGGATCCGGCTCGCGTGGCGGGGATTCTCACCGCTCGTGGCGGTGCCACGGCGCACAGTGCAATCGTTGCGCGAGCCCTCGGCATTCCGGCGCTGGTCGGCGCTGGCGCGGCGGTGTTGCTGCTGAAGCCGGGCACGCCGTTGCTGCTCGATGGCCAACGCGGTCGCCTGCATGTCGACGCCGATGCTGCGACCCTGCAACGCGCCGCCGAAGAACGCGACACTCGCGAGCAACGCCTGAAGATTGCCGCCGAACAACGCCACCAACCGGCACACACCACCGACGGTCACGCTGTCGAAGTGTTCGCCAACATTGGCGAAAGCGCTGGTGTGATCAGCGCGGTGGAGCAGGGCGCCGAGGGCATCGGTCTGCTGCGCACCGAACTGATTTTCATGGCCCATCCGCAAGCGCCGGACGAGGCCACGCAAGAAGCCGAATACCGCCGCGTTCTTGATGGTCTCGCCGGTCGACCGCTGGTGGTGCGCACGCTGGATGTCGGCGGCGACAAACCGCTGCCGTATTGGCCGATCGCCAAGGAAGAAAATCCGTTCCTCGGCGTGCGCGGCATTCGCCTGACCTTGCAGCGTCCGCAGATCATGGAAGCGCAACTGCGCGCCTTGTTGCGTTCGGCGGATAACCGCCCGTTGCGGATCATGTTTCCTATGGTCGGCAGCGTCGAAGAATGGCGTCAGGCCCGCGACATGACCGAGCGTCTGCGCCTGGAAATCCCGGTCGCCGATCTGCAACTGGGGATCATGATCGAAGTGCCGTCCGCCGCTTTGCTGGCGCCGGTGCTGGCCAAGGAAGTCGACTTCTTCAGCGTCGGCACCAACGATCTGACGCAGTACACCCTGGCCATCGACCGTGGTCACCCGACGCTGTCGGCGCAGGCTGACGGTCTGCATCCGGCGGTGCTGCAACTGATCGACATCACCGTGCGCGCGGCCCATGCCCATGGCAAATGGGTCGGCGTCTGCGGTGAACTCGCGGCGGATCCACTGGCGGTGCCGGTGCTGGTCGGCCTCGGTGTCGATGAACTCAGTGTCTCCGGGCGCAGCATTGCTGAAGTGAAAGCACGCATCCGCGAACTCAGCCTGACCCAGGCGCAAACCCTTGCTCAACACGCCCTGGCCGTGGGCAGCGCCAACGAAGTGCGCGCATTAGTGGAGGCCCTGTAATGGCCAAGATTCTTACCCTGACCCTCAACCCGGCGCTCGACCTCACCGTCGAACTGCCACGGCTGGAGGCCGGTCAGGTCAATCGCAGCGACGAGATGCACACCCACGCCGCCGGCAAAGGCGTGAACGTCGCCCAGGTGCTCGCCGACCTCGGCCATCAACTGACGGTCAGTGGGTTTCTCGGCGAAGACAATCTGCAAGCGTTCGAAACCCTGTTCGCCAAACGTGGATTTGTCGACGCGTTTATCCGCGTGCCGGGCGAGACGCGCAGCAACATCAAGGTCGCCGAACAGGATGGGCGTATCACCGACATCAACGGCCCGGGGCCGGTGGTCGATCCCGCCGCGCAGCAGGCGTTGCTGGATCGTCTGGTGCAGATTGCACCGGGTCACGATGCGGTGGTGGTCGCCGGCAGTTTGCCGCGTGGCGTGACCGCGCAGTGGTTGCGTGAATTGATCGAACGGCTCAATCAGCTCGGCCTGAAAGTCGCCCTCGACTCCAGCGGCGAAGCGTTGCGTGCGGCGTTGCAGGCCAGTCCATGGCTGATCAAACCGAACACCGAAGAACTCGCCGATGCACTCGGTTGCGAGGTGGTTTCGCACGCGGCGGAAGCGCAAGCAGCGGCGCGTTTGCATGCGCAAGGCATCGAGCACGTGGTGATTTCCCACGGTGCTGACGGCGTGAACTGGTTCAGCGTCGGTTCGGCGTTGCACGCCACACCACCGAAGGTCAGTGTCGCCAGCACGGTCGGTGCCGGCGATTCGTTGCTGGCCGGCATGCTTCACGGTTTGCTCAGTGCCGACACGCCTGAACAAACCCTGCGCACGGCCACCGCGATCGCGGCGATGGCGGTGACCCAGATCGGTTTCGGCATCAACGATGCTGCGCAACTGGCGCAGCTCGAACAGGGCGTGCGCGTGCGTCCCCTGACAGAACAATAAGAGGGTTTGTCATGAAATTAGCCATTGTTACGGCTTGCCCGAACGGCATGGTCACCAGTGTGCTGTGCGCGCGTCTGCTCGATGCGGCGGCGCAGCGTCAGGGTTGGAGCACCAGTGTTGAAGTGGTCGATGCGGCGCACCCGGAACGCGAGTTGTCGGCGGCGACCATTGCAGCGGCGGAGTGGGTTTTGCTGGTCGCCACCGGTGCGGTCGACATGAGCCGCTTTGTCGGCAAACGGGTGTTCCAGATTGCCCCGGCGCAGGCGTTGCAGGATGTTGAAGCGGTGCTGCGTCGTGGCGCTGAAGAGGCTGAGGTTTACGTCGCCAGCGCGGCAGAACCGCTTGCTGATGCGCCGCGTGCGCCACGCATCGTCGCCATCACCGCGTGCCCGACCGGTGTCGCCCACACCTTCATGGCCGCCGAAGCTTTGCAGCAAACTGCCAAGCGTCTGGGCTATGAATTGCAGGTCGAAACCCAAGGCTCGGTGGGCGCGAAAACCCCGTTGAGCGCAGCGGCGATTGCTGAGGCTGACGTGGTGTTGCTGGCGGCGGATATCGAAGTCGCCACCGAGCGTTTCGCTGGCAAGAAAATCTATCGCTGCGGCACCGGGATCGCCTTGAAGCAGTCCGAAGCCACGCTGAAAAAAGCCTTGGCCGAAGGTGCAGTGGAAAGCGCGGCGGCTGACGGCAAAGTACCAGCCAAGCAAGAGAAAACCGGCATTTACAAGCACCTGCTGACCGGCGTGTCGTTCATGCTGCCGATGGTGGTGGCCGGCGGTTTGATGATCGCGCTGTCGTTTGTGTTCGGTATCACCGCGTTCAAGGAGGAAGGCACGCTGGCCGCAGCGCTGATGCAGATCGGCGGCGAGACCGCGTTCAAGTTGATGGTACCGCTACTGGCCGGTTACATCGCTTATTCGATTGCCGACCGTCCGGGCCTGGCGCCGGGGATGATTGGAGGTTTGCTCGCAAGTACGTTGGGTGCCGGATTTATCGGCGGCATCATTGCCGGGTTTATCGCCGGTTACGCGGCAAAGGCGATCAGCCGTTATGTCCCCTTGCCGCAAAGTCTTGAAGCGCTGAAACCGATTCTGATCATCCCGTTGTTCGCCAGTCTCTTCACTGGTCTGGTGATGATTTACGTGATCGGCAAACCGGTCGCCGGCATGCTCGGGGCGCTCACGCAGTTCCTCGACAGCATGGGCACCACCAACGCGATTCTGCTCGGTGTGTTGCTCGGCGGCATGATGTGCGTCGACCTCGGTGGGCCGATCAACAAAGCCGCGTATGCGTTCTCGGTGGGGCTGCTGGCGTCGCAGAGTTACGCACCGATGGCTGCAACCATGGCCGCCGGAATGGTGCCGCCGATTGGTTTGGGCATCGCCACGTTTATTGCGCGGCGCAAGTTTGCCCAGACGGAGCGCGAGGCGGGGAAAGCGGCGCTGGTGCTGGGCCTGTGCTTTATCTCCGAAGGGGCGATTCCGTTTGCCGCGAAAGACCCGTTACGGGTGATCCCGGCGAGCATTGCCGGTGGCGCGCTGACCGGTGCGCTGTCGATGTACTTCGGCTGCAAGTTGATGGCGCCGCACGGTGGCTTGTTTGTGCTGGCGATTCCGAATGCGATCAACCATGCGTTGTTGTATTTGCTGGCGATTGTTGCGGGGAGTTTGTTGACCGCTGTGGTCTATGCGACGGTCAAACGCCCGGAAGCCGTCGAGCTGGCGCTGGAACCGGCGAAGGCATAACTGGCTCCACAATGCCCTGTGGGAGCGAGCTTGCTCGCGAAAGCGGTGTGTCAGCGAATAAGATTTTGACTGAAAGGACGCATTCGCGAGCAAGCTCGCTCCCACATGGGTTGTGTGGTGTGTCTGGTGTCATTTCCGGGTCATGTGAGCGTGCTTAAGTTTTCCTTTTTTCAGGGAGAACACCATGAGCGATTTCAACCCCGGTCGCCGGCGTGTCATGCAAGTCGTTGGCGCCGGTCTGCTGATGCCAAGCCTGGCGCCGGCGGTGATTGCGTCGGTCAAGGATCGTCCGCAGCTCACCGATGGCGTGCAGTCCGGCGACCTGCAAGGCGATCGCGCGATGATCTGGAGCCGTAGCGATCGCCCGGCGCATATGGTGGTCGAGTGGGACACCCGCAGCCAGTTTCGCCATCCACGCCGGAAGGTTTCGGCGCTCGCCGATGCCCGCAGCGACTTCACTGCCCGCGTTGAACTCACCGGGCTGCCCGCCGATCAGGCAATTTTCTATCGCGTGTATTTCAAGGACGCCCGCACCGGCGTCGCCAGCGAACCGTGGTTGGGCCATCTGCGCAGCGCTCCGACGGCGCGGCGCAATATTCGTTTCGTCTGGAGCGGCGACACTGTCGGCCAGGGCTTCGGCATCAACCCGGACATCGGTGGCATGCGCATCTACGAAGCCATGCGTCTGCGCTTGCCGGACTTCTTTATCCACAGCGGTGACACCATCTACGCCGACGGCCCGGTGCCCGCGCAGCTCACCACGGAAAACGGCCGCATCTGGCGCAACCTCACCACTGAAGCCAAGAGCAAAGTCGCGCAGACCCTCGACGACTATCGCGGCAACTACCGTTACAACCTGATGGACGAAAACATTCGCCGTTTCAACGCTGAAGTGCCGCAGATCTGGCAGTGGGACGACCATGAAGTGGTCAACAACTGGTCACCGGGCAAGCAGCTCGACGAGCGTTATCAGGAAAAAGATATCCACACTCTGGTCGGCCGTGCACGCAAGGCGTGGCTGGAATATTCACCGATGCGTTTGCAGGCTGCCGACGGCGGCGGGCGGATTTATCGCAAGTTGAGCTATGGCCCGATGCTCGATGTGTTCGTGCTCGACATGCGCAGTTATCGCGGCGTCAACGACGACAACCTCGGCGCGGCGAAACCGTTCCTGGGGCGTGAGCAACTGACCTGGCTCAAGCGCGGCTTGAAGAAGTCCAAAGCCCAGTGGAAGGTCATTGCCGCCGACATGCCGATTGGTCTGGGTGTGCCGGATGGCGAGGTCAGCCCGGGTGTGGCGCGTTGGGAAGCGGTGGCCAACGGTGACCCGGGACCGGCGCAGGGGCGTGAGGTGGAAATCGCCGAATTGCTCGGTTATCTGCGCGCGCAGCAGGTGCGCAATTTCGTCTTTCTGACGGCGGATGTGCATTACTGCGCGGCGCATCACTATCACCCGGATCGGGCGGCGTTTCAGGATTTCGAACCGTTCTGGGAGTTTGTCGCGGGGCCGTTGAATGCCGGGAGTTTCGGGCCTAATCCGCTGGATAAAACCTTTGGCCCGGAGGTGGTGTTCGAGAAGGCACCGCCGGCGCAGAACACTTCGCCGTTTGCCGGGTTTCAGTTTTTTGGCGAGGTGAATATTGAAGGGGGGAGTGGGGAGATGAGTGTGGTGTTGCGGGATTTGAATGGGGTGGCGGTTTTTGAGAAAAAATTGCAGCCCGCTTAAAGATCAAAGGCTGACCCTCACCCCAGCCCTCTCCCGGAGGGAGAGGGGGCTGACCGAGTTGTCTTGCGTCATACATCGACCTGAGAGATCGAGTCGATTATGGATTCGGTAAAGCAGTCGCAGGTCGGCGTACTTCTCAAGCATCCCCCAGTCAGTCCCCTCTCCCTCTGGGAGAGGGCTAGGGTGAGGGGCTTTTAATAGACGTCGCGGCGATATCGACCCTGCTCAATCAACCGCTCCATTTCGGCTGCCCCGAGAATGTCGTTAAGCACCTGATCCACGCCCGAAGCCATCCCCTGAAGGCTGCCGCAGATATAAATCACCGCCCCGTCCGCGAGCCACTTCTTCAACTCGCCAGCCGACTCACGCAAGCGATCCTGCACATAAACCTTCTCCGCCTGATCCCGCGAAAACGCCAGATCCAGCCGTTCCAGATCACCATTGATCAACCACTCTTCCAGCTCCGCGCGGCAGAGGAAATCGTGTTCACGATTACGCTCGCCGAACAGCAACCACTGGCGCTGTTGACCGTCGGCAATCCGTGCCTTGAGCAAACTGCGCAGTCCGGCCAGCCCGGTGCCGTTGCCCAGCAGAATCATTGGCACTGGTTCGTTCGGCAGATGGAAGCCACTGTTACGCCGCACCCGCAAACTGATGCTGCCACCCACTGGCGCGTGTTCAGTCAGCCAGCCAGAACCGATGCCCAGGGTGCCATCGCCATGCTGCTCCTGACGCACGATCAGCTCCAGCACGCCGTCGGCGGCAATCGAGGCGATCGAGTATTCGCGCATGGCCAGCGGCACCATCGCGTCAACCAGCGATTGCGCGTGCAGACCGACCAGATGGGCGCGGTGTTCGGGCAATTGCCGCGACGCCAGCGCCACTTCCAGCGGCTCATCGAGGCCGTTGATTTTCACTGTGGTCTCGCCACGAATGCCGAGGCCGTCGAGGAAGTGTTCGATGGCCCACGGGCAGTTGCGCGGCAGCACTTCGACCAGGTCACCGGCTAGCCAGCTGCGCGTGTCCGGGGCTTTGAGGCCGAGTAGATAAACCGGCGCGCCGCTGCTGTCCGGGTTCATCAGTTCACGACGTACCAGCTTCCAGTTGTCGTAGCTTGGCGCCTGCCATGTATCGACCGACGCCTGCCCGGTAAGCAGTCCCAATTGAGTCTGCCAATGACGCAGGGCATACGGATCACCACTGTCGACTTCCACAGGCGCAAACAAGGCCTTGCCGCCGTGTTCACTCAGCCAATGATGCAGGCGCTTGGCGAAGCCGCAGAAGTGCTGATATTGACGATCACCGAGGCCGAGTATCGAGTAATTCAGGCTGTCGAGGGTTGCTGCCTTGCTCAATACTTTGCGCTCGAACCCGCGCGCGCTGTCCGGCGCTTCGCCATCGCCGAACGTGCTGACCACAAACAGCGCGTTGTTCGATTCACGCAAATCCTGCTCGCTGACATTCGCCAGTGGCTGCACCTTCACCGGCAGTCCGGCGGCCTGCAATTGCCCGGCGGTCTGCCACGCCAGTTGCTCGGCAAAACCGCTCTGGCTGGCGAAACCGATCAGCCAGGCCGACGCATCGCCGGCCGGTTGATCGAGACCTTTGCGGGCATCCTTGATCTGCTTTTTCTTGCGCCGACGATCGAGGTACAGCAGCCAGCCGGTGATGAAGAACAACGGCATGCACACCGCTGCGAGGGTGATGATAATCCGCCCGACCAGACCGAAATAGCTGCCGACGTGCAGCGCATAGATGCTGGTCAGCAGTTGCGCCTTGAAGCTCTTGTCGGCGTAGCGATCGACACGTTTGACGATGCCGGTGGCCGGGTCGAGGGTGATCTGATTCAGCGCCCGGTCATGCGGCGAGCTGTCGAGCAGGTAGAAAACGGTCGCCGGTTGGCCCGCGACTGGCGGCATGCGGATGTTGTAGGCGGCCAGCCCTGGGCCGGCAGCGCTGTAGATGCTGCTCCACATCGCTGCGTAATCGGCAGTCGGCGCCGGACCTTCCGGTGCCGGGCCGCGACCACCGCGCACGCGCTCGTTTTGCGGCGCGTCGGAGAGCAATTTGGTCAGGCCTTTGTTGTACCACTCGTACGACCACGACAACCCGGTCAGTGCCAGCAGCAGATACACCAGCAAGCACCATGTACCGGCTACCGAATGCAGGTCCCAGTTGAAGGCGCGGCCCTTTTTCTTCCAGTCCAGCGTCAACCACACGCGCCAGCTGTGCCACTGACGCGGCCAGCGCAGGTACAGGCCGGAGAGGCAGAAGAACAACAGAATCAGCGTGCAGGCGCCGGTGATGTTGCGCCCGGTATCGCCCATGGCGAGGAAACGGTGCAGTTGCAGCATCAGGCCGAAGAAGTCCTGGCCGACGGCATCGCCCATGAACTCGGCGGTGTACGGATCGAAGTAGCGCATCTCACCGCGACGCTCACCTTTGGGCGGCGTGAAGTAGACGCGAGCCGCGTTGCCGCTGTCGGTTTCGACCCAGAGCATCGAGACTTTTTTGCCGGACGTAGCTTCGATGCGCTCGACCAGTTCCACCGGTGGCAAGACACCGGCGACTTGTTTTTCTACTTGCAGGACGGACGGGTTCAGCGCCCGCAGGATTTCGTCCTGAAACGAATAGGCCGCGCCGGTGATGCCCATCAACGCCAGCACCAGGCCTGCGGTGATGCCAAAAAACCAGTGCAACTGGAACAGGGTTTTCTTCAACACGTCACTCGCCGTCCGTTCGGAAATTGTCTTCACGGCGCGCATTATGCCGTGGGTTATCGAGAAGCGTTCTTTCTTACGCACAAAAGCCCCGTTCAATTGAATGAACGGGGCCAAGCCTTTTGATCACATCACCTGTGGGAGCGAGCTTGCTCGCGAATGCAATCTGTCAGTGACATGAAGGCTGACTGACCCACCGCTTTCGCGAGCAAGCTCGCTCCCACAGGTTCCACCTTGCTTAGAAGTGGAAGTTGGTGCTCAACAGTGCCGTACGGCCCGCCGCCTGGTTGGCGAAGTGGGTCGAGAAGGCTTTGTCGTAGTAGGTTTCGTTGGTCAGGTTTTGCACGTTGAGTTGCAGGTCGACGTTCTTGGTCAGCTTGTAGGCGGCCATCGCGTCGTAGCGAACATACGAGTCAACCATGGTGGTGTTGGCCACGCTGCCGTACACGTCGTCGACGTAGAACGCACCGCCACCGATGGTCAGCTTCGGCGTGACTTGGTAAGTGGTCCACAGGCTGGCGCTGTTTTTTGGCGTGTTCGGCAGTTCGTTGCCATCGTTGGCCTTGCCCAGCGGGCCGCCGTCGACTTGTTCGCTGTCCATGAACGCGTAACCGGCAAACACTTGCCACTTGTCGGTGATCTTGCCGCTGGCCGACAGTTCGACACCTTGTACGCGGGTCTTGCCAGCGTTTTCGTACGAGGTGGTGTCGACCTGTACTCGAGCGTTTTCTTTCTCGGTGCGGAAGATATCAGCGGTCAGCGACAGGCGATCGTTGAGCAGATCCCACTTGGTACCGATTTCGTAGTTCTTGGTGGTTTCCGGCTCCATGTCGCTGCTCAGCAGGTTGCCGCTGCGATCCGGCGTGCCGCCCAACGGGTTGCCTTCCTGACCTTCGCCCAAGGTGTTGCCGGGCGGCGTGGCCGAGGTGGCGTAGGAGGCATAGATGCTGCCGTTTTCTGCAGGCTTGTAGACGACGCCGAACTGACCGGTGACGAACTCGCTGGTGTCATCGCCCTTGGACGTGGTGGTGCCGGCAGCGTTGTAGGTCTTGTAGTCGGTATCGAAGTGGTCGTAACGCAGCCCCATGTTCACCAGCCACTGCTCGTTCAGCTCCAGGGTGTCGAACACATACAGCGCGTAGGTGTTGGCCTTGGTATCGGTGCCGGCGTAGTTGCGCGAGATTGCGCCGTTCCACGGATCGTTCGGGTTCGGGTTCGACAGCGACGTGCAGTTGTAGTTACTCGACGCGCCGATCATCGACGGCGTGCAGTTACTGCTCGCTGGCACGTTGGTGGTGCGCGGCGTGGTGTCGACGTTGACGTTGTACGAAGATTTCTGGCTTTCCTCACGGGTGTATTCAACGCCGGTGGAGAAGCTGTTCTTGAAGCCGGCGACGTAGAAATTGCCGAACAGGTCAGTCTGGTTGGTGGTGGTTTCGGTATTGCTCACCCGAGTATTGGCACGACGCCAGAGGCTGCCATTGTTGACGTTGCCCTTGCTGTCGTCCGGCTGGGTGAGGATGTAATCCTGCATGCTGGTGCCGTGGCGCAGGGTGTTCTTGATCGTCAGCGAGTCGCTCAGGTCATGTTCGATGGCGAAGGTCGCGGTGTCGGTGCGGCCCTTGCGGAAGTCGCGATCCAGGCCGTAAAAATTGCTGTGGTCACCGCCAGCGTAAGGCTTGTCCGGATTGGACTTGGTGCGTGCAGCAGAGCCACCGGCCGGGATGGTGTAAGGGATGCCCGAATCCGGGGTGTCGTTGCTTTCGAGGTGGTAGTAGTCGAGGTTGACGCGGGTGTCGGTACCCAGGCCGAACGCCAGGGACGGGGCGATACCCCAACGGTCGTAATCGACCTTGTCGCGACCGGCGACATTGCTCTCGTGGCTCATCAGGTTCAAGCGGCCAGCGGCGGTGTCGCTGAACTGGTAGTTGCCGTCGAGGGTGTAGCGCTGGGTCTGATCGGAACCCCAGGTGAAACCACCATCGAACGAGTTGCCCAAGTGGGCTTTCTTGCTCACCAGGTTGATGCTGCCGCCTGCCGCGCCACGACCGCCGATGGCAGAGTTCGGGCCCTTGCTGACTTCAATGTTTTCCACGGCGAAGATCTCGCGGCTCTGCGAACCGGTGTCGCGCACGCCGTCGAGGTAAGTGTCGCCCTGGGCGTCGAAACCACGAATGAACGGACGGTCGCCCTGTGGGTTGCCGCCTTCACCGGCGCCGAAAGTGATGCCCGGCACGGTGCGCAGCGCGTCCTGCATGTTCAGGGCACCAGTGTCTTTGAGCACTTGTTGCGGAATAACGGTGACCGAGCGCGGCGTGTCGACCAGCGGCGCGGTGTACTTGGGCGAGGAGGCTTTTTCGACCTGGTAGGACGTCGAGTCCTGCGCTTCGCCGGTGATGGCGGTGGCGTCCAGGGCGATGGCATTGGCGGCGGCTTTGCTGTCGGTTTTTTCCGCGGCGAACACCATCTGGCCAGCGGAGCCGGCGGTGATTGCCACACCAATTGCAGAGGCGAGCAGACGTGGTGAACTGACCGGTAATTGTGCGTGTTGACGTGCCATTTTTATTCCCCTCCCCAAGGATTTGAGGCGGCGGAATATAGGTTAAACAAGTATTCGTATCAATTGCGAAACATTGTTATTCGCACTGAATTTACATTCTTTACACTTTAACCTTACGGTTTTTGCCAGTTCATTCGTCTCTCGGGTTTTACAGAGTCAATAAGAATCAATACCATTGCCGCCTCTTTGCCATCAGGTGACATCGCCATGCTGCTGCACATCCCCGGTCTGTTCGCAAAAGACGAAGTGCAGCGTATTCGCGAGGCGCTGGAGCAGGCCGATTGGGCCGATGGCAAGATCACCGCCGGTTTCCAGTCAGCGAAGGCCAAGCACAATCTGCAGCTGCCAGAAGGTCATCCGTTGGCCAAGGAAATCGGCGCGGCGATGCTGGAACGGCTGTGGAAAAATCCGTTGTTCATGTCCGCCGCGTTGCCGCACAAAGTCTTCCCGCCGTTGGTGAACTGTTACACCGCCGGTGGCAGTTTCGATTTCCACATCGACAACGCCGTGCGCCAGCCCAAGGGCAGTATCGAGCGGGTGCGCACCGATTTGTCGGCGACGCTGTTCTTCAGCGAGCCTGAGGATTACGACGGCGGCGAACTGGAAATCCAGGACACCTTCGGTACGCAGCGGGTGAAGTTGCCGGCTGGTGACATGGTTTTGTATCCCGGCACGAGCCTGCACAAGGTCAACGCGGTCACTCGCGGTGCGCGTTATGCGGCGTTCTTCTGGACGCAAAGTCTGGTGCGTGAAGACAGTCAGCGTGCGTTGCTGTTCGAGATGGACGGCGCGATCCAGCAACTTACGCAGGACATGCCTGACCATCCTTCGCTGATTCGCCTCACCGGCACCTATCACAACCTGCTGCGGCGCTGGGTCGAGGTATGAGTTTCCTGCTGCGTCGCGAGGAAGTCCTCAGCGGCGAACAACTCAGCGCCATGCTCGCCGAAAGTCCTGCCCGTGCTGCGCAAGCGATTTTGCTCGCGGCGGCTCAGGGCGAGGTTGAAGCGCAAGCGCTGCTAGGCCAGATCCTGCTGGATGGCCAGGGAATCGCACAGGATCAAGCGCTGGCGCTGCGCTGGTTCGGCATCGCCGCCGGACGCGGGCATCCGATGGCGCGCAACATGCTCGGGCGTTGTCATGAGCATGGCTGGGGCGTTGCAGCGGATGCGACGATTGCTGCGCAGCATTATCGGATCGCTGCGAATGCCGGGCTGGATTGGGCGATGTACAACCTCGCCAATCTGCTCGCGACCGGGCGGGGAGTGGCGGTGGATCATCAACAGGCGCTGGCGTTGTATCGGCGCGCAGCTGAATCTGGCCATGCGAAATCGATGAATCTGCTGGGGCGCTATCTTGAAGAAGGGCAGGTGTGCCCGGCGGATCCTTTGGCGGCGCGCGATTGGTATCGGCGTTCGGCCGAAGGCGGGGATTTTCGTGGGGAGTTCAGTTTTGCGGCGGTGTTGGCGGGTGAAGGGCGGATAGATGAGGCGGTGGATTGGCTTGAGAAAGCGTTGGTTGGCGGCAATCTGAATTTTTTGCGGGTGGCGAGTCAGGCGCTGTCAGGTGCGACAGATCCCCGGATTCAGGGTATGGCTGCTCAGTTCGCGCTTCGATACGCAGAATTGCAGCGCGGCTGAATTCGCAAAGCCCTCACTGTAGAGACCGGTACATCCTTTACAAATTAGACCGGGGACATCGTTTACACCTTTACAGGCTTGAAACGCGTTTGGCGCCGTTTTCAAGCCTGCCTAAACAGTGGCTGCAAAGGTACAGT
>NZ_UTHA01000131.1 GCF_900582195.1 Pseudomonas viridiflava
CTGACACACTGCCTTCGCGAGCAGGCTCGCTCCCACAGAGTTAGTGTTCACTGGCTGTTTTCACTCGGATGTGGGGGTGATTCTGCAGCTTTTGCGATTGCGGATCTGCTCATCGGTCGGGCGTTCGCGGACGAATTCGAAGCGCGGCTCACCTTCGCTGTAATGAACCAGCCAGCCCCATTCCAGTTCCTTCTCATCCTGACCGGGATGCGGTGGTCGCGCCCACCACGGTTCTTTGCTGAGGATCGCGCGCATGACGGTCTCCGGTTGATGGCAATCCTTGAACTATAGCTTCCTGTCGCGAGTCGTCAGATCAGGCTGTCTAGAATCCGGCGGATCACTTTGAACAGGGGAGCAGGGCCATGACCGATGAAGCGAAGCGGCTGTTTTTCGCCCTCGATTGCCCGCCGGCGCAACGCAAGGCGATCGCTCAATGGCGCGCGGAGTTGAGGTTGCGAACCGGTAAACCGGTGCCTGCGGACAACTTTCATCTGACGTTGCTGTTTCTCGGCGCGGTGCCATTGGCGCAGATCAACGAAGTCTGCGAGGCCGCCGGGCAGGTGCGTACGCCGGGTGACGCGTTGAAGATTGCGCTGGATCGTTTGCAGGTCTGGCATCGCGCCGGGGTGTTGTCGTTGGCTCCGGAGCAGGCGCCACAAGCGTTGTTGCGTTTGGTCTATGCGCTGGAACAGGCGATGTTGCCGTTTGGTTTTGAAGAGGCAACCCGCGAGTTTCGCCCGCATCTGACCCTGGCCCGCGACTACCGCGCACCGGAACCGGAATCCGCCACGCCGCCGGAGTTTTTCCTGCGCGCCGAACGCTTTGCCTTGTTCGAATCGCATAAGGGCCGCTACCGGATCCTTCAGGACTGGTCGCTGATCTGAGACACAAAAAAAGGCGCCCGAGGGCGCCTGAGAATTCACCTGAGCCGAGGGAGCCAGGTGAGGCCGTTCATTGCAGGGTGCAGCGGTGGTAAGGCGCTGCGTGAACGGGAAATCAATGATTTTTCGAGTCAACACCGTCCCTGTGGGAGCGAGCTTGCTCGCGATGGCGTCGGCTCACTCAACATCTGCATGGCCTGACCCACCGCTTTCGCGAGCAAGCTCGTTCCCACATTTGGATTTGCGCTTGTCCTATTTACCGAGTTTCACCCGGGTCCAGCCACGGGTCATGATCCGTTGTGTGGCAATCGGCTGATCCGGCACTGCATACAGCGTTGCCATCACCGCTTGCGACGGGTACGAGCCCGGGTCGTTGCGGATCGCTTCATCCACCAATGGCGTAGCCGCCGCGTTGGCGTTGCTGTAGCCGTTGCTGTTGGTGATCTCGGCAATGATGTCCGGACGCATCAGGAAGTCCATGAACAGGTAAGCGTTCTCGACGTTCGCCGCATCGCGCGGGATGGCGACCATGTCGTAGAAGCTGCCAGCGCCTTCTTTGGGAATGCTGTAATCGATCACCACGTTGTTGCCCGATTCCACCGCGCGGGCCTTGGCCTGCAGCACGTCGCCGGAGTAACCGACGGCGACGCAGATATTGCCGTTGGCCAGATCCGAGATGTACTTCGATGAATGGAAATACGCCACGTTCGGGCGGATTTTCATGAACAGCGCCTCGGCTTCCTTGATGTGCGCGGTGTCCTTGTCGTTCACCGGATAGCCCAGATAGTGCAGGGCGGCCGGGATCATTTCGGTCGGCGAGTCGAGGAAACTGATGCCGCAGGCCTTGAGCTTTTCAGCGTTTTCCGGCTTGAACAGCAAGTCCCAGGAATTGGTCGGGGCGTTGGCGCCGAGCACTTCCTTGACCTTGGCCGGATTGAAACCGATGCCGATCGAGCCCCACATGTACGGGAACGCGTGGGCGTTGTCCGGATCACTGGCGGCGGCGTTTTTCAGCAGCACCGGGTTGAGATTCTTCCAGTTCGGCAGCTTCGATTTGTCCAGCGTCTGATAGACGCCAGCCTTGATCTGCTTGGCCAGGAAACTGTTCGACGGCACGACCAGGTCGTAGCCGGATTTGCCCGCCAGCAAACGCGCCTCAAGGGTCTCGTTGCTGTCGAAGACGTCATAAGTCACGCGGATGCCGGTCTCGTCTTCGAACTTCTTGACGGTATCCGGGGCGATGTAATCGGACCAGTTGTAAACACGCAGCACCTTGTCGTTGGCCTGGGCGCCCATGACCATTGCGCCCATTAAGGACAGTGTCAGCAGAGTCCTGCCAAACATTTTCATCGGTACAACTCCATTCTTTTTATTCACATTGCGCAAAGCCCCCTGACCCCCTCTCGAGGGAGAGGGTCAGGGATACAGGTTAAGCGGTTGCTGCGGATTGCTGAGGCTGCCACGACTCGTTCGCCGTCTGGTCCATCGCTTCCTGAATTGCCCGCTTGCGGTTGGCTTCTGCCTTGCGGCCGAAGTACCAGACCAGGAACGTCACCAGCGACACCGCCAGCAGAATCAGGCTGGCCACGGCGTTGATCT
Organism: Pseudomonas viridiflava; assembly: GCF_900582195.1. GTDB lineage: Bacteria > Pseudomonadota > Gammaproteobacteria > Pseudomonadales > Pseudomonadaceae > Aquipseudomonas. The sequence goes on from NZ_UTHA01000131.1 coordinate 2,481, forward strand.
CAGGCTTGACGCCCAGACGCACCGCCGAGAACACTTCCATCGGCAACGTCGTCGAACCGGGACCGGAAACGAAGCTGGCCAACACCAGGTCATCCAGTGACAGGGCGAACGACATCATCCCGCCCGCCGCCAGCGACGGCGCGATCATGGGAATGGTGATCAGGAAAAACACCTTGAACGGCTTCGCACCGAGATCCATCGCCGCTTCTTCGATCGACAGATCCAGCTCACGAAGGCGGGCGGAGACTACCACCGCCACATACGCGGCACAAAACGTGGTGTGGGCGATCCAGATCGTGACGATGCCACGCTCCTGCGGCCAACCGATCAGCTGCGCCATCGCCACGAACAGCAGCAACAGCGACAGACCGGTGATCACTTCAGGCATCACCAGCGGCGCGGTGACCAGACCACCGAACAGCGTGCGACCCTTGAAGCGCGTGACGCGAGTCAGCACGAAAGCGGCGAGGGTGCCCAACGCCACGGCGGCAATCGCGGTGTAGCAGGCGATTTCCAGCGAGCGCACCACCGAGCCCATCAGTTGCGTGTTGTCGAGCAAACCGACGTACCACTTCACCGACCAGCCACCCCACACTGTCACCAGTTTCGAGGCGTTGAACGAGTAGATCACCAGAATCAGCATCGGCAGATAAATGAACATCAGACCGAAGATCAGCATGAACTTGGAAAAACCGAAGCGTTTCATCCCCGTGCCTCCATCTCTTTGGCCTGGCTGCGGTTGAACAGCAGAATCGGCACAATCAGGATCAACAGCATCACCACCGCCAGCGCGGACGCCACCGGCCAGTCGCGGTTATTGAAGAACTCTTGCCACAGCACGCGACCGATCATCAGCGTCTCCGGGCCACCGAGCAGTTCCGGAATCACGAACTCCCCGACCACCGGAATGAACACCAGCATGCAGCCGGCAACAATCCCGTTCTTGGCCAGCGGCACGGTGATTTTCCAGAAGTTGTTGAAGTTGCTCGAACCCAGATCCTGCGCGGCTTCCAGCAGGCTGCCATCGTGCTTGACGAGGTTGGCGTACAGCGGCAACACCATGAACGGCAAATAGGCGTAAACCACGCCGATATAGACGGCGGTGTTGGTGTTGAGGATCTCGATCGGGTGATCGGTGAGCCCCGTCCACATCAGAAACCCGTTGAGCAAACCGTTGTTGCTGAGGATGCCCATCCACGCGTAAACGCGGATCAGGATCGCGGTCCAGGTCGGCATCATGATCAACAGCAGCAGGACGTTCTGCGTTTCCTTGCCGGTCTTGGTGATCGCGTAGGCCATCGGGAAGCCGATCAGCAGGCACATCATCGTGCTCAGCGCCGCGACCTTCAGCGAACCGAGGTAGGCCGACAGGTACAGTTCGTCTTCGCCGAGCATGGTGTAGTTGCCGATGTTCAGCAGCAGCTGGAATTTCTGTTCGGCGTAGGTGTAGATCTCCGAGTACGGCGGGATCGACAGCGCGGCTTCCGAGAAGCTGATCTTCATCACCAGAAAGAACGGCAGCATGAAGAACAGGAACAGCCAGATGAACGGAATGCCGATCACCAGTTTTCGCCCGCTGGGCACCAGGCGCAGGAATTGCTGATTGAAGGTTCTCATGAGCGCAGTACCACGCCGCTGTCGTCTTCCCACCACACGTAGACCTTGTCGTCCCAGGTCGGACGCGCGCCACGACGTTCAGCGTTGGCCATGAACGACTGGACGATTTTGCCGCCGGGCAATTCGACGTAGAACACCGAGTGGCCGCCGAGGTAGGCGATGTCATGCACTTTGCCCTCGGACCAGTTGTAGCGGAACTCGGGTTGGGTGGTGCTGACGAGCATTTTTTCCGGGCGGATCGCGTAGGTGACCGACTTGTCCTGCACCGAAGTGCTGACGCCGTGACCGACGTAGATCTTCTGCTGCAAGTCCGGGCTGTGGATGATCGCGTGACCTTCAAGGTCTTCCACCACGGTGCCGTCGAAGGCGTTCACATTGCCGATGAACTCGCAGACCATGCGGCTGACCGGTGCTTCGTAGATGTCGACCGGGCTGCCGATCTGCGCGATCCAACCCAGGTGCATGATCGCGATGCGCTCGGCCATGGTCATCGCTTCTTCCTGGTCGTGGGTCACCATCACACAGGTCACGCCGACGCGTTCGATGATCTGCACCAACTCCAGTTGCATCTGCGAACGCAGCTTTTTATCCAGCGCGCCCATCGGCTCGTCGAGCAGCAACAGCTTCGGACGCTTGGCCAGCGAGCGGGCGAGGGCGACGCGCTGACGCTGGCCGCCGGACAACTGATGCGGGCGGCGTTTGGCGTATTGGGTCATGTGTACAAGGCGCAGCATTTCATCGACACGGGCGTCGATTTCGCTGGCGGGCAACCGGTCTTGCTTGAGGCCGAAAGCGATGTTCTGCGCAACGGTCATGTGTGGGAACAGCGCATAGGACTGGAACATCATGTTGATCGGCCGTTCGTACGGCGGCATGTCGGTGATGTCCACGCCGTCGAGCAGAATCCGCCCTTCGGTCGGGCGCTCGAAACCGGCAAGCATGCGCAGCAGGGTCGATTTGCCCGAACCGGAGCCACCGAGCAGGGCGAAGATTTCGCCCTGATGGATCTCCAGGGACACATCGTCCACGGCCACGGTTTCGTCGAACTTCTTGGTGACACGATCGACTTTCACCAGCACCTTTTTCGGTTGCTGATGACCTTCAAGTGCCTTCCGGTAAGTGCTGGAGGCGTTTGCCATGTGAAACTCCCAACAGGTTTCGTTCGCCTGGCCAATGTGGCCGGGCTTAAGTGGATTGCAAGCCTGCAGGTGCATTCCCGCTCGGATCTAATCCCCCCTGTGGGAGCGAGCTTGCTCGCGAAGACGTCGTGTCAGCCGACATCGTTGTTACCTGACACACCGCTTTCGCGAGCAAGCTCGCTCCCACAGGGTTTTGCATTGATCTGAAGGTCTTGCTCCTGCCGTCCGGCTTGTTCGGCGCCGCCGTCCTGGCTGCCTGGGTCGTACTTGTTGTTATTACGGGTGTTGCTGTTCACGAATGACGGATGTGCGCAGGCACACCCGACGTCCGTGGGGGCAGTAAATCGTTATGGATTCTTGGGTTGTGTCAGCGCTTGTCGCGCCGCGCCGCCCGTTGCCGGCAAGCCTCGCCGAATGCCTGGAAAATCTTCAGGTAGTTCGGGTTGTCGAGCACTTGCCATTCCGGGTGCCATTGCACGCCGAGGGCGAAGGTCGGGCTGTCGGCGACCGAGATCGCTTCGATCAAACCGTCCGGCGCCACCGCTTCGGCACGCAGGCCGGGGGCGAGGCGGTCGATGCCCTGGCTGTGAATCGAATTGACCTGGAACTCGCCGGGCAACTCCAGCGCCTCGAACACGCCCCCGCTCAATACCGTCACGGCATGGGCCGGGGCGTATTGCACGGCGACATCAGGGCTATCGGCTTCACGGTGATCGAGCATGCCCGGCAGCTCATGCACCTTTTGATGCAGGCTGCCGCCGAACGCCACGTTCATTTCCTGGAAGCCCCGGCAAATGCCGAGCACCGGAACGCCCGCGGCGATGGCTGCACGTAATAAAGGAAGGGTGGTGGCATCCCGTGCCGGATCATGATCCGTGCCGGGGGCGCTGGCCGGGCCTTGATAGTGGAAGGGTTCCACGTTCGAGGGCGAGCCGGTCAGCAGCAGACCGTCGAGTTGACCGAGCAGGTCTTCGATTTCAGTCAGGTTGCCAAGGGAAGGAATGACCACTGGCAGCCCGTTAGCACCAACGCTGACAGCACGTACGTACTTGTCGCCGCTGATGTGATAGGGGTGCAGGCCAATCTGTTTGACGCACGCAGTAACGCCGATCAATGGCTTGAATGCCATTTTTATTCACCTCGAAGTTTGACACTTGAACGAGCTTTTCCGGAGCTTAGCCTCGTTGATTTTAATTAACAACTGCCATGTAAAAAATTCTAAACGCCGTTCATCAAATCTTCATGATTCCCGGTGCTGCGACGGCTGTATTGGCACGCAAGTGTTAAAAAAAGCCCGAAAAATAAACCCTGAGCGGCCATCTGTTCGCTATTGACTTCACTTTGCCGTTCGGGTTGACTGGCTCGGCGAAACAGCAGTGAACATAATAATTAACAGCTAAATAGGTGCATCATGTCGGTCCCTCTGCGTACCGTTCAACTCAACGAAGCAAACGCATTCCTTAAGAAATATCCTGAGGTTTTGTACGTCGACCTTCTGATTGCGGATATGAACGGTGTGGTGCGCGGCAAGCGCATCGAACGCACCAGTCTTCATAAGGTTTACGAGAAAGGCATCAACCTGCCGGCCTCGCTTTTCGCCCTCGACATCAATGGCTCCACGGTGGAAAGCACCGGCCTGGGTCTGGACATCGGCGACGCTGATCGCATCTGCTACCCGATCCCCGGCACCCTGAGCATCGAGCCGTGGCAGAAGCGCCCAACCGCACAACTTCTGATGACCATGCACGAGATCGAAGGCCAGCCGTTCTTCGCTGACCCGCGTGAAGTGCTGGCCAATGTCGTACGCAAATTCGATGACCTCGGTCTGACTATCTGCGCCGCATTCGAACTCGAGTTCTATCTGATCGACCAGGACAACGTGAACGGTCGTCCGCAGTCGCCACGTTCGCCGGTGTCCGGCAAGCGTCCGGTATCGACTCAGGTGTATCTGATCGACGATCTCGACGAATACGTCGATTGCCTGCAAGACATCCTCGAAGGCGCGAAAGAGCAGGGCATCCCGGCTGACGCGATCGTCAAGGAGAGCGCCCCGGCGCAATTCGAAGTCAACCTGCATCACGTCTCTGACCCGATCAAGGCGTGCGACTACGCCGTCCTGCTCAAGCGTCTGGTGAAGAACATCGCCTACGACCACGAGATGGACACCACCTTCATGGCCAAGCCGTATCCGGGTCAGGCGGGCAACGGTCTGCACGTACACATTTCGATCCTGGACAAAGAAGGCAACAACATCTTCGCCAGCGAGGATCCCGAGCAGAACGCCGCACTGCGTCACGCGATCGGCGGTGTGCTGGAGACCCTGCCTGCGCAAATGGCGTTCCTCTGCCCGAACGTCAACTCGTACCGCCGCTTCGGCGCGCAGTTCTACGTACCGAACTCGCCGAGCTGGGGCATCGACAACCGCACCGTTGCGGTCCGGGTGCCAACCGGTTCGGCCGACGCTGTGCGTATCGAGCATCGCGTCGCGGGTGCCGATGCCAACCCGTACTTGCTGATGGCCTCGGTGCTGGCCGGTATTCACCACGGCCTGACCAATCAGATCGAACCGGGCGCGCCGGTGGAAGGCAACAGCTACGAGCAGAACGAACAGAGCCTTCCGAACAACCTGCGCGACGCGCTGCGCGAGCTGGACGACAGCGAAGTCATGGCCCGCTACATCGACCCGATGTACATCGATGTGTTTGTCGCGTGCAAGGAAAGCGAGCTGGCCGAGTTCGAGAACTCGATTTCTGACCTTGAGTACAACTGGTATCTGCATACGGTGTGAGTGTTTGAGGGCCCCAAAAGCCAAAAGCCCCTCACCCTAACCCTCTCCCGGAGGGAGAGGGGACTGATTCGGGGATGCTCGGGCAATCCACAGACCTGAACGATTTTTGCCGAATCCATATTCGACTCGGTCGTTCAGGTCGGTGCAGATCCCGAGACACTTTGGTCGGTCCCCTCTCCCTCCGGGAGAGGGCTAGGGTGAGGGCAGCCAACCCAAGCCAGACATCGCAGCCAGACAACACCCCCAATCCCCCCTTGTCGAGCCACAACAATGACAACGACCCGCAACGACTGGGAACAACGCTTCCAGTCCCTGACCATCGAAGCCCGCGCGTTCATCAACGGTGAATACCGTCCGGCCATCAGTGGCGATACCTTCGAATGCCTGAGCCCCGTCGACGGCCGTTTCCTCGCCTCCGTGGCCAGCACCGATGAAGCCGACGCCAACCTCGCCGTTGAAGTTGCGCGTCAGTCTTTTGAATCCGGCGTGTGGGCGAAAAAAGCCCCGGCCGAGCGCAAGCGCATCCTGATTCGCTTCGCCGATCTGATCCTGCAGAACCAGGAAGAACTGGCGCTGCTGGAAACCCTCGACATGGGTAAACCGATCAGCGATTCGATGAGCATCGACATCCCGGCGACCGCCAACGCGATCCGCTGGAGCGCCGAAGCCATCGACAAGATCTACGACGAAGTCGCCGCCACACCGCACGATCAACTCGGCCTCGTCACTCGCGAACCGTCCGGCGTGGTCGCGGCCATCGTGCCGTGGAACTTCCCGTTGATCATGGCCAGTTGGAAATTCGCTCCAGCACTGGCGGCGGGCAATTCGTTCATTCTGAAACCTTCGGAAAAATCGCCGCTGACCGCAATCCGCATCGCCCAGCTCGCGCTGGATGCCGGCATTCCGAAAGGCGTGTTCAACGTCTTGCCAGGCTTCGGCCACACCGTCGGCAAGGCGTTGGCGTTGCACATGGACGTCGACGTGCTGGCCTTCACCGGCTCCACGGCGATTGCCAAGCAACTGATGATTTATGCAGGCCAAAGCAACATGAAACGCGTCTGGCTCGAAGCCGGGGGCAAGAGCCCGAACGTGGTGTTTGCCGACGCACCGGATTTGCGCGCGGCAGCACAAGCAGCGGCCGGCGCCATTGCCTTCAACCAGGGCGAAGTCTGCACTGCGGGTTCGCGCTTGCTGGTCGAGCGTTCGATCCGCGAGCAATTCATTCCCTTGCTGGTGGAAGCACTGCAAGCATGGAAACCGGGTCACGCACTCGATCCAGCCACTACCGTCGGTGCCGTGGTCGATCAGCGTCAACTCGACAACGTGCTGCGTTACATCAGCATCGGTCGCGAGCAGGGCGCAGAGCTGATTGCCGGCGGCCAACGTACCCTCGAAGAAACCGGTGGCCTGTATGTGCAACCGGCGCTCTTTGACGGCGTGACCAACGCGATGACCATCGCCCAGGAAGAAATCTTCGGGCCGGTGCTGTCGCTGATCACCTTCGACACTGCGGAAGAAGCGCTGCAGATCGCCAACGACAGCATCTTCGGCCTCGCCGCCGGCGTGTGGACCAGCAATCTCAGCAAGGCGCACACCTTCGCCCGTGGCCTGCGCGCCGGCAGCGTCTGGGTCAACCAGTACGACGGCGGCGACATGACCGCACCGTTCGGTGGCTTCAAACAGTCGGGCAACGGCCGCGACAAATCGCTGCACGCCTTCGACAAGTACACCGAGCTGAAAGCGACCTGGATCAAGCTCTGACTCTATTACAGCGGTGGTCGACGTTTATTGGCGACCCTCGGAGAAACGTATGAAACAACAACACGTAAACAGCTACTACGCCGCCACTCGCAATGAAGTCATCGACTTCCCGGTTCTGGAAGAGTCGGTCGAGTGCGACGTCTGCATCATCGGCGCCGGTTACACCGGCCTGTCTTCGGCGCTGTTCCTCACCGAAGCCGGCTACAAAGTGACGGTGCTGGAAGCGGCCAAAGTCGGCTACGGCGCCAGCGGCCGCAATGGTGGTCAACTGGTCAACTCCTACAGCCGCGACGTCGACGTGATCGAAGAGCGCTACGGCGACAAGACCGCAGAAATCCTCGGCAGCATGATCTTCGAAGGTGCCGACATCATCCGTTCGCGCATCAAGGAATACGACATCCAATGCGACTATCGCCCGGGCGGCATTTTCGCAGCGATGAACAAAAAACAACTCAATGGTCTGGCTGAGCAAAAGCGCGGTTGGGAACGTTACGGTAACCGTAATCTGAAGATGCTCGACGCGGCCGAGATTCGTCGTGAAGTCGGCTCCGATGCTTACGTTGGTGGCCTGCTCGACATGCAGGGCGGCCACGTTCACCCGCTGAACCTGGCGCTCGGTGAAGCCGCAGCCATCGTGCGTTTGGGCGGCAAGATCTACGAGCAATCCGCTGCCGTGGAAATCACCTACGGCGAGCCGATTACCGTGCGTACCGCCAAAGGCCAGGTCCGCGCCAAGTACCTGCTGATCGCCGGCAACGCCTACCTGCCACAAGGTCTGGACAACCGTGTCACCGCGAAAAGCATGCCGTGCGGCTCGCAGATCGTCGTCACCGAACCGTTGACCGAGAAACAGGCACGCAGCCTGATCACCAACAATTACTGTGTCGAAGACTGCAATTACCTGCTGGATTACTACCGCCTGACGGCCGACAACCGTCTGCTCTACGGCGGCGGCGTGGTCTACGGCGCGCGGGAACCGGACGACATCGAACAACTGATCCGCCCGAAGATCCTCAAGACCTTCCCGCAGCTTAAAGACGTCAAGATCGACTACCGCTGGACCGGCAACTTCCTGCTGACCATGTCACGCATGCCGCAATTCGGCCGCATCGAAAAGAACGCCTACTACATGCAAGGCTACAGCGGCCACGGCGTCACCTGCTCCCACCTTGCCGGCAAACTGATCTCGGAAATGATCCGTGGCGACGCCGAACGCTTCGATGCGTTCGCATCGCTGCCGCACATGCCAATGATCGGCGGCCGCACGTTCTCCGCGCCACTCACCGCCCTTGGCGCCGTCTACTACTCGCTGCGCGACCGCTTCGGCATTTAAGTTACCTCCCCGGCGGCGGCCCAAGACCCCGCCGGTTTTTTAATGCTGCAGCAACACCACCGATGTCACTGACACCCAGATGTCCAACTGTGGGAGCGAGCTTGCTCGCGAAGAGGCCAGCCCAGCCACCATCCCTCCCACAGAAACACCACAAACCCTGTGGGAGCGAGCTTGCTCGCGAAGGCGGCCATCCAGTCAAAAATAATGGTGAATGTGCCACCCAATCGCGAGCAGGCGAAGGCCTACTGGGCTGTATTACCAAGGCAAGAAGGACTTTTGCCCCACCGTCCATCGAACCTGCTGAGCAACACCGGCAAACGTGATTTAATAGCCGCCTTTCACGGTTCCGGGACACGGGAGCAACGTGATCCGCGCCCTCGGCGCGTCACCCGCCACCCACCCCCATCGCCCTTAAGTCGTTCTTACATAAGGCTGTCATGGATACGGGTTCTCGACTCAAACTAGTACGCGAAAGCTACAAACTCTCCCAGCGCGAGCTGGCCCGGCGTAGCGGCGTGACCAATGCCACCATCTCCCTGATCGAACAGAATCGCGTCAGCCCCTCCGTCAGCTCACTGAAAAAGCTGCTCGAAGGCATACCGATGTCCCTGGCCGACTTCTTCACCTTCGACCAACCCCCGCGCGAACACCAATACGTCTTCCGCGCCAACGAACAACCCGACCTCGGCCGCCACGGCCTGCGCCTGCTGCTGATCGGCGCCTCCGTGCCCAGCCGTCAGATGCGTCTGCTGCGCGAGCAATACGCACCGGGTGCGAGTTCCGGGGAAGAGCCGATTGTGCATGCGGAAGGCGAGGAGTGCGGGCTGGTGACGCGGGGCACGGTGGAGTTGACCGTGGATGGGTCGGTGAGTGTGTTGAATGCGGGGGATGGGTATTACTTTCCGACTACGTTGCCGCATAAGTTTCGGAATATCGGGGCCGATGAGGCAGAGATTATTAGTGCGAATACGCCGGCGAATTTTTGAAATTGGTAGTTAGAGCAATTGTCGACTGAATCATTATTTTATCTTTAGTTCTCATTTTAAGGGGTGGAGATGGCGCGAAGTATTCATAAGTTTGATCGATGGACCTCGCGTGAACAATCTACTTGGCCTTTTCAAGTGTTCAAGAAATATACGAATGAATACGACAGGATGTTTTGGTCACACGTTGTATCAAAAAAATTCGTTTACGCGCAACTTAAGCATAAGGGGGCTTTGTTTGAGGATGATGTATCCAAGCACTTCGATATTTCATCCGCAGACAGGCCCGAATTGTATAGTGATTTAAAAGATTGGTCGAATGCCTTTAATCAATTAAGTAATTGGACAAATTTGAACGGATTGATGGCTGTTTCCGCGAATTTGGAAACCTATATGGCATCAGTTGTAAGATTGGCTTTGGAATCAGATCCAGGAACATTGTTTGATGCTTCAAAGAAAATTGATGGAATAATGCTCTTGAAACACGGCGAGCAGCGAAAGCTTTCTTTTAACAGCGAAATAATGTCCTGCACTAAGGGTGATTGGTCAAGTCGTATTCGTGCATACAAAAATATTTTTGGAGGAGCGCCTAAGATTCTCACTGATAAATGCACGGAGCTGGATACTATAAGGAAAATTAGAAATAATATTGGTCATGCGTTTGGACGTGATTTGGACAAGTCGAGAGATCATGGTGTAAAAACCACAAGTCCAATGGAGGTTGTAACTCCGGAGCGAGCTGTGAAGTATAAAAAATTGATTTGGGATGTGGCCAAGGCCATAGATAAACATCTGCTGATTCATCATGTTGGTGAATTTCAGGTTCTTGGTCTATATCATCAAAAGCTCCCTCTTCTTAAAGATATCTACGATGTCAATGCTCGTGCGAAAAGGTTCAGAAAAGAAATTGGTGAGTTTGGTGCTACGCTTCGAGGTGTGGACGAAAGCAAAGAGTTGATTGCCTATTATAACTCTCTTTAATCAATAACAACTTTTAGTCTGTTTTTGTTGTGCGTGGCGAACAGATGCTGTCTGTAGTCGGCCACGCGTGAAGTTTTAGGCAGTTTTGTGAATTAAGTTATGTCTCCGTTAGGGAGTTTTCCTGTCATAAAGAAATAGTGTTTTGCTTCGCTTTCAAGTGTAGTGATTTGGAAAAGTAGCGCGTTACTAGAGTCGTCGGATAGATATATCAGGCTTCTCAAGAGCTCAAGATTCTTGGTTTGCAATTTATTAAGGTTTTTTCTTTTGTGAATCAAAGTGTTGAAAGGTGTTTTTTCAATAAATGAAAAATATCGTCCTACTAGTCCCATTGTGATGTCAGATAACTGGATGCCGGGTGTTGATTTAGAGTTTCTGAA
>NZ_UTHA01000293.1 GCF_900582195.1 Pseudomonas viridiflava
CAAAGAACAGCGTGCTCATCTGCCACGGCCAGACTGGCGGGCCAATGACGGTCAGACCGCTCATGTCGTTGCTGACCGGTGTATCAACGCCCAGTCCGGGATTGCCGCTGATCTGCAAGGTGCGGGCGGGCGGGCTTGTGTGCTCCAGGTGGTCTTCGCGGGTGTTCCACCAGGTGACTTCCACCGCAGGCAGATCAATTGCGCCGGCACGGGTGGGCACCAGCGCTTCGCGTTCTTCACGGGTGCCGATCAGGCCTCGTTCGCTGGGCAGGTTGCGCAGTTGCGGCTGGTCCGGATAACGGCGCAGGCCGGGTACTTCGGTGGCAGGCAAGGGCGGTAATTG
>NZ_UTHA01000037.1 GCF_900582195.1 Pseudomonas viridiflava
ATATCAGGCAATCAGGGAGTTCCTAAGCCGTCGTTCAGTTTCAAGGCAATCGTGGTGTGCATGGCGTTGGTCGGCACGCTGGGGATGGTCAACGCTCAGGCGGCGTCCAAGACGCAGCCTGCTGCGCCAGCAGCGGCGACGACCCAGAAGGCTTCGCTGCTCGGCGGCAAGCTGGCGTTCACGCTGCCTGCGGGTTTCGTGCAGGGCGACATGCCCGAGATCGACGAAAAAGCCAAGGCTCAAGGCGTGACAGGCTCGCTGTACACCAACGCCGCTGAGAAGCGTGTGGTCATCGCGACAGAGACAC
>NZ_UTHA01000132.1 GCF_900582195.1 Pseudomonas viridiflava
TGGTTGCAGACATCGCCGAGCGCATCGGCCTGGGCAGCACCGCCTGCTGGCGACGCATTCAGAAGCTGGAAGAAACTGGCATCATCGACCGCCGCGTCGCCCTGCTGAACCCGCAGCGCCTGAACGTCTCCGTCAGCGTCTTCGCCGCGATCCGCACCAACCAGCACAACGCCGCCTGGCTCGAACAGTTTCACAGCGCCGTCGGCGATTTACCCGAAGTGGTCGAGTGCTACCGCATGGCCGGCGACACCGACTACCTGCTGCGCATCGTCGTTGCCGACATCGCGGGCTACGACGCGGTGTACAAACAGCTGATCAGCATCCCCGGCATTACCGACGTCAGCTCCAGCTTCGCCATGGAGCAGATCAAATTCACCACAGGCCTTCCCCTGCGGTATGCGTCG
>NZ_UTHA01000139.1 GCF_900582195.1 Pseudomonas viridiflava
CCAGTAGCCCTGGGACGCGTGAATCGCATGCAAGGTGGCGTAGCCGACGGTCAACGCCAGGGACAGGCGCAGCGCATGGCGAAACAGCAACGACGTCGGCGTCAATTGGGTACGCAGGCGCGTCCACATTTCCTTGAGGTTACGCGGCGCGCGGTCCAGCAGGTTGCTGTCGGTGGCATCGGCCAGGCTGTCGGGGTTGCTCGCATCGCCCAGCAGGCGGTCCAGCGTCGACAGGTGGCGGCCAAGGCGCGCAACGAACGCAGCAAACCGCGCCAGGCTGGGTTGCTCTGGATAGGCAGG
>NZ_UTHA01000133.1 GCF_900582195.1 Pseudomonas viridiflava
CTGTGGCAGATAACGACGGTACAGCGGCAGGTAATCGACTGTCACACCCTGTTCGCGCAAACGCTCGGCCAGCAGCTCGCGTCCCTCGTCACCCCGCATGATCAGCACACGACTGCCCGGAACGGCAATCGCCGCCTGCAATCGCGGCAGATCCAGCAGGGCTTCGCTGTCATCGCCCAGCTCGGGCCAACTGACATCCAGACCATAGTCGATCAGTATCTGCCCGGTCGCGGCGCCGACACTGAACCAGGGCTGAATCGGCGGCTGGGGCCAGACTTCGTCGATCAGTTCGATGGCCAGACGGGCAGCCGGCTTGCTGACCACAATGGCGGCACAGTAATTGAGCAGCTCGAAAATGATCGAGTGCTGGGC
>NZ_UTHA01000134.1 GCF_900582195.1 Pseudomonas viridiflava
CCCAGTTCCCGCAGCACTGCGATGCCCTGGCTGGCAAACGCCTCGTTGAGTTCGATGACATCGAAATCGGAGACCGCCAGACCCAGCCGCTCGACCAGCTTGCGCACCGCAGGCACCGGCCCGATGCCCATCACGCGAGGCTCAACGGCCGCACTGGCCATGCCGAGAACGCGCGCCCGAGGCGTCAGGCCGTGCTTCTTGACCGCTTCAGCGGAAGCCAGAATCAGCGCAGCGGCCCCGTCGTTCACACCAGACGCATTGCCTGCCGTGACCGTCTTGTCCGTCCCGTTGACCGGCTTGAGCTTGCTCAGGGTTTCCAGGCTGGTGTCGGCACGCGGGTGCTCATC
>NZ_UTHA01000146.1 GCF_900582195.1 Pseudomonas viridiflava
ACTTGCAGATCGTTACGGCAGGTAAGAAGATCTAAAACCGTCCACCATGTCTCCGAACATGTGTCCACCATGTCTCCGGTACATACACTCCCAAAGGGAGAGGGGACTGACCGAGGTAACTACCAGAGTTACGCCGACGTGAAATACCGAGCCGCACTCAAATTCCTCAAACAGATCAAAAGCCCCTCACCCTAGCCCTCTCCCGGAGGGAGAGGAGACTGACCGAGGTGACTACCAGAGTTACGCCGACGTGAAATACCGAGCCGCACTCGAATTCTCAAACAGATCAAAAGCCCCTCTCCCTAACCCTCTCCCGGAGGGAGAGGGAACTGACCGAGGTGACTACCAGAGTTACGCCGACGTGAAATACCGAGTCGCACTCAAACACAGAAACCAAAAAACCGAACACCCCCCCGCTTCTCACCACTCAACAGGATGAGCGTTAGCTCGGCTGCAGCTTTTGATCTTGATCCACGGGCGACGTCGGAAGGCTGAGTGGAGGGATTGATCCGGGCGTGGGAGCGCAGCGACCGTTTGGCGCAGCCAAACACAGCGAGAGGAGGTGCAGCGAAGCAAAC
>NZ_UTHA01000270.1 GCF_900582195.1 Pseudomonas viridiflava
TGATTGGACGTTTACGCGGCTTTCTCGCCGAAAAACAGCCTCCGCATCTGGTGCTGGACGTCAATGGCGTCGGTTATGAGCTGGAGGTGCCGATGACTACGCTGTACCGGCTACCTCACGTCGGTGGGCCCGTGACCCTGCACACGCATCTCGTGGTCCGTGAGGACGCGCACCTGCTGTATGGCTTTTATGAAAAGCGCGAGCGCGAACTGTTTCGAGAGCTGATCCGTCTTAATGGCGTCGGCCCCAAGCTGGCACTGGCATTGATGTCCGGTCTTGAAGTCGATGAGCTGGTACGCTG
>NZ_UTHA01000175.1 GCF_900582195.1 Pseudomonas viridiflava
CAGGATGCCCAGTGCTGCACGACGCAGCGCGTAGGGGTCCTTGCTGCCGGTGGGCAGCATGCCGATGCCGAAGATGCCCACCAGCGTGTCGAGCTTGTCGGCGATGGCAACGGCCGCGTCGGTCAGGGTGGTCGGCAGCTCGGCACCTGCGCCGCGCGGCATGTACTGCTCGTTCAGCGCCAGAGCCACATCTTCGGCTTCGCCGTCAGCCTTGGCGTAGTAGTAACCCGCCACGCCCTGCATTTCAGGGAATTCGCCGACCATTTCGGTCGACAGGTCGCACTTGGACAGCAGACCCGCACGCGCTGCACGCTGAGCGTCGCCGCCGATGCGTGGTGCGATGT
>NZ_UTHA01000185.1 GCF_900582195.1 Pseudomonas viridiflava
CATCAGACAGGTTCCTCTTTTTTTCAGTGTTACCCAGCCGGGCGCGCACTGACCAATTCTCAGTTCTGATGGGCGGTATGAGTGAGGCTTATTAAGTGGTGGCCTTTGGCTAGGAACTAGCCGAGCACCTGATGAGCCCTGAACGGGCTCTGGCGTGAGCGTCATTGAGTCGTGGTGTTGCCGCATAGTCATACTTTTCTGTTATTGGTTCATCGACTCATCTTTAAACAATGGAGCACGCTTGCGGTAATGAGGTGGAATCGTCGCAGGCCCTCTTGATGAGCCGCTGCCTCAACCCCGCCTCATCATAAAAATAAAAAACAGCCCGCCCAGCAACGCCGTCGAGATCCCGATGGGCAGATCTTCAGGGGCAATCAACGTGCGCGTCACCACAT
>NZ_UTHA01000076.1 GCF_900582195.1 Pseudomonas viridiflava
CAGAGCTTCTTCCAGCACCCGCGACTGGGCGTTGGAGAGGTACAGAATGGCGATGTCGTTACGCGAGATACCGGTCTTGAGCACGCTCTCGATGGTCTCGACCACATAACGCGCTTCATCGTGTTCGTTGAAGGCGGCATACAGGCTGATCAGCTCGCCGTCGCCGACATCGGTCCACAGCTCTTTGCCCAGGCGACCGCTGTTGTTGACGATCAAGCCGTTGGCCGCTTTGAGGATGCTCGCCGTGGAGCGGTAGTTCTGCTCCAGACGGATGACTTCAGTGTCCGGGAAGTCGGACGAATACTGGTGAATGTTCTCGATC
>NZ_UTHA01000135.1 GCF_900582195.1 Pseudomonas viridiflava
GGGCCCCTTCGCGAGCAGGCTCGCTCCCACATTGGTTTTTTGGCGGTCATCAATATCCGCGGTGTACGCGAACCCTGTGGGAGCGAGCTTGCTCGCGAAGGCGGAGTGTCAGTCAACATTGATAGTGACTGAAAGGGCCCCTTCGCGAGCAAGCTCGCTCCCATATTGGTTTTGTGGCGGTCATCAATATCCGCGGTGTACGCGAACCCTGTGGGAGCGAGCCTGCTCGCGAAAGCGGAGTGTCAGTCAACATTGATAGTGACTGACAGGGCCCCTTCGCGAGCAAGCTCGCTCCCACATTGGTTTTGTGGCATTCATCAATATTCGCGGTGTACGCGAACCCTGTGGGAGCGAGCTTGCTCGCGAAAGCGGAGTGTCAGGCAACATTGATAGTGACTGACAGGGCCCCTTCGCGAGCAGGCTCGCTCCCACAGGGTTTCGGGTTTTTTGGAGAGAAGAATCAGCTCAGCACATAGTCCACCGGCAACAGCATCGGCGGCAGGTCGGTCACGCCGAGTTCGCTGAGGATGTCGCGCTCGATGGTGCGCACCAGCGAGTCGGTGGCCAGGTCGTTTTCATCCCGGCCGAACGGATCTTCCAGTTCATCGGCAATCGCATCCAGGCCAAAGAACGTGTAGCTGACAATCGCTGTGAACAACGGTGTCAGCCAGCCCAACGGTTCGGCCATGGCGAACGGCAGCAGGATGCAGAACAGGTAGATCGTGCGGTGCAGCAGCAGGGTGTAGGGGAAGGGCAGCGGGGTGTTCTTGATCCGCTCGCACACCGCCTGCGCCTGGGTCAGGCTGGTCAGGTGGTTGGCCAGCAGCATGTAGCGCCACTCGCTCAGCTCGCCGTTCTGATGCAGGTCGGAGCACTGCTGGCCGACCTGCTGCAGAATCCGCCCGCTGTAATCCGGAACCTGCGCATCGTGTTGCGGCGTGATCCAGGCACTGCTGGCCGCCGCTTCGCTTTCCCGGCGCAACCGCGCATTCAGCGCATGGGCAAAGCCACACAAGTTAAGCAGCAACGGCTTGCGCTCAGCCGATTCACGAATCACATGGGTTTCGCGAATCACCGAACGAATGTGCACCAGCACATCGCCCCAGGCCTTGCGCGCCTCGTACCAGCGGTCATAACAGGCGTTGTTGCGAAAATTCATGAAGATCGACAGCGACAAACCGAGCAAGGTAAACGGCGTGGCATTGACCTTGGTGAAGTTGCTCGGATGGAGGATTTCCACCAGCACGATCGCCGAAGCGAGCAGGGTGACCATCAACGTGCGCATGGCGATGCGTTTGGCGATCGAACCCTTGAGGGTGAAGAGAATGGCGAACTGATTGACCTTGGGTCTGATGATCATGCTGTGCGGTTCCGATAACCGATGAAACTGGCGGGATCAGCCGCCGGTCATGTTCATGAAGCGCACGACCTGAACATCATCGTTCACTTCGAAATTATGTCGATACGGCTTGAGTTTCATCGCCTCGACGATGGCTTTCTCCAGCCGCTGCGGTTGCCCCGGATGGGCGCGCAGCACCGCTTTCAGATCCACCGAATGCTCGTTACCCAGACACAGTAGCAGGCGCCCTTCAACGGTGAGGCGCACGCGGTTGCAGGTGCCACAAAAGTTGTGGCTGTGCGGCGAAATAAAGCCCAAACGAATCTCCGGCGCCTCGGCCAGCCGCCAGTAGCGCGACGGACCTTGCGTCGACTCGGCAGAGTCGATCAGGGTATAGCGCTCGGCGATTTTTTCGCGCACCTGGGCGCTGGAGAAAAACGACTCGGCACGGCTGTGTTCGCTGATGATCCCCAGCGGCATTTCCTCGATGAAGGAGACATCGAGCTGGCGATCAATCGCGAAGCTGACCAGATCATTGATCTCCTGATCGTTGCGGCCCTGCATCACCACGACATTGAGTTTAGTGCGGGTGAAACCGGCCTTGCGCGCGGCATCGATGCCGTTGATCACCTGCGCCAGATCGCCGGTGCGGGTCATCTGCTTGAAACGCTGCGCATCGAGGCTGTCGAGGCTGATGTTCAGGCGTTTGACCCCGGCGTCGAACAACGGCGCGGCGAGTTTGCCCAGTTGCGAGCCGTTGGTGGTCATGCACAGTTCACGCAGGCCGGGCAGGGCGGCAATCTGCTCGCACAGATTGACCACGCCCGGACGGATCAGCGGCTCGCCCCCGGTGAGGCGAATCTTGCGTGTGCCGAGGGCCACGAAGCTCTGCGCCAGTTGGTAAATCTCCTCCAGCGTCAGCACTTGCTGGCGTGGCAGAAACTGCATGTCTTCGGCCATGCAATAGACGCAGCGAAAGTCGCAGCGGTCGGTCACCGACATGCGCAGATAGTCGACGCGGCGGTTGTAACCATCGATCAAGACACGCTCTGACATGACAGCCTCGCAGGAATGAAAACCCCGGTTGAAGGAGTTTGGTCAGCGCAGGTTATGGCTAACTTTAAGTGCCGTCCAATCACTGTTAATGAACGGCTGATTGATCCCGTCGATGATGAATTATTTTACGCAAAAAGTTGCTTCGTTAGTTTCGCAAAGCCCCGTAAATAAAGGGTTTTAATCCGTGATAGATGCTTTCGATAAGTCGGTCATTAATAGCGATTAGACAATGTTTTGTAACGGTTCATATCCTTGCCCCGGCAAACCCAACGACCACTTTTAAACCTTGAAAGTCGGCCGTCGCTGTTTAACCGAATCAGGTTCATGCCTGTGTGCATCGTCATGGAGAGTCCCATGTCACAAGTCGACCGTTACAAACCCTACAAAGGCGCCGCTGCCGGTTGGGGCGCTGTCATCAGCCTGACCAAAAGCTGGCTGGGCAGTGAAAACGCCCTGAAAAACATCCGCGCCATGCTCAAGACCAACCAGAACGGCGGCTTCGATTGCCCGGGTTGTGCCTGGGGTGAAGCGCCGGGCGCGAGCATGTTGAAGTTCTGCGAGAACGGCGCGAAAGCGGTGAACTGGGAAGCGACCGGGCGTTTGGTCGACCCGGCGTTTTTCAACAAGTACACGGTGTCGAGCCTGGCCGAACAGAGCGACTACTGGCTGGAATATCAGGGCCGTCTGACCCACCCGATGCGCTACGACGCGCGGGTCGACCGCTACGTGGAAATCAGCTGGGCGGATGCTTTTGCGCTGATCGCCGATCACCTGAAAAACCTCAAATCGCCCCATGAAGCCGAGTTTTATACGTCGGGCCGGGCGAGCAACGAAGCGGCGTTTCTCTATCAGTTGTTCGTCCGTGCATTCGGCACCAACAACTTCCCCGACTGCTCGAACATGTGCCACGAAGCCAGTGCGGTGAGCATGATCGAAACCCTCGGCGTCGGCAAAGGCACCGTGGTTTACGAAGATCTCCATCACGCCGACGCGATTTTCGTCATCGGCCAGAACCCCGGCACCAACCACCCGCGCATGCTCGAACCGTTGCGTGAAGCGGTGAAGCGCGGCGCGCAAGTAGTTTGCATCAACCCATTGAAAGAGCGTGGCCTGGAGCGTTTCCAGAACCCGCAGAACCCGCTGGAAATGCTCAGCAACGGCTGGGAAGCGACCAACACCGCGTACTTCCGTCCGGCCCTTGGCGGCGACATGGCGATGATTCGCGGCATGGTCAAATTCCTCCTGCAGTGGGAGCGTGAGGCGCAGGCGACTGGCGGCGAAGCGGTGTTCGATCACGCCTTCATTGCCGAGCACACTTCGGGCCTCGACAGTTATCTGGCGGAAGTCGATGCGACCACCTGGGAACACATCGTCGAGCAGTCCGGCGTGCCGCTGCATGACATCGAACTGGCCGCGCGCATGTATGGCCGCGCCAAAAGCGTGATCATGTGCTGGGCCATGGGCCTGACCCAGCATGTGCACTCCGTGGCGACGTTGCAGGAAGTCATCAACCTGCAACTGCTGCGCGGCAACGTCGGCCGTCCGGGCGCGGGGCTGTCGCCGGTTCGCGGCCACAGTAACGTGCAGGGCGACCGCACCATGGGCATCAACGAACTGGCGCCGACGGACTTGATGGACGCGCTGGAAAAGCGCTTCAACTTCGACGTGCCGCGCATGCACGGACACAACACGGTGATGGCGATCGGCGCCATGGAGCGTGGCGAAGCCAAGGTGTTCATCGGTCTGGGCGGCAACTTTGCCCAAGCCACGCCGGACACCCCGCGCACCCACGCGGCGATGCGCAAACTCGACCTGACCGTGCACATCGCGACCAAGCTCAACCGCAGCCACCTGGTGACCGGTCGCGACGCGCTGATCCTGCCGTGCCTCGGGCGTACCGACATCGACATCCAGGCTGAGGGCCCGCAAGGCGTGACCGTCGAAGACACCTTCAGCATGGTGCATTTGTCGTTCGGTCAGTTGAAGCCGAAGTCGGCGCAGTTGAAATCCGAGCCGGCGATCATTGCCGGGATCGCCGCCGCGACACTGGGCAAGCACCCGATCGATTGGGAGTGGGTGGTGGGCGACTACGGGCGCATTCGCAACCTGATTGCCGACGTGATTCCGGGCTTCGAAAACTTCAATGAAAAACTACTGATTCCGGGTGGTTTCCACCTCGGCAACGACGCCTCGGATCGGGTCTGGAACACCGAAAGCGGCAAGGCTCAATTCACCCCGTGCGTGCTGCCGGAACACCTGATCAGCGAAGGCGTGCGCAACCTGCCGGTCAAGCCGCATCTGATTCTGCAAACCATGCGTTCCCACGATCAGTACAACACCACGCTGTACGGCCTCGATGACCGTTATCGCGGGGTTTACGGCATGCGTGATGTGATCTTCGCCAACGAGCAGGACATCCAGCGTCTGGGTTTCGAGCCGGGGCAGAAGGTTGATCTGGTGGCGCTGTGGGATGACGAGCGTGAGCGTCGGGTCAGCGGTTTTACCCTGATCGCCTATGACATCCCGGCTGGGCAGGCAGCGGCGTACTACCCGGAGACTAACCCTTTGGTACCGCTGGAAAGCTACGGCGACCGGACGTATACGCCGACCTCCAAGTTCGTCGCGATCCGCCTCGAAGCCGCGAAGGTCAGCAACCTGATCCCGTCGTCGGTGGCGTAACCCGCCACCCATAAAAACCATAGCAATTTGACTGGCTGCAGGCGTTCGCGCCTGGCGGTGGCCCGGGTTCGTGCTGCCGCTTTTCAGCCTGGATGAGGACATCATCATGTTCAATCTGGAGGCACTGGACCTGGCGCGCATTCAATTCGCGTTCACGGTTTCGTTCCACATTATTTTCCCGGCGATCACCATCGGCCTGGCGAGTTTCCTCGCGGTACTAGAAGGCCTGTGGCTGAAAACCCGTAACGACACGTACCGCGATCTTTACCATTTCTGGTCGAAGATCTTTGCGGTGAACTTCGGCATGGGCGTGGTTTCGGGGCTGGTCATGGCGTACCAGTTCGGTACCAACTGGAGCGGCTTTTCGGATTTTGCCGGGAGCATCACCGGGCCGTTACTGACCTATGAAGTGCTGACCGCATTCTTCCTTGAGGCCGGGTTCCTTGGGGTGATGTTGTTTGGCTGGAATCGCGTCGGCCGTGGCTTGCACTTCTTCGCCACGGTCATGGTGGCTATCGGCACGCTGATTTCGACGTTCTGGATTCTCGCGTCGAACAGCTGGATGCAGACGCCGCAGGGTTTCGAAATCGTTGACGGGCGGGTGATGCCGCTGGACTGGCTGGCGATTGTATTCAACCCGTCATTCCCGTTCCGTCTGGCGCACATGGCGATTGCCGCGTTTGTGGCGACGTCGTTCTTCGTCGGTGCCTCGGCGGCCTGGCATTTGTTGCGCGGCAACAACACCGCGCCGGTGCGCAAGATGTTTTCCATGGCGTTGTGGATGGCGCTGATCGTTGCGCCGATTCAAGCGGTGGTCGGTGACGCCCACGGTTTGAACACGCTGGAGCATCAACCGGCGAAAATCGCCGCCATCGAAGGCCACTGGGAAAACGCCGACAACGGCCCGACGCCGCTGGTGCTGTTCGGTATCCCTGATATGCAGGCGGAAAAAACCAAATATGCGCTGGAGATTCCTTATCTCGGCAGCCTGATCCTCACCCACAGCCTCGACAAGCAGATCCCGGCGCTGAAGAGCTTCCCGAAAGAAGACCGGCCGAATTCGACGGTGATTTTCTGGAGCTTCCGCGTCATGGCGGGGTTGGGGATGTTGATGATCCTTGTCGGTTTGCTCGGTCTGGCGTTGCGCCGTGGCGGCAAGCTTTACCGGCATCGCGGCTTCCAGCGTCTGGTGTTGTTGATGGGGCCGAGCGGCTTGATTGCGTTGCTGGCCGGGTGGATCACCACGGAAGTCGGACGTCAGCCGTGGGTGGTGTACGGCTTGCTGCGCACCCACGATGCCGCGTCGCATCACTCGGTGGCGCAGATGAGCACGTCGCTGGCGCTGTTCGTGGTGATCTATTTCACGGTGTTCAGCGTGGGCATCGGCTACATGATGAATCTGGTGAAAAAAGGCCCGCAGCCCCATCACGAGCATCCGCCTGCGGGCGATGAAGTGCAGACGCCGCGCCGACCGCTTTCGGCGGCTACCGCCCCTATGAAGGAGCATTGAGTCATGGGTATTCAAGGTATCGATCTCTCGTTGATCTGGGGGGTAATCATTGCCTTCGGGGTGATGATGTACGTGATCATGGACGGCTTTGATCTGGGGCTGGGGATTCTGTTTCCGCTGATCCCGGACGAGCAGGAACGCGATGTGATGATGAACACCGTCGCGCCGGTGTGGGACGGTAACGAGACCTGGCTGGTGCTCGGTGGCGCGGCGTTGTATGGCGCGTTTCCGCTGGCGTACGGGGTGATTCTCGAGGCGTTGTATCTGCCGCTGATCCTGATGCTTTGCGGTTTGATTTTCCGCGGCGTGGCGTTCGAGTTTCGCTTCAAGTCCTCGCCGCAAAAGCGGCATTGGTGGGACAAGGCGTTTATCGGTGGTTCGCTGCTGGCGGCGTTCTCCCAAGGCGTGGTGATTGGCGCCTATGTGTCCGGGATTCCGGTGGTCGATCGGCAGTTTGCCGGTGGCGGACTGGACTGGTTGGCGCCGTTTCCGCTGGTGTGTGGCGTGGGGCTGGTGATTGCGTACGCGTTGCTTGGCAGCACGTGGTTGCTGGTCAAGACCGAGGGCATGCTGGAATCGCGGATGCGTCTGTTCACCCGACCGCTGGCCTTGCTGTTGATGGCGATGGTGCTGGTGATTGGCGTGTGGACCCTGCAACTGCATCCGGAGCTGGCAGTGCGTTGGTCGACCCACGGGCATCTGCAGGTGTTTGCCGGGTTGGTGGTGTTGGCGTTGCTGGCGCTGTTCGGGCTGCTGCGCACGTTGCGTCAGCGCCATACCCACTGGCCGTTCGTGTTTACGCTGGTGCTGATGTTGCTCGGTTACATCGGCCTGGCGCTGAGCATCTGGCCGAACATCATCCCGCCGTCGGTGAGCATCTGGGCCGCCGCGTCACCGCCGTCGAGCCAGTTGTTTGCGTTGATCGGCGCACTGTTCATCCTGCCGGTGATCCTGATGTACACCTTCTGGAGCTACTACGTGTTCCGCGGCAAAGTGAGGATTGGCGATGGCTACCATTGATTCCCGTGAAGTGAAAAGCAGCCGGTGGTACAAGCGTCTGGGCTGGCTGTTGTTGATCTGGCTGGGCAGCGTGGTGTCGCTGGCCGTGGTCGCCAGTCTGCTGAAACTGGCGATGTATGCGGCGGGGATGAGGACCCACTGACCCAAAAAAACCGGAGCATGGCTCCGGTTTTTTATGGTCAGGAATTTCGGATGTACCACCGAACATTGTGGGAGCGAGCTTGCTCGCGAAGGCGTCAGGACAGACAACATTGATGTTGAATGCAATGGCCTCTTCGCGAGCAAGCTCGCTCCCACAGGGATTTGTGCTGGTCAGCGAATATGTAAACACCACCGAATATTGTGGGAGCGAGCTTGCTCGCGAAGGCGTCAGTTCAGACACATTGATGTTGACTGTACCGGTCTCTTCGCGAGCAAGCTCGCTCCCACATTTGATCTCGGTTCGACCGAAGATCGATTGATCAACTCAATCCCACAGGGAAGGGTGGTGAACTTGAGAGCGGCTTACTGGGCGCCGAACATCGCGGTCCAGTAGATGCCGGCACTGCTTTTCGGGTCGGTCGCGTAGGCGGCACCGAGTTCCTGGTATTGCGGGTTCATCAGGTTGGCGCAGTGGCCGGGGCTGGCGAGCCAGCCTTCGACGACTTTGTGTACTGTGTCTTGCCCGGCGGCGATGTTTTCGCCGACCAGTTGGCCGCTGTAGCCAGCGAGTTCCGCACGATCGCCCGGGGTGCGGCCGTCGCGGTCCTTGTGGTCGAGGTAGTTGTTGTTGGCCATGTCGCGGCTGTGATCCTGGGCGATCGTGCCCAGCGTCGCGTTCCAGGCCAGCGGGGCCGCTGCGGTAAAAGCCTGGCCGCCACACTGCCGCGCCTGACTGCGAGCGACGTTGAGTTCACTCAGCAGTTTCTGCCCCTCACTTTGCGCATCCCCCAGCCTGGCCGTCAGCAGCGGCCGCGCCAGCACGATGCGCCAGTCACGGTCATCGCGGCTGACACCGACATCGACGAACTGCGGATCGAGCACCACCTGACAGAAACTCTCTTGAATCGCCTTCATCGCCGACGCCGCATCACGTGGGCCGTTGAGGGTGATCGCCTGCACATTGACCATCGGGTAACTGGCGCTGGCCATGGCTTGCTGCAGATCGACAGCGCCGGTGGCGCGTAATCTGAGCCGTGGGTCAGCCGACAGCGGTGGCAGTTCATTCGACGCCTGCGAACCACACCGCTGCGGCTGGCTGCGGTAGCTGTTGATCGACTCGATCAATTGCGATTCATCGCCAGCCAGCGCCGGGATGGCAAACACAACGCCCACGGACAACGCGGCAAGACGCAAAACAGATGGCATGAAGCGCATGGAAATCTCCCTTGAGCTGAATGCGCCCATGATGCGCGAAAGTCCCCCGGTGGGTGCAATGTCTTTTTTCTTCATTCAGCGGTTTTTCTGCGCAACTTTGCCTCTGGGTTTGCCGTCTACACTCACCGAAGACCCCGGGATCCGGGTGTCTCCCCGACGTAACACCTTGCCCGACTCGGGCGCTGCCGGAAGAACAGACATGGGATTGAAAGGCTGGGCGGGTTGTCTCGTATTCACCCTGTTGGCGGGCTCTGCATGGGCCACCGATCAGGCACCGATCAAAGCGCAGGCTGAACAGAAAGCCCAAGTGCTGGAAGAGAAAGCGGCGGACAAAGTCAGCGCCGCACCGGCACCGAAAGCCGAGGCGATCACCCCGACCGAAGTGCAAGCGGTCGACCCGGCCGGCGCGGCGCCGCTGGACGATCCGATCACTTGCCTGGCGCGCAGTATCTACTGGGAAGCCAAAGGCAAAGACACCCCGGAAATGGAAGCGGTGGCCAGTGTGGTGATGAATCGCCTCGGCCACGAAGGCTTCCCCGACACGGTCTGCGCTGTCGTAAAACAAGGTTCGGAAACCAAGAGCTGCCAGTTTTCCTGGTGGTGCGATGGTCGTCCGGATCAGGTCAAGGAAGATGCCGAATACACGCTGGCCAAGGATATCGCCCGCAAAGCGCTGAACCGCCAACTCAAGGATCGCACCAACGGCGCGCTGTATTTCCACGACCGCAATGTTCATCCGAGCTGGGCCAAGGAATATCGCAAGACCGCCGAAACGAAAAAATTTCTCTTCTACAAACCTGCCGGTGGCGACGCGCGCTAGGCGCAGACTTGCCGCACACATTCGCGCAACCAGCGATGCGCCGGGTCGGCATCCATGCGCGGATGCCAGAGCATCGACACACTGATGTCCGGCATCGCAAAGGGCAGGGCGAAACTGTGCAGACCGGTGCGCAGTTTGCTGGTGTGACGCTGCGGAACCGTGGCGATCAGCTCTGATTCACGCACCAGGGTCAGCGCCGCCGAGAATCCGCCGAACGAGGTGACGATGTCCCGCGTCAGCCCGAGCGCGAGTAGCGCTTCGTCCACCGGGCCACTGCTGCGCCCGCGTCGTGAAATGAGAATGTGCTGGCCGCCGGCGAAGCGTTTGCTAGTGACTTTGCCCACGCTCAACGGATGCCCCTCACGGACCACACCGATCCACTGATCCTGAAACAGGATGCGGCTGTGCAGTGTCGGATCGGTGCTGTCATCGACCACGCCGGTTTCCAGATCGACGCGACCTTCGCGCAGCGGTGTGCTGTCCTTGTCGGCTTTCTGCACAAAGCGCAGGCGCACGCCGGGCGCTTCTTCATCGATGCGTGCGAGCAGGGCAGCGGCAAAGGTTTCGACAAAGCCGTCGGTGTTACGCAGGGTGAAGGTGCGTTGCAAGCGGCCAGGATCGAGCACTTCGGACGGACGCAAAACCGCCTCGGCGTCCTGCACCAGATGACTGACTCGCTCGCGCAGTTCCAGTGCGCGCGGTGTCGGTACCAGGCCTCGGCCGGCGCGCACCAACAACGGATCGCCCGTGGTTTCGCGCAGACGGGCGAGGGCGCGGCTCATGGCCGACGGGCTCAGCTGCAGGCATTTGGCAGCGCGGGCGACGCTGCCTTCGCGCAGTAAAACGTCGAGGGTGATCAACAGATTCAGATCCGGGGCGGTCATGACATGGCGTTCCATGCAGGTATTGAGTGCAAAGCATGCGTCTTGCGCCGCGTGGTGTCGAGGCTCAGGCTATGGCCGGTCACCTTTGCACTGTGAGCCTGCCATGTCCCAAGAACCCCTGAGCACTTCGGCCCGATGGGCGCTGACCAGTCTGGCCCTGTCGATGTTGATGCCGTCGCTGGACACCAGCATTGCCAACGCGGGTTTGCCGATCCTGGCGACGGCGTTCGAGGCGACGTTTCAACACGTGCAATGGATCGTGCTCGCCTACCTGCTGGCGATCACCACATTGATTGTCAGTGTCGGGCGTCTGGGCGATGGCTTCGGTCGGCGCCGATTGTTGTTGATCGGGATTGGCATTTTTACCAGCGCTTCGCTGGCCTGCGCGCTGGCACCAGGACTTGGCTGGTTGATCGGCGCGCGAGCGGTACAAGGCGTTGGCGCGGCGATCATGTTCGCCTTGACGGTGGCGCTGGTGGCCGATGCGGTGCCCAAATCGCGTGCGGGCAGCGCGATGGGCTTGCTGGCGACAATGTCGGCGACGGGCACCAGTCTCGGGCCGTCGCTGGGCGGGCTGTTTATGACGCATGTCGGCTGGCAGGCGATATTTCTTCTCAACGTGCCGTTGGGGTTGCTCAATATCTGGCTGGTGTACCGCTTTTTGCCAGTGGATCGGGCAACAGGGTCGCGCGCAGCGTTCGATTATTCTGGCAGCGCAGTGTTGGTGCTGACGCTGGCGGCCTATGCGCTGGCAATGACGCTTGAAGGTTTGATGTTGCCATTGCTGCTGACCAGCCTGTGCGGCGCAGGATTGTTCATCGTGGTCGAGATGAAGGCCAAGTCGCCGTTGATTCGTTTGTCACTGTATCGCGACGCGCGACTGAGCAGCAGCCTGACGCTGACATTGCTGGTGACGACGGTGATGATGACCACGCTGGTGGTCGGGCCGTTTTACCTGCACCGGGGGTTGGGCCTCAGCAGCACCATGGTCGGCGTAGCGTTATCGATCGGACCGTTGTTGTCGGCACTGAGCGGCGTCCCGGCGGGACGTCTGGTGGATCGCTTCGGCGCACGTCGGATCGTGCCAGGCGCGTTGCTCGGGATGGCTGGCGGTTGCAGCTTGCTGGCACTCTTGCCCATGAGTATGGGACTGCCCGCGTACGTGTTGCCGATCATGGTGATTGCCGCCAGTTACGCGTTGTTCCAAGCGGCCAACAACACCGGATTGATGGCCGGGGTCAGTCAGGATCAGCGTGGCGTGGTCTCGGCGATGCTCGGGCTGGCGCGCAACCTCGGTTTGATTACTGGCGCAGCGGTCATGGGCGCGGTGTTTGCGCTGGCGGCGGGGGATCCGACGCAAGCGCCGGCAACGGCGATTGCCAGCGGGTTGCACGTCACTTTTGGCGTAGCGGTGACGTTGATGCTCATGGCGTTGATCATCAGCCGAGCGCAGTTCAACTGTGGGAGCGAGCTTGCTCGCGAAGAGGCCGGCACAGCCAGCATCTCCAATGACTGACACTTCGCTTTCGCGAGCAAGCTCGCTCCCACAGGGGAGCGGGTTGATCAGTAGATCTTCGGCCGAACCGAGATCAAATGTGGGAGCGAGCCTGCTCGCGAAGAGGCCGGCACAGCCGACATCTCCAGTGACCGATACACCGCTTTCGCGAGCAGGCTCGCTCCCACAGGGGAGCGGGTTGATCAGTAGATCTTCGGCCGAACCGAGATCAAATGTGGGAGCGAGCTTGCTCGCGAAGAGGCCGGCACAGACGACATCTCCAGTGACTGACACTTCGCTTTCGCGAGCAGGCATTATTTCCAGTGACTGACACACCGCTTTCGCGAGCAGGCTCGCTCCCACCGGGATTTGTGGTGTGTTGGCGATTTATGTTGGTTGACGGGCGGGGAAGAACAGTTCGAAGCAGGTGATGCCATCGGCACTGCTGACGCTGTAGCGGCCTTGATGCAATTGCATGATGGTCGCTACGATCGACAGGCCCAAACCGTTGGATTGCGCCGAGCGCTCGCGTGATTGATCGACGCGGTAAAAGCGTTCGAACAGCCGCGCCAGATGCTCTGGCGCAATGGTTGTGCCGTGGTTGCGCACCCGCAAATAACTGCCATCCGCCTCGGCAATCGCTTCCACCTGCACCGTCGAATCCGCCGCACCGTACTTGATCGCATTGGCGCACAGGTTGGCCAGCGCACGGCGTAGCAGCATCGGTTCGGCCCAAATCAAACCGCTGCCACGCGCTTCAATGCATACCCCGACATCAGCCGCCAATCCTTCAAAATAATCGGCAATGCGCTGCATCTCATCCGCCGCATCCAGTTCCTGGCGCTGACTCAACGCACTGGCCGGATCGGTGCGCGCCAGAAACAGCATGTTGTCGAGCATCCGCGTCAGGCGTTCCAGTTCTTCGACGTTGGAAGCGAGCAACTGCTGATAGGCCTCGATGCTACGGTTCTGCTGCAGCGCAACCTGGGTTTCGCCGAGCAGGTTATTGATCGGCGTGCGCAGTTCATGAGCCATATCGGTGGACACCTGACTCAGTTGCGCAAATCCCTTCGCGAGCCGGTCGAGCATGGCATTGAACGCCTCGATCATCGGCAGCAATTCCCGTGGGGCGCCGTGACTGTCGAGGCGCTCGCCAAGGTTGCCGACGCCGATACCGTGGGCGTGCTTCGCCAGTCGCCGCAACGGCAACAACCCGCGATACACCAACAAACAGCCCACCACCGCCAGCAACAGCGCCGCCAGCGAGGCCAGGCCATAAACACTCAAACGGTAATTGGCGAGCATCGCCGTGCGCTCGCTCATCAGGCGCCCGGTGGTGACTTGCAAGCTGCCCAGCTCACCGGAATCGATACTCGCCGCCACCGCCGAAAACGGTACGCCGTCGACACTCGGCAAATGCTGCACGTCTTTCAGAGTCATCGCATGATCGACGGGGACTGCTGGCAACGTCGGCGTGTTCAGATTGCCCGGATTGACCACCAGCAGCGGCGGTTGCCCCGGCGCGCCGATGGTCAGCAGTGCTTCGCGGTTGCCGAGCATGTTCTGGAACAGTGCCGGTTTGTTCTTGATCAGCTCCAGGGTGTTGCTGTCATTAAGGAAGGTGCGCAACTGATCGACGCGACTGACCAGCGCGGTGTCATCACGGCGGATCAACTGTTGCTCCAGTTCGTTGTACAGCGCGGCACCGAGGCCAGCCAGCGAAGCAAACGCAAGCAGGGCGAACACCAGCGCCAGGCGCAGGGTCAGCGAATGTGCGCGACGGCTGCTCATGGTTGCGTATCGAAGCGATAACCGATGCCGCGCACGCTGTGGATCAGCTTGAGCTGGAACGGGTCATCGATCTTCGCCCGCAAGCGGCGTACAGCGACATCGACGACGTTGGTGTCGCTGTCGAAATTCATGTCCCACACCCGTGAGGCGATCAGCGAACGCGCCAACACCTGCCCGGTATGGGTGGCGAACAACTGCAGCAACGCGAACTCCTTGTTGGTCAGGGTGATGCGCACCCCGGCACGGGTAACGCGGCGTTTGAGCACGTCGATCTGCAGGTCGGCCACTTGCAGTTGTTCGTCTTCATGGATCGGCCCGCGCCGGGTCAGGGTGCGCAGGCGTGCCACCAGTTCGGCAAAGGAAAACGGCTTGATCAGGTAATCATCAGCGCCCAGTTCCAGGCCTTTGACGCGGTCAGCGATATCGTCGCGGGCGGTGAGGAACAGCACCGGTGTGTCGGCTTCCTTGCGCAACCGGCGCAGGACTTCCCAGCCATCCATTTTCGGCATCATCACATCGAGCACGATCACATCGAAACTGTGTTCCAGCGCCAGGTGCAGCCCGTCGGCACCGTCGCGGGCGAGGCTGACGCTGTAACCCAGTTCCTGTAATCCGTTGAGCAGGTAATTGCCGGCCTTGGGTTCGTCTTCGACAACCAGAATATTCATCGATCAGCCTCAATGGTCATTGATGCAACCGCTGCCTTGTACCTGATAGTCCAGCACATGCTCGCGGCCCTGATGGTCGAGGTAATTCAATTGCGCCGGGACCACGCCACACGCTTGTGAAATATCGGTGCTGGACAGGACTTTGTCGACATCCAGATTGACGTAGAAGCCGGATTTGTCATGAATCACGGCGGTGTCGGGCATGTTCGCGGCGAACACGCTGCCAGTGGCGAGGAGGGCGGTGAAGGCGAGCAGGAGGGTTTTCATGGTCAGTCACTCAGTGGTCAAAGTTGATCGGCATTAGCGCCGGGACAACTTCAGGCTACCGAGCGATCCGCACGGCAAACCGACAGCTGAATGACAAAGTTGTAATGAAACGGTGTGTGAAGATTTTCCAGGCTAAACGCTAACCCTGTGGGAGCGAGCTTGCTCGCGAAGGCGTCAGGTCAGGCGACATACATGTTGAATGTGCCGGCCTCTTCGCGAGCAAGCTCGCTCCCACAGGGAGTTGCGGTGCAGGTGAAATCTTTAGCTCGCGTGGGTATTGAGAATGCTCGCCACTTGCTGAGGCTGGCAGTTCAGGTACGGCGAAGATTTCAACCAGCGCTGGTCCGGATACCACGAAAACATGAACTGGCCATTCTTCAGACGATCGATCACCTGCTTGGCAATCTGTGGCCTTACTGCCGGGCAACCCTGGCTGCGGCCGATGCGCCCCTGTTTCTTGCTCCACAACGGGTTCACATAACTGGCGGCATGGATGACGATGGCGCGATCGCGGGCCATGTCATTGAAGCCCGGTTCCAGACCGTCCATGCGCAGCGAATAACCGTGGGTGCCGCTGTAGCTTTCCTGGGTGCGGAACAGGCCGAGACTGGACTGGTAACTGCCTTCGACGTTGGAAAACTGCGTGGCGAAGTTCTCCCCGGAGTTGGAACCGTGGGCGACCAGATCGCGCAGCACCAATTTCTGTTTGCTGAGGTCGAAGATCCACAGGCGGCGTTCGGTGGACGGCTGCGAATAGTCGATGATCGCCAGATGGCGCGACGGTTTCGCACCGTTGTTGACCGCACATTGCATGGCGTTCAATGCACCTTTCAGCGCTTGGGGATTGAGTTCGGGCGCGGCGTGCGCGAGGCTGGTGTAGAGAACCGGCGAGGGTTTGCCGGCGGCAAAAACGGGACTGGTCACGACGAGAGCGGTGGCAGTCAGCAGAAGTCGGCGCAAAAACGTCAACATTTTATAAAGTGTCCTCACTTGCTACTTATTTGGCACTTTGGCTCCTGACGTCCAGTCGTTACCCGCAAGCCCGCAGATCGAGCCTGACTGTTCAGCGCACCTGATGTAAGGTTGGCCATCATCAAGACGGCCATGGATTGGAGTAAAGCAGTTGTTCAAAAAGTACGCATGCTACTTGAGCATTTGTTTGCTCGCTGCGCCGTTTGTCGCTTGCGCCGATGAGTCGTTGCCGCCGCTGGAGACATTGCCAACACCACCGGCCGAAATGCCGGTCGAGCCGCAAAGCCCGTTGCAGGCCGTAATGATCAGCCTGCCGCAATCTTGCCCAGCGATTGCCGCACAGCTCAACGGCGCGGCGCTGACGCAACTGCAAGCCTTCTATCAGCAGCAGGACTGGATGCCGGTGTGGGCGAGTGAATCGGCACGATTGCCGATTTTACGTGCGCAATTACAGCTGTTGGCCGATGATGGTCTCAATCCAAAGCGCTATCCGATCGCGACCACGGCGCCGCAGGATGGCGAGTTGTGTGCCGACATCGACATCAGTCGCAACTACCTCCAGGCGCTGCAGGATCTGCATTACGGAAGCCTGCTGCAATCGCACTTCGAACCGCTGTGGCATGCCGACGCCAGCCCTCGTGACCGTCAGGCGGAATTGTTGGCCATCGCCGTTCCCGGCCTGCATGACATTGCCGCTGCGTTCGACCTGGCGCGTCCGCGTCTGGCGCAATATCAGGATCTGCGTCAGCTCTATGCCGCGCAACGACTGAAAGCCTTGCCGCAGTGGCAATCGGTGGGCAGCGGCCCGCTGCTGCGCCCGGACATGGAAGACAAACGCGTGCCGGAACTGGCCCAGCGTCTGTACAGCGAAGGTTATCTGACTCAGATCATTGGTACGCCCGGCAATGCGTATGACGGCGTGCTGGTCGATGCCGTGAAAAGTTTCCAGGCCAATCATTCCTTGCAGGCCGACGGTGTGGTCGGGCCGGGCACGATTGCCGAACTCAACATCAGTCCGCTGACCCGCCGCGACCAGCTGCGGGTCAATCTTGAACGTTTCCGCTGGATGGCCCAGGACATGGAACCCGATGCCCTGCTGGTCAACGTCGCCGCTGCCGAGCTGACGCTGTATCGGGGTGGCGTGCCGGTGTGGCAGACGCGTACTCAGGTCGGCCGTGCCGAGCGCCAGACGCCGTTGCTCAAATCGCGAGTCACGCGCCTGACCCTGAATCCGACCTGGACCGTGCCGCCGACCATCTGGAAAGAAGACAAGCTGCCGGAGATCCGCAAGGACCAGACCTTCCTCAGTCGGCAGAACCTGCAAGTGCTCGACGCCAACGGGCAGCCGCTGGCGGCAGCGGACATCGACTGGGACAACCCCGGCAACATCATGCTGCGTCAGGATGCCGGGCCGCGTAATCCGCTGGGGCAAATGGTTATCCGCTTCCCCAACCCGTTTTCGGTGTACCTGCACGACACGCCGAGCAAGGCGCTGTTCGAAAAAGGTCCACGCGCCTTCAGCTCCGGTTGCGTGCGTGTCGAGCACCCTATGCAACTGCGCGACCTGCTGCTGACCCCGGCGGAAAAGGCCCGCACCGAAACCCTGCTGGCCACCGGCACCACCCACGAATTTCGCTTGTCGGCGCCGGTGCCGATCCTGATGACGTATTGGACGGCACAGGTCGACAGCAGCGGCCGCGTGCGTTACTCACCGGACATCTACAGCCGTGACAGCGCCTTGCTCGTCGGGCTTGATCGCGCGCATTGAGTCTCAGCGGGTGTTTTTGCTCCAGAACACTCGCGCCAGCCACGCATCGACACTCAACTTGCCCGCCCCGGCGAACACCAGCGGCAGCAGCGCGGCCAGGTAAATCGCCGGCAGCTTGAAGTTGCCGAAGCCTTTGTTGGTGATCGCATAACCCTGCGCCAGCTCGCTCAGCGACGACCAGTCAGCGGGCCAGTGCACGGCCGCAGTGGCGACGACCGTCACCACCATCAGTGAGATCGCCGAGATTCGTGTGCCGAAACCCACCAGAATCGCCAGCGCACAGATCAGCTCGGCCCACATCGACAGCTCCCAGTTGAGCGTCGCTGGCAGGTGATCGAACGGGAAGGGGAATCTGTCCTGGATGTCTTCGAACCAGTTCTGTCCGTTGAATTTCTCCAGTCCGGACTCGAAGAATTCCCAGGCGATGAACAGGCGCAGGGTCAGTGGGGCGAGCCAGGAGCCGGCGCGGTCGAGGTTCAGGTGCAGGGATTTGACCGCAGTTGAAAGGGTGGTGGTCATGAGGCGTCTCCGGTGAGTTGAGTGAAATCGACCGGGTCATTTCAGCGTTGGGGTGTATCGGGTGTGTGTCGGCGGTGTGGGGGATTGTGCTTTTGGTGTGTCTGCGGCTTCAGAATATACAGTGCGATACAGTCAGTCGGCCCTCACCCCAGCCCTCTCCCGGAGAAAGAGGGAGCTGACGGAGTTGTCTTGCGTCATCCATCGACCTGAAAAACCGAGTCGATTATGGATCTATTTTTGGCGATCATGGATTCACAGACGCTATTTCAGGTCGACGTAAATCTCCAATCTCCCCCAATCAGTCCCCTCTCCCTCGGGGAGAGGGCTAGGGTGAGGGGCCTTTTTGCACCCGCCACAAATACCAAGCCGCCACCGTCCGAAAAGGACTCCAAGCCAACCCTATCTCAACCATCTGCCTGCGCGTCGGCTGCATCGCCAGCCCCTTCAACCGCCGATATCCCTCGCGCACGCCAAAGTCATCCGCCGGCAGAATATCCATGCGCTCCAGGCTGTAGATCAACAACATCTCCACCGTCCAGCGACCCACTCCGCGCAAACTGACCAGGCGCTCAATCAACGCCTCATCGTCCATCACCAGCGCCGTGGCGTAATCCGGCACCACGCCGTCCAGCGTCGCCTGGGCAATCCCCTGAATCGTCGCAATCTTGCCAGCGGAAAACCCGCAACTGCGCATTCGCTCGAAATCTGTTGCCAGAATCTGCTCGGGACGAGGAAACGTCTGACCGGGAAACAACCCCACCAAGCGCCCGATAATTGCATCCCCGGCCTTGGCATGCAGTTGCTGATAGGCAATCGCCCGCACCAGCGACTCGTAAGGATCACGCGCAGGATGCGGCTGATGCAGGCACGGGCCGACCGCTGCGACATGACGCTGCCAGTCCGGATCGAGCGCGGCCAGAAAGGCGCTGGCCGCTTGATAAGCGTCAGCCATTTATTTCAGCAAGCCGTTGACTTCGCCGTAGGTGAACGCCTTGAGGTCATGGCTGTCGAGTTTGCCGCTGGCCAGAAAGCTTTTCACCAGCCCGCCCATCGCGCCATAGAGGAATTCGGCAATGCCGGAACCGGCGCTCAAGCGGCGTACGCCCAGCGCTTGCAGTTCTTCAGGCGAGGGCAGACAAGCGAAGCCCAGCACGTTGAGCGGCAGCGGCGTGCCTTTGCTGATTGCCTCGATTTCATAGGCCGCCGTGACACCCGCGGCGAACAAGCCATCGGCCCCGGCCGATTGATACAGCGCGGCACGGTGCAGGGTTTCGGCAACACGATCTTCAGCCGGTACGAGGCTTTTCAGATAGACATCGGTGCGCGCGTTGATAAACAGCTGCACATCGCGCTTGCCGGCCACCTGTCGCGCCACGTCGATCTTGCGCGCGAGCAACTCAGGAT
This sequence comes from Pseudomonas viridiflava, assembly GCF_900582195.1. GTDB lineage: Bacteria > Pseudomonadota > Gammaproteobacteria > Pseudomonadales > Pseudomonadaceae > Aquipseudomonas. The sequence continues at coordinate 19,549 of NZ_UTHA01000135.1, forward strand.
CGGCAGAACCGTCCTCGATATTGATCCCCACGGCACCCGCCGCGATCACCGCATCCAGCACTTCGGCCACGCGCCCGAGGTCATCGGAATAGCCGGCCTCGATATCCACGGTCAACGGAATGCTGATGACCCGGGCGATGGACTCCACCGTCGACACCAGCCGTTCGAGGGGCAGGGTGTTGCCGTCCGGATAGCCGTGGGCCCAGGCCACTGCGGCACTGCTGGTGGCCACGGCTTTACCGCCCAAGTGTTCGACCAGTCGCGCCCCGGTGGCGTCGGCGACATTGCTCAGAATCAACAGGCCTTGCTGGTGCAACTGGTGAAACTGCGTAGCGAGCGCGTTCATCGAAAATCCTTCTTGTCTGTTGATGGGGTTGGTCAGAATGCCAGTTGCCGGGTGAGCTGCACGGCGGCGTTTTCCAGTCGTAGCAGAAACGCTTTGCGCGGCTGCCCACCACCATAGCCGGTCAACGAGCCATCCGCGCCGATCACCCGATGGCAGGGCACCACGATCGACAGCCGATTGTGCCCGTTGGCCAGACCGACTGCGCGACTGGCGCCGGGTTTGCCCAAACCGGCGGCGATGGCGCCGTAGGTGCTGGTGTGGCCGTAAGGGATTTGCAGCAGCGCCGACCAGACCTGCCGGGCAAACTCGCTGCCGGGCAGATGCAGAGGCACGCTGAACTCGCTGAGCTTGCCAGCGAAGTACGCCGCCAGTTGCTCCTCGATCTGCTGCAAATGCGCGTTGTGCCCCGGCGCAACCGCGTAACCGTAGCGGTTCTGCAGTTCTTCAACTTCGCGGGTCAGGGCCGGGCGATCGAGAAACTCCAGCAACACCAACCCGCGCCGTTCAGCCATGGCGATCATCGGCCCCAGCGGAGTAGTTAATCGCGTGAACAGCAGCGGCTCGCTGTGTTCGGCGCGGCCCGGGGTGATGTGGAAAGACTTCTGAAAGGCATCGCGAAAACCGCTGAGCGATTCATAGCCGGAATCAAATGCGGCGTGATCGATCGAAGTGCCTTGCTTGATCCCGCCCAGCGCCAAGCCCAAGCGGCGCGTGCGCAGCCAGGCGTGGAAGGTCATGCCGAAATGCTGCTTGAACCAGCGCCGCAGCTTCAGCGGTTCGATACCTTCGGCGAGCAGTTGCGCATCGCTCCAGCGCACATCCGGATCGGCTTCAACGGTCTTGAGCAAGCGTTGCACCCAGTCCGGCGCAATGGCCGCAGCGTCCAGCGGTTTGCAGCGCAGGCAGGCGCGATAGCCCGCCGACAGGCAGTCATCGGCATGGGCGAAGAACTCGACGTTCTCCGGTTTCGGCTTGCGCGCGGTACAACTGGGGCGGCAGAAGATCCCGGTGGTTTTCACGGCCGTGAAGAACACGCCTTCGTAGGCAGTGTCGCGTTCGAGCATGGCGCGAACCATTTCGGCGTGGGGCGGCAGGACAGCGGTATGTATGTTCATGGCTTGAGAGTAAAACCAGATTCTCGATGGCTCCACCGAAAAATCGACAGTGAATTTTTTCGATTCTGCACCACAATGTCCGAGTTGCCAGATCGTTCCCACGCTCTGCGTGGGAATGCCGCCCAGGACGCTCCGCGTCCCAAAAAGATCGCCACCCACGGGTAGCTAACAAGTTTTCGAGGTGCCGGGTTTATGCATCCATTTTCCATCCAACACATTGATCACATCGTCCTGCGCGTCGCCGATCTGCAACGCAGCATCGACTTCTACGGCCAGGTCTTCGGCGCCGAAGTGGTCAAGCGCAATGAACCGCTGGGCCTGATCCACCTGCGTGCCGGCACTTCGATGATCGACCTCGTTGACCTGCAAGGTGAACTCGGCCGCAAGGGCGGCGGGGCGGCTGGTGCCGAGCGGCGTAACGTCGATCACTTTTGCCTGCGCATCGAACCATTTGATGAGGCGGCACTGATTGCCCATCTGCAAACCTTCGGCCTGAGCGTGGCCAAAGCCGAATCACGCTTCGGCGCCGAAGGCAAAGGTTTGTCGCTGTACTGCTTCGACCCGGACGGCAATCAGGTCGAACTCAAAGGCCCGTCCGAGGCTTAAGTGTTTCTGGCCGTCAACAGTGCCGAAGCCGCTGGCAATAGCCGCGCGTAGCAACGGTTGAAGATCCGTTTGCCGCGCGGCTCGGCGAACCAGCGGTGCATGTGCAGGCCCGCTGTCGGGCAACACGATCGAACTTTTTGCAGATGTCCTGGCTCTGAATCAATCAGAGGGTGATGGTTTCGGCAGAAAAAAACTATCGGTCCGGTCAGAAACGGCGATTGCCGTGTAAGATTTCGCCGATGTTGCACTCACCCCGTTTGGCCCCAGGCGGCCCCACCAAGAGCGATTTACATGCAAGCAAAGGCCCGTGAAGTTTATGTGCCACCGGTGCTGCAAGATCTGCGAGCCGGCACTGCCGAACTGCACATCGCACTGGAAAAACGCCTTCCTTTTTTCTCCGATATCCTCGATACGCAGGCCTTTGTCCGGCTGGTCCAGGCCTATTACGGCTTCTATTTGCCCCTGGAAAACGCGCTGCAACAAAGCGGCGCAGTCCCGGCCGATTTTGATCTGGCGCCCCGTCTCAAAGCGCAGACATTACACGCCGATTTGCAGGCGCTGGGCGTATCTGCCGAGGCGCTGCGTAGCCTGCCGCACTGCCAGCAATTGCCGATCATCGACTCAAGCGCCGCCTGCCTTGGCGTGCTCTATGTGCTCGAGGGCGCAACGCTCGGCGGGCAGATCCTGCGCCGGGAAATCTCTACCCGGTTAGGCCTGGAAGCCGATAACGGCGCGGCCTTTCTCGATATCTACGGCGCCGCCACGGGCCGGCGCTGGCGTGACTTCATCGAATACCTCGGCAGTCAGCCACTGAGCGCCGCCGAACGCGCTGCGGTCGTCAGCGCCGCGCAAACCACATTCAGCTGTTTCGAGCGCTGGCTCGAAAGCCGGGAGGTACTGGCATGACTCCGCAAGACAAACAAGACTTTGAAGAACTGCTGGCCAACTGTGCCGACGAGCCGATTCGTTTCCCCGGTGCGATCCAGCCCCACGGTCTGCTGCTGACCCTGAGCGAGCCTGGGCTGGCGATCATTCAGGTCAGCGCCAACGTCGAAACCCTGCTGGCCCGCGCACCGCAAAGCGTGATCGGTCAGCCGCTGGAAAGTCTGTTGGGCGACGCTGAGGCGGCAAAAGTGCGCGAAGCCTTGCTGCAACCATCGCTGTCCGACTTGCAGCCGCTGCGCTTCCGGCTCAACGGCACCGCGTTCGAGGGCTTGCTGCATCGCCAGCAAGGTGTGCTGATACTGGAACTGGAAATCCACGTCGAAAATTTCCAGCCGCGCAATGTCGCCGGCAACCAGACCCATCTGGGGCGCATGCTCCAGCGTCTGCAAGCGGCCACCACGTTGCAGGCGCTGTACGACATCAGCGTCAAGGAAATCCAGGCGATGACCGGTTACGACCGGGTGCTGATTTATCGTTTCGAAGAGGAGGGCCACGGTCAGGTCATCGCCGAAGCCTCCGATCCGTCGATGGAAGTGTTCAATGGCCTGTTCTTCCCGGCCTCGGACATTCCTGAGCAGGCGCGCGAGCTGTATCGCACCAACTGGCTGCGGATCATCCCCAATGCCGACTACCAACCGGTGCCGCTGCTGCCGAAGTTGCGCCCGGACACGGACACGCCGCTGGACCTGAGTTTCGCCACACTGCGCAGCGTTTCGCCGATCCATTGCCAGTACATGAAGAACATGGGCGTGCTGTCGTCGATGAGCATTTCCCTGCTCAAGGGCGACAAACTCTGGGGCTTGATCAGTTGCGGCAATCGCCAGCCGTTGCATGTGCCACACGAATTGCGCGCAGCGTGCCAGACCATCGGCCAGGTACTTTCGCTGCAGATCAGCGCCATGGAAGCACTGGAAATCAGCCGTCAGCGCGAAGAAAAAGTCGAAGCGTTGGCGCTGCTCAATCAAGCGATGATCGATTCGCCGCAGAATGTCTTTGACGGTCTGGCCAATCAGCCGCAGACCCTGATGGCGCTGACCAATGCCGGCGGCATTGCGATCATCGAAGACAAACAACTGCACCGTTACGGCAACTGCCCTGAGCCGGAAGAAATCCGCGCTTTGCACAAGTGGCTGCAGGACAGTGGCGAGGCAGTGTTTGCCAGTCATCATCTGTCTAGCGTCTACCCGCCGGCTGCGCAGTATCAGCAGGTGGCCAGCGGTGTGCTCGCCATGAGCCTGCCGAAACCAGTGGACAACGGCGTGTTCTGGTTCCGCCCCGAGGTCAAGGAAAACATCAATTGGAGCGGTGATCCGCGCAAGCCGCTGGACCTGGAAAACTCCGATGCCGGCCTGCGCTTGCGCCCGCGCACCTCGTTTGAAATCTGGAAGGTCGAGATGGCCGGGATCTCCACCAAATGGAGTCACGGCGATCTGTTTGCCGCCAACGATTTGCGGCGTTCGGCGCTGGAAAACGATCTGGCCCGGCAAGTGCGCCGCGAGCAGGAGGCGGTGCGCGCCCGTGATGAACTGGTGGCGGTGGTTTCCCACGATCTGCGCAACCCGATGACGGTCATCTCGATGCTCTGCGGCATGATGCAGAAGGCTTTCAGCTCTGATGGCCCGCACACTTCGCGCAGAATCTCCACGGCCATCGACACCATGCAACAAGCCGCCGGACGTATGAACACACTGCTGGAAGATTTGCTCGATACGTCGAAAATCGATGCCGGGCGCTACTCCATCACCCCGCAGAAACTCGATGTCGGGCAGATGTTCGAGGAGGCGCAGGCGTTGCTCGCGCCGCTGGCGCTGGACAAAGACATCAGCATTTCCTTCGCGGCCGATCCTGATTTGCGTATCCACGCCGACCCGGAGCGGCTGTTCCAGGTGCTGTCGAACCTGGTCGGCAACGCGATCAAGTTCACCCCGCGTCTGGGCACGGTCGGTGTACTTGCCACCTCTGTTGGCGATGACATCGTCTTCACCGTGCGCGACAGCGGCGAGGGCATTCCCAAGGAGCATTTGCCGCATGTCTTCGATCGTTACTGGACGGTGAAAGAGGGCAATCCGACCGGTACGGGCCTGGGTTTGTACATCAGCCAAGGCATCGTCGAAGCCCACGGCGGGCGGATCTTCGCCGAGAGCGAACCGGGGCAGGGCAGCGAGTTCCGCTTCACCGTGCCGCGTTTGGACTGAACACAGCTTTTCATGTGGGAGCGAGCCTGCTCGCGAAAGCGGTGGGTCATTCAAAGTTGATCGTTCCCACGCTCTGCGTGGGAACGCCTCAACGGACGCTCTGCGTTCGGCTCTGGAAGGGACGCGGAGCGTCCCGGGCTACATTCCCACGCAGAGCGTGGGAACGATCAGGATCACAGGGATATTTTGCAGTCAGGGGCATTTTCTTCAATACCGGGGATCGCGTGCTCGATACCGTGTGCACCTTGTTCCTCGATTTGAAGCAGGTGTGCGATGAGTCTGATTGTTTCGATGGCGGCGTTTGCGCTGGCGGCGTCCATCACGCCGGGGCCGGTGAATATTGTGGCGTTGAGTGCCGGGGCGCAGTTCGGCTTTCGTGCCAGTCAACGGCATGTCGCCGGGGCCACGCTAGGGTTTGTATTGCTGCTGGTGCTGATGGGGCTGGGCCTGCATGAGGTGTTGAAACTCTGGCCGTTCCTGACCCGGGTGGTGCAACTGGCTGGCGTGGCGTTTCTGCTGTTCATGGCGTGGAAACTGGCCATGGATGACGGGCAGTTAAATGCCGGGGATTCCGGGCGGGCACCGTCGATGCTGTACGGCGCGGTAATGCAATGGCTCAACCCGAAAGCCTGGCTGGCGTGTGTCGCCGGTATGGGCGCATTTGTCGCCGATGGCGAGGCGCGGCTGGTGTGGCAGTTTGCGGCGGTGTATCTGGTGATCTGTTATCTATCGGTCGGCTGCTGGGCGTATGCCGGGACGTTTCTGCGTGGGTACCTGAGCAATGCGGCGGGGATGCGCTGGTTCAATCGGGTGATGGCGGGGCTGTTGGCAATGAGTGCAATCTACTTGTTGTTCACTTGACCCTGTGGGGGCGAGCTTGCTCGCGAAAGCGGTGTGTCAGTCAATGGATGTGCTGACTGTTCCACCGCATTCGCGAGCAAGCTCGCTCCCACATTGATCGGGCGTCACTGCCTGAGATTAGTTGAACGGTTGCTGAAAGGCGTCTCCTTCCATGTGCCAGACCTTCGGCTCGTCCGAAAAATATTCCTCCAGACCCAGCATGAATAACCGATGGTCCTCACTCGCTTCAAACCCGGGCGAGTGGTCCTCGAGGGATTGCCAGTGCACGATCAGGTTGAAGACTTCGGGCGTTTCAATGCCTTGTGCGAGCAGATGTCCGCTGTAACCCTTTGCCCGTTTGAGCAACGGCTCGACCTCGGTAAACGCACGCCGAAACGCGTCAGTTTGTTGTTTGTGAACGGGTAGCAGAGCGATCTCATAAATCATGGTGTTCTCCTTGCACGGGTTCAGCGATTGGCGAGTTCGGATGATGGCGCGACAGCAATCGCGATCTTCCCTTGGACGCCGTTGTTGGGCGTTTCCAGCAAGGCATGGGCGAGTCCGATGTCGGCCAGCGAATACACTGCGCCAACGTGTGGTCGCAACTGACCGTTGGCGATCAAGGCACTCAACTCATCAAGCTTGCCGCGGTTCTGTCGGGTGAACACGAAGTGATAACTGGCGTTCTTGCCCCAGGCCTGAATCAGGTTCTGTGGCCGGGCAAGGTCAACGATCGACACCACGCGGCCAAGCTGTGCAAGCGCGTCAGGACTGCGCGACAGGGTGTCACCGCCGATAGTGTCGAACACTACATCGACGCCGCGCCCCTCGGTTTCGCGCAGGATCACGTCAACGTAATCCTCCTTTTCGTAATCAATCAGCACATCGGCGCCCATCTGCCTGGCGAACTCGAAATTGGCTTCGCGTACGGTGGTGAAAACCTTCGCGCCAATGGCGTTGGCCAACTGGATCGCCACATGGCCGACGCCACCCGCGCCGCCGTGGATCAGAATGCTTTCACCGACCCGGAGCGCGGCCCGCACGACCAATGCTTCCCACGCGGTACCGCCGACCAGGCTCAGGCTGGCCGCTTCGAGGTGAGTCAGCGCGGGCGGCTTCTTGCCGACAATATTTGCCGCCGCCACGTGGTACTCGGCATAACTGCCCGGGCCTTCGAAGATTTGCGGGGTGTACCAGACTTCGTCACCCGGCACGAACGCCGTCACCCCAGGGCCGACGGATTCGACAACGCCGGAGACGTCGTGCCCGGTGATGGCTGGCAGGGGCACCAGATCGGCATAGTCGCCACGGCGCACCTGATAATCCAGCGGATTGATGGAGGTGGCGTGCACCCGCACCAGGACTTCGCCCGCTTGTGGCACTGGCTTGGGCACGTCGCGAAGTTCGAACGATTGCGCGCCGCCAAATGAAGTAAGGATCATCGCTTTCATTGCATTTCCTCGTTTCGGTAAAAAGGGATATCGGGAATTCTCGATATCATGGGGCAAAAAATTACAGCTCGCTGCCGATGATCTCGGCCAGCGCACTGATCGCTGCTTCGTTGCGCTTGTAATAAGTCCACTGCCCAATGCGCCTGACCTCGACCAGGCCGGCGCGTTGCAGCGTCGCCAGGTAGTCGGACACCGTCGACTGCGACAGCCCGACGCCTTCCTGAATACTGCTGACGCAAACGCCCACCGTGTGCACGTCACCCTCATCCTGGGGAGGAAAGTGTTTCTCGGGATCCTTCAAGCCTTTGAGGATTTCCAGGCGTGTGCGGTTCGAGAGGGCTTTGAAGATTTCGAGTAGTTCCATACCGCGACGATATCGGAATTTACCGATATGTCAATATAGCCGTTCATCGGAATTTGGTCTGTACCTGTAATTTCTGACAGTAGACGAAACTTTCCATGACCTGCGTAAATGACTCCTCAGCCGAACAGGTTTTGCGTCCCAGGAGAATGAAATGGATATTCAGTCAGAGGAATTTGCCGGTGCTTTTAAGCTGTATCCGATGATCATTCCGGGATGGCGGGATTCTGTACTTCCCGTCGGGATAGCCCATGGCGGAATTCCCCAGTCGATCTATCAGGAACCCAAAGGGTTATTGATGGTGATCGATCCCTACACTTCACTGTCGACAGTGATGGCTGCCTACGACTACGTGGAGGTGTGGGTCAATGGTGTGGCGACGACCGTGGGCAAAACCATACTGCCGGGAGAGGAACAGGAGCGCATTGCCCTGTACCTGCCGCTCGGGTGGCTGAAGGACGGTATCAATCATCTTTTTTACCGGGTGACTCGTCCTGGACAAAATTTCGAAGACTCCACACCGATCCTTGACGTGCTGTATCACAACCCGGCCCCGGGCTATCCCGCGCCAGGCGGCATTATTGTCAATCACCCTGCCAGTGTCGGCCCGATGGAAGCGGCGAACGGGGTAGTGGTGAACATTAAGGTCAATAACGCGCGTGCGTATGACACGTTGACGCTGACCGTGGGCACCTCGAATTTCCCAATTACCATTGCAGACCCTGCCCAGCCGATCACACTGACCCTGACGGCAATCGATTTCCAAACGATCGGTGACAGCCCCCTGACGCCGATCAGTGCCCGGGTGGTCGATCAATTGGGCAACAGCAATTTGTCTGCGACGACGTTCATGGACATCCATGTGAGCCAGTCTCAGGGCGAGGTCGAGTTTCTTAATGGTCCGTATAGAGTTGCTCCCGGTGGGCGCGTCAAAGACATAGAGCTAAGCCTGAAGCGTGCAGGGCTGCCAGTCGCCGGAATGATCACGGTGACGCTGCCTGAAGGCACGGTGTATGTCGATGGGGGGGGAGGTGCGCGTGATTTTCCTACGAGGCCGGACGGCACGCTGACGATTACCGGGGTGAAGGGCGCGAATGTTCCAGGGACATATATATTCGCCGCCGCCAGCGCCGGTGTTTCCGCAACTGCTGTGTTGACCATAAGTGCACACGGCCCGCTCGGGCCGATTTTTGTTGGTCCCACGCCCCAAGGTGTCACGCTCAGTGCAGATGGGACGCTGGCTTATGTCACCGGTGTCGGGTCAGTGAAAGTCATTGAAACTGCCAGTTCCCGCTTGATTAAACAGATTGAGCTTTCACAACTGGATATCTCGTGGGAAATTGCGCTTAATCAGGACGGCACACGAGCGTTTGCCTGTAATGGGAACAATGCGGTCACTGTCATCGATACTGCCACAGGCGCAGTCATCGCCAATATTCCCGCCGCAGGACATCCGATCGGAATAGTCATAAGTAAGAATGGCTTACTCGCGTTCGTCAGTACTTGGGCCGGTAATTCGGTTGTGGTAATTGATACGGTAAGTTTACGGGCAGTGAAAACCATTGCAGTGGGTCGTAATCCGCGAGGGATAGATATCACTCCTGATGGGTGCAGGGTGTTTGTTGTCAATAATGGCACCGGAGCGGACGGATCGATTTCAGTCATTGATGTGCAGACGCTTACGGTCATTCAGACAGTTGGAGTGATAATCCCTCCTTATGGCGTCGCAGTGACTCCAGACGGTAATAGCCTATACGTTGCTGGGGGCCGTGGTACCACGCAAGGTTCTGTTGTGAAGTACAACGCACATACTTTGGCAGAGACCAAAGCCACATCTTTCACTACTTACCCTCGAGGCATTGTTGTCAATAATGCAGGTACCAGAGCATATGTTTGCGATGCTTATACCAACCGGGTTTTCACAATTGACACTGCATCGGGTGACGTCATCGGTACTATCCCGGTAGGCTACGGAGCCCTTGAGATCGCGATAACAAAAGATGATTCTCGTGCATTTGTGACGTGTATTTATGACAACACGGTCTGGAATATTTCGTTACTACCAAGCGTTTCGGGTCTGGGCGTGCAAAACACCGAGGAACCTTTGGTCATGGACGTTCCCTTCCGGATGGGACCGCCGATTGCGGGTGATGTGTTTTGATAAATGAATAAGGGCGTGGAGAGGGGCGGTCCGGGTTGTATTGTCAGCCGCGATACTGCCCCGGCGTCGCCGCCAGATGCTGTTTGAACGCCCGTTGAAAATGCGCCTGATCGGCAAACCCGGCTTCCAGGGCCACATCTGCGATCAACTGCCCGCCGCGCAAACGCTCGCGGGCGAACTGGATGCGCTGGTTGACCACAAACGCGTGGGGCGTCATGCCGTAATGCTGTTTGAAGGTGCGGATCAGGTATGAGGGTGACAGTTGTGCCGCCGCGCAGATGTCGTCGAGGTTCAGTAGATCGGTGTGTGGATGAGATCCGCATCGCGTTCCAGTTTGAAACTGGGTTCGCGCAGAGAGGGGGCGGCGTTCAAACGCAGTTGCAGATCGCTGAAAAACTCTACTGCTGCGCTTTGTTTGCGCAGCACATCCTGGTGCGGGTCGACCAACGTTTCATAATGTCCATTCAGCTAATTGAATAGTGCTGCATCGTCGAACTATGCCGCGCCGATATCGAAATTTACCGATATATCAATATGGCCGTTCATCGGAATTGCACCTGTACCTGTAATTTCTGACAGTAGACGAAACTTTCCATGACCTGCGTAATGACTCCTCAGCCGAACAGGTTTTGCGTCCCAGGAGAATGAAATGGATATTCAGTCAGAGGAATTTGCCGGTGCTTTTAAGCTGTCCGATGATCATTCCGGGATGGCGGGATTCTGTACTTCCCGTCGGGATAGCCCATGGCGGAATTCCCCAGTCGATCTATCAGGAACCCAAAGGGTTATTGATGGTGATCGATCCCTATACTTCACTGTCGACAATGATGGCTGCCTACGACTACGTGGAGGTGTGGGTCAATGGTGTGGCGACGACCGTGGGCAAAACCATACTGCCGGGAGAGGAGCAGGAGCGCATTGCCCTGTACCTGCCGCTCGGGTGGCTGAAGGACGGTATCAA
>NZ_UTHA01000136.1 GCF_900582195.1 Pseudomonas viridiflava
CGATTACCCAGCGCATCACGCTCGCCCTGCACGATCAGCGTCCGCGTACGCAGATCAGCCAGGTGTGCAGTCCGCGGTTTTTCCGGCTTGCCCACCGCATGGAAGGGATAGCCCAGACACACCAGCGCATCGACGCTCAATTCGTCGGCAATCAGGCTAGCCATCCTGCCCCCCATGGATTTGCCCCCAATCGCCAGCCGTCCCGTGACACAGGGTCGCAGCTGTGCATAAACCTCACGCCAACAGTCGAGCAGTTGACCTTGCTGATTGGGCGGACGCTTGCTCCCACCCTGACGTCGCTGGGCCATGT
>NZ_UTHA01000137.1 GCF_900582195.1 Pseudomonas viridiflava
ATTCGACAGGTCACGTTGGTGCCATCAATCAGGTTGCGTCCGCGGTTGGTAATGCCCGGCTTGAGGATCCCGGACCACGAGTAATAGCGCACGCCATCGACCAGTTCTTCGCCGTTCTCGCCCCATACTTCGGGCAAACCCTGGGGATACTGCCTGTTGAACAGCGCAACGCCGGTGGTGGTGAGGGACTGATGCGAGGCGGTGATGTCCATCGGCAGCTTCGGCCCGCGGTAGCCGGTTTCGAACGCGACAATCGTCCAGGCCAGCAGGCCTATCACCGCATTGACGACGCGCCCGCCCAACGTCCCAGGCGGAAAGTGCCGCTCCAGATAATCCGCCAGCTCCGACCCATAG
>NZ_UTHA01000141.1 GCF_900582195.1 Pseudomonas viridiflava
GCCGCCGCAATGTCTATCGCAACGAACAGGACAACACAGCGAGACGCCAAGATGGCCAACTTAACGCTCTTCAACACGCAATCGAATCACCTGCCGGCCTGCGACACCTTGAATGCTTCCGGTGCCAGCGCTTATGCCTACAGCCCGAAGCACCAACTGGCGCAATTGGCTGTGACCGGTTGCCTGAACCAGACCTTTTACGCCTCCGCAGAAAGTCAGCTGGATCAAGTGTTGAAGCTGGTGGCCGAACTCGACAGTCGCTTCGTGGCAAAAGCCGCGATTTATGCTCGCAAGAAGGGCCATATGAAAGACATGCCGGCATTGTTGCTGGCGGCATTGACCGCGCAGCGTTCAAGTCTGGTGCCAGAGGTTTTCGAGCAAGTGATCGACAGCGGCAAGATGCTGCGCAACTTTGTACAGATCCTCCGTAGCGGTGCTACCGGGCGTAAATCCCTTGGCTCGCAACCCAAGCGTCTGGTGCAGAACTGGCTGAACAGCGCGACCGAGCGGCAACTGCTGCAAGCGTCGATTGGCAATCAACCGTCGTTGGCGGACGTGGTGAAGATGGTTCACCCCAAACCTGCCGAAGCGTGGCGCGAAGCGTTTTTCGCCTGGTTGATCGGTAAACCGGTGGAGGCAAAAGCCTTGCCGGAGTTGACCCGCGATTTGCTGGCGTTTCGCAGCGGCGCGAGTGATGAAGTGCCGGCGGTGCCGTTTCAGTTGCTCGGCAACGAAACACTGAGCAAGGAGCAATGGGCCGATCAAGCCCGCAACATGGGCTGGCAGGGATTGCGCATCAACCTCAACAGCCTGGCGCGCCACGGCGCGTTTGAAGTGCCGGGGTGCATCGATTATGTCGCGGCGCGGTTGGCCGATCCACAGGAAGTGGCGAAGGCGCGGGTGTATCCGTACCAGTTGTTGTCGGCTTATCGGATGATGGGCGAAAACACCCCGGCAGCGATCCGCGAAGCCTTGCAGGAGGCGCTGGAGTTGTCGCTGGCCAACGTGCCCACGCTTGAGGGCGCGGTGGTGGTTTGCCCGGATGTCTCGGGTTCGATGGGCAGCCCGGTGACCGGTTATCGCCCTGGTGCGACCTCACAGGTGCGCTGCATCGACGTGGCGGCGTTGGTGGCCGCAGCGGTATTGCGCAAGCAGCCGGCTGCGCGGGTGATGCCGTTCGAGATCAACGTGGTGGATATCCAGCTCAACCCGCGTGACAGTGTGATCAGCAACGCCGAGAAACTCGCCGGCATTTTTGGCGGCGGCACTAACTGCTCGGCACCGCTGAAGAGGTTGGCGGACAGCAAGGCCAGGGTCGATACGTTGATCATGGTCTCGGACAACGAATCGTGGATCGATTCGCAGCGTCGCGGCGCCAGCGAGACGATGCGCCAATGGGAGCGGATCAAGAAGCTCAACCCCCAGGCCCGGCTGGTGTGCATCGACATCCAGCCAGGCCCTGCAACACAGGCGGCGGATCGCGATGACATCTTGAATGTCGGCGGTTTCAGCGATGCGGTGTTCGATGTGATCGAGCAGTTCACCAGCGGCCAATACAGTGCGCAGCACTGGGTCGAGGCGATCGAAAGCGCGTCATGAATTGATTGATCACCGGCGCTGAATGCCGATGGGACTACATCCAAAACGTCTCATCAAGCCCTTGTCAGCGCCAGTGACGGCACGAATGCCTAATGGCTGTACATCCAAGGCCGGTTAAGTCCGGAGCGCGGCGACGCGCAACAGTCATCAACTTTTGTCGTGCCACCTTTTTTGCAGTTACTGGCAGCGAATGCGACAGGCACTACATCGGAAAGCGGGTTCGACTCCCGCCCCGGCAACGGGGGCTCAACTGGCAGAGCCACAGTGCCTGTGTTTTTGTCGCTGCAACTTATAGAACAACGCCGAATCATCGGCCAATGAATAAAGAATGAAGACATGAAAGAACACACTTACCAACTGCTCGAAGTCGCCAACGGCAAACCGATCAAACTCTGGACCGAAGGCGTCCCGGTGGAAAACGAGGCCCGCGAGCAATTGATGAACACCGCGAAAATGCCGTTCATCTTCAAACATCTGGCGGTTATGCCGGATGTGCACCTGGGCAAGGGCTCGACCATCGGCAGCGTGATCCCGACAGTCGGCGCGATCATTCCGGCAGCGGTCGGCGTCGATATCGGCTGCGGCATGATCGCCGCGCGCACGTCGCTGACGGCCGCCGATTTGCCGGACAACCTGCTCGGTCTGCGCAGCGCCATCGAACAAGCGGTGCCGCATGGCCGCAGTTCAAACCGTTCGCGACGCGACAAGGGCGCCTGGGATGAAATCCCGCAGCAAGCCGATCAGGCCTGGGCGGGGCTCCAGCCACGGTTCAAGTTGATCACCGACAAGTACCCGAAACTGGCCAACACCAACAACCGTGGGCACCTCGGCACGCTCGGCAGCGGCAACCACTTCATCGAAGTGTGCCTGGACGAAGCCAACCGGGTCTGGTTCATGTTGCACAGTGGCTCGCGCGGTGTTGGCAACGCCATCGGCAACCTGTTCATCCAGATGGCTCAGGCGGATATGCGTCAGCACATCGCCAACCTGCCGGATCGTGAACTGGCCTACTTCGAAGAAGGTAGCCAGCACTTTGATGATTATGTGGAGGCGGTGGGTTGGGCGCAGGACTTCGCCAGGCAAAACCGTGAGCTGATGATGCGCGCGGTGATTCAGGCGACACGGCAGATTATTCGCAAACCGTTTGAAGTGGCGCTGGAAGCGGTCAACTGCCACCACAACTACGTGCAGAAAGAGCGGCATTTTGGTGAAGAGGTGCTGGTTACCCGCAAAGGCGCGGTGTCGGCGAAGAAGGGTGAGTTGGGGATTATTCCGGGCTCGATGGGCGCCAAGAGTTTCATCGTTCGCGGTCTGGGCAACGAAGAGTCGTTCAGTTCCTGCAGCCACGGCGCCGGCCGCACGATGAGCCGCACCAAGGCCAAGAACACTTTTACCGTCGAGGATCAGATTCGCGCCACTGCCCACGTCGAGTGCCGCAAGGACGAAGCGGTGATCGACGAAATTCCGATGGCCTACAAGGACATCGACAAAGTCATGCACGCTCAGCGTGAGCTGGTGGAAGTGCTGCACACCTTGCGTCAGGTGGTGTGCGTCAAAGGATAAAAGGAAAAGCAGGTCATGGAATTGCAAGAGCGTCATCCGCTGTGCGTCACGATGCGTGCGCGGGTACTGGAAGAGCTGACGCGCATAGAGCGTGAACGCAATGTCACGGTGTTGTATGCCTGTGAGTCCGGCAGCCGGGCCTGGGGTTTTGCCTCGACCGACAGCGATTACGATGTGCGGTTTGTGTATGTGGAGAAGCCCGAGTGGTTCGTCCAGGTCGATGCGCCACGTGATGTGATCGAACGTCCGCTGGACGATGAACTCGACGTCAGTGGCTGGGAACTGCGCAAGACCCTCGGTTTGTTGCGCAAGTCCAATCCAACGTTGCTGGAGTGGCTCGACTCGCCGCTGGTTTATCGCAGTGAAACCGCGCAGGTGGCACAACTGCGCGAACTCGCCGAAGCGTTCTACAGCCCGCCAGCGGCGCGCAATCACTATCTGTCGATGGCGAAGAAGAACTTTCGTGGTTACCTGCAAGGTGAAACCGTACGGTTCAAGAAGTACTTCTACGTGCTGCGGCCGCTGCTGGCGGTGCGCTGGATCGACCAGGGGCGAGGACGGCCACCGATGACGTTCGCCGACCTGCTGACCACCGTCGACGACCGCGCGCTGCTCGCTGAAGTCGATGAACTGCTGGCCCTCAAGCGCAATGCCGACGAAAGCGCCTACGGGCCGCGTCGTCCGGCGTTACACGGGTTCATCGCCGCCGAGCTAGAGCGCGAAGTGCCCACATTACTCAGAACTCAGGAAGACTCGCGACGTCTGGATCGGTACCTCAGGGAAACCGTCGGTTTGTACGCGTAAGGAATGCAATGAAACAGGAAGTGATAGAACTGGACGGTGCCATCGGTGGCGGCCAGGTGTTGCGCAGTGCCTTGAGCCTGTCGATGGTGACAGGCCGGGCGTTTCGCATTAAACAGATCCGCGCCAAACGTAGCCGTCCGGGATTGCTCAGGCAACATTTGACGGCAGTCATGGCGGCGGCAGAGGTCTGCGATGCGACGGTTTCCGGTGCGCATTTGGGCTCGCAAGCGTTGAGCTTTGAACCCGGCGCAATTCGCTCTGGCGATTACCAGTTCGCCATCGGCACGGCCGGCAGTTGCACGCTGGTGTTGCAGACCTTGTTGCCTGCATTGTTGCGGGCACCGCAGGCGAGTCGGGTGCGAATCTCGGGTGGCACGCATAACCCGCTGGCGCCGCCGACCGATTTCCTCACGCGCAGTTGGCTGCCGCTGCTGCGGCGTATGGGCGCCAACGTTGAGCTGGACTTGTTGCGTCATGGATTTGTCCCGGCAGGCGGTGGCGAGATTGAAGTGAACGTGCAGCCGTCGAGCCTGACGCGGCTGGATTTGTGTGAACGCGGCGAGGCGATATCGCAGCATGCATCGGCGCTGACTGCCGGGCTGGCACCGACGGTGGCCGAACGTGAGTTGAGCCAGGTGGCCAAGCGTTTGCGTCTGCCGCCTGCAGCGCTGCAACATGTCACGCTCGATTCGACGCGGGGGCCGGGCAATGTGTTGCTGCTGGAGTACGCATTCGAGCACGTCACTGAGGTGTTCAGCGCGTTTGGTCAAGTGTCGCTAAGGGCTGAAAAGGTCGCCGACGCCGCGATCAATCAGGCCGCCGATTGGTTGCGCAGTGGTGCTGCGGTGGCCGAGCACCTTGCCGATCAATTGCTGCTGCCAATGGCGCTGGCCGGTGGTGGCTCGTTCACCACGCCGCGCATGACCGAGCATCTGCACAGCAATATTGCGGTGATCGAGTTGTTTTTGCCCGTTCGCATCGATTGTCGGGAGGAGGGCGCTGATCGATTGTGCGTTGAGATCATCGCCAACTGATCGTCTGGCATGGGGCGGTGGGATTTCATCAGGAAATCCCACCGCCTTTTTTACGCGCGCAAAAAACTCGTGAAAGGCGGCAAATTGCTGGCCCCCAGGGTTACGCTTCCCCGGCAAAATCGCCTTTTTTCAAAAGGTTAGGTTGGCTTTATGCGGACGATTGTCATCACCGTTGCAACGCTTTCCCTGGCTGTCTTCGCCTGTGGAGTGCAGGCGAAAGAGTTGAGCAAGAGTCATCGTTTTGCCTGCATTTGGGGTTCGGACATCGCCGCCGGTGCGCAGCAGTCGAAGCTTTCGGGGATTTCGCTGTATAGCGCGCGCAAGCGCCTGCAGGTGCGCAAGTTCCAGCAGCCGTGGATGCGCATGACTGCGATGGGGATCACCGAGCAGACCTACGACAGCGCATCGAAGCTCAAACCGGCAGCGGTCAAGCAGACCTATTACGAACAATGCGTGCGCCACGAGCTGGCGCAGCGCTGAAGCAAAAAGCCCAACCTGAATCGGTTGGGCTTTTTCATGCCTGTACAAATCTCAGCGTCACTTTTCGCTTTCGCAATTGACCATCCACGATACGCCAAAACGATCCACCAGCATGCCGAAGCGCACCGCCCAGAAGGTCGCTTCTAACGGCATGTCGATGCGCCCGTCCTTGGCCAGAGCGTTAAACACCTGCTCAGCTTCAGCAATGCTGTCGACATTCAGCGAAATCGAGCAGCCGCTCATGCCCTGGGTCGGGCGATCGGGTGTGGTGTCCGAGGCCATGATCATCTGATCACCCACTTTAAGGCAGGTGTGGATGATCAGGTTGTGGTGTTCTGTGGGCACGTGCTCGGCGGCGGGCGTTTCGCCGAACGTCATCATCGCTTCGAGCTTTCCTTGCAAGGCATGCTCGTAAAAGGTGAAGGCCTCGCGGCAATCACCATTGAAGATCAGATACGGGTCGATTCTCATGTCTCTGCTCCCGGCAGTCAGGCGCGGAGCGTGGCGGTTGTTCGCCGGGTTCCGCGTTCGGCGGTTAACACATAGCAGAGCGTTGGACGCCGGAAAGGGCAGAGTCTCCCAGATGTTTTTGTTCTGAAAAACGCGTCGACGATAACGCGATCGTCGTGTGAAATTCCGTCGTGGCGCTGGAGTACCATAACGCACCGCCATCGCCTGCCGAGTCCTGTGCCCCATGCCCGATCTTTCGCGTTTCACGTCCTTGTTCGATCAAGCGCAGCGAGCCTTGCGTCTGGTTTGGGGGACATCGCGTGGCTTGTTTCTGGGGTTGGTGCTGGCAACGTTGGTGGCCGGTTTGCTGCCGGCACTGGCGGCATGGTTGGGCCAGCGGATTGTCGATGCCGTGGTGGCAGCGATGCAGTTGCACGCACAACACGGCAGTGCGCCGATGTGGCCGGTGTTGCGTTATGTGTTGTTGGAGGCCGGGGTGCTGGCGCTGTTGTCCGGCACGCAACGGGCACTGTCGGTGCAGCAATCGCTCTTGCGTGTGCAGTTGGGGCAGAAGGTCAATACGCTGATTTTGCAGAAAGCGCAGACCTTGTCACTGGTGCAGTTCGAAAACTCCGAGTTCTACGACAAACTGGTGCGCGTGCGTCGCGAGGCTTCGACCCGGCCACTGGCGCTGGTCATGAAGTCGTTGGGATTGATTCAAAACCTGATCATGCTGATCAGCTTTGGTGTGCTGCTGGTGCACTTTTCCCCTTGGGCGCTAGTGCTGTTGGTAGTCGGTGCGTTGCCGGTGTTCTTCGCCGAGGCGCATTTTTCCGGTGATGCCTTTCGGTTGTTCACCCGCCGCGCGCCGGAGAGTCGGCAGCAGAATTACATCGAAACCTTGCTCTCCCACGAAACCTATATCAAAGAGGTCAAGCTGTTCGGTTTTGCACCGCTGTTGCTGCAACGCTACCGTGACACGTTCGCCAGGCTGTATGCCGAAGACCGACGCCTGACGTTGCGCCGCGATGGCTGGGGTTTCGGCCTCGGCCTGCTCGGTACCGCGGCGTTTTACGCGGCCTATGCCTGGGTGGTGATCGATGCCGTGCACGGCCAGATCAGCCTCGGCCAGATGACCATGTATCTGGTGCTGTTCAAGCAAGGCCAAAGCGCTGTGAGCAGCAGTTTGAGTGCGATCAGTGGCCTGTACGAAGATGGTCTCTATCTGACGAGTCTTTATGAATACCTGGCCGAGCCGGTTCAGGTTGATACTGGGCACCTCACGGTTGGCATCTGCCCCGGTGATGGTTTGCGTTTCGAGAACGTCGGGTTCCGTTATCCCGGTGCCAGCCGGCCAGCGCTGGAAAACATCGACCTGCAACTGGTGCCAGGCCAGAGCATGGCGCTGGTCGGCGAGAACGGTTCGGGCAAGACCACGCTGATCAAGTTACTGACCCGGCTCTATCGTCCTGATCAAGGGCGCATCCTGCTCGATGGCAGTGATTTGCAGGATTGGCAGGAGACCGCGTTACGTCGACGTATTGGCGTGATTTTTCAGGACTACATTCGCTACCAGTTCAGCGTCGGCGAAAACATCGGCGTCGGCGATACCTTGGCGTTCAACGATTCGCAACGATGGAAAGAGGCGGCTGCCCAAGGCATGGCGGCGCCCTTTATCGAAGGACTGGACAAGGGTTATGCCACGCAGTTGGGACGCTGGTTTGCCGGTGGCCAGGAATTGTCTGGCGGGCAGTGGCAGAAGATTGCCTTGTCCCGCGCGTACATGCGCCGTGATGCCGACATTCTGATCCTCGATGAGCCGACCTCCGCCCTTGATCCGGCGGCCGAGGCGGCGGTGTTCGAGCATTTCAGTCAGCACAGCGAAGGTCGCATGACGTTGCTGATTTCCCATCGTTTTTCCAGCGTGCGCAATGCCGATCACATCATCGTGCTGCAACAAGGCCGGATTCTGGAGCAGGGCGGTCACGATCAACTGATCGCCGCTGCCGGGCATTACGCGCAATTGTTCGATCTGCAGGCTCGCGGCTACCGCTAGGTATCCCGCCCACTGCGCACGGTTGCCGGACCGGCCACCCGCGGGGCGGGCTTGCTCTGCATCAGGCCGTCGAGCGCCTTGCGGTAATTCTGCCCGCCAAGCGCCATGCTGTTGTTATGCGTCGCGCCCGGCACCAGCAGCAAGCGCTTGGGTTGTTGCGCGGCGTTGAACAGTTGCTCGCTGAAGCGTGGTGGCACGAAAGCGTCAGCCAAACCGTGGACCACCAGCAGCGGCATGTGAATGTCGGCGATCTTGTCGATCGAATCGAATTTCTGCGACAGCAGCCAGCGCACCGGCAGCGAAGTGTTGGCCACGGACGCGGCGACATCCGCCAGCGTGGTGAAGGTGGACTCGATCACCAGTCCGCGCACCGGTAGCGCGGAATGATCGCGGGCGGCGGTTTGCCCGAGTTCTGCAGCCAGATCGATGGCCACAGCGCCACCGAGGGAGTGCCCGTAGATCAGGCGTTTGGCCGGGTCCGGTTGCAGCAGCTTGAAGCGCTCCCACGCCACACGCGCGTCTTCGTAGACACTGCTTTCCGACGGCAGATCACCGTGACTCTTGCCGAAACCACGGTAATCGATGGCCAGCACTGAATAACCCGCCGCGCGCAGCTGTTCGATGCGGAACAACTGCCCGGTGAGGTTCCAGCGCACGCCATGCAGGTAGAGAATGGCCGGCGCATTGGCCTTTTCCGCCGGCCACCACCAGGCATGGATGTTTTCCCCGGCCTTGAAGCTTTTCGGTTGCAGGTCAAGTTCCTGCACGCTACCGGGCAAGCCGCGATACCAACCGGCAGTGCCCGGTTCGATGCGAAACAGCAATTTGCGTTCGGTGTGTTCCAGCACGGCACAACTGGTCGGCACGCCGATAATCAGCGCGGCCATGCAGGCAAACGCCAAACGGCGGCGTCGCAGACGCGTCATGAAGGACAGGAACATTAAACGTTTCACCAAGTCGCAGACAAAGAACGCTTTTTACCAGATGCCTCGGTCTGCGCGTGAGTTTTTCGACCACCGCCCCGGCGCAACGATTACCAAATGCTGCAAAGACTCACACGACCTGCAGAACGATCTTGCCGATATGGTCGCCAGCCTCCATGTGCGCGTGAGCCTGAGCGGCGTCGGCGAGAGGGTAAACCTTGTCGATCATCGGCAGACAGCGCCCGGCAGCCAGCGCCGGCCAAACGTGCTCGCGCAGTTGATCGGCAATCGCGGCTTTTTCAGCAGCGGTACGGGCACGCAATAGGGAGCCGGTGATCACCGCGCGTTTGGCCATCATTGCCAGCAGGTCAAAGTCGTTAGCCCGTGCGCCGCCGAGGAAACCGAGCATGACCAGACGGCCATCCATCGCCAGTGCGCCGAGGTTATCGTTGAGATACGAGCCGCCCATGATGTCGAGGATCACATTCACACCTTGGCCGGCGGTTTTATCGGCGATGACCTGTGCGAATTTCTCATCGCGGTAATTGATCGCTTCGCCACCCAGATCGCGAATTGCCGCGCATTTGTCCGGGCTGCCGGCGGTGGCGAACGCTTCTATACCAAATTCGCGGCACAGCATCAGTGCGGTTGTGCCGATGCCGCTGGTGCCACCGTGAATCAGCGCGCGTTGACCACGGCTGGCGCCACCGAGGCCGAACAGGTTGGCCCATACGGTAAAGAACGTTTCCGGGATCGCAGCAGCGTGCACCCAGTCCAGGCCTTGTGGAATCGGCAGGGTCTGGCCGGCCGGGACGGCGCAGTATTCGGCATAACCGCCGCCATTGGTCAGCGCGCAGACTTTGTCGCCCACGGCGAACTGACTGACACCCGCCCCGAGTGCCACGACTTCGCCGGCCACCTCCAGGCCCGGGATCGGGTTCATGCCGGGTTTCATCGGGTATTTGCCGGCACGCTGCAAGGCATCCGGCCGGTTGATTCCGGCGGCGTGTACGCGGATCAATACCTCGCCTTCTGCGACGGCTGGAAGCGGCACGCGTTGGGGGTGCAAGACGTCGGGGCCACCGGGTTCGCTGATTTCGATTCGGGTCATTTCATTGGGCAGGGACATATCGTTTCTCTTGGCTTGAGTTGTGTAAGTGGGAGCCTGCCGAGCAGGCAATGATTCCCTTCAATTTGCGCAGCAGCGCGGCTCAACCGGAGCGGGCAGCCATTTCATGGCTTGCTCCAGCAGCAACGCCACGACAATCGCGCCAGCGGCAATGACGAACAACAACGCGTGGTGACCGCCGCTGGCATTGAACAGCGCCGAATAGGCAAAACCGGCCAGCGCCTGAAACGTAGCGAACGATACCGTGGCACGGCTCCAGGCGATTTGCTGGCGATGGTGCTCCGGCACCAATTCATGCACCCGAGCCAGCGCCAGCGGCACAATGCCCGGCGGAAATGAACCGAGAATCACCGCCAGCAACGCCAGCGCCAGAAAAGACTGAGTCAGTGCCAGCAGCGCAAGAGCAATCGCCTGCACCACCAGCACCAGACGAATGCCGGACCTTGCGCCAAGCTGATCGGCGAGAAAGCCATAACTCACCGGGCCGACAATCGCGCCCAAGCCATACATCACCCACACCAACGCGCCGATATGCGCTCCGGCACCGAGTCCACGTGCCACGTAATCCACCAGAAACACCATGGCCGGCACCAGGCCAGCGGCCATAAAGGCGTATTGAGCGAACAGTAGATACACACCGCGCGGTGTCGGTTCTGCGGACACCGTTTCTTTTGCAACGAGCGGGTGCCGGAAATCAGACGGCCAGCCAAACCAGCTCAGCGCCGTCAGCAACAAGGCCAAAGCCCCAAGGCCCAGCCACGTCGCTTGCAAACCAAGGCTCAACAGCGGCGGCACCAGCGTCCCGGAACCGGCAATGCCGAGACCGATGCCCAGAAAAATCGCGCCACTGGCCAGCCCTTTTCGCGCCGCCGGTACATGCGGCAATACAGTCGCGGCCACCAGCACCATGATCGCGCCGCCGGCAATCCCTGACAGCAGTCGCCAGCCGAAGAACCAGCTCACTGACAACGGAAACGCACAGGCAAAAAATGCCGCCGTGACCACCAGCATCATCAGCCGCAAGGCATTTTTATTGCCGAGCTGGCGAGCTGTCGGCCGGCCGAGCAGGGCGCCGATCAGATAGCCCACCAGATTGGCGGCACCGAGGTAGACAACATCATTGGCGCTGAACCACTGCGCTTCAATCAGCGAAGGAATCAACGGCGTGTAAGCGAAACGCGCCAGTCCGATGCTGACCAGGCTGGCACAGAGGCCAGCGAAGATCGGCAGCCAGATACCGGTGGAGGTTGAAGTGCGCATGATAGCCATCTCGAGGAATGTTTATGGCGCCCAGCATATCGGCTATCGTTGCTGCGTTAATGCAGCGAATTGGCGGCACGATGATGCGAATTTGCATCGCTGGGAGATAGCATGAATTGGGATGACGCACGGGTATTTCTTGCCGTTTGCCGCGAGTCGACGTTGCGCGGCGCAGCGCGAGTTTTGGGCGTGGATCAGGCGACGGTCGGGCGGCGCATCACGGCACTGGAAAAGTCCCTGAGCGCGACGCTGTTCCTGCGTACCTCTGACGGCTACGCGTTGACGGCGGTGGGTGAAGCGGCGCTCAAAAGCGTGGAGAAAATGGAGCATTCGGCCCTGGAGCTTGAGCGGCAGATCCAGGGCCTGGACGATCGCCTGACTGGCACGGTGCGAGTCAGTACCACCGATTCGCTGGCCATCGATTTTCTGATCCCGGCGATTGCCCGTTTGCACGAGCAGCACCCGGACGTGCGCGTACAACTGGATGCGTCCACACAGATCCTCAGCCTGGCCAAGCGCGAGGCGGATATCGCCGTGCGCAACACCCGGCCGGACAACCCTGACCTGATCGCCCGACGCATTGCCCGATGGCCAGTGGGGCTGTTCGCCTCTCAAGCCTATATAGAAGCCAATGGCGTGCCGCAGCCGGACACGGCGTTCGAGGGGCATGATCTGGTGGCCTATCAACCGTATCTGCAAAGCAAAAAGGACCTGACCCTGGTATCGGAGCCGTTCAGTCGCGGACGGATCGTCGCCAGCCTCAGTTCCAGTTTGCTTGTGCGCCGGTCGATTGCTGCCGGTTTGGGTGTAGGAGAAATCCCGGTGTACATGGGCGAGCGCGATGGTCTGATCAGGCTCTGGCCGGAGCGCACTCGACCGTTGCCGTACGAAGTGTGGTTGGTGACCCACGCGGATCTGCGCCATACCGCGCGGGTGAGGGCGGTGATCGAGCAGATTGTCGATGTGTTCGCGTCGGAGAATGACTAGGCAGACGTTCTTTTGGCAGGGCTACAAGCTCTGACGAAACGGCCTACATCAGAGGCAGAATCTCCCGGCTTGTGAGGAGGTTGGATGGGGCCTATTGTTTCGTCATGTCGGTGAGGGGCGCAGGGCTCGCACTGATGTTGATACCAGGGACGGTATCTGTAAACCCAGGAAGGTGTCGAATTGAGAACCACGGAATTCAGTCAAAACCCAATCAGTGACCTTGCGAGCAAAGGTCGGAATACTCAAGCCATGAACGCTATCAGTCGTGAAGAATTCAATGCCAGGATCGAAACCATTGAGACCAGAATGGACGCTCGGTTCGAGGGTGTGTCGGCAAAAATCGATGCTTATCTTTTGACTCAGGCGGAGAGGGACAAACGATACGATCTGATGTGGGACGGCGTACAACAAATCGCCGAAGACTCAAAAGAAGCCATCAAACAGGCCTCGACCGTGAAGGCGCATTACTGGGCGACGACGGCCGTCCACTTTCTCGGAATGATCACCGTCGTCGTTGGGGCGCATTTCGCCAATCAAGCCGCGGTGTTAACCACCTTGCAGACGACACTCGCTGCGATCCAGGTAGGCAAGGATATAAGTTCACCAAGACCTGCTTCGCAGCAGGCGCCCGAATCACAATAGAAAACGGCCTTCAATGAAGGCCGTTTTCGTGAGCAATGAAACACCGAGTCATGGCATCTCGGGCAATTCCTGCGGCCGCAAGTCGAACACCAACACCTCGGCATCGACACCGTTGCTCAAGGTCAGCAACTGTTCCTCGCGAACCCGCACGCCGTCACCTTCGCGCAGTGGCTGGCCATTGAGTTCAACGCTGCCACGTGCGACATGCACATAGGCATAGCGGTTGGCTGGCAGTTCCAGCGTGGCGCTTTCCTTGCCGTCGAACAGCCCGGCGAAGACCCGTGCATCCTGGCGCACTTTCAGCGAGCCGTCGTGACCGTCCGGCGAAATGATCAACTGCAGACGACCGCGTTTTTTCTGTGCGGTGAAATGCTCCTGTTGATAGCGCGGTTTGGCACCGGCAACTTCCGGCACAATCCAGATCTGCAGAAAATGAACCGGTTTTGTTGCCGAGTGGTTGAATTCGCTGTGCGCTACGCCGCTGCCGGCGCTCATCAACTGCACGTCGCCCGGGCGGATAACCGAACCGGTGCCCAGTGTGTCCTTGTGCTCCAACGCACCTTCCAGCACGTAGGAAAAGATCTCCATGTCGCGATGCGGGTGCTGGCCGAAGCCTTTACCGGCGGCTACGCGGTCGTCGTTGATCACCAGCAGATCGGAAAAACCCTGCTCGCGCGGGTTGCGATAGCTGGCGAAGGAAAAGGTGTGAAAGGACTTCAACCAGCCATGATTGGCGAGGCCACGATCGGAGGCTTTGCGAAGAGTCAGCATGATGAAATCTCCTTGCGGGACGTGAATTCGTCCGAGTGAGGAGAAGCTTACTGGTCACCTCGCGAAGCAAAAAGTAGATGAAAACTGAAAGACTGTCCCTTTCTGGTTGACAGTTTTGCGATACCCTTCACACAAAACTTTTGCGCGCAATCGGCCGTAAATGGCCATAATGTCTAGCGTGTGTCTCTTTCGATTTAAGTGATATCTCCCCATGAAAACCGTGGCAATGGTGCTGTTCCCCGACTTCCTCCTGCTCGACATGGCCGGGCCATTGGAGGTTTTTTCCGTTGCCAATCGCTACCTGAAACCCGATGCGCATTATCAATTGATCACCCTTGGTACCGAAGATGGCCCGCTGCGGGCCTCCAATGGTGTGATGGTGCAGGCCGACCGGACCATTGGCGACGACACCGAACGTTATGATTTGCTGCTGGTGCCGGGAGGCCCCGGTGCTTACAACCAACAATTTCCGTCGTTGTTTGCCTGGCTCAAAGATGCAGTCCGGCGTGTCGAGTACTACGGATCCATCTGCACTGGCGCCTTTGTCCTGGGGCATGCCGGTTTGCTGGATGGTTATCGGGTAACCACGCACTGGAACTACACCGAGCGCCTGATCAAGGGATTCCCGAAAGCCCATGTCACGACCGATCAGATCTATGTCGAGGATCGCAACCTGATCACCTCGGGAGGCGTTACTGCCGGCATCGATATGGCGCTGGCCGTGATTGCCCGCGATCACGGCAAGAAACTCGCCCAGGATGTGGCCAAAGTCTTGCTGGTGGTGATGAAGCGGCAGGGCGGGCAGGCGCAGTTCAGTCCGCTGATGGCTGCCGTGGCTCCGCAGGAAACCCCGATCACTCGCGCCCAGAGTTACGTGCTGGAACATCTCGACGAAGCCTTCACGGTCGAGCGCATGGCGGCCATTGCCAACATGAGCGCGCGCCACTTCGCACGGGTGTTCACCCGCGACATCAACATGACGCCGATGGAGTTTTTGCAAAGTGCGCGCATCGACTGCGCGCGCAATCTGCTGGAAACCAGCGATCTGCCGCTTAAAACCGTGGCTTACAAAAGTGGTTTCGGCAGTGTGCGGCACATGCGTTCGCTGTTCGCTGAAAAGCTCGGCCTGACCCCCGCGCAATACCGCGAACAGTTCAGCTAGAGCGTTTCTGTCCGTCTGGCGCACCCGTATGTCCGTGCTGCGCCCTGTGTAACGGTTGTCGCGTCATCTGAGGCTGCCAAGATAGTTGGCATGGATAGCCTCATCGATTTGAACACGGCGTCAGTGCTGCATTTCGGCCCTTACGCCTTCCACCTGCGCCAGCGGCTGATACTCGACGGAGATCGGCCCTTGCGCATGGGCGGGCGCGCGCTGGACATCTTGCAAGTGCTGGTCGAGCGTGCCGGTCGAGTGGTCAGGAAGGAGCAATTGATTGCTCTGGTTTGGCCAACGTCGGTGGTCGAGGAGATCAACCTGCGCGTGCACATCGCCGCGCTGAGGCGCGCCTTGGGTGATGGCGAAAACGGTCAGCGTTACATCGTTAACGTGCCGCAATGCGGCTACAGTTTTATTGCCCCGGTCCGTTGCGGCAGCGGCGCGCAAGTGGTCTTCGAGCGCTTGCAAACACCCCAGCATAATTTGCCGGCGCGGCTGACCCCGCTCGCCGGGCGCGACGCGCTGGTCGGCGGGCTGGTGCGGCAAATGCCGCTGTGTCGACTGATGACCGTCACGGGAGCGGCCGGGGTGGGTAAGTCCACTGTTGCGTTGCGGGTCGCGGAGCTGCTGTTGCAGTACTACAGAGACGGCGTGTGGCAGATCGATCTGAGTTTGATCGACGATGACACACCGCTGCTCGATCAGGTACTGCGCACCCTCGAAAGCGATTTGCCCGGACTGTCGACTCGCCATGCGTTGCTGCTGCTGGATAACGTTGACCACCGTCGCGATGCCTGCCGAGCAGTGGTCGAAACCTTGCTCGAAGCCGCTCCGCGACTGTCGATTCTCGCCACCAGCCGCGAGGCCCTGCAGGTCAGTCTGGAAACCTTTCAGTGCGTGCCACCGCTGACCTTCCCGAAACGCTCGGCAGGCGCTTGCATCACTGAAGCCATGGGCCATTCTGCGGTGCAGTTGTTCGTCAGCCGTGCTCGGGCGCGACAACATGATTTCCGCTTGCGTGAGCAGGATGTCAACGCCGTCCTCGATATCTGTCGCCAACTCGACGGCTTACCGCTGGCGATCGAGCTGGCAGCGTCACAAATCGATGCACTGGCGTTGGTCGGCTTGCAGGCGCAAATGCCCAATGGCTTGCAAGTGCTGAGTCACGGCCGGCGCACAGCGGTGCCGCGGCACCAATCGATGCAGGCGGCACTCGACTGGAGCTACCAACGCTTGAGCGAGCAGGAGCAACGCGCGCTGCAGCGTTTATCGGTATTCAAAATGGCGTTTACCCTGGAGGCGGCGCTGGCGGTGATCAGTTGCCCGCAACTGGCGTCGTCGCGGCTTGCAGCGATCATTGAAGGCCTGGCTCGCCAGTCATTGCTGATGGTGGAGCGGGGCGGTGGTGCAGGCCGATACCGAATGCTCAACACCACCCGCTGCTATGCCCGCGAGCAACTCGAACGCAGCGGTGAAGGGGTTGATCTTGAACGTCGGCATGCCCGTTACATCAACCGGATTCGCCAGGCATCAGGCGTGCACGTGCTCGCGTAGCGCGTCGATCAGCCAGCGCACCTTGCGCAAGTCCGGGGTCGCATAGCCCTCGGTGAAGCGCTGATAGATTGGCGTGAGCAAATCCAGCGCCTCTTGGCAGCGCGATTGGCGCTGCCAGAGTTGTGCGAGTGATGTGGCACTGCGCAGTTCCCAGGCAAGCGCGCCTTGGGCACGGGCGATGGTCAGGGATTGTTGCAGAAGTGCTTCGGCTTCCCGAGTATGGGTGGCGCTGGGGAGGGCCCCTTCGCGAGCAAGCTCGCTCCCACAGGAATTGTTGCTGTACTCAGAATCAATGTGGGAGCGAGCTTGCTCGCAAAGTGGCCCGTTCAGGCAATCCGGATCGTCTTTCAATAACGCAGCAGCCCGAGCCCGCAGAACCTCCGCCGTGCTCCACCCCGCATCATCACTCAGCGCTCGCTCAAACAGCGAGTCATCCACAAAACGGCCATCCAGCGTCACCATGATTTCCCGAATCAGCCCACTGCTGTCCTTCGGCACGGGGGCAAGGGTTTGAGCATCAATCACCTGCGCGTAATGCCGCGCCCACGTATTGAACAGCAGCACCGAGTGCTTCTGCGACTGCTCCAGCAACAGTTGCAACAATGCCCGGGCGTTCTGCTGATCGCCGTTGTAATGGGCGATCAGGCAACTGGCCAGTGCCAGGGTGTAGCAAATCGAAGTGCCATGGTCGATCTGCACGGCGATATCCAGTGCCAGACGCGCGGTATGCCACGCTTGCTCGGGGAATCCCTGCAGCCATAGCACCCGTGCCAGTACCGTCAGCGACGCGACGCTCTGGTCGTACTGCACGCCAAAACCGTGAGTGAAGCGATTGACATGGCCGCTGTGCGCCATGCGCTGCAGCACCTGTTCGGCATGAATGCGGGCCTGCGGCTGGTCGCCGGCATAGTGCAGGGCCAACACGCGCAGACGGTGGGTGCTGAGTGACAGCAGTGGGTCGCCGTGCAGACCGAGGCGGTCGAACTGTTCGCTCTGCGCCAGCGCCATGCGGTAGTGCCCGCAACTGAGGTTGACCGCCATGTGCCCGGACACCGCGCGCAATTGCCCGGCGACGTCGTCGTGTTCGTGGGCCAACTGGTGAGCCTCGACGAACGCTTGAACGGTTTCCGGAGTGCCGCCCCAGGTGTGATAACTGGCACTGCCGAGGGCCAGCTTCAGGGCGATTTTCAGACGCGGGCAGGGTTCGCGCAGTTCGTCGAACAGGCTCAGCGCCCGGCGCACATAGCCGCCGTACTCTTTGAGCAACGACAATTCTTGCCATAACGGCGCCGACGCTGCCGCCAGGCGCATCCCCAAGCCACC
The DNA here is from genome assembly GCF_900582195.1 of Pseudomonas viridiflava. Lineage (GTDB taxonomy): Bacteria > Pseudomonadota > Gammaproteobacteria > Pseudomonadales > Pseudomonadaceae > Aquipseudomonas. Next base: position 17,732 of record NZ_UTHA01000141.1, read on the forward strand.
CGGGCCGACACCGTTCAGGCTCCAGTCCAGCGCCGCGCGCAAATCCTCCAGCCCCCGCGCATAGCGTTCGATCCACAACGCCGTCGGTGTCATTTCCCAATCGTTCTGCGCCTGCTGCATCAACACCAGACAGCGTTCGGCATGGCGTTCGCGGGTTTCTTCGCATTCAGCGGCGTGCTCGAGTTTTTCCAGTGCATAACGGCGGGTCGTGTCGAGCAGGCGATAAAACACCTCCTCATCCCCGACCTCGACGCTGAGCAGGGATTTGGCCACCAGTTGGGTGATCGACACAAACACCACTCCGGGGTCGATCTGTTGGCCGACGATTACGGCCGCTGCCGACTCCAGGGTGAACCCCCCGCGAAACACGCCCAAACGGCGCAGGCAGGTTTGCTCGCAACGGTCGAGCAGATTGAAACTCCAGTCCAGCGTGGCGCGCAGCGTGAGATGGCGCTCAAGACTGTTTTGATTGCCCGCTGCCAGCGGTGGCAAACGGCCCTGCAATTGGCTCAACAAACCTTCCAGACCCAGCTCGGCGACCTGAGCGGCCGCCAGCTCCAGCGCCAGTGGAATACCGTCGAGTCGGTGGCAGATCTCGATCGCTTGCGGCAATTGTGCGTCGCTCAGTTCGAAGCTTTCCTGTACGGCCGTGGCCCGTTCGATGAACAGTTGCAGCGCCGAATGATCCAGCGCCTGCTGACGATTCAATGTCGCGCTCATCGACGGATAGTCGAGGGAATCGAGACGCTGCACGAATTCGCCTTCGGCCCGCAGGCTCTCGCGGCTGGTGGCGAGGATATGCACCTTCGGCGCGCCGCGCAGAATGCTTTCGCTGAGCATCGCGACGGCATCGATCAGGTGCTCGCAGTTGTCGAGCAGCAACAGCATCTGTCGCTGTTGCAGACCATTGACCAGCGCCGCCAGCGGATCGCCGTCGAGGAGTGCCAGATCGAGCAGACTGGCCAGGTGTGAGCAAATCAGCCGGGGATCGTTGAGCGGTGCCAGATCCACCAGCCGAATGCCGTCGCGGTACTGTCCGATCAACTGCTCGGCCACGCGCAAGGCCACAGTGGTTTTGCCGATCCCGCCAGGGCCGACCAGAGTGATGCAGCGTTGGCGCGGCAACTGCCTCATCAAGCTATCGACGAGCGCCTGGCGACCGATCATCCGTGTGCGCCGCAAGGGCAAGTTGTGCCGACCACCAGCATCGCCCACAGGACGCTCCTCCATGGATTGCGGTAAAACCGGGGCGACAAAACTGTAACCGCGTTGCGCCACGGTGATGATGTATCGCTGGCCGGCCTGACCGTCACCGAGTGCCTTGCGCAGCGCCGCCATGTGCACACGCAGGTTGATGTCTTCGACCACGCTGTCCGGCCAGACCCCAGCCATCAGTTGCTGCTTGCTCACCACTTCGCCGGCATGGGCCAGCAGAATCAGGAGGATGTCCATCGCCCGTCGGCCCAGGCGCAACGGCTGCTCGCCTTCGAGCACCCGCCGTTGTCCGGGATGAATCCGATAGGGGCCAAAGCCGAGGGCCTGATTCGGGGAAAGACTCAACAGCTCACTCCTGCGGTGCTGCGGCGGACAGAACGGAGTAGTGCCGGGCGCGTGCGCAGCCTCTAATCCGGGGTGTCCCGGCATAATCCTCAGGTTTGAGCGTCAGTGCAACGGGGGCCGCGATCGAACGCAGCGGGCGTTGAACGGTGAGCTTTGGGCTTACGCATGATCTGGCAGCGCCAGGCAAACGGATTGATGCCTTCGCTGCGGGTGAACATATGACAGAAATGCGCCTGATCGCAGAAGCCGCATTCCAGACTGATTTGCGTCAGGCTCAGGTCGGTGTGCTGGATCAGCAGCTTGGCCCGCGCGATACGCTGGGTGCGGATCCAGTCCTGTGGCGATAATCCGGTGCTGCATTTGAAGGCGCGGGAAAAATGGCTGCGTGACAGTGAACAGGCGCGGGCCAGTTCGGTGACCTCAAGGCTCTCGCCGAGGCGTTCGAGAATCAGTTGTTTGACCTGTCGTTCACGTTGCGGACTGAGTCCGCCGACCCCGGTCTTGCGTGGTTCGTTGGCAGGGGCAAGGGCGACGCTGTGCTGTAAGTGAGCCATGGCCAAAGTCCGTGTTGATGGGGAATGCACGGTCGGCGCATCCCCTCAGGTCAAAGAAACAACGCTGCGCAGAGGTCTTCATTGTTGGCCGAGGGCGGAAGACTGACGAGTTAATCGTTGTTAATTCCAGCGCATTGACCTGAACTCAGCACATCCCTGCAAGTCTGCACCGCGCAGTTTGCGGCACGATGACTGCAAGCGTGGCGAACCGATGGGGCGCCGCAATCGGCAGTCCAAGGGGGACCCAATGAAAGACATGTTCAAAGCAGCGGCAGTGCTGACGTTGGCGCTGGTCACTTCCAGCGCCATGGCACAGGCGCCACAGCAGGGCACTCAGGCGCCGGGCTATTTCCGCCTGGCCGTAGGGGATTACGAGGTCACCGCGTTGTTCGATGGGTACAACGATCTGTCGCCGAAGCTGCTGCAAGGCATGAGTCAGGCCCGGATTCGTGCGCTGCTGGCACGCCGTTCGATTGAAACCCCGGGCGTTCAGACGGCGTTCAATGCTTTCTTGGTCAATACCGGCAAGCAACTGATTCTGGTCGACAGCGGCGCCGGACAATGCATCGGCGCCACCGCCGGGCAGCTCCTGGCGAATATGCGGGCAGCCGGTTACCAGCCAGAACAGGTCGATACGATTTTGCTGACGCACCTGCACCTCGATCATGTCTGTGGTCTGGTCGATGCACAGAAGCAAGCGTTGTTCTCTAATGCCACGGTGTTCGCCGCCAAGGCGGAAGCGGATTACTGGCTCGATCCGACCGCGCTGGCCAAAGCCCCGACCGGCGCCAGAGAGTTTTTCAAGATCGCCCAGGACTCCACCGCGCCCTACGTCGCCGCCGGACGTTTCAAGACATTCGCCGCTGGCCAGTCGCCGTTGCCAGGATTAGTCGAAGCGACACTCGAAGCCGGACATACGCCGGGCAGCACCACCTACCGTTTCACCTCGCAGAATCAGAGCATCGTCTTCATGGGCGATCTGGTGCATAACCTGGCTGTGCAGTTTGAGCACCCGGAAGTGTCTATCGGCTTTGACGTCAACAGTGCGCAGGCGATCAACGCTCGTCAGGCGGTCTTCAGCGCGGCGGTCGCGAGCAAAACGTGGGTGACCGCGGCGCACTTGCCGTTCCCGGGGATCGGTCACATCACCGCACAGGGTAAACATTTTCAGTGGGTGCCCGTGGAATATGGCCCGTACAAGCGCGCGGCCAAGGTTCCGTTAATCGAGTAAAGTGCGCAGCGCCCACTCGCAAAAGCAGCTGACACCGAAAAGGAAAACATGCCCATGAACCGTAACGATCTACGTCGCGTCGACATGAACCTGCTGGTGATTTTCGAAGCGCTGATGTTCGAAAAGAACCTGACCCGCGTCGCCGAAAAACTGTTCATGGGGCAACCGGCCGTCAGCGCCGCGTTGGGGCGTTTGCGCGATCTGTTCGACGATCCGTTACTGCTGCGTAACGGTCGCGGCATGGAACCGACCGCGCGGGCGCTGGCGATTCTCAAGGAGCTGCAACCGGCGATGGACGTCATCTCCGGTGCGGTCAGCCGGGCCAAGGAGTTTGAACCGGCGAGCAGTTGCGACGTGTTTCGCATCGGCCTGTCAGACGACGCCGAATTCGGCCTGTTTCCGCCGTTGCTGCGTCAGCTTCAACAAGAGGCGCCGGGGATTGTCGTGGTGGTGCGCCGCGCCAACTACCTGCTGATGCCGGCACTGTTGGCTTCTGGAGAAATCTCCGTCGGTGTCAGTTACACCACTGAATTGCCGGCCAACGCCAAGCGCAAAAAACTGCGCGACATTCCCTGCAAAGTCCTGCGCGGCGACGACCGTCCGGGGCCGCTGACGCTCGACGAATACTGCGAGCGCCCGCATGCGATGGTGTCGTTTTCGGGCGACCTGAGCGGCAATATCGACATGGACCTGGCCAAGGTTGGCCGTACGCGCCGCGTGGTGCTGGGCGTACCGCAGTTCAGCGGCTTGCGCGCTTTGCTCGCCGGCACCGAGATGATCGCCACCGTACCGGATTACGCGGCCTGCGCACTGGTGGAAGGGTGTGCGTTGCGCGCCGAAGATCCGCCGTTCCCGATTGATGCCGCGCAATTGTCGATGGCGTGGAGCGGGGTGCATGACAACGATCCGGCGGAAAAATGGCTAAGAGCGCGGATCAGCCAGTTCATGGCGGCGCCGCTGGATATTCCCCCGATGTGAGTGTCCATTCGTCTGAAACAGGGCTTGACCTGTTAGTTCTGACAGTGGCGCATCTCCGTATTCGCATGTCTGATTGGCCGATGTCGAAAGGTAGCCAAAAAGGACGTGAACATGGACACGCTGATACCCGCGCTGGACAGTAGCAGTCTGCCGCCGCTCTCAATCAAAGAAAGTCGCCCCGACGGTTTGCTGGACCCAGAGGCCGCTCGGTACAACCTGACGGTAAAAATCGACTTCGATTGGCGGGCAGGAGACAGTCTCACGATCAACTGGGCGGGTACGCCAGGTCCTGGCTCATACACCTCACCGCGCATTCCGATTGGCGGATTCGAACGTCCTTTCCAGACCCATATTGATAACCTCTTGGTGGCTTTCAACTTCGAGCAAACCGTCATCGTCACTTACACGGTTTATCGTGGCACTGAACCGCCTGTTACTTCACAGCCTTTGCCGCTTTACATAACACGCATCAATCAATTGAACCTGCCTCGGCCATTTATCCGACAGGCCGACGACGATGGTCAGGGAAGGGAGCTGAATGTCAGTAACCTTTCCGAGTTCACCTTGCGAATCAATGCGTGGTTACTGGGCAGGCGCGGTAACCCCTTCTGGCTAAAGCTCAAAGGCACCAATGCCGATGGCAGTGATTTCGAGGCGTCGTATTGGCAAGCGCCGGACAATGTTGTCGATGACGAATTCAACCGCTTCGGTTTCTTCGAGCAGAACTTCCCTGCTGCACCACTGCACGGTCTGCAAAATCGCAGCGTGCTATCGCTGAGCTTCATGGCCGGCCTGCAAGGAAGTCAGGATCCATCCCTCGCACAGCCATTTGCACATCGAAACTACATCGTACTGACGGGGGCCTCCAGTGGACCGAGGATAACGTCAGTCACCGATCCTGATGGAGACATACTTGACGGCGCGGACACCCATTACTCCACGGTCACGCTAGGCGGCACCGCTACCGACGCCGTAAATGTGTTTGATGGCTCGACCAGGCTCGACACGGCCGATGTCGTCGACGGTAACTGGAGGTACGTCGCGACTGATCTGACCGGTGGATCGCATGTGTTTACGGTGAGGTTGGCGGATGGCAGCGGAAACGCCTCACCCCCCTGGCGAATCAACGTCGTGATTCAAAGCCTGCCTCTGACGATTGTCGAGGCTCCCGATAACATCAATCTCGATCCGCTGAAAGCAATAACGACTCTGACTGCGCTGTTGGATCTCGACCTGCAACCCACCGATATGGTTTCAGTGACGGTGAAAGCCGCTGACGGCACTCCCCCGGCAGGTTCGCATACCACCACCCCGGTACCGGCCGGCATCACAAGGCCGATCAGAATCAGTTTGCCCGTATCGCTGGTGGCATTCAGCATCGGAAAAATAATGGAGGTCACGTTTACCTACACCCGAGGTGCTTCCGCCCTGGTGACCTCACAACGCCTGCGTCTCAATGTGTTGCCGATTGCGTTGGAGCGACTCGCGGCGCCGGTGATCACTCAGGCAAACGGCACCGACATTCTCGATCTGAAAGATGTCCAGTCCGGCGCGAATCTGCGGTTTGGTGTCTGGCCGCATATCGCTGTGAATGAAAAACTCTGGCTTGTTCTGAATGGGGAAAGAAACACAGGCGCGCACAATCTGCAGATGTGGGGGGGCACCATTAATAATGTGCATCGGGCCTGGGTGACGAGTGGCGGTTACACCGTGATTGTTTCGGCCAATTATCTACGGCTGCTGAGGGATGGCAGCAAGCTGATCATTCGGTTCATGGTCAATCTGGATCAGGTGGCGAACTCTGATACGGCGACGGTTTTTCAAACCCGTGAATACACCATTCGGGCGGTGCCTTGAGCTTCACACCTGCCGCCCGCGTCATTGTGTACGGCCGTAGCAACTGAGCACATCCATCCAATTTCCCCCCACCCATCATTGGCATGATTCAGGCCAATGACAATTCAAGGGTGGGGTCATGAACGCTTCGCAACGAGAAGAACGGGCGCGCGACGTCGGTCTGCTGTTCCTGCGGGTCAGCGGCGGATTGTTCCTGCTCTGGGTCCACGGCTTGCCCAAGCTGCTCGACTTCACCGCGCAACTGCAGCTGATCGAAGACCCGTTTCACCTCGGTGCCCATCTCACCCTGATTCTGGCGATCTTCGCCGAAGTCCTCTGTCCACTACTGATCGTCGCCGGGGTACTGGCGCGATTGGCCTGCGTGCCTATTCTCTTTGTGCTGCTGGTGGCGTTGCTCGTCGTGCATCCGCAATGGAGTGTGGCTGAAGGGCAGTTCGGCTGGTTGCTGCTGATCCTGTTTACCACTGTGTTGATCGCTGGGCCGGGACGGCTGGCGATTTCTGTTCGTTTGCCCGGAGTGTTGCGTTATGCCTGAAGTCCTCAATTCACAAACACCGGGGGCCGATGAGACGGTCACGCTGATCATCAAACACCGGGTCAAGGCCGGCTTCGAGTCGGCCTATGAAGCCTGGCTGCGCAATATCGTCCGTGTGGCAGGGCAGCGTGAGGGGCATTTGGGCGTGGACGTGGTGCGTGGCAAGCGCGGTCGTCTCGACTTCTACACCTGCGTGCTGCGTTTCAGCAGCACCGAAGCGATGCAAGGCTGGCTGGAGTCGCCGCAACGTCAGGCCCTGGTCGCCGAAGCCGCGCCAATGCTGGCTGACGGCGATCAGACTGAAGTCGCGCCGATCAATGAATTCTGGTTCTCGCCATTGGCCGATGCCGCTACGCCGCCGCCGCGCTGGAAGCAGGCTGTCGTCTCGCTATTGGTGATTCTGCCGCACACCTTGCTCGTGCCGCTGATCTGGGGGCCGCTGCTGGCACTGCATCCGATCCTTTCCAACTACGTGGTCGCCACGTTCCTGATCACCCTGACCATCGTGTTGTCGGTGGTGTACGTGGTGATGCCGCCGGTCACCCGATTATTTACGCCGTGGCTCGAAGCCAGCCAGGCCCATGAACACCTCGATTCCCAAGAAACCTCGCCACGCTGAACGCGCGGGGTTCGCTCCTTTTCACTTTGCTTGAGGAACTGCGATGAGCGCCGATCTGATTTTATTCAATGGCCAGTTTCATACCGTAGACCGCACCAAACCGCTGGCCAGTGCCGTGGCCATCACCGATGGCCGTTTCGTGGTCGTCGGCAATGACAACCAGGCCATGGCCCTGCGCGGGCCGAACACGCAAGTGGTCGATATGCACGGTCGCTGCGTTATTCCCGGCCTCAATGACTCGCACTTGCACCTGATCCGTGGCGGTTTGAACTACAACCTCGAACTGCGCTGGGAAGGCGTGCCGTCGCTCGCCGACGCGCTGCGCATGCTCAAGGATCAGGCTGACCGCACACCAACTCCGCAATGGGTGCGTGTGGTCGGGGGCTGGAACGAATTCCAGTTCGCCGAAAAACGCATGCCGACCCTGGAAGAAATCAACCAGGCCGCGCCGGACACCCCGGTGTTCATCCTGCACCTGTATGACCGTGCGCTGCTCAACCGCGCCGCCCTGCGCGTCGCCGGTTACACCCGCGACACGCCGAACCCGCCGGGTGGCGAGATCGTCCGTGACAGCAACGGCAACCCGACCGGCATGCTGGTCGCGCGGCCAAACGCGATGATCCTCTATTCGACGCTGGCCAAAGGGCCGAAGCTGCCGCTGGAATATCAGGTCAACTCGACCCGCCAGTTCATGCGCGAACTCAATCGCCTTGGCCTTACCAGTGCGATCGATGCCGGTGGTGGTTTCCAGAACTACCCGGACGATTATCAAGTGATCGAGCAACTGGCCAAAGACGACCAGTTGACCGTGCGCATCGCCTACAACCTGTTCACCCAGAAACCGAAAGAAGAGCTGAGCGATTTCCAGAACTGGACCGGCAGCGTCAAATTGCACCAGGGCGACGACTTCCTGCGTCACAACGGCGCCGGCGAGATGCTGGTGTTCTCGGCAGCGGATTTCGAAGACTTCCTCGAACCGCGCCCGGACCTGCCGCAAACCATGGAGCAGGAGTTGGAGCCGGTGGTGCGCCACTTGGTCGAGCAGCGCTGGCCGTTCCGTTTGCACGCCACGTACAACGAATCGATCAGCCGCATGCTCGACGTGTTCGAGAAGGTCAACCGTGACATTCCGTTCAACGGTTTGCCGTGGTTCTTCGACCACGCCGAAACCATCACCCCGCAGAACATCGAGCGGGTGAAAGCGCTGGGCGGCGGCATCGCGATTCAGGATCGCATGGCGTTCCAGGGTGAGTACTTTGTCGACCGCTACGGCAAGCAAGCCGCCGAGGCGACGCCACCGATCAAACGCATGCTCGCCGAAGGTGTGCCGGTCGGTGCGGGCACTGATGCCACGCGCGTTTCCAGTTACAACCCGTGGACTTCGCTGTACTGGATGGTCAGCGGCCGTACCGTCGGCGGTCTGGCCCTGTACGAAGAAGGGTTGCCACGTGCCACCGCGCTGGAATTGTTCACCCACGGCAGCGCCTGGTTTTCCTCGGAGCAGGGCAAGAAGGGCCAGATCAAAGTCGGGCAACTGGCGGATCTGGCGGCGTTGAGCGCGGACTTCTTCCATGTCGAGGAAGAAGCTATCAAGTGGATCGAATCGGTACTGACCGTGGTCGGCGGCAAGATTGTCTACGCGGCCGGCGACTTCGAAGACCTCGGCCCGCGCTCGATTCCGGTACTGCCGGACTGGTCGCCGGTAGTGAAAGTCCCGGGCCACTGGCGGCCGAATTCGCCATTGCAGGCGCAGGTGCACCAGTGCAGCGGCCCGTGCGCGGTGCACACCCACAGCCATGAAAAGGCGCGGATGTCGAACGCACCGGTCAGCGACTTCGCCGGTTTCTGGGGCGCGTTCGGCTGCTCCTGCTTCGCTTTCTGATTTCCCCTGAAGCGCCGGCCATCCGGTCGGCGCTCAACGCTTCATCCATCCGTCCATCAGGAGTTTTCCCATGAGCGTTCCTTACACACGTTTGAACAAAGATGATGCGGTCGTACTGCTTGTCGATCACCAGACCGGCCTGATTTCGCTGGTCCAGGATTTCACCCCGAACGAGTTCAAGAACAACGTGCTGGCGCTGGGCGACATCGCCAAGTTCTTCAAACTGCCAACCATCCTCACCACCAGTTTCGATGCCGGCCCGAACGGCCCGATCGTGCCTGAATTGCGCGAGCAGTTCCCGGATGCACCGTTCATTCAGCGTCCAGGCCAGATCAATGCCTGGGACAACGAAGACTTCGTTAAAGCGATCAAGGCGACCGGGCGCAAGCAACTGATCATCGCCGGTGTGGTGACTGACGTTTGCGTAGCGTTCCCGACCCTGTCGGCCATCGCTGAAGGCTATGAAGTGTTTGTGGTGACCGACTCGTCCGGCACCTTCAATAGCACCGTGCAACAAGCGGCGTGGGCGCGGATGTCGGCAGCGGGTGCACACCTGCTGAACTGGTTCTCGGTGGCGTGCGAGCTGCAGGGTGACTGGCGCAACGATATGGAAGGTCTGGCGCATCTGCTGTCGGAGCGTCTGCCTAACTATCGCAACCTGATCAACAGCTATACCAAGTTCACTGCCAAGTAATCGGCTGATCCTGAAAAGCCCCTCATCGGAACGCCGCCCGCCTAACCCTCTCCCGGAGGGAGAGGGGACTGACCGAGGGGCTCTTTCGGGATACGCCGACGTGCAATACCGAGCCGAACTTCAGTTTTGAACAGCTTGAAGATCGGCTCCCTTTCCCCCTCGCCCCCTTGGGGGAGAGGGTTGGGGTGAGGGGGGTAAGCTTTTGATCTTGCCGCTTCAACGCTTCTGCAGCCAACCGAGAAACCCACCTTTCCTCACCGCCACCGGTTTGCCCATCAACGCGAGGCGACTGTTCTGCTGACGCACTGCCTGCAATTTGTTCAACGCCCGTCCGACTTCCGCGCGTTGTTCCATACACTCGCGAGTGAGGTTCTTGTCGAGACGATAAATGATGCTCGACGTCAACGCCGTGAACGTCGCCTGCGACGGTGTATCCGCCAGAATGCTCTGTTCACCCATGACCTCACTCGGCCCCATCCGGCCCGCCTCAACCTTGCTATCACCGTCCGCCACGGTCGCACTGACGACGCCGGTGGCAATCACGAACAGACTGTCCGGCACTTCATCCAGATCCAGCACCACCTGGCCCGCCGAGTACTGCTGCGCAACCATCGATTCCGCCAGGCGATCGCGCTCCTCACTGCTCAGCGAGCGGAAGATTTTCACTTCATCGAGCAACGCACGAGCACGGGTCGAAGGTTCGATCACGCCGTCCGGATGCCGCGAAATGCCCGCGGCTTCGAGATGCCGGTGGGCGAGGTCGAACAGTTGATTGCGCACTTCGCTTTTCTTGCCAAGTTCGGCGATGAAGCCGCTGGCGACGTATTCCGACATGGTTTCGCCGGCCTCTTTCAGCACGGCTTTCGGCGCTGGCGTCAGCAACAGAGAGCTGCTGCCCTGCAAGGTGCGATCAAGCGCATCGAGTACTCGACGCGGGCGGATGTGATTCGGCACCTGAATGCTGATCGACACGCCGTGCATGTTGTTCGGGCGGCTGAGGTTGACGATCTTCGCCTTGGCTGCCACCGAGTTCGGCACCACGGCCATGGTGCCTGCGCTGGTCAGCAGATGCGTGGCGCGCCAGTCGATGTCGAAGACTTTGCCTTCGACGCCGTCGATCACCACAAAATCATCCACCTGATACGGCTTGGTGGTGTTGAGCACGATCCCGGAAAACACATCGGCCAGGGTGCTTTGCAGCGCCAGACCGACAACGATAGCCACCACGCCGGAGGTCGCCAGCAAGCCTTTCACCGGCAGCTCCAACACATAGCCGGCAGCCGCGACGGTGGCGACCAGAAACACCAGTGCACCGATGACGTCCTGCAGCAAACGACCGCTGTGGCCGATGCGGCGCATCAGTGCCAAACCGATGACTTCGGTCAGCACCCGCGCGGCGTACAGCCACCAGAGAATCCCCAACGCCGTCGCACCCAACTGCGCCACGCGGTCATCGGTAAATTGTGGTGCTTGCAAAGGACTGACGCCGGCGTTGATCACCAGCGCCGTGAACGCCAGAAACAGCACCAACCGGACACCGACTCTTGGGGCGCGATGGGTGAAGGGCGAGAAGTGCCAGAGCACGGCGTCGAGCAGCAGCAGGACGGCGCTCCAGGACAGCAAGTGAGTGTAGAAAAGAGTCATGACCGAAGCTCCGCAGTGTCTGCCAATAAAAAGATCGCAGCCTGCGGCAGCGCCTACAGAAGAACGTATTCCAATGTAGGTGCTGCCGCAGGTTGCGATCTTTTGCCGTTAAGGCTGCAAGTGGGTTTTCAGTTCAGCGGCCGCCTGACGCACCGCCGCTTTCACCTCAGGAATCTGACTCAGCGGATTGAGCAGGCCGAAGTCATGAATCATCCCGTTGTAACGCACCGAGGTCACCGCCACACCAGCCGCATCAAGGTGCCGTGCATAGCCTTCGCCTTCGTCACGCAGCACGTCGAATTCGGCGGTCTGCACCAACGCGGCAGGCAGGCCTTTGAGCTGTTCGGTGCTGGCGTTCAGTGGCGAGGCGTGGATCTGCGCACGTTCGGCCGGGTTGGTGGTGTAGTTGTCCCAGAACCACTGCATCATGCCTTTGGTGAGGAAATGGCCCTCGGCGAATTGCTGGTACGAATCGTCGTCGAACTGCGCGTTGGTCACCGGCCACATCAGCAGCTGGAAGCGCAGCGCCGGGGCTTTCTGTTCCTTGGCCATCAACGCCACGACCGCCGCCATGTTGCCGCCGACACTGTTGCCGGCCACTGCCAGACGCTTGCCGTCGACACCGATGTCCTTGCCGTGCTCGGCCACCCATTTCGTCGCGGCGTAAGCCTGGTTGATCGCGGTCGGGTACTGCGCTTCCGGCGACGGCGTGTAATCGACGTACACCGCAACCGCGCCAGAACCCACCACCAGATCACGAATCAGGCGCTGGTGCGTCGGGTAATCGCCGAGCACCCAGCCGCCACCGTGGAAGAACATGAACACCGGCAATTCGCCTTTGACCTTGGCCGGACGCACCACTTTCAGGTTGATCGTCTGGCCATCGACCTTGATCGCCTTGTCGCTGACTTCGACACCGGACAAGTCCACCTTCACCGAAGCCTGGGCGCCGGTCAGCACCGCACGGGCGTCTTTCGGGCTAAGTTGCTCCAGCGGTTTACCACCACCGGCGGCGAGGGCGTCGAGGAAGGCCTGGGTGTTGTGTTCGACCCCGCTGCTTTCAGCGGCGAAAGCGTTGCCGATGGACAGGGCGAGGAGGGAAGCGGTCAGGGTTTTCTTGACGATGTTCATGGTGGAAATCCTTTTGAATGTTTTTGATTTTTTATGCCTGGGTTGCGGGCTGCTGTGGCGCTGGGGTTCGGGCCTCAGCAACACCGTGAGCACAGATTAATGGGCTGCCGAAAAGTGAAAAAGCGGCTATAAAGCGTTTAACTGTCCACCAGAGAGTGACAATGAACCCGTTCGAAGACATGCGTATTTTTTGCCAGGTCATGGACTCCGGCAGCTTTACCTCAGCGGCCGATCAATTGGGCCTGTCCAAGCAGTTCGTCAGCCGTCGCTTGATGCAACTGGAAGAGCGCCTCGGCGTGCGGTTGTTGAACCGCTCGACCCGGCGCCTCGACGTCACGCCGCTGGGGCAGAGTTATTACGAATCGGCGTTGCGCCTGTTGGGTGAAGTCGAACAAGTGGAGCAGGGCATCGCCGGGCAGACCGCCGAGCCACGCGGGACGATTCGCTTGAGCGCGCCGCTGTCGTTTGCCGTGGCGCATCTGGGGTGTCTGTTGCCGCTGTTCTTGCAGCGTTATCGCGAGGTCACGGTGGAAGTGGATCTGAGTGATCGGCCGGTCGATCTGCTCGGCGAAGGCTACGATCTGGCGTTACGCATTGGCGTGCTCGAAGATTCGACATTGATTGCCCGGCGCATCGCGTCGATCGAGCGGGTGTACTGCGCCAGTCCGGCGTACCTCGCCGAGCGTGGCACGCCGCTGCAACCCGAAGATCTGCACAGCCATGACTGTCTGCCGTACGGGCATAGTCGTTCGGTGCAGTGGCGGTTTAACGCGGGGCAGGGCAAGCCGCTGTTGGTCAATGTCACCGGGCGCATGCGCGTGAACAACGGCGAGTTGCTCAGGGATGCGGCGGTGCAGGGGATGGGCATTACCTATCTGCCGACGTTCATTGTCGGCGCGGCGCTGAAGGATGGCCGGCTGGTGCCGGTGCTGGATGACCTGCGCCCGGAACCGCTGACGTTGTCAGCGGTGTATCCGCAACATCGCCAGGCGTCCAGACCAGTGCAAGCGCTGGTCGAATTCCTGCGTGAGCGGCTCAACCAGAGCCACGTCAATCTTTGATAGCGTGGCTCCCGGGAGACGGCGTGTTATCGATTGATCATCACTCCGTTCTCTTTGGTGTTGCCGTTACGGATATTCCTGTCGGGTATGCAAAACACTCAGAATCTCGATTTGGTCCGTCACCTCATAAATCACAACGTAGTTCGGGTGCACGACGATCTCCCGCGTGCCGGGAGATCGACCTTTACGATAGAGATGGGGATGAACAGAAAGGGAGGTTGTGGCTTCCTCAATGGATTTCGAGAGAATCGTTGCAGCTGTAAAGTTTCTCTCGCCAATGTACTTGAGTATGTTCGACAGATCGGCCTTGGCTTCGGGCCGCCATTTAATCTGCATCGGCCTTTTTTCGCATGGATTCGATCAAGGCATGCATTTCCGCCATCACTTCGTCATGGGCGATGCTCGGACGAGAATCATCTCTGGACGCCTGCACCTTGGCTTGCAGCCAGCGGTCATGGCTGGCAGCCTGCTCTTCGCTTTCAAACTCTGAATCAACGGGGAAGATTTTGCTGTCCATAGTGCCTCCGGGATCAATGCCAGGCAGTCTATTCGGTACAGTGATTGCTGTCGTCGTTGTCTGGATGAATTGCACGTTTGTCGAACTCCATGGATATAGGGTTGTTCCGACAAATCCTAGACTGAGCGCTTCCGACGGCCAACCGCCAGAAGATGTAGGAAAACTTCACGGTTGCCAGAGAGCTTTCCATTTTTCTGTAGGACGCGCCTGATCTGACAGCTGCTAACGCTCGATGGGTTTACAACATTGCAACAAACGCCTGCGTGAAGACGTTCTATGCTCACACCCGCTCAATCACGAGCCTCATCCGGAGCGCGCCATGGAAGTGCCGAACAATAAAATCGCCATCGAGAGCAATCGACAGGCGTGGAACGATTCTGCCCGTCATCATCAGGATTCGCCTGACTGGCAAGCCTTGATCCGCGAGGTTGAGCAGGCGGATTTCTCTTGTCTTGATGAGACCCTGAGCGGGTTGCTGGAGGTCGACGGTAAAGACGTGATTCAACTGGGCTGTAACAACGGCCGCGAGAGTCTGTCGCTGTTTGCGCTGGGTGCCAGAAGCGTGGTCGGTGTCGATCAATCGGCGGCGTTTCTCGAACAGGCGCGTGAGCTGAACAAGCGTTCACCGCACAACGCCGAGTTCATCGAAAGCGATATCCATCATTTGCCAGCGTCATTGCTGAATCGCTTCGATGTGGCGCTGATCACCATCGGTGTTCTCAACTGGATGCCCGACATCGGTGAATTCTTCCGCCATGTCGCCGCAACCCTGAAGCCGGGCGGCAAATTGGTGATCTACGAAACCCATCCGTTTCTGGAGATGGTCGATCCCGACGCAGAGGATCCGTATCGCCTTGCCAGTTCCTACTTCCGCGCCGAGCCGTTTGTGCAGGAAGAGCCGATTGTTTACATCGGCAAGGTTGAGCAGCGGGCAGCGAAGTCGTATTGGTTTGTGCATACGCTGGGGGCGATTTTCAGTGGTGCCATCGGGGCGGGGCTGAATATTGCGCACTTCAAGGAGTATGCGCATTCGAACCGGGAAGAGGTGTATGACCAGTATTTGAATCGGGAGGCGCAGATGCCGATGTGTTTTACCCTGGTTGCCACCAAGGCCTGAAGTTTTCCATTGTGACAAATGGCCTCATCGCGAGCAGGCTCGCTCCCACATTGGTTTTGTGTACTGCACATATCCAGTGTGGGAGCGAGCCTGCTCCGGGCGGCGTTCCGACGAAGGCGGCCTCGCCACCGCTACAAATCCTAAGATTGAATCAAGCCTGCGCCGCCACCGTCACTACCGGTCTTTCCGGCTTGCGCAGCGCCTCCAGTCTCGAGTTGCTGTAGTTCGATTCGCGGAAGAAACGCCAGTGCCCGAACAGGTCGTAAACATGGGTGATATGCCCTTGTTCCTGATAGCCCAGGCGAATATGCATCTTCAGCGCCTGGACATTGGCGTTGTCGCAGATATCCACCACTTTTTTAAAGCCTCGGGCAGCCATGACTTGCCACAGTGCGGTCTGTGCATCGACGGTCAAGCTACTGCCGAAATATTGCCGGGTAATTTCGGCGCCGAACTGAAAGTATTCACCGGGCTTGACCGGGAAGGTGCAGCGGTAGAAGTGGCGGTCGTAATAGTCGCGAGTGCTGGCCCAGACAAACCCGACGGTGTGACCGTCCTGGTCCAGGTGCATATGCCCCGTATGCCCTTCAGCGGCCAACTCGGCCATGGTCTGCACGCGGTCACCAAAGTACTTGCCGAATGCCTTGGCGTTGTCCTCGGTGATGTCGACTCTGCGCAAGCCTTCGCAGGGGCGCAGTTTGTTCGGGGCAATCGGCGTGACCAGGTCGCGCTCCATCCACAGCAATTCACGGTGAGCGAACACGTAACGTTTCCACAGCGCGCCAAGGGTGCGGCGCAGACCTTTTTGTTTGATGCGCAGAAGCAGGTTTTCGATGACGCTCATGATGCCCTCCGAGGCGCTAGCCCAGGTGTGGTGGATGGTGTTGCCGGTTGAGTTTCGGATGTGTTCGCCGCCGTCGAGTGGCCGGCACGCTGTGCGCGCCATTTTTGCAGGGCCGGTTTGACGTGGTGCCAAAGGCGTAGCCCCAGGCCCAGCAGCAGACCGCTCGGGCGCCACGAGTAGAAGCTCCAGCGCCAGTGTTCCAGTTGCCCGGTCATGCGTTCGTGCAGTTGATGGCTGGAGTTGTCCAGGCTGACCCGCGACGCATCGATCCAGCGCCATTGCTCATCCAGCCCCCAGCGAATCCATTCCTCCAGCAACACCCGGCCGCTACCGAGGTCGGCGTATTGCGGCAAAAACGCCAGGTTGTAATCGTAGAGCCGGCCCTGTTCGAGCAGGCCGAGGCGGTAGCTGATGCAGCGGCCGTTCAGCTCCAGCGTCACGACCCGCACCAGGCCTTGAGCGGCGAGGGCGGTGAAAGCGCTTTGTATCCACTGACGACTGCGTTCGGTGGCGAAAATCCCGACGCCCTCGTCACCTTTCCAACTGACCGACTCGACTGCCTGCAGCGCTTCTAAAATCGTAGGCATCGACAGCGCATCGGGAGTGATTCGCCGCCCTTGCGCACCGCATGCGGCAATCCGTTTACGCGCCCGACGCAGTTTGTAGCGTGGGTCCCCGGAGATCTCCTGATGATCGGCGTCGCTGATCAGATGCACCGGCACCCGGCAACTCAGGCGTCGTTCAGCCGTGGAACTGCGCGCCATCCATTCGGTGAGCGCACTTTCTTCACCGGCAGGTTCCGACAATTCATTGAGTTGCAGCAGCGCATGGGGCAGATGCTCACGGATCAGCACCAGCGCCTTGTGCATGTCTTCGCGGCCGAGCAACGACAGCAGGGCCAGGCGATCGGCAAGTGGATAGCCCAAGTGATGCAAAACGCGAAACGGCACACCAGCGAAGCGTTCGCGGCTGGCCACCAGTGGCAGGCACAGCAGCAATTGCTCGGCTTCCCAGCCGAGCAGAATGTGCAGGCGCTGATCCTCGCCCAGGGCCTGCTCTGCCGCGCACAACCAGCCAAGGTTGTTGAACGGCGTATGGTCGGCCACGCGCAGGCGCAGTGCTTCGTAGGCCGGCGCCGGGAAGTCGGTAGCGCACAGGGACGTGCGCCATTCGAATCGCATCACCATGGGTTCAGGCCGCCGTTGTTTTGACAGGTGGACGGGAAGTTTTACCCAGCGCCGCCAGGCGCGAATCGCTGTAGCGGGTTTCGCGGTAGAAGCGCCAGCGGCCGAACAGCGTGTAGATATTCATGATCCGCCGTTGTTCGGTATAGCCCATGCGCAGGTGCAGCTTGAGCGCCGGGATGTTTGTCGACTCACAGACATCGACCACTTTGCTGCAGCCTTTCACGGCCATGGCTTTCCACAGGCGCACTTGCACATCGACGGACAATTCGCTGCCCCAGTAGGCACGGGTCATTTCGCCACCGAATTCAAAGAACTCGCCGGGTTTCACCGGGAACCGGCAACCGTAGTAATGCCGATCGAAATAGTCGCGCGGCGTGCCCCAGATAAACGCCACGGCATCGCCTTGCTCGTCGACATGCATATGCCCGGTGTGGCCTTCACTGGCTAGCTCGGCCATGATGCCGACACGGTCGCCGAAGTAACGGGTGAAGGCGCTGGCGTTGTCTGCGGTGATCTCCATTACGCGCAGCGGCGGGTAGGGTTTGAGGCTGTGCGGCGGCACGGGGCTGACCAGATCGCGCTCCATCCACAGCAGTTCCTGATGGGCAAAAATGTACATTCTGCGGATCTTCGCCAAGGTCGCTCGCAGGCCTTTACGACGGATATGTCCGCTGAGTCTTCGCAAAACATCCATGGTCTCTTCTCCTGTTGAGGGCCCCGCGCACAGCAAGAGGCTCGCGGGACAGAACATCGAAGGGCGGTTCATGAAGCGCTCCAGTTCAGGGCAAACAGGGTTTGCCCCGGCAGTTCGAAACGTACACGCCCGTTTTCGCAGGCAAACGGTATGTCGCGGCTGCGATTGTCAGCGCCGAAGAAACGCAAGGCGCTTTGATTCAGCGGGCACCGGGCACCGCTCAGATCAACCTGTTGCAGGCGTGTGCCTTTGTTCACCCCAAGCAGTGCGCGCTGCTTGTCGCCGGCCATCGCCAGGACATCCACCTCAAAAGCGTCGTTATCCAGTTGCAGCACGTGCGGCAGCCAATGCCGGGAGATGAATTGCTGGGCAAGACCCACCGGTTTCAGCTCGAAGCGACCATCCCCATGTATGCGCACCATGCCTTTGCCGTAGGGCGGTTCGTCGGCCGCCTGAAACCAGTTGAGCATGCTCAGCAGACCATCCTGAGAAGCGTTGATGACCACCGACGCCCACCACAGCGCGGTGTAATGGGTTTCCTGATCGTAGGGGCTCAGGGCGGAGCCACTGGACAGATTGGTCTGATCCAGCAGCAACGCTTTGCGTGGCAGACCTTTAGCGTCCAGCCCCACCAGGTCTGCTGCGCGGCGTACGCTGTCGCGGTAGACCCGGGTGGCGAGCAGGTCGCGGATCATCCATTCGTGCCAGGCCAATGCGTCGACCTGATCGGCGGATTCGCTGAGCAGTTGCCGGGCCCAGTCGATACCGCGTTTGCTGGCCGCATTGCGGGTGAACGGCCCGTTGACCAGACGTGAACTGGCGGGCATGGCGATGCGCACGCCGGCCTTGGCATTGGCCGGATCGCTGCGCACCTGGCGGGCCATGCTGACAAAAATCGCCCGATAATCTTCGTAGCTTGAATAGTTGAGGTTCGGCTCGTCGGCGAAGCCGATGTAATGCGTGCCTTGACCACCCAGCGCACGAGTGCCGGCGAGCCATGCCTCAAGGCCGTTGTTGCTTTGCACGTCGGCACGCAGATCGGCCCGACGCCCGGTGCCTGCGAGCAGGGTGATGTCCTGGTGGATGGCGAATCGAGTCTGGTAGAGCTGACGAACCGGGTCTGCGACAAGGGTGTTTTTCGAAGTGACGTCAACGTAGCTGTAATAACTTGCCGCACTCGGTTTCAAGGCATCCAGTGCGGCATGACTGGCTGCGGGCGGCATCAGATTGGGCAGGGCAATGCCCAGATCGGGGGTGCGACCGAGCACTTTTTCGTGGAGGGTCAGGCGTACCTGGCCCGGCTCTTCACGCAAGGGTTGGAGCTGCTGTGGAATTTGCGCAAACAGGTTGGCCGTGCCATCGAGCCAGAACGCCGCTTTGCCGCTGCCCTGGGGGCGCAAGCGCCAGACCTGGGGCCGGTCGCTGACCGGTAAGGCCACTTTATCGAACTGCCAATAGGCGCGGTATGGCTTGAGGGCCAGCGACAGTTGTTGTCCATCGTCCATGCGCTGGGCTTGCAGTGCGTTGACCCCACCATGGTATTTGCCATTCAGCACCGCGTGCTCGCCCGGTGCCACCTGGAAAAACAGCTCATCGCCATTGCGGGTCTCGACACTGAAATGGACCTTGGCCGGACTGAACAGCGCCACGGTATTATCGTCATGCTCGACGCGATAACTGCGGAAGCTGTAGCCGGGAATCTCCAGGCGATAACTGGCCGAGCCGGGCAGCAACGGCCAGCTCTGTGAACCGCGAGTTTCGCTGGCCTTGATCAGCCGTTCGCCCTGCAGCTTGCCCTGACCGTCGAGCAGGTACAGATGCTCTTCGTTAGCCTCTGCCTGCCACGCGGGCACCCAGCTGACGGTCACGGTGTCCGCGCGATCGGCCTGCAGATATAAACTGCCGTCGCGGATATCGCCCCAGCGCATCGACGCAGCGTAGGCGTTCAGCGTCAGGCCGAGTCCGAACAGCAGGGCCAGGCGTTTCATGCTGTCTTCCGACGTTGCAGCATCAACCACATCGGGGTGATGTCGCTGGGCAGGATGATCAAGGTTTGCCAGAACGGCACGTTGCTCAAGCGGCAATAAAGCACCAGCATCGCCACCGTCACCGCCAGATAGGCGATTGATGAAGCCGCCGCTGCACCGACAATGCCGTAGGCAGGAATCAACAGCAGATTCAGCGCCAGGTTGAGCAGCGCGCCGATGCCCATCAGCAACGACACCGTGCCGGGGCGATCCTTGCCGATCAGGTCCAGGCGCAGAATGCTCGCATAGCACAGGCCCAGCAGGCCGGGCAGTAACGCGAGCAGCGCCGGATACGCCGGTTGATACGCCGCACCGAACAGGGTGACGATCAACCATTCGCCGATCACTGCCATGGTGATGCAGGCGCCGAGCATTACCGTGGCGGTCAGGCGCAGCGCCAGCGGAGTGACCTTGTCCATGCCTTTGTCCTGTCGCAGCAGTCGCTTCATCAGCGGTGTTGTGACCGCCTCCGGAACGATCAGCAACAATTCGGCGGCGGCGCTGGCCATGGCGTAGTGGCCGAGCGCGGTACTGCCCAGCAGGGCGCCGATAAACAAGTAGTCGGAGCGCAGAATGACCTGTTGAAACAGCAAATCCGGATGGCTGCGGGTACTGAATCGCAGCAGCTCGTTCTGGCTCGCACGGTCCCATTGCAGTTGCAGCGGCTGCGCACGTTTGAGCCACATCCAGCCGACCAGCACCACCAGACTGATGCCAGCCAGCCAACTGATCAGCGCGGCTTCGAGTGCTGCCTCCTTCCACATCCAGAACAGCGCAACGAACAACAGCAGCGGCGCCAGCGATTCGATCAGACGCAGAACATTGAAGGCGACCACGCCGCCCGATGCGTTGTGCAAGGTCAGCAAGCCGCTTTTAAGGACCGTCAACGGCACCGCCAGCAGCAACAGCCACGCCAGCAGACCGAGCTGCATCGTCACATCGAGTTCGCTGCCGAACTCACGGGCCAGCGCGACCACCAGCAAGGTCAGCAGCCCGGCCAGAAGACAGCCGAACACCAAGACCTGAGCGAGCAACAAGCCCATCGGCCGCTGATTGGCCGCTTGATAACCGACTGCCGAATTCAAGCCGCCGCTGGTCGCCGCGCTGATCAGATCCGGCAGGGTGCTGAGCAGGGCGAACAAACCGCGTTCACTCGGGCCGAGAATCCGCGCCAGCAACACATTGCGCAGCAGGCGCAGGGCAATCATTGCCAGTTTGGTGCCCATGCTCAGGGCCAGATGCTTGAGGTAGCTACCGCGACTCATGGCCGTGCCCCGCGATAAATGCGCCACGACAACAACGCCGGATTGCAAGCGATGCGCTGACTGACGCCGAAGCGCGGCAGGTTCAGCGGGTCGTCTTCGCCGCGATAAATGCCGGTGCCGGTGCCCAAGGCAAATGGATAATCGTGATTGGCGACTTGCTCGCGCACGTGCTCATCGTTGTCGCCGTTGGGGTAGCAATACACCGGCAATGGCCGATTGCAGCCGTTGTGCAAGGCATCGCGGCTGCGGCTGATCTCTTCGCGCAGACGCACTTCATCGAGGCCGGTGAGGATTGCGTGACTGGCGCCGTGGGGGCCGAAACGCACCAGCCCGGACGCTTCCATGGCGCGCACCTGATGCCAGTCCAGGGCTTGCGGCAAGGACTCCGGCGGACACTCATTGGTCAGACGTTCAAGCGCCTGCGGTTCAAGACACTTCAACCCTTGCAGATAATGCAGCAGTGCCAGGCTGCGCCGCTCGACATCAATATCGTCGAGCAGCACCGGCAGCGGATGGCCGGTGATACGCAGGTGCTCGATCAGATGCATACGCGCTTTTTCGCCATGGCTGCCCCACAGCGTTTCACCCACGCTTTCCCACCAGAAGCGTTGCCGGCTGCCAATGAAATCCGTGGAGAGAAAAATGCTCGCTGGCACCTGATGTTTTTGCAACAGCGGATAGGCGTTGACCGCGTTGTCCCGCCAGCCGTCATCGAACGTCAGTGCCACGCGAGGACGCTGGGTGCGCAGGGCGCTGGGCTGCAGCAGCTCCATCAGCGGCACGCAATCGAAATGCTTGCGCAACCACACCAACAGGTGTTCGAACGCCTGCGGGCCGACGCACAGTTCATTGCGGTGCGGCAGGCTGGCGGCGCGGTCGTTGGCCAGCACCCGGTGCAGCATCAGAATGACCCCGGCCCCGTGCAACTGGTTGCGCCCCACTGACGAGTTGAGATAGAGCCAGCCGCTGGTGCGTTTTATCAGTTGTTTGATCGCCATGGCGTGAGTCCTCTCAACGATTCTGGTCAGGATTCCACTGTGCGTAGCGTTGCCCGCGCAGGAACTGCCACAGGCCGACGCTCATGCCTGCCAGCGTGACCAGCAGGAACGCCGCGAGGCGGAACGGTTTCGGTAAACGGTGTTGCGAATCCAGCAGGCCGGTTATGGCAACCGCGTAACCGAGCAATTGCGCGATCAGGCTCAGGCGATAGAAACCGTGTTCGTTCCACAGCCAGAAATTGCTCAACAGCAGCGGCAACAAGAGCACCGGCGCGAGGCGGCGGATCAGTTTGTGGCTGATCAAGGCGATGGAGTACAGGCCGTACTTGAGCGGATTCAACAGTGCGCTGCGTTGCGCCAGGCTTTGCAGGCCACCGACCGTGACCCGTTGGCGGCGGCGCCATTGCTTGTCCGCTTCGTCGACGCCCTGGTCGATCACTTGCGCCTGGGGTACGTAAACGATGCGTTTGTGCGCCACCGGCGCGCAGGTACTGATGAAGAAGTCGTCGTTGACCTCGGCCGGTACGCTCTGGAACAGCTCGCGGCGCAAGGCGAGCAGGGCGCCGTCGGCGGAGACCATGCAGCCGGTGCGATTCTCGACGCGGCGCAACCAGCCTTCGTAATGCCGATAGAGGCTGTCGCCAATGCTCAGGCCGCCACCGGTGACCGGGATCACCATGTGCCCGGCGCAGGCGCCGACCTGCGGATCGCTCAACGGCGCAAGCAAATGGCCAAGGGTGTCGCGCGACCATTGGTTGTCGGCGTCGGTGAACACCAGTATGTCGCCGCTGCTCACGGCGACACCGGCATTCAGTGTGGCGGCTTTGCCCTGGCGCGGCAGGTCGAGGACGGTGATGCGCGGATCGATCACTTTGTGCGCGCAGGCCACGGTGTCATCGTTCGAGCCGTCGCTGGCGAGAATGATCTGCAGCGTCGCCGGTTGGTAATCCTGGGCCAGCAGGGTGCGCAACTTGTGCTCGATGTGTCGCGCCTCGTTGTGCGCGGCGATGACGATGCTGACGTTCAGCGGCGGTGCCGGCGCGTGCCGCCAGGCCGGGAACAGCGGTGCCAGCAAGGTCAGCAGCAGCGGATAGCCGATGTAGGCGTAAGCCGGCAGCACAAGGCACAGGCAAAAAATGAATTCAGCCACGGGCGGGCCTCCTGGCGTTCCAATGACACAGACCGAGAATCAATGCCGCGCTGGCCAGGTGCAGGCGCACCCAGTGCAGGCCCCAGAGTTGCAAGGTCAGGTTGACGTTATGGTGGCGAATGCTTTGCCGTACGCTGAGCAACAGACTCGGCAGCAGGCCCAGCAACAGCAACATCAGCGCTGGCTGCGTGTAGCCCGTAAGCAGCGCCAGAATCGCCAGCGCATCGAGCAACCACACCAGCAATGACAGCAACGGAAAACGCAGCAGACGCAGGCTCATGCCGTGGGCGCGCAACAATTGTAGGTGACTGCCTTGACGCCACAGTTCCTTGCCGATCCATTCGCGCCAGCTCATTTCATAGCCCCAATGCAGGGCGACGCTGGTATTGACCGACAGCAAGCGAGCACCGTGTCTGCCCAGGCGCAGGGTGTACTCCTTGTCCTCACCGGTGCGCAGGGTTTCGTTGAAACCGCCGACCTTGTCGAACCACTGCTTGCGCATCAGCAGGTTCGCACTGGGCAGCCATTGCACAGTGCGCAGAGCGCGGTTCGACGGACGCAAAGAGCGGCGCTGCCACGCAGCGGCGTACCACGGCGCGGCCGCAGGGGTGTGCAGGTCCAGGCCGAAGACGTCGCCTTGAGCACCCGCAGCCAGGGCGAACATCTGCTTCAGCCAGTCTTCGGGCATTTCGATATCGGCATCAATGAACGCCAGCCATTCACCGCTGGCCACCGTTGCGCCACGATTGCGCAAGGCACCGATCAGCAGGCCGGGCAGCACCAGCACCTGAGCGCCGAATGCGCGGGCGATCTGTGGCCCGTCATCCGTGGAACCGTTGTCGACGACGATCAGTTCACAGTCGATGTCGGCGGCGTTTGCGGCTTTGCGAGCGGCCAGAAGGGTGCGGCCGATGTGCCGTGCCTCGTTGTACATCGGCAGTACGATGCTGATTCGGCTCATGCTCTGGCCTCCGTCAGCGGCGCTTGTTCGGCTTTCAGGCGCAGCACCCAGGTCAGTGCAAGCATGATCCACAGGTATTTCAGGTTCGGCGCGCTGAGAAACATCAGAAACAGCGTCAATGACAGAAAGCTCATTCCAAGATGGGTAATGAGGTCCGCGTGCTGCCACTCGCGCCGTTGCAGCCATTCGCGTCGTGCGCGGATCAGGTTATAGAAACCCTGCACGAGCATGCCGACAAACAGCAGGCCGGCGGGAATCCCCAATTCGCTGAAGATCTCCAGATAAGTGTTATGCGCCCGGCGATACAGGTCGCCGATCTTGCGGTTGGCCGAGAATGCCTTGGCATAACCGGTGGTCGCATAGTGCAACGGGAAGGTCCCGGGGCCGGAACCGAGCAGCGGATGCTCGCGGATGATCTGGCTGCCGACGACAATGTACGAGGCGCGACGGCCGAGGGATTCATCCTGAGCCTTGGCCCCGGCGCTCAAGATACTCAGCGACTGGATGCGCGCCAGATAACCGGCCGGCATCGCATAGATCGCCAAGGGAAGGATGATCGCCGCGCCAAGCATGGCGAATCCGAAGTGCCGGGGACGGATACGGTTGAGGTGCTGGCGGTAATGCCAGACCCCGATCGCCAGACTCAAGGCCAGTACCACCAGGCCTGAGCGCGACTCGGTTTTGGTCATGCCGCCCAGCAGCAACAGGCAGCAGCCGGCCCAGAACAATCGTTGCAGCAGGTTCGGGCTGCGAATCACCAGCAGCAGGCCTAGCGGCACGGCGAAGGCGATCAGCAGAGCAAAGGCATTCGGGTCTTCGAGCAGGCCGGCGGCGCGGCCCTTGTCCTGGAATCGGCTGGAAAACATCGCCATCGCGCAGGTGGCGCTGACGCTGAGCGTGACCAGCCGGGCGAACAGATCGAGGTTCAGCTCGCGGCCGATCAACAAGGTGATCACGAACAGAATCAGGCCCACGCTCAGCTCACGCAGATGACTCTGTGACATGCCCATGTTGTCGGTGGCGAGCAGGCTCAGCAGGTACAGCGCCATGAAACCGATCAGGTAGCGCCACAGATTGCTGCGCAGGCGCTGCGATGGAATCTGATGCAAGGCCAGTTGCAACGCCAGGATCAGCGCCAGCGAAGCACCGATGAATTTGCTCCCCGATAACGCGCTGTCCTTGAAGAACCCTTCAAACGGCACCAGCGCGGCAATGCCCAGCAGGCCCCAGGCCGGTTTGCGGTACAGCACCGTAAAACCCAGCAGCCCCAGCACTGCCCCCGGCGCCAGATACGGATAAGGGCTGACCAGCAAAGCCATGCAGACCAGTGCCAGCAGGCTGACGATCGAGAGCGGGAAAATCATGCGCGTGCCTCCCGTGCCGTGTGGATGTACAGCTGCGACCAGTGTTCAGCCAAAGCCTTGAGGTCGTAGCGTTCCTGTTGTGTACGTCTGGCGTTGTCGCGCAGTTGTGCGGCCAGTTTCGGTTCGGCCAGCAACGTGTCGAGCTGACGGGCGAGGGCGGCGGTATCGGTCGGTGCGGCGAGCAGGCCGTTGTGACGGTCCTGCAAGACATCGGGAATGCCACCGACCGCGAACGCCACCACCGGCACACCGGCCTGCATCGCTTCGAGCAGAATCATCGGCGTACCCTCGGTGCGCGAGCTGATCACCAGCGCATCGAGTTGCTGCCACCAGCCTTGCATCGCCGTCTGATAGCCCGGCAAGCGAATCCGCTGTGGTAAACCGGCAGCGTCGATACGCGCGTGCAAGGCCTCAGATTCCGGACCGTCACCGAGCATCACGGCGTCCAGTTGCGGATGCTGGTGACACAGCGCAATCAGCGCATCGAGAAACAGATCCGGACCTTTCTCGCTGCTCAACCGACCGACGTAGCCGACCAGCCAGCGCTGTCGTTCCAGTGCCGGCGGCAGCGCTGGCGCCGCTGGCAAACCGTTGGGAATCACCTGCAACTTCTCCGCACGGACGCCGGCCTGACGGTGCAGCGCAGCGATGCTTTGCGCTACACAGATCACCCGCTTCACCGAGGCCGTGCGGCACAATTGCAGGCTCAGCCAGGTGTAGAACTTCTGCTTGCGACTGCGCGGGGTGAAACCGTGCTGGGTGATGACCAGCGGCAGGCGCAACAGCGTTGCGCCGACCCAGCCAAACAGTTGTCCTTTGAAGTTGTGCGTGTTGAGCAACGGCTTGTCACTACGGCGCTGATGCAAGTGCCGCAGTAGTCCGCCGAGCCCGGCACAGCCGCGAGCGTCCACCCCGGCCTGGCGAAAGCGCTCGATCAGCTCTGGTGGCGCGTCGAGGAACAGCACCTGATGCTGCCCCGGCGTCGCCAGGCAATGATCCAGCAACATCCGCTCGGCTCCGTAGAAGCCGCCGCTGCTGAGCAAATGAATGATCGGCAGCGCGACGCACGGGGTGGACGCCGCGTTCAATTGCGCACCCAGTGAACCAGGCTGGGCATGGTCCAGTTCTTGTGCGGATTGCCGGGCTGCGACGTTTCTTCGTTGAGCACCAACAACACTGGCACGCCCAGCTCATGGCTGATTTGCGCCGGGTGCTTGAAGCGGTGGTCGAAGAATTCACGCACATAGACGAAGGCAATGGCCAGCAGCAGACCGGTGAGCAGCCCGAACGGAATGATCAGCATCGGCTTGGGAAACGCCGCCTCAGTCGGTTCATACGGTGGACTCAAGACACGGGCATTGGACAAGTCGTTGTCCAACGCGCGTGTCGTGCTGCTTTCGGCAAAGCGTTGCGCATAGGTGGAAAACGCTGCGTGCAACGCGCCGATCTCGGTGTCCATCTGGCGCAGCTTGCTTTGGGTTTGCTGCAATTGATGGATGCGATTCTTGAACTCGGCAATGCGCGCGGTTTTCTGCTCGATGACCTGGCTGACCACCGACAGGTCGATCGTGCGTTCCTGGATGCGGTTGTTGACCACTTTGAGGAACTGCTGGCGGGTACGGGCAATTTGCTCGCGGGCCAGCAACATCGGCTCGCTACTTGGCTGAAAGATCGCGAGGTCGTTCATATAGCGGCTGACCTGAGTGGTCAGCGCCTCGCCCATCTGCCGGATCTCGCGATCTTCGAACGCGATGTTGTCGACCGTGGTCGTGAAGGTGAACGGAAAGGTGTAGTCATTGAGTTTGTTGGTGTTGGCGGTGGCCAGGCTGGTCTTCAGGTAATCGAGCCAGCGCTGGCTTTGCAGCAAGCGATCGCGATACAGGTTGAGCGCCTGTTCTTCGGTGTTGATCGCGTTGAGGCGAAAGGTGATTTCTTCTTTCGGATCGGACGAACCGACGCTTTCCAGCAGGCTCAGCCGCGCGCCTTCCAGACCGTCGAGGCGGACTTGATACTGATGCTTCTTGGTCTCGTAGAACGAGTGCGGCAGTTCGATCGATTGCAAGGCCTGACGATCGACCAGATAGTTTCGCAGCAGCGTGGCAACGAACGTTGTGCCCTGGGCAGGATCAGGGAAGCTGTAGACGATCGAGATGACATTGGAACCCGGCAGGGTTTCGATCTTCAGATTGTCGATGGCCTCCTGGGTCAAGCCATCGAGCGCCGTGTCGCGCACCGGATCGGTTTCCATGCCCAGTGCATCACGCAGCGGATTGATCACGTATTCGCGCAGCGGCGTGCTGACGTAGCGCTTGAACGGTTCGCCGGCCAGCTTGCTGAGCATCCCCGGCGGCGGGTTGTACTGACCCTGCTCGCGCAGTTCAGTGATGGTCTGACGAATCAGCGCCGGCGAACGCAGGATATTGCTTTCGGTTTCCATGTCTGCCAGCGATGGCGGAATGAAGGTGGCGCTGTCCTGGGTGAGTGAGGTGGTCGCATCGCCCTGGGACAGTTTTTTCGACTGCACGATCACCTGCGCGGTGATATCGAAGCTCTGTTTGAGCAACAGTGGCAGCAACAGCGCGATCACTGCAAAGATCAGGAAGATGCGCTTCACCAGCTGCTTGTTGGCGAAGAAAATCCTGAAGAACTCGTGCAGGTAATTTTCTTTTGGGTTCATGTCGTTCACCTGAGAGTCAGTTGTCACTGCCTTTGTTGTCGACGCGGTAGCCGAAGCTGAAACCGACGCCCTGGAACAGCACCACATCCGCCAATTGCCGGGCGAGTTCGCCGGCGCTGGCCAATTTGGTTTTTGGCACGTAGAGCATGTCGTCCGGTTGCAGGTACGCGATCTGCGGCGCATCGCCCGACAGTGCTTTCTCGACGTCGTAGTTCATGGCCTGCACCTGATTGCCGTTGCGCCGCATGATCACTACCGAATCCAGGCGCGCCTTGACGTTGGTACCGCGCGCCAAGGTCAGCGCCTCAAGCACTGACACCGGCCGGCGGATCGGGTACGAGCCCGGCTGAGCGACTTCGCCCAACACGTAAATCTCATTGCCGGCGGTGGATTTCAGCAGCACATCGACGGTCATCCGCCCCGGCAATTGCGCGTACTTGCTGTTGAGGAAGGTTTCCAGTTGATTGACGGTCATGCCTTGCAGCGGCACGGCGCCGATTTCCGGAAAACTCGCATAGCCATCGGTGCCGACGGTGATTTCGCGGCTCATGCCGGTGGCCGGGTGGTTCAGCGCGCTTTTGAGGTTTTGCTCGTTGCTCAGCGGACTCAGAATCTGCACCGAGAGCTGATTGCGGTTGGGCTGGAACAGCTGCTTGCGTTGATAGGCGCGCTGGATTTCCTGACGCGCTTCTTCACTGGTCAGCCCGGCGATTTTCACCGAGGTGTTGGCGCCTGGCAGTTCGATGGTGCCGTCAGGCAGCACCAGTTGCGTGCCGTTGAGCTGACTGGCAGCGGTGAAGTTCAGGCCGATCTGGTCACCCGACTGCACGCGGTAAGCATCCGAGCCGCTGGTGCTGATGTGGAAAATCACATCCAGCACGTCTTTCGGGCGCAGGGTCTGCTCGACCCTCGGCATGTCGGTGGCCTGCGCATTGGCCGGTGTGGCGGTGAGGATATTCACCGGCATGTTGCGGGTCTCGGTATTGCTGGAGCAGCCTGCAAGCGGCAGCAACAGCAGGACAAGCATTTTGGCGTTCATGGCGTCATCCTTTGCGTTCGCTTACAGGTTTTTGTAAAGCCATTTGGGCATGTAGTACTTGCGCCGGTTGAACACGCTGCCGACCACTTTTGCCCCGGCCTGAGTCAGGCGTTGCACGGCGGCCTGGGCGACTTCCCAGCGGGTGTCTTCGGCGCGTACGACAAGCACCACGCCATCAACTTGAGTGCTGATGACCAGGGTGTCGGCGTCGGAGTACACCGCGTCACCATCGATCACCACAAAGCGGTACTGGCTGCCCAATTGATCGAGCAACGGGCTCAGACGCTCGGCGGTCAGATGCTCCAGCGTGCGGATTGGCCGGCCGTTGGGCAGCACATGGAACGGCAGGCTCGAGACCTGCACCACGCAGTCCTGCAACAGCGGCGGCTTGTCCGGGTTGAACAGCAGGTCGCGCAGACCGCGTTCCTTGCTCAGGTTCATTTGTTGGGTGAGGTTGCTCGCCGACTGACTGGCGTCGACCAGCAGCACTTGGCCGCTGCTCATTTGCGCCAGTTGGCTGGCCAGCGCCAGGGCACTGGTGGTAGTGCCTGCACCGGGGTTGGCGGCGGTCAGGAACAGGATCCGCAGATCGAGATCCAGCACGGTCGAGGTCAGGTTCGATTCGCTGGGGGTGGCGATGCTCAGGCTTTTGTTGGTTGAACCGTCCATTAGCTTGCTCCGTGGCCGCTGAATACTTTGAAGGGGGTTTTCAACAGAATCTTCAGATCAAGCAGAAGGCTCTGCTCGGCGATGTAGCTGAGGTCCAACTCAACGCGCTGGTCGAAGTCGATATTGCTGCGTCCGGAGATCTGCCACAGGCCGGTCATGCCGGGGTAGATCGCCAGACGGGCAAGGTGAGTGTCCTTGTAGCGATAAGCGTTGAACGAGGTCGGACGCGGGCCGACCAGCCGCATGTCGCCGGTCACTACATTGATCAGATTGGGCAGTTCATCGAGGCTGGTGCGCCGCAGGAAACCGCCGATGCGAGTGATGCGCGGGTCGTGGTCGATCTTGAAATCGATCGCGTCGGCACCATGCTTGTTCAGGTGGCGTAGTGACTCTTTCAGTTCTTCGGCGTTGGCCACCATGGTGCGGAAT
>NZ_UTHA01000142.1 GCF_900582195.1 Pseudomonas viridiflava
GTTGGGGTTGGGCCAGATATCGCGATCCACGCTGAAAGCAATACCGTCCAGCTTGACGCTGCCGCACTCGGTCTTGAGCACCATCTTCAAATGCCGCTCACCGACCACGCGTTGCTCCACCAGCTGGAATACGCCATGAAACAGCGGCTCAGGGAAATGCTGTCCCCAGGGCCCGGCATTACGCAGCGCGCGGGCCAGTTCCAGATGAAACTCTTCGACCGCCAGCGAGCCATCCGACAGCAAGCGTCCGGTCAGGTCCTGTTCATCAAGCTGACGCCGTACCTCCTGATCGAACGCCTCGGCGAACGCCGGAAAGTG
>NZ_UTHA01000178.1 GCF_900582195.1 Pseudomonas viridiflava
CTGCAACCCGGTCATGTCACCGCGCTGGTTTCGGCGCTGCGTGAAGACGACTACGCGCCGAACACCACATCGCTGTACCTCAACGCCATTGGCGGTGTGATGAACGAGGCGTGGCGTCATGACCTGATCAGTCACGATCAGTTGTTGAAAATCCGCTCGATCTAGCCGGTCAACGGTACGCGTCTGGCCAAAGGGCGGAACATCAGACGCACGCTGATCCGTGAGTTGATGGACGTCTGCGCCGCCGATCCCAGGCCGCAAGGTCGGCGGGACGCGGCGATCATCGCGATTCTCTATGGTTCGGGGATGCGCAAATCGGAATCGGTGAATCTGGACCTGGCTCAGGT
>NZ_UTHA01000052.1 GCF_900582195.1 Pseudomonas viridiflava
AACCCATTGTTGACTGATCTGCGTCTGGATTCCGTGCGCACTGCCTACCAGTCCGGCACCCTGTCGCCCCGTCAGCTGATCCTGGCACTTCAGGAAAAAGCCGCCGAGCTGAATCCCGGCTATCACCTGTTCATCCATCTGCTCAGCCCGGCTGAACTGGAACCCTATCTGGCCTCGCTGGAAAAACGCGAACTCAAGGACCCGCCGCTCTACGGCGTGCCGTTCGCGATCAAGGACAACATTGATCTCGCGGGCATTCCCACCACCGCCGCCTGCCCCGACTACACCTACACGCCGGAACGCTCGGCAACCATTGTCGAGCAAC
>NZ_UTHA01000128.1 GCF_900582195.1 Pseudomonas viridiflava
GTACTGAACATGGCCAGCTACGGCGTACCCGGTTTGAAATTCAACATCTATCAGGCCCGCGGCTGGGACATCGACGGTACCAACTATAAAGGTACCGTTTACGGCGATTCGCAGGACATCAGAGGCGTTGAAACTAAAACCGGCGTGCGCGCAATGGACGGCGAAACCCACTACGAATACGGCATCGGTACTTCGTATTCCGTACAATCCGGTCCGCTCAAGGCCACCGCGATTCGTGCGACTTACACCACTCACCGCGCCAGCGAGAACCAGGCTGATGGCAACATCAACGAGTTCCGTCTGGTGACCACCATTCCGTTCAACATTCTGTAAG
>NZ_UTHA01000143.1 GCF_900582195.1 Pseudomonas viridiflava
CAGAAATGACCAGTCATTTGTTCTTCATTCGACCAATAACCGCTGACGATCCAGCGGGCGGTTCTCTTTGTGCTCCTGCTCAGCGCATAGCTCAAACAGCCCGGCGCCTTGTTCAGTTGCTCGATGTGCTTGAGCAATAATGCCTCGACATCATGTTTCGGACTTTCCAGGAAACTGATCTCCAGAGTATTGATTGAGGTAATAGTCATACGCTGAACCTTTGTTGCCTGTCGAATACTTGATCCTTACTGGGTGCCTATGCGTTGGACCGTTGCCAGGTATGTGAGC
>NZ_UTHA01000243.1 GCF_900582195.1 Pseudomonas viridiflava
TTTATTCTTTATGTCGTGTTTCATCGAATCAACCGACGACAAACCCTTCGCCGAATAATTATCATTGGATATCGTTTTTTATCTTTTGAGATAAACATGCCAAACAAGCAGACCGTTGCCATCGGATTTATCGGTGCCACCCTTGATCGCGTCGGCAAGGGTGCCAATCGCTGGAGCCATTGGCGCCCCAGTGTTGGCCTTTGCCAACAGCAGGACGTGCTGATCAACCGGCTCGAGCTGATTCACGGCATCGACGCTCGCGACGTCAGCCTCGCCGAGCGGGTGCGCGTCGACATCCAGCAGGTTTCGCCAGAGACCGAAGTGCGCCTGCACCCGATGTCACTGCGCAACCCGTGGGATTTCGAAGAGGTCTACGGCGCACTGCACGACTTCACCACCGCTTACGATTTCGACACCGAGCGCGAGGACTACCTCGTCCACATCACCACCGGCACCCACGTCGCGCAGATTTGCTGGTTCCTGCTGACCGAGGCGCGCTATCTGCCAGCGCGGCTGATCCAGACCTCCCCGGCCAAGCGCTACAGCGAAAGCGATCACGCCATCGGCACGCATGCCCTGATTGATCTCGACCTGTCGCGCTACGATCGCATCGCTTCGCGCTTCGCCAACAAGCGCCTCGAAGGCCTGGAGTTCTTGAAGTCCGGCATCGCCACACGCAACGCCGCCTTCAACCGCTCGATCGAACAGATCGAGCGCGTGGCCGTGCGCTCAAAGGCGCCGATGCTGCTGATCGGCCCGACCGGCGCCGGCAAATCCTTCCTCGCTCGACGCATCTACGAACTCAAACGCAGCCGCCATCAGATGCAGGGACGTTTTGTCGAGGTGAACTGCGCCACCTTGCGTGGCGATGGCGCGATGTCGGCGTTGTTCGGCCATGTCAAAGGCGCCTTCACCGGCGCACAGAATGCCCGTGACGGCCTGTTGCGCGCCGCCGATGGCGGCATGCTGTTTCTCGATGAGATCGGCGAACTGGGCGCAGACGAACAGGCGATGCTACTCAAGGCGATTGAAGAAAAACGCTTCTTTCCGCTGGGCTCCGATAAGGAGGTTGAAAGTGATTTCCTGATCATTGCCGGCACTCACCGTGACCTGCGCAGCCGCGTCGCTGACGGTTTGTTCCGCGAAGATTTGTACGCGCGCATCAACCTGTGGACGTTCGACCTGCCCGGCCTAGCCCGCCGCCGCGAGGACATCGAACCGAACATTGATTTCGAGCTGGAACGCCACGCCCGCGAACACGGGCAATTGGTGCGCTTCAATCTGGAAGCCCGGCGCAGTTATCTGGCGTTCGCCAGCTCTCGCGAGGCAGCGTGGCTGGGCAACTTCCGTGAACTGTCCGCCTCGATCACGCGGATGGCGACACTGGCAGACAGCGGACGGATTGATGAAGCACAGGTGCAGGAAGAAATTGATCGACTGCGCTACGCGTGGGGCCTGGCGCAACCGCAGGCGATTTCAGGAGAATTGCCCGGAGACGCCGAAAGCATCGATCTGTTCGACCGCTTGCAATTGAAGGCAGTGATTGAGGTGTGCCGACAGGCGGACAGCTTGTCCGATGCCGGCCGCAGGCTGTTCGGAATATCGCGCCAGGCCAAGGCACAACCCAACGATGCCGATCGACTGAGGAAATACCTCGGCCGGTTCGGGCTTGAGTGGGGCCAGATTGTCGAGCCCAAGTGAGGTGAACTTTAGCGACAGACCGCCCGTCCAGCAGCGGGCACCTTCGCTTGCCGGGCGCTTCCAATGAATCACCACCCGCTTCGACCGGAAGACGACCATCATGAACAGCAAAATTGCAGCGATCACCCTGGCCGGCCTGCTCGCGACCTGCCCGCTTTTCGCCTCGGCAGCCGGGCAGGCAACTGACGAGTCTGCCGCGCCACCGACCGCGCTTCCCGGCGTGAATCAGGCCAGCAAAGCTCAATCCAACGCAGACAAGGCAGACAAGAAAGGTGAAGAGGCGTCGGGTTCAAACTCCGGCGCCGAGTCGCATGAAACGGCGAAAGATGCAGCCACTTCAAGCGACTCGGAAGACCTCGGTAAATCACCGAAACCTTGATCAGGGTTCTACGGAGGTGGTGGCTGCACATCCTTGAATGTCAGCCCGACTCTCTTGGTGATTTGCCCCGGGTTGGCAGCGCCGTGCTCGCTGAACGACACATAGTCGAACAGCGAGTCCTTTAACCCGTCGATCTGCTCCTGACCCGGCAGACGCTTCAAGGCGAAGAACACTACCGCCAGGTCTTGGGCCCACTGGATTAGTCTCTGGGCGATATTGCGCATTGCCCTGACACGCACAGCAACGGTAACGTCGAAAGTCAGTTACCGAGGAAATCTCATTGCACGATTCTAAACTTCTCGAAGATCTACGCGCTCGCTTCAACGCTGGAGAGCCTCTGGATTTCACTTTTTTCTGGGGACACCAGCGAAGCAAAAACACCGTCACGGCTTCGTGCTTCAGCCAGTGGTACGAAGCCGAATTCGTTGTCGAGGGGCAACGCTACCCGACAGCCGAACATTTCATGATGGCCGAGAAGGCAGCGCTGTTCGACGATCAGGAAATTCGTGCACAAGTACTGCAGGCCCCGACCCCGAACGCCGCCAAAGCCCTCGGCCGCAAGGTGCGCGGATTCAACGACCCACTCTGGCTGCAACACCGATACGACATCGTCGTCCAGGCAAACCAAGCCAAGTTTTCCCAAAACCCGGAGCTGGACGAATACCTGATGCGCACCGGATCTCGGGTCATTGTCGAAGCGAGCCCGGTTGATGCCATTTGGGGAATTGGACTCGCGCAAGATCACGCAGATGTGAACGATCCGAATCTGTGGAAAGGCCTGAATCTTTTGGGGTTTGCACTGATGCAGGTTCGGGACGGCAGGGTTGGATTGTCCTGAGCTTTATCGGAGGTGGTGCGGGTCATAAATTGCAGGTGTATTGATATTCGAAGGGGAAGAATACTGTATCGACCACTAATGAAAATGGCGCATCAATCAGTAAAAAGGGAATCAACTTGCCTTTGGATGTACCTACCAACCACCAGTCGAACCGAACTCCTATGTAAGGACATCGGTGCTTGTCATAAGAAAAACGGGATGAACCGCTGCAAAAGTCCCCACGCATGAAAAAGCCCAACTCGCGAAAGCTGGGCTAACTCATTGAAAAATATGGTCGGGACGGAGTGATTCGAACACTCGACCCCTAGCACCCCATGCTAGTGCGCTACCGGACTGCGCTACGCCCCGACTGGTTTGAAACCCGTTCTTCACCTCGAAGAACGCTCAAGAATATAGCGCAAGCGTTTGAAAACTGGAAGTATTCAAACGCCGCTTTTTATTTCTTGAGAACCACCAGCACATCTTCCAATTCGGCAATCATCTGCCGAATCATCTGTTTGTATTGGGTAGTGTCGTCTTTGGCTTCATCGCCGGACAAGCGCAGGCGTGCGCCGCCGATGGTGAAACCTTGATCGTAAAGGAGCGCGCGGATCTGCCGGATCATCAGCACGTCCTGGCGCTGATAATACCGGCGGTTTCCGCGGCGTTTGACGGGGTTGAGCTGAGGAAACTCCTGCTCCCAGTAGCGCAGCACGTGTGGCTTTACGGCACACAGCTCGCTGACTTCACCGATGGTGAAGTAGCGTTTGCCCGGGATGACGGGTAGTTCGTCGTTATGACTTGGTTCCAGCATAAGCCTCAACTCGGGCCTTCAACTTCTGCCCTGGACGAAAGGTGACCACACGGCGAGCCGTGATCGGGATTTCTTCCCCCGTTTTCGGGTTGCGGCCAGGCCGCTGGCGTTTGTCCCGAAGGTCGAAATTGCCGAAACCGGACAATTTGACCTGCTCGTTGTCTTCAAGAGCGTGCCTGATTTCC
Organism: Pseudomonas viridiflava; assembly: GCF_900582195.1. Taxonomy (GTDB): domain Bacteria; phylum Pseudomonadota; class Gammaproteobacteria; order Pseudomonadales; family Pseudomonadaceae; genus Aquipseudomonas. Next base: position 3,897 of record NZ_UTHA01000243.1, read on the forward strand.
TCGAAAAACAGCTCTACCAATTCCTTGGCTTCCCGCTTGTTCAGGCCCAGCTCTTCATACAGACGTTCCGCCATCTCAGCTTTCGTCAAAGCCCCCATACGTCACTTCCTTAACGTGGCGTTCAACCTTTGTTCGAGCGAGGTGAGGATATTTTGCGTCGTCGAATTCACCTCATCGTCATTAAGAGTGCGCGATGGATGCTGCCAGGTCAAGCCAACTGCAAGGCTTTTTCTATCAGGATCAATGCCTTTACCCTGATACACGTCAAACAGCCTGAGATCTGTGAGCCATTCACCTGCATTTTCACGGATTACGTCCAGTACGGCTGCGGACGCGACGTCTTTGTGCGCAATCAGTGCAAGGTCACGACGCACTTCAGGAAAGCGCGACAACTCGTGGAATTTCGGCATTTTACCGAGTGCCACTTCAGCCAGAACCAGCTCGAAAACGAAGACCGGACGATCCAGACCCAAGGCTTTCGACAATTCCGGGTGGATGGCGCCGATGAAACCGACTTCACGCCCTTCCCGCTCGATTCGCGCGGTTTGGCCCGGGTGCAGCGCCGGGTGTTTGCCCGGTGCGAAGGTGAAAGAATCCAGCGCACCAGCGAAACCCAGCACTGCCTCAACGTCAGCTTTGACGTCGAAGAAGTCGACGGTGTCGCGACCCTGCGCCCAACCTTCCGGCAGACGGCTACCGCAAACCACACCGGACAGCATCGGCTCTTGCTTCAGGCCTTCGAGCTGACCGACGAAGCGCAGACCGCTTTCGAACAGACGCACGCGATCTTGCTGACGGTTGAGGTTGTGCTGCAGCGCTTTGACCAGACCCGGCCACAGCGACGAACGCATGGCAGCCATGTCATTGGAGATCGGATTGGCCAGCAACAGCGGCTCGACGCCCGGGTTGAACAGTTCGAACTGACGCGGATCGATGAAGCTGTAAGTGATCGCTTCCTGATAACCACGCGCCACCAGCAGACGGCGCAGCTCCGGCAGATCGCTACGCGCTTCAGCTTTGGCTTGCGGCGCCAGACGCGCTTGCGGATAACGAACCGGCAGACGGTTGTAACCGTACAGACGGGCCAACTCTTCGATCAGATCGACTTCCAGGCTGATGTCGAAGCGATGGCTTGGCACTTCTACGCGCCACTGGCCTTCACCGTCGGCGGTAATGCCCAGACCCAGGCCGCCGAGCAAACGCTCAACCTGGGCGGAGTCCATTTCCATACCGAGCATCTGAGTGATGCGCTGGGAACGCAGAGTGATCGGCGCGATCGACGGCAGATGCTGCTCGCTGACGGTCTCGATGATCGGGCCGGCTTCGCCGCCAGTGATTTCCAGCAGCAGGCCAGTGGCGCGCTCCATGGCTTCACGGGCCAGTTGCCAGTCGACGCCACGCTCGTAACGGTGCGACGCATCGGTGTGCAGACCATAGGAACGAGCCTTGCCCGCCACAGCGATCTGGTCGAAGAACGCACTTTCCAGGAATACATCGCGAGTGGTCGTGGACACACCGCTGTGCTCGCCACCCATGACACCGGCAATCGCCAGCGCGCGAGTGTGGTCAGCGATCACCAGCGTATCGCTACGCAGGCTGACTTCCTGACCGTCGAGCAGCACCAGCTTCTCGCCCTCTTCCGCCATACGCACGCGGATGCCGCCATTGATTTCGGCGAGATCGAAAGCGTGCAGTGGCTGACCCAGTTCGAGCATCACGTAGTTGGTGATGTCGACGGCAGCGTCGATGCTGCGCACATCGGCACGACGCAGACGCTCAACCATCCACAGCGGCGTCGGCCTGGACAGGTCAACGTTACGGATAACGCGGCCCAGGTAACGCGGGCATGCCGCCGGAGCCAGCACTTCTACCGAGCGCACTTCATCGTGCACGGCAGGAATGGCCATGACCACCGGACGGGTAACCGGCGCGTCGTACAGCGCGCCAACTTCACGGGCCAGTCCGGCCAGGGACAGGCAGTCGCCACGGTTCGGGGTCAGGTCGACCTCGATGCTGGCGTCTTCCAGATCCAGGTACACACGGAAATCTTCGCCCACCGGCGCATCGACCGGCAGCTCCATCAGACCGTCGTTGCCTTCACCGATCTGCAGCTCGGCTTGCGAGCACAGCATGCCGTTCGACTCGACGCCACGCAGCTTGGCCTTCTTGATCTTGAAGTCACCCGGCAGTTCGGCACCGATCATGGCGAACGGAATCTTCAGACCCGGACGCACGTTTGGCGCACCGCACACGACCTGGAAGGTCTCTACACCATTGCTGACCTGGCACACGCGCAACTTGTCGGCATCAGGGTGTTGCTCGGTGCTCAGCACCTCGCCCACCACCACGCCGCTGAATACACCGGCGGCCGGGGTCACGCTATCGACCTCAAGACCGGCCATCGACAGACGAGCAACCAGCTCGTCGCGATCTACCTGCGGGCTAACCCAGCCACGCAGCCATTGTTCACTGAATTTCATCCTGCTCTCCTAAGAATTCGTTACGACTAGCGAAATTGCGCGAGGAACCGCAAGTCGTTGTCGAAGAACAGACGCAAGTCGTTCACGCCGTAACGGAGCATGGCCAGACGCTCGACGCCCATGCCGAAGGCAAAGCCCGAGAACTCTTCCGGGTCGATGCCGGACATGCGCAGCACGTTCGGGTGAACCATGCCGCAGCCCATCACTTCCAGCCAGCCAGTCTGCTTGCAGACACGGCAGCCTTTGCCGCTGCACATCACGCATTCCATGTCGACTTCAGCGGATGGCTCGGTGAACGGGAAGTACGAAGGACGGAAGCGTACGGCCAATTCTTTTTCGAAGAACACGCGCAGGAATTCTTCGATGGTGCCTTTGAGATCGGCAAAATTGATGTCGCGATCAACCAGCAGGCCTTCGACCTGGTGGAACATCGGCGAGTGGGTGATATCGGAGTCGCTGCGATACACGCGGCCTGGGCAGACGATGCGGATCGGCGGCTGCTTGGATTCCATGGTGCGGACCTGTACCGGCGAGGTGTGAGTGCGCAGCAACATGTTGGCATTGAAATAGAAGGTGTCATGCATCGACCGGGCCGGGTGGTGGCCTGGGATGTTGAGCGCTTCGAAGTTGTGATAGTCGTCTTCGACCTCAGGGCCTTCGGCAATGCCGTAGCCGATGCGGGTGAAAAACTGTTCAACACGCTCCAGAGTCCGGGTCACCGGATGCAGACCACCGGAGGTCTGGCCACGGCCCGGCAACGTCACGTCGATGGATTCGGCAGACAGTTTGGCAGCCAGGTCGGCTTCTTCAAACAATGCCATGCGCGCATTGAGAACGCCTGTAACACGCTCCTTGGCAACGTTGATCAGCGCACCGACTTGCGGACGCTCTTCGGCCGGCAGATTCCCCAGGGTCTTCATCACCTGAGTCAATTCGCCCTTTTTGCCAAGGTATTGAACCCGGATTTGCTCCAGGGCATTGATATCTTCAGCGCTTTGCACAGCCTCTAGTGCTTGAGAGACCAGCGCATCCAGGTTTTCCATGTACAGACTCCAGATACAAAATAGGGGAAGAGCTTGAAGGCTCTTCCCCTATTTAAGACGTTTACCACCTGGCCCCACGGAAGTGAGGCCGGGTGATTGTCGGGGGTACTTAAGCCAAGGTGGCTTTAGCTTTCTCGACAATCGCAGCAAACACCGCTTTTTCGTTCACTGCCAGATCAGCCAGAACCTTACGGTCGATCTCGATGGACGCTTTTTTCAGGCCAGCGATGAAACGGCTGTAGGACAGACCGTTAACACGAGCACCAGCGTTGATACGAGCGATCCACAGAGCGCGGAACTGACGTTTTTTCTGACGACGGTCACGGTAGGCGTATTGGCCTGCCTTGATTACCGCTTGCTTGGCAACACGGAATACGCGGGAGCGTGCGCCGTAGTAGCCTTTAGCAAGTTTCAGAATTTTTTTGTGACGCTTACGGGCAATGACGCCACGCTTTACACGAGCCATGAGTTACTTCCTCTATTCTTGACTAAAATTAACGAAGGCGCAGCATGCGCTCGACTTTTGCCACGTCAGACGGATGCAGCAAGCTGCTACCGCGCAGTTGACGCTTACGCTTGGTCGACATTTTAGTCAGGATGTGGCTCTTGAAAGCGTGCTTGTGCTTGATACCGTTAGCAGTTTTCAGAAACCGCTTAGCAGCACCACTTTTGGTTTTCATTTTTGGCATGTTCGGATACTCCGCATTCAGTTGATAAACATAATCAGAAGGCCTGCCGTGCCCTGTTGATTACTTCTTCTTTTTCGGGGCGATGACCATGATCAGCTGGCGTCCTTCCATCTTAGGATGCTGTTCGACCGAACCGTACTCGAGCAGGTCAGCTTCAACCCGCTTGAGGAGTTCCATCCCCAGCTCCTGGTGGGCCATCTCACGGCCGCGGAATCGCAAGGATACCTTGGCCCTGTCCCCATCACTCAGGAAACGTACCAGGTTGCGCAGTTTTACCTGGTAATCCCCTTCCTCCGTCCCTGGACGAAACTTGATTTCTTTTACCTGAATCTGCTTCTGGTTTTTCTTCGCCGCAGCAATCTGCTTCTTCTTTTCGAAGATCGACTTGCCGTAGTCCATCACGCGGCAAACCGGTGGGACTGCGTCTGCGGAGATTTCTACCAGATCAAGCTTTGCTTCTTCAGCAATACGAAGCGCTTCATCAATCGAGACGATGCCAATCTGCTCGCCATCAGCGCCAATTAACCGAACCTCGCGTGCCGAGATATTCTCGTTGATCGGGGCTTTCGGTGCAGCTCGTTTATCTTGTCTCATTTCACGCTTAATAATAATTACTCCGAATCTGGGCGACCACGCCGGGAAACCGCTTGCGCGAGAAACTCAGCGAACTGGGCGACGGGCATCGAGCCCAGGTCAGCACCTTCACGAGTACGCACAGCGACAGTCTGCATCTCGACTTCCTTATCTCCGATAACCAAAAGATAGGGAACCTTGAGCAAAGTATGCTCGCGGATTTTAAAGCCGATCTTTTCATTTCTCAAGTCGGACTTGGCACGAAATCCGCTTTCGTTGAGAGTTTTTTCAACTTCTGCAACAAAATCTGCCTGTTTATCAGTGATATTCATGATCACCGCCTGCGTTGGCGCGAGCCATGCAGGGAACGCACCTTCGTAGTGCTCGATCAGAATCCCGACGAAACGCTCGAAGGAGCCGAGAATCGCACGGTGCAGCATCACTGGGTGTTTGCGGCTGTTGTCTTCAGAGACGTATTCAGCGCCCAAACGGACAGGCAGGTTAAAATCGAGCTGCAGAGTACCACATTGCCAGACCCGACCGAGGCAGTCTTTCAGCGAGAACTCGATCTTCGGACCATAGAACGCACCTTCGCCCGGCTGCAGATCGTACGGCAGGCCCGCAGAATCAAGGGCTGCAGCCAATGCAGCTTCAGCGCGATCCCACAGTTCGTCGGAACCGACGCGTTTTTCCGGACGAGTGGACAGTTTCATCTCGACATCGGTAAAACCGAAGTCGCGGTAAACGTCCATGGTCAGCTTGATGAACGCAGCGGATTCCGCCTGCATCTGCTCTTCGGTGCAGAAGATGTGGGCGTCGTCCTGAGTGAACGCACGCACGCGCATGATGCCGTGCAGCGCACCCGACGGCTCGTTACGGTGGCAAGCACCGAACTCGGCCAGACGCATCGGCAGCTCGCGGTAGCTCTTCAGGCCTTGGTTGAACACCTGCACATGGCACGGGCAGTTCATCGGCTTGATAGCGTAGTCGCGGTTTTCCGACTGCGTGGTGAACATGTTGTCGGCGTAGTTGGCCCAGTGCCCGGATTTCTCCCACAGGCTGCGGTCAACGACTTGCGGCGTCTTGATCTCAAGATAGCCGTTGTCGCGCTGGATCTTGCGCATGTACTGCTCGAGCACCTGGTACAGAGTCCAGCCGTTCGGGTGCCAGAACACCATGCCCGGAGATTCTTCCTGGGTGTGAAACAGACCCAGACGCTTGCCGATCTTGCGGTGATCGCGCTTTTCAGCTTCTTCGATGCGCTGGATGTAAGCCGCCAGTTGTTTCTTGTCTGCCCAGGCGGTGCCGTAAACGCGCTGCAATTGCTCGTTCTTGGCGTCGCCGCGCCAGTAGGCACCGGACAGCTTGGTCAGCTTGAAGGATTTCAGGAAGCGCGTGTTCGGCACGTGCGGGCCGCGGCACATGTCGACGTATTCTTCGTGATAGTACAGGCCCATGGCCTGTTCGTTCGGCATGTCCTCGACCAAGCGCAGCTTGTAGTCTTCGCCACGAGCCTTGAACACTTCGATCACTTCGGCGCGCGGAGTGACTTTCTTGATGACGTCGTAATCCTTCTCGATCAGCTGCTGCATGCGCTGTTCGATAGCGGCCATGTCGTCCGGAGTGAAAGGACGTTCGAAGGCGATGTCGTAATAGAAGCCTTCGTCGATGACCGGGCCGATGACCATTTTCGCAGTCGGGTACAACTGCTTGACCGCGTGGCCAACCAGGTGAGCGCAAGAGTGGCGAATGATCTCCAGCCCCTCTTCATCCTTAGGCGTGATGATTTGCAGGGTCGCGTCGCTGCTGATGATGTCGCTGGCGTCGACCAGTTGGCCATTGACCTTGCCGGCCAGAGTGGCTTTGGCCAGACCGGCACCAATGGATGCGGCGACCTCGGCTACGGAAACCGGGTGATCGAATGAGCGTTGACTGCCGTCGGGAAGAGTAATAGTTGGCATGGCGCCTCCTCTCCTAGTGGTGACCCCTACCAAAGGTCACGTGGGTTGGGATGAGCCAGTACAAGATCCGATCCAGGCCATTCAATGACGAACGCCTGCCTTACAGCGGCAGGAGCCTTGCGGCCAACCGGAAAACCGAACCAGAGTGACTGGGATTCAAATCGAAATATTCGCACGTCGACCGCTGCCGGGACTGTAGGTCATCCGGAGCCTGAGAACGCTTGAGCCCGGCATGCTAGCACAGATGAGCGGTCACTTATGCCTCTGTTTGATCACAAGGCAAATCGTCTGTTTTTGTGCCAGAGTGCTGAACTTGATGGCGCCTTCAGCCCTCAGATAACAAGACATTGACCCACAAGGAGCATCCTCGCATGCGTCTGAATACCCTGTTCGCCGTCGTCGCCCCTATCGTTATGCTGCTGCCGCTGAGCGCCCACGCCGACTGGCCGAAGGGCGAGCGTGAGAAGTACATGGCGCAGTGCACCCAGGCGGCGACTCCGCAAATCGGCGCGGCTGCGGCCAAATCGCACTGTGCTTGTGGCGCTGATGCAATCAAGACTTATCCTGCAGCCGATATTCAGTCCCTGATGGACAACAAGGCCACCCCTGAACTGCAGCAGAAAGCACTGGGCCAAATTGCCAAATGCAAGGCAAATACACCGGCGAAAAAGTGATTGAAAAAGCCTTCTGAGTCGGCTCAGCGCCCCTGAAACGGGCTGATTTTGAGCCTTTTCAGACGATTTATGCAGGTTTTACAGGTTTTTTTATCGTTTTTACGTTCCGCTCAAAGCCTTGTAAACCGGGGCTTTCAGCTGAAACAGGCAGTAAAGAAAACACGACTGATTGGCAAACAGCACGCCCGGGGGGCTACCAAAGCGAACATTTCGACTATGATACCCGGGTGTGCCCAGTTGGCCTGAGCAGCACAGTACTGAAAAATATATGTTTCTTGGAGATACACCATGTCTAATCGCCAAACCGGCACCGTTAAGTGGTTCAACGATGAAAAAGGCTTCGGCTTCATCACTCCTCAAGGTGGCGGTGACGACCTGTTCGTACACTTCAAAGCTATCGAATCCGACGGTTTCAAAAGCCTGAAAGAAGGCCAGACCGTCTCTTTCGTGGCTGAGAAAGGCCAAAAGGGTATGCAAGCTGCACAGGTTCGCCCAGAGTAATTTCTCGGCGCACTAAAAAAACCCCGTCCATGTGACGGGGTTTTTTATGCCTGCAACAAAAGCGCTGTCTGATTAGCCGCAGTTGACGCGAGTGATCACCAGATTGTTGTCGGTGTTCAGATTCAGGCGATCAGAACGGTACTCGAGCGTGATCATGTCATTCGGCTTGAGGAAACGAGCATTCTGCGCCCCGGCTTTGTTGCGCGCCTGCTCCAGAAGCTCTGGTGAAGCTTTCTTGCCAATGGCGAATTCCGCCGCCGTTGCTTCACAGCGACTGTGACCGGATTCGGCTGCCACTGGATCCTTTGCCGACTCGCTGGAGGTCGTGCTGCAACCGGCCAACATGGCAGCGGCCAAAAGTGCACCCAGTGTCGCGAACTTCAAAGGCATGAAGCCTCCTTGTTGTCAAAATGGTTAAGCTGAGATCGTGCGACCGTCATTCCGGCGTTTGGTTTCACAGCCAAGGCCATCACCCTGCCGCACGATTGGAAAAACGCCGAGTGTGCCTGAGCGGCATGCGTGACTTCATCAATCAATCGTGACTGAATATTAACGGCGCTCAGTAGACGTCGATGTAGTCATACGGTGGATTCGGCCAGTTATCCTTCAGCGCGTTGAAAATCTGCATCACCCACACCTCGTCACTGGCCGCGACGTTGCCCACGTAGCCCGAGCCCTTGGCCCAGGTTTCCAGGCGAAACAGCAAACCGTCGATATCCTGCCCACCGGTAACGCCGGAAGAAATGTAAGCGATACCGCCCTTGGTCACACGAAGTTGCGTGTGCTCGTCATCACTGGCCGAGGCGAGCAACTGGCGCACTGCGTCGAGCGTGAGGCCGTCAGGGGTGTTCAAATCGATCTGCACAGCACGATCCTTGAAAAGCCTTGAAAGACCAAGTGTCGCATAGCACTCCGCTCATGCCTAAGTCGCAGTGCCAAACGCCCGACAAAATGGTTAACTCGAATCCAGGATCTTCCGACTTTTCGAGCGCTCTCATGACCACCATCAGCATCGACGCCGCCATTAACGCCAAATGGGCAGACGGACACAGCTCTTACAGCCCGGGCACCACCGAAGAACTGGCGCTGATTGGTATCGATCTTTTGGTCAAGGAACTGGGCACAGAAGCGGCCAAGCAATTCATAAAGCAGATTTTCGAGCGCTACCCGACCGAACAAGCCGAGAACACTGAGAGGGTGTAAAACCCGCAGGCTGGCACCTGCGGGCGAATGATTTACTTCAGGCGTTTCAGGCGCTCGGTCAGCAAGTCAAAGAAGCCTTGCGCGTCGCCGTTTTCTACCCAAAAGGCGTTCTTGGGTGCCTTCAGGCCGTCGTACCAATCGACAATGGTCTGGCCGAAAGTCGGCCCTTCACGGCTATCGACAACGACATTTACCGAACGGCCGGTGAACAGCTCCGGCTTGAGCAGGTAAGCCACGACGGTCGCGTCATGCACCGGGCCACCCGGAATACCGTAGTGCTCCATGTCGCCCTTGATGTACTCGTTGAGAATGTCGCCGACAATCTTGCTCGCGTTGTTGTTCAGCGCAGCGATCTGTTTCAGGCGCGCGTCACTGGTGAGAATCTTGTGGGTCACGTCCAGCGGCAGGTAAGTCAGTTTCACGCCGCTTTTCAGCACGACTTCAGCCGCTTGCGGGTCAGCGAACAGGTTGAACTCAGCCACCGGAGTGATGTTGCCACCGTTGAAGTGCGCACCACCCATGATCACCACTTCCTTGATGCCCTGAACGATTTCAGGCTCCTGGATCAGCGCCAGCGCCAGATTGGTCTGTGGGCCGAGCATGGCGATGGTGATGCTATGCGGCTTGGCTTTTTTCAGGGTATCGATCAGATAGTTGACGGCATTGCCTTCAGCCAGACCCTTTTTCGGTTCGTGCACGGTGACACCCGACAGGCCTTCCTTGCCATGGATGTTCTCGGCATAGATCGGCGTGCGCATCAGCGGCTTCGGCGCACCAGCATAAACCGGTACGTCTTCGCGGCCTGCCCACTCGCGAGCCAGTCGTGCGTTACGCGAAGTCTTGTCGAGGCGCACATTGCCGGCCACGGTGGTCAGCGCGCGAATGTTCAGTTCGTCCGGCGAGGCCAGCGCGAACAGCAAAGCGACCACGTCGTCGGCACCCGGGTCGGTGTCGATGATCAGGTCGATTTTTTCCGCCGCATGAGCGCCGGTGGCAGAGATAACGGACAAAAGCAGCAGACTCCGGAGCAGTTGGTGCAGTTTCTGAGCATAGCGTTGCATGGCGCATTCCTTGTGCTTGTGAAATCAAAAGTTAAAAGGTGACTCCAGCGACCAGCACGATATTGCAGTACGGCTGGCATTCGCCTGTACGAACAATCGCCCGAGCCTGTCGGCTGAGCACCTTGAATTGCTCATGACTGAGCAGATCGCGACGGCCCAAAGCGCCCTCTTCGTTCAACGCGTCCAGCGTGATCAGCGCTGTCGGTTGCTTGTCGAAAATTTCCTTGGCCAGCGCATGGCTTTCCACCTGCATCTCGCTGAGCACGACCTTCAGGGTGCTGACGAAATCCGGCACACCGTGGGTCAGCGCCAGATCAATCAGCTCGACGCCCGGCGGCACTGGCAGCCCGGCATCACCAATAACCACCATGTCGCCATGGCCCAGGGATGCGATCAGCCGCGACAAGGCGACGTTGAGCAGAGGAGTCTTTTTCATGCGGGTTTAAAGGCCTGTACGTCGGATTGGGTTGGAATGGACGGTTGTGCACCGGCGCGGGTTACCGACAGCGCGGCGGCAATCTGTCCGTAGCGAATCGCCTCAGCCTCGGATTTACCATTGGCCAGCGCCGCGGCAAAGCCACCGACAAACGTGTCTCCGGCGGCGGTGGTGTCGACAGCCTTCACTTTCGGCGCCGGGAAATGCTCAAAGCTCTGGCCGTTAGCGAACAGCGAACCTTGAGCACCAAGGGTAATGATGACTTTACCCGCCCCCATGGTGATCAATTGACTGGCGGCATTTTCTGCACTTTCCAGCGAGTCCACCGGCAATCCGCTCAACACGGTCGCCTCGCTCTCGTTGGGGATCAGATAATCGATCGCGGCAAACCAGTCTGCCGGCAGTGCACGACTGGCCGGGGCCGGATTGAGGATGACGATTTTGCCCAGTGCACGCGCACGCCTGAGCGCATGCCCCACCGTGGCATCGGGAATTTCGAGCTGGCAGATAATCACGTCGGCGGCTTGCAGCACCGCATCAAACCGGTCGATCACTGCGGGCGTCATTGCGCCGTTGGCGCCGGCGACGATGACAATGGCGTTCTGACTGTTGTCATCGACCACAATCAGCGCAACGCCGCTGGAATCAGCGACTGTGCTGACGGCCTGACAATCGATCTGCTCGGCCAACAAGGCGTCACGCAATTGCACACCATAGTCATCATTGCCAACGCAGCCGACCATTGCCACCTGTGCGCCCAAACGCGCGGCGGCCACCGCCTGATTGGCGCCCTTGCCACCGGAAACCGTGGCAAAGGAATGACCGATCAGCGTTTCACCGCCTACCGGCAGCCGCGGCGCCCGGGTCACCAGATCCATGTTCAGGCTGCCTATTACCACTACATTTACTGGCATACATCATTACTCGTCAATTCGGTTTCAGCGGTATTCGGTGAACACGCCGGACAACGGTGCAGTCGATTCGCGCAAGACAATACTCGGGGTCACGATTCGCTGATCAGTGCCCAGGTTCGGCGTAGCGATCCGTCGCAGCAACACTTCAGCGGCCATCTCACCCAGTTGCAGGATCGACTGCCCGACAGTGGTCAATGCCGGATACACGTAACGACTCATCTGGATATCGTCGAAACCGATCACCGACAGCTCGCTCGGCACGCGAACATTGCGCTCCGCTGCAGCGCGCAGCACGCCGATGCCGATCATGTCGTTACCGGCAAAAATCGCGCTGGGCGGATTGCTTTCAAGCAGCGTCGCTGCCGCGTTGTAACCGCCAGTACTGGTGAAATCACTTTCCAGCATGCGCTCCTGGCGGACTTCAACGCCCGCCTCTTTCAGCGCCCGGCAATATCCGGCCAGACGCATCTGCGCCACACTGGTACTGGCCGGACCGCCAATAGTGGCAATGTCGCGGTGGCCCAATTCCAGCAAGTGCCGGGTGGCGAGGTAGGCGCCGTATTCGTGGTCGATACGCACCAGATCGGCGTCGACACCGTCCAGACCACGGTCGACGATGACCATCGGCGTTTTCACCCCGGCCAGCCCTTGCGCCAGACCGCTGTCACCACCTGCGGAAGCAACGATCAGACCGTCGATGCGCTTCTCCAGCAATACGCGCAAATAGCTGCGCTGCTTGTCGGGGTTGTCGTCGGAGTTGCAAAGGATCACGCAGTAGCCATTACGCTCGCAGTAATCCTCGATGCCCCGCGCCAACTCGGCGAAGTACGGGTTCAGACTGTTCGGCACCAGCAGGCCGATGGTTGCAGTGGTCTTGGCCTTCAGCGAGCGCGCCACAGCACTCGGCACATAGTCGAGGCTCTTGATCGCCGCCTCGACTTTCAGCCGCACTTCCTGACTGACCGGCCGGGTGTTGTTCACCACATGCGACACCGTCGTGTAGGAAATTCCCGCGAGGGCTGCCACATCCTTGATCGTTGCCATGTCTTAGCCCCGGCGACTGGCGCGCTGACTGCGATAAGTATCAAGCACTACCGCGATCACAATCACCGCACCGGTAATGATACGTTTGGTCGGCTCGGTCGCGCCGATCTGCGCCAGACCCGCCGCCAGTACCGAGATGATCAATACGCCGAAGAACGTGCTGATCACCGAACCGCGTCCGCCCATCAGGCTGGTACCGCCGATCACCACTGCGGCGATCACTTGCAGCTCCAGACCGGAGCCGGCGTTCGGGTCAGCGGCTTCCAGACGGGAAATCTGAAACAGCGCGGCGATGCCGGCCAGCAGGCCCATCAAGCTGAACACCAGAATCTTGTAGGGTTTCGGATTGATCCCCGCGAGCCGCACCGCCTCTTCGTTGGTACCGATGCCGATCAGGTAGCGACCGAATACGGTGCGAGTCAAAACCGCTTGAGCAATGATGATCACCAGCAAGGCAATGATGAACGACGGCGAGATGCCGAACGCGATCGGGTTCGACAGCCAGGCGAACGAATCACCGATGTACGCGGTGCGCGATCCGGTCATCTGATACGCCAGACCCCGAGCCATTTCCAGCACACCCAGAGAGACGATGAACGATGGAATCCGCCACGCCACAGTGATCGAACCGGTGACAGTACCGGCCAGTGCCGCCACGGCCATGCCGAGCAACGCTGACGGCAACACGCCCCAGCCCCAACCGAGAATGGCGACGCTGACCGTCGAAGCGGCCAGTGCCAGTACCGAACCCACCGACAGGTCGATGCCGCCGATGATCAACACGAAGGTCATGCCGACGGCCAGTACCATCAGGTCAGGAATCTGGTTGGCCAGGGTGCTGAAGGTGTTATAGGACAGAAAGTGGCTGCTCAAGACCGAGAACAGCGCAATCATCGCCAGCAAGGCACCGGCCAGGCCCAGATAAGTGCCCAGACCATAGAAGTTGCCACTACGTTTGCCGGCAGGAGATGCAGTTTTCATGGGAGATCCCTAGGCGCCGCTTCGTTGAGCAACGCATCACGTTTTTGGTAGCCGGCGAACGCGGCGGCAAGCAAATCATCCTGGGTCCAGCTGTCTCGCTCGAAAGTGTCGATCAAGCGCCCTGCCGACAAAACGCCGATCCGGTCGCAGATCAGCATCAGCTCGCGCAAGTCACTGGAGACCACTACCAGCGCTTTGCCCTGGCGAGTCAGTTCGCCAAGCAGGGCATAAATGTCGAATTTGGCGCCGACGTCGATGCCGCGGGTCGGCTCGTCGAACAGCAGCACCGAACAGTCGCGCTCCAGCCAGCGGCCGATCACAACCTTCTGCTGGTTGCCGCCGGACAACTCTGAAACCAGTTGTGTCGGACTTGAACTGCGGATGCGCATGGCGTCGATCTGACGCTGCGCCAGAGCTGTCTCGTCGCCGCTATTGACGACACCGCCACTGGAAATCTCCGGCATGTTGCCGAGCGCGATGTTGGCACTGATCGACTGACTCAGCAGCAGGCCTTCACCCTTGCGATCCTCGGTAATCAACGCGATGCCGTTGCGTACGGCATCGACTGGCGAGCGCACACTGACGACTTTGGCTGGCGAGCCGAGGGCGATGGTGCCGCTGTCGGCGGTGTCTGCACCGAAGATCAAGCGCAGCAACTCTGTGCGGCCTGCCCCGATCAGTCCGGAAATCCCGAAAATCTCGCCGGCACGCACTTCGAAGGAGACATCGCGCACTTTGTCGGAGCGAGTCAAACCCGTGACAGTCAGCGCCGGAGCACCGATCTTGCGCGGGCCCATGTCGATATGCTCGCCGAGTTCACGACCAACCATCAGCGTAACCAGTTGCTCGCTGTTGTAATTGGCCATCGGCTCGACGCAAACCAGATTGCCGTCACGCAGCACGGCAATGCGCTGTGCGACTCGGGCCAGCTCTTCGAGACGGTGGGAAATGTAGATGATCGAAACGCCGCGCGCCTGCAAGCGAGTGATCTGCTCAAAGAGCATTTCGACTTCACGCGCCGTAAGCATCGCGGTCGGCTCATCGAGAATCAGCACATGGCAATCGCCGATCAGGTTGCGGGCGATTTCGACCATCTGCTGATGCCCGATACCCAACTCGCCGACCAGCGTATCCGGATCAATTGCGTCGAGACCGACTTGCGCCATGGCTTCGATCGCCGCTTTGCGTAACTGCTTGCGGCTGATCCAGCCACCGTTGCTCGGCAGGTTGTCGAGAAACAGATTCTCCGCCACCGACAATGTCGGCAACAGATTGAGTTCTTGCATGACCATACGCACACCGAGGTCTTCAGCCTGGGTGCGACTGCCCGGTCGATAGTCCTTGCCCTGGAATTGCATCTGGCCGGTGGTCGGGGTGACCAGTCCGCCAATGATCTTCGACAGGGTACTTTTGCCGGCACCATTCTCGCCGGTCAGCGCCAGTACTTCACCGCGCATCAGCGTCAGATCGATGCCGGTGAGCACCGGTTGCGCATAGGTCTTACCGATACCGCTGACCGAGAGGACAGCGTTCGGGGCGGAAACTGACATAAAAAACTCTCCATGCGCTCGCCCGGACGGACGAGCGCCGTTGTGTCGCCAGAAGACTTACTTGGTGACCAGCTCGACCGGTGTTTCGATCACGCCGTTGGCGCCGCTGTCGACTTTCTCGCCCTTGATGATTTTCAGCGCGGTTTCGATGCCGAACACTGCCTGCTTCGCAGCGAACTGGTCAGCCGTGGCCAACACGCGACCGTCCTTCAACATGGGCTTGATGGCATTGATGTTGTCGTAACCGACGACCTGAACCTGACCGGCCTTGCCAGCGGCACGCACTGCGGAAACCGCACCTACAGCCATGCTGTCGTTGCCGGCCAGCAATGCCTTGACATCCGGGTACTCGCTGAGGATCGACGCGGCAACCTTGTTGCCCTTGTCGATTTCCCAGTCACCGGACTGCAGGGAAACGATCTTGATCTGCGCAGCGTCCATCGCATCCTTGAAGCCAGCGGTGCGCTGCTGGGCGTTGGTCGTGGTGGACACGCCTTCAATGATGCCGACTTCGTCTCCGGCCTTGAGCTGCTTGGCCAGATATTCACCGACCAGACGTGCGCCTTTGCGATTGTCCGGGCCTACGAAGGGCACACTGATATTTTTGCTTTTGACGATGGCCGGATCGAGCTGATTGTCGATGTTGATCACGGTGATGCCGGCATCGACGGCTTTCTTGATCACCGGCACCATGGCCTTGGAATCGGAAGGCGCGATCACCAGTGCATTAACCTTGGCCAAAATCATCTGCTCGACGATGCGGGTCTGGCCAGCAGTATCGGTTTCATCCTTGATGCCGTTGGAGATCAGGTCGAAATCGGCGGAGTGTTCTTTCTGGTAGGCCTTGGCGCCATCTTCCATGGTCAGGAAGAATTCGTTGGCCAGAGACTTCATGACCAGCGCGACTTTAGGTTTTTCGGCGGATTCGGCGAATGCCGAGGAGACAGGTAGTGCGGCGGCTGTGGCAGCCAGCATAGCGACAGCAAGAAGACGTCCAGCGAATGGCAGCTTCATGGGTTCACTCCGATCTTATGATTATTGTGAGCAACGCTTGCGCTGGCGTAAGCTAACTCGCTTTCTTCCGGGCCATACAATGCCGAGAGAGCCGCGCAAACGTTTGCGTAGACCGAACTATGCGAATCCAGCCGACATTTGTCAACAATCAGAAATCGTCACTTGTTGTAGGGCGAATCGTCCGACTCGCCCTTGCGCTGCTTATACCGTGGTGCTGACCAAATTGCCGCTAGTGGAACTCTTGGACATTTCCTTGACCAATGCACCCGCTACTTCTGCCATCGCGGCGCTGGTTTGCGCGATCTGCCCCTGAATCGACATAACCGCCTGCGACTTCGCCTCGGGCGTCGGATAGGTTTCAGCTTGTGCCGCAGCCAGTTGCTGTTGCTGCTCCTGAAGCTGCTTTTGCAATTCCTGCATGCGCTTGAGCAGCATCTTGACGGTAACGCTCAGGTTGCTGCCACTTTCAGCCTTGCTGTCTTCTTGCGCAGCGCCACCGGTTCTGACCTGATTGCTCTCATCTTTCTCAGTGCCCAGCGCCTCGGTGGAAGCATCCGCTTCCGCCTCGCTCATTGCATTGATGGTCGCTGCGGTTTTGCCGCCGATCGTGACTGCGCCAGGATTTGAAAAACCGACCGTCAGTGACATGTGAACTCCCTAAAATTCAGTTTCCTTGAACACCCATCGGCCCGCGCGAGGGTTTCTTTAGCAGAAAAACCGAAACCGGCAACCCGAATCACTCGACAAAAGCAGTAGTCCCTTTCGGAGAGCCGAACGCGAAAGCGTCCGTTGTTCGGAAACCCGGATAAACGATTCACCCCGCGATTCTCCAGCTCATAAAATCTTGATGTAAATCATCAAGTTAAACATTTCCCTGAGGCAAAGTACGGGTGGTACAAATCCTGCTCCCTTCACCGCACTCCGGGCATCCAGATCGGCTTGGGGTGCATCTAGATGAACCTGCATCAGCACCGTCTCACTACTAGAGAGAAAAATAATGAAATCTGCTTTCAACACTTTGGTTCCGGGCGCTTTGGCCCTCCTCCTGCTCCTGCCTACCGCCCTTCAGGCAAAAGAAGTCGAAACCCAGACCAAGCTCGCTAACGTCGTGGTACTTGCTACGGGCGGCACCATTGCCGGTGCTGGCGCGAGCGCCGCCAACAGCGCCACCTACCAGGCGGCCAAGGTGGGTGTCGAACAATTGATCGCCGGCATTCCCGAACTGAGCAAACTGGCGAACGTGCGTGGCGAGCAGGTCATGCAGATTGCCTCGGAGAGCATCACCAACGAAAACCTGCTGCAACTGGGTCGCCGCGTGGCCGAGTTGGCTGACAGCAAAGACGTCGACGGCATCGTCATTACCCACGGCACCGACACCCTGGAAGAAACCGCTTACTTCCTCAACCTGGTGGAAAAAACCGACAAGCCGATCATCGTCGTCGGCTCGATGCGTCCGGGCACCGCCATGTCCGCCGATGGCATGCTTAACCTGTACAACGCCGTGGCCGTGGCCAGCAGCAAAGAAGCGCATGGCAAAGGCGTACTGGTGACCATGAACGATGAAATCCAGTCCGGTCGTGACGTCAGCAAGATGATCAACATCAAGACCGAGGCCTTCAAAAGTGCCTGGGGCCCACTGGGCATGGTGGTCGAAGGCAAATCCTACTGGTTCCGCTTGCCAGCCAAGCGTCACACCATGGATTCGGAATTCGACATCAAAAATATCAAGAGCCTTCCTGACGTAGAAATCGCTTATTCCTACGGCAACGTTAGCGATACAGCCTACAAGGCTCTGGCCCAGTCCGGTGCCAAGGCCATTATCCATGCCGGCACCGGTAACGGCTCGGTCTCCTCCCGCGTGGTTCCAGCCCTGCAAGCACTGCGCAAGGATGGCGTACAAATCATTCGTTCGTCCCACGTCAATGCTGGCGGTTTCGTTTTGCGTAACGCCGAACAACCGGATGATAAATACGACTGGGTAGTCGCTCACGACCTCAACCCGCAAAAAGCCCGCATCCTGGCAATGGTCGCGCTGACCAAGACCAACGACAGTAAAGAGCTGCAACGGATGTTCTGGGAATACTGATTGACCTTCGCCCGATCAATTCTCGATCGGGCAACCTGCGCACTACTCGCCCAACAGGTGGGTAGTGCGTCGCTTACAACACTCTCGCATTTTTCCTACAAAAAACTCGACACGACCTACACCAAAATCCGAAAACCGCTGTCAGAGGATTTTCTTGAATTTTAAGCAGTTGCGAAAATGCTTACAGTTAAATACTGTATGCACGTACAGCTTAATAAGGATAACCTCGTGGCCACCTCCCCTGATGCTCCTGACGCTTACGAACGCATGGGCATGCGCGTTCAGAAAATCATCAATTCCCCGACCGCCCAAAAAGCCAAAGCCGCACTGATCTTCCGTTTGCCGGACGAGCCGATGGACGACTGGGAGCGTCTGCTTGAGGAAATCGACGAGAACGACAACGTCACCCTCGCCTATCGCGACGACGGTGGCGTGCAGATTTTTTGGGTTGTACCGAAGGAAGATTGATTCAATGAGTGTCCGCTGTTTTGCTTTGCTGCTTTTGTTTATCGCCATGGGTGCCCAGGCTGGCGCACCCCGCACCTTTACCGAAGCCAAGAAGGTCGCATGGAAGCTTTATGCGCCGCAGTCCACAGAGTTTTATTGCGGGTGCAAGTACACCGGCAACAAGGTGGATCTGAAGGCGTGCGGTTACGTACCGCGCAAGAATGCCAAGCGTGCGTCACGCATTGAATGGGAACACATCGTGCCGGCCTGGCAGTTCGGTCATCAGCGTCAGTGCTGGCAGGCAGGTGGACGCAAGAACTGCACGCGTTACGACCCAAGCTATCAAAAGGCTGAAGCCGATCTGCATAACCTGGTGCCGAGTATTGGCGAGGTCAATGGCGACCGCAGCAACTTCAGTTACGGTTGGCTGCCGGTGCAATCCGGGCAGTACGGTTCGTGCCTGACCCAGGTCGACTTCAAGGCGAAGAAGGTCATGCCTCGCCCGTCGATTCGCGGCATGATCGCCCGCACTTACTTCTACATGAGCAAGCAATACGGCTTGCGCCTGTCGAAACAGGATCGACAACTGTACGAGGCGTGGGATAAGACCTACCCGGTGCAGGACTGGGAGCGTCAGCGCAATCAGAGCGTGGCGTGCGTGATGGGGCGCGGCAATGAATTTGTCGGCCCGGTGAATATGAAAGCCTGCGGTTGATCGACCACTAAAAATAAAAGGCCTCGAACGTCATGTCCGAGGCCTTTTTTGTGGTTAGCTGCCCGCCTTGTTGTAACGCCAGTAACCCATCAGGTTGAGCGACTCCCTCGGGATCCCGCACTCTTTGATCAGGTACCTGCGCAGGCTCATCACCGCGGCGCTTTCTCCAGCGATCCAGCCATAGAAACCCTCACTGGCTGTATCGGCGATTTCCCAAAGAATCTCTTTGTCGATATCGACCTCGGCCAACTCGACAGCCTGGACGATGGACGAGGCATGAATGGGTGGAACGGCTTTCTGTACTGCCGCCACCATCAACATACCGGCACTGGCCTGATCCCGGATCAGCCACTGCACCGTCAGCCCGGCCCAATCGGGAACTGCCAGCATATCTTCGACACTGTCGACTTCGAAAAACGCCTGTGTCAGGGGAGGTTCAGCCATAGCGGCCAACTCATCGAGAATGCCCATGGCCGCAGGTAGCGCGGTGCCGTCGGCGACCAGCAGAACCTGCTTGAGGATCTGCGGTGGCTTCCATTCGAATCCTCCGGCGTCTTGTGCGGAAAAGCGGCGATCCGGTGCGAGAATCTGCATCGAATCACCGGGCTGCGCCCGAAGCGCCCAACGCGAAGCCGGTCCGGTTTCGCCATGCAGAACGAAATCAATATCCACTTCGCCTTGTTCGGCACGCAAATGACGAATGGTGTAGGTGCGCATCGCCGGACGCCGATCGGCAATCATTGCCTTGAAGCGGTTGTACCAACCCTCGCTCTGAGCAAGCCTGGCAGGCGATCCATCAGCCGCAGGAAAAAACAGTTTCACCCTTTGATCCGGCGCCCAGGTGGCCATTTCTCTAACAGCAGGACTGGCCAGCGTGATCCGCATCATGTGCGGGCTGAGCAAGGTTTTGCGATGCAGGATAACGTCGAACAGCTGGTAAGGATTGGCGGAGGCCATGCGGAGCTCCTTCGGAAAAATCGTGACTGACTCGTAAAAGACGAGCCACGTCCGAGGTCCTTTAGGTCGCTCCGCTGAAATGCAGCATTTACGGCGTGAGCGGGTGCTCAACCACCACCGATTCAATATTCTGCTTCTTGGCTTTCACCAGAGCAGCATCCACTTGTACTTTTCGGGCCTCAGCTTCGGCTTGCGAGTTGAAAGGACCAATCAGAATTCGCGCTTTGCCACTGCTGTCCTTGATCACCGTAGGCACGAAGGCGTGCTCAATCAACCAGCCGCTCAGGTCGCTGATAGCCTGCGGGGTCTCGCCGCGCACTTCGAGATCCCATTGTGGTGCGGCCGCAGCAGGCGCCGTCACTACAGCCGATTGTGGTTTTGCTGCGTCTGCATTCTTGCCTTCACCACAGCCAGTCAATACCAGAGCCGCGACCAACCAAACCAATTTGCGCACAACACTTTCCTCGAAATTCTCAAAGCCGCGATCTTATCATTCATAAATACTTCGCGAGGCCCGCAAATTGGGCACAAAACAACGAGATTGATGGTTGCAGCCTCTGTATAGTTACGCCCTGGGAATTAATGCCGCTTCTGCGCGTCAGAAAGAGGCACCCAAACCGTGAGACTTCGCACTAATCTATACGTACCACCGACCTCTGCACTGTCTGAATCAGGTGCCCTACAAAGCAATCAAGGAGAAGACCATGCTGATACTCACCCGCAAAGTCGGTGAAAGCATAAACATCGGTGATGACATCACTATCACCATTCTGGGCGTTAGCGGCCAACAGGTCCGCATTGGTATCAACGCTCCGAAAAACGTTGCAGTGCACCGTGAAGAGATTTACCAGCGCATTCAGGCTGGCCTGACCGCCCCGGACAAGCCACAAACTCCCTGAGCCGCCTCGCAGTCAGTAGCCAGTCCGTTTACCTCGTGGAATGACTGGCTAGAGATTCACGCGCCGTTTTGCCATCCGCTTCCCACTTCGCTGGGTACGGCGCCTGACACACCCCTCCCCTTCACACCCCCCTCCTGCTGCCGGATACTACCTGCCATCCCCGAAGCTGGCTGTCGGACATTTCCGATAGAGCGCAGAGAATTCGCCTTCCTAACCAAATGTCACTCCACGCGCCATCCCTGTGGCCGCCACCATTATCAGTACCAGCAACAACGCCTCGAC
Source organism: Pseudomonas viridiflava (assembly GCF_900582195.1). Lineage (GTDB taxonomy): Bacteria > Pseudomonadota > Gammaproteobacteria > Pseudomonadales > Pseudomonadaceae > Aquipseudomonas. The sequence goes on from NZ_UTHA01000243.1 coordinate 25,407, forward strand.
ATGACTGATTCGCGCGTACAGCTTTGCGCGCCCGGTATCGATGACTGCGCCGCGTGCGGACGCGATCCGCCACTTGATCAACGTGATCATCGGGCCGAGCTCTACAATCAGGATCAGCACAAACAGCGTCATCTTCAGATGAAACAGCGGCTGATGAAGATAATAGTCAGTGCCTTTTTCAAAGCCACCAAAAGCCCGCATCCCGCCTGTCACCAGCAGAATCAGCGCAGAGATCCCCCAGAGATTATCGGCAAGTAAAACACGCCTGGCCTCACCTGCGCCGGCATCGAGGCGACTGAATGCCGTCCCTCGAGTCAGAACCGCCCAAAAACCCAAGGCATAAGCCAGTAGATGAATAGCTGCAAGAAACCAGTGAGCCAGCATCGATACACCCCCATCCAAATGAGTTGAAAATCGGCCAGTCAGTAGTAGTCGAAAAAGCAGGGATTCGCTTGCGAGCAATCGCCCGGCAATTACAGGGTATCGAGCGGAAAAATAGAGCGGCAAAAGCCAAATTGCAGGCAAAAAAAATCCCAAGCAGCTGATGGAAGCTTGGGATTTAAAAATGCATAAACCGTGGTGGTGAACGCGGGGCGAATGTTACTTAATTCCACGGACAGTAACAACGTTTTTTTGATAACCGGTTGGTTAGTAACACTCGTAACCTATTCAATATCCACATCTTTTCAAAGGGCGCTCGCGACGAGCGGCAAACCGCCTGACCCGACGATGCAGACATTCGACCGTGGGCGGGGGCACGACGAAGACTTGCGCACGCCATTCAGCAAGGACCGCAAAACGGTGAAGTACGACTCGCAGTGGATCAATAGGCCAGGCATGGAATCTCGAACGCCCTGAAATCGACCGAACGTGAAGTCCAGCTGGCGCCCTAGAGGAGGATTTGCAAATCGCAGACAACAAAAAAGGGCCCACCTTTCGGTGAGCCCTTCTAGACCGCCCAGCAGAGCGGATTTTGTTTGGTAGGCGCGATTGGACTCGAACCAACGACCCCCACCATGTCAAGGTGGTGCTCTAACCAACTGAGCTACGTGCCTGCTGTGAGGCGGCATTCTACGGAATTCCGGAGGGGTGTCAACACCTTTTTTTCACCTAACCCTATGAATATGCAAAATATTTAATTTCGGGTCGCCAACGAAGATTTTCCGTTGGCTGGCGGAGGTTTTTCAACTCGGGTAGGATCGATGCACTCGTAAAATATATTAAACAGAGGCTGCAGGATGGCGAACACCCTTTACCCAGAGTCCTATTACGCTGCGTCGGCCAACGCCGTACCGCCCCGCCCTGCCTTGCAGGATGATGTGGAGACGGACGTCTGTGTGATCGGCGCCGGGTATACCGGATTGTCCTCTGCCTTGTTTCTGCTGGAAAACGGTTTTCGCGTCACCGTCCTGGAAGCGGCCAAGGTCGGCTTCGGCGCCTCGGGGCGCAATGGCGGGCAGATCGTCAACAGCTATAGCCGTGACATCGACGTCATCGAGCGCAGTGTCGGCCCCAAACAAGCACAACTGCTCGGGCAGATGGCGTTCGAGGGCGGTCGGATCATTCGCGAGCGCGTGGCCAAGTACAACATTCAGTGCGACCTGAAGGATGGCGGCGTGTTCGCCGCGCTGACAGCCAAGCAGATGGGCCATCTGGAATCGCAGAAGCGCCTCTGGGAGCGCTTCGGTCATACGCAGCTCGAACTGCTCGATCAACGCCGTATTCGCGAAGTGGTTGCGTGCGATCAGTACGTCGGCGGCATGCTCGACATGAGCGGCGGGCATATTCATCCGCTGAACCTCGCGCTCGGCGAAGCGGCGGCGCTCGAGTCCCTCGGCGGCACTATTTACGAACAATCACCCGCCGTGCGCATCGAGCGCGGCGCCAACCCGGTCGTGCACACGCCGCAAGGCAAGGTCAGAGCCAAGTTCATCATCGTCGCCGGCAATGCCTACCTCGGCAATCTGGTGCCGGAACTGGCAGCCAAGTCGATGCCATGCGGCACGCAAGTGATCACCACCGAGCCGCTGGGCGATGAGCTGGCGCGAGCGTTACTACCTCAGGATTACTGCGTTGAAGACTGCAATTATCTGCTCGACTACTACCGCCTGACGGGCGACAAGCGTCTGATTTTCGGTGGAGGCGTGGTGTATGGTGCGCGCGATCCGGCCAACATCGAGGCGATCATCCGTCCGAAAATGCTCAAGGCGTTTCCGCAACTCAAGGATGTGAAGATTGATTACGCCTGGACAGGAAACTTCCTGCTGACTTTGTCGCGTTTGCCACAGGTTGGCCGACTGGGCGACAACATCTATTACTCGCAGGGCTGCAGTGGCCATGGTGTGACCTACACGCATTTGGCAGGCAAGGTCCTCGCTGAAGCGTTGCGCGGTCAGGCCGAACGTTTTGATGCGTTTGCCGACTTGCCGCACTATCCATTCCCCGGCGGACAGCTGCTGCGTACGCCATTTGCTGCGTTAGGTGCTTGGTATTACGGCTTGCGCGACAAATTCGGGATGTAAAAAAGGGCCGCTGAACAGCGGCCCTCTTTATTCAACACTGAACGGTTTCAGAGCTGATCCCGAGCAATCCCGCTACGAATACGCACAATATCAGCCAGCACGGCCAAGGCAATTTCCGCCGGCGTCTTGCTGCCGAGGTTAAGCCCGATCGGCGCATGAATCCGCGCCAACTCGCTCTCCCTCAGCCCGCCAATCCGGCGCAATCGCTCAAAGCGTTTCTGCGACGTCTGCAGCGACCCCATCACGCCAATGTAGAACGCTTCAGTGCGCACCGCTTCCATCATCGCCAAATCGTCGATGCGCGGATCATGCGTCAGCGCCACGACCGCGGTATCACGATGACAGCCGCCGTCAGCAATAAACACCGATGGCAATTGCCGACGAACCTCCACGCCATCAAGCACCACACCTTCCAGTACTTCATCGCGCGGATCGCAGAGAATCACTTCAAAGCCAAGGCCAACAGCAAACTCGGCACAGGCCTGCGCCACGCTGGAATAACCGGCGAGCAACAAGCGCTGCGCCGCGCCGACACGAATGCGTACCCGATCAATCTCGCGCTCGATCCGCGCACCCTGCTCGCGATCGGCAAACAGAGTGCGTGCACCGCTGGCCAGATCGACCTCGCGAATCAAGCGACGCTGACCAAGCAGCGCCGACTCCAATTCACGCAGATGCGCCTGCACCTCGCAGTCAGCGTCAAATTTCTCAACCAGCACATCGAGAATGCCGCCACAGGGCAGGCTGACCCGCGAGCGCGGATCGTCGCCTTCGCCGTAACGCACGACATTGACCGCATCGAGAAACGCACCTTCGGCGACGCGCTCGAGAAAATCTTCCTCGACGCAACCGCCAGACAGCGACCCGATCCACTGTCCGCCTTCGTTCACCGCCAGCAGCGAACCCGGCGCACGCGGTGCCGAGCCGTAAGTGGTCAACACGGTGCAGAGCCAGATACGCTGCCCCGCCACCGACCACTCCAGCGCACGGCGCAGCACTTGTAGATCGAGATGCTGCATGTCAGTGCGCCTTGTGCTCTACAGACGGTGCGTCGGCTTGCAGTTTCTGCACTTCACTCACGGCCAACTCAGCGGATTGACCACCCCAACCTTGACGCAGGTAGTTGAGCAGATCGGTCAGCTGCTCAGGCTTGAGCTTGTCGGCGAAACCCGGCATCGGTTGCATGTGCTCGAAGCCGGAGAACTTCTGCTCGCCGATCCCATCCTCGATCACCCGCAACAGGTTGCGTGGATCTTCGAGGCGCAACGTGGTGTTGCCGCGCATGGCCACCGCGATGTGTGGTTTACCTTCGCCCCCGACTGCATGGCAACCAGCGCAGACGTTCAGGTACTCCTGCTGGCCGCGCTGGGCGCTGGCGCTGAGTTTCTCGACTGGCACCTCAACGAGGACTTTGGCTGCCGGCGGTTTGTCGCCGAGCAGGAACGTCGCCATCGCCGCCAGATCTACATCGCTCAGGCCCTGGGTGCTGTTGTGGAACACCGGGAACATCTCGTTGAACATCGTCCCCTGCGCACTCATCCCGTGCTTGAGGAACGTGCTGAGATCCTGCTCATTCCAGCCGCGAGCCGCCAGATCAGTGGCCAGCAGGCTCGGCGCCAGGTAACCATTGAGGATGCCGCCAGTCAGGCGCTTATCCAACTGCATCGCCCCCGGCAGGCCGCGTGGCGTGTGGCATTCGCCGCAGTGGCCGAGGACTTCTACCATGTACTGGCCACGCTTCCAGGCTTCACTTTTGCCTTCGGCCGACTCCAGCTTCAGCGCTTTGCCATACATCATGTTCCAGCCGATCAGGCCCGGACGCACGTTGAACGGAAAGCTCAGGCTGGTGACCGGTGCTGCACGTTCGATAGGCTCGATGGTTTTCAGGTACGCATGGATCGCATCGGAATCTTCGCGCGGCATCAGGTGATACGAGGTGTAAGGCATCGCCGGATACAGGTTCGCGCCATCGCGACGCTTGCCCTCGGTCAGCGCTGCAAAGAACTCGTCATCGTTGTACAGACCGATGCCGTGCTCTTTGCTCGGGGTAATGTTGGTGCCGTAGATCGTGCCGAACGGCGACACAATCGGCAGGCCACCAGCAAACGGCGCACCACCGGGGGCAGTGTGGCAAGCCATGCAGTCAGCGGCGCGAGCTAGGTATTCGCCGCGCTTGACCTGGTCATCAGCGTGGGCGAACAACACCGGCGCAGCGAGGCCGACCGCCAAGGTCAGGCGGCTCAGAAAAAGCTTCATGCTTAACCCTCCTTGACCAGGCCGAGATCGGTCAGCACGTTACGGGTGGCGTTGTAATAACGCACGTACCCGGTACAACGGCAGACGTGATGGCCGAGGCTGTCCTCGATGACTTGTTCGAGCTTGCTTTGCACGGTCGGCTGGCGCTGCAGCTTTTCCACCAGCACGGTTGCAGCGTTGACGAAGCCCGGCGCGCAGTAGCTGCACTGGAAGGCGAACTCGTCGACGAAGCGCTGCTGAATCGGGTTCAGCTCGGTGACCTGGCCCGCCTCGTCGCGCTTGGCGTGGGATTCGATGGTGCGGACTTTTTTGCCTTCGAAGTAATGCGCACCGGTGATGCAGGTGCGCACTTCTTCGCTGGTGCCGTCCGGGTTGTCGACGATCACCACGCAGGCGTGACAGATACCCTGGCCACAGCCCAGGCGCGAACCGGTGAGGTTTTTGTATTCGTGCAGGTAGTCGATCATCGGCAGGTCATCAGGGATGTCCACCGGGCCGACGGATTGACCATTGAGGGTCAGTTGAAGCGGACGGTTAGCCATTGAGGGCCTCCTTGATGCGCGCAGCAGTGATGGGCAGATCGCGAACACGTTTACCGATGGCATGCGCCACGGCGTTACCGATGGCACCGACAATCGGGATCATCACCACTTCGGCGATGCCTTTGGACGGGTCGCTCGGTGACAGGGCCGGGAGAATCTCCGACGTCTGTTTCCACACCGCAACGTGGCGCGCCATCGGCAGACGGTAACGGTTGAAGTTCCAGTCACCCTCCCCCGGCCCACCTTCGTACAGCGGCATTTCTTCCATCAAGGCGTGACCGATGCCCATGGCGATACCGCCTTCCATTTGGCCCTTGACCAGCTCTTCAACCAGCACACGACCGCACTCGACCCACGAATGGTGATTGAGCACTTCGACTTCCGCCGAGCCTTTGTTGACCTTCAGCTCGACCAGCGTGGCGACCGGGCTGTAGTAAGTCACCGCAGCGTTGTTCAACTGCACAACCGGGTAATTGATGTTCTGGCGATCCAACAGGTGGAAACCAGACGTGGTCATCAACGCCTTCTTCGCTTTCGGCGCGCCGTCACCGTATTTCACCGCGAGACCATCGAGCGGCAGACGCTCGCGCACGCCGTCGATGCTGTATTCGGCTTCGGCCCAACTCCAGCGGTTGAACGCGTGAACGGTGGCGCCGGTCACCAGACCACGCTCGTGAGCATGTTTGGCCAGTTCTTCGAAGCTCAGCGGCTGCATGCCGTTGGCGGTGAGTTTGCCATCAACCCAATGCGCATCTTCGCGACGCACCACATAAGGGTTGGCTTGACCGCCGTAAGGACCCTGACGCCAGATTTCCATGGCCGCCGGCCACAGACCGTTGTTGAACAGCACACGCGCCGCTTCACGGGTGGCGTGGCTGAAGTAGTAGGCCGAGTTGGTCGCCGACGAGGCCGATGCCAGTTTGCCGACCCAGCGCGGGTTGCGCAGCAGGTTGTCCTGCTCGGCCTGGCTCATGATGTAAGGGTTGCCGCTGGTAATCAGCTGCATTTCCTTCCATTCGGTTTCGCCGGTTTTCACTTCGTGCGCCGGACTGCCGAGGAAATCGGCAACAACCAGGGCCTGCGAGGTGGACATGCCGGTGCCGATTTCAATACCGATATGGCGCAGGGTAATGCGGCCATCGGCGGTGAATTCGATGCTGGCCATCGGCGCTTCGGAACCGGTGCCGAAGTCTTTCTGGCAAATGGCAAAACCAACGCCGTACCAGTTGTCCGGGTCGGCGGCTTCGCGTTGTTTCTTGATCGCGTCGCGGTTTTTCCAGACTTCGTGCACCGCGGCCTTGTCGAGAATCTCGTGCAGGCGCAGCGCACCGGCCGGGATCGCGCCCTGGGTGTTTTTCATGCCTGAACGCAAGGCGTTCTTGCGACGCAGATCAATCGCGTCGACACCGAGACGATTGGCGATTTCGTCGACCATCATCTCGGTCGCCGCCATGCTTTGCAGCGTGCCGTAGCCGCGCATCGAACCCGCTTCAACACCGCGCGAATGGTAGGCGGTGACCTGCAGATCGTTCTGCGGCATGTAGTAGATCGACTGCGCCGCCGTGGCGCCCACTGCGGCTACCGATGGGCTGTAGTTGATCCGACCACCACCGTCCACGCTCATTTCGGCGCGGAAAATCTTGAAACTGTAGTCGTTCTTGTCCACGGCCAGTTGGTAGCGGATGTCGAACGGGTGACGCTTGATGCCGCTCTGGAACTGCTCGTAGCGGTCGTTGGCCAGGCGCACCGGCACACCAGCGCCGTACAACGCTGCCAGGGCTGCGTAGTAGACGAAGATGTTGTGGTCTTTGGACCCGTACCCGACGGTGTAGCCCGGGTGCATGTTCAAGCTGTCGAGGCCGAAACGCGACGGCGCGATCATTTTCGCGGTCTCGGTCGCTGCTTCCAGCGGGCACTGGGTCGCTACCACGAAGTGCAGGGTTTTGCTCTTCGGGTCGTACCAGCCGTTGCCGTTGTCCGGCTCCATGGCGGCCGGCTCGATCGACGGGGTTTTGTAGCGCTCGTCGAACACCAGCCAGTTGTCCGGCGGCGTATCGATCTCTTGCTTCATGCGGTCGGCGTAGAACAGGCCGCGCTCGGTCAGGTTGCCGTGCAGGTTCGGCTGGGAATTCCACACCGGACGACGGTTTTTGAGCATCGGGAACAGGATCGAATCCTTTAGGCTGGCAAATTCATCTTCGTCTGCCGAGGTCGCGCCGCCCACACGTACGTAGCGGAAGCTGCCATACGGATCGCCTTCGTAATACGGCACTTGTGCACCGTACCGAATCGCTTTGTCATTGAATTTGAGTTTGTTCTTGGCCTGACGGAAACGCTCGAAGTCGTTCCAGATCAGGATGGCTACCGGGTGACCGATGAACATCGGCACCTTGCCTTCCGGCAGCAGTGGATCCGGGGCGTGCTCTTCCGGGAAGACGATGCCGTCCTTGTCCAGATCCGCGGCGGTGACGATGCGGTCCGGCTGCAAATCGGCGCCGAGCCACGACAGGTCGTAACCGGCGTAGATGCGGTCAGCCTTGATGGTTTTCAGCAGCATGGCGTGGCCTTGCTGTTCAGGCCAGCCTGGCATGTCCTTGGAGCGGATGTCGCGGGCAAAGACTTTGCTGCCGCAGACTTTGGATAGGGCATCGTTACGCTGACGCGCCTTGCCGTTGTTGCCGAGCCACTTCTCGGACGGCACGGTGACGCTGTTTTCCATCAAGGCAGCCAGCGCCTGACTGCTGAGCGGCGTGAGCGTGACGCTCACACCCGCCACCAGCCCGCCCTGGAGGAACGAGCGCCGGGATATATCACGGTTGGACATGGATCATCCTCTGGGCGGTTATGTGTCCGCCCTTCTGGTTATCTACTGGGGAATCTCGAGTCTTGCAGAAGCCCTTTCTGGCGAAGCAAAGAGCTGTGTTGACAGTGCAAAGCTGACCGAAAGGTTAACTTTAAAGGTTTCTCGGCTCGCAGCAAACAACCAGTTACAAAAATTTGACTAAAGAATCAAAAAATCAATGCGACATGCTATCGCAGCAAACCCGTATAGATAACGGGACAGACCTATGTGGGAGCGAGCTTGCTCGCGAAAGCGCAGGTCCAGCCACCGCAAATTTTGAATGTACCGACGTCTTCGCGAGCAAGCTCGCTCCCACAGGGAATTCCATCGGATTCAGAGGATAGGTGTTGCAGGAGGGAAAAAGGGGAATAGCCAAATTTCAGTCACAAAAAACCCCGGTCTTTCGACCAGGGTCTTTGCTATCGATTCCGAATCAGCCAACGGCTGCGTTCGGTGCTTCAAGGCGTTCAGTGGTCCTTGTAGCAGATATGGCGCAGCGGACGGGACTCGAACCCGCGACCCCCGGCGTGACAGGCCGGTATTCTAACCGACTGAACTACCGCTGCGCGTCGGTGCAGGCACTCTCAGCCTACGCTCTTGCTTACGCAAGTATCTCGGGAGTGGTGGGTGATGACGGGATCGAACCGCCGACATTCTGCTTGTAAGGCAGACGCTCTCCCAGCTGAGCTAATCACCCGTTTGCATCTCCGAGGCCGCGAAATTTACGCAGGTAGCAGACCTAAGTCAATAGCAGGATTGAAGTTTTTCTGAAAAAGACGAAATTTTTTCGATCCTGCAAGACCGCCTTCGCGAGCAAGCTCGCTCCCACAGGGGATTGCATTCCAAATGTGGGAGCGAGCCTGCTCGCGAAGACAGCAGTCCATCCGACGCAAATTCAGGAGAAGAATGCGATCTACTCGCTGTAGATCATCTTTTTCGTCATGCCGCCATCGACGACGAATTCCTGCCCGGTAACAAACCCGGCATTCCTCGACAGCAACCAAGCAACCATGGCCGCGACATCCTCGACCGTCCCTACCCTGCCCGCCGGATGCTGAGCATGATCGGCATCGGCCAGCGGCTCTGCTCGACGCACAGAAGGATCGCGCGCATCAATCCAGCCCGGACTGACCGCATTGACGCGAATCTCCGGCCCCAGGCTGATCGCCAGCGCATGCGTCAACGCCAACAACCCGCCCTTGCTCGCCGCATACGCCTCAGAGTCTGCCTCCGACTGTCGTGCACGGGTCGAGGCCAGATTGACGATGGAACCGTTGTGCGCACGCAAATACGGCGCACAGTACTTGGCCAGCAACATCGGCCCACTGAGATTCACCGCCAGTACGCGATTCCAGTAAGCCAGATCGAGGCTTTCCAGGGTGATGTTGTGCGGGTCAGCCACCGCCGCGTTGCACACCAGCGCATCGAGACGACCAAACTGCCCCAGCACTTCAGCAACACCGAGCGCCACCTGCCCTTCATCTGCGACATCCATGGCGATGAACCAGGCGTTTTCGCCCAGCACCTTCGCCACCTTCGAACCGCGCGCCCGATCCAGATCGGTGAGCACCACTTGCCAGCCTTCGCTGATCAGCCAGGCAGCAATGCCCAGACCGATACCACGCGCAGCACCCGTGACCAGCGCAACGCGGCCATGGGTGCCTGCTGCCGGCGTAGACAACTCGATCACAGCGCCGCCAGACCGCGCGCCAGGTCGGCTTGCAGGTCGGCCACGTCTTCCAGACCGACCGCAATGCGGATCAAGCTGTCACGGATGCCCGCCGCTTCACGCTCCTGCGGCGCCAGACGGCCGTGGGAGGTGGTGCTCGGGTGCGTGATCGTAGTTTTGCTGTCGCCAAGGTTGGCGGTGATCGAAATCAGGCGAGTGGCATCGATGAAGCGCCACGCGCCCTCTTTGCCACCCTTGACCTCGAAACTCACTACCGCACCAAAGCCTTTCTGCTGACGCTGGGCCAGTTCGTGCTGCGGATGGCTCTTCAGACCGGCGTAATGCACTTTTTCGATGCCATCCTGCTGCTCCAGCCATTCGGCCAATTCCTGAGCATTGGCGCAGTGCGCCTTCATCCGCAGGTTCAGAGTTTCCAGACCCTTGAGGAAGATCCATGCGTTGAACGGGCTCAAGGTCGGACCGGCAGTGCGCAGGAAGCCGACGATTTCTTTCATCTGCTCGCTGCGACCGGCAACGACGCCCCCCATGCAACGGCCCTGGCCGTCGATGAACTTGGTCGCCGAGTGCACAACGATGTCTGCGCCCATTTTCAGCGGCTGCTGCAACGCTGGCGTGCAGAAACAGTTGTCGACCACCAGCATCGCGCCTTTGGCGTGGGCGATTTCAGCCAGTGCGGCGATATCAACCAGTTCGGCCAGCGGATTGGATGGCGACTCGACAAAAAGCAGTTTGGTGTTCGGCTTGATCGCTGCATCCCAGGCCGACAGGTCAGCCAAGGGCACGTAATCGACTTCCACACCGAAACGCTTGAAGTACTTCTCGAACAGGCTGATGGTCGAACCGAACACACTGCGCGAAACCAGCACGTGATCGCCGGCGCTGCACAGGCTCATCACCACCGCCATGATCGCCGCCATGCCGGTTGCAGTCGCAACGGCTTGCTCGGCGCTTTCCAGCGCGGCGATGCGCTCTTCGAACGCGCGCACGGTCGGGTTGGTGTAGCGCGAGTAGACGTTGCCCGGTACTTCGCCGGCAAACCGCGCGGCCGCGTCGGCAGCGGTGCGGAACACGTAGCTGGAGGTGAAGAACATCGGATCACCGTGCTCGCCTTCCGGCGTACGATGCTGACCGGCACGTACGGCCAGGGTATCGAACGCTACGCCTTCAAGGTCGCTGTCCAGCCGACCGGCATCCCATTCCTGACTCATGCTGTCACTCCTTGCCCTGTTCTCGAAAATTGAAAGTCAGATACAAAACCGGCCCCTCAGGGCCGGTAGAAACTCAGTTGTTGTACAGATCGATGATCGCACTGACCGCCTGGGTCTTGACCTTCGAGGCATCGTTGCGTGCCTGTTCGATCTTGTTCAGGTACGCCTCGTCGACGTCACCGGTGACGTACTTGCCGTCGAACACCGCGCAATCGAAGTTCTCGATCTTGATCTTGCCGCCACCGACCGCTTCGATCAAGTCAGGCAGGTCCTGATAGATCAGCCAGTCAGCGCCGATCAGATCCGCGACGTCCTGAGTCGAGCGATTGTGCGCGATCAGTTCGTGCGCGCTCGGCATGTCGATGCCGTAGACGTTCGGGAAGCGTACTGCCGGCGCCGCCGAGCAGAAGTAGACGTTTTTCGCACCGGCTTCGCGGGCCATCTGAATGATCTGCTTGCACGTGGTGCCGCGCACGATCGAGTCGTCGACCAGCATCACGTTCTTGCCGCGGAATTCCAGCTCGATGGCGTTGAGCTTCTGGCGTACCGACTTCTTGCGCGCCGCCTGGCCAGGCATGATGAAAGTACGGCCGATGTAACGGTTCTTGACGAAACCTTCGCGGAATTTCACGCCGAGGTGGTTGGCCAGTTCCAGCGCCGCGGTACGGCTGGTGTCCGGAATCGGGATAACCACGTCGATGTCGTGCTCTGGACGCTCGCGCAGGATCTTCTCGGCGAGTTTCTCGCCCATGCGCAGACGAGCCTTGTAGACCGACACGCCGTCGATGATCGAGTCCGGACGCGCCAGGTAGACGTGTTCGAAGATGCACGGGGTCAGGGACGGGTTGGTCGCGCACTGACGGGTGTGCAGCTTGCCGTCTTCAGTGATGTAGACCGCCTCGCCCGGTGCCAGGTCGCGAATCAGGGTGAAACCGAGCACGTCCAGCGAAACGCTTTCGGAAGCGATCATGTACTCGACACCTTCGTCGGTGTGACGCTGGCCGAACACGATCGGGCGGATGCCATGCGGGTCGCGGAAACCGACGATGCCGTAACCGGTGACCATGGCGACTACCGCGTAACCGCCGACGCAACGGTTGTGCACGTCGGTCACCGCGGCAAACACGTCTTCTTCGGTCGGTTGCAGCTTGCCGCGCTGGGCCAGCTCGTGGGCGAACACGTTGAGCAGCACTTCCGAGTCGGAACTGGTGTTGACGTGACGCAGGTCGGATTCGTAGATCTCTTTGGCCAACTGTTCAACGTTGGTCAGGTTACCGTTGTGCGCCAGGGTGATGCCGTAAGGCGAGTTGACGTAAAACGGCTGGGCTTCGGCCGAAGTCGAGCTGCCCGCGGTCGGGTAACGGACGTGGCCGATCCCCATGTGGCCGACCAGACGCTGCATGTGACGCTGCTGGAACACGTCACGCACCAGGCCATTGTCCTTGCGCAGGAACAACCGGCCATCATGGCTGGTCACGATACCGGCAGCGTCCTGGCCGCGGTGCTGGAGCACGGTTAGCGCGTCATACAGCGCCTGATTGACGTTCGACTTACCGACGATACCGACGATGCCACACATGCGACGCAACCCCTACTTAATGGATCTGAACTGAACAACACTCACTGAGGCGTTTTCGCCGACGGCAAGAGTTGCTCCTTGAACGGAATATCAGCGGGTACGCTGATTCCGCTGGCAAGCCACTGACTGCTCCACCCGAGAATCAGGTTTTTGGACCAATCAGCGACCAATAGAAATTTTGGTACGAGCTGTGATTCTTTCCACCACCCGTCCTGCTGTACCGGCCCCAGGCTCAACAGCCCGACCGCCACGACCACCAGCAACACGCCACGCGCAGCGCCGAAGGCCATGCCGAGGAATCGATCGGTCCCGGACAACCCGGTGACGCGAACCAACTCGCCGATAAGATAATTGATCATTGCGCCCACGATCAGTGTGGCGACAAACATGATGGCACAGCCCGCGATCACGCGAGCCGATGGGGTTTCGATATATCCGGCGAGGTTCTCGGACAATGAGCCACCGAACATCCAGGCGACGACTCCTGCGATGATCCAGGTCACCAGCGATAATGCTTCCTTGACGAAGCCGCGGCTCAAACTGATCAAAGCGGAGATGGCGATGATTGCAACGATCGCCCAGTCAACCCAGGTAAATGGCACAGTGCAGCCTACAGACGGATAAGGCGGCGCATTTTAGCAGAGCGCATGCCTCTCGGTAAGCTGCGATTGTCAGTGCATTTCAATCGGGGCGATAGTTTTTAACCGCGCTCGGGCTGGAAGCGCACAACAAACCCCTTCAGGTTCTGCTGACGACCCAACAGATCACGCAGACGATCGGCTTCGGCACGCTCGATCAGCGGCCCGACAAACACCCGATTCTTGCCATCGGCCGAACGGATATAGGCGTTGTAGCCTTGGCTGCGAAGGGTTTTCTGCAGGCTTTCGGCACTGGCGCGGCTCGACAGACTGGCCAGTTGCACCGACCAGCTCACCGACAGGCCATTGGCATCGACACGGCTTTGGGTGGTGTCAGGCTTGCTCAAGGCCGCAGTGATCGGCTGAGCAGGTGCGGGAATCGGCTTGGCCACCGCGGGCGGCGCAGCAGGCTTGGTGATCATAATGGGAGCCGTTGGCGCAGGTGCGACGGGCGCAGCAGGCGCAGTGTCTTCGGCGACTTCTTCATCCGTCGGCACTGGCTCTTGCGGCAAGGCTTGCGGCTCGGGAACGGCCACGGTTTCCATCTGCACTTGCGGCACGACAGGCGCTTGCGGAGCGGCAGGCGCCTCGACAGTCACCTGACGCTGCTCATCCTGACGGGAAAACAGCATCGGCAGGAAGATCACCGCCAGCGCCACCAGCACCAAAGCGCCAACCATGCGCTGCTTGTACGCTTTATCCAGCAAAGCCATTTGCCGCTTCCTCCGTGGAGCGCCGGGACAACCATTCAAGGGCCTCGGCGACACAATAAAATGATCCGAACAACAGAATCTCGTCGTCGCTGGTAGCTACTGCGCACTGCCCTTCCAGTGCGGCCGCGACACTGTCGTAAGACGTGACAGCGGCACCAAGGTTCTGCAATGCCGCGTGCAACTCAGCCACAGGGCGCGCGCGCGGTGAATCCAGCGGCGCCACAGCCCAGTGCTCGACACTAGCATTCAATTCGCCGACAACACCATCCAGATCCTTGTCCGCCAGCAGGCCAAATACCGCCAGACGCTTGCCGACCGGCGGCTGCGCGGCCAGACGGCGGGCCAGATACTCGGCGGCGTGCGGATTGTGGCCCACATCCAGCAACAGATTCAGACGCTTGCCATTCCACTCGAACGAGCGCCGATCCAGCCGCCCGACCACGCGAGTGGCCTGCAACGCCGCGACGATCTGTTGCGCATTCCACGGCAAACCAAGCAGCAGATACGCCTGCAACGCCAGCGCGGCGTTTTCCATCGGCAGATCGAGCAGCGGCAAATCACGCAATTCGACAGCCTGCCCTTGCGCATCGGTACCGCGCCACTGCCAGTGCTGATCAGTGATGCCGAGATCGAAGTCACGCCCACGCAGGAAGAATGGACAGGCCAGCTCACGCGCCTTGTCGAGCAACGGTTGCGGAGGATTCAGATCACCGCACAAGGCCGGTTTGCCCTGACGGAAGATGCCGGCCTTCTCGAAAGCCACGGACTCGCGGGTATCACCGAGATAATCGGCGTGATCGACGCCAATGCTGGTGACCAGCGCAATGTCGGCATCGACCACGTTGACCGTGTCCAGACGCCCGCCCAGACCGACTTCCAGCACCACCGCATCCAGCCCGGCCTGTTGAAACAGCCAGAACGCCGCGAGGGTGCCCATTTCGAAATAAGTCAGGGAAGTGTCGCCGCGCCCGGCCTCGACCGCTGCAAAGGCTTCGCAAAGCTGTGCGTCAGTGGCTTCGACGCCATTGAGCTGCACCCGCTCGTTGTAACGCAGCAGGTGCGGAGAATTGTAGACACCAACACTCAGACCCTGCGCACGCAGCAATGAAGCCACGAAAGCGCAGGTCGAACCCTTGCCATTGGTGCCGGTGACCGTAATCACCCGAGGCGCCGGCTGGCCCAGCCCCATGCGGGACGCTACCTGTTGCGAACGCTCCAGCCCCATGTCGATGGCCGAAGGATGCAACTGTTCAAGGTAGGCGAGCCATTCGCCAAGGGTGCGCTCGGTCATAGGCCAGCAGGGACCGGCGGAACCACGATCGGCTCGATTGGCGCGGCGACGAATTTCGGCGTCGGCTTGCCAGTCATTTGTGCCAGCAGATTACCCAGGCGTGGGCGCAGTTCCTGACGATGGATGATCATGTCGATCGCGCCGTGTTCCAGCAGGAACTCGCTGCGCTGGAAGCCTTCCGGCAGTTTTTCACGTACGGTTTGCTCGATAACCCGTGGACCGGCGAAGCCGATCAGGGCTTTCGGCTCACCGACGATGACATCGCCGAGCATCGCCAGACTCGCCGAAACACCGCCGTAGACCGGGTCGGTCAGTACGGAGATGAACGGAATGCCTTCTTCACGCAGACGCGCCAGCACCGCCGAGGTCTTGGCCATCTGCATCAGCGAGATCAGCGCTTCCTGCATGCGCGCACCACCGGAGGCGGCGAAGCAGATCATCGGGCAGCGATTTTCCAGCGCGTAGTTGGCAGCGCGCACGAAGCGCTCACCGACGATGGCGCCCATGGAACCACCCATGAAGCTGAATTCGAAGGCCGAAACCACCACTGGCATTCCCAGCAAGGTACCGCTGACAGAGATCAGCGCGTCTTTTTCGCCAGTCTGCTTCTGTGCAGCGGTCAGGCGATCCTTGTACTTCTTGCCATCGCGAAATTTCAGACGGTCAACCGGCTCCAGATCAGCGCCCAGCTCGTTGCGACCTTCGGCATCGAGGAAGATGTCGATGCGCGCACGTGCGCCGATGCGCATGTGGTGGTTGCATTTAGGGCAAACGTCCAGGGTCTTTTCCAGCTCTGGACGATACAACACCGCCTCGCAAGACGGGCATTTGTGCCACAGACCTTCAGGGACCGAGCTCTTCTTGACCTCGGAACGCATGATCGAAGGGATCAGTTTGTCTACTAACCAGTTGCTCATGCTTTCTTTCTCCAGTACCGGCGGCCCGAACGCTCTGGTTCGCAGCCCCGCGTATGCCCTTCAGCTAAATTCATGTGTGTGGCGATGATCGATGGACAGCCACGGTCAGCGCGAAACATGACCTGCGTGCGATCCAGAAACCCTCAGCCGCGCCTGCTTTGTGCAAGTGCATTGATGGACGGCGGCAGACTGCCAGCCGTCACATCAATATGGTGCATTGCGTACCGCGTCAATGAACGCGCGAACCTTTGCGTGATCCTTGATTCCTTTGCTCGCCTCTACCCCACCGCTGACGTCTACCGCGTAGGGTTTGACCCGAGCCACAGCGCCTGCGACATTCTCTGGGGTCAACCCCCCTGCGAGAATCAACGGCTTGCTCAAACCTTGCGGAATCAAAGACCAGTCGAAGGCCTCACCGGTTCCGCCTGGCACACCTTCAACATACGTATCGAGCAGCACACCACTGGCACTCGGGTAAGCATTGACAGCCGCCGCGATGTCATCGCCGGCCTTGACCCGCAGCGCCTTGATATAAGGGCGATGCCAGCCTTCACAGTCTTCAGCGACTTCATCGCCATGGAACTGCAACAGATCCAGCGGCACGGCATCGAGGATTTCTCCCAACTCGCAGCGGCTGGCGTTGACGAACAGGCCCACGGTGGTCACAAACGGCGGCAATGCCTGGATGATCGCGCGCGCCTGTTGCACGGTTACCGCTCGCGGACTCTTGGCATAGAACACGAACCCGATCGCATCCGCCCCGGCCTCAACGGCTGCCAGCGCATCTTCTATGCGGGTAATCCCGCAGATCTTGCTGCGAACGGCTGACATATCGAGAAAAACTCCGAGGCAAAAACCGGGAAAGTCCCGGATGGTAACAAAAGCGTTCGAGGGCGTCAGCCGTCAAGTTCGGAGAAACCCGTAAGGAAATGTGGCCCGATAAAACGCTCGGGCAACGGGAATTCGTCGTGGTACTCGACCTGCACCAGATACAAACCGTACGGATGCGCGGTCACCCCACCGGAGCGGCGCTCGCGGCTTTCGAGGACTTCCTTCATCCACTCCACCGGACGCTCGCCAGCACCAATGGTCATCAGCACGCCAGCGATATTGCGCACCATGTGATGCAGGAAGGCATTGGCGCGAATATCGAGCACGATCATCTTGCCGTGACGGGTCACGCGCAGGTGATGCATCTTCTTGATCGGCGACTTGGCCTGGCACTGGCCGGCGCGGAACGCACTGAAATCGTGAGTACCGATCAGGTACTGCGCGGCCTCGGCCATGCGCTCGACATCCAGCGGACGGTGGTTCCAAGTGATTTCTTCATTGAGATGCGCCGGGCGGATCTGATCGTTGTAGATCACATAGCGATAGCGCCGGGCGATGGCTTTGAACCGCGCATGAAAATGCGCCGGCATCACCCGCGCCCAACTGACACTGATGTCATGGGGCAGATTGATATTGGCGCCCATGACCCAGGCTTTCAGCGAACGATCGACCGTCGTATCAAAATGCACCACTTGCCCACAGGCATGCACGCCGGCGTCGGTACGCCCGGCACACTGTAGCGAAACCGGTGAGTTGGCGACTTTTGACAGCGCTTTTTCGAGTTCTTCCTGGACCGTCGCCACACCCGTCAACTGACGCTGCCAGCCGCTATAGCGCGAGCCTTTGTACTCAACGCCCAGCGCGACGCGGTAAAAGCCGTCAGGGGCCATTTCGGCGACCGGGTTATCTATGTTTGCCAAGGTGGGACAGCCTGCTGTTTGTGCAAAGGCGGGCATTATAAGGCTGTGGTTCAGGGATGCCAGAGAGTTCTCTGTCGCCTGTAACACCGCTTTCGCGAGCAAGCTCGCTCCCACAGAGAAAATGCATTCCAAATGTGGGAGCGAGCTTGCTCGCGAAAGCGCTGGATCAGACACCACTGAACACGGCACAAACAAAAACGGCAGCCTCACCGGGCTGCCGTTTTCGTTTACCGCTGACTTGCTACAAGCTCGACAGCATGTCCTTGGCCTCGCCACGCTGTTTCTCGTCACCCTCGGTCAACACTTCGTTGAGAATGTCGCGCGCACCATCGGCATCGCCCATGTCGATGTAGGCCTGAGCCAGATCAAGCTTGGTCGCGGCCTCGTCGGTGCCAGCGAGGAAGTCGAAATCATCTTCGCCCAGATCATCACCCATTGCCGCATCGGCTTCGGTGAAGGTCGGCTCGGCAATGCTTTGCGACAGACGATCCAGCTCGGCGTTGACGTCATCCAGCTCGGTAGCGAACGCATCCGGTTCGGCAGCTGGATTGCTGTCCATTTCGTCAGCCAGCGACAGATCGAAATCGGCCGGTAGCTCCAGATCATCTTGTGGCACGTCAGCGACGACCGGCGCCTCGACCGGCGGCAGATCCTTCACGCCTTCGTCCAGATCCAGCAGGAAGTCATCGTCCGCCAGATCAACCGCTGGAGCCGCCGGCTCGGCACCGAGGTCCAGATCCAGGTCGAAGTCCGACAGATCATCCAGATTCTCTTTGATATCGGTCTGCTGTTGCAGCACCGATTCGAAGCTCAGGTCATCGTCGGACGGGAACTCGTCCAGCTCGGCCGGCGCTTCAGGCTCGACAATTGGCGCAGGCTTTACCGGCGTGATGTTGTCGAGATCATCCAGACTCAGATCAAACGCGCTGTCGAGGTCGTCTTCCACGGGTGCCGGCGCCGGTGCTTCAGGCTCATCCAGCAGCAGATCCTTGACGTATTGCGCGTCCAGTTCGGCAGCAACGGCGGCGGCAGCCAGACCACTGGCAGCAACAACCGCCATGGCCGGGAAGCGGCTTTTCAGCTCTTCGACCTTGGCAAAGTTATCGCCATTGGCGACCAACTGACGCTCCTGACCGACGAACGCATCGCGGTCGCCCTGCTGACCGTAGACTTCCATCAGCTTCAGACGCAGGTCACTGCGCTGCGGCTCCAGGCTGACGCCCTCTTCCAGCAGCGCGGCAGCCTGATTCAGGCGACCGGCATTGATGTGCGATTGCGCCTTGTCGAGCACGTCATCGGAACGCTCGGCGGCCGGCGCAACCAGCGGCGCGGCAATTGGCTCAGCCATCACGATCGGCGCCACTACCGGAGCCACGACTGGAGCAGGCGCAGGCGCCGGGGTGTTGAGCTTGACGCTTGCCGCCGGGGTTTCCAGACCTTCGAAGCTGCTTTCCGGCAGATCCTGTTCGGCGGAGAACTCTTGTTCCTCAGACAGCGCTCGGGCCATACGCAGATGCTTCTCGGCCTCCTGCTGGGCTTTGCGGCGACGCGCCAGCAACAGCAGCAGAAGCAGCAGAACGACGGCGCCGCCACCGACCAGACCCAGCAGGATCGGGTTGGTCAGCAGTTCGTTGAAGGTTTTTTCCTCATCGGCGGCAGGCGTGGTCTCGACAACCGGTTCGACCACTGGCTCAACCGGCGTCTCGGCGGGTGGCGCAATGGCCGATTCTGGCGTCGGCGCTGCTTCTGCAGGAGTAGCCGGCGGTGTGGCAGCCAGCTCAGCAGTGATCGCCGGAACCGGGGCCACCGCGCCGTTCGCGGCCGGGGCAGCACCCGCGCCTTCGGCCTGCAGTTTTGCCAGTTGGTTGTTCTTCAGCTCGATCAGCTTTTGCAGCTTGTCCAGCTGACTTTGCAGATCGGACATGCGGCTCTTCAGTTCCTCATTGTCACGACGGGTCGTGTCGAGGCTTTCCTGAGTGACCGCGAGCTTGTTGCTCAAGGCTTTGGCATCACCTGCCGGACCTTTGCCGCGCGCCTTGGCGCTTTCGGCGGAGACCAGACTCAGATTGTCCTGGGCGTTCTGTGCACCAGCGGTATTGCCGCGACCACGGCTGGTCGCATCGAGTTGCTGCTGACCGGTGCCTGGCTTGGCCACATAACGACGGCCCGAGCGCCAGGCTTCGTTCTGCGCTGCCACTTCGGCAATGGCCTTGGACTGTGGCAACGCCGTGCTTTGCACCGCATCCGGCAGACGCAGGACCTGGCCGGTTTTCAGACGGTTGATGTTGCCGCCAATGAACGCATCAGGGTTCAACGCTTGAATCGCCAGCATGGTCTGCTGTACCGAACCGCCGTTGCGCGCCTTCGCGGCGATTTCCCAGAGGGTATCGCGCGGCGTGGTGGTGTATTGCGTCGGGTGCGTGGCGCCAGTGGTCGGTGCGGTGATGGTCTGCGACGGCGCCGGTTGCGCGGCGGCGTCAGCGGTCTGCGGCGAGAATTTCGAGGGATCGAGCAGCACGCTGTAATCGCGCAGCAGACGACCGTTCGGCCACATCACCTGCACGAGGAATTTCACCATTGGCTCCGACAACGGCTTGCTCGAGGTGACGCGCAGCACGCTTTTACCACTGGCGTTGAGCACCGGGGTGAAGGTCAGATCGTTGAGGAAGGCCTGGCGATCAACGCCAGCCTTGGCAAAATCTTCGGGTGAAGCCAGGCTCGGCACCACTTCGGCAGCGGTGAGATCCTTGACGTCGAGCAGCTCGATCTCGGCCACCAACGGCTGGTTCAGGGTCGACTTCAGGGTCAGCTCCCCGAGCCCGAGGGCATGCGCCATACCGGAGGACAGCGCCGAGGCGGCCGCTATTGCTAACACCAGTTTGCGAACTTGAACCATAGCCTCATCCTTTGTTTGAACGTTCCTCGGCCAGCGAGAAGATGTTGAATACCGCTGCCGTAAGGCATTGCGCGCAACGACGACAGATGTCGCGCGCGATCATTTCTTTGATGCCCCGGAATGTCCCGGAGGGTGACACGTTATCGAGCAATCTGGGCAAGCATAGCGCTCACCTAGAATCAGTCGACAAATTGTTGCCAAGTATCTTTTACAGCAGGTCTTTTATCAACAACTCAGCCACCTGCACAGCGTTAAGGGCCGCGCCTTTGCGTACGTTATCTGACGTCAGCCACAGATTTAGTTCCGCCGGGTCGTCGACACCGCTGCGCACGCGACCGACATAGACAACATCCTGCCCCACCGCGTCACCGACTGCGGTCGGGTAATCACCGGCTTCGACCAGCTCGATACCGGGTGCACCTTCGAGTGCAGCGTTGACCTTGACCAAGTCAACGGCGCTCTTTGACTGCAAGGTCACGCTAAAGCTATCGCCAAAAAACACCGGGGCTTGAACGCAAGTTGCGGAAATCTTTAATAAAGGCAGTGCCAACACCTGACGCAGCTCGCGCACCAGACGTATTTCCAGCAGCGTGTGGCCCTGCGCGTCAGGCGTGCCGACCTGGGCCAGCAGGTTGAAGGCCATCTGCCGGTCGAAGAAAGTCGGCTCCAATGGGCGCATGTTCAACAGCTCGGCGGTCTGCCGCGCCAGCTCGGTCACGGCTTCACGACCCTGCGCGGAAACAGCCAGATTGGCGGTGACGTTGACATATTGCAGGTCAATGAGATCGAGCAGCGGCGCCAATACCACGGCGAGCGAAGTGGCCGACGGGCTTGGGCTGCTGACCTGGAACGGTGCTTTCAAAGCGGCGAGCACTTCGGCGTTGGCTTCCGGCACGATTTGCGGCGCCTGATCGGCCGGCAGCGCACCGGACAGGTCGATCAGCGAGCAACCGGCGGCGTGGGCACGGGCGGCGTAGCTCAGGGTAATCGCCGGGCCAGCAGCGAAGAACACCAGTTTGACCTTGCTGAAATCGAACTCGTCGACTTCACGAACGCGCACATTCTTGTTGCGGAACAGCACCGAGCTGCCGGCGGATTCGCTGCTCGCCAGCAGGTGCAGGTTGCCGACCGGGAAGTCGCGCTCTTCGAGAATCTGTACGAGGGTTTCGCCGACAGTACCGGTGGCGCCGATCACGGCAATATCTAGGGTCTGGGTCATGGTGCGAGCCTCTGGCGAAACGGGGGGAGCGGCACTTTACCGGGTGACTGGCGCACAGGCAATTTCTGCCGGGATTTGCGGCGCCTGTACCGCCCCCTTCGCGAGCAAGCTCGCTCCCACATTTGAAATACATTCCCCTGTGGGAGCGAGCTTGCTCGCGAAGGGGCCAGACCCGGCAACCGAGAACCATCAGGCATAAAAAAACCCGCACCTCTCACAAGGCACGGGCTCTTTCATTGCTGCAAGCAATCAACGCTCAAGCAAAATCCGCAGCATGCGACGCAGCGGTTCGGCCGCGCCCCACAGCAACTGGTCGCCGACGGTGAACGCACCGACGAACTGCGAACCCATGTTCAGCTTGCGCAGACGACCCACCGGAACATTCAGGGTGCCAGTGACCTTGGTCGGGCTCAGCTCCTGCATGCTGATTTCGCGCTGGTTCGGCACCAGTTTGACCCAAGGGTTGTGCTGGCTGATCAGCCCTTCGATATCAGCGATCGGCACGTCTTTGTTCAGCTTGATGGTCAGCGCCTGGCTGTGGCAACGCATGGCGCCGATGCGCACGCAGATGCCGTCGACCGGGATCGGGCTCTTGAAGCGACCGAGGATCTTGTTGGTCTCGGCCTGAGCTTTCCACTCTTCACGGCTCTGGCCGTTCGGCAGTTCCTTGTCGATCCACGGGATCAGGCTGCCGGCCAGCGGTACGCCGAAGTTTTCGGTCGGGTAGGCTTCGCTGCGCATGGCGTCGGCCACGCGACGGTCGATGTCGAGGATCGCGCTGGCCGGATCGGCCAGTTGATCGGCGACAGCGGCGTGGGTTGCGCCCATTTGCTTGATCAGTTCACGCATGTTCTGCGCACCGGCACCTGAGGCCGCCTGATAGGTCATGGCGCTCATCCACTCGACCAGACCGGCCTCGAACAGACCGCCCAGGCCCATCAGCATCAGGCTGACAGTGCAGTTGCCGCCGATGTAGTTCTTGGTGCCCGCGTCGAGCTGCTGATCGATGACCTTGCGGTTGACCGGATCGAGAATGATCACCGCGTCATCGTTCATGCGCAGGCTCGAGGCCGCGTCGATCCAGTAACCCTGCCAGCCGGCTTCGCGCAGTTTCGGGAACACTTCGCTGGTGTAGTCGCCGCCCTGGCAGGTCAGAATCACGTCGAGGGTCTTCAGCTCGTCAATGCTGTAAGCATCCTTGAGCGGAGCAATGTCCTTGCCCACGGACGGGCCTTGGCCACCGACGTTGGACGTGGTGAAAAACACCGGCTCGATTAGATCGAAATCCTGCTCTTCCAGCATCCGCTGCATGAGCACGGAACCGACCATCCCGCGCCAACCGATCAGACCTACACGTTTCATCGCAACTACACCTTCTTGAAAAGTGGGCCGCTGCTTTGTATTGAATTTCGCAGCGGGCCCGAGAGATTACAGATTCCGCAGCGCGGCGACTACTGCGTCGCCCATTTCCTGCGTACCGACTTTGCTGCAACCGGCCGAATAGATGTCGCCAGTACGCAGCCCTTGATCAAGGACAACGCTGACAGCTTTTTCGATAGCATCGGCCGCGTCGTGCAGATTGAAGCTGTAACGCAACATCATCGACACCGACAGAATGGTCGCCAACGGGTTGGCAATGCCTTTACCGGCGATGTCCGGAGCGGAACCGTGGCAAGGCTCGTACATGCCCTTGTTGTTGGAATCCAGCGAGGCCGACGGCAGCATGCCGATGGAACCGGTGAGCATCGACGCTTCGTCGGAGAGGATGTCGCCGAACATGTTGTCGGTGACGATCACGTCGAACTGCTTCGGCGCGCGCACCAGTTGCATGGCGGCGTTGTCGACGTACATGTGGCTCAATTCGACTTCCGGGTAATCCTTGGCCACTTCTTCGACGATTTCACGCCACAGTTGGCTGGACGCCAGCACGTTGGCCTTGTCCACCGAGCAGAGCTTCTTGCCACGGACCATGGCCATGTCGAAACCGACGCGGGCGATGCGGCGGATTTCGCTTTCGCTGTACGGCAGCGTGTCGTAGGACTGACGCTCGCCGTTTTCCAGGGTACGGGTGCCGCGTGGCGCACCGAAGTAGATGCCACCGGTCAGTTCTCGGACGATGAGGATGTCCAGGCCAGCAACGATTTCCGGCTTCAGGCTCGAAGCATCGGCCAGTTGCGGGTACAGAATCGCCGGACGCAGGTTGCCGAACAGGCCCAGTTGCGCACGGATTTTCAGCAGGCCACGCTCGGGGCGGATGTCGCGCTCGATGGTGTCCCATTTCGGGCCACCGACGGCGCCCAGCAACACGGCGTCCGCAGCGCGGGCACGGTCGAGGGTTTCATCGGCCAGCGGCACGCCGTGCTTGTCGATGGCGGCGCCACCGATCACGTCATGGCTCAGCTCGAAGCCCAGGCTGTATTTGTCGTTGGCCAGCTCCAGCACCTTGACCGCTTCGGCCATGATTTCCGGACCAATACCGTCACCTGGGAGAATCAGAATCTGCTTGCTCATGCTTTCCTCGTGTCTTCAGTCGGTGCGCCTCTACCGGCGCGCCCGGAAAAATTCTATCGCTCGGCCATCAATACGATTACATCTGTACTGAACGAACCATCGGCATCAATCTCAAAATATTCGCGTACTTCATTGCCCATCGACTGCTGCAACTGGCGGATCGCCGCGCGCATCACGTCAGGCGTGCGCATGCGTTCAACCCAGCTTGTGTACTCCAGACGCAGACGTTGACGCGTGGTACTGCGCACGTGCAAACCGGCCTCGCTGACCTGCCGTAGCCATTCGGCGGCAGAATAATCGCGCACATGGCTGGTGTCGCGCAGCACTTCGACGCTTTGCAGGTAAGTGTCGAACAACGGACTGCCCGGTGACAACACATCCACGAACGCCACCACACCGCCCGGCTTCAGTACCCGACGCACTTCGCGCAGGGCCACACCAAGATCGCTCCAGTGATGCGCCGAATAACGGCTGAACACGAAGTCGAACTCGTCGTCGGCAAACGGCAAGCGCTCGGCGGCTCCGTTGACCGTGGCAATGTTGGTGAAACCGCGATCAACAGCAGCAGCGGCGACCACGTCGAGCATTTGCTGCGACAGGTCGTAGGCGACCACTTCCCTGACCAGCGGTGCGACGTGGAAACTGACGTGACCGGCGCCGCAACCCAAGTCCAGCACCCGCGCCTCGCCCTGCCCGGCCAGCTCAGCTTGTAGCAGAGCGAATTCGGTGCCTTGAGCGTGAACGGCGCTGCTCAGGTAGGCGGCGGCCTGTTCACCGAATTGCTTTTGTACGACCTGAGTGTGTTGGGCGGTGCTGGTCATGGTCACATCCTTCTGGGTTTTAGCCTTGTATTGCCTGGACTACCGTCTTCGCGAGCAAGCTCGCTCCCACATTTGAAATGCATTCCCCTGTGGGAGCGAGCTTGCTCGCGAAGAGGCCAGTCTGAACTGCATCAATTCAAAAATTGCTTAGGCGTCGCGGAACAACCAAGGCTGGCTCACACGATGTCTGGCCTCGAAGGTGGCAATCGCATCACCGTCCTGCAAGGTCAGGCCGATATCGTCCAGACCGTTCAACAGGCAATGCTTGCGGAAGGCGTCAATCTCAAAGCTGTACACCTTGCCATCCGGGCGGGTCACGGTCTGCGCTTGCAGATCGACCTGCAATTGATAGCCCGGCTCAGCCTCGACCTGCTTGAACAGCTCATCGACTTCAGCGTCGCTCAAGATGATCGGCAGCAAGCCGTTCTTGAAGCTGTTGTTGAAGAAGATGTCGGCGTAGCTCGGCGCGATGATGCTGCGGAAACCGTACTCTTCCAGGGCCCACGGCGCGTGTTCACGGCTGGAGCCGCAACCGAAGTTCTCGCGGGCCAGCAACACGCTGGCGCCTTGATAACGCTCGGCGTTGAGGACGAAGTCCTTGTTCAGCGGGCGCTTGGAGTTGTCCTGATACGGCTGGCCGACATCGAGGTAGCGCCATTCGTCGAACAGGTTCGGGCCGAAACCGGTACGCTTGATCGACTTCAAAAACTGCTTCGGAATGATTTGGTCGGTGTCGACGTTGGCACGATCCAGAGGCGCGACAAGACCAGTGTGCTGGGTAAAAGCTTTCATGCTGCGCTCCTTTAAATCAATTCACGAACGTCGATGAAACGACCGTTCACCGCTGCCGCAGCCGCCATGGCCGGGCTGACGAGGTGGGTACGGCCACCGGCGCCCTGACGGCCTTCGAAGTTACGGTTGGAGGTCGAGGCGCAATGCTCGCCGGACTCCAAACGGTCCGGGTTCATCGCCAGACACATCGAGCAACCCGGCTCACGCCATTCGAAACCGGCTTCGAGGAAAATCTTGTCGAGACCTTCGGCCTCAGCCTGAGCCTTCACCAGACCCGAGCCCGGCACCACGATTGCTTGCTTGATGGTCGAAGCGACCTTGCGGCCCTTGGCGATCACCGCCGCAGCGCGCAAGTCTTCGATGCGCGAGTTGGTGCAGGAACCGATAAAAACGCGATCCAGTTGAATGTCGGTGATCGCCTGATTGGCAGTCAAACCCATGTATTTCAAGGCGCGGACGATCGAGTCGCGCTTGACCAGATCCATTTCTTTTGCCGGGTCCGGCACGTTCTGATCAACGGCCAGAACCATTTCCGGGGAAGTACCCCAGCTGACTTGCGGCTTGATCTGCGCAGCGTCGAGTTCAACCACGGTATCGAACTTGGCGTCGGCGTCGGAAACCAGATCTTTCCAGGCTTCGACAGCCATGTCCCATTCGGCGCCTTTCGGGGCGAATGGACGGCCCTTCACGTAGTCGACGGTCTTCTGATCCGCAGCCACCAGGCCAACGCGGGCGCCGGCCTCGATGGACATGTTGCAGATGGTCATGCGGCCTTCAACGGACAAATCGCGGATCGCGCTGCCAGCGAATTCGATGGCATGGCCGTTACCGCCGGCGGTGCCGATCTTGCCGATCACCGCGAGGACGATGTCCTTGGCGGTCACGCCGAACGGCAATTGCCCTTCAACGCGCACCAGCATGTTTTTCATTTTCTTCGCGACGAGGCACTGGGTGGCGAGCACGTGCTCGACCTCTGAAGTGCCGATACCGTGCGCCAACGCGCCGAAAGCGCCGTGGGTCGAGGTGTGCGAATCACCGCAGACCACGGTCATGCCCGGCAAGGTCGCGCCCTGCTCCGGGCTGATGACGTGGACGATGCCTTGGCGCACGTCGTTCATCTTGAACTCGACGATGCCGTATTCATCACAGTTGTCATCGAGGGTCTGAACCTGCAAACGCGAGACCTGATCGGCAATGGCTTCGATGCCGCCCTTGCGCTCTGGAGTCGTTGGTACGTTGTGGTCCGGGGTCGCGATGTTGGCATCGATGCGCCAAGGCTTGCGCCCGGCC
The DNA here is from genome assembly GCF_900582195.1 of Pseudomonas viridiflava. Taxonomy (GTDB): domain Bacteria; phylum Pseudomonadota; class Gammaproteobacteria; order Pseudomonadales; family Pseudomonadaceae; genus Aquipseudomonas. The sequence goes on from NZ_UTHA01000243.1 coordinate 52,885, forward strand.
AGACGCAGGCCTTCGAAGGCTTGCGGCGAAGTCACTTCGTGGATGATGTGACGATCGATGTAGATCAGCGCCGAACCATCGTCGCGCTGCTTGACCAAATGCGAATCCCAGAGCTTGTCGTAGAGCGTTTTGCCGGCCATCAGACGGTTCCTCATCAGCTTGTTTCTATGCCCTGGGCTTATCAATAACCCTTTGGCTTGTGAGGCCGATCCTATGGGGTTAGATTAAATAACTCAAATTCATATTTTTTATGCTTTGGATAACCAACTGGAATACGAACATGGATCTGGCCAACCTCAACGCTTTTATCGCGATTGCCGAGACCGGCAGCTTCTCCGGCGCCGGCGAACGGCTGCACCTGACGCAGCCGGCGATCAGCAAACGCATCGCCGGGCTGGAGCAGCAATTGAAGGTGCGCCTGTTCGATCGACTCGGGCGTGAAGTCGGCCTGACCGAAGCGGGCCGCGCCCTGCTCCCCCGGGCTTATCAGATTCTCAACGTGCTGGATGACACCCGCCGCGCCCTGACCAACCTGACCGGTGAAGTCAGCGGTCGCCTGACCCTGGCCACCAGTCACCATATCGGCCTGCACCGTTTGCCGCCGCTTTTGCGGGAATTCACCCGCCGATACCCGCAGGTGGCGCTGGATATTCAGTTCCTTGATTCGGAAGTAGCCTACGAAGAAATTCTCCATGGCCGCGCTGAACTGGCGGTCATCACCCTGGCGCCAGAACCTCACGCACTGGTCAAAGCCACGCCGGTGTGGGACGACCCGCTGGACTTTGTGGTCGCCCCGGAACATTCACTGATCAGCAACGGCCCCGTCAGCCTGGCGGACATTGCCGGTCATCCGGCGGTTTTCCCCGGTGGCAACACCTTCACGCACCACATTGTCCAACGCTTATTCGAAGCCCAAGGCCTGACGCCGAACATCGCCATGAGCACCAACTACCTGGAAACCATCAAGATGATGGTCTCGATTGGCCTCGCCTGGAGCGTTTTGCCGCGCACCATGCTCGATGAGCAGGTGGCGAGCATCGCTTTACCGGGCATACAGCTCACTCGCCAGCTAGGCTATATCCTGCACACCGAACGGACGCTATCGAATGCGGCGAGAGCCTTTATGGCATTGCTGGACGCACAACTCGATCTGCCAGGGACTTAAGGCCAACTTGTGCTACTCCTATAGAGCCGCTACCCCTGTGCCTAACGCCACCATCAGCTCAAGGCCTGTCCACAATGCCGAAATCTGTTGACCGAATTCCGCCGATGCCGCGTATCCAGGCGATTGACCCGCGTCATTCCGAGCAGAGCTGGGAGAGTGCGCCGCAATTGTTGGCGGCGCTCAACGGTGCGCGGCTCGGTGCGTGGTACTGGGACATCGAGCGCGGGCAGATCAGTTGGTCGCGTGGCACCCAGGCCTTGTTCGGCTTCGATCCGCGGCAGCCACTGCCAGCAGATCTCGAATACCTCGACTTGCTGCCGCCGGAAGACCGCGCAAAAACCGTCCGCGCCTTCCACGCCGTGATTGCCGGCGCGCCGCTGGAACAAGCGATGCACCACCGCATCCGCTGGCCCGACGGCAGCCTGCACTGGCTGGAGATCAACGGCAGCCTGCTGCCGGACAAGAACGGCCGTCCCCGAATGATCGGGGTGATTCGTGAAATCACCCACCAGCGTCAACGCGAACAGGCGCTGAGCAGCTCGGAGAAACGTTTCGCGACACTTTTTCACCTGTGCCCGAACATGGTCCTGCTGACCCGCCAGGAAGACGGCCTGATCAGCGAAGCCAATCAGTATTTCGAAAGTCTGTTTGGCTGGCCGGTGCAGAGCGCCATTGGCCGGACCACACTGGAACTGGGCCTGTGGGTGCACCCCGAGCAGCGCGCCGAACTGGTCAAGAAGACCAACAACAAAGGCGAACTGATCGCCATGGAAGTGCAGTTTCGCGCCAGCAACGGGCAGATTCACGACGGCATTCTCAGTGCGCAGAAAGTCGAACTCGAAGGCCAGCCTTATCTGCTCAGCACGTTCCTCGACACCACCGAACGCAAGGCCGCCGAACATGCTTTGAAGGACAGCCAGGAACGCCTCGACCTGGCGCTGGACTCGGCACAGCTCGGCACCTGGGACTGGCACATCCCCAGCGGCATGCTTTACGGCTCGGCGCGCGCCGCGCAATTGCACGGGCTCGAACCGATACCGTTTCACGAATCGTTCGAAGAGTTTTTCGAAGGCGTGCCAGGTGAGGAACGCGACAGCATGCGCGACGCCTACCGCAGCCTGCGCGAAGGTCCGGCGGGCAACTATCAGCTGACCTATCGCGTGCAACTGCCGGACGGCAGCTCGCGCTACCTGGAAAGCCGCGCCCGCCTCTACCGCGACGACAACGGCGCGCCGCTGCGCATGGCCGGCACGTTGCTCGACATCACCGATCAGGTCGAGCGCGAGCAGCGGCTGGTGGCCTCGGAAGAGAAATTCGCCACGCTGTTCCAGGTCAGCCCCGACCCGATCTGTGTCACCCGCCAGGACAGTGGCGAGTTCATCGAAATCAATAACAGCTTTACCCAGACCTTCGGCTGGAGCGCCACCGACGTGATTGGCCACACCGCTGAAGAAATCGGCTTGTGGGATGCCTCGGCGAAAAGCCTGCAACGCATTGAAAGGGTGATTCGCGAACAGGGCTTGAGCAACGTCGCGATCATCGTCCAGCACAAGGACGGCCAGTCGCTGACCTGTGTGATCTCCAGCCGACAGATCAGCGTCGGCGATCAGCCGTGTATCGTCACCACCCTGCGCGACATCACCCAGCAGCAGCGCTCGGAAGCGGCGCTGAAAGCCAGTGAAGAGAAATTCGCCAAGGCGTTCCACTCCAGCCCCGACGCGATCACCATCACCGAACGCGACACCGGGCGTTATCTGGAGGTCAACGACGGCTTCTGCCGCCTCACTGGCTATCGCGCTGAAGAAGTCGTGGGCAAAACGGTTTATCAGGTTGGTATCTGGGCTGAAGAGAAACAGCGCTCGGCATTACTCGCCGAACTGCAGATCAAGGGCCGCGTGCACCATCAGGAAATGCTCGGGCGCAACAAACGCGGGGAAATGCTGACGGTGGAGGTCTCGGTCGAGCCGATCACCCTCAATGAAACCGCGTGCCTGCTGCTGACCGCGCGGGACGTCAGCCTGCTGAAAAACGCCGAAGCGCAGATTCGCCATCTGGCCTATCACGACCCGCTGACCAACCTGCCCAACCGCGCCCTGCTGATGGATCGCCTGAGCCAGCAGATCGCCTTGCTCAAGCGCCACAACCTGCGCGGGGCCTTGTTATTTCTCGATCTCGATCACTTCAAGCACATCAACGACTCCCTCGGCCATCCGGTCGGGGATACGGTGCTGAAGATCATCACCGCGCGGCTCGAAGCCAGTGTGCGCATGGAAGATACGGTCGCACGCCTCGGCGGCGACGAATTTGTCGTGCTGCTCAGCGGTCTCGAAGGCTCGCGCAATGAAGTCAGCACGCAAGTGCGCAATCTGGCCGACACCCTGCGCGAATTGCTCTCGGAACCGATGTTCCTCGACGGCCAGCGCCTGCAAGTGACACCGAGCATCGGTGTGGCGCTGATTCCAGACCATGGCTCGACCCCGACCGACCTGCTCAAACGCGCCGACATCGCCCTGTACCGGGCCAAGGATTCCGGGCGCAACACCACGCAGATGTATCACAACACCATGCAGAAAGCCGCCAGCGAACGGCTGCGCATGGAGACCGATCTGCGTCTGGCCTTGTCCCGCGGCGAATTCAAAGTGCATTTCCAGCCGCAGATCGACGCGCAAGACAATCGCATTATCGGCGCCGAAGCCTTGGTGCGCTGGAACCATCCTGAACTCGGTGCGCAGTCGCCTACCGAGTTCATCAAAGTGCTGGAAGACAGCGGCCTGATTCTGGAAGTCGGCACCTGGATCCTCGACGAAGCCTGCAATGCCTTCAAACAACTGATCGCCCTGAAACTGGTCGACCCACTGAATTTCAGCCTGTGCGTGAACATCAGCCCGCGACAGTTCCGCCAGAACGATTTCGTCGAGCGCATCGAGCACAGCATGACCAGTCACGGCCTGCCCTGTTCGCTGCTGAAGCTGGAAATCACCGAAGGCATCGTCATCCAGAACCTGGAAGACACCATCAGCAAAATGCGCCGCTTGAAAAAACTCGGGGTGAGCTTCGCCATGGATGACTTCGGCACCGGTTATTCATCGCTGACTTACCTCAAGCGGCTGCCGGTGGACACATTGAAAATCGATCAGTCGTTCATTCGCGATGCGACCACTGACCCCAACGATGCCGAGATCATTCGCGCGATTGTCGCCATGGCGCGCAGCCTCGAACTGGAGGTGATTGCCGAAGGCGTGGAAACCCCGGAGCAACTGGCGTTCCTGCAAGGTCTGGGCTGCCATTTGTACCAGGGTTATCTGCACAGTCGACCGCTACCACTGGAGGGCCTGAAAAAGCTGCTCCGATGATGTACGCGGCTGCGCAGGTTGTAACAGGCGCGTAATTGCCATGGTTGGCGGCAACCTGTAGGGTCGCGTTTTTTGCGCCGTTTCGAGATCTTTCATGCAGGATGCAACCCTCCCCCGCCCGGCTCTGCTGGGCATCGACCTTGGCACCACCAACAGTCTGATCGCCGTCTGGCAGGACGGTCAGGCCCGACTGATTCCCAACGCTCTGGGCGACGTGCTGACGCCATCGGTGGTCAGCCTCGATGAAGACGACACCATTCTGGTCGGCAAAGCGGCCCGCGCCCGCCTGACCACGCATCCGGATCGCACCGCCGCGGCGTTCAAGCGCTTTATGGGCAGCGATAAACAAGTCCAGCTCGGCACACGTCAGTTCAGCCCCGAAGAGTTGTCGGCGCTGGTGCTCGGCTCACTCAAGCAGGACGCCGAAGCCTTCCTCGGCCACCCGGTGTCGGAAGCGGTGATTTCCGTCCCGGCCTATTTCAGTGACGAACAACGCAAACGCACGCTGTTTGCCGCCGAACTGGCCGGGCTCTCGGTGACACGCCTGATCAACGAGCCGACTGCCGCCGCGATGGCTTACGGACTGCACGAGCAGAAATTCGAACGCACGCTGATCTTCGATCTCGGCGGCGGCACCTTCGACGTCACGGTGCTGGAATACGCTCTGCCGCTGATCGAAGTGCACGCCTCCACTGGCGACAACTTTCTCGGCGGCGAAGACTTCACCGCCGCGCTGTTGCAAGCCTGCCTGAAACACTGGCAACTGGCCCCGGCAATGGTCGACGCGCAAAGCATGGCCAGCCTCGGCGATGCGCTGGAACAACTCAAATGCAAACTCGCTGAAGGTGTTCAACAACTGAGCTGGCGCTACGGCGACAAGACCCTCGAGTGGTCGCTGGACGAAGCCGCTGCAGTGAAAATCTGGGAACCGCTGCTGGCCCGTTTGCGCGCGCCAATCGAGCAAGCCCTGCGTGATGCACGCCTCAAACCTCGCGACCTCGACAGCCTGGTGCTGGTCGGCGGCGCCACGCGCATGCCGGCGGTGCAGCAAATGGTCGCCACGCTGTTCGGACGCCTGCCTTACCGGCACCTTGATCCGGATACCATTGTTGCGCTGGGAGCGGCGACGCAAGCGGCGTGCAAGGCGCGCGACGGTGCGGTTGAAGAGTTGATTCTGACGGATGTCTGCCCGTATACGCTGGGGATTGCGACCATGCGTGGCGAAGACATCAAAGGTGCCTTCTCGCCCATCATCGAACGTAACACCATCATTCCGACGTCAAGGGTGGAGCGCTATTACACCACCCAGCCTAAGCAAACAGTGCTGCGCATCGCCGTCTATCAGGGTGAGCGGCCGTGGGTGTGCGACAACATTCTGATTGAGGCTTTCGATGTCACGTTGACGCCCACTGAACACATCCAGGAACTGGACGTGCGCTTCAGCTATGACATCAACGGTTTGCTCGAAGTCGACGTCACCCTGCTGGAAACCGGCGAGCGTCACAGTCACAGCATCGACCGCAGCCCCACCGGTCTGGACGAGCAAGCGCGTCGAGACAGCCATAACCGGCTGTCGACACTGAAAGTCCATCCACGCGATGCGCTACCCAACCGCACGTTGCTGGCCCGTCTGGAGCGGGCATGGATGCAGAGTCTGGGCGCGCAACGCGAGCACATTGCCGAATGGATGCACAACTTCACCCGTGTGCTCGGCGGCCAGCAACCCGCAGAGATCGCCAGCCATCGCTCAGAGCTGAACAAGGCGCTGGACCAACTGCGTCTCTAGCCGTTCAGCCGCCGCAAAGCGGCCTGCAGGCCGCCGGACAGCATCTCGGTATCACCGCTGTCCGGCGGCACGCCATAGCGATTGGGCAACTTGTCTCCGGCAAGCCCGAACAACACCAACGGCAAAAATGGCAGAAACGGCGTCAGCGCCATGAAGATCAGCAACGTCGGAATGCCCCGGCCCATGTCGTGCAAACGGCGCAGGATGGCGCCGAACACCAGCAGCACGCCCAATAGCAGGATAAGAATGCCTGCGCCCGTAGTGCCACTGATCAGCCCTGCCACCGGCGCAATCACCAGACACCCCAAGACCTGAGCGATAAAAGCCTTGCGCCCCAACCGCGAGCCGAGACGCCAGATCGCTGTCGCCGGTACTGGCTGCACATCGCTTTTCGCCAGCAGCAAACGCTCCGACCAGGACAGCAACGCGCACAAGGCCAAGCGCAGCCCGACGCTGTTCTGCACATCGTCCTTGCCCTGCTGCATCTGCCGCAGGACGCGCGTTTTCGGCACTCCGGCAGCGCCATAGCGAATCAAGCCCTTGAGCGCGTCCAGCGCCTCGTATGCCAGCAGTTTGTCGACACCAAAATCCGTCAGCACTTTGCGCGGCGGCCATACCGGTTCGCCTTTGATCAAACCGTCACGGAAGCCTTCGAACCAATCGTCTTCACAACTGATCGCCGCAATCGACTGCAACAATGCGCGATGCTGTTCGGCACTCAGGCTCGGGTCGTGATAGAGCACGCCCCAGAACATCATCAACCCCAGCAAATCGTCGCCGCATGCCGCACGATCGCTTTCAAGGCAGGTGTAAAGCAGGGTATTGGCCGGCAACCGGATACTGTCGAGTGCCTGCTGTACGCTGAACAATTGCTGCACCAGCAAACCGTGCACCGGATCATGGCCTTGCAGCCATCCCAGCAAACCGTTGCAATTGCCTTGCTCGCGCAGCAAGCGCCGCAGCAGTGGCTGCAGTCGACTCAAAGGATGAGCCGGATTGAAAGGCAGGCGCTCAAGGCTCTGTGCGTCAATCAACTGCAACCAGCGTTCGGGCTGATCCAGCAATGCCAGCAGGAACAGTGTCTGCGCATGCCACTCCCAAGTGGCCTCACCCAGCCCGACCGGTGGCAACTGAATCCCGCGCCGGCTCAACTGCAGAATCAAATCGAGTTCGGACAAGTCGCAATCATCTTTGACCGCGGCCAGCTTGAACGCGTCTGCCAGTCTTTCCAGCGCAGCCTCGCTGTAAGGCCGCAAGCGACGCAACCACAGACGACAGACCTTGTGCGGCTCGCCTTGCGTCAGTACCTGCGGCAAGGGCCGCGCACTTGAATCCGCGTCAATGAAAGCACCCATGGCCAACGCAATCGGTGCCCCGCGCAACCAACGCAGGTGTTGCTCAGCCTGATATTTGAATCCGCTCATTACCAGATTTTCGAGGGCATCGATCGGCAGCGGTGCGTCCAGAATCTGCTGCAGCAAAGCCGAATCACCCCGGTGCAGCGCCCAAGCGTACCGGTACAGATGCAGCAATCGGCTGTCGGCATTCTCGCCCAGCAGTTGCGCGAGCAATGGCAGTTCATCGCCGGTCATGCGCCACTCGACAAAGCTATGCGCAAGGCTATCAAGCTTTAGCCTGCCGACACCCAGCCAACGGTTCAGCGTCTCGGGATGTTGTGACGGGCTGCCATAGACATGGCCGTCATCGTCGAGATCCTCCGACCAGTCAGAGCAGTCCTCCAGACGATCAAATGCCTGAATCAGCAGAGGTAGAAACGTCGGCTGTCGCTTGGCACACATTTCCAGCAGGCGACTTTCCGCCATCGGATGCCGATGTTCGTTCCACAGCCGGATCCAGCAAGGCAGTGCCTGATCATCCCGGCCCAGCAGACTGCTCTGACACGCCAACAAGTAAAGCCAGTCGACATCATCCGGTGCGGCAAGCTGCTGTTCGATACAGCCCTGCAAAAACGTCGGCCCGCCGATACCCGCCTGAGTGAACTGCACCAACAGGCGCTTGAGGTACGCGGCATCATTTGGCAACGGTATACAAGTGTGCCGCCCCGCGAAGTCGGCGAACTCATGAAGTGGACGCTGGGCGAAGATGAAGTCGAGACTCCGGGCGTACCACAGCGATTCGGTCTGCGCTGCCTCTGACCATGTGCTGATCAAATCCGTATCGAACGGGTCAGGCGTTTCGATTCGCTGCAGAAAGGATTCCACCTGATGGACGTCTTCGTACTCCAGATCCAGCAGCTGTTGATCCCAGGCCATACGCTTGGCCAATAGATTCGCGCAGCGGTACGACAACGGACCGGCGTCGGCCAGCCGGTGGTACAGGCCCCAGCTGAGTTCATCGAGCACGTCCAGCGACAGCTCATCCAGCCCTCGAATAAAGGCCTGCCACGCGGCGAAATTGAACCGGCGAGCAGGATCATCCAGCAGTTCACAAAAATCGACGAACGCCTGAGGAACCTCAACGACCTGCCGCTTCAATGCTGCGGGTTCTTCCTCGAACTCTTCTTCCTCTTCCTCACGCGCCAGACGCAGGGCGTTTTCGTAGGCCATGCGCAGCGCCTGAAACCCTTGCGGATCAGTCTCTGGGTGGTGCTGCGGTAAACGTGCGCGGTAGGCGTTGCGAATCAGGTTTTCGTCGGTGGTAGGCTCGATGCCCAGGCGGATCCAGCAACTCATGACCAGTCGAACTCCTTGAGCGATGCCGGACGTGGCGGCAGGTCAATTTCCATATGCCATGGCAAATCAGCCAGAAACCGGGGGATGTTCTCGGCGAGGCCGCGGGCAATCCGCACGTTAAGGGCGTTGGTGCCTTGTCGATCCAGTTCGCGCGCCAGATCATCGTCACTTGCACTGAGGCACGACCAAAAGGTTCGGCCCACTACAAAGCCATCGAAGTAAGCCATCCAGCTGCCGTAGTGAAATTGCGCTCTGAGGGCCAAACGGCTGTGCAGCCAGTTGCTTTCGTCGAGGTCGATCCACTGATTGCGCACCGCGCAACGCAGGAGAAAGCCCATGCGGCCATAATCCCAGGACAATATCCCGCCCGGCCCGCAACTGCCGAAGGTGCGGCTGGCAAACTGATGCAGGATGCGCTCACGGGTCGGGAGATTCTCCAGCAAGGCCTGCCATTCACTTGGCAGACAACGCTGCCACGCCAGGTAGGCCGCGCTGAGGTGTTTGGCATGGCCGTCGTCGGTCATCCGCTCGAGCATGTCGAACAACTGCCCACGGTCATCGATACCCCAACTGTCTTGCAGATCGATGTAGCGATCGTCGCAGAACGCGGGATCGTCGTAGCTGGCGCCAGTATTGATCGCCGCCATTGGCGCAGACAGGGCACACAGCCAGCGCTGTTGAATATCGTCCATGAAAAAAGGCTCCGGGCCGACCGGTGAGGAATGGGGTCGGCAAAACTGCGGCGGATTGTAGAGAAACCACCGCCAGCGGCAAAGTCGAACAGCGCTTTTCTTGTGCGCACAAAAAAGGCCCCGACGTATCGGGGCCTTCATTCAGCGGCTTATCGCCGGTTCAGGCGATTGTGTTGCGGCACATGACTCAGTGCTGCAACGCCGGTTTCTGCGTCCCGTTGATCGGGATGCGCTTGGCTTTCGCTTCTTCCGGGATCACGCGCAACAGGTCGATGCTCAGCAGACCGTTTTTCAGATCGGCAGCCTTGATCTCAATGTGATCGGCCAGGCGGAAGGACAGCTTGAACGCGCGCTGGGCGATGCCCTGGTGCAGGAAGGTCACGCCTTCGTTGGCATCACGCTTGCCGCCACTGATGGTCAGCACACCTTTTTCGACTTGCAGTTCCAGGTCTTCTTCCTGGAAACCAGCTGCCGCTACAACGATGCGGTATTGGTCATCACCGTGCTTTTCAACGTTGTAAGGTGGATAGGTGCTGCCTGGCTCGTTGCGCAGGGCGGTTTCGAACAGGTCGTTGAAACGGTCGAAACCCACCGAGGAACGGAACAGTGGCGCGAGGGAAAATGCAGTACTCATGATTCAAATCTCCTGAAAACAATCAGCAAGGTTTTTTGACTCCGCGACCCGAATTCGGCATCGCGTAACCCTTAGATAGGGACCGCTGATTTGATTTCAAGAGATTATTTGCAGATTTTTTTCAGGCCGCTTCGGCGACTGGCAGACCGAGCAAACGCGAGACGTGATCCGGTTCGGTCTCACGACGCAGCACGGTGAACAGCTCGGTGGCCTCGGGATAATTACGTGTCAGCATCGCTAGCCATTGCTTCAATCGGCCCGGCGATTGGCGCGCAGTCATCTGCGCTTTGGCTTGCAGCCAGAAGTCCTGGATCAGCGGCATCAGCTCGGTCCAGCTCATCTCGACCACTTCTTCGCCAGCGCGGGCAGCGGCGATCTGTTTAGCCAGATCCGGGCGCGAGACCAGACCGCGACCGAGCATGATGTCTTCGACACCACTGATTTCCCGGCAACGCCGCCAGTCTTCGACGCTCCAGATATCGCCATTGGCGAACACCGGGACTTTGACCACCTCTTGTACGCGCGGAATCCACTCCCAGTGCGCCGGCGGTTTGTAGCCGTCCATCTTGGTACGGGCGTGAACCACGATGTGCTCGGCGCCGCCTTCGGCCAATGCAGTGGCGCAGACCAGCGAACCGTCGGGACTGTCGAAGCCCAAACGCATTTTTGCGGTGACGGGAATGTGCGCAGGTACGGCGCGGCGCACGTGCTCGACGATCTGGTTGAGCAGTTCTGGTTCTTTGAGCAGAACCGCGCCGCCACGGGACTTGTTGACGGTCTTGGCCGGGCAACCGAAGTTGAGGTCGATCACTTCGGAGCCGAGTTCGCAGGCCAGCGCCGCATTTTCCGCCAGACACACCGGATCGGAACCGAGCAATTGCACACGCAATGGCACGCCGGATGCGGTACGGGCACCGTTGAGCAGCTCCGGACCGAACTTGTGAAAGTAAGCCGGCGTGAGCAACTGATCGTTGACCCGAATGAATTCGGTCACGCACCAGTCGATGCCGCCAACGCGGGTCAGCACGTCGCGGAGGATGTCGTCGACCAACCCCTCCATGGGCGCCAGAGCAATTTGCATGGGGAAAACACTACTTATGGAAAAAACGTGCGGCAGTTTACTGGATATCGCGCAAATCCGCAGAACAACACATATCCCTGTGGGAGCGAGCAAGCTCGCTCCCACATTAGGCCTGTACGGTCTCAGGTTTCTGGATCGCCGGGCCGTAGCCTTCGATGAACTCGGCCGGCATGCGCTTGGGCTTGCCCGTGGACAGTTCGATGCAGACAAAGGTGGTTTGCGCGCGCAGCAGCGTGGTGTTGTCGCTCGGACGCTTGAGCTGAAAATGCCGGATCATTTTCAAACGCTGATCCCAATCGACAATCCAGGTCGCCAATTGCAGTTCGTCGCCTTCATAGGCGGCGGCCAGATAATCGATTTCGTGCCGCACAACCGCCATCGCCCGATCCAGTCGCCGGTACTCGACCAGATCCAGGCCCAGACGCTGCGAGTGGCGCCAGGCGCAACGCTCGAGCCAGGTGACGTACACCGCGTTGTTCGCGTGGCCCAGCCCGTCGATGTCCTCGGCGCCTACTTGCAGATCAATGGTAAACGGCGTTGCCCGATCCCAGCCCATGCCCCACTCCCGGTCAATGATTCAACCCGAGCAGTGTAACGGAGCTCACGCCGATTGGCGCGTCTGAAGGCTACGGCCAGCCAGCAGTGATAACACGCCATCAATCACCCGAGGGTCGGCCAGCACGCGCTGGTGGCCGCCACCTTCGAGGCGTAGCAAGCGGCTGTCGAACCAGGATTCGTGGATCAGTTGCGACTCCTTGACCGAGACGAAATTGTCGTCCTCGGCATGCACGATCAGGCCGGGCATATCCAGTTGATAGTGGGCAACATCCAGCGTGGCGGCGCGCATACCGACGTCTTGCTCAACCTGACGAATAAAGGCGGAACGGGCTCGCGGCGGCATACCGACGTAGCGGGCAAAACCGCGCAGTACACCGAGGATCCGAGCAGGTGCGGCAATGCTGACAAGGGTTTCGGTGCGCAAGCCCAGTTGCACAGCGAGCATGGCGCTGGCGCCGCCCATGGAATGACCGATCACCGCTTGCAGTGGCGGCAATTCGGCAGCAGCTTCGAGCATTGCCCGAGCGAACAACACGACATTGGCTTCACGTCCCGGCGAACGACCATGGGCCGGACCATCGAGCGCGACGACGGTATAACCGGCATCGACCAGCGCAGTGATCAGAGCAGCGAACTGGGTTGGCCGCCCTTCCCAGCCGTGCATCAGCAGCACCGTCGGGCCCTGACCCCAGCGCAGCGCCGAGAGGCCAAAGCGCAAAGTGATGCGTTCGGAACTGGCCAGCAGCGGCAGCTCCCAATCACGAAGCGGTAGCGACCGCGGCGTCATGAACGCCAGACGCATTTTGCTCGCTACCCGTTGCGGTGCAATCCAGCCCAAGGTGCCATTAACGCCACGAACCCACTTCAACGTGTTCATCGCTCTCTCCTCAGGCGTGCTGCCTTCAGGTCAACGCACCGCCGACTTGGCCGCGCGCAGCAATCGATCAGATAAATCTCCCGGGCCCAGCGCCCTCGCGAGGGCCAGACCACCCACCATCAAGGCCACGTCGGCCAAGGCTTTGTCAGTGTCCTCAGGGCTGGACGCCAACTGCGCAACCATCAATTCCAGGTGTTCGTTCAGTGCCACACGGAACGATTCCGGCAAACGACCCAATTCACCGATCGAGGCTGGAATCGGGCATGCCGCGTCGCTGGAATCGCGATGTTTGCGCGACAGGTAGAACGCAGCGACCAAGGCGCGACGCTCTTCGCCGGTCAGTTCGGCATCCATGTCGGCAATCAGGTCGCGGCGGCGACCGAGAAGCTGCTTGAACGCTTCGAGCATCATTGCGTCCTTGCTTTCGAAGTGCGCATAGAAGCCACCGACGGTCAGGCCGGCTGCGCCCATCACTTCGCCCACGCTTGGGTCCGCCGGGCCGCGCTGAATCAATGCGGCGCTGGCAGCCTTGAGGATGCGTTCGCGGGTTTGAGCTTTTTTATCGTTCATCGTTGCCTCCGAATATTACGACTAGAATATTATTCGCATAATAATATTCTGCAAGTCAAGGATATGACCGCTGGTCTGAAGCACAGTGTAAGGAAAAAGGAGAATTGGCCAAACGCCAGACAAACAAAAGGGCCATTCAATAATTGAATGACCCTTATAAAATCCCGCAGAGCGGGTAATCGTGGCGTCCCCTAGGGGACTCGAACCCCTGTTACCGCCGTGAAAGGGCGGTGTCCTAGGCCACTAGACGAAGGGGACACAAACCTTCTATACAACTGATCAGCGCTGAGAACTGATCGATTCAAGGCCGGCGTGGCCAGACCTTGAACTTGTAAAATTGGTGGAGCTAAGCGGGATCGAACCGCTGACCTCCTGCATGCCATGCAGGCGCTCTCCCAGCTGAGCTATAGCCCCGGATTTTTCGCCTCGCGGCGGAGCGACATCTTGCAACATCACTTCTGTAAAACTGGCGTCCCCTAGGGGACTCGAACCCCTGTTACCGCCGTGAAAGGGCGGTGTCCTAGGCCACTAGACGAAGGGGACGCAAACCCTTCTATACAACTGATCAACGCTGAGTGTTGATCGCTTCGAAGCCGGTGTGGCCAGGCTTCGAAGTGTAAATTGGTGGAGCTAAACGGGATCGAACCGTTGACCTCTTGCATGCCATGCAAGCGCTCTCCCAGCTGAGCTATAGCCCCTCATCGTTGATGTCATCGCTGAGGACGGGGCGAATCTTAAGGGCGTATCGAAAGCCTGTCAAACTTATTTTTGAAATTTTTCAAAGTTTTTCGTCGGCATAACAATCACTTACCGCCCTCCCCCGTAAATTCGGGGGGAAAACGCCGAAGGCCGGAATCAAAAGATCCCGGCCTTCGGCAGTTCCTGCAGAGTCAGGCGTGCTTAAGCGATAGCGCCCAGCAGCTTTTCCCACTCTTTGTTTTCTTTCTTCGACACGCCGCCCAGCAGATCAATTGCCTGGCGCAGACGATAACGGGTCAGATCCGGGCCAAGGATTTCCATCGCATCGAGCACCGACACCGAACTCGCCTGCCCGGTGATCGCAGCAAACATCAGCGGCATTGCATCGCGCAATTTCAGCTCAAGGGATTCAACCACCGCCTGAATCGTCGCAGTGATGGCGTCCTTCTCCCACTGACGCAGGCTTTCCAGCTTCCACAGGATCAACTGCATCAACTGGCGAACCTGATCGCCCGAGAGCTTCTTCGACTCAAACAGCTTGGCATCCGGGTTAACGCCACCGGCGAAGAAGAACCCGCCCAGCGGTGCAACCTGGCTGAAGGTTTCAACGCGACCCTGAACCAGTGGTGCGATCTTCATCATGTATTCCGGGTTCAGCGCCCAGGTCTGCAGACGGCTGGCGAACTCTTCCACCGGCAGATCACGCAGCCACTGGCCGTTGAGCCACGACAGTTTCTCGATATCGAAGATCGGCCCGCCCAGCGAGACACGCTTGAGGTCGAAGTTGTCGACCATTTCCTGCAGCGAGAACTTCTCGCGCTCGTCCGGCATCGACCAGCCCATGCGACCGAGGTAGTTGAGCATCGCTTCCGGCATGAAGCCCATGCGCTCGTAGAACGTCACCGAAGTCGGGTTCTTGCGCTTGGACAGCTTGCTCTTGTCCGGGTTACGCAGCAGCGGCATGTAGCACAGCTCAGGTTGTTCCCAGCCGAAGTACTCGTAAAGCAGGATCAGTTTCGGTGCCGATGGCAGCCATTCCTCGCCACGCAGAACGTGGGTGATGCCCATCAGGTGATCGTCGACGACGTTGGCGAGGAAGTATGTCGGCAGGCCGTCGGTCTTCATCAGCACTTGCATGTCCATGCGATCCCACGGGATCTCGACGTCGCCACGGAGCATGTCCGGCACCACGCAAACGCCTTCACTCGGCACTTTCATGCGAATCACGTGGGGTTCGCCGGCCGCCAGACGGGCCGCGACTTCTTCTTTCGACAGCAGCAGCGCGCGGCCGTCGTAGCGTGGGGTTTCGCCGCGCGCCATTTGCTCGGCGCGCATCTGATCGAGTTCTTCTGCGGTGCAGAAGCATGGGAACGCGTGACCCATGTCGACCAGTTGCTGGCAGTACTTCTGGTAGATGTCGCCGCGCTCGCTCTGGCGATACGGGCCGTGCGGGCCGCCGACGTCCGGGCCTTCGCTCCAGTCGATACCCAGCCAGCGCAGGGCGTCGAAGATCTGCTGTTCGGACTCGCGAGTCGAACGCAACTGGTCGGTGTCTTCGATCCGCAGGATGAACTCACCGCCATGCTGCTTGGCAAAGCAGTAGTTGAACAATGCGATGTAAGCGGTACCTACGTGGGGATCCCCGGTAGGCGATGGCGCGATGCGAGTGCGGACGGTGGTCATGGCATGTCTCGAAAAGAATGAAAAGCAAAACAATCAAGCGGCGAATGGTAACAGGCGACACCCGCCCCGCTCCAGCGGGCAGGGCATTTAAGCCAAGTTTGCCTCTGGAACGCGCGTAGGCCGTGGTGAATGGGCAAATATCAGCGGATGGCATTTACCGTTTATCGGCTGTATGCCAGATTCACCTGCTGATAACTTTCCTTACAATTCCTCAACTACAGTTTGCCCATGCCTGCCCAACTCAAGCGTCGCCTGTTGATTTTCCTGCTGCTCGTCCTGTTGATTGCCGGGGGCTTTTTCGCCCATTGGTTTTTCAAGGGACGCTTTTATGAAAGCACCGACAACGCCTATGTCCAGGGCGAAATCACCCGCGTGTCGAGCCAGTTGAGCGCGCGCATCGATGAAGTGCTGGTGCAGGACAATCAACACGTGGATAAAGGCCAGTTACTGGTACGCCTCGAACCGAATGATTTCCGCCTGGCCATCGACCGTGCCAATGCCGCCCTCGCCACTCGTGAGGCCGAGCGCCTGCAAGCGCAAAGCAAGCTGACTCAGCAAGCCAGCCTGATCGCCTCCAGCGACGCGCAAGTGGCGACCACGCAAGCGACACTCGGGCGCTCGCAGATGGATTTGTCGCGCGCCGAAACCCTGCGTAAACCCGGTTACGTTTCCGAGGAACGCGTAACCACCCTCTCCGCTGACGCCCACATCGCTCGTTCGCAAGTGGCCAAGGCGCAAGCCGACGCACAAGGCCAGCGCCAGCAGGTCAACGCCCTGAACGCGGAAATCAAACGCCTCGACGCACAGATCGCCAACGCCCGCGCCGATCTCGCGCAAGCCGAACTCAACCTGACCCGCAGTGAAATCCATGCACCGATCAGCGGTCTGGTCGGCCAGCGCGCCGCGCGCAACGGCCAAGTGGTGCAGGCTGGCGCCTATCTGCTGTCGATCGTTCCGGACGAAGACATCTGGGTGCAGGCCAACTTCAAGGAAACCCAGATCGGCCGCATGCAGCCCGGGCAAAAAGCCGAGCTGACCTTTGATGCGTATGGCGACACGCCAATCGAAGCGCGGGTCGACAGCTTGTTCGCCGCCTCCGGCGCGCAATTCAGTCTGCTGCCGCCGGACAACGCCACCGGTAACTTCACCAAAGTCGTGCAACGGATTCCGGTGAAACTGACCTTCAAGGCCGACAACCCTCTGCACGGCAAGATCCGTCCGGGCATGTCCGTCACCGCCACCGTGAACATCAAAGACGCCCCGGACAATGGCCGGTGATTCGCTGATCCGCCCGGTCGGCGAACCGACCCGGCGCGATTGGATTGCGGTGATGAGCGTGATGCTCGGCGCTTTTATGGCCGTGCTCGACATCCAGATCACCAACTCTTCTTTAAAGGATATTCAGGGCGCCTTGTCGGCGACGCTGGAAGAAGGCTCGTGGATTTCCACCTCTTATCTGGTCGCGGAAATCATCATGATTCCGCTGACCGCGTGGCTGGTGCAGTTGCTATCGGCGCGGCGCCTGGCGGTGTGGGTGTCGCTGGGTTTTCTGGTTTCATCGCTGCTGTGCTCGATGGCCTGGAGCCTGGAGAGCATGATCGTTTTCCGCGCCATGCAGGGTTTCACCGGCGGCGCGTTGATTCCGCTGGCGTTCACCCTGACCCTGATCAAACTCCCCGAACACCATCGTGCCAAAGGCATGGCCATGTTCGCCATGACCGCCACGTTTGCGCCGTCCATCGGTCCGACGCTGGGCGGCTGGCTCACGGAAAACTGGGGCTGGGAGTACATCTTCTACATCAATATCCCGCCGGGCCTGATCATGATCGCCGGTTTGATGTACGGGCTGGAGAAGAAAGAAGCGCACTGGGAATTGCTTAAAAGCACCGACTACACCGGCATCCTGACGCTGGGCATCGGCCTCGGTTGCTTGCAGGTTTTTCTGGAAGAAGGCCATCGCAAGGACTGGTTGGAATCGAGCCTGATTGTGATGCTGGGCAGCATTGCACTGGTGAGTTTGATCACCTTTGTGATCGTGCAGATATCCAAACCCAATCCGTTGATCAACCTCGGCATCCTGCGCAACCGTAACTTCGGTCTGTCGAGTATTTCCAGCCTGGGCATGGGTGTCGGGTTGTACGGTTCGATCTATTTGTTGCCGCTGTACCTGGCACAGATTCAGAACTACAACGCCCTGCAGATCGGCGAAGTGATCATGTGGATGGGCGTGCCGCAGCTGTTTCTGATTCCGCTGGTGCCGAAGCTGATGAAGTTTGTCTCGCCGAAATGGCTGTGCACGCTCGGCTTTGGCCTGTTCGGACTGGCGAGCTTTTCATCCGGCGTGCTCAATCCGGATTTCGCCGGGCCGCAGTTCAACCAGATCCAGATTATTCGTGCGCTGGGTCAACCGTTGATCATGGTGACCATCTCGCTGATCGCCACGGCCTACATCATGCCGCAGGACGCGGGATCGGCATCGAGCCTGTTCAACATTTTGCGCAATCTGGGCGGCGCGATTGGCATTGCCCTGTTGGCGACGCTGCTGGATGCGCGCACCAAGACGTACTTCGATTATTTGCGTGAGGCGGTGGTGCCGACCAATCCGCAGGTGGCCGAGCGGTTAGCGTCGATGACGGATCGCTTTGGCAGTGACACGGCGGCGTTGGGCAAATTGAGTGAAATCGTCCATCAGCAGGCGGCGATCATGGCTTACAACGATGCGTTTCATTTTGTCGGGATTGCGCTGGGGATCAGCATGTTGGCCGTCTTGTTGACCAAGAAATTGCCACAAGGATTGAAGGCTGGGGAGTCACACTAACTGCAACTGATCGTTCCCATGCTCCGCGTGGGAATGACTCCGGTGACGCTCTGCGTCACAGCGGACGCGGAGCGTCCGGGGCTGCATTCCCACGCAGAGCGTGGGAACGATCCTCCTTACACAGCCAAAAGCCGCTCGCGCAGTTTGGCGATCTCGTCACGCATCTGCGCCGCCGCTTCAAACTCCAGATCCCGCGCCAGCTGATACATCTTCTCTTCCAGTGCACGAATGCGCTTGGTGATCTCGCTCGGCGAGCGCAGTTCGGCTTCGTACTTGGCGTTCTCTTCGGCAGCCTTGGCCATGCCTTTGCGCTTCTTGCTGCGCGAACCCGGCACGGTGGCGCCTTCCATGATGTCGGCGACGTCCTTGATCACGCCTTTCGGGATGATGCCGTTTTCCAGGTTGAAGGCAATCTGCTTGTCGCGACGTCGCTCGGTCTCGCCAATCGCGCGCTCCATCGAACCGGTCATGCGATCAGCATAGAGAATCGCGCGGCCATTGAGGTTACGCGCCGCCCGGCCGATGGTCTGAATCAGCGAGCGCTCGGAACGCAGAAAGCCTTCCTTGTCTGCGTCGAGGATCGCCACCAGCGACACTTCCGGCATGTCCAGACCTTCACGCAGCAAGTTGATCCCCACCAGCACGTCAAAGGTGCCGAGGCGCAGGTCGCGGATGATTTCCACACGTTCGACGGTGTCGATGTCCGAGTGCAGATAACGCACGCGTACGCCGTGGTCAGCGAGGTAATCGGTGAGATCTTCGGCCATGCGCTTGGTCAGCGTGGTGACCAGCACCCGCTCCTCGACCGCGACACGCTTGGTGATTTCCGAGAGCAGATCGTCGACCTGAGTCAGCGCCGGACGCACTTCAACCTGCGGGTCGACCAGACCGGTCGGCCGCACCACTTGTTCGACCACCCGTCCGGCGTGCTCGGCTTCATAATTGCCCGGGGTCGCCGAGACAAAAATGGTCTGTGGGCTGACCCCTTCCCACTCGTCAAAACGCATCGGCCGGTTATCCAGCGCCGACGGCAAACGGAAGCCGTATTCGACGAGGGTTTCCTTACGCGAACGGTCGCCCTTATACATCGCGCCGACTTGCGGCACGCTGACGTGGGACTCGTCGATCACCAGCAACGCATCGGCCGGCAGGTAATCGTAAAGGGTCGGCGGCGCGGCACCGGCCGGACGCCCGGACAGGTAGCGCGAGTAGTTTTCGATGCCGTTGCAGTAGCCCAGTTCGAGGATCATTTCCAGGTCAAAACGGGTGCGCTGCTCCAGCCGCTGGGCTTCCACCAGTTTGTTGTTGCTGCGCAGGTATTCGAGGCGTTCCTGCAATTCGACTTTGATGTGTTCGATGGCGTCGAGCAGGGTTTCCCGTGGCGTCACATAGTGGCTCTTCGGGTAAAAGGTGAAGCGCGGCATCTTGCGGATGACTTCGCCGGTCAGCGGGTCGAACGCGGAAATGCTTTCGACCTCGTCGTCGAACAGCTCGATGCGGATCGCTTCCAGATCGGATTCCGCCGGGTAGATGTCGATCACGTCGCCGCGCACACGGAAGGTCGCGCGGGCAAAATCCATGTCGTTGCGGGTGTATTGCAAGTCGGCCAGACGCCGCAACAGCGCACGCTGATCGAGTTTGTCGCCGCGATCGACGTGCAAGACCATCTTCAAATAGGTTTCAGGACTGCCCAGACCGTAGATGCACGACACCGTGGTGACGATGATCGCGTCCTTTCGCTCGAGCAGCGCTTTGGTCGCGGACAGGCGCATCTGCTCAATGTGATCGTTGATCGACGCATCCTTCTCGATGAAAGTATCGGACGACGGCACATAGGCTTCAGGCTGATAGTAGTCGTAGTAGGAAACGAAGTATTCGACGGCGTTGTTCGGGAAGAACGCCTTGAATTCACCGTACAACTGCGCAGCGAGGGTCTTGTTCGGCGCCAGCACCAGGGTCGGGCGCTGAATCTGCGAGATGACATTGGCGATGCTGAAGGTCTTGCCCGAGCCGGTCACACCAAGCAGTGTCTGGTGCGCCAGCCCGGCTTCAATACCCTCCACCAGTTGGCGAATGGCTTCCGGCTGATCGCCGGCGGGCTCGAAGCGGGTGACAAGCTGGAATTCGGACATACACACCTCTGGGATCGCGGCATTCCGAGCAAAGCGGAGCACCACGAGGGACGACCGCAAACGACCGGTGTCGCGCAAGAAAACAGCTGGATTGTGCTCAATGTGGTGGCGATTGCCTCACCTTTCAAGGCAAACGTCCTACATCCGGTAAAGACTCTGACATGCACAGTCGACTAACGGTCAAGAAATAATCGGAAAAACTTACCGTAAAAGCCGAATCGCCTGTCGCCATTGTTCGGTAATGGCCTCTATACTAGCTCCCCGTTTGTGCACCGCTCTAGTGCATCCGGCTGGAGCGCGACACGTCCCTCCATTCTCCATTCAGAGCCGCCGCAATAATGAGCCTGTTCTCCGCTGTCGAAATGGCACCCCGCGATCCAATCCTGGGCCTCAACGAAGCATTCAACGCCGATACCCGGACCACCAAGGTCAACCTGGGCGTGGGTGTGTACTGCAACGAAGAGGGGCGAATTCCACTTCTGCGCGCCGTGATCGAAGCCGAAACCGTTCGCGCCGCTCAACACGCTTCGCGCGGTTACCTGCCGATCGATGGCATCGCTGCCTACGACCAGGCCGTGCAAAAGCTGCTGTTCGGCAATGACTCGCCGCTGATCAGCGCCGGTCGCGTCATCACCACTCAGGCCGTCGGCGGTACCGGCGCCCTGAAGATCGGTGCCGACTTCCTCAAGCAACTGCTGCCGAACGCTGTTGTAGCGATCAGCGACCCGAGCTGGGAAAACCACCGCGCGCTGTTCGAAACCGCCGGTTTCCCGGTGCAGAACTACCGGTACTACGACGCGGCCAGCCACGATGTGAATCGTGCCGGCATGCTCGACGACCTCAACGCCCTGCCGAACGGCTCGATCGTTGTCCTGCACGCCTGCTGCCACAACCCGACCGGCGTCGATCTGACCCCGGCGGACTGGAACAACGTGCTGGAAGTGGTCAAGGCCAAAGGTCACGTGCCGTTCCTCGACATGGCTTATCAGGGTTTCGGCGACGGTATCGACGAAGACGCCGCTGCCGTGCGCCTGTTCGCTGAATCCGGCCTGACCTTCTTCGTCTCGAGTTCGTTCTCCAAGTCGTTCTCGCTGTACGGCGAGCGCGTTGGTGCGCTGTCGATCATCAGCGAATCGAAAGAAGAAAGCGCGCGCGTGCTGTCGCAAGTCAAACGCGTGATCCGCACCAACTACTCCAACCCGCCAACCCACGGTGCGAGCATCGTTGCTGCGGTGTTGAACAGCCCGGAACTGCGCGCGCAGTGGGAAGCCGAGCTGGCTGAAATGCGTCTGCGCATTCGCGGCATGCGCGAGCAGATGGTTGCCCTGCTGGCGGAAAAAGCCCCGGGCCGCGACTTCAGCTTCGTTGGTCGTCAGCGCGGCATGTTCTCCTACTCGGGCCTGACCACTGAGCAAGTGCATCGCCTGCGCAACGAGTTCGGCATTTACGCCCTGGACACCGGCCGCATCTGCGTGGCTGCGCTGAACCAGAGCAACATCAAGGCAGTAACGGATGCGATCGTTCAGGTCATCTGATTTCGCACTGTGATGAAAAACGGGAAGCCTTGGGGCTTCCCGTTTTTTTATTGCCACGAAACAATCCCTATCCCCTCTAAACTGCACACATGTCCAAATGTGGGAGCGAGCTTGCTCGCGAAAGCGATCTGTCATTCAACATCGTTGTCGACTGACATGACGCCTTCGCGAGCAAGCTCGCTCCCACAGGTGATGAGTACATTCCAGAATTTTGTGAGATCAGATATGAAAAACGACAACCTGCGCGCCGACCGTGACGATCTGGATGATTTCATCCCCCGCGCATCGGCCAAACGCGAAAAAAGCCTGGTGCTGCAAGTCGCCGCCGGGGTGTTCCTGGGTGGCCTGGTCCTGTGGCTGGTGCAACTGGCCGCCACAGCGGCCTACGCCAAACTGATGCTGGGCACCCTCACCTTCGGCAGTTAAGCCAGCTCAGTCGCGCGCTGACTCGCGGCGTCGTCATAAACGACGTACAGCGATTCGGCGATCTGGCTTTTGATCGCCTTGGTACTTTCAAGACCGAGAACAAAACCCTCGGCCTTGCCGCCAGCGCGGTTCAATTCTTCAACAGTGCTGGCCTGAGTGATTGCGTCGAAGAGTTTTTCGGCGTGTGGGCCGACCCCTTTGGGCAGGCTGATTTGTGCGATGCTCATGCGAACACCTCGTTGTTGCGGCTTGAATGGTTCATGGCGCGTACCTTTTCGGCGAATGGCCGGCAGCGCGTGTGACCACTTCCGGGCAGCCATGGTAGACCTCTGCTACGGTTCTGGTAACCGCCAATCGCTGACAAACCACCGTTCGTCCCGATGATTCACTCAATTTTGCAACCGGCGCTTGACTTCTCTTTTTGAATCAGTAACATACGCACCAATTCCGCAATAGCTCAGTTGGTAGAGCAAATGACTGTTAATCATTGGGTCCCTGGTTCGAGTCCAGGTTGTGGAGCCAAATAGCAAAGCCCCTGAATCGAAAGATTCAGGGGCTTTTTTGTGGGCGCTCGAAAAGATTTTCTGACCTGCAATGAAAAAGGGCCGATCTGTACAAAACAGATCGGCCCTTTTCTATTCAGTCGCAGCCGTCAGACATGCTCGCTGCTCTTGACCTGCACCTTCGGCGCACCGTGCCCATGATCGTGATCATCCGGCTCGATCACTGGCACTTCCTTGCCATCGCAGTCGTGCAATTTGCCGTCGCTGAAGTAATCGCCCTCACGCAGCGCCGCCAGATCACGGTAACGCAACGTCCGCTCCTCCGCCGCCGCAAACACCGATTGCTGATCCGAGTTACCGGCGGTGAAGTGGTTGAACGCCAGGTTGAGCAGGATCGCCATGATCGCCGATGAGCTGATGCCCGAATGGAAAATGGTCGCGAACCAGCTCGGGAAGTGATCGTAAAAGTTCGGCGCAGCAATCGGAATCATGCCGAAACCGATCGAAGTGGCGACGATGATCAGGTTGACGTTGTTGCGGTAATCAACTTTCGACAGCGTACGGATGCCGCTTGCCGCCACGGTACCGAACAACACGATACCGGCACCACCGAGTACCGAGGTCGGTACCGCCGCGATGACTCGGCCCATGAACGGCAGCAGGCCGAGGATCACCAGGAAGACGCCGCCAGTAGCGACCACGTAACGGCTCTTGATCCCGGTCACCGCCACCAGACCGACGTTCTGGGCGAAAGCGCTCTGGGTGAAAGAACCGAAAATCGGCGCAAACATGCTCGACAGCATGTCCGCCCGCAGACCATTGCCAAGACGCTTGGAGTCGACCTTGGTGCCGATGATTTCACCGACCGCCAGAATGTCCGCTGAAGTCTCTACCAGCGTCACCATGACCACGATGCACATCGACAGGATCGCGGCGAAGTGGAAGGTTGGCATGCCGAAATGGAACGGCGTCGGGAAGCCGAACATCGGCCCGGTGGTGACGTTGGAGAAGTCCGCCATACCGAGGAATACCGCCAGTATCGTGCCGATCACCATGGCCAACAGGATCGACAGACGCGAGATGGTCGAGCTGCCGACCTTGCTCAGCAGCAACACCAGCACCAGCGTGACCGCCGCCAGACCGATGTTCTGCATGCTGCCGAAATCCGGCGCGTGGCTGTTGCCGCCCATCGCCCAGCGTGCGGCCACCGGCATCAGCGTCAGGCCGATGGTGGTGATAACGATACCGGTGACCAAGGGTGGAAAGAACTTGGTGATGCGTGAGAACACCGGCGTTATCAGTAAGCCAATCAACGACGCCGCTATCACCGCGCCAAGCACGGATTGAAAGCCGCCCTCCCCGCCACTGCTGACGATCGCGACCATGGTCGCCACGCCGGAGAACGACACGCCCTGTACCAGCGGCAACTGACAGCCAAAAAACGGTAGACCCAGGGTTTGCAGCAGCGTCGCCAGCCCCCCCGCAAACAATGAAGCAGCAATCAGCAAACCAATGTCCGCCGGCGACAGGCCAGCCGCCTGGCCGATGATCAGTGGCACCGCAACGATACCGCCGTACATGGTCAGAACATGTTGCAGGCCGTAAGCCATATTCGCGCCGACCCCGAGATTTTCGTCCTCGGGCCGTTGGTGTGAAACATGGGGCGTTTTCATGGTGGGGGGTTCCCTGGTTTTTGTTATGCGCACACTGTATTCAATACTCACGACAAATGTCCATAGAGTTGTATACAACTTGTCAGTCACATAATGGATAGGTAGCCACCCCAACCTTCTAACCCGCCGGTTCCATCCCCCACAAATCCGGCAACACATGCGCTTCTGTGTCTGCGCCAACGCCCACTAGGCTGAAGTATTCATGGCGACCGACGGCACCGTCGCACTCTTTTCTATACATATAAAGTATGCATAATGAAGTCATTCACGATTCAGTACGACAAAAGCAAGAACGCAGCCAACAAACTCAAACACAAAGGCGTCAGCCTCGCCGAGACCGGGCCGGTCTTTGACGACGAACGAGCACTGACGGTCGAGGACAACGACCATGACGAACAACGCTGGATCACTATTGGCCTCGACGGCAAAGGGCGACTTTTGGTCGTTGCATACAGTTACCGGGAGGCGAATGTCGTTCGAATCATTTCTGCACGTGTCGCCACACCGAGCGAGCGTTGCGCTTATTTTCTGGAGGCTTGACCGATGAAAGACGAATATGACTTTTCTCAGGGCAAACGCGGCGCAGTGGCGTCAAACAAAGGCAAAACGCGCATCACCATCATGCTCGACGATGCCGTCATCGAAGCGGCGCGTACGGTCGCGGAGAACGAAGGGTTCGGTTATCAGACGGTGATCAATAACACCCTGCGTCATGCGTTGCTGGATGCCGCTGCAAAACCGGAACAAGTCGAGTCGAGCGGACAATTCAAGAAGGGCATCACCGCCGCCGACCTCAAGAGCCTCGAGAAAAAACTGTCGGCAGCGGTTGGGGAAATCCGCCGAGTGCTGGAGCCAGACGCCAAGCCCTAAACGGAAACCGGTGCGATCATCCGCGCCAGAGCCTGCCGTATGTGGGGCAGATCCGGCAGGTGCAGAGCAAACTCGCGCGCCAGCAATTCAATCAGCTCATCGACCTGCGTCACCTCACGCCGCTCACTGCTGGCGCCCATGCGATGGATAGCGAAACTGCCGTTGTTCAGCGTCTTGCGCCAGCCATCCCCGGTGCGCGCGACCATCAGGCGCTGACTGAACGGTGACTCAGGATGGGTCGAGACGTACCAGTTGCCGATGGTGTAATCGATGTCTTCCTGGCGTTGCAGGTCGAACAGGTACATCGACCGCCACTCACCCGCGACCTTGGCCTGCAGCATGTAGCCGTCGGCCTGCTGTTCTATGCGATAGGGTTCGTGCGGAGTGGCCTGCTCGGCCTCGGTGTCGAGGAGCAGCGGCGCGGTGGGCACCATGCCGCCAAAACCTACGTCCGTGATGTAGCGCACGCCGTCGATGGTCACCAGACTCAAGCGGTGCGTGCGTGCCGTCCAGCTGCCCTCGGACTGATTCATCACCACGCGCCCGCTGATGGCCCGGGCATCGAAGCCCAATTCAAGCAACAGGGCGAAGAACAGGTTGTTGAGTTCGTAGCAGTAACCACCACGGCCACCGACGAGGACTTTTTCTTCAATGGACGGCAGATCGATCAACACCGGCGCTCCGCTGATCGTCGCCAGATTTTCGAAAGGAAACTCGCCGGTGTGGCGCAGTTGCAGCAGACGCAGCGTTGCCAGCGTCGGTGCCGGCGGCGCATCAAAACCCAGACGCTGCAGGTACAGCTTCAGATTCGTCAGGCGTGGCTCACTCATTGCTCGATCCTTATGCATGGGGCCGCAGGTCACTGCGTTGATGGTCGCCATGTATACGGGATCCAGCACTGTTTTCGACAATTGATTTCGCCAATCGCCCGCTAGCGTTTTTTCCGTGAACCGATACGAATCCACGTCGGCGCATGGTCACTGGCATGAGGTTCGTTGCGCACCCAGGCGTCTACCCCGGCCTCATGCAGGTAAGGGCTCAGCGCCGGGTTGAGCAGCAGATGATCGATGCGCAGGCCGGAATTGGTTTGCCAGTGCTGACGGAAATAATCCCAAAACGTATAGAGCCGATCCTCGGGATACAGATGGCGCAGCGAATCGGTCCAGCCCTGATCAAGCAAACGCTGATAACACTCGCGACTCTCGGGTTGCAGCAGCGCATCCTTGAGCCAGGAACGGGTGTTGTAGATGTCCATGTCGGTGGGCACGACGTTGTAATCACCGGCCAGCACCACCGGGTGATCGCTGCTTTGCAGGTCCTTCGCATAGCTGATCAGTCGTTCGAACCAGGCCAGTTTGTAATCGAATTTCGGCCCCGGTTGCGGGTTGCCGTTGGGCAGGTACAGGCATCCGACCAGAACGCCGTGCACCGCTGCTTCCAGATAACGACTGTGTTTGTCATCCGGATCGCCCGGCAGACCGCGTCGACTTTCCAGCGGTTGCGCATCGCGGGCGAGAATCGCCACGCCGTTCCACGAGGCTTGTCCCTGCCAGATCGCGCCGTAACCGGCGGCTTCCAGTTCGGCGGCGGGGAACGCTGTGTCGACAGACTTGAGTTCTTGCAGGCAGGCGATGTCCGGCTGCTCGCGTTTGAGCCAGTCCAGCAGGTTCGGCAAACGTGCGCGTAAACCGTTGACGTTGTAGGTGGCGATCCGCAGGTTTTTCATCGGCGCAGGCTCCTGCCCGTGGGCTATGAAAATTGTGACCGCGTGAAC
>NZ_UTHA01000145.1 GCF_900582195.1 Pseudomonas viridiflava
GCCTGGAACAGTTGTGATGGCGACGGCATCAGCCTCAGGCAGGCGTTGCAGGATATCGGTTATCTGGGCGACGGCCCGGTCAGCCTCGACATTGCGGGCTACGTGGAAATTCATGTCGAGCAGAGCACCGCGCTGAGAGCCGCAAGCTGTCGATTAGCGTTGTCAGGGAGACCTGGGCCGCGCTGAAGCAACGCATTTGTTTCGACGGCGAGCAGAACCACACCGGACCAACGCCCATGGCCGCGCGCCGTGACGCAATGCTCGCTGCCGCACATGCCATCGTTGCGGTGCGTGCGGAAGCCGACCTGCACGGGTTGCAGATGCACAGCTCGGTGGGGCGCGTGGAGATCTGGCCGAACTCGCCCAACGTGGTGCCGTCCCGCGTGTCGCTGCTGGCGGAACATCGCTCGCGAGACACTGAAC
>NZ_UTHA01000147.1 GCF_900582195.1 Pseudomonas viridiflava
CTTACACGACTCTACTGTTTCAAAACTGTTCGGCGTCCAGCAGGAACAACGACTCGCTGCCAGCACGTACTGAGGCGTTCAACGAATGAATGCGCGGCAGCAGACGGGCGAAGTAGAAACGCGCCGTACCCAGCTTGCTGGCATAGAAGTCTTCCTGCGCTTCCTTGCCCACGGCGGCCTTGGCCATCATCGCCCACATGTAGGCGTACGCTGTGTAACCGAACAGATGCAGATACTCCACAGAAGCCGCACCGATCTCATTGGGGTTGCTGCGCGAACGGTCCAGCACCCAGTTGGTCAGCTCGTCC
>NZ_UTHA01000149.1 GCF_900582195.1 Pseudomonas viridiflava
GGTCTTGACCCCATGAAAGCGGCTTTTTTGGGGGCCAAGGAAGTCGGCTTCACGCTGCTGTCGATGAACGTCTCGCTGGTGGCCGTGTTCGTTTCGATTCTGTTCATGGGCGGTCTGGTCGAAAGCCTGTTCCGCGAGTTTTCCATCACGCTGTCAGTGTCGATCGTCGTCTCGCTGGTCGTTTCCCTGACGCTGACGCCCATGCTCTGCGCCCGTTGGCTGAAGCCGCGTGAGGCGGAGCAGGAGAATGCGTTTCAGCGCTGGAGCGAGCGGGTCAATGAC
>NZ_UTHA01000124.1 GCF_900582195.1 Pseudomonas viridiflava
GAGATGAGCAATGGGTAGTCCTTTGCTTGCTGCGCAACAGCGCTACGTCGAAGACGTGGTGGGGTCTGCCACGGCGTTGTTCAGCGGCTATAGCTTGTCGAATCCCTGAACCGCCCCAGCATCACCGCACCAATCGCTACTGCAAACCACAAGGTCGCGAGACGAATCAGGATGGTGGCGGCAATCGCGTCGGCAGCTGGCATGCCCTTGAACATCAGCAGCCCGATCATCACCGCCTCGGCACCGCCCAGCCCGCCGGGCATGAAACTCAGCGCACCGGCGAGCATCGCCAGTGCATAGGTAAAC
>NZ_UTHA01000150.1 GCF_900582195.1 Pseudomonas viridiflava
GCAGGATAGGCCATGTTCACCAGCGGCTCGCCCTGTTCGTCCACCAATTGGAATTCGACCCAGTGAGTCTTCTGTTTACCCACGATAAAGTCCTTGCGCGGGTTAAGCGTGTCCGTACGGTGCAGAGAGTTGTCCATGTCAGTCCTTTGATAAAAATATTACAAGCTGTGGTCGAATAAAATTTGCAATTCAATGAGCGTGCTTAAACCTCCGGATAACGGACTGATCCATATCTGGAACAACGGTAAGCAGAGGCAGACAGGTTTATGAATTGCTGGCGGCTACAATGGACTGTTTCGAATAGCGCTTGCTAGCCCCCTATGAAAACAGAGAATTTTCGACAGCACTTTAAAGAAAGTTCCTACCACTGGCTTTATGA
>NZ_UTHA01000184.1 GCF_900582195.1 Pseudomonas viridiflava
GATCTCTCGTCAGCGGGAGGCGAATTCTACAGCGTTACACGCTGCTGTCAACACCTCTTTTTCAACTTCCTTTCGGCTTCGATAAACTGAAGCAACCTGCTGCCGAAACCTGCATAACTCATTGAATATCAAGGAGTTTTCCGTTTCGACTGCGCCGGAAGTGGGGCGAATTATAGACATCTGAAATCTGCCGTCAACCGTTAATTGCGCTTTTATCCAAATCTCGCTAAAGCCTCCCTCCAGCCCTATCTATATAGAAGCAAAACTCGCAACCCGACTCGAAATCAACATCAAGGGCGACGTTGGCTGCAGGCGGGGCATGCATAGCCACAACAACAGAGGAGGCAAACGAGAGGATTGAGCCACTTACTGAGCAGGAGCCATGGAGAAAGGGAATTCAATATATAGATGGTGTCCCAGGGCAGGTTCGAACTGCCAACCTTCCCCTTAGGAGGGCTATCCAAACCCCAGCAAACAATGGCAAAACCCCGTATTTATTGGGTTTTTCGTCCGGTTGTGTCCGTGAAAACGACGCCGTATAGTTCTTTTTGCACCCACCATGCACCCATGGGAACAAATTGAAAGAGAAGCTCACCGCCAAGCTGCTGGCGTCCCTGCAGATAACCGGCCAGGAATATGAGGTCCACGATACCACCGTCGGCGGTCTGTTCGTGCGCGTCACTGCCGCCGGCGCCAAGTCCTATGTAGTGACCTGGGCCAGAGGCCGAAAGAAGACATTGGGTCGCATTGGCATACTGACGTTGGAGCAAGCGCGAGCGGAGGCTACTCAATATCTCGCAGAGGCAAGAACCCTGGGGGAACCGCTAGCCGTTACCCAAGGACGTAAAGGCGCTACCCTCCCCTCCTTACGCGAGTTCATCGATGACATATACATGCCTTGGTTCAAGACGCACCACAAAGGGCATGAGAAAACCCTGCACACGCTCGGCCACAACTTCGAAGCAATCATGCCCCAGCGTCTCAATGCGATCACTGGCCGCGACTTGGACCAGATCCGTACGGGATGGATGCAGTCAGGCAATAAGCCGTCGACGGTCAACAGGAAAATGGGCTCGATCAGCGGCGTATTCAGCAGAGCCGTTGAATGGGAGTACATCGATGCCCACCCGATGGACAGGCTCAAAGCCTTAAAGGTCGACTCGATGGGACTGGTCCGCTACTTAGATGCTGAAGAGACCAAACGACTTCGGGAAGCACTCGACGCCCGCCAAGACGAAGCGAGGACGGAGCGCGAGAGTGCGAACAAGTGGCGAGCGGATCGCGGTAAGGAACCGATGCCAAGCCTGCTTGAAGTCCGATTTACGGACCACTTGAAGCCTATGGTGCTGGTGTCCCTGAACACAGGCATGAGACGCGGTGAGCTGTTCGACTTGAAATGGTCCGCAGTGAACTTCCAAACGAAGACGATCACCGCAGCCGGCGCCACCACCAAAACAAGCGACACACGACACATCCCGATGAACAAGGAAACGGTGCGCGTGCTGGAAGACTGGAAGAAGATGGCCGGCAAATCTCGATATGTGTTCCCGAGTCAGGAAGGCGGACGTCTGGAGGACGTTAAAAGCGCTTGGCTCAAGCTGCTAGAGCGAGCCAATATCGAAGGGTTCCGCTGGCACGATATGCGTCACGATTTCGCGTCACGCCTAGTGATGGCCGGCGTACCGCTCAACACGGTACGGGATCTGCTGGGGCACGCCGATATAAAGATGACACTGAGGTATGCCCACTTGGCGCCTGGGACGAAAGCCGCAGCAGTAGAGCTGATTTAGAAGGGAATCAACTCTTTATCCGTGATAGGAACGATGGTCGGGCTAGATTTGTGCAGACTCACATGATCTAAGAGTTTGTCCCAGTTGTCTGTTACGAGAAACATTACCAGCCTATCCGGCTCCGTGGAGAAAGTCATATCCGGATAGTGCTGCCAAAAGTAAGCACTAGCCTTAATTGTCTCCCAGATACGAAGCTCATCGTACGTGAGCGCCTCTGGCATGTAGAGCGCAAGGTTAACCAAACGCACAGACTCATCGGTCGACCAGACTTTATCAATCACGCTGGAGAGACTATTTCCATCGAAGTCCCCGTGGGCTTGGCTCATCGCCTGAGCGATCGCCCACTCGATAACGGCCGTCAGTGATCGCTTCTGCACTCTTCCCATTATGTCGAGAGCGAATTTTATCTTCGGATCAATTCTGATACCGACGCTAACGGTTGTGCTCGTCTCACCAGCCCGCTTACTTGTCTTCGTCGCCATACCAATCCATCTGCTCTCTGAAGGTCAATTTAACTGACGTGATGGGCACAGCTTGCTCGACCCGCAAACCGCTGTCAATCCGTGCGAATACGTGCATGTTTAGCATTTGCTTGCATTGCTAGAATTATGCATTGTAACCTAGCATCATCTGGCCCCCCTTTTGGTGTCGGAATTTAGGGAGATATCCATGGAACAAGGTCAACAACAGATGGCACCGTTGTCGGTGAGCGTCGAAGAGTCTGCCCGTATTTTGGGCATATCGCGTTCGGCCACCTACGAGCTGATTGCTCAGGGCGAAATCAAAACATTTAAGATCGGCCGGCGACGATTGGCCTTGGCATCGGAACTGAAAGCATTCATTGAGCGCGCCGCAAAGGCCGGCTCACGATGAATTGCGAAGAGAATAAGGAGCGAGGAATGCGCAGGACCGCGCTGAAGGATGCTAAGGCGGTGTTCGAGCACCGCCTTAGCAAAAACACACTGGATAGCACCAACGTGAAGGGCAAACTATGACACGCCATTCTTCAACCGAGCAAGACCGCAAGATGATCGAGGCGCTTAGAAACGGCCCGGTTTCCTCCGTCGAGGCAGCTCAAACGCTCGACATCGTTCAGCCGCCGAGCACTATTCGTCGCCTAAGAAAAAAGGGGCACGAAATCCGCACCTACTGGACGCACCAGTCGACCGAGCCGGGTCGACCGCCGCACCGGGTTGCCAAATACATTTTGATGCGCGAAGCCTCGTAAACCATTGACTAGCCGGCGCCTCCATATCGGAGGCGCTTGCGCCTGCCTGCGAGCCATTGAATGGCATCTTCAAGAACAGTCCGAACCAAGAAAGCTAAAACGCCTCCTTTTGCGATGCTGTTTCTTGCCATGGGCCAGTCTGCCAATTACAGGGCTATGGGGCCCTGGTCTCGGTGCGTCCTCAATGAACTCATGATGCAGTACCGCGGCAACAACAACGGCGATCTATCGGCGACACGGACAATGGCAAAGGAGTGGGGCATTGCCTCTGACAATACCCTTCGGAAGGCTCTGGCAGAACTCGAGGCCGGCGGCTGGATCATCCAGACCAGGAGTAGTATTTTTTCTCGCCATGGCGCGCGTTGCGCGCTCTACGCACTGAGCTGGTTTGCCATCGACGAATGCCCTGGCAAAGATCTTGAAATAGGTCCAACCCGCGCACCTCCACGAACAATCCGCAGCCTCGCAATTTCGAATTCTTCCAGCGCAGAAAATGCGCACATACCGGCGCAATAAATGCGCACGTAGAACGATCCGTTTGTACGGCTCTGTCCGGTTGTATTTGTGACCGCTGTCTACGTGCGCAAAAAGTGCGCCGTAATTACCCGTTTACGTGCGCAGAAAGTGCGCACCCTTATAGATATCTACCATGCTGTCTGAGCTTTTAGTGCAGACCAGAAAGGATCAGGATGAATAGAAACCAGATGCGTGCGGCCATGACTGACAACCTCGTCTTGCCAATGTCGGTGATGGATAGTGAGCATTGGAGAGGTATGCCGCTTGTGTCGAGAGTGGTCCTGTGGGATCTGATGCCTCAAGCGTGCAGTGCCCGGCCGAGAGAGATCCTTCCATCCAGAGCCGTCACCTTTTCTGAACAATTGAAGTGTCGCAGGGCTCTGATCGACCTGATTGAGCGCGGCCTGATTGTCCGAACCATGACCAAGCCGGATCGTTACGCGCTCAACTTTCCGCCCTACTCGGAATACCCGCATTCCAGCCGGCGATGAAAAGGCACCACCCCGTTGCAGGGTAGTGCCTTCGATACTACGAAAGTTTCGTAGTTGCTCAGTCGAGCTCCGCGGGGGTGAATGGCTGAGCACCATCACGCAGCGCACGAAGCCCGACCATCGCCGCCAGGGCTACGCGCTCGATAAATCCGAGTTCAAGATTGGTGGTACGGCCGCCCATCCCGACAAGGGCAAACCGGATGGCGTTGAACGCTTCAGTTTCGTCATGGTTCGCCAGGTCTCGCACTTCGCACTCGAAGAAGTCGATACCCTTCTGCCAATCGGCCGCAACGCCAGGATTGTTCCTTGGCCAGTTGACCAGCCGCCCTTCGACGTCCCGCACAGTGAAGCTCAGGTCGTCCCGAGATCGGATAGCGGCGCTCATTGGTCCGCCTCCGTCGCGTCGAGCGCCTTCTGCATCTGCTCAACTTCGCTGTCGACGTAGTTCGCCCAGTCGTACCCAAGAAAGCTACCGAGGCTGGCCAGTTCTTCGATGTCGTGCGACTTGCCGTGCTTCAAGTCCTTCGTGATGGCGTTGAACAGCACCCGCATATTGCTGATACGTTCGTGCGTGGCGCGTAGCAGTTCAAGGGCTTCGTCGGCGATGCGAGCGGTTGGCTGGCTCATTGCACACCCCCTACGCAGATCCCGCGGGATGGCGCGGCGCCTGACAGAACCTTCACGCTGATATCGCCGAGGATCTTCAGTGGTGCCAACTGGGCCAGCTTGATGTTGGCCGGCAGCACCATGGTGGTGATGACCTGACCGTGCGCGTCCAAAATTTGGATGGTATTCTGTTTAAATTGCATGACGTGTGCCTCTAAGCTTCGTCCTGTGATCGCCTTCCCGGTGTTAGCGCACCGGGTTGGCACTTCTTTTTTGATGGCTCGGATCTGAGCCACCTTCCAATGTGGGGTAATCCCACCGTTTACTGCTTACCCTTCTCAGCGATCCAGCCCGCCGCCCAGCTCAGGGGATCCTTCGACGCCATCGGCTTGAGTGGCTTGCCATCCCGCGCTGCCTGCCTCCCCTCCTCCTCTGTCTCTGAGTGAATCCATACCGTGGTGTTCTTAAAGCCAGCCGCGCGTTGCCGCTCTTTAAATGCGCGCTGACGCAACGTGTTGGGGCTTTCGATCTTGTCTGTCATCTGAATCACTCATTACCGGTAACGTGAGATCATACTGTCACGGCATTACCGGTAACGCAACAGAGAGGGTGTAAAAAATTTGCACCCCGGAGATGCACGGACTTTTGCTCACATCTGGATTACAGATCTAAAAGTGGGAATTCCCGCTTTGCTGTTAGGTGCCGGGCTCGCCGACACTTTCGCGAGAAGGTCGTAAAAGGCTGGGAGGCTTACTCCAATGGAGGAAACCTCGGTGCCCCACCACCGGTGGAACACCCAGACTTCCACCACCGGTGGGAGTTATAGCCGCATCTGCCGGATGACCTGGCGCGGATCGGCGCCGGCAGCCAGCGCTGAGGTGGCGTCTTTGGTGAGCTGATCGAGGCGGTTTTGTTTCCCCCTCTGCGCTTTGAACAGCTTGTACCTCGCAAGCCCTATCGCTTGAATGCAAATGGCCATTACATGTACTTTTCCAACTGGGAATAGTCCCTCAGATAAAAAGGATCAGAACCATGGCAGAAGGAAATGAGTTTGCAACTGGTGACTTCGTTAAGCTTAAGTCAGGCGGGCCAGTAATGACGGTGAAAGGCTATCGAAAGATCAGTGATGCTTTTCTCTGCCAGTGGTTTGCTGGGAAGAAGCTTGAGCAGGGGGAATTTTTTCCTGACAGCTTGGAGGCCACAACGCTAGAAAAAAAGGAAATCTAGTGGACGCATACACAGTTGCCAATTGGATGCTTTCGCAGATCCAGCGAGAAGCCTGCATCTACCAAGACGACGTCGTGGACCACTTGGTGAAAGCCGAGCGTGAAGATTTGTTAGCCGAGAACGCAGATGGCAACCAAGTGATCGGCAAGGCAGTCTTGGCTGCCTTCCGCAAGCTGACACCAGACGCTGTTGTCTGGGTAAAGCCAGATCGCTACTGGCGCTTCAGGGTCGCAGAGGACGAGCCTGGCCGGGAAGCGAGAGGCTGAACAGATTCAGAAAGGGATAAAAACGCTCTTAATGCGCCGGACACCTAGCCCGGCGCTCACTCACACCAAAACGCAAAGCTCGTCATGTCAAATGCACTTCTAATTGACATAACCATGCACCCACTCATCAACGAGATCAACAGCAGATTAGATCGTAAAAATGACTCAAAAAAGTGAAAACAACACCCGAAAACCGTCCCTGCTTCGAACAGATAAAACGACGAACAGCGCTGCCCAAGCCCCAGAAGTGATTAGCGGAGCGAGTAAACACACAGAAAAATACACTATATATATCGCCTTACTCGCACTTTTGCTGTCCATATTCAGCACAATTGCTTCATGGAACACATATAAAATAACAGCGAATCAAACCTTACAAGACAAACTACTCGTATTAAAAGGAATCTTTGACAAAGAAGACAACCTCCAAATCATGGTAAAGCCAATATCCAACAACAGCTTCTTTCTTGAGGGAACGGCCTTTCTCCCTTCACCTATCTCAAAGTCTCCCTCCCCTATTGAAGCTAGCGGTCAGATTTTATACATGGGAGATACCGTATTATCGTTGGAAAATCTCATACTTGAAAAGCACAAACCTTTAGAAGGAAAAATTCAGTTCACAAAAATCAATATACCGATGGTGATAAAATCACGATACATCGCCAAAGGCCTACAATATAGCGACCTTTCATTATACATGCTGAGAGCTGACGTATTGATTAATCCTCTACCAGAAACCAAAGCAAAAATAACATTCACCAGTTTAAATTTCATGGGTAGAATGGGCATGGAAGAAAGCGCACAAGATTATGTTGACGATCTATACAAATCTGGATCGGTAGTAGTCACTCCACCTAAACCGACTCTATAATGACTTCCACCAAAAAAATAAATCCAAACACTTCCGCACTCAAGGCAGGCATGCAAAGCACAAAAAACACGGGGCAGGATTTTGAGAGTTATGTCCAGTACGTATACAGCACGCTGCTCAATCTACGAGGAGAAAAAACACAAGTATCTCGACGCACTACCTTCCAATTGGCTACCGGCGATAGCTATGAAGTTGATGTGTATTATGAGTTCTCCAAAGTAGGCGTGCGTCACAGAGTAGCGATCGAATGCAAAGATTGGAAGCGTCCGGTTGACCAGGGAAAAATCCTCGAATTTCATCAGAAGATCAAAAACATCGGACATGATGTTGTCGGCGTAGTGGTTTCTCGATCTGGTTACCAAGCGGGTGTCGAGAAGGTGGCGGCTAGACATAATATCTCATTACTTACAGGTGACGACCTGCCATCCCTCCCACATCTTGTTGGTATTCAAATTAAAAGCTTAGCACTGCATGAACCCGATTTAATTGGAGAGCCTTTCTGGGTTATTGCCGAAACGGGTGATACTACCGAAAATCTCAGTACGGGAAGTTATTACGCCCCTCGTATAGAGGGTGAGCCTACAATCCCGTTTTTCATCTCAAAAAAACATGCGGAGACATATCTCAGACACGTAGCAGATCGGGAAAGTTGGGCAGTTTTCGGAATGCCTCAATATAAACTGAAGGCATTGCTCAGACTCGCTAAGCTGGGAGGCGTAAAATTCGCCATCGTTCAAGGACCGCCCGAATTGAACGGATGTATTTCTCTAAGAGATACATCGCTAGAGGAACTTGAGACAGACTTTATCATTTGACCAAACACCTGGCAGCACGCGGAGACGTCGAGAAATAGGCCCGACTTTAATGCTTTTACCCGAGTAAAAGCGCCGCCCCCCTTGGTTTCTCGGGGAAATCTCGAGATAGAGGCGTATTTGGTCTCAGTGAAACAGCCGCTCCCCAGTCTCACGTTGCACGAAGGTAGCAGGCACCAATCGCGTCCTTGCCCTGGGCTCGCGCCGCCGCGACAAGGCGCACCAACATCCGATTGCAGGCAGCCTCGGAAGCCCTCTGTTCCGTCATGACCGGCTGACCGCTAATGAACATCACGAAAATCCAGTGGGTGAGCATTCCTGTCCCCTCGACGAGTTTTCTTTGCATAGCCTGAAAGGCCAATGTACTCAGCTTTGAGTACATCTCAGGCGTATACAGGGCTGAGGATTTTTCGCTTTCGGTTGAAGCCTGCAAATCTCAACAAAATACAGAGCTTAAGGCGATTTAACCAAGTACTTGGGAGCAGGGAGGTAGAAGGAGTTCTTGAGGTAGTGGTAACAGGTGTCGACCAAGTGGATCGAATTTCCTCGATTCGGCCATTCAAAATGAAGGACGATATCGCTCGTTTGATAGAGCCCACTGACCGAGGGGGTATAGACGGGAACGCCCAGATGGTAATGCCAGAGGTGGTTGGTCGTTGTATAGGCGAAGGCAGGATC
Source organism: Pseudomonas viridiflava (assembly GCF_900582195.1). GTDB lineage: Bacteria > Pseudomonadota > Gammaproteobacteria > Pseudomonadales > Pseudomonadaceae > Aquipseudomonas. The sequence goes on from NZ_UTHA01000184.1 coordinate 8,486, forward strand.
GCTCGGATCAAGGCCGCGCCATGACGGAGCAATTTTCCCTGGGTAGCGAGAAAAGTCGCGCAAGCCGCAGGACATAAACGTTGCTACAAAGCCCACTACAGCGTTCTGTTGGTCCGCAGGGTAATTTTGAAATTCCAGTGCGAACAGATCGTTATAGGAGGCCGAGTAGGGCAATCGAATTATCCTTCGTGTTGATCCAGACTGCCTTCCGCACGTTTAGCGGTCGCAAGAATATGCGCCCGGATCTGTTCGACAGTGAGCCCTTGCGGTATCACATGCCGAGGCATATTTCGTGCGGTCTTCATGCGGTCCACGTCGACCGACACGGTGTCATCTGTTGAGTCTTGAGATTGCTTCATGATTTCCAACCCCGCTGGGGGGAGAGGACCAGCAACTTGGATGCTAGTCGAAACGAACGAATTCGCCAGCAGCAGCTAAACAATCTATCAACCGCCGGCGGCTCAGCTAGATTACCTATCAACTGAAAACGCCGAAGCTTCAGCGGATAGGTTGTTCGTGTCAATCAGGCCGAGTCGCGGCCCGACGACAGGTTGATTCCTTTCAATGGCGTCACAGAACTCAGTAAACCGATATCACCATCCTCGCATTAGTTCGGACCACTGTGAGGCATACGTGTTCATTGAAAAGCGTTACCCTCATCACTCAGTGAAAGCGACCAGACAGCAGGCTGGAGCAGGACCATTTAATTGTGATCCTGGGTCACCTTTGAACCTCCAGACCGAAGTGATTTTCCCTCACTTCGCTTTGCGATGAAGCGCCCAGGGTTTCTCGGTAGTTCGAAACCCCTCATATCCGGGGTATTACCCCGCTGGGGGAAGATGTGCTCAAAACTGAGCGCATCGAGTACGCGACACCTGCCATACCGAAATGGGAGGTCAGGTCCAGCCCCCAACGGGGGTTGGATCGCTCAACTTCCCCCATTGGGGGGTGTTCCTCAAGTTGAAGAAGTCCCTCCACTCCACGGCAATTTCCCAACCTTCATTGCAGGATGAATGACTGGGCTGAAAGTTCAGCCGTGTATCACTTTGGCTGTCGCCAACTTACTGCAACAAAAATTCTCCCTTCTCGACCAGCAAAACCAACTATTTCAGTCCCATTCCGTCCTGTTACGTGTAGCACCTGAGGTGCACCCAAAAAACACTGGATATAAGATCAGATCATGCCTAATGTGGGTTTGAAGCTATTCAAATCCACTCGAGGCCATCCCATGAACACAGCCAAGACCGCTCGAGGTCGACAACACAAACCGACTCGCTCAGAGGTAGCCGCGGCGTGGGGTCGCCTGCGCGACGCTGCCAGCGAAGGAAGCATCCAGGCATCCGCCCTCCTCATCGCGCTTGCGGAAAACAAACCGGTCATTGCCATGGAATCGCCCGCCGCATGACTGAGCGCGACAAGAGCGGGAAATGGAAGCCCGGGCAGTCAGGCAACCCAGGTGGGCGCTCCGGGCAAACACAGGAACTTCGCGCTCGACTTGCCGAGGGTGCGGACGCAGTTACAAAGAAGGTGCTCGCGGCTGCCAAGAAGGGCGATATGCAAGCCTGCCGACTGATCCTCGAACGCCTTGTCCCGCCAATCAAACCGACCTCCGAGCCGGTGCAATTTGAACTCGACGATACGGACCTACCGAGCGCAGCCAAATCAATCATGCGTGCAGTTGCCGGCGGACAACTCGCGCCCGACCAAGGCAAGTCACTCATTGAAGGCTTGGGCGCCGTCGCCCGAGTGATCGAGGTTGCCGAGCTTCAAAAGGCCGTCGAAGAACTCCGCACGCAAATGGAGGGAATGCAGCAATGAGCATCAAGTCATTGAAGGCAGAACTACAAAGGATCGCCCAGAAGATCGGCGCCGCAGATGAAACAGTGCTGCTGATTGTGCTCGCAGTGATCCGAGCGAATACCAGAGAGATCCAAGCGGAAGAAGACTTTCCGAAAACCGCTGGGCACCAGGTCGACTATCGAATTCAAGGGCAAAGCGTATCGCTCTTCTTCCCCTTCGCAGAGATGGATAGCGACCAGGGTGAGCAAATGGCGAAAGCCATCATTCTTCACACTCGACAAATTGAGCGCGCCGGCCGGACAGCTCAAGTCGGCATTCTCGATATACGCGCCGCGCCCGAGGAAGGGGCTTGGATCGTTACCTGGCCTCCTGAAGGTGTCTCGATTGAGCAGCACGCTGCCGAGCAATACCAACGGATCGTGGAGGCGTGTAATGAACATCCGTAACCAAATCGCCCGCCTGAAGCAGACCGCCGGCGACTCCCAGTTTAGCAGCGACGTTCGGCAGATCAGCCAACTGATGGACGAGTTGAGCGCCGAAGCCGTCGGCGGCGCCGCTGTCACTGGCGAAGTATCTCTCCTCGAAATTTTCAACGCCTCTACGTCCTCCGTCTGCCCCACTCCAACCCCAAACAATCCAAAGGTAACGCAATGAAAATCGGCAAACGCTCAGTTCTCAAGGTCGGCTTGGCCAACCTCCACTACTCCGAATACGAGCACTCTCGTATTGAGTCTCACACCTTCTCTATCCAGCGTCCGGACGGGACCAAAGGTGTATGGCAAGCCGGCGGTTTGATGAAGTCCGCTCGCCAGCTTCAAACAATGGCGCTGGAGACCTTCAAAGACTTCGGCGAAGAGATCGTCTCGATCCGGGAAAACAAAGATTTCAACTCGTCCGCGATCGAGCGCTTGAGCAAAGAAAAAATCGCAGGCGTGACAGACACCCTCCTTCCCGCGATGCAGTCGGTCGCGAAGGATATGCTCACCCTGGCCGAAACCGTCACCCAAGGCTTCTCTCCTGTCACTCCGCGCGCGAGTAGCGATATCGCAGGCTTTCTCGCAGACCAAGAACTTAGAGCCCTTGTGCGAAGCCTCAGTCCGGAAGAACGCCGCAACCTCATGTCAGAAGCGCGCCAGGGTGGTCACCCCGATATCGTCGAAGCAGTGCTAAGAGCAAATCCGATGCTCTCTGGCCTCAACTCTGAAGCAGCAGCGAGCCTTTCCCGGGCGGGCATCGCCGCCTCTCGCGCAGATGACATCGACGCTCTCCGTCAAATGCTGGCCGTCTACGACGATGTGCTGGCCACCACTTCGCAGGTTGGTGTGTCGCTCAGTGGAATGATTGCGAACTCAACTGGTTACGCAGGTCGATTCGAAAAATGGCGATCCGGCTGTGAAGGCTCGGAAACTCTGCGCACCTGGCTGGAAAAGATCCCAGCTCGAAGCAGGCCAAAAGCCGCAGAGGAAGAATCCGAAGCCGCGTAAGCGGTTCGACTTGCGGCCGTCACGGTGCGGCCGCCAAATGGGAGCAAATACCTTGACCACTTATCAGGAACGCTTCGCCGAGGCTTGCAAGACAACCCGCTTTGCACCCTACACGCTGAAACAAGGTCCTGACTCTGGCTACGTCGTTTGGGATGTCCAGCACGTCCGCGACGGCCAGAAGGTGACGATTGACGGGCCGTTCTTCACCGAGGACGAAGCCCGGGTGTCGGCCGATCTTCTGCGCGGCACCTTCCGGGGTGCCAGGGCCTACCAAGGGATTTACGACCGGATCTGGAACTACGACCCGCGGCACGAACAGGTGACGGTCGACCAAGCGCATATGTCGCGCTCGCTGCTCGCCATACGACTGGGTGTTGAAGTACCCAACAACAGCGCCCAGGGCGCCAAGGAGTAAACCATGGCAATGGCCACTAACTACGGCATGAAAACCCGAATCCTGCTGGGCGGCTCGGCCGGTAAGCTGTTCGGGCGCGAACACATTTACGAACTCTCCACCGGCGACACGCCGGAGGCCGTGAAGGCGATCGACGTCAACCATCCCGGTTTTGCGAAGTACCTCGCTGACGCGAAACGAAAGGGACTTGAGTTTGCGATTTTTCGGAACCGGAAAAACATCGGCGAGAAGGAGTTGAAGATGGGTGGCGCACAGGAGATCCGAATAGTCCCGGTGATCGCTGGCAGCAAACGTGCGGGCATATTTCAAACTGTGCTCGGTGTGGTTTTGATTGCCATGAGTTCAGTCACAAACGGCGCGACATTGGCACCTGGCATCGCACTCGCCGCCGGCGGCGTCATTCAGATGCTGAGCCCCCAAGCTACCGGTCTCAAACAAAGCTCATCGCCGGAGAACGCCCCGTCCTATGCCTTCGGCAGCGCCAAGAACACCACCGCAAGCGGCAACCCGGTGCCAATCTGCATCGGCGAGCGCCGGTGGGGCGGGATGATCATATCGGCGTCGATCTTTGCCGAGGACAAAACATAAACAGAATTTGCGATCTAACTCACTCATCGTCCATCAATTTGAATACCCTCTTTACAATCATTAGTAAAGTGAGGACCAGATTCGCTGTTAAGAACACTGAAATCGAGAACAGCAAATTCTTAAAATCAAATTCTGCCAAAGCCCCCAAAATTCCTTCTACCGGGGGAGTCTTAGGCTTAGGAGCGCTGGTGAGATATGCAACCATACAGAGCACTGCCGAAAAAACCGAGATTATTATGGAGTAGGAAATATTTACTACCAGTTCACTGAGCAGGCTTTTGTGCGATGTAAATCGACGAATCATACTTTCTTCTGGAAGCTCAGCAGGTGTTTCTTGCAACTCCTTTATACTTGCAGCAGGCTTTATTGCCCCACGATTCTTATCCGCTAGAGAAATCAGCTTTTCTGTGACACGTTTATTCTGATCATAAACCAGGACGAGCAAATTCAATAACAAGCCAGCAAAAATAGCACACACAGAAGTAAGCAAGCTTATCGTATTAGCCTTATCAGAAATCTCGCTATTAAAAACCAATACTGCTGTGGCAAAGGGGATTAATACGAAAATAAAAAAATCCGAATAAGAAAAATTTTCAGAAGACGCGTCAAATATCGCCGACTTGAAATGCCTTCGCAATATGAACCATATATTAATTTTCTGGCTCATTTAGACACCTTCCCTAAAAACTCTTTGATCAGATCAGTCGCAAATTTATGTAGGCTCGCAGGGACAGGGCTACCATCGACCATCTCAACGTTATCTTCATCAATGTCAATAGCAGCAATCGGTTCGCCGTTTTTTAGTGAAAGGACTTTTTTCCGGCCGCCAGACTCCACAACTGCTTTAACATCTGCAGCGAAGTCAGAAAGGATCTCGACATATGTACGGTCACCGCCATCCATACTGCTTCGGAGACCTTTTATATTAGGAAAACCCCGACCTTTTTTTGGTTTCAAGATTAGGTCAGCTCGATCGACACCCAAGTTGTCTGCGATGTCAGCGCCGTTTTCGGTCAGGGCGTATCGGCCAAGACGAATTTCTTTAACCTCGGACTTATCCAACCATTCTTGCACCGACTTCTCATGAGCCAGGGGCGACATCTGCACGCTAAGCCCAACCATATTCTTAAAATATAAATTAAACTCACGATGAAAGAACGATTTTATCCCGCGATTTCCAGCTGTGTGCAGAAGAATAACCCCGGTCCTGCTTCTTGCTGGGATGCTAAAATTAAAATACAAGGATCGAACATCGCTTTCATCATGCTTCTTGCTGTATGTTTTTTTCTTGGTCTTAGTGTCTACGATACTACCTGCCAGCCCATATTCACCGTATTCGAGCCAGCCGAATACTGTTCGCCCTTTTTTTTCGACCTCAATAACCTCAACTGTTTTTTTAGAGTCTTTATCGTCATGAAGAGAGGCCTTCAAGGTCTCCATGAAGCTATGAATAAAGTCCAACATATCCCGAGTGCGGATATTGTCCAGTTCGTGATAACGCTCACTACGCGGGCCAGCAAGTAAATTGTCATGAACTTTGATCGTGTAAGCGGACAACGAGTGCATATGATTCCTTTCTATTTCTTGAGCTGGGCGCAGTGATATCGTTTTGACGTTACGAGCTTAGCTCGGAGGATCGTTCAGTACACGATTTTTTTAGCTATGCCTGAGCTGATACGCGCAAATTGGTGTTTATTTGCGCATTCCGCTTGATAAGTGACACTCATAGTGCAACAGTATTAGTAGAACACCTTAACTGATACGGACAGCACATCATGTTCATCCGCGCATACCTCCGAGCATCGACCGAAGAGCAGGACGCCGGCCGCGCCCGGGCATCGCTCGAGCAATTCGCCACCGACCACAACAAGGTTATCGCGAGCGTGTACCTGGAGAACGCCAGCGGCGCGTCGGCAGATCGGCCTGAGCTGCTGCGCCTGCTCAAGGATGCGCGAAAGGGTGACGTCTTGCTGGTTGAGTCAATAGATCGCCTCTCACGCCTTCCTGTGGAGGATTGGCAGAAGCTCAAAGCCGCGATTGACTCCAAGGGCTTGCGCATCGTCGCGCTCGATCTGCCAACGAGCCATCAAGGAATGCAGGACACCAAAGGGGATGAGTTCACCGGGCGGATGCTGGGAGCGATCAATTCCATGTTGGTGGAAATGATGGCCGCGATCGCGCGCAAGGACTATGAGCAGCGTCGTGAGCGCCAAGCTCAGGGAATTGAGAAAGCCAAAGCTGCCGGCAAGTATCAAGGCCGGCCGATGGATGAGGCGCTGCACAAGAGGGTAAAAGAGCTGCTGGCCGCCGGTCTGGGCATTCGCGCAACGGCTCGGCACGCCAGCTGCTCGACTACTACCGTCCTGCGAATCAGAGACGCCGGGCGTTGAAGGTTACAGATGCTGTTCAGCAGTTGCTAAAAACACCAGGCAAGCTCCTGTCATGTGAAGCATATAAGCCACAAGGTAATCCGGAACAACGGTTGGTTCAGCTCCTTGTCCGTGCCCTGCGAGATTATTCCGCCCAGTTGGCACCGCTGCCTCCAGCAAGCTTTTGAGCGATGTAAATTGAGTCTGCCAAAAAGCCGGGATCAATCCGTTATCCATGCAGACCTTGATCAACGAGCTGGCCGTTTCCTTACCAGTGACAGTCCACTTACGCTTTGCACAAATCGCCTTCATCAGGCTTTCGAAAGACTTCAAGCACTCATTTAGGGCTTCCTTAGAATTACCGTGCCGGTAATGCTCGTGCGCTTTCAAAAACTCCTGTTGCGGTCCCGCGTACGACTTACTCTCCAAAAGCCTAAGCGCTGGTTTCACCACCTCGGCGTGCAATAACTGCGAGTCAATTCTTAAAATTTCACCGTTTACGAACTGATAACCGACGCCATGCTCCTGAAAGCGCTTGTTGAGCTCATCGATAGAGGCATCCGCGATCTCGTTCGAGTTGTTCCTCCACAAATACTGAGTTTCGCGGCTGATTCTATCCACCGCCCTGAAGCAAAGCTCAACGACATCAAGCGCTTGCTCCAACTCTTCAGTTTGCAAGAAAAAATTGATCACCTCATCAGCAAAATCACGCTGACCGTGCTGACGCGCTGTCGGCAAAGCGAAAAGGCCATACTCCCGGCATAGCATTTCGCTGATAAATTTCCAGCAGTTTTGGTTCGGACGATCATTAGGGCCGCCCAGCGCGTCGCACATCGCATGAACAATTTGCACGCGAAGTGCATCCGGCAACCGATCGTATTGATAAACATCTGGCGTTTCGCCGCGGAGCTTTTTCTGACGCTTGGAAAAGATATCAAAAATAGCCACTACCCGACTCCCAGAGGTAATTAACGCAAGATCCTTGAGAAAGCTATTGCACCCACAATGCACCCATGAGATTTTTTGAGGGGCCGCATCGAAGCGCTTAAAGCCTTTAAATATGTGGTGTCCCAGGCGGGGTTCGAACCTGCAACCTTCCCCTTAGGAGGGGGATGCTCTATCCAATTGAGCTACTGAGACACACGCTTGTCGCAGCAGACGCTGCATGACGGACGGCGTGCATGTTAACCACCGAACCCCGATTTGTCATGTCGTCCGTAGGGCTTTTTAAGTGTAGGCAGCGAGCCTGCCATGCTGCGGGAAGATTTACCGTGCATTTTGCACCCCCCTCAAAAACCCAGCATTGCAAATTGCAACCTTCAGAATCCGAAACCCCCTCTTAAATGCCTGTTTTTAAAGGACTTAACAGCGGTTAGACTATTGGCACGACGACTGCTTTGACTGTTCTATAGACGAACACTCGGAGCCACACCCCATGAACAGCACCCTTTTGCTTGCAAACGCAATTGCTCTGGCGGTTTTGGTGAGCTTCCATTTTCTCCCTGAGGCCGGCGAGCCACAAACGATAGCCCAGCGCATGCCGCATTATTTGCAGGTGCAGAGAATGCCCCAGTTGGCTGTCCTGAGCGACCAAAACGACCTTGGCTCGAAGAAAGTCAGTAATTCCGAGCCAGCACCGACCTCTGAACATCTGGTTTTTTGAATATCTTCAGGAGTAAAACATGTCCAAGTCAGCTGCAGGATTTCTGATCCTCGCCTTATTGGGTGGCATTGTGCATTTATCGCTGTTCGAGGGCACCGAAATCACCCTGCCGCTAATTGTCAGCGGTGTTTCTGCTGTGATGTTCGTGCTGGCCCTGGCTGTTGGACGAAAGATCAAATTTGACCCGGTGCTGCGTTGAGAACGATCAAACTCAAAAGATGACTGACCGCTTCATCCAGATCACCTGAATTATCGATGAGATGGACAGGTCCGTCACTTGACCTCCTATCCTTGAACAGCGCGTTACGAGCCAGCCTTGCGTCAATTTGTTCAAGCGTCTCCCGACCACGCCTCAGCAGACGCTCTCGCAACACTTCATCCCTCACTGTCAGTAAAACCGGCAACAATGTCGGATAACGCTCCAGAGCCTGCCGCAGGTTAGCCCGGGAGCCATTGACCAAAACATACTGCCCGGCACTCAACCATCTATCCATCTCCACCGGTATTCCGTAAGCGAGACCATTGGCACGCCATGCGAGCGAAAAATCACCGGAACGCTCGCGTCGCTCGAACTCTTCCGGCGTCACCCCAATAGCGTCCTCCCCCACCGACTCCGCTGATCGGGTAATCACCCTGCGCATCACTTCACAGTTAAAAGCACGTAATGGCTCGCGAGCAGCCTCAATCAGACTGTCCTTGCCTGAACCGGACGGCCCCATCAAATAAATCAGTTTGCCATCCATCCTGAAAACGCCCTCCGGCAGGTGTCTGCCACTAGTAAATCGGCAATTTGCCACTATCCTGTACAGGTAAGGAATAAGGATGCAGAACCCGCATAGGATGCACGTTCTGATGGCTTCGGACATCAATAGATGTGCAGCAGGAGGCGGACCAGGTTGCGGACAGAGACGAAGATTTCAAACCAGTCCGCATTTCTGATAATTGGTGCTGGCATTACGCCTTTACCCAGCTCAATATTTGTCACAGAATTGACGCCAATGATCTGGCAATTTTGAGGCATGATGCGGGCCTCTTAACAATTCAGGTTGAACCATTTGGCGCGGATGCTTGTCCTACCACACATCCTGCGGCCAATCCCGAGAACCGCTCCCCTGAACTAACCGGTTAAATATATGCGCCCATTGAAACAGGCAATTTATTCCAGCCGTACGGCTGACAAGTTTGTCGTACGTCTGCCAGACGGAATGCGTGAACGCATTGCCGAGGTGGCTCGCAATCATCATCGCAGCATGAACTCCGAGATCATTGCGCGCCTTGAGCAGAGTCTTATTCAGGAAGGCGCCCTGGGCGAAGAGCTGAGCATGCGCTTGGACAGCCCGGAGCTGTCGCTGCATGAGCGCGAGCTGTTGCAACGTTTCCGTCAACTTTCTCATCGCCAGCAGAACGCCCTGGTGTCCCTGATCGCCCACGACGCTGAAATGGCAGCAGACGCGTCCTGAGACATACCGAATATCTCAAGCCAGCTTAACCGCTGGCTTTTTTTTGTGCAGAATTTGAGAATTCGCAGGCAAAAAAAAGCCCGCCAGATGGGCGGGCTGTTTCGATAGCGCAGATCAGAGCAGGAAGATTGTCGCCAACCCCAGGAAGATGAAGAAGCCGCCGCTGTCAGTCATTGCAGTAATCATCACGCTGGCACCCATGGCCGGGTCTCGACCCATTTTCGCCAGGGTCATCGGAATCAATACCCCCATCAACGCAGCCAGCAACAGGTTAAGTGTCATCGCCGCCGTCATCACCACGCCCAACGACCAACTGCCGTAGAGCAGATAAGCAACCACACCGATCACCCCACCCCAGACCAGGCCATTGATCAGACCTACGGCCAACTCTTTGCGCATCAGGCGCGAAGTATTGCCAGTGCTGACCTGATCAAGCGCCATCGCGCGAACGATCATGGTGATCGTCTGGTTACCGGAGTTGCCACCAATACCCGCCACGATCGGCATCAGTGCCGCGAGCGCTACCAATTTCTCGATCGAGCCTTCGAACAGACCGATCACCCGCGAAGCCACGAATGCAGTGATCAGATTGATCGCCAGCCACGCCCAACGGTTGCGCAGCGACTTCCAGACGGAGGCGAAGATGTCTTCCTCTTCCCGCAGACCCGCCATGTTGAGGACTTCGCTTTCGCTCTCCTCACGAATCAGGTCGACCATTTCGTCGATGGTCAGTCGGCCGATCAGCTTGCCGTTCTTGTCGACCACCGGAGCCGAGATCAAGTCGTAACGCTCGAACGCCTGAGCAGCGTCGTAAGCGTCTTCGTCGGGATGAAAACTCACCGGATCACTGGCCATGACTTCAGCCACCTGTTTTTCCGGATCGTTGACCAGCAAACGCTTGATCGGCAGTACACCTTTGAGCACACCGTCGTAATCGACCACGAACAACTTATCGGTATGGCCCGGCAACTCTTTCAGACGACGCAGATAACGCAAGACAACTTCGAGACTGACATCCTCACGGATTGTCACCATTTCGAAGTCCATCAGCGCACCGACCTGCTCCTCGTCATAAGACAGGGCCGAACGCACACGCTCGCGCTGCTGGTTATCCAGACTCTCCATCAGCTCATGGACGACGTCTCGCGGCAGCTCGGAAGCCAGGTCAGCAAGTTCGTCGGCGTCCATGTCCTTGGCGGCAGCCAGGAGTTCGTGATCGTCCATGTCGGCGATCAGCGTCTCACGAACGGAATCGGATACTTCGAGAAGAATGTCGCCGTCTCGATCAGCCTTGACCAGTTGCCAGAGCGTCAGACGATCGTCCAGCGGCAAGGCTTCAAGGATGTAGGCGACGTCGGCGGAGTGCAGGTCATCGAGCTTGCGTTGCAGCTCGACGAGATTTTGTCGGTGAACCAGGTTTTCGACGCGATCGTGATGCGCGCCTTCCTGGCGGTGAGTCAGGTCTTCGACGACCCGCTGGCGCTGCAGCAGCTCAACGACCTGAGCCAGGCGATCCTGCAGGCTTTCTTGTGTTTTCTTTACTTCGATTTCAGACATAGGCGAACTCCACTCCCAGCAGCGGGGCACGCCGGAAGGATCAATCAGTCAATTCATGATTGGTGAAACGGGGTACTGAGTAACTACTGGGTAAGTCCATGGAGGTTTTCCATAAGCCCCGGCGGGGCTGACGGGCGCAATGATACACCGCCTGACGGTTTAAAACGTTAAAAAATCACGGTCGAAACAAGCGCTTGCGAAACAAACCTGAGCGCCGTCCTGATCCCTGCAAATGCGACGACTTATCCTGAAAAGAAAACACACCAGCACCAAAAAATGTAGCGACTACCCTTCAGCGTAGATCGTCACGGAGGACGTCGAATGCCACTGAAACCATCCCACCTTGTACTCACCAGCCTGCTCTGCCTGCCGCCCGGCAGTGCCGCCACCAGCCTCCATCGCTGCGAAGCCATCGACGGCAGCATCACCTTCACATCAATGAGCTGCGCGCACGGTGATCAGCGCTCAGTACAAGAAGTCCACCCCTACTCGCCCGGATCAGTCGTAGCGGTGATGCCGGAACATAACCACGAAAAGACATCCGGCATGACAACCAGAACTCGAGAACCGGGCATTATCGGCCACACTGAAGACCGATGCGGAAACCTGATCGACGCGAGGCAACGTCGCGAAGCGATCATCAATCAACGTGTCATCGCCGGCATGAGCCAGCAAGATGTCGAAAGCGCGTTAGGCAAGCCGGACAAGGTGAATATCCGAACATCGGCGACGAGCTATCGATACGACCTCAAGCGAGGACGTTCGGCTCAAATAGATTTCGATGAACAAGGATGCGTAAAGGCGAAAGCCAAATCCCGGACAGCAAAAAGCCCGCGTTAAACGCGGGCTTTCTGGTATATGGTGCACTCGACAGGATTCGAACCTGTGACCGCTCGGTTCGTAGCCGAGTACTCTATCCAGCTGAGCTACGAGTGCATTTGTGTTTTTAGACCAGACCACAACTGGCTGAAACCAAGTTATTTACATTACTGCAACTAACTCTTAAATGGTGCACTCGACAGGATTCGAACCTGTGACCGCTCGGTTCGTAGCCGAGTACTCTATCCAGCTGAGCTACGAGTGCATTTGTGTTTGTTAGACCAGATCACACCTGGTTGAAGCCAAGTCGTTTACATTGCTGTAACTGACTCTTAAATGGTGCACTCGACAGGATTCGAACCTGTGACCGCTCGGTTCGTAGCCGAGTACTCTATCCAGCTGAGCTACGAGTGCATTTGTTGCGCCGCATTATAGCCCGTCTAATCTCTATTCCAACCACTTTTTCCAGTAATTTCAACAACTTACAGAAAAAGCCAGATTACGACGTACTAAGCAAATAATGGCGGAGAACGGGGGATTCGAACCCCCGACACCCTTGTGAGGTGTACTCCCTTAGCAGGGGAGCGCCTTCGGCCACTCGGCCAGCTCTCCGCAACACGGGGCGTATCTTAACCAACCTTTTCCCCGTTTGCAAACATAAAAATCGATAAAAATTAATGGCTTGGTTCTTCGTCCTTCTCTTTCTTTATACGCAGGTAAATTTCCTCACGGTGCACGGCAACCTCTTTCGGGGCGTTGACGCCGATACGCACCTGGTTTCCTTTAACGCCGAGCACGGTCACGGTGATTTCGCCATCACCGATAATCAGGCTTTCTGCGCACCGACGAGTCAGAATCAGCATACCTTTCTCCTTACGCAATTCAGTTCAGGGACAACAGTCTGCAAAAAAAAGGCACCCGACCTACAACCGGAGCGATCGTAGCCCTACATGCCTGAGTATTGACCAGCGCAAGCAAAAGAACAGTTCAGGGCTCGCGCCATTCAAAAAATAAAGGGCGCGGTCAGACCGCGCCCTTCAAGAAACGGAATTACTCGCCTTGACGGGCCGGAGCATCCAGTTCGAAAGCCGTGTGCAGGGCGCGCACGGCCAGTTCCAGGTACTTCTCTTCGATCACCACGGAAACCTTGATTTCCGAGGTCGAGATCATCTGGATGTTGATGCTTTCTTTTGCCAGGGATTCGAACATGCGGCTGGCCACGCCTGCGTGGGAACGCATGCCGACGCCGACGATCGAGACCTTGGCAATCTTGGTGTCGCCAACCACTTCACGGGCACCGATCTCACGAGCGGTGTTTTCCAGCACGGTCTGTGCGGCCTGATAGTCGTTGCGGTGCACGGTGAAGGTGAAGTCGGTGGTGTTATCGTGCGCAACGTTCTGCACGATCATGTCGACTTCGATGTTCGCGGCACTGATCGGGCCGAGAATCTTGAACGCCACACCCGGGGTGTCTGGCACGCCACGGATGGTCAGCTTGGCTTCATCGCGGTTGAAAGCGATGCCGGAAATGATCGGCTGTTCCATGGTTTCCTCTTCATCAATAGTAATGAGGGTGCCCGGACCCTCCTTGAAGCTGTGCAGTACGCGCAGCGGAACGTTGTACTTGCCGGCGAATTCCACCGCACGGATCTGCAACACCTTGGAACCGAGGCTGGCCATTTCCAGCATCTCTTCAAAGGTGATCTTGTCCAGACGCTGAGCGACCGGCACAACGCGCGGGTCGGTGGTGTAAACACCATCAACGTCGGTGTAGATCTGGCACTCGTCAGCCTTCAACGCTGCAGCCAGTGCCACGCCGGTGGTGTCAGAACCGCCACGACCAAGGGTGGTGATGTTGCCGTGCTCGTCGACGCCCTGGAAGCCGGCGACAACCACCACGCGACCTGCCTTCAGATCACCACGAATCTTCTGGTCATCAATCTGCAAGATACGCGCTTTATTGTGCGCACTGTCGGTCAGGATCCGCACCTGATTACCGGTGTACGATACCGCTGGCACACCGCGCTTGATCAGCGCCATGGCCAACAGGGCAATCGTCACCTGCTCACCAGTGGAAACAATCACGTCCAGTTCACGCGGAACCGGTTGAGTGTCGCCACTGATTTGCTTGGCCAGATCGATCAGACGGTTGGTTTCGCCGCTCATTGCAGACAGCACAACCACCAGGTCATCGCCGGCATCGCGGAATTTCTTAACCTTGTCGGCGACCTGCTCGATTCTCTCGACAGTACCGACCGAGGTGCCTCCAAATTTCTGTACGATCAAAGCCATTTCAAAGCCGCCTCTGCCCATGAAGGGCGCCCAATAATCACTCGAACAGCCGCCGGGCCCGCCACCAGACTGCGGGCCCGACGGACCGTCTTATAAACCCTGCTCGACGAATGGAACGGTCAGCGCCAGTGCGCCATCCAGCGCGCCGGCATCAACACCGCCGCCCTGCGCCATGTCCGGACGACCACCGCCCTTCCCGCCCACTGCCGCAGCAGCCTGTTTCATCAAATCACCGGCTTTGAGTTGGCCAGTCAGGTCTTTGGTTACGCCTGCAACCAGTACGACCTTTTCCTCATGGACACTGCCGAGCAGGATCACTGCGCGACCGAGTTTGTTCTTCAACTGATCAACCAGCGCCAGCAGCGCCTTGGCGTCCTGACCATCCAGACGTGCAGCCAGAACCTTCACGCCTTTGACATCCAGTGCCGAGGACGACAGATCGTCGCCCGCAGCGCTGGCAGCCTTGGCTTGCAACTGTTCGAGCTGCTTCTCCAGTTGGCGATTGCGCTCAAGCACAGCCGACAGCTTGTCGATCAGGTTGTCGCGGCTGCCCTTGACCAGGCTGGCCGCTTCCTTGAGTTGTTCTTCTGCCGCGTTCAAGTAAGCCAGTGCCGCAGCACCGGTAACGGCCTCGATACGACGTACACCCGAAGCCACACCGCCTTCGCTGACGATTTTCAGCAGGCCAATGTCACCGGTACGGTTGGCGTGAATACCGCCGCAGAGCTCGACGGAGAAATCACCGCCCATACTCAGCACGCGCACATTGTCGCCGTACTTCTCGCCGAACAGCGCCATCGCGCCTTTGTTCTTGGCAGTTTCGATGTCGGTTTCTTCGGTTTCAACGGCGGAGTTCTTGCGAATCTCGGCGTTGACGATGTCTTCCAGCGCCTTGATCTGTTCCGGCTTGATCGCTTCAAAGTGGCTGAAGTCGAAACGCAGACGCTGGCTGTCCACCAACGAACCTTTCTGTTGAACGTGCTCGCCCAGTACCTGACGCAGTGCAGCGTGCAGCAAGTGGGTGGCCGAGTGGTTCAGCGAAGTCGCGTGACGCACTTCGGCATCCACGTGGGTTTCCACTGGCGCACCAATGGTCAGGCTGCCCGAATCCAGAACACCGTGGTGCAGGAATGCACCGCCGGTTTTGGTGGTGTCACGTACGTCGAAACGCGCGTTACCTGCCTGCAGGAAACCGCAGTCGCCGATCTGGCCGCCGGACTCGGCGTAGAACGGCGTCTGGTTCAGAACAATGACCGCCTCTTCGCCTTCATTCAGGACGTCGACCGACTGGCCATCTTTATAGATAGCGACGATTTTTGCGGAACCGCTGGTGTCTTTGTAACCGGTGAACTCGGTGGCCACGTCAACCTTGACCAAGGTGTTGTAGTCCAGACCGAACGAGCTGGCCGAACGCGCACGCACACGCTGAGCTTCCATCTCACGCTCAAAACCGGCTTCGTCGACTGTCAGGCTGCGCTCGCGGGCGATGTCGGCGGTCAGGTCCATCGGGAAACCATAGGTGTCGTAGAGTTTGAAGACTACGTCGCCCGGCACCACGGTGCCTTTGAGTTCCAGCAGATCCTGCTCAAGAATTTTCAGGCCGTGCTCCAGCGTCTTGGAGAACTGCTCTTCTTCAGCCTTGAGCACGCGCTCGATGTTGCTTTGCTGCTTTTTCAGTTCCGGGAAGGCTTCGCCCATCTCGGCAACCAGTGCAGCGACGATCTTGTAGAAGAAGCTGCCGGTGGCGCCCAGCTTGTTGCCGTGACGGCAGGCGCGACGGATGATCCGGCGCAATACATAACCGCGCCCTTCGTTGGACGGCAGCACGCCGTCGGCAATCAGGAAACCGCACGAGCGGATGTGGTCGGACACCACTTTCAGCGAGGACTGATCGCCGTTTTCGCAACCGATGGCTTCAGCCGAGGCCTTCAGCAGGTTCTTGAACAGGTCAATGTCGTAGTTGGAATTGACGTGCTGCATCACCGCACTGATCCGCTCCAGGCCCATGCCGGTGTCGACCGACGGTGCTGGCAACGGATGCAACACGCCATCGGCGGTGCGGTTGAACTGCATGAACACGTTGTTCCAGATTTCGATGTAACGGTCGCCGTCTTCTTCCGGCGAGCCCGGCGGGCCGCCCCAGATGTGGTCGCCGTGATCGTAGAAAATCTCGGTGCAAGGGCCGCACGGGCCGGTATCGCCCATGGTCCAGAAGTTGTCGGAGGCGTACGGCGCGCCCTTGTTGTCGCCGATACGGATCATGCGCTCGACCGGCACACCGATCTCTTTGGTCCAGATGTCATACGCTTCGTCGTCGGAGGCGTAGACAGTGACCCAGAGTTTTTCCTTCGGCAGTTGCAGAACGCCGGTCAGGAAGGTCCACGCGTAAGTAATCGCGTCCTTCTTGAAATAGTCACCGAAGCTGAAGTTACCGAGCATTTCGAAAAACGTGTGGTGACGAGCGGTATAACCGACGTTTTCCAGGTCGCTGTTCTTGCCACCGGCACGCACGCATTTCTGGCTGCTGGTTGCGCGGGTGTACGCACGTTTTTCCTGGCCCAGGAAGCAGTCCTTGAACTGGTTCATCCCCGCGTTAGTGAACAGCAGGGTTGGGTCGTTGCCCGGAATCAAAGAGCTGGAGGCTACACGGGTGTGGCCTTGCTCTTCGAAGAAGCGAAGGAAGGCTTCACGGATTTCTGCGCTTTTCATTAGGTTCTTCCACGGAGGCTGCGGCCAAAGGCCTGTTCGAAACGTCAACAGACGAAGCGACGGCAAAGGGCCGCATTATATCGGCCCTGCGCGCGGGGTACAGCGTGTTTATACGATAGAAACGGTCAATTGGACGGCTAACGCTGTCACTTGCGCGAAAACTCGACGAATGTCGCGATCACTTGCTCGATTTGCGCGCGACTGACGTCCATGTGCGTGACCATGCGCAGACGCGCGGCGGCGCTCAACTTGATCCCGCGTTCGCCGGCAAACGCCTTGATCGCTTCGGCCTTGTCGCCCATTTGCACATAAACCATGTTGGTTTGCACGGGTTCGACGATGAAACCCGCTTCACGCAGACCATCGGCCAGCAACTGCGCGTTGGTGTGGTCGTCGGCCAGACGCTCGACGTTGTGATCCAGCGCATACAGCCCCGCCGCCGCCAGCAGTCCGGCCTGACGCATGCCGCCACCGACCATTTTGCGCAGACGGCGAGCCTTGCCGATCAGTTGCTCAGAACCACACAACACCGAGCCGACCGGTGCACCAAGGCCTTTGGACAGGCACACCGATACCGAATCAAAATACTGAGTGATTTCCCGAGCCTCAACGCCCAGCTTGACCGCCGCGTTGTAGAGGCGCGCGCCGTCGAGGTGCAGTTGCAAGCCGTTGTCCTGAGTGAAACGACGAGCGCGGGCCAGATACTCCAGCGGCAACACTTTGCCCTGCATGGTGTTTTCCAGCGCCAGCAAACGAGTACGGGCGAAATGGAAGTCGTCAGGCTTGATCGCGGCGGCGACCTGATCCAGATCCAGCGAACCGTCCGCCTGCACTTCCAGCGGCTGCGGCTGGATCGAACCGAGCACCGCCGCACCTCCGCCCTCGTATTTGTAGGTGTGCGCCTGCTGACCAACGACGTATTCGTCGCCGCGCTCGCAGTGCGCCATCAAACCCAGCAAGTTGCTCATGGTGCCGGTCGGCACGAACAACGCGGCGGCGAACCCCAGACGTTTGGCCAACTCTGCTTCCAGGCGATTGACCGTCGGATCCTCGCCGTACACGTCATCACCGGTGTCTGCCGCAGTCATCGCGTCGAGCATGGCGGGAGTCGGTTGGGTGACGGTGTCGCTGCGAAGATCGATAACGCTCATGAACCTGGCCTCAAGTCAGCAGGGGAAATCCCTTTACGAAGTGGAATTACTGCGGTCATCCAACGGATTAATCAACCCTTGCGCAAGGAAAAGTCGTTTCGAGCCTGCAAAAAATTCGATGACAATCATCAGAAAGGCGCAATGCACAGACACACAATCTGTGTTAAAAAAGCTGCGCCGCCCGAGAAAGGGCGGCAAAAACGTTCTCAGGGCGGGGTGCAATTCCCCACCGGCGGTAATTGCGCGCAATGCGCATAGCCCGCGAGCGCTTGGCGACAAACACAGCTTGGGTTGTGCGCGGCGGCAAGGTCAGCAGACCCGGTGTGATTCCGGGGCCGACGGTCATAGTCCGGATGAAGAGAGAACGGGATGAACGCCAAAGGGCCGTCCACGCGATGTTGTGCGTGTGCGCACCCTTGAATCCCTTTCGATTCATAACGCCCTGTTTTTCACACAAACAGGAGTCAGAACATGCAACCCACCGCTATCGACAGCAAAAGCAAACACCCTCATGGCGAGCGCGTCGCGTTCATCCAGGCCTGCTGGCACAAGGAAATCGTCGACCAGAGCCGTAAAGGCTTCGTCGCCGAAATGATTGCCTTGGGTTATCAGGAATCGGACATCGACATCTTCGAAGTCGGCGGCGCCTTTGAAATGCCCCTGCACGCCAAGTTGCTGGCCAAGACCGGTCGTTATGCCGGCATCGTCGCGGCAGCCCTGGTGGTGGACGGCGGCATCTACCGTCACGAATTCGTCGCCCAGTCGGTGGTCAGCGGCCTGATGCAGGTGCAACTGGAAACCGAAGTGCCGGTGTTCTCGGTGTCGCTGACGCCGCATCACTTCCATGCTGGCGATGAACATCAGAAGTTCTTCTTTGAGCACTTTGTGCACAAGGGTCAGGAAGCGGCGCGGACTTGCGCGGATACGCTGCAGAAGGTTCGGGCGTTGCGCCGTACAGAGCCGCGTGCGGTAGCCGTTTAAACACGATGAGTGAGATCTGTGGTCTCACTCAATCCCCTGTGGGAGCGAGCTTGCTCGCGAAAGCGGACTGACAGCCAACTCAAATGTTGAATGCCAGATTGCATTCGCGAGCAAGCTCGCTCCCACAGGGTTATATGTCAGACCGGAAATTGGGTCAGGCGAGGTTTTCGTCGCTGGTCGGGACAATCAGGATGCCTGCGCGCAAGCCGTTCTTGACCTTGGGATTGGGGAAAATGATCCGTGCGCCCTCTTCCTCAATGACCCAACGGGTATTGGCCAAATCCTCGGCCAGCACGTAACCCACGTCCAACTCTGAAAAGTTTTCGATGTCCTGCGGCAGGTTCAAACGAAAGGCATCGCTGTGCTTGATGATTTCCCGCGCAACGCTGAACAGTTGCAAACCATCCAGCCCTGGTTCAGCCATCTCCGGCTCGTTGCCTTCAATGATCTGCTTCAGACGGGTCTCCAGCAGCGAGATATTGACCCCGTCGTTCTGCCCGAACGGCCGCGCCTTGCCCAGCTCCAGCGTAAACGCCTCGGCACCGAGCTTGTCGTAGGTGTACGAGCTGAACACGATCGAAGGCTTGTTCTGCAACAGCACCGCTTCCATGCCGGCAGCGCGCAGACGCGCCAGCTCAAGACGCGAATGCTGACGACCTTCCTTCCACGGATACAACGCGAACTGTTCGATCTTCGAGCCGCGAATCGCCGTATGCAGGTCGTAATGCAGACGCTGACGATCCGGTTTGCTGAAAAAGCTCGCCGCCAGCCGTTCCAGCTCACAGGCTCGCAGCGCTTCCGAACCACTGCTTTGTTCATGACGGCCGTTGAACAGCCGATTGACGTCCTGCTCGACGAAACGCTCGCCTTTGCGAATCGCTTCCGGGTTGCCGAACAGGAACAGAATGCGTGCGCGCGGTTTCAGATCACCGCGAGCGATGTCGTGCAGCAGCCGGTCAAGCAACTCGATCGGTGCTGTTTCGTTGCCGTGGATGCCTGCTGACAGCAGCAGATCCAGGCCATTGTCGCGCGCTTCGGGTGGCCGGACTTCCAGCGCACCTTCGCTCAACCAGCGCATACGCACGCCTTCGACAGTCAGTTGAGTCTTCTCCGCCGGTTCGCGGCCGGCGAGGGTCAGTTCAAGCAGTTTGCCGAGGGCGAGCATAGAGCGGTTTCCTTAATGGTCGTGGTTGCAATCCGGGCCGTGCACGTGGTCTTCGTCGTCGCCGACGTCAGCCGGTTCCATTTCCAGTTGCAGACTTACCAGATTAGTCGCCAATGGGCGCAGCAGCAGGTTGGCGTACTCGGCGTCACCTTCTTCAACGTCCACGCCGATCAGCAGCTGGCCACGGCCGTCCTGCTGAATCCACAGCTCTTTGCCTTGCCACATGACCGCGACGCGGGTGCACGAGGTTTGCAGTTGCGTGCCGTCGGTGTCTTCAAGGATCAGCTGCAGGGAATCGCTCATGTTTTTACTCTCTTGGGGAGACAAGCCGCGCGCCGCGTTCAGGCGACGCGCCGGCCATCAATTGATCTGGAATGGATAAACCGCGCCCAGTTTAAGGATTTGCGTCAGTTCATCCAGTGCCGTCCGGCATTCAAGCAGCAACTGCGGATCCGCCAGATCGGTTTCGCTCAGGCGGTCGCGGTAGTGTTTTTCAACCCATGCGGTCAACGAACCGTACAACGGTGGCGTCATGATAACCCCTGGGTTGACCGCCGCCAGTTCGGTTTCGTTAAGCGCCACGCGCAGTCGCAGGCACGCCGGGCCACCACCGTTTTGCATGCTTTGCTTGAGGTCGAAGACTTTCACTTCGCGGATCAGACCGCCGGAGCCGGTCAGCTCTTGCAGGTAAGTCCAGACGCGTTCGTTGGCCTGGCATTCCTGCGGCACGATCAGCAGCATCGAGCCATCAGGACGCGAGAGCAATTGGCTGTTGAACAGGTACGAGCGCACCGCGTCATCCACGGTCACGGCCGAACGCGGCACGCACACAGACTGGAAGTTGCCGCCGACCTTGGCGAGTTTGCTTTGCAGTTCGGCCAGCATCGAGTCGGTGTCGAGGAAGGCGTCCTCGTGATAGAACAGCACCTCACCGTTACCCACGGCGATCACGTCGTTGTGGAACACGCCCTGATCAATCACGTTCGGATTTTGCTGGGCGTAGACCACGCCTTCGTCTCGCAGACCGTGCAGACGCGCTACGGCTTGCGAGGCTTCGAGGGTCTGGCGCGCCGGGTACTTTTGCGGCGCCGGGAAACGATTGTCGAAGGCACTGCGACCGAACACGAAGAACTCGACGCCTGCTTCGCCATACTCACGGCAGAAACGCGTGTGGTTGGCTGCGCCTTCGTCACCGAATTGCGCCACTGCCGGCAGAGCTGCGTGATGGGCGAAGTGCTGCTGATTGGCGAACATCGCGCCGAGCACGCGGCTGGTGGTCGGGTGCTCGATGCTGCGGTGGTATTTGCAGTTGAGGTTGGCGGCGGTGAAATGCACGCGACCGTCAGCAGTGTCGGCACTCGGGCTGACCGTGGCGGCGTTGGCCACCCACATGCTAGACGCCGAGCAACTAGCGACCAGCAGCGGCATGGCTTCCTTGGCGGCGCGCTCGATGACCTGAGCGTCGGTGCCGCTGAAACCCAGACGGCGCAGAGCGGCCACATCCGGACGCTCCTGTGGCGCCAGCACACCTTGCTGAAAGCCCATTTCCATCAGCGCTTTCATCTTCGCCAAGCCTTGCAGCGCCGCTTCCTTCGGGTTCGAAGATTGCTGGCTGTTGCTCTGGGAGGCAACGTTGCCGTAGGACAGACCACCGTAGTTATGGGTCGGCCCCACTAGACCGTCAAAATTGACTTCATAGGATTTCATCAGCGAGGCTCCACGAGAATCTGTTGTTATAGGCTTCAGTAACTATTCTTTGCGACCGCGGCGCGGCCTTCGCGAGCAAGCTCGCTCCCACATTGGAATGCGTTTTCCTGTGGGAGCGAGCTTGCTCACGAACGGGCATCACGCCATTTTCACGCCTGGCGTCAGGGCCGATGGCAACACCAGGCTCGGAGTTTCCAGAGACGCCACCGGGTACGCGCAGTAATCCGCCGCGTAATAGGCGCTGGCGCGATGGTTGCCCGAAGCCCCGACCCCCCCAAACGGCGCGCTGCTCGCAGCACCGGTCAGCTGTTTGTTCCAGTTGACGATGCCGGCACGGCTTTCCAGCCAGAACTGCTGATAACGCGCTTCAGAATCCGACAACAGACCTGCGGCCAAACCGTAGGCGGTGTCATTGGCCTCAGCAATTGCCGCTTCGAAGTCAACGTAGCGAATCACCTGCAGCAACGGGCCGAACAGTTCTTCGTCCGGACGCTCGGCAACCTCGGTCACATCAATAATGCCCGGGGTCAGCAATGCGGCTTGTGCCTGCGGCTGGGTCATTTCCAGCAGTGACACAGCGCCGTTGGCCAACAGATGCTCCTGAGCATCCATCAGCGCTTTCGCCGCGCCGAGGGAAATCACCGAGCCCATGAACGGCGCCGGCTGCTGATCGAATGCGCCAACCTCAATGGTCGCGCTGACTTCAACCAGACGCTTGAGCAAGCTGTCGCCCCACGCGCCTTGCGGCACCAGCAGACGTCGTGCGCAGGTGCAGCGCTGGCCGGCAGAAATGAACGCCGACTGAATGATCGTGTAAACCGCTGCGTCCAGATCCGCGACCTGATCAACCACCAGTGGATTGTTGCCGCCCATTTCCAGCGCGAGAATCTTGTCCGGACGCCCGGCGAATTGCTGGTGCAGATGGTTACCGGTGCGGCTCGAACCGGTGAAAAACAGACCGTCGATGCCCGGGTTCGCCGCCAGCGCGATGCCGGTTTCACGCGCACCTTGCAGCAGGTTCAAAACGCCTGCTGGCAGACCGGCTTCGATCCAGCACTTGACCGTCAGCTCGGCGACTTTCGGGGTCAGTTCGCTTGGCTTGAACAGCACGCTGTTACCGGCCAGCAGCGCCGGAACGATATGGCCGTTCGGCAAGTGACCGGGGAAGTTGTAAGGGCCGAACACCGCCACCACGCCGTGCGGTTTGTGGCGTAATACGGCGGTGGCGTCGCCCAACGGGCCGCTCTTCTCGCCGGTACGCTCGCGGTAACTCTGTACCGAAATCGCAATCTTGTTGACCATGCTGGTCACTTCGGTCGCGGCTTCCCACAGCGGCTTGCCGGTCTCTTCACCGATGGTGCGGGCCAGTTCGTCGCTGTGGTTTTTCAGGGCGGCAGCAAAGGCTTCGAGGACGCTGATGCGCTCTTCCAGCGAACGACGCGCCCAGCCCGGAAATGCCTGACGTGCAGCCTGAACCGCAGACTCGACCTGAGCAGTGGTTGCGCCCTCCCCCGACCACAACACCTGCTGAGTCACCGGGTTCAGCGATTGAAAAGCTTCGCCCTGACCAGCCAGCCACTCACCTGCGATGTATAGCGAATTCATTATTTCGACTCCCGTGCAGCGGACAACGCCACGGCGCGCACTTGGTCGCCAGCGTTGAGTTGAAGACGTTTGGCGGTCTGCGGATCGACCACCAGCGTGCCGGCAGCGAGACGCGCCGGTGCGGCGGTGATGCGGCAGTCTTCGCGTTTGCGGTTATGGATGATGAACGGCGTGGCGTCGTCGCCCGGCGTGCCAATGGCCAGCACCAGCGCTTCGCTGTCACGCACTGCGCGGATCTTGCCGGTTTCGCACTCGATGGCCGGGCCGGCGTCGAAGATGTCGACGTAACCCTGATAGCTGAAGCCTTCGCCCTTGAGCATTGCCAAGGCCGGCTCGGTGTCCGGATGTACCTGACCGATGACGTTGCGCGCGCCCTCGGACAAGAAGCAGGTGTACAGCGGGAATTTCGGCATCAGTTCAGCGATGAACGCCTTGTTGCCGACACCGGTGAGGTAGTCAGCCTGGCTGAATTCCATCTTGAAGAAGTGTCGACCGAGGCTTTCCCAGAACGGCGAACGGCCAGCCTCATCGGAGACTCCGCGCATTTCGGCGATGATCTTGTTGCCGAACAGTTCAGGGAATTCAGCGATGAACAGCATCCGCGCCTTCGACAGCATGCGGCCGTTAAGACCACTGCGGTAATCGGCGTGCAGGAACAGCGAGCACAGCTCGGAATTGCCGGTCAGGTCGTTAGCGAGGAACAGCGTCGGAATCTCGCGATAGATGTTCAGCTCTTGCGAAGCGCTGACCGTGAGACCGACACGGAAGTTGTACCAAGGCTCACGCATGCCGACCGCACCAGCGATGGCGGAAATCCCCACCACGCGGCCGTCATCGTCTTCGAGCACGAACAGGTAGTCCGCATCGCCACGACCGGCTTCACCGCGAAAGGTCTTCTCGGCCCAGCCAACCCGATGGGCCAGACGTTCTTCGTTGGCCGGCAATGTGGTCAGGCCGGTGCCGGTGCTGCGGGCCAGGTCGATCAGCGCAGCTAAATCGCTGCTGCGTACGGGACGAACAATCATGCTATCTCCTCAAACGGGCCGCCTTCGCCACCCGTGAAACTCGCTAAGGCGTTAAACCGCCACCAGGCGCACGCTGGCACCTTCACCGACGCCCAGGGCTTCGGCTGCTTCCAGATCCAGAGTCACCGGTTTGCCCGGCGCATAATCCAGCTCCAGCAGCACCGCGCGGTAATCCTGCAACTGCGCGTTGGCCACCAGATACTGGCGCCCGGCACCTTTGACCGGTTCGCCGATCTTCACCGGCACCACGCGACTCTGGGCGATCGAACGGATCCCCGAAACACGCGCATGCAGGGTCGGGCCACCGTCGAAAATGTCGATGTAATGATCGGTCTCGAAGCCTTCGCGCATCAGGATGTCGAAGGTGATCTGCGCACGCGGGTGCACCTGGCCCATCGCCTCTTGGGCGGAATCCGGCAGCAGCGGCACGTAGATCGGGTAATGCGGCATCAGCTCGGCGAGGAACGTGCGGCTTTTCAGCCCACACAGACGCTCGGCTTCGGCGTAGTTGAGGTCGAAGAAATTGCGACCGATCGCATCCCAGAATGGCGAATCGCCGTTCTCGTCGCTGTAACCGACAATCTCGGTCACCACCGAATCAGCGAAACGCTCCGGATGGCTGGCGACGAACAGCAAGCGGCCACGGGAATTGAGTTCCGACCACGGCGAACCGACCAGCTCGCGCTGCACGTAGAAACTGGTCAGCAAGCTGTTGCCGGTCAGGTCGTGGCACTGCGAGAGCACATGGATCTTGTTGTGGATCTTCAGCTCGCGGGACGCGTGGACGAAGGTCTCGTTGCGGAAGCTGTAGAACGGCTCCGAGTAACCGGCCGAGGCAACAATCGCCGAGCAACCGACCAGCTTGCCGGTGGCGGTGTCTTCGAGGACGAAGAAATAGCTTTCCTCACCGTTGAAGCTCACTTCGGCGGCGAACGAAGCTTCGCTCGCAGCGATCTTGTCGCTCAGACGTTCCACGTCATCCGGCAAGGAAGTGACACCAATCGGGCTGTCCGCAGCCAGACGCTGTACCTCGCCCAGATCAGCCATTTGCGCGGGGCGCATCACCAGCATGGTGTCACTCCTTTCTCTTATCAATTCACAGAAAAAAACACCGGACATTGTGGGAGCGAGCTTGCTCGCGAAAGCGGTCCATCAGTCAGCATAGATGGCGACTGAAACTCCCTCTTCGCGAGCAAGCTCGCTCCCACAATGAATCTCACCGGCATCAAAAATTGGGTTCGACGCCTGAAGAAACTCCAGGCGCCGAAGGGTCTATCAGGCTTGCGTCAGTGCTGCGGCAGCACGTTCGAAACGGTCGAGACCGGCATCGATATCGGCGTCTTCCACCACCAGGCTCGGGGCGAAACGGATCACGTCCGGGCCGGCTTGCAGAATCATCAGGCCTTCTTTTTCAGCAGCATTGAAGATGTCTTTGGCCTTGCCTTTCCAGGCATCGCTCAGCACGCAACCAATCAACAGACCGAGACCACGCACCTGAGTGAACAGGCCGTACTTCTCGCCGATCTGCTCAAGGCGTGCCTTGAATTTATCGTGCTTGGCGTTCACGCCGTTCAGCACTTCAGGGGTGTTGATCACGTCGATCACCGCTTCCGCGACCGCGCACGCCAGCGGGTTGCCGCCGTAAGTGGTGCCGTGAGTACCGACGACCAGATGTTTGGCCAGCGCTTCGGTGGTCAGCATCGCCGCGATCGGGAAACCGCCGCCCAGGCTCTTGGCGCTGGTGAGGATGTCCGGAGTCACGCCGTAATGCTGGTAGGCGAACAGCTTGCCGCTGCGGCCCATGCCGGTTTGCACTTCGTCGAACACCAGCAGCGCGTTGTTCGCGTCGCACAGTTCGCGGGCACCTTGCAGGTACGCCAGTTCGGCTGGCAGCACGCCGCCCTCGCCCTGGATCGGTTCGAGCACGACCGCACAGGTCTTGTCGGACACCGCCGCTTTCAGCGCTGCCAGGTCGTTGTAAGGCACGTGGGTGATGCCGGTGATTTTCGGGCCGAAACCGTCGGAATACTTCGACTGGCCACCGACGTTGACGGTGAACAGGGTACGGCCGTGGAAGCTGTTCAGCGCGGCGATGATTTCGTACTTCTCGGTGCCGAAACGGTCGAACGCTACACGACGGGCCAGCTTGAACGCGGCCTCGTTGGCCTCGGCGCCCGAGTTGCAGAAGAACACGCGCTCGGCGAACGTGGCGTCGATCAGCTTGTGCGCCAGGCGCAGGGCTGGCTCGTTGGTGAACACGTTGGACACGTGCCACAGCTTGTTCGCTTGCTCGGTCAATGCACCGACCAGCGCCGGGTGTGCGTGGCCCAATACGTTAACGGCAATCCCGCCGGCGAAGTCGATCAGCTCGCGGCCGGCCTGATCCCAGACACGGGAACCGGCGCCACGCACCGGAATGAAAGCGGCAGGCGCGTAGTTGGGAACCATTACCTGGTCGAAATCGGCGCGTTGTACCGCAGCGTGCTCAACGGACATCGGAGTCTCCTGATGAGGAACACCCGCCTGGAACTGGCGAGCTTGGTGAGGATTGTAAGGACAGTTTTCAGCCCGGCCTTGTCGCCAAGCGACAACTTCTTATAGCGCAAACCCCGGATTTTCCCGGGTTTACGGCAATGCGACATATAGCGTCGCAAAGGCGCAGTTTAACTGGCGCTGCCGTTTTGCGGCAGGTCGCAGAGAATACCAACTCAACCCCGCGACAAAGATATAAATATGTACCGCACAAGGGTGGTCCGTTCCTGATTTGCTGCGCGTTCTTTTCAATGCCAAGGAATGGCCCATGCACCTGACTCAGCGACACCCTGCGACGACCTCGACCGTCGCCAGCGACGCGCAGCATCACGACGATCATTACCTGCCACTGAAAAACGCCGTACCCGACTGGCTCGGCAACGCGTCAGCGAGCCGCCGCCAGACATTCCGGAACAGCCTGCCCCGTCTGTCCGCGTCACTCCAATCGGCGCCCGCCGAACAGCATCAACAGATGAAGACCCTCAACGCCGCGCACTGGGCCGCGCAAAGCAAGGTCGACCAAAGCCTGGAACACCTGCAGGACGCCAGCGCCTTTGCCGAACCCTTGCTCAAAGAGGAACTGAAAAAAAACTTCGACCTGGATCTGGATGTGCGCAATACCTTCGTGCGCCTGTATATCCCCGCGACCACGCCGTGGTTTTCGCTGCGCACCGGCACACGCGCCTGGACCGTTTCTTTACTGGAGGCCGCGCTGCACAACTTTGAGGAAGCGGAAACCCGGGACGACGCCTTTGAAACTGACTCAACCTTCGTTACCCGCCCTTCCACTACCGGCCAGTTCACGACTCTGCCGGCAATCAAAGCCAAACTGAGCATCGCTGCCTTCACCAAGCTGTGCCGAAGGCTGGATATCGGTGCGCAATACAAAGCCAGTCTCGAAGACAACCTCGGCTATACCGACCCGATGGTGGCGTCCGTACTGCGCAGCAAAATAGACGAGAGCCAGAAAGCCGCGATGAAAGCCGCCCTGCAGTGGGCGCGGATGAACCGCGATGTGTCGGAAAGTTACTTTCGCTTGATCGACGCCGTGCTCGACGGCATGAAAGGTCTGTATGTCAGCGGGGCGCCAGTGGTGTGCCATGACATGGGAATGCTCTGCGCACCACTCACCGGTATCGTCGTGTTCGCTCCTGATCTGTACGTATCGCGAGACCCTGCGCGCGTGGTGGCATACGTCCCCGATGATCCCGAGCACCCCTTCAAGGAATACGCCTCGACCTATGAGCTGATCGCCGAACTGACGCGCCAATTGCGCTCGAAAGACTACCAGCAGTTTTTCAGCCGATTCGTGAACCACGAACATCGAGGCTTTTTCTTCAGCACCCTCAATAGCCGCTTGAGCCGAATCATGTGGCACCCGCCCGAGCCCGGCAGCTCTCAGCCCACCTGGCGCGACACCGCTGTCGAGCGGCCCGATCTGCAAACCACGCTGACTCCGTTCCACGACGATGTGTGGCAGCACCTCTATCAAGCGAAACTGAACAAGATCTTCAATGACGCCCGAGTGATCGCCGTGCCTACCGCCGTGGTGGACCAGAAAGCGCGCTGGGCCTTCTGGGATTCGGTGAGCAACATCATCTCCACCATCGTGCAGACCGCCGCACTGATCGTTGCGCCGTTCGTGCCGGTCCTGGGTGAAGCCATGATGGCGTACATGGCCTATCAAATGCTCGACGAGGCCTTCGAGGGCATCGTCGAATGGGGACAAGGCCGTACCACCGAAGCCTTCGGGCACCTGATGGGCACTGTCGAGTCACTGGTTCAACTGGGCATCTTCGGTATCGGTGGCGCGATTGGCGCTGCTGAGTTTCGCAAGGTCTTGCCCAAGGAAATCGTCGCCTTCATCGACCGCTTCAAGCCCGTGCAACTGGCCAATGGCGAGACCCGCTACTGGGATCCCGATCTGGCCCGCTACCAACAGACGGCCGCGCCCGATGCGAACTCCAAACCCAACGAACTGGGCCTGCATGCTCATCAAGGCAAGCAGCTGCTGCCACTCGAGAACGCTCATTTTGCAGTGAACGAAAGTCCGGTTCCCGGCCAGTACCGCATCGAACACCCGACCCGCCCCGACGCCTACCAACCCATGATCCGCCACAACGGCTCCGGCGCCTGGCATACAGAACTGGAGCAACCTCTGGAGTGGGACACCGACACGGCGCTCAGACGAATCAGCCCCACAGTCGAGTCGTTCTCGCCAACCGAGCGCGAGACGATTCTGCGAGTCAGCGGTGTCGAAGAGGACACCGTGCGCAAGATGCATGTCGATCAGCAAACACCTCCGCCACTGCTGGCCGACAGCATCCAGCGCTTCAAGATCGATCAGCAACTGCAGCGTTTGATCGATCAGCTTGAAAGCGATAGGGCCGAAGAGTTCCTGCGGGCCGATCCCGTGACCCAACTGCAACTGCTGACACAGCACGGTCGCTGGCCGGGCAACCAACGGCTGCGCCTGGTCGATCAACAGGGCGAACTGATCTGGCAATCTTCGGCGGACGAAACCTTGTCGCTGACCGAACTTGATCAAAGCCGTCTGATCGGCGGCGATCTGCTCAAGACGCTGCTGGGCTCCCTCGATGAGCAGCAAATCAAAGCCTTGCTCGCAGAGCCTTTTGGCGGGCCGACACCATCACTGGAAGTTCGCAGCCAGATTCTGCGCAAGCAACTGGCTCATCTGGCCCGACGCCACCGCAGCGCGCTGTTCGAAACGCGCTACCAGGCGCTCCAGCAGATCGATGACCCGTTGGCGCAAACACTCGTCGAGCACGATCCCACGTTACCGGCCAGCATTACCCGCGAACTGCTCGATACCGCCAGCGGCAGCGAACTGATGCAGATCAGCGAGGGCGAGTTGCCGCCGCGCCAACAGGCACTCATGCAACTGGCCCATCAGGAAGTGCGCGTGACCCGCGCCTACGAAGGGCTGGAGCTGAACGCCTTGAGCAATGCCGATTCCGATTCCCTTGCACTGCACAGTCTCAAGCTGTTGCCGGGCTGGAGCGGCGATGTGCACCTCGAAATCCGTGACGGACGTTACGAGGGGTCGGTACTCGACAGCATCGGTCGCGAAGATGCACCCGCTCGGAAAGTACTGGTTCGCCAGCACGACGGCCGCTATCAACCTTACGACGATCGCGGCCAGGAACTGCATTCGGCCACGGATTTCTACTCCGGCCTGTTGTACGCATTACCGGACGGCGAACGTCAGAGTCTGAACCTGCAGATCGGCCAGAGTGATGCACTGAAAGCGGCGATTCGAGAGCGCACACTGGAGCGCCAGGCGCTACGCACCGTACTGTTCGAGGCGCCGGTCAGCCAACCCGCCGTAGACACGCTGCGCCTGGCAGGCTTCGGAAACGAACAATTGGGCATGCCAAGGCCTATTGAACATCCCGACTTTTTTGAAGCGGGTGAGCTTGGCGCCGTCGGTATAGTCCAACAGGACTACCTGGTCACTTTAGGTCAGCCAATTGCCAGTCCCGAGCAGCGCGTGCAGGCGATCTATCGAGGCATGTCCAATGAGGAAGCACGCAATTTCGCTGCGGGTTTTCAGAATGATCCGGCGGCGTTCAACGCCGAACTGACCAAGCGTCGAATCGAGTACGGCAAACTCAGTGACGACTTGCGCCAGTGGGAACTCGACGTCCCCGCCAACGATCCGCTCAGTGGCCTGCCGTTAACCTACATCGAACGCCGGGTAGCCCTGCAAAATCGTGCCCGTTTCAGCGACGCGCTTCTACGTAGCTGGCGTAGAGAAACCCGTGGGCCTGCCGGACACATGCTACAGATTGCCCACCCGATACTGGGTGACCTGCCCACGCTGGAAGCGGACTTCAGCCACATCCGCATGGTCTCCATCAAGGGCAGCATCAAAACCACAGCGGTGGACGCGTTCATGCAACGCTTCCCGGGCTTGTGGTACCTGGATGCGCAATACCTCAACTTGCCACGCCTGCCTCAGTCCCTGGCGTCAATGCCGGAACTACGCCAGCTGATCCTGCGTGACTGTGGCATCAACCATTCGGCTGAGAACCAGGCGATATTGGGATCATTAACCAAGCTTTCGTTGCTGGATCTGCGCGGCAATCCATTGGGTGCGCTGCCCGATATCAGCGCGATGCCTGCGTTGCGTCACATCAATCTGACGAACACGGGCATTTCCACACTGCCGGACAACCTGCTCGATCACCCACAACTGATCACCGGCAGTTTCAATGGCAACCAGATCACCACCATACCCGACGATTTTTTCAACCTGGCCAGCTCCCTCAGCGACGGTTTCGGTTTTGCCGACAACCCGCTTTCGGCCGCTACCCGAGAAAAAATCAAAACGTTCTATAACCACTCCGGCAGGCACTTCGGAGTACGCGCGGAGGCAGCAGATGTTCTGCGCACCACCACGCTGTTTCCCAGACTGGATACCGAACAGGCCAGTGAGATGCTGTATCGGCTGCCCGGCACATTGGCTGATGGCCGAGCCCAGCTCGCCAGTTGGGAAGCTGAGTTCACAACGTTGAAGAGCGAACTCGGCGAATGGGTCTATCAGATTCCTGCACTAGACCCGGTATTTGGACGCCCCCTGACGCTGGAGGAGCAAGCACTGGAACGCAATGCGAGGACCGAATTCCGGCAAAGCCTGGAGCAGTTCTGGCGCTCCCGATCGGCGACCTTCAGAGACGGCGATCTGTCAGCCACGCTTGACTTCATTGGCGACCTGCCGGCCTTGAGCGCCAATTTCGATCATGTTTCCAGGCTCACGCTGAGGGGCAATAAAAACATCTCTGCGACGCTGCCGTTCATTCAACGCTTTCAGAATCTGACCACGCTGGCGTTGCACGCCTTCGATCTGGAGCCGGTTGCGCTTTCACAGGTCAGGATGCCTCGCCTCAACGTTTTGGAACTCAACGATTGCGGCATCGTGCTGACGCCTGAAAACCAGACGGCACTGGTTTCCCTCAACGACTTGCATACGCTGGATCTGAGCAGCAACCCCCTGGGGACCTTCCCCAACCTGACCTTCTTCCCTGACCTGACTTACCTTGACCTTTCCAACTGCGGTCTCAACGTATTGCCTGACGGACTGGACACTCATCCAAAATTGCGCACAGCCATTTTCAGCGGCAACCGCATCAGCGAAATCCCCGATGTGTTGTTCGAGCTGTCGCCCAATCAGGGTGACGGCTTGGACTTTTCCGATAACCCACTGTCGGCCGCCACACGCGACAAGGTGAAAACCTATTACCGGCGCACCGGATTAGACTTCGACGTGCGAGCCGAAAACGCCGACATCGCCCTCATGCGCGAACTGTTCCCGTCTCTGGACGAGCAAGAGGCCAGCGATGTGATCTACGATTTGCCCGGCACTCTGGCCGATAGCCGGACTCAACTCGCGGCCTGGAGGACGGAGCTAGACCAGCTGACAACAGACCTGACTTCGTGGGCGCCGCAGGTCCCAAGCGTGCACCCTGTTACCGGTCAGGCTCTTACTGCCATCGAGCTGTTTGACCAGTACGCCGCCCGCTCCGAGTTCGGCCAACAGCTGGAGCGATTCTGGCGCCACAGATCCAGCACCTCAGGAATGCGTGCGGATTATTTCGAGGCCGACATGCGGTTCTTTGGTGACCTGCCCCAACTGACGACGGACTTCACTCATGTGTCAGGTATCAAGCTTAAAGGTAACGCCGCCATTGGCGCCCCGGGCGCGTTTATCGATTTGTTTGGCAACGTGCGTGAGCTGGACCTGCATCAGTTCCCGCTTGGTGAAATACCTCAGGCCGTGACTCGCCTGCCAAACCTCACCGAACTCACATTGAGAGACTGTGCAGTGACGCTCACCCCTGCCGACCAGAACACACTTGCCACACTCGGCAACCTCGAACTGCTGGACCTGAGTCGCAATCCACTGGCAGCGATACCCGACCTTCAGCCCCTGCCGGCCTTGCGAGACATCCTGCTGTCCAATAGCGGCATCACGGCCCTGCCCAACGGATTCGCCGATCACCCGAACCTGAAAAACGCCTTGTTGAACGGCAACCGCATCACCGATCTGCCCGACACCTTTTTCAGCCTGGATCAGGACCTCGCCGACGGGGTCAATCTGTCAAGCAACCCGCTTTCCCTGGCCACTCGCGAACGCATCAAGACCTATTATGTCGAGAACGGGCGCTATTTTGACGTCATGCCGGACGCCGGCGACCTGGCCAGCGCGCAACGACTGTTTCCCGGTATGGACATCGACGATGCCAGTCACATGATCTATCACCTGCCTGGCACATTGCAGGCCGGTACGGCTCAACTACTGCGCTGGGAGGCGGAAATCCTCCAGATGATCAATGATTTGAACGTCTGGTCCGAAAACGTGCCGGTGCGCAACTCCGCGACCGGTGAAATACTGAGCACATCTGAACAAGTACGTGAACGATTCAAAAGAAGAGAGTTCAGTCAAAGCCTGGAAACGTTCTGGCGCAGCAGGAGTTCCGACCAGACCTTAAGGCTCAACTCACTCAATATCGAAGCCTCCTTCGTGGGCGAACTGCCGTCGCTGACTGCCGATTTCAGCCACGTTACCAACTTGAGCCTCCACGGCAACGAGGCGTTGAACGCGCCGGACAGTTTCCTGGCGCAGTTCAGTGGGTTAAGGAAGCTGGAAATGCACAACTTCACCCTGGGTCGCATCCCCCAGTCCCTGGCACTGATAACACCGCTCGAAACGCTGACGTTGAGCAGTTGCGGCGTCGTGATGGACGCATCGGGACAGACGACTCTTGCCGCGATGACCCGATTGAAAGGACTGGATCTGTACCACAACCCCTTGGGTACAGCGCCGGACGTCAGCTCCCTACAGGCGCTGTCGACACTGGATTTTTCCCGCACGGGTATCCGTCAGATTCCCGCCGGCGTCGGACAATTGCCTCGTCTGCGCGAAGCGCTCCTTAGCGAAAACGCCATTGTGGAACTGCCGCAAGACCTGCATGGCCTTGTTGTAAACGGCGTGGTCCTGAGGGCCAATCCGCTGTCCATAGCCTCAAGAGACCGGATAAAGCTCAATTACCAGTTCACTTACCAGAACATGGGCGTTGCGGCTGATCAGGAGGACATTGCCCTGGCACGGGCGCTGTACCCCGACATCAGTGAAGCCAACGCCAATAGTCTGATCTATCGCCTGCCTGGGACAATGGCTGAGGGACGTGTCGAGTTACTGCGTCGCCAGAACGACCTCACAACCCTGCTTGGCGAGCTAGACGCGTGGACGAGAGAGGTGCCGCGTGATCCGGTCACCGGTAGCAACCTCGGGGAGCAGGAACTGCAGCAGGAAAATGCCCGGCGCACGGAATTCAGGAATACTCTGGAAGAAAGCTTGCGCGTGGCTCCGATAGGTCTGGTCCGTTCAGACTTTGCACTCGACCTGTCCTTCATCGGTGAACTGCCAAAGCTGAGCGGCCGCTTCGAGCAGACCAAGGCACTGAGACTGACGAGTACCGCTCGTGTACATCCGCAGGTTGAGCCGTTGCTCGAACTGTTCCCGAAGCTGAAATCACTCGATATTCGCGACTATCAACTGAACGCGATTCCCGAGCCAGTCTTCAACATGAACAACCTGACCGACCTGCAACTGCCCCTGTGCCGCATCGAACTGACGGAACAAAGCATGAATGCACTGGCAACCCTGGAGAAACTGCAAACGCTGGATTTGAGTCACAACCCGCTGGGTCGGACACCCGACCTGAGAAACCTCAAGGCGTGTGAAACGCTGCGATTGAACAACACCGGACTGACCGACGTTCCGGTGGGTCTGTTTGATCTGCCGCGGCTGAGCTACGCGAGTCTCTCCGATAACGCCATTACCGAGCTTCCCGACCCACTGCCTCTTGCTGCTGACGGCAGAGCGATCACCTACAACTTCAGTAACAATCCATTGAGCCCGCAGAGTCAGAGGAGTCTGAGCATTTACAACACAGCCAATGAGTCACGACTGGCTGAGGAGCGCAAGCGTTGGTTCAGAGTTGGTCAAGAGCTCGACGACTTCAGGGATTCAGATTTCTCCGACGGTGAAGAACAACCCTGAGCACAGTGATCATCGGTTAGCGCTGACTTCCCCTTGCCTAGCCGCGCTCTGGCGGCACTGACGACAATTCGAACGGGCTGCTGCTACGCCGCTGGTTGCGATCTTCCCGCGGCGTGGCACCGAAGAAGTTGCGGTAGGCGCTGGAGAAATGCGGCCCCGAGGAGAAGCCACAAGAGAGGCCGATCTGGATGATCGACTTGCTGGTCTGCATCAACATCTGCCGGGCCTTGTTCAGGCGCAGTTCGAGGTAGTACTGGCTCGGCACACGGTTGAGGTATTGCTTGAAGATGCGCTCCAGCTGGCGACGGGACACGCACACGTGTTGGGCGATTTCGTCGGTGGTCAGCGGTTCTTCGATGTTGGCTTCCATCAGCAACACCGCTTGGGTCAGCTTCGGATGACTGGAACCGAGACGGTTCTGCAACGGGATGCGCTGACGCTCGCCACCTTCGCGGATGCGTTCGACCACCAGCTCTTCCGATACTGCACCGGCCAGTTCCGCCCCGTGATCGCGGGCCAGCACCGCCAGCAACAGATCGAGTACGGACATGCCGCCGCACGCGGTCAGGCGGTCACGATCCCAATCGAACAGATGGCTGGTGGCGATGACTTTCGGAAAACGCTCAGCGAAATCGTCCTGCCAGCGCCAGTGCACGGCGGCGCGATAACCGTCGAGCAAACCGAGTTGTGCCAACGGGTATACGCCAGCGGACAGACCGCCGATGACCGTGCCAGCACGCACCAGTTGCTTCAGTGCACTGCTGAGTGCCGGGGCCAAAGTGGTCGGCGGCTCATCAGCGAGCAGGAACAGTTTCTGGAAGTTTTCGAGCTTGCCGGCCCATGCCTCACCGGGCAATTGCCAGGCGCCTTCGCCTGCAGCTTCTGTCACGGCTTCGGCCTGCAGGAACGACAGTTCGTAAACCACCTCCGGGTGCACCCGCTGCGCAACACGCAAGGCCTCCTCCGCCAGCGCCAGCGTCAACGCTTTAGTGCTGGGCCAAATCAGGAAACCAATTCGATGGGCAGTCATGGGCGGGCAATCCGAAACGAGGAACAGTGATGAAGGCATGGGCCAATGCTAGCCCGTAAATGAACACAAATCATGAGGCTGACAGAGATCCATTGTGGGAGCGAGCTTGCTCGCGAAGGCGTCGGGTCAGACAGCAATGATGTCGACTGATACGCCGCTTTCGCGAGCAAGCTCGCTCCCACAGGGATCCGGGTCGGTCTCTAGGTCGCGAAGCATGACCTAATCTGGTGCATAACGGCAGCGATTACTTGAGGCTACCCGAGAGGAATTGCTGCAAACGTTCCGATTGCGGATTGACCAGCACTTCGCGCGGGTTGCCGCTTTCTTCAACCACACCTTTGTGCAGGAACACCAACTGGTTCGACACTTCACGGGCGAAGCCCATTTCATGCGTCACTACAACCATGGTGCGACCTTCCTGAGCCAGCGCTTGCATCACTTTCAGCACGTCGCCCACCAGCTCCGGGTCGAGGGCCGAGGTCGGTTCGTCGAACAGCATCACCTCAGGCTCCATCGCCAGCGCACGGGCAATCGCCACGCGCTGCTGCTCGCCACCGGACATGTGCCCAGGGAAAGCATCTTTACGATGGGCCACGCCAACCTTGTTCAGGTAGTGCTCGGCTTTCTCGCGGGCTTCGGCCTTGGAGACGCCGAGTACATGCACCGGCGCTTCCATGATGTTTTCCAGCGCGGTCATGTGCGACCACAGGTTGAAATGCTGGAACACCATCGACAGGCGCGAACGCATGCGCTGCAGCTGCTTCGGATCGGCGGCTTTCAGCGCGCCGTCCTTGTTCGCTACCAGTTTCAGCTCTTCGTTGTTGAGCAGAATCTTGCCCGCGTGCGGCTGCTCGAGCAGGTTGATGCAGCGCAGGAAAGTACTTTTGCCGGAGCCACTGGAGCCGATGATGCTGATCACATCGCCGGCTGCCGCTTTCAGGGACACGCCCTTGAGCACTTCGTGACTGCCATAGCGTTTATGCAGGTCTTGGACTTCAAGTTTGTACATGCGGTCGGTTCTCACAAAAACAGTCAGTCAGTCGTTGAGCAAGCGCCCGTGACGCAGCGCTTCGCGCCCCGCCACCTTGGCCAGCCAGAAACCGGGTTGGGCATAACGCAGCCGTTCAATGGCAAACAGCACCCCGGAGGTACCAGCACACACCGTGCTGACCCGATCGGACAGAGGATCAATCACTTCAAAAATCTCATCGCCCGCCTCGACCCATTCGCCGGGCTTGCGCAGAAAACTCACGACGCCCGGATGCGGCGCGAACAGCAACTCGGTGCCTTCGAACGGCATGCCTTCACAGGCTTCGTGCGCCGGGTTCGGCCACTCGCCAGTGATCAAGCCTTGCTCGGCGAGGAAGGCGAGAATGCCCTCAGCATACGCCTCCGCTTCGGCGCGACCGGTATCGGCCTGACCGCCCAGCTCAATGGTCGTCGCCAGACAGGCCAGCGGAATCTGCGCATCGGGGAACCGACGCGACAGACGCAACCACGGCAACGAGCACGCTTCATCGAACGAACTGCCACCGGAATCTTCCGCGAGCAATCCGACCTTCACATTCAGGTGCGCGGCCAACGAACGCCACTGCGGCCAGTGCTGCGGCAACGCGTACATGTGCAGCGCGGCTTCGGCATCGCAGTGCAAGTCGAGCACCACATCAGCGGTGCAAGCGTGGCTGAGCAGTACGCGCTGCATACCTTGCAACTGGCTGCTCGCCTCTGGCAATGCCGCCAGATGATCGGCCATCGCCTGACGGATCAGCCGCACATTGGCGTGCGGATCATCTCCGAGACGGTCGGCCAAAGCTGCCGCAACCGGCGCGCTCAGCTCGACGAAATCACGGTTGAAATTCTTGCCGCTACCGGCTTCGAAACGGCCCTGGTGATTGCCTTGCAGCAACTGCCCAAGACCCAACGGGTTGGCGACCGGCACCAGTTCGATGACACCGTTGAGCAGGCCTTTGACTTCGAGTTCGCCGAGGCGCTTTTTCAGCTCCCAGGCGGTACGCATGCCCGGCAATTCGTCAGCGTGCAGGCTGGCCTGAATGTAGGCCTTGCGCTCGCCGCGACCGAAGCGGAACACCGAAATCTTGCGCTCGCTGCCCAAATGGCTCCACGGCAATACGTGGTCGATGCGTTCCATATCAGTGCTTCCGCGGGGCCAGGTAGCTCAACCAGCGACGCTCGGCCAGTTTGAACAGCTTGACCAGAATAAACGTCAGGCACAGGTAGAACACGCCAGCGGTGATGTACGCCTCGAACGGCAGATAGAACTGCGCGTTGACGGTACGTGCTGCGCCAGTGATGTCGATCAAGGTCACGATGGAGGCCAGACTGGTGGTCTGCAGCATCATGATCACTTCGTTGCTGTACTGCGGCAGCGCCCGGCGCAGGGCCGATGGCAGCAGGATGCGTTTGTACAGTTTGAAGCGCGACATGCCCATGGCTTTCGCCGCTTCGATCTCACCGTTCGGCGTGGCCTTGAGGCTGCCGGCGATGATTTCAGCGGTGTAGGCGCTGGTGTTGACCGCAAACGCCAGGCAGGCACAGAACGTCGCGCTGGACAGCCATGGCCACAAGAAGCTTTCGCGTACTGCTTCGAACTGCGCCAGACCGTAATAGATCAGGAACAGTTGCACCAGCATCGGCGTGCCACGGATCACGTAGGTGTACAGCCACGCGGCGCCGTTGACGACCGGGTTCTTCGAGACGCGCATCAGCCCCAGCGGCAGGGCCGCCAGCAGACCGAAAAACAGCGACAGCGCGAGCAGTTTGAGGGTGGTCAGCAGGCCGCCGAGGTACAGCGGCATGGCCTCCCAAATGACGTTGTAGTCGAAGATCATAGATCAGCCGCCCTTACGCCTACCGAGTAGCGCTTCTCAAGTTGACGCAGGATCAGCAACGAAACACTGGTGATCACCAGGTACATCGCCGCCACTGCGAGGAAGAAGGTGAAAGGCTCGCGAGTGGCATCCGCCGCCTGCTTGGCCTTGAACATCATGTCTTGCAGACCGACCACGGAAATCAGCGCGGTGGCCTTGGTCAGAACCAGCCAGTTGTTGGTGAAGCCCGGAATCGCCAGGCGAATCATCTGGGGCACCATCACCCGGAAGAACACCTG
Source organism: Pseudomonas viridiflava (assembly GCF_900582195.1). Classification (GTDB taxonomy): domain Bacteria; phylum Pseudomonadota; class Gammaproteobacteria; order Pseudomonadales; family Pseudomonadaceae; genus Aquipseudomonas. The sequence goes on from NZ_UTHA01000184.1 coordinate 48,051, forward strand.
AAAACTGCTCATGCCGTACGCCATGCCCGCTTCGGCCTGACCCTTGGGAATCGCCATGAACGCGCCACGGAAGGTTTCCGACAGATACGCACCGAAGATGAAACCGAGGGTGCCGATACCGGCGGCCAGCGGGTTCAGATCGATGTAGTCGTCGTAGCCGAGCATCGGCGCCACGCGGTTGAGCAAGTCCTGACCGCCGTAGAAGATCAGCAGGATCAGCACCAGATCGGGAATCCCGCGGATCACCGTGGAATACAGGTCGCCCAGCCAGGCCAGCCAGCGCACCGGCGACAGGCGCAACGCGACACCGATCAGCCCGAGAACGATGGCCAGAGCCATGGACGACAAGGCGAGCTGAAGCGTCAGCCATGCGCCATCGAGGATGACAGCCCCGTAGCCTTTCAACATGATTCAGGTCCTCGAAAGTTGGGATGAAAAAATGGCGCAAACCGCAGAGATCCTGTTGCTTGCGCCATTTCGGACTTGTCGCAGAGACGTGTTACTTGCCGTAGATATCGAAGGCGAAGTACTTGTCCTGGATTGCTTTGTATTTGCCGTTTTCGCGAATGGCCGCGATGGCAGCGTTGATCTTGTCTTTCAGGGCATCGCCCTTACGCACGGCAATGCCTACGCCGTCGCCGAAGTATTTGACGTCGGTGAACGCCGGGCCAACGAACGCGAAGCCTTTGCCTGCGTCGGTTTTCAGGAAACCATCATCGAGCAGGGTTGCGTCAGCCACGGTACCGTCGAGACGACCGGCAGCCACGTCCAGATAGATCTCGTTCTGCGAGCCGTACGGCTTGATCTCGGCACCCAGTGGCGCCAGAACTTCACGGGCGAAACGTTCGTGGATCGAACCACGCTGTACGCCGATGTTCTTGCCCTTCAGCTCAGCCAGACCTTCGCTGACCTGAGTACCGGCCTTCATCACCAGACGCGCCGGGGTGTTGTAGTACTTGTTGGTGAAGTCGACCGACTTCTTGCGGTCTTCGGTGATCGACATCGACGACAGGATCGCGTCGATCTTGCGCACTTTCAGTGCCGGGATCAGACCGTCGAACTCTTGCTCGACCCACACACACTTGACCTGCATCTGCTCGCACAGAGCGTTGCCGATGTCGTAGTCGAAACCGACGATGCTGCCATCCGGTGCTTTCGAGGCGAACGGAGGGTAAGCCGCTTCGATACCGATCTTCAGAGGTTTTTCGTCAGCGAAGGCGTTCATCGACAGCACGGACAGTGCCAGGGCGCCAAGCAGCACAAGTTTCTTCATCTTGGGACTCCATCGGTAAAGGGCAAAAACGGCAGAGTGAGCGACAGCCCAATATGCGAATGGGTGAATCGGGAAATCGGTTGCTGCATCGGTGGGAAATTTCCCATAGAAACCGTCAGAGATTTCAACGTCAGCCACGATGAGCGAGTGATCGGCATTCTAACGACAGGCCCGAAGCCGATATTTCTTCAATGCGACAACTAATTACAGATGCACAGAGAAAGCGACTTTGGCACATTGACAGCCTTGCAATTTCATGCAAGAGCGAAAGGCAGTGAACCGATCTATGCTGCAAATTGCGGGCCTATTATTCGCAAACCCTTCTAATCCGGCAAGCGCAGCGTTGTGTCTTATTTTTCACCGGGGGTTTAGAGGCTCTAAAACGGGGCGATGCGTTTCCCTTTGCCCCGCTCCGGGGCGGACGGTTACACATTCGGTTACGTGGAACGCGGCGGGTAACAGCGGGATATGTCTTACGGGGGAGATCGATAATTATTGGTTGGGTCGATTTGTATTCCGACAATGGACTACCCCGGCGTCTGACAAAATGCCTTCGCGAGCAAGCTCGCTCCCACAGGGATCTGCATTTTGTCTGAAGGTACTCGGTCAAACTGTGGGAGCGAGCTTGCTCGCGAAGGGGCCAGCCCAGCCACCACAAAACCTCCAGACACAAAAAAGCCCCGCTCGGCATACACCGGGCAGGGCTTCTATTTCTCTAACGCTTAAGCCACATTCATCGTCTTGTGCGTATCAATCAAATGCTGCACCACACCCGGATCCGCCAGCGTCGAGATATCCCCCAACCCGTCGTATTCCGCCGTAGCAATCTTGCGCAGAATGCGGCGCATGATCTTGCCCGAACGCGTCTTCGGCAGTCCCGGCGCCCACTGGATCACGTCCGGCGAAGCAATCGGCCCGATCTCCTTGCGCACCCAGTTTTTCAACTCCAGACGCAATTGCTCGGTCGGCTCCTCGCCATTTTTCAACGTGACATAGACATAAATGCCCTGCCCCTTGATGTCATGCGGCACACCCACCACCGCCGCCTCGGCGACTTTAGGGTGCGCAACCATCGCGCTCTCGATCTCCGCCGTGCCCATGCGGTGACCCGACACGTTGAGCACGTCATCGACACGCCCGGTGATCCAGTAGTAACCATCAGCGTCACGACGCGCGCCGTCACCGGTGAAGTACATGCCACGGAAGGTCTTGAAGTAGGTATCGACGAAACGGTCATGGTCGCCATACAGCGTGCGCGCCTGACCTGGCCACGAATCGAGAATCACCAGATTGCCTTCAGCCTCGCCCTCGATGATGTTACCGAGGTTGTCGACCAGCGCCGGCACCACACCGAAGAATGGACGCGCCGCCGAGCCCGGTTTCAGCGCGTGCGCGCCCGGCAGCGGGCTCATCATGTTGCCGCCGGTTTCGGTCTGCCACCAGGTATCGACGATCGGGCAACGCGACTTGCCGACATTCTTGTAGTACCAGTCCCAGGCTTCCGGGTTGATCGGCTCACCCACCGAACCGAGCAGGCGCAGGCTGCTGCCATCCGCGCCCTCGACGGCGGCCTGACCCGAGGCCATCATCGCGCGGATTGCGGTCGGCGCGGTGTAGAGGATGTTGACCTTGTGCTTGTCGACGATCTTCGCCACCCGGGTGATGTCCGGGTAGTTCGGCACGCCTTCGAACAGCAGCGTGGTCGCGCCATTCGCCAGCGGGCCGTAGACGATGTAGCTGTGGCCGGTGACCCAGCCGACGTCGGCGGTGCACCAGTAGACTTCGCCCGGGCGGTAGTCGAACACGCGCTCGTGGGTCATTGCCGCATACAGCAGATAACCGCCGGTGGTGTGCTGCACGCCCTTCGGCTTGCCGGTCGAACCGGAGGTATAAAGGATGAACAGCGCTTCTTCCGCACCCATCTCTTTTGGCGCGCAGACGGTGCCCGCCACTTTCATCAGGTCTTCGTACCAGATGTCGCGATGCTGGTTCCACTTGATGTCGCCACCGGTGCGCTTGCACACGATGACTTTCTGGATGCTGCTGGTTTCCGGATTGGTCAGCGCGTCGTCGACGTTGGCCTTGAGGGAAATCTTCTTGCCGGCGCGGATACCTTCGTCAGCGGTGATCACTACTTTCGATTTGCAGTCGATGATGCGACCAGCCAGGGCTTCCGGCGAGAAACCGCCGAACACCACCGAGTGAATCGCGCCGATCCGGGTGCAGGCCAGCATGGCGACCACGGCTTCGGGAATCATCGGCATATAAATGGTCACCACGTCGCCGCGGTGCACGTCCTGACCACGCAGGGCGTTGGCCAGTTTGCACACTTGTTCGTGCAGTTCGCGGTAAGTGATGTTGCGGCTCTCGGAAGGATCGTCGCCTTCCCAGATGATCGCGACTTGATCGCCGCGCTCGGCCAGATGACGGTCGAGGCAGTTGTAGGAAACGTTCAGGGTGCCGTCGGCAAACCACTTGATGTCGACATGGTGATCGTCGAACGACGTCTGCTTCACCGTGGTGAAAGGCTTGATCCAGTCGAGACGCTTGGCTTGCTCGCGCCAGAAGCCGTCAGGGTTGACGACCGACTGCTGGTACATGGCTTTGTAGGTCGCCTCGTCAGTCAGCGTGTTAGCCAGAACCTCGGGACGAACGGGATACAGAGAAGCCGCACTCATCTTTCCTACCTCGGTGTAATAGTTGTTTTTGTATGACCCTGTTGTAACGGGGCGGGGGCCATAGAACCATTCGACGATGGTAGTAACAAGCCCCTACAAAACATCCAGATACCCCGCACGCAGATCTCCCAAACACACCCAGTCCTCTGTGGGAGCTTGCCTGCAAGCGATTCAGTCACCTCGGTATCCCAGACAAATCACCTGCTCAGCAATCCAGTTGCTCCCCCATCTCAAGGGATTGTTACCAAATCTGCCAAAGGTGTTTATCAAAACCCGCTCTGTTTACCCCCGCCCCATCTCCCTAAAATTCACCTCGCCGACAAGGCAAACGCGATTAACAACGATACAGCCCCCACGAAGGCCGTTAATCCAGCTCTCAAGTAACAACCGCAAATGATGAAGTTCCACACGCAACCCTAAAAAGGTTGCGTGACCCCACTCGACCTCAAAAAGGTAAATCCGAAATGAAAGCTTTATTGGTTCTGGCCCTCAGCAGTCTGTGCGCAACCGCCATGGCAGATGAGGTCCCGACTGATGTCGCACAGCAACAACCGGTGATCGAGGAATACACTTACTCCACTCACTTGGACATCGCCAACGTTGTATCGATGAGTGAAATTCCCAACGTCTGCGAAGTAGTACCGGCAAAAATGGAGTACGACGACTCCAAAGGCCAGCGCCACATCCTGCGTTACAGCGTCATGGGCAACGGCTGCACCAATTGATGATTCGAGACTGCACCGAATTGGACCTCGCTACGCTTCATTGAAGGTCGATTCCAGCCCGACTCCGGTCGGGCTCAGTTGTGTTTGAAGCCGGCAAAAATGCTTGCAAAACACTAGATGTAGTGAAAAACCGGTTTTTTTGTTCGTTTTTTGAGCAAATCGACAATTGCGAGATTTTTGCGAAAAAAAATCTATCCCCGGCAAAGCCCTGTAAACCCTCACTCTCGTCGAAAAACCACCCTCCTCGACCGCTCCATGCGCGGATTCGCCTCAGCACAGCCGTGTTTTTTTCCCTATAATGCCGCCCCATACGGGTCAGCAATATTCCCTTACAGGGAGCAAAAGCCATTCTGAAGCCCCGCAGCAGCGTTCAACGCTGATTGCGCCCATCAGAGGCTCTCGGAACCCGTCAAAATTTCTGTTTATTTGCCTGCGTGCATCGCTGCAAAAAACGACATCCAACGCGGTCTGTACGACCGTGTGAAAAACCAACCAATCAGGTTTCACACGGGCGACAGGCCCTCACGCAGGAGACGACACGTCATGCTGAGCTGGGACGAATTCGACAAAGAAGACAGTGAAGTAGCAGCAGTGAAAGGCGCCAACGCCGGCCACGCTAGCGAAGCCAACATGGACCGCCTCGACAACGCTGGCGGTGCCGCCGCGATCGAAGCCCGCGCCGTGACCGCCGACGACTCGGCCGCTGTCGCCCGCGCCAAGGCTGCACTGAACTCCCTCGACGTCGCCGAAGGCCTCGCCGAACTCGAAGGCGCCTCCGCCCGTGTCGCCGTTGACGAAAAGCGCATGATCAACTGCCGCGCCGACCTCAACCAACTCGTGCCATTCAAGTACGACTGGGCCTGGCAGAAGTATCTGGACGGTTGCGCAAACCACTGGATGCCGCAAGAAGTCAACATGACCGCCGACATCGCCCTCTGGAAAAACCCGGAAGGCCTGACCGACGACGAGCGCCGCATCGTCATGCGCAACCTCGGCTTCTTCTCCACCGCCGACTCCCTGGTTGCCAACAACCTGGTCCTGGCCGTGTACCGTCTGATCACCAACCCGGAATGCCGCCAGTACATCCTGCGCCAGGCCTTCGAAGAGGCGATCCACACCCACGCCTACCAGTACTGCATCGAATCGCTGGCCATGGATGAAGGCGAGATCTTCAACATGTACCACGAGATCCCATCGGTCGCGAAAAAAGCCGCCTGGGGCCTGAAGTACACCCGTTCGATCTCCGATCCGAAGTTCGAAACCGGCACCCCGGACACCGACAAAGAGTTGCTGCGCAACCTGATCGCCTACTACTGCGTTCTGGAAGGCATCTTCTTCTACTGCGGCTTCACCCAGATCCTCTCCATGGGCCGCCGCAACAAAATGACCGGCGTCGCCGAGCAGTTCCAATACATCCTGCGCGACGAATCCATGCACCTGAACTTCGGCATCGACGTGATCAACCAGATCAAAATCGAAAACCCGCATTTGTGGGATGCTGAGATGAAAGAAGAAGCGACCCAGATGATTCTGCAGGGTACGCAGTTGGAGATCGAATACGCACGGGATACCATGCCTCGCGGGGTGTTGGGCATGAACGCGGCGATGATGGAGGACTACCTGAAGTTCATCGCTAACCGTCGTTTGTCGCAGATCGGCCTCAAAGAGGAATATCCAGGGACGACTAACCCGTTCCCTTGGATGAGCGAGATTATGGACTTGAAGAAAGAGAAGAATTTCTTTGAGACTCGGGTTATTGAGTATCAGACTGGTGGGGCGTTGAGCTGGGATTAATGCATCCTGACTAATCCCCCCTTAAAAAGCCCTGAATCATTCAGGGCTTTTTATTCAAATACAAACTCATATCATTTCGAGCGGATCATACCCCCCAACTTTCACCCCAGCCTTCTTAAGCAACTTAAGACAGTCCTTTATATGGGATACGAACCAAGTTTCCGCGCCCCACGGATGGCGCTCGATATATACACCCCCCATTCCAGCAAGAAGTAGATATTCAAACCGAGTAAGTTGACCCTGACGTGCACCATCGATTAACCGACATAGAACATCACCATCATAAGGCTTGATGCATTCAGCTACCTGCTCTAATGAAACAAATCCTAACGTCAGTAATAGACGCGCAGTCCAATCATAGGAGAACTCTGTCATTCTCCCATCGGCACCCAGACTCTTATCCAAATACGCCTTGAGTGCACTAGGCGTAATCTCCACCGCACCGAGATCCCCTGCGGAAATTAGCCCTTCCGCACGCGCGGTCAAATCCTTGTCTGCATCTTGAATTGCCTGAAACTCTCTATCTGCAATTTCCAATAATCCGGCCAACGACATAAACCGCCGCTTGATATCTCGAGGAATTGTCGCGGAAGTTTTATATTGAATGTCATGTTCGATTTCTGCCCAGGCGTGTTGCAGTATTGTTCGGACCTGAACCTCCACTTTCGCAGAGACAAACTGTTCATACTCCGACAAACTTGTTCGACTAGAACTCAAAGTAACCAAATAATGAACACTTTGATATCCAAAACGCTCATCCTCAATCAGACTTTCGCCTTTATCAAAATGCTCGATAACATTGAATTCGCTCCGCAGCATTTCATCAATTTCTTTTATTGTTCGCGGAAAAAATGTTATGAGCCTTATGGCAGCTTTGTCTGTTATTTGCTCCATGGGATTAGGGTACATAGGACGGCCCGGATCGTTTTTTGACGGCTTGGCAGCTTTCCTTCCAAAACTAGCAGCGTCTTTCGCCCTTGCTTCAATCGAATGAATAATTATTCCACGCCGCTTCAAAGCCTCTTCAGCAATTCTTTTCGTAGAAGCCGCTAGCTCGGAGTAAAACCCAACAACCCGCAAGTACTCAGAAACAGCTACTTGCTCATGCCTTGCAAAATCAAACTTCTCAGAACAGTCTTGAGCTTGCTGTAAAGAAGAATTCAACTTATAACCCCAAAAACAAACCTACCAAACGCAAACTGAACACCCTAATTACTTCCAACAATGTTCAATCACCAATGACACCAATGTGCCATCCAGGCTCATGACAAGACAAGAAAAATCTTTTTTCAACGTAGGAAATTTCCTAGACGCTGATACGACTGTTCGGTATCGTCGAAAGCTTTCAGCTATTCGGCGGCTCTATGGATACAGATACTAAAAATACAGATTGGAGTACGTCCGAGCTTGAAGCTGCAGTTGACGCATATCTGAAAATGCTGGCATTAGAGCGGCAAGGGCAAAAAATCAATAAGGCTTACGAAAATCGACTTCTGCGAGAAGGCACTTTAGCCGGTCGCACCGTCGGTTCAGTCGAGTTCCGTATGCTGAACATTTCAACCGTACTTGAAAGGATGGGCAAAGAACGTATCAACGGATACAAGTCACTGCCACATGTAGGCTCAAATGTTGAAAATGCCATCCGGAACGTACTTGCAAATCGAGGGATGCTGCCTGAAGACATATATTCTCCAACAGCCGACGATGTGCTGCTTGAGCGTCGAGCCATTGCCCTCCAGAAGCAAAAAATGAAAGGTGTACCGAAAGGTATTCAGATACCCCAAAAAGCTCCTGGCTCCAGTATGAGCTATCTTCGAGATCCTCAGGTTAGAGCCTGGGTTCGAAATGAAGCAAACGGTTATTGCGAAGGGTGTGGCGCACCTGCTCCGTTTCAGATGTCTGACTTACCCTTTCTCGAAATTCACCACATTAAACCGCTTGCTCAGAAGGGCTCAGATCGAGTCACCAACGCTATCGCGCTGTGTCCGAACTGCCATCGTCGTTGCCACCATTCAAGTGATCGGGAGGAGTTCACCGATTTACTTTATAAGAAAGTTGCAAGATTGGTACCTGAGTAATGACCGTCGTGGATGGAATCTTGTTACTGAGATAGGCGAGTAGATGTTAGAAATCCCGAGAGGGGTATCCTCTGTTTTTTTGCATTATCTGAGATCAGTGCAACCCAGTTCGCCCCCGCTATTAATACCCCTCCCCCACTCAAGGATCCGAGCCCCACCATGAAATTCGATCTCGCCTACTGCCTCAGCCTCGACGACAAGTTGTCGATCTATGATGTTCGCGATCTCAATTTCGATGAGACGGTGGCGTTTGACTCTGCGAAGGAACACTTCCTGTGCCCCAACGATGCCTGTCGTTCGGCGTTCGAGGCTTCCAACGAGTTGGGCACGTTCAACGCGAAGAATGTGAATTACGTGCGCACGCCGCACTTCAAGAATCTGCCCACTACGCAGCATGTGGCGGGTTGTCCGTATGTGAGTTTGAAGGCTTCAGCGTCTGGTGTTGAGACGGCGGATGGCGAGGTGGACGACGGGCGTGAGGAACACTTCCCATCAGAGTTGTTGCTGACCCGGCGTGAGTATGTGCGCAAGCCTGTCGCGCCAGCGGGGGCGGCGGATGTGTTGCGGGATGATCCGGTGCGGGTGGCGGCGGAGAGTGGTAAAGAGTCGGCGGGTCGTGAATCGGCGCCGGACAAGACCAGTGTGTTTGCGCATCCGGTGGAGTGTTTTGTTTCCAACTTCGCGGACAAGGAGTTGCTTAAGCGGATGCCGTTGAAGGTCGGCGAGCATTCGGCGCCGTACAGTTCGTTCTTCAAGAAGATCGAGTATCTGACGGACAACAAGGGGTTGATTTACTGGGGGCGGATCAAGAAGATCGAGGACTTCCACAGTGCCAGTTTTCGTATCGATTTCGAAGACAAGGTCTGGTTCAAGAAGCCCGAGGACAGTAAGAAGAAGCCGTATCCGGTCAGTGTTTATCTGAACAAGAAGCTGATCGACAACTACCGCAAGCGCAAGGCGTTTCTGGAGGAGATCAAGCACGCGGTGGATAGCGACAAGGCGTTGTTCTGTTTCTTCTATGGGGTGACGCCGGAGTTGAAGCAGGTGCCCGGCAAGAAGAACCCCGAAAAGCCTTTCGAGGTCTTCAATGCCAATATCGAGAACCTGGATCACTTCATTATTCGTGAAGCGCCGGGGCTGGAGTGACGGTTAGCCCTGGGGCAGTTGCAGCTTGACGGCGCCGGGGTGTTGTTTGACGACGGAGTACGGCAGGATCGACCAGTCGGGTCTATCACAAGAGCGTTGCACGCGAGCGAAGTAGGCGCCGAGGTACAAGCCCTTCTCGGTGAAGTACCAAGGTGAAGTGCCCCAGATGCTCTCATCCTGGAAGTTGCAGTCGTCATCTCCCGTCGGTGCCTTCATTTCTGTGGGGTACAGGGCGGTGAATTGCTTGATTATCCAAGGTACCAACTCTTTGCTTACGTACTGATAGCGCGCGTTACTTTCGGCCTCGCTCAGCGGCTTGTCGCCCAGGCTGTCGCGTTCGGCATGCAAAATCGGCGTGCCCTTACCTACCCAAAAGACATCTTCGAGTGACAATGGGTGGCCGGTTTTTACATCAATGTTGAGGGGTGAATCGCCGAAGTCGGGATGCGCGCCGCCGCAGTAATAACTGGTCGAGATGTTCAGGCTGACCACGGCGGGCGAGATCATTTTCGGTTCTGCCTGCTGCATGAACTCCACGTTCTCCCCGCCCTGTAATTGGCAGCCGTGATAGCTGATGACTTCATTCCAGAGACGCCCGAGCAACTGCTGGTTAACCCGTTGCTGATCATCTTTCGACAATCCGGACTCCACGCTGAACAGAGAAATCTTTGTCTCAGGCTCCGTCCACCATTGCAGGTCGTAGCCCATGAAGTTTTCTTTCTTCACCGGTTTCAGCTTGAGTCCCAGCAGGCGCAGATACTCGTAAGGCTCGCCATTGGGCAGTGCGGCAATGAACGGCAAAGTTGCTGAGGTGGGCGCGGGAAGTTTGGCCTCGGTGAGCTTCACCGGCAGTTTCTTGCCCTTCGGACTTTGCCACTCGCCCTGCCAGCCGTTGCCGGTTTCTTCCAACTTCAAGGTCGGCAGCGGCTTGTCGTCACCGTATCGGTTATTGCCTTCCACAAGGTTCAACGTGCTGTCTTGTAGCGAGCCGCTGAGGGCTAGGTCACGGTGATATTTCTCGTAGAAATAGCGGCCGGTGACTTCGTCCTGCTGTGTGGTGTTGAGTTCAACAACAATCGCCGTCTTGCCCAATGTGCCGGTAAACACGCGCCGGCCATCTTCGGCATGGGCAGTGGAAATCAGTGTGAACAGCGCCGCGGCATATGGCGCCAGGCGCATCAGTCCCTTGAGCATGAATCAATCCTTGAAGGAGTCGGAGGTCGCGTCGGCACACAGGCGCCGGCGCTGAAAAATACGCTGCGAATTATGGCGGCGGCTCAACTATTAGAGTTTTCTTGCTCGTACTTTTTAAGCCAGGCTTCGTGCTCGAGGGCTGCTATTTCCCGAGCCATTTGTTGGCGACGTTCCTTGGCAGTATGAAGCTGGACGTCATCGAGAAAGCAGTAGTGACGTAGCCAGTGAAGCGCCATTTCCTCATCCGGAAAGTAGTAAGACTTGGCGCCCTTGCTGTTCCTCGGCGTGTCATTCATTTGCTCGTCGAAGACCATCGCTGTGATTTCATCCGGTGGCAAAGATCCCGTATGGGCGACCTTGTCCTGAAACATCCATGCAATCTCGTCAATGTGTTTTTGCGCGCTACGATGGCTACGCCGATAGAACCGTTGATGCTCACAAGTCTGTTTCAGCCGCGCCAACATCAACTCCGGGTTAAGCCACTGCCCGAGGTCATGATGATGTGCGTTGATCACTATCCCCTTGACCCAACGATCCACAAATCGATCAACAAAGTCTTCTGTGTCAGCCTTTTTCGCATCAGCGAAAATCAGGCAATAACGGGTTTTTATGTGAATGGCCAGCAGCACGTGCTTGCGTTGTACCGTTATCGCGTGCACCAGCCACTGCTCATCAGCGCCGTTCGACTCATCATCTTCAATGATGGGGGACGGCGGTTTAGCATCCACCGGCGTGATCTTTTTGCCCTTTTGAACACGGCTGAAGAATTTGCTGGCGGCTTCGGTGCAGTTAAAGATCAGCATGCTCGGCCCTATGTGATTTCTACAGAAAGGAAACATATTCTTGCGAACACGCTGACTGATTCCAACCCCCTTCGGCGCACGAATCCAGCTTTATTCAGGGCAGTTGCAATGGAACGCCGCCGGGGTGTTGTTTGATCAGGTCATAGGGCAGAACGCCCCACTCGACGTATCCGCACACCGCTGCGACATGTGCGTATGAGGGAACGAAGGTGATGCCTTTTTCCCCGAAGTACCAGGACGGATATTTCCATGGTTCTTGCTCATCGTACCCGCAGTCGTTTTCGCCTTCTGCAATCACGGTCATTTCTTTTGAATAAAGCTTCAACAACTGTGCGACGAGCCAAGGTGCGAATTCTTTGGAGCGGTAATTGAAGTATTCATCGGAGGATGCGTTAGAGGAGCTTTCAAATCCCTCCAGATAATGAAACGGCTTGCCCTGCCCCACCCACAAAACATCCTCAAGGGTCAGCAACTTCCCTGTTTGCGCATCAAAGTTGAGCGATTCATTGTTTTGATCCGGATAGGCACCGCCACAATAATATTCGGTAGAAATGCGCGCACTCATCATCGAAGACGACAACCATAGCGGCTGACTGGATTGCGAATAACTCCCCGCGCAGTCGAAATGCGAAGTCACCTCGCCCCACAAGCGTGCCATTAAATATTGATTGATGCGCTCCCGCGCTTGCGGCGAATACCCCGATACCACTTCAAACAGCGAAGCCCCCGACTTCGCCTCGCTCCACCATTGCACCGTGTAGCCCATGAAGGTTTCGGTTTTGCCTTTTACAAGTTGCAGCCCCTGCAACCGTAGGTACTCGTACGGGTTCTTGTCATGCAGTTCGGTGAAATACGGCAAGGCACCGGCGGGAACATCGGGGAGCTTGGCGGGCTGCAATTCGACCTTCAGGACCTTCCCGTCCGGGTTGCTCCATTCGCCGCTCCAGCCGTTGATTTTCGGTTGCAAGCGCAGAGTCGGGCGCGAATCGCCATCCATCGCCGCGCCTTCGACCATCACCAGTGCGTCGTCCTCTCTACTGATGTCCAGCGCCAAGTCTTTGCGGTACTTTTTGTAGAAGTAACGCCCCTCGCTGTAACGGGTGTCGATTTCCACAACGATTGCGGCTTTGCCTAGGGTGCCGGTGTACACCTGCTTGTTGTCGTCGGCCCATATCCGGGTTGAGAGCACTAAACCGACGAGCATCAAAATGCCGGAGATTCGCAACAGTCCGCGATACATCTTTCATCCTTGAATGAGTGGGCGTATGCCCGGAAGAGAAAGTTGCGAATTATGGCGAGAGCAACCGGGGTATGCGAGGCCCGCGGTGACTATCAGGCTATTGCAGCTCACTCTGAAACGCCTGGATCTCCCGCTCTGCCTGTTTGCGTCGTTCCAGCGCAGCCTGAATGCCAGACTCATCGACAGCGCAATATTGGCGCAGCCAGTGGGCGATCATTTCTTCATCTGGCCTGAAGTAATCTTTGCGCCCTTTACTGTTTCTGAGTCGACTGTTCATCTGCGCATCGAACCCGATAGCCGCACGTTCGCCCTGCGGTAAACAGCCCCACTCGGCAGCGCAATCCTGGAAAAACCAGGCGATTTGCTCAATGTGCTTTTGTGCACCGCGATGGCTGCGACGATAGAACCGATGTTCTGCGCAGGCTTCTTCAAAACGATCCGACAGGATTCCCGCGTCAGCCCATTGCATGGAGTCATGGTTGATCGCGTCGCGTAGCAAGCCTTCGCGCCAGCGTTCGACAAATCCTGCAACAAACCCTTCAGCATCGGCCTTTTTGGCATCGGCGAAGATCATGCAATAACGGGTTTGCACGTGAATGACGAGCAATACGTGTTTGCGTTGCACGGTGATTGCATGCACGAGCCACTGCTCGTTGGAGCTGCCCGGTTCATCATCTTCGATCACTGCGGTCGGGGGTTTAGCGTCCACCGGAGTGATCACTTTGCCTTTGTGAACACGACTGAAAAACTTACTGGCGGCTTCGGTGCAATTGAAGATCAACATCCTGGTTCTCTGGTCATTGCTGGAGGACAGCGTTCGGTTATCAATTTTGATTTCTTCCGCTGTAACCTGGCAATGGTTCATTTAAGCGAAATGCACAGCAGCACGATAATCAGCAACCCGATATAGACCCAGGCATGCACCCGATCCGGTATCCGCCCGATCCATGGCGCGGCCAATCGAATCCCGATAAGCGCCCCCACCGTCAGCACCGCAAACGCCAGCAAATCCACATACCCGACAAACCACGCCCCCAGGTCAGCCTGACTGAACCCGGCCAACGCCATGTACGTCAGCGTCCCGGCCAATGCCACCGGCACGCTCAACGGATTGGCCATGGACGTCGCTTGCGACATGCTCAGTCCACAGCGGCGCAACAGCGGCACGGTCATGACGCTGCCTCCTACACCGAGAAACGTCGCGATGGCGCCGATGCCTACACCGCCTGCGGAAGTTTCCATAGCGCCAAGTCGGCGTGGGATGACGTCTGCGTTTTGCGTGAGAAATCCGCGTCGCAGCAGGCAATCAACGATGGTCACGCCGAGGTAGCCGATGAATGCGTAGCGAATCACTTCGCCGCTGACCCACACCGCCGCTATTGCGCCAACGACCGCCCCCATTCCGATAAACCCTCCCAACGGCCACAAGTAATGACGGATGAGATTGCCGGCGCGGCGGTGTTTGTCGGTGGCGATCAGGGCGTTGACGATCATCACGCAGGTCGAAGTGGCGACGGCGATGTGCATCGCCGATTGGCCGATCGGGTCGTCGGCGCCGTGGCTGGCGGTGAGCAGGCGATACAGCAGCGGTACGACAACGAAGCCGCCGCCGAAGCCGAACAGCACGGCGGTGATGCCGGTCAGGCAGCCGAAGAGGGTCAGCAATAAATAGAACATGTCGATGCGTCCGTGATGGCAGAACGGTCGACGATAGAGCGGCATCGCTTGGCCTGCTTCAGCAAGTCGGCCAATAATGTTTGCGTTTACGCCAATCACCGGGAAACGCCTGATGCGCAATGTTTCGATCAATCTGCTGGATGACACGCCGCGCGCGGTGGTGGCGATCGGTACGGATTATTCTCACGGTCACCTGCTGCCGTTTCACACGCATCGTCGGGCGCAGTTGTTGTATGGCGCGACCGGTGTGATGCAGGTCAGCACCCATGACGGCAATTGGGTCGTGCCGCCGCAGCGCGCGGTGTGGATTCCGCCGGGTGTGGCGCATGAGGTGTTGATGCTTGGGGTCAGCACTCGCAGCTTGTACATCGAACCCGGTGCGGTGGATTTGGGGGAGCGCTGCCAGGTAATCAGCGTGTCTCCGTTGCTGCGGCATTTGCTGATGGAGGCGGTGGAAGTGCCACTGGCATATGACGTGGCCGGACGTGATGGTGTGTTGATTGATCTGTTGCTGCATGAATTGACAAGCAGCGCACCATTGCCATTGCACATTCCGCTGCCGACTGACGGAAAGCTCCTGTCTCTGTGTCAGACTTTTCTGCATCAGCCGTACGCCCATCAATCTCCACAGCTATGGGCCGACCAGTTACACATAAGCTTGCGCACCTTCAACAGACTGTTTCGGCAACAGACCGGATTGAGCTTCAGGCAATGGCGGCAGCAGGCCTGCGTGGTTCTGGCGCTGGCACGATTGGCCTCGGGTGAAGCGGTAACGCGCATCGCGCTGGACTTCGGTTATGAGAGCCCGGCGGCGTTCTCGACGATGTTCCGGCGGATCCTCGGGCAGGCACCGTCCGTCTGGTTGGAGGCGGCGAACTAGGGCAAATCAAAAAATGCGTTTGATCCCGGCCGAAAACAACTGTACAAAAACACAGTACATTTTCAATCAGCACTCTTGAGCCCGGAGCACACCATGGCCTCTCTTGCGATGAACCACATCCTCGAACGCATTGCCCTTTTCCAGTTCACCCCGACGCACTGCGTCCAGGCCCGAGCGATGCTGGGCTGGAGCGTGGAACAGCTATCGCGGGAGGCTGAGGTGTCGGTTGAAGACATCCAACGCTTTGAAGCGCAGCAGGATGTGGCGGATGCGGCGCGACTGGCACTGGCTTATCGGCTCGAGGCGCAGGGGCTGGTGTTCTTTCCCGGGTTTGCACCGGGGCGTAGTGCGAGTGTTCAGGGTGCGCCATTGGAATCGGTGGGGCGTGGGGATTTTGCGATGGCTGAGTAAGACAATCGCCCCCGAAGGGGCGAACTGGCGACGAACTGTCAGGCACTCTGCACCACCGCCTCACTCTCCCCTTCAACCGCCAACCACCACGCCTCACCCCGTTGCGGCTGAGCGATGTTAAATGCCTCACCCATCTGCGGCGTGGTAATCGAAACACTGCGATCCCACGCCAGTGCCAGAATCCGGTCGAACGGTTCGTGCCAGGCGTGCATCGCCAGATCGAACGTGCCGTTGTGGATCGGGAAGAGCCAGCGGCCCTTGAGGTCGATGTGCGCTTGCAGGGTTTCTTCCGGCTGCATGTGCACGTGCGGCCATTCGACGTTGTAGGCGCCGGTCTCCATCAGGGTCAGGTCGAAGGGGCCGTATTGCTCGCCGATGCGTTTGAAACCGTCGAAATAGCCGCTGTCGCCGCTGAAGAAGATTCGGGTGTCGCCGTCGATCATCACCCAGGAAGCCCACAGTGTGCTGTTGCCGTCGAACAGGCCACGGCCGGAAAAATGCTGCGACGGTGTGGCGACGAAACGGATGCCGGCAATCTCCGCGCCCTGCCACCAATCGTACTGGCGGACTTTGCTGGCATCGATGCCCCATTTGATCAGGGTGTCGCCGACGCCCAGCGGGGTCAGGAACAGGTTGGTCTTGGCCGCCAGTCTGAGCACGGCCTGATAATCGAGGTGGTCGTAATGATTGTGCGACAGGACCACCGCTTCGATCGGCGGCAACTGGTCGATGCTGATCGGTGGCTGGTGGAAACGTTTCGGACCGGCCCACTGCACCGGCGATGCACGCTCGGCAAAGACCGGGTCGGTGATAAAGAATTTGTCGCGCAGTTTCAGCAAAAGAGTGGAGTGACCGAGGCGATAGACGCTGTGGTTCGGCGCCGCCAGCAGCGCTTCCCGGGTCAACGCCTGCACCGGGATCGGCGCTGCGGGTCGGGTATTGCGCGGTTTGTGGAAAATCATGTTCCACATGATCCGCAGCATTTTGCGCCCACCTTCACGTTGCACAGGCGCGTGGTTGCGAAACAGCCCCTGGTTCTGCCGCGAGGCTTCAGGCGTGGATGTGTTATCCGGGAGCGAGACTGGATTGGCCATGACTGAATGACTCCGGAAAAACCGCGCAATTCACGATTTTTCCACGGTGGGACGATAAATGGCCAAAGCTGCACGCATAGGCCGAACTGTCTGGTTTTTAGGTTACGAGGATTAACGCAACATTACACTGCTCGGTGTAGTTTCTAGGTTGCATCAAAGGGGATGACAAGTAAACTGCCAAGTGTAATTTCATCCTTTTTCTGCCGAAGCGTACTTATGACAGCTCCACAGCGCCTTACCGACCGTAAACGCGAAGCCATTATTCAAGCGGCGATTGCCGAATTCCGTGCCAACGGTTTCGAGATCACCAGCATGGACAAGATTGCCGCCACGGCCGATGTGTCGAAGCGCACGGTGTACAACCATTTCCCCAGCAAAGAAGAGCTGTTCGCCGAAATTCTCAACCAGTTGTGGGCACGAATCAGCGCCGAGCAATCGGTCACCTACAACCGCGATCAGCCGTTGCGTGAGCAATTACGGCAGATGCTCCAGGCCAAAGTGCAGTTGATGGCCGACGAGAATTTCCTGACCCTGGCACGGGTGGCAATTGCTGCGACCATCCACTCACCGGAGCGCGCGCAGAACATGATCGAGCGCATGGGCGAACGCGAGGAAGGCCTGACCGTGTGGATTCGCGCCGCGCAGGCGGATGGGAGGCTGAAAGCGGTCGATCCGGAATTCGCCGCGCATCAGGTCCAAGGGTTGCTCAAAACCTTTGGTTTCTGGCCACAGATGTCGATGGGCCGCGCAGCCCTCGATGTCGAGATGCAGAACACCGTCGCCGAATCGGCATTGGAAATGTTTCTCGCCTGCTATCAACGCTAATCCGCCCTCCTCCTGTAACCCGCTCTGCGTGACCCTGCCAGTTGCCGCTGCACGAGTCTTTGATCTTGATGGAGCGATGGGTCAAGCATTGAATTCATGCTGTCATCCGCAGGTGCCAGAGTTGCGAGTGGGCCTTAGTATCGGTTTGACGCACTATCAATCCTTGTACAAGGATGCCCTCGACTGGCTGGACGATGCCGGCGAAGCGCTCTAAACCGCTAAAAACAAGGGCCACAACACCCTCAGCGTTGCCTTGACCAGGATCGCGGCGGACAACGCCGCCGTCCAAAAAGTTATACAAAATTACAAATAATTACTTTCTTGTACAACTTTATGAAGTTTTGTATAAGTAGCCATCTGCCAGCTAAGGAATACTGGCATTGAGCAGTCATTGCCGAATGCCGTCCGCGCATTCGGTCTGCCGGCGCGGAAATAGGGACTGAAACCTCGATCTTCCCCACTTCCTGAGTACTGCGAACATGTTCTTCAATCGCCATAAGTCCGTCGTCGACGATCTTCAGCGCACCCTCACCGAACAAGCCGGCCTGCTCGATGCGATCAATCGCTCGATGGCGGTGATCGAGTTCGACCTGGATGGCGTGGTGCTGCGCGCCAATGACAACTTTCTCAAAACCATGGGTTACACCGCCGAACAAGCCATCGGCCAGCCTCACCGGCGCTTCTGCACACCGGAGTTCGGGCGCAGTGCTCAATACACCGAGTTGTGGTCACGCCTGAAAAACGGCGAGTTCAGATCCGGTACGTTTGAACGGGTCGACAGCAAGGGCCAGGCGATCTGGCTAGAGGCCAGTTACAACCCGATAAAGGATGCTTCGGGACGCGTGGTGAAGGTGGTCAAATACGCCATGGACGTGACAGCCAAGGTGCAGCAGGAAAGTGAGGCCAACGCCAAGTTGCAGGCGATTGACCGGGCAATGGCAATCATCGAATTCAACCTCGACGGCAGTATTCTCACGGCCAATCAGAATTTTCTGACGCGTATGGGTTACACCGCCGCCGAACTCAAGGGTAAACATCACCGCTTGTTCTGTACGCCGGAGCTGGTCAACAGCAGTGCCTACGAGGATTTCTGGCGTCGTTTGAACCAGGGCGAATTTTTCCATGGTCAGTTCGAACGCGTTGATAAACGCGGGCAAACGGTCTGGCTGGAAGCCAACTACAACCCGGTCTACGACGCCGCCGGGCGTTTGTGCAAAGTGGTGAAGTTTGCCTCGGACGTTACCGCACGCGTGGTCCAGCATGAACAGGACGCGCGCAGTGCCAGCGCGGCGTATCACATCTCCGTGGCGACGCGAAAAGTCGCCGAGCAAGGTACGCAGGTGATCCAGCAAGCCGCCAGCGAAATGCGTGAAATCGCCGAAGACATTGCTGAGTCTTCAACGCTGATTGCACAACTGGGGGAACGCTCCGAGCAGATCACCGCCATCGTCAACACCATCCGCGCGATTGCCGACCAGACCAATCTGCTGGCGCTCAATGCCGCGATTGAAGCCGCGCGCGCCGGCGAGCAGGGTCGCGGGTTTGCCGTGGTCGCTGACGAAGTGCGATTGCTGGCGGGGCGGACCAGCGGCTCGACCGCGGAGATTTCCAACATGATCGGGCTGATCCAGAGCGAAACCCGCCTGGCCATCAAGAGCATGGAAGGTACGCGGGGTCGCGCGGCGCAAGGGGTCGAGTTGGCGAATCAGGCGGGGACGGTGATTCTGCAGATTCGTGATGGTGCCAGTGAGGCGGTGGATGCCGTGAGCATGTTTGCCAATGAGCGGGTGCCGGGTTAAAGGCAGGTAGACCGCGTCGTTGCCTTCGCGAGCAAGCTCGCTCCCACAGGGGTTAGGTTGATCACAATATGTGTGAACACCCCGGCTACCTCTGGGAGCGAGCTTGCTCGCGAAGAGGCCGACTGCCACAGCGCAGGGCTATAGTGACTACACGCCCCACGCCCTGCCGAGTGCACCATGACCACTGAAAAACCCGCATCGCCTGAAACAGCTCCCGTCGATCACCTGCGCTTCCACCGCCCCCACGCCCACCTCAGCACCACCTTCGGCAACGACAAATTCGCCCTGCGCGCCGAAGCGTTTGCGCGGTTCTTCGGCACGCCGATGTTCCTCGGCGCGCAAACCCTGATTGTGTTGTTGTGGGTCTGCCTCAACGTGTTTGGCGTGACCACCTTCGACGTTTACCCGTTCATCCTGTTGAACCTCGCTTTCAGCCTGCAATCGGCCTATGCCGCACCGCTGATTCTGCTGGCACAAACCCGTCAGGCCGCCCGAGACAAGGCGCAAGCCGATGCCGACGCGCAACACCGTGAAGCGCTGGCACAGGCCAATACCGAGCGGCAGGCCCAAGCGGCGAAGAACACCGCGCAATTGCTTGAGCTGCTGGAGCAGAACACCCGCCTCACCGAAATGACCAAAAACCTGACCGAACGTATCGCCAGCCTGACCAGCGAGTTGCACGATCACATGCGCCAGAACCCGCAGCGCTGATCACGGTAATCGCAGCGCCCGCCCCAATTCATCGAACAACGTCGCCACCGAGCGCAAGGCTCGGCAATCAGGGCGTGTCAGCAGCCACAGCGCGGTGTCGGCCAGCCCTTACAAAAGTGAAGCCGGCGCACTGCGAGCGATCCGTTTTGCCCGTGAACAGCAGCGCCCTTTCCTCGGCACCTGCGGCGGTTTTCAGCATGCGGTGCTGGAATTTTCCCGCAATGTGCTGGGCTGGACAGATGCTGAGCATGGCGAGACATCGCCCGACTCCGAGCGCGCGGTTCTTACGCCGTTGACCTGTTCGCTGGTCGAAGCGGTGGACAACATTCATTTGCTGCCCGGTTCGTTGATCGCCACGGCGTACGAAACGTCGCAGATACGTGAAGGTTATCGCTGCCGCTTCGGTGTGAATCCTCAGTTCGAACGAGAACTGTTGAACGATCGGCTACAGGCTGTGGGTCATGATTCGGCGGGAGATTTGCGCGCGATTGAACTCAAGGATCATCCATTCTTTGTGGCGACGTTGTTTCAACCGGAACGCGCGGCGCTCAAAGGGCAGATGCCGCCGCTGGTGCGCGCGTTTGTTGAAGCATGTGCGGAGTCGCGTTGATGGCGTCCTGCTTTGCGGTGATTTTTGGTCGACCCGTTTCATACGCGGGTGTGCCAGGTTGAGCGTGAGTATCGGTTCAACCAGTCATTGCAGGGTCATGCTTTCGGCCGCCTTCGCGAGCAAGCTCGCTCCCACAGGGGATTTGTGATCGACGCAGATCCAAATGTGGGGCGAGCTTGCTCGCGAAGAGGCCCGCACTGTCACAGGTAATCTCAGCCCCGCACCAGACTTCGCACCGCCTCAATCTCCGGCACTTCAACCTTGCTCATATAAACCCGCAACGGCTCGGTGATGTTGATCCGCTCATCGATGTTCTGATCCAGCAACAACTGAATCAACTCGCGTTTAAGTGTCATGGTCTGCGCTGTCGCCGGCGCCCAGATGAATTCATTCACAGGAATAATGCCGTCATCAGCGACGTCCATGCCGAACGAATCCTCGCTGAAGCGCACGATGTACTGACCGGTTTTGCGGTTGAGGCCGACGAAACCCTTGAGATCGTCGGCAGCCTGGCAGATGAGTTGGGAGGTGATGCGCATGGTAAACCTCACGAAAAATGATCGATGGTTTACACGCAGGGCAACTGCACGGCGCGCCCTCTGCCGGGACGTCTGCCGAGGGCAAGCGTACTGCAAACGGCGCCACAAAAGTGCAGGAAAAATCGCATTTAATACGTTTATGTCGGTCCTGCGATAGCACGTAACCGATTCAGTTGTTAAAAGGTACGTCTTTGAAATTGCCCTGCGAAAGGAACTCGAACATGCCCGCCACTTTCACCAAAAGCGCCCTGGTTCTGAGCCTGCTGCTCGGCCTCGGTCAGGCGCACGCCGCCAGCCACAGTGATCCCGATGCAGTCGCTGCCACCCACGGCATCCCGCACCCGGCGGTCATCGCTCACCGTGGCGCGTCCTTCGATGCTCCGGAATCCACCGCTGCGTCCTACAAACTGGCCCGTGATCTGGGCGCCGATTACCTGGAAATGGACTTGCAGCGCAGCAAGGACGGCGTGTTGTTCGCCCTGCACGACGACAACCTGCAACGCACCACCGACGTCGCCAGCAAGTTTCCGGAGCGCAAGGACGCCTCGGCCACCGCGTTCACCATGGCCGAACTGAAAACCCTCGACGCTGGCAGCTGGTTTAACGCCAAGTACCCGGATCGCGCCCGCCCGTCCTACGCCGGGCTGAAAATCCTGACCCTCGATGAAATCATCGACATCGCCCAGGCCAATCCGCAACACAAGCCGGGCCTCTACATCGAGACCAAAGAGCCGCAACTGTTTCCGGGGATCGAGAAAGACCTCAAGGAAAAACTGCAGGATCGCGGCTGGTTGAGCCCGGCCGGATCGAAACTGGCGAAGAGCGCACTGGGTGTTGGTCAGGGCAAAGGCAAGGTGATCCTGCAAACGTTCGAGAAAAACAGCCTCGAACTGCTGGAAAAAGAAATGCCGCAAGTGCCGAAGATTCTCCTGTTGTGGGTCGGTGAGGGCAGCATCGAGCCGAAATCGAAAGTGACGTTTGCCGAATCCGGCGAGAAAGACAAAAACGTTTTCTACGGCAAGCAAGAGCCGAAGTCCGAAGCCGAATTCAAACAATGGGTGGATTACGCCAAGGCCCAGGGTGCAATCGGCACCGGCCCCTCGGCGAAGCTGACCAAGGGCGGCGATCAGAGCTATTCGGACCTGGTACAACCGTGGATGAACCAATACACCCACGACCAGGGCATGCTGGTACACGTCTACACCGTTGATGAACCGGTGGACTTCGAGAAAGTCATGGCGGCCGGTGTCGACGGCATCTTCACCAACCGTGCAAGTGAACTGTTGAAGTTCTATAAACGCCCGGCGGCCGGCAGTGTTGATCAGGTGTTGAAGAACAACGGTTTCTGATCCGAAATCGAGGCGCCTTCATCGCGGGCAAGCCACGCTCCCACAGGTTCTGTGCAGGTACATGGCTTGCCCGTTTTATTTGGGTTTGGAATTTTAAGGGTGAGTTAAGTTGCACTGGTTAACCTGAGGCCACTTAAACGAATCACCCCAAGGAACGAACCGATGAAAACTTTGACTGCCCTGTTTACCGCTGCTGCCCTGACCCTCACCGCTGGCCTGGCCCAGGCTGATGTTCGCGTTGACCAGATTCCTGAACTGGTTAAGTCGGGCAAGATCAAGTCGCTGGAGTCGATGAACGCCGAAGCGCTGAAACTGCATCCGGGTGCGACCATTACTGACACTGACCTGGATAACCACTTCAATGGTTATGAGTATGAAGTTGAGCTGAAGACGGCTGATGGCAAAGAGTTCGACGTGGACTTTGATGCGACCACTGGCAAGGTGTTGAGCAACAAGCAAGACACTTGATTGAACGCCCCCCAAGAGCCGCACGATTGAAAGATCGTGCGGCTTTTTCATGTCTGGTGTTTGGCTTGGTTGATGTGTTGCCAGTGAGATTTTCTCCCCCTCACCCCAGCCCTCTCCCCCAAGGGGGCGAGGGGAAAGGGAGCAGACCGCGGGCTATTCAAGGCCTGAGTTCGACTCGATATTTCAGGTCGGCGTAACTCGAATAGTCACCACGGTCAGTCCCCTCTCCCTCTGGGAGAGGGCTAGGGTGAGGGGAAAGGGCATCACGCCGAGGTGCTGACCAGCGAACCCGAAGTGCTCGAATCCGATTCTTCACTGCTGCTGGAGCTGCTGTCGCCTGCTGGTGCTGCGCCGCCAGCGGCTTTCGGCGCGTCGGTGGCCGCGCACAAAGTCGATGGCCTCAGGCGCTCAGACGCGCGGTGACTTCATTCAGCTCGCCGGACAGACCATGCAGGTTCTGACTGGCACTCTCGGTACGCTGCACGTTGTCGAGGTTGGTGCTGGCGATCGAGGTGATCTCGGTGAGGTTGCGCGAGATGTCCTCGGCCACCGAGGTCTGCTCTTCCGCTGCGGTAGCGATCTGCCGGTTCATGTCACGGATCGCCTCCACCGCGTGGGTGATGCGCTCCAGCATCGCGCCAGCCTGGGTCACCTGCTCGACGCTTTCATCACTGCGCGTCTGGCCGCTGTCGATGGCTTGCGCCGCATCCACCGCACCGGTCTGCACGCTCTGAATGATCTGGTTGATCTCGATGATCGACTCCGCCGTTCGTTGCGCCAGATTACGCACTTCATCCGCAACCACGGCAAAACCACGTCCGGCCTCACCGGCGCGCGCCGCTTCGATCGCAGCGTTAAGCGCCAGCAGATTGGTCTGCTCGGCAATGCCGCGAATCACCTCCAGCACTTTGCCGATACGGCCGCTGTCGGCTTCCAGACGACGGATTACTGTGGCGGTGTTGGCGATTTCGCCGCGCATCTGCGTGATCGAATGGATAGTGCTCTGCATGACCTTCTCACCCTGCTGGGCAGACTGGTCGGCATCGTCCGCAGCACGCGCAGCATCAGCGGCGTGGCGCGCGACTTCCTGCGCGGTGGCGGACATTTCGTTCATCGCCGTGGCGACTTGATCGGTGCGGTTGAACTGCTCGCTGGTGCCGCCAGCCATGGTCGTCGCGATAGCATTCAACTCGCCGCTGGCGCTGTCCAGATCGCTGGCGCTGCGTTGCAGACGGGTGAAGGTTTCGGCGAGAAAATCACGCAGGGTGTTGGCCGCTGAGGCGAGGTTGCCCAACTCATCCTGCCGATCGCTGACCACACGTTCCGCCAGTTTTCCACGGCTCAACTGGGTGACGTAATCGATCAGTTTGCGGATCGGCTCGACCAGGTTGCGGTTGACCAGCCACAGGCTCAACAGGCCGATCAGCAGACCCGACGCGAGCATCACCAGCAGCCCCAGCCACACGGTGCGGTCGGCCTCGGCACTAATCAGCGCCGACTGCGCAGTGCCTTGCTTGCGCAACTCGGCGACCAGTTCGCTCATCTGATCGCTGGCGGCGCGGTCGACGCCTTTGACCGCGGCATCACCGGCCGCCGGATCACCACCGGCAGCCACGTAGGCATCGCGGCCCTTCTGATAGGCAGAACCGAGTTGGCGATGCTCATCGCGTAAACGTTCGATACGGTTTTTCAGGCTCGGCTCGAGGCCTTTCTGGCTGGCCAGTTCGCCAAGGATGTTCTGCACATCGCGCTGACGGTCTTCGAACTGCCCCCAGTACTTGGCCAGATCCGCCGGCTGCTTGCCGCGCAACAGGACGTTTTTCCATTCCTGCACCTGCACCTTGAATTGCAGATTGGCCTCATCGATCAATTGCGACGTGTGCAATGGACCGGCGATCAACTGGCTGTAGCTTTGCACGCCGTTGGAGAGGAAATGAAAACAGGCCAGGGCAATCAACAGCACCGCCAGCAGGCTGCCGCTCAGCAGGGCGAGAATTTGCGTTCTCAGGGATTTTTGCAGCATCGCAAGATACTCAGGACAAGGATGAGGCACGCCCGGTAAGGCGTGAAATTTTGCCGGACATCCCTGTCGGCGAGCCTTGGCTCATGGCCAAGCGCGCGCAACGTAACCTAAGCGTGATCGGCGCACCAGAGCGCTTCTTGAAGAAAATCCGACCGCCGGTAAGTCGCTGATTTGACGTCACTTTGCTGTCACAAAAACGTCATGTGACATTGCGATGATGTGGCTCAGTGAACCTGCCATTTGCGCAACCGACACGCCCTCCTCGCAGCGAGCCTTCATGAACCACAGCCTCGATATCAGTCATCGCGATCCTGATCTGTTTGGCCTGCTCTACGGCTTTCGCTTCCTGCCCGGCGAACGTGGCCGCGAAGTCGATTCGGCCACGGCATTGCGCTGCTTGCAGGACGACAGCGACAGCGGTGAATTCCTTTGGCTGCACCTCAATCTCGCGCACGCCGCCTGCGAGCGCTGGATGAAAAGTCATCTGCAATTGCCCGAAGAGTTTTTCGAGGCGCTGCATGAAGGCTCGCGCTCGACGCGCATCGAGCATGTCGATTCGGCGTTGCTGGCGGTGGTCAACGACGTGGTATTCAACCTCAGCAGCATGGTCTCCTCGGACGTTTCGACGCTGTGGGTCTGTGTGCGCAGCAAACTGATCGTCAGCGCGCGCCTGCAACCGCTGCACTCGGTGGATAAATTGCGCTCGTCGGTGAAGGCCGGCGAGCGCTTTCGTTCGCCCTCGGAATTGCTTGTGCACCTGCTCCGTGATCAGGGTGAAGTGCTGACGCAGATCGTGCGCAAGACCAGCCTGAGCGTTGATCAGGTCGAGGACGAATTGCTCTCCTCGCGGCTGTCGACCAACCGCGCCGAACTCGGTGCCAACCGCCGCGTGCTGGTGCGCTTGCAACGACTGTTGGCGCTGGAGCCGGGTTCGTTGTTGCGCCTGCTCAACCGCCCGCCGCCCTGGTTGCAGAAGGAGGACGTCAAGGAACTGCGCAAATCCACCGAGGAGTTTGCGCTGATCATCAACGACCTCACCGCCCTCGGCGAGCGGATCAAACTGCTGCAAGAAGAGATCGCCGCCAACCTCAACGAACAGAGCAACCGCACGCTGTTTACTTTGACCGTGGTGACGGTGCTGGCATTGCCGATCAACATCATTGCCGGTTTTTTCGGGATGAATGTGGGCGGGGTGCCGTTGTCGCAGGATCCGGAGGGGTTCTGGATATTGGTCGCGCTGGTGGCGACGTTTACCGTGATTGCCGGGCGTTGGGCGTTTCGTAAAAGAGGCGACTACTGACCACAAAACGCATTGCCACCGCAGGCCCAATGTGGGAGCGAGCTTGCTCGCGAAGACGGAGTGTCAGGCACCATCATTGTTGGATGACACACCGTTTTCGCGAGCAAGCTCGCTCCCACAGGGATCTTCTTCAGTCTTCAGATCAGCGGTGGAGCTAAAACCCCAAACACTGACATGGCGCAGCCTCTCTGTAACATTCTGCAACGATCATGGGCGACACTCCTTCCCTCGCTCAGGATTGTCCGCTCATGGCTACTCCCTCCCTGACCGCCAGCCCCGCGTCCGCCGCCAGCGGCAGGCCGGCCCTCGACAAGAAAACCGGCCCCTTTACCTATGTGATCTTTTTCGCCGTACTGGCGATGGGAATGCTGTTCACCGCTTACAGCCTGATGCACGACATGCACGAACTCGGCACGGTGGTCACCACCTGGACGCCGTTTCTGCTGCTCGGCGTGGCGCTGCTGATTGCGCTGGGCTTTGAATTCGTCAACGGTTTCCACGACACCGCCAACGCCGTCGCGACGGTGATCTACACCCACTCGCTGCCGCCGAATGTCGCGGTGGTCTGGTCGGGGTTCTTCAACTTTCTCGGCGTGTTGCTTTCGAGCGGCGCGGTGGCGTTCGGCATCATCGCGTTGTTGCCGGTGGAGTTGATTCTGCAGGTCGGTTCGTCTGCCGGTTTCTCGATGATTTTCGCCCTGCTGATCGCTGCGATCCTGTGGAACCTCGGCACTTGGTGGCTGGGTTTACCGGCGTCGTCGTCGCACACCTTGATCGGTTCGATCATCGGTGTCGGCGTGGCCAATGCCTTGATGCATGGTCGCGACGGCACCAGCGGTGTCGATTGGGCGCAGGCGACCAAGATCGGTTACGCCCTACTGTTGTCGCCGCTGGTGGGTTTCGGTTGTGCCGCGCTGTTGCTGCTGGCGCTGCGTGCCTTCGTGAAGAATCGTTCGCTGTATAAAGCGCCGGAAGGCAACACCCCGCCGCCGTGGTGGATTCGCGGCTTGCTGATTCTGACTTGCACCGGCGTGTCTTTCGCCCACGGTTCCAACGACGGCCAGAAAGGCATGGGCCTGATCATGCTGATTCTGGTCGGCACGCTGCCGATGGCGTACGCCTTGAACCGCACCATGCCGGAAGAACAATCGCTGCAGTTCGCCGCCGTGGCGCAAGTCACCCAGCAAGCGCTGGTGAAAAGTGCACCGCTGCCGACGCCGGCCGATCCGCGTGCGGTGCTCTCCGATTACGTGCGCAGCAAGGAAGCCACGCCGCAACTGATCCCGGCGCTCGCCGCCCTCACCGGGCACATCGGCGAAGAAGTCAAAGGCTATGGTTCGCTGGCGAAAGTCCCGGCGGAAGCGATGGGCAACGTACGTAACGACATGTACCTGGCCAGCGAAAGCATTCGCCTGATGGACAAGAACAAGGTCGGCAACTTCGACGCCGACACCAGTGGCAAGCTGCAGTTGTTCAAACAGCAGATCGACAATGCCACGCGGTTTATTCCGCTATGGGTGAAGATCGCTGTGGCCATCGCTCTGGGTCTAGGCACCATGGTCGGCTGGAAGCGGATTGTGGTGACCGTCGGCGAGAAGATCGGCAAGACACACCTGACGTATGCGCAGGGCGCCTCGGCGGAAACCGTGGCGATGCTGACCATTGGTGCGGCGGACATGTTTGGTTTGCCGGTGTCGACGACACATGTGTTGTCCTCGGGTGTGGCCGGGACCATGGTCGCCAATGGCGGTGGTTTGCAGATGAAGACCATCCGCAATCTGTTGATGGCGTGGGTGCTGACACTGCCCGCGGCGATCCTGTTGTCAGGCAGCCTGTATTGGCTGTTCACCCAGATCTTCTAATCAGCAGAAATCTCCTTGTGGGAGCGAGCTTGCTCGCGAAAGCGGTGAATCAGTCAACTCTGAATTGACTGACACTCAGTCTTCGCGAGCAAGCTCGCTCCCACAGTTCGATGTGTGGTGTCAGTTAGAGCGCGGAGCGGATCAAATCGCCGAGCCAATCCATAAACACCCGCACCCGCAACGGCAAATGCCGTTGCCGCGCGTACAGCAATGAAATGCCCATCGCCGGCGCGGTGAATTGCGGCAGCACGGTCACCAGTTCGCCGTTTTCCAGATGCGGCTGCATGCCGGTACGCGGCACCTGCGTCAGACCGAAACCACCCAGGCACGCCGACTCGTAAGCGTCAGTGCTGTTGACAGTAATGCTGCCGGCCATCGGCAAGCGTTTAACCTGACCGCCCTCCTCGTACACAAATCCTTCGGAACGCGAACCGAGTACACCGACGTAATGCACCAGTCGATGCTGCGCGAGATCTTCCAGCGACGTCGGCACGCCGTATCGTGCGAGGTACGCGGGGCTGGCGCAATTGACCATGGGGAAGTCACCGAGATGTCGCGCGACCACCGATTGATCCGGCTGCGCGCCGATGCGCACCACGCAATCGAAACCCTCGCTGAGCAGATCGACGCGGCGGTCGGTGCTGCTGATTTCCAGTTCCAGATTCGGGTGACGATCCATGAATTGCGGCAGGCGCGGCATGACCAGGCGCCGCGCGAGAATGTTCGGCAGGTCGACACGTATGCGCCCGCTCAGCGAGGCCTCGTCCTGTCGGAACAAGCCTTCGATCTCGTCCATGTGCGAGAGCAGATCCTTGCTGCGGTCGTACAGCACCAGACCGTCCTGCGTTGCCTGCACCTTGCGCGTGGTGCGTTGCAGCAGGCGTGTGCCGAGCAGCGCTTCGAGTGCCTGCACATGCTCCGACACGGTTGAGCGCGGCAAGCCAAGATTCTCTCCTGCAAGAGTAAAACTCGACAATTCGCTGACCCGGACGAAGGTGCGCAGCAATTCCAGTTTGTTCATGACAGACCCTTGATTGTTCGGCTGAGCCGATCAGTGATTCCGATTTCAGCCTGTTTATCACCTCAGGGCGGATAAATAAACTTTGATCCATCACCTGATCACTCACGGCAATCGAGGAAAAACCATGAACCGCAAAATCGCTTTGATCACCGGCGCCAGTCGTGGCCTGGGTAAAAACGCCGCACTGCACCTCGCCGCTCAGGGCATCGACATCATCGGCACCTACAACAGCCGCGCCGATGAAGCCCAGGCGTTGGTAACCGAACTGCAGGCACTCGGCGCGAAAGCCGTGATGCTGCAACTGGACGTCGGCCGCAGTGAAACCTTTGCCGATTTCGGTGCACGTGTTGAGCAGGCATTGCAGCAGACGTTCGACCGTCAGCGTTTTGATTTCCTGATCAACAATGCCGGGATCGGCGTACATGCTCTATTTACCGAAACCACGCCCGAGCAGTTCGACCTGCTGATGAACATCCAGTTGAAAGGGCCGTTCTTCCTGACCCAGCAATTGCTGGCGCTGATCAACGATGGCGGGCGGATCATCAATATTTCCAGCGGCCTGACCCGTTTCAGCCTGCCGGGATACGGCGCTTATGCGGCGATGAAAGGCGCGATGGAAGTGTTGACCCGTTATCAGGCGAAAGAGCTGGGGGCGCGGCAGATTGGTGTGAACATTCTTGCGCCGGGCGCCATCGAAACCGATTTTGGTGGCGGCGCAGTACGCGACAATTCGGCGGTGAATGCGATGGTCGCCAGCAATACCGCATTGGGCCGCGCCGGGCAGCCGGATGATATTGGCGGAGCGCTGGCGCTGCTGCTGTCGCCGGGCGGACAGTGGATCAATGGCCAGCGGGTCGAGGCATCCGGCGGCATGTTCCTCTAACTAACGCTGAAATACTTTCCCGTGTAGGAGCTTCCGAAGGCTGCTCCTACACGGGAATCGAGGTTAACTCTGGAAAGCGTTGCGGGTCATGAAGCGCTCACGCACTACGTCATAGCCCCAGTGATAAACGTAGGTGTACGGCAGGAAAAACAGCAGCACACCGATGTCGAGCAAAAACGCCTGCCACAGACTGACCGACAGCCACCAGGCAATCAACGGCACGCCCATCACGATCAAGCCGCCCTCGAACAGCAATGCGTGCACGACGCGCACCCAGGCGTTGTGCACAACGTTCATGCGCGCAAGCATACGGTCGAAGAAACGGTTGAACACCACGTTCCAACCGAGCGCCAGCAAAGCGATCAACACCGTCACCGCGCCCATTTCCAGCATCGGTTTTTGCATGATCCACGCCAGCAACGGCGTGCAGATCAGGATGGCCAGCAGTTCGAAACCGATGGCCTGGAAAATACGTTCAGTGATGGATTTGTCGGCAGTCATGGCCTGACTCCTTGAGTGAAGAGGGTTGCCATGATCTATCTTGATATCGATACTTCATAACCAATAACCATCGATCAAGGCGATAGTTGATGATCTCGCAGGAAGTATTGCTGGCGTTTGTCCAGGCCGCCACCCAAGGCTCGTTTTCCGCAGCCGCGCGCAAGCTCGGGCGCAGTCAGTCGACGATCAGCGCGGCGGTGGCCAGCCTGGAGATCGATCTGGATCTGCAGTTGTTCGATCGCAGCAGCCGCAAACCGACGCTGACCCCGGTCGGGCATGTGATGCTGCAACGCGCCGAGGCGATTCTGGCGGCCAGCAGTCGCCTGGAAATGACCGCGCGGCAATTGTCCCAAGGCGTCGAGCCGAAGCTGACGGTGGCGATCTCCGACACTTATCAGTCGGACCGTTTCGAGGCGGCGTTGGTGGGTTTTGAACAGCGCTATCCGGATCTGGAGCTGGAATGCCTGATCGCTGAGTGCGATGACTTGGTCGAGCTGGTGCAGCGCGGCCGCGCGCATCTGGCGTTCGCTGAAATGCAAGAGAGCTACCCGCCGGATCTGGTGACGTCGACGGTGGCCGAGCGCACGGAAATCGCCTTGTTCGTCAATCGCGACCATGCGCTGGCCAAGCTGGATCACGTTGATCAGCAGAGCCTCGAGCAGCATCGCGAGTTGCGTCTGGCGACGATCGTCAATCCCTATGACAGTCGTGGCAAAGGGCGGGTGTGGTCGGCGCCGAGTTATCTGATGTTGCTGGAAATGGCCGAAAAAGGCTTTGGCTGGGCGCCGTTGCCGCGTTGGCTGGCGCAACGTTTTGGCAATGATTTGCTGGTGGAATTGAACGTGCGCGGTTGGCCGAAACCGGTGTTTGTCGATGCCTTGTGGTCGCGGTTGTACCCACCGGGGCCGGCGGGGAGCTGGTTGTTGAGCAAGATGCTGGAATAGCGGTTGAAGATAGAGCCACCCTCACCCCAGCCCTCTCCCGGAGGGAGAGGGGGCCGACCGAGTTGTCTTGCCTCGTACATCGACCTGAAAGACCGAGTCGATTATGGATGTATAGCTATGGTTTACACCTCGATTATGGATTCACAATTGAATTTTCAGGTCGGTGTACTTCTAAAGCATCCCCCAATCAGTCCCCTCTCCCTCTGGGAGAGGGCTAGGGTGAGGGCAATTCCAGCGCCGAAAGCCGCCCTTCAATAAACCGCCGCTCCGGCTCTTGCCGGGTCAGCTCCAACGCTCGAAGATACGCCGACCGCGCCTCCGCCACCCGACCCAACTGCCGACAAAACTCCGCCCGCGCCGAATGCGCCAGGTGATAATCCTGCAATTCGCCGCGATCAAGAATCCCCTCAATCAGATTCAACCCGGCCAACGTACCATCACGTTTGGCCACCGCCACCGCCCGGTTCAACTCGATCACCGGCGAAGGCACCGCGCGCAACAGCACGTCATACAAGCCAACGATCTGCTCCCAATCGGTTTCTGCCGCCGTCGGCGCCTCGGCATGCACTGCGGCAATCGCCGCTTGCAGACAATAAGGCCCAAACCGCCGCGTGCTCAGCGCACGCTCAACCAGCGCACAACCTTCGGCAATCAGATCGGTATCCCAGCGCGAGCGATCCTGATCATCCAGCAGCACCAACTCACCGTCCGGCGAAGTGCGCGCCGACCGTCGCGACTCGTGCAGCAGCATCATCGCCAGTAACCCCACGACTTCCGGCTCCGGCAGCAACTCCATCAACAACCGTCCCAGTCTGATCGCCTCGCGAGTCAAATCCTCACGGATCAACTCAGTCCCGACCGACGCCGAATACCCTTCGTTGAACACCAGATAAATCACCCGCAACACGCTGTCGAGGCGTTCGGGCAATTCGCTCAGGCTGGGTACTTGATAAGGGATTTTCGCGTCACGGATCTTGGCTTTCGCCCGCACGATGCGCTGTGCGATCGCCGCTGGTGCGCAGAGAAAGGCGCGGGCGATTTCCTCGGTGGTCAGGTCGCAGACTTCGCGTAACGTCAGCGGCACTTGCGCATCCGCCGCCAGTGCCGGGTGACAACAGGTGAAGATCAGCCGCAGGCGATCATCTTCCACGTCTTCGCCGCTCCAGTCGGCCTGTTCCAGTTCTTCCAGTTGCGCCAGCAACAGGGGTTGCGAGGCTTTGAACCGCGCACGTCGGCGCAACACATCAATCGCCTTGAATCGCCCGGTGGAGACCAGCCAGGTGCGCGGATTGTCCGGCACGCCGTCGCGCTGCCAGCGCTCGACCGCGACGAAGAACGCCTCATGCAAGGCTTCTTCGGCGAGGTCGAAATCACCGAGCAGACGAATCAGCGTCGCCAGGATCCGCCGCGAGTCTTCGCGGTAGACCTGCTCGACCCGCGCCCGAACCTCAGACATTCAACTGCCGCACCGGTCGCACTTCAACGCTGCCGACCCGCGCTGCCGGAATGTTGCCGGCGACCTGGAGCGCTTCGTTGAGATCCTTGGCGTCGATCAGGTAAAAACCGGCCAGTTGCTCCTTGGTTTCGGCGAACGGGCCGTCGGTGATCGACAGTTTGCCGTTACGCATGCGCACGGTGGTGGCGGTCTGCACCGACTCCAGCGCTTCGGCGGCGACCATTCGCCCGCTGCCCTGAATCGACTCGGCATAAGCCCAGCATTCCGCGTCTTCCGGGCTATCGGGCGACGAATGCAGCAGGCGTTCATCGCTGTAGACCAGGCATAAATACTTCATGGCGTTCTCCTGAATCGGACGGTTCAACTATGGCTGAAGATCAGGGAGTCACATCGAACAGGGTCGCGCCGCTCATCGGATCAAACGGCGCCGACCAGTGTTCGTGGACGATTTTCCACGCCCCGCCGACCTGCCGATAGCAGGCAGTGACACGCATCCAGCAGCTCTGGGTTTCGCCCTTGTCGTTGGTGCCGCCGCAGTTGGCCACCCAGTGGGCGAAGGCGATGTTGTCGGCGCTTTCGATGGCGATTTCCTGGAACTCGAAGACGTGCGGGCCGGGGCACATTTCCATGCACTCGACCCAATGCGCGCGGTAGGCGGCCTTGCCCTTGAATTGCAGGGCCTTGATCGCGTCGAAGGAGACGATGTCGTCGGCGTACAGCGCCATGACTTTCTCGACGTCCTTGGTCATGACGGCTTCGCGGTAGGTATTGATCAGGGTCTGGATTTCAGATTGTGCGCTCATGCTGTTCTCCGTGTTTTTTGTTGTGAAGACACCCTTAGTCGTTCGGCATACGGGCAGATCGACAGACGAAACAAAAAATTTCCACTCAAGCCAAAATCGCTAGAATCCGGGGTTCATCTTTGTAGGAAAAAGGAAATTCCCGTGTCAGCCCAACTCGTGCCGTACGACAGCCTTAACGCCTTGCAGCGTGAGCAAGTCGAGGCGATTGAAATCCATGCCGAGCAGATCAAGTTCTCCGGCGATATCCATGGCGCCTTGCACACCCTGCTGTCGAAGCCCGGCCCCGGCGTGAAGGGTTTTGCCCTGTTGGCGGATGAAGTGCCGGTGGCGTTTCTGCTGCTCAAACGCCCGCCGGTGTTGCCGGCCTGGGCCAATGAACACAGCGCCACGTTGCATGCGTTGCAGGTTGATCGCAGGGCGCAGGGCAAGGGTTACGGCAAGGCCTGCCTGCAAGCGCTGCCCGAGGTTGCGCGTCAGGCCTGGCCGGAGATCAAGGGGCTGGAATTGTCAGTAGATGCGGACAACGACGCGGCCATCGCGCTGTACGCCAAACATGGCTACGTCGACAGCGGTGAAGCGTACAAGGGCCGGATCGGTTACGAGCGGCGCATGGGCCTGGTTTTCTAAGTCATCGAGGGATGCACGATGATCGATT
Organism: Pseudomonas viridiflava; assembly: GCF_900582195.1. Classification (GTDB taxonomy): domain Bacteria; phylum Pseudomonadota; class Gammaproteobacteria; order Pseudomonadales; family Pseudomonadaceae; genus Aquipseudomonas. The sequence continues at coordinate 82,793 of NZ_UTHA01000184.1, forward strand.
CAATCGAAGCGCTGGAAGCGATTTACGGACTGCCGCATGAACGGGCGGTGCGCAAGCAGATCGGTTTTCTCAACGAGGACTATCAGGCGATGGTGCGCCTTTCGCCGCTGGTGATCGTCAGCTCGGTGGGCGCCGATGGCCTCGACAATTCGCCGCGCGGGGACCAGCCAGGATTCGTGCGGATCATTGATCAACGCACGCTGGCCCTGCCGGATCGCCCAGGCAACAACCGCATCGATACCCTGCGCAATGTGCTGCAGGATTCGCGTGTGTCGCTGCTGTTCATCATTCCGGGAATTGGCGAGACGTTGCGGGTCAATGGCACGGCGACGATCAGCGCTGAACCGGCGCTGCTGGAGAGTTTTGCGGTGAACGGCAAACCGGCGAAAACGGTGTTGCTGGTGACGGTGGAAGCGGCGTTCTTCCATTGCTCAAAAGCGTTCGTCCGCTCCGACGCCTGGAACCCGGAAACCCATCTGCCGCGCTCGGCCCTGCCCTCGGCCGGCGCTTTCCACAAACGCCTGAACGATGGCGAGTTCGATGCCGAAACCTACGACCGGGAAGCGCCAAAAAGAGTAAGCGACACCCTTTACTGACCCTCCCGTAAATGATCGTTCCCACGCTCTGCGTGGGCATGCAGCCGGGGACGCTCTGCGTCCCAAAGTCGTGACGCAGAGCGTCACAGGAGGCATTCCCACGCGGAGCGTGGGAATGATCAGTATCGGGATTGAATCAAAGCGTGAGGATCATCTCGTGCCACGCCATGCCGCCGTGATCCGACTCCGACGGCTTGATGTAGGCAAAACCAAACCCGGCGTACAGCGGGATGTGTTTTTCCTTGCACATCAGATGAATCGTCGCTTTATCCATCCCGCGCATACGCTCGATAAACTCGCCCATCAAGCGTTTGGCCAGGCCCTGCCCCTGATAATCCGGGTGTACCACCACCGACATGATCACCACGTTCGGGCCTTTCGGGTCATGGCCGATCAGTTCTTTGAATGCTTCGTCCGACATCTGCACGTCAAACGCCGCACCGGAATTGACGAAACCGGCGACCACGCCCTCCACCTCAGCGACGATAAAACCTTCTGGCCAAGTGCCGATGCGCGTGGCGATCTTTTCGCGAGTGGCCGCTTCGTCGCCCTCGTAGGCAACGGTTTCGATGGCGTAGCAGCGGTCCAGATCGGCGGCGGTGACGTTGCGAATGACGGTGTTCATGGCAGCTCGGAAATCAGCAGAAGAAAGTGCCGAAAGGATAAAGGAATCAGGGAGCCATATCGATGCGCTCATCGCGCAACCAAAAAGGCGGATCAGTGATCCGCCTTTTTTGGTTGTGTGCTCAAGCCTTGGTATCGACCGGTACGCAGATTTCCAGTTTGCCGGTGTGCAGCTTCGGATTGAAATCGGCGCTGTAACGCTCCAGTTCCGGCGCATTGAGCTCCACGTAATGCGAGGCGGGCAACCAGGTCTTGTAGATGTATTGCAGGGTTTGCGGCAATTGATCGAGCGGTCCTTTGTGCTCGAACACCGCGTACTGCCGTGGCAGCACTTCCACCCACTGATAAACCTTCTGGTCGAGGTCATCGAGCTTGCTGATTTCCACCCCGGCGATGTAATCGAAGCCGCCCTTGCCATCGAAGTTGCTGCAGACCCCGTAGGTCACTTCGCTTTTTTGCCCCTGGATCTTTCCCAGGTGCGGCAAGAACTTTTCCCACAGCGCAGGGATGTCTTTTGCACTGTCTTGAGTAAAACGACCGCGAAAACCTGCAATCAGCAGGAAGTGTCCATGTTCGAAGCGAGGTTCAGCCACTTCGACGCGTGTTTGCTCATCCATGACTCGACTCCTGGCACAAAAAAGGGGATTCGGCTGGGAGTATAGAAAGCCAAACCCGTTTCGCACGGTTACAGCGCGTGCAACTGCTCGACGGCGCCCGAACCGACAAACTCGTTATAGCCAGATACGATCACGTAGACCGCGAAATAGCAGAAGATCGCCGCAGATGCCAAGTAGGAATAGCGCAACAGCTTGTCGCCCAACAGTTTGCCACCGTGGCTCGCGGCGAAGCACAAACCGGCCGACCACAGTAGCCCGGCGCAGAGGAAACCACCGAGGAACAACGCCGAACTCACCGGCCCGCCGCCACCGGAACGGGCAATCAAGGTGCCGCCGACCGCCGCGAACCAGAGAATCGCACTCGGGGACGACATGGCGAGAAAAATCCCTCGAAAGAATTCCTTGCGATGGGAGTTCTGCCCCACTTGCGCCGTTTCGGCCAGCAGCGCTTCGTGGTGGATCGCCGAGTAGATCATCTTCGCCGCAAAGTAGATCAGCAGCGCCGAACCGCCGATCCACAGCACCCAGCGCACGCTTTCGTACTGCAGCAAAACCGTCATGCCGGCCAGCGCCAGCACCGCGTAAATCAGGTCGCCAACGCAAGTGCCGAGGCCCAGCGCGAAACCCTGAAAGTAACCGCGCTGCATCGCCAGGGTGATCATCGCAATGTTGGCCACGCCGATATCCAGGCACAGCGAGAGGCTCAGCAAGAAGCCGCTGGTGAATTCCATCTACCGATTTCCTTGGGACAAAATTGTTTACAAACGGGCTGGACAGTATGCCATCACTGACCTTATCTTCCGCCACAGGTCACCGCAGTGACCAGCGTCGCTCGGACGGTTCCGGGCGCTTACGTTATCCGAGGCAACAATGGCCGAACAAGGTTCGCCGCGCCGCTTTGCGCGCATAGATCGACTCCCCCCTTACGTTTTCAACATCACCGCCGAGCTGAAGATGGCCGCCAGGCGTCGTGGTGAAGACATCATCGACTTGAGCATGGGCAACCCCGACGGCGCCACGCCGCCGCACATTGTCGAAAAGCTCGTACAAGTCGCCCAACGTGAAGACACCCACGGTTACTCCACATCCAAGGGTATTCCGCGCCTGCGCCGGGCGATTTCCAACTGGTACAAGCAGCGCTACGAGGTCGACATCGACCCGGAAAGCGAAGCCATTGTCACCATCGGTTCCAAGGAAGGCCTGGCGCATTTGATGCTGGCAACCCTCGACCAGGGCGACACCGTGCTGGTACCGAACCCGAGCTATCCGATTCACATCTACGGTGCGGTGATTGCCGGTGCCCAGGTGCGTTCGGTGCCGTTGGTGCCAGGCGTGGATTTCTTCGATGAACTGGAACGGGCCATTCGCGGTTCGATCCCGAAACCGAAAATGATGATCCTCGGCTTCCCGTCAAACCCTACCGCACAATGCGTGGAGCTGGATTTCTTCGAAAGGGTGATCGCTCTCGCCAAGCAGTACGACGTGCTGGTGATTCACGATCTGGCTTACGCCGACATCGTCTACGACGGCTGGAAAGCCCCGTCGATCATGCAGGTGCCGGGGGCCAAGGACATCGCGGTGGAGTTTTTCACCCTGTCCAAAAGCTACAACATGGCCGGCTGGCGCATCGGTTTCATGGTCGGCAACCCGGAACTGGTCAATGCCCTGGCGCGAATCAAGAGCTACCACGACTACGGCACCTTCACCCCGCTGCAAGTGGCGGCGATTGCTGCGCTGGAAGGCGATCAGCAATGTGTGCGCGACATCGCCGAGCAGTATCGCCAGCGGCGCAACGTGCTAGTCAAAGGCCTGCATGAGCTGGGCTGGATGGTCGAAAATCCGAAGGCGTCGATGTATGTCTGGGCGAAGATTCCCGAGCAGTACGCGCATCTGGGGTCGCTGGAGTTCGCCAAGAAACTGCTGGCCGAGGCCAAGGTCTGTGTTTCGCCGGGGGTGGGGTTTGGTGAGTATGGCGACGATCACGTGCGCTTTGCGCTGATCGAAAACCAGGACCGGATTCGTCAGGCGGTGCGCGGGATTCGCGGGATGTTCCGGGCAGATGGCCTGAGTCCAAAAACTTCCGCCTGACACCTATTCCCTGTGGGAGCGAGCTTGCTCGCGAAGGCGTCGTGTCAGCTACATCAATGCTGACTGACCCACCGCTTTCGCGAGCAAGCTCGCTCCCACATTGGTTGTGTGTTCAGCCGTGATATCTCCACCCACAAAAAAACCGCATCGCTGCGGTTTTTTTGTGCCTGCAAGAAGCCGCTTAGACGAACAGCGACAGCAACAGGATAAAGCCCAACGCGACGATGGACAGGATGGTTTCCATCGCCGTCCAGGTCTTGAACGTCTCGGCCACGGTCATATTGAAGTACTGCTTCACCAGCCAGAAACCGGCGTCGTTCACGTGGGACAGGATCAACGAACCGGCGCCGGTCGCCAGTACCAGCAGCTCACGGTTGACGCCCGGAATCATCCCGACCACCGGCACGACAATGCCTGCGCCGGTAATGGTCGCCACCGTCGCCGAACCGGTGGCGATACGAATCACCGCTGCCACCAGCCACGCCAACAGGATCGGCGAAATCTGTGCGCTGACCGCCATGTGACCGATCACATCGCCCACGCCGCTGGTGACCAGCATCTGCTTGAAGCCACCGCCGGCACCGATGATCAGAATGATCGCCGCGGTTGGCGCCAGGCTCGCATCCAGCCACTTGAGCATCTGTTGCGAACCGATGCCCTGCTTGTGCCCGAAGGTGTACAGCGACAGCAGCAACGCCAGCAGCAATGCCGAGATCGGGTGACCGATCATGTCCATCCAGGTACGGAAGATGTGACCGTCCGGCAACGCCACATCAGCGAAGGTTTTCAGCAGCATCAGGAACACCGGCAGCAGCACGGTGATCAGGGTGATGCTGAAGCTCGGCAGCTTGGCCGAGTCGTCGCTTTCACGGGCCAGTTGATCGACCAGTTCCTGATTCGGGTGACCCGGAATGTGCTTGGCGATAAACGTACCGAAGATCGGACCGGCGATGATCGCGGTCGGCAGCGCAACGATCAGACCATAAAGAATGGTCTTGCCGATGTCAGCGCCGAACACGCCGATGGCCAGCAGCGGACCCGGGTGCGGTGGCACCAGGCCGTGCACCGCGGACAGGCCGGCGAGCAGCGGAATACCGATCTTGATGATCGACACGCCGGTGCGGCGCGCAACGATGAACACCAGCGGAATCAGCAGGACAAAGCCGATTTCGAAGAACAGCGGAATGCCCACCAGGAACGCGGCGAACATCATCGCCCACTGGACTTTGTCCTTACCGAACGCACGGATCAGGGTCTGGGCGATCTGATCCGCCCCGCCCGACTCGGCCATCATTTTGCCGAGCATGGTGCCCAGCGCGAGGATGATGCCGACGAAGCCGAGCACGCCACCGAAGCCGTCCTGGAACGCTTTGATGATGGTGCCGATCGGCATGCCCGACGTCAGGCCGAGGAACGCGGCGGCGATGGTCAGGGAAATGAACGGGTGAATCTTGAATTTGGTGATCAGGATAATCAGGCCGATTACCGTGACCACTGCATCGAGCAGCAGGAACGTCTCATGGGACATGCCAAACATTGGGGGTGTCTCCTGGATTGTTGTTGTTATTAAAGCGGGTTAAACAGAAGTCGGGAGGACAGCGCTGTCTCTTTCAACACACTCATACCGCCTGCTTCAGACCGTGGGCCTGCCACCAGACGTGAGCCTGGGACGCCAGTTGTTCAACACTGTGGATCGACGCATTCAGTGCCAACGTCAGCGGTTCGCCCTTGGGCGACTCGAGGGTGGCGAACTGGCTTTCGATCAACGTCGCCGGCATGAAGTGGCCCGGACGGTGGGACACACGTTCAGCGGCAACTTCAGGGGTCAACTCAAGAAACACGAAGCCCAGGCCTGGCAAGGCGCTGCGCAACACTTCGCGATAACTGTGTTTAAGGGCCGAGCAGGTCAGCACCGGGCGTTTGCCCAGCGCGTCGACGCGACGCAGTTCATCGCACAGGCTGTCGAGCCAGCCGGCACGGTCGTCGTCGTTCAGGGGGATCCCCGCGCTCATCTTTTCGATGTTCGCGGCCGGATGGAAAGTATCGCCTTCAATGGCAGTGGCGCCGCTCAATTGGCACAAGGCCTCGCTGACGCACGTCTTGCCGCAACCGGCAACGCCCATGATGACCAGGGCGGTGATGGGATGACTCATATAACACCTCAGCGCGCAGACAGCGCTACCTTTGCTAGCTATGACTCTAGTGCACAGGCAGAAGTTGCCGACGCCTTCTTGTCGTTTTTTTGGGTTGCAGCAGGTTTGTTCCCAACACCAAAAAGCGAAGATCAGGCAGGACCTCGCTTACGCATTTACAGCTGCATCAGGACAGCGCTACCTTAGTGCCTTGATTTTTGTTTGGCAAGCCGTCGATGACCACCCCTAAAAACGATAAAAATACCCGCACCACCGGCCGTCCCACCCTTAATGAAGTTGCCCGCCTGGCCGGTGTCAGCCCGATTACCGCCTCCCGCGCCTTGCGTGGGGTCAGCACGGTCGCCACGGAACTCGTGGAAAAAGTGCAGAAAGCCGCCCTCGAACTCAACTACGTGGTCAACCCTGCCGCCCGCGCACTGGCCTCGGCGCAGAGCCATTCGGTGGTGGTTCTGGTGCCTTCGTTATCCAACTTGCTGTTCATCGATACACTGGAAGCCATTCATCGGGTGCTCACGCCCAAAGGCTTCGAAGTGCTGATCGGTAACTTCCACTACTCGCGCGATGAAGAAGAAAACCTGCTGCGCAACTACATGGCCTATCAGCCGCGCGGTTTCTTGCTGACCGGGTTTGACCGCACCGAAAGTTCGCGGCGGATGATCGAGGCGAGCAACATTCCCTGCGTGTACATGATGGAACTGGACAGCGCTGCCGGGGTGAATTGTGTCGGTTTCTCGCAGCTCAGTGCCGGTGAAACGGCGGCCGAGCATTTACTCTCGCGTGGGCGCAAGCGTCTCGCTTACATTGGCGCGCAGCTCGATCAGCGCACGCTGCTGCGCGGTGAAGGCTTCCGCAAAGCATTGCAGAAGGCCGGTCGTTACGACCCGGATCTGGAAGTGCTGACGCCACGCGCTTCGTCAGTGGGCTTGGGCGGGGAACTGTTTATGCAATTGCTCGCGGCGCATCCGGATGTTGATGCAATCTTCTTTGGTAACGACGACCTGGCGCAGGGAGCGTTGCTGGAAGCGCTGCGCCACGGCATCAGGATTCCCGAGCAAGTGGCGATTCTCGGTTTCAACGACTTGCCGATGTCCGAACACATGGTGCCGCGCCTGAGCAGCATCAACACCCCGCGTGAAGCGATTGGCCGGCGTGCGGCGGAGCAGATGTTGACGTTGATGGCCGGTAACAGCGTAGCGCGCCCGGTGGAAGACATGGGCTTCGAACTGAAGATTCGTGAAAGCACATAAACCCTGAAATCCCTGTGGGAGCTGGCTTCACCGATCGTTCCCACGCTCTGCGTGGGAATGCCTCAACGGACGCTCCGCGTTCGGCTTTTGATGGGACGCAGAGCGTCCCGGGCTGCATTCCCACGCAGAGCGTGGGAACGATCAACCGCCCAACAATTCGACGAGGGCATGCGCACCCTTTTGTAAGGGCTGGCTCTTGAGCCACACCGCATGTACCGGCATCACCAAGCCGTTTTCGATATTGCGAAAATTCAGGCGTTGCAGCCGTCCACTGTCCAGTCGCGGCTGCACCACCGACAGCGGAAAATTGCCCCAGCCCAATCCCGCCTCGACCATTTCCATCGCTGTCTCAAGGCTGTCGGTGCGCCAATACGATTGCGCCACCAACGGCCGCGTTTCACTGATCGGCAAGTCGCGGCTGGCGACGATGATCTGCCGCACATGTACCAGATCTTCCAGAAACAGGTCCTGCTGCCCCTGCAACAGCGGACTGTCCGCCGCCAGCGAGGCGATCATCCGTTCGTTGCCGACAAACTGAAAACGCTCCAGCACGTTCATGCTCAGCCCGGCGAACGCCAGGCACACGCTGACGCGGCCACTGTGCAGCATCGCCAGGACGTCATCCTGCGGTGCGGTCAGCACTTCGATGTCGAGCAGCGGATGGCGCTCGGCGATCACCTTGATCGCCGCCAGCAAACGGCGCCGGTCGATGTCCGCGACCACGCCGATCGACAACTTGCTCTCCAGCCCCAACGACAATTCCACGGCATGCACTTGCAATTGCTTGAGCTGCTCGGCGATCAGCCGTGCGTGCGGCACCAGTGACAGCGCCATCGCCGTGGGTTGCGGTTCGCGATGGCTGCGATCGAACAGCAGATAACCCAGTTCGGCCTCAAGGTTGCCAATACTCATGCTGACGGCGGAAGGCACCCGACCCAATGCGCGAGCCGCTGCCGAAAACGAGCCGCGTTCAATCACCGCAAGAAACAGCTCGATGCTGTCGCTGTTGAAATTCACCCTGAACACCTATCAATAGAACTGAAAGTAGCTGACTTTTTCTGTCAGCCCTATTGAAGCTATCTTTCGCCGTCTTCGCCAGTCCCACTGGCCAACAAACGGCAAGAAAGAGGCAAATCCCCATGCAAGGCGTTAAACGCAAACTGGTCTATGTATCGCTCTACGAAGTGATCGGCATGACCTTCTCCGCCCTCGGGCTGGCGCTGTTGTCCGGCACCTCACCGGGCAGCACCGGGCCGCTGGCGGTGATCATCACCACCATCGCCGTGACCTGGAACTTCATTTACACCTCGTTGTTCGAGCACTGGGAAAGCCGCCAGCAATCGCGCACGCGCACGGTGAAACGACGCATTGCTCACGCCGTCGGCTTTCAACTGACGCTCATCGTGTTCCTGATTCCGCTGATCGCGTGGTGGATGAACATCAGTCTGGTGCAGGCGTTTCTATTGGATCTGGCGCTGATCATTTTCATCCCGTGCTACACGTTTGCCTTCAACTGGCTGTTCGACCGGATCTTCGGACTGCCGGCCTCGGCGTTGCCAGATTCGGCGGCTGCGGCATAAATCGTTAATTCGTAAGCAGATATTGCAAGAAATCAGCGGTTTAGCAGGTTAAACAGCCGATATTCACAATCCGCCAACTCCGATAGCAGGCTAAGCTTTTCCATCAATAAAAAATGGATCAGCCCATGACTGCACACGCCCCCGCCGCCGCGCAAAGCGACGGTATCGACCCGATCCGCGCCGCTCAGGTATCCGCCCGCATCGATCGCCTTCCGGCGGTCGCGACGATTTGGCGCTTGGTGGCGCTGCTGTCAATCGGTGGTTTCTTCGAACTCTACGACTTGTTCCAGACCGCTTACATCAGCCCCGGGCTGATTCGCGACGGCATCTTTGCCACTGGCAATCAGGGCGTATTCGGTTTCTCTGATCAAGCAGCGTTTGCCTCGGCGACGTTCCTCGGCCTGTTCCTCGGCGCCAGCCTGCTCAGCCCGTTGGCCGATCGCTTCGGGCGCCGCGCGATCTTCACCTTCGCGCTGGTCTGGTACACGGTGGCGACGGTGTTGATGGGGATTCAGAGTTCAGCGATGGGCATCATCTGCATGCGTTTTCTGGTGGGTATCGGTCTGGGCATCGAGTTGGTGACCATCGACGCCTACCTCTCGGAACTGGTGCCCAAACGCATGCGCAGCTCGGCGTTCGCCTTCGCGTTTTTCATCCAGTTCCTCTCGGTGCCGGCCGTGGCACTGATGTCGTGGTGGCTGGTGCCGCAAGCGCCATTCGGCGTGTCCGGCTGGCGCTGGGTGGTGCTGGCCAGTGCGGTGTTTGCGCTGTTTATCTGGTGGCTGCGCAAGCGTCTGCCGGAGTCGCCGCGCTGGTTGGCGCAGCATGGCCGCTTTGATGAAGCCAACCGGATTCTCGATGGCATCGAAGCACGCTGCGAGAAGGACCACGGTAAACCGTTGGATACGCCGGAAACTGTGCCTGTCGACGTCGAAGGCAAGGGCCGCTTCGCCGATATCTGGCAGGCGCCGTATCGCCGTCGCGCATTGATGCTGATCGTTTTCCACATTTTCCAGGCCATCGGGTTCTTCGGTTTCGGCAACTGGTTGCCGGCGCTGCTGTCCGGTCAGGGTGTCAGCGTTACCCATAGTTTGATGTACGCGTTCATCATCACCCTCGCCTACCCGCTCGGGCCGTTGCTGTTCGTGAAATTCGCCAACCGCTTCGAGAACAAATGGCAGATCGTCGGCTCGGCCCTCGGCGCCATGACCTTCGGCACCTTGTTCGCCTTGCAGACCAGCGCGTTCGGGCTGATCTTCTGCGGGGTGATGATCACCTTCTGCAACGCCTGGCTGAGCTTCAGTTATCACTCGTACCAGAGCGAACTGTTCCCGACCAACATCCGCGCCCGTGCCGTGGGTTTCTGCTATTCGTTCAGTCGTTTGTCGACAGTGTTCAGCAGCCTGTTGATCGGTTTGTTTCTCGACAATTTCGGCACGCCGGGGGTTTTGGCGTTTATCGTCAGCAGCATGCTCATCGTGATGTTGACGATCGGCTGGTTCGGCCCGCGCACGCGCAATCTGGCACTGGAGAACATTGCCCATCGCTGATGACTGGCAACGGTCATCCTCTGCCGCTTAACGGCAAGGGGTGACCGCCGCGAACACCTGACTGACTATCAACTTGTTGAAATAAAAGGATTTATTAGGAAGGCACGCTAATTGCTCCGATACGCGAGTCAGCAATTAACTACAGGTCCACACATCATGTTGATCAGTGCCAAACAACAGCAAATCATTCACCTGCCCAAAGCGCTGAATGACGATGCGACGTCCACCGCTGCCGCCGGTCTGCAAGGTGGCCTGCACGGCGCCATGCTGCAAACCCTGCAAAACCAGACTCAGGCGCAAACCGCCGAAGCCACCGCCAAGGTGCAGGACTCGGCCACGCAGATCGCCACCCAGCAAGTCAGCGAAGCCACGCGCATCAGCGACAACGTCGACGAAGCGTTTGCCAAGACCCGCGTCAACCTGCAAGCCACCGATGCCACCACGGCCTCGGCAACATCCGCCACCGATGAATTCAAGGACTACATGAGCAAGACGCCGGAACAGCGTCTGCGCGACAGTATCCTGCAGTCCATGGGGCTGACCGAAGACGACATCAAAGCCATGCCGCCGGAAAAACAATTGGCCATCGGCAAAGAGATCGCCGAGCGCTTGCAGGACAAGATGAAGCTGGCGCAGGCGGAAAAAGACAACGATGTGAAGGACAGTGACAAGCAAGCGGACAAGTTTCTCGCTGCGCTGTGATCTTCAAGTCACCCCGATATCAAATGTGGGAGCGAGCCTGCTCGCGAAGGCGGTGTTTCAGTGAAATTTTCACCGACTGACACACTGCTTTCGCGAGCAAGCTCGCTCCCACATTAATTGTATCCAACCGAAGAATCAGTTCAGTTGCAGGGTTTCATTGAACTGACTGATAGCATCCACCACATGCCGCGACCCCTGCTGAATCTCCAGAATCACCTCCCCCGCCTCATTTGCCAGTTCCACGCCGAGCCCGGTCCGACTCAGGCTCGATTGCATGCTCGACACCGCACTCAGCGACAGGTCATGGTTCTTGCGCACCACATCGACAATTTCCAGCGTCGCCTGACTGGTGCGCGCCGCTAGGCTACGCACTTCGTCCGCGACCACTGCAAAGCCGCGCCCATGTTCCCCGGCCCGCGCCGCTTCAATCGCAGCATTGAGCGCCAGCAAGTTAGTCTGGTCGGCAATGCCGCGAATGGTCTGGACGATGGTGCCGATGATGTCCGACTGCTTGCTCACCGCATCGATACTCGCCGCTGCTTCGTTGAGGTCGCGGGAAATGTCCTGAATGATCTGCACGGTTTGCTGCACGACCTGTGAGCCCTTTTGCGCGCAGGCGTCGTTTTGCACCGAGGTGCTGTGGGCCGATTCGGCAGCGTTTTGCAGCGTGGTCATTTGATGGGTGATGTCGCTGGCGAACTTGACCACTTTGTACAAGCGGCCCTTGGCGTCGAACAATGGGTTGTAAGACGCTTCCAGGTAAACCATCTGCCCCGACTTGTTCTTGCGCTCGAAACGATGGGAGTGATATTCGCCACGGTTGAGCGAAGCCCAGAACGCCTTGTATTGCGCGGACTCGGCTTCGGCCCGATGGCAGAACAGGCTGTGGTGATGACCGACGATTTCGTTGAGCGAGTACTGCATGGTCTTGAGGAAGTTGTCGTTGGCGGTGATGACATTGCCTTCCGGGGTGAACTCGATCACTGCCATGGAACGGCTGATCGCCGCCAGCATGCTTTCTTCTTCGTGTTCTTTATTCACCCGGGCAGTGATGTCGGCGGCCACTTTGATCACGCTCTGGACTTGTTTGTCCGGACCATACACCGGCATGTAACTGGCTTCGAGCCAGACTTCCCTGCCGGCCTTGTTCAAGCGCAGGAAAGTGCCGCTGATCGGCTCACCGCGAGCCAGGTCACGCCACAATCTGGCGTACTCCTCGCTGCGATAGAACGCCTCTTCACAAAACACCCGATGATGTTTGCCACGCACTTCATCGGCGCTGTAGCCCATGGTATTGCAGAAATTTTCGTTGGCATCCAGAACGATGCCGTCAGGGCTGAACTCGATCATTGCCATCGAACGGCTGATCGCCGCCAGTTTGGCATTGGCCTCGGTCAAGGCGCAGCTGAAGCGCTCGATCTGCTGCAGGTCAGCCTTGTGATGTAGGTTGAACATGGTTGTATCACCTTCCGCGCGGACTTTTGATTTGATGAAAGTTCAGGTCTTTCACGATCCACCACTACGTTCCACAGAACAGGCACACGCATTCCTCCACAGGAGGAAGTTGTCAGGTGATAAATGATGATCAATCGGAGCGTCCGTGCAGCGACGCTCTAATCAAGACATCCTTCTCTTGATAGCCCGCACGCGGGCCAACCCTAACGCGTTGAAAAACTTCCATGTAAGCGACGCTCCTTGTTGGTTCAGTGTCGGTGCCTTGGATTGCGCACTCTGGCAGCATGAATTCACGGACTAACGCTGTGCGTCCGGCATGTTTTGACATGACGGTCGACATAGTTAGTTACGGGAAGCATAGCCAGTGCAAAGACCTGCGCAAGGCCACTAGTCGGCCAGTATCTGGCACTTTTTGCACAAGAAACGGTTCAGCGCGGGGAGAATTGTTGCCGGAGCGGACGCTTTCGCGAGCAGGCTCGCTCCCACAGAGGTCGGTAGTGTTCTTGAGATTAGTGGAACGGGTGCTGTGGGCTGTCGATTGGCTTGATGCCATGGCAGCGCCAGAACTCGCCATACCCTTGCACCAGAAACCCGCCACTGCGCGCGATCCATTGCTCGCGATGCATCCGGTAAACCTTGGGCAAGTCGTACCACGCAAGCTTGGGCAAGTCGTGATGCACCAAATGAAAATTCAGATTCAGAAATAACCAGCGCCACGGCCAAGCCGCTTCATTCAACACCGAGCGCTGTTCGGGTTGTGCGTGGGGACGATGTTCATAGTAGGAGCGGATCATCGCGATCGACAACGCCGGCACGCTGACCAGCAGCAGGTAATGCCAGACCGGCAGCACGCTGAAACGGGCGATGAACCACAGCATCAGTAGGGTGAACACTCCGTGCGTCAGCCACATCAGCCACGCCTGGCGCTCGCCGTTTTTCAAGCGTTGCAACTCTTCTCTGGCCAGCGCAAACAGCGCCAATGGCGCACCCATCGCGAAACGGCCGAGCACGGTTTTGTTCAACCAATGCAGACTGCGCTCGAACAGCGAACTGCCCTGCCAGCGTGCTGCCGTCAGGTAGCGACTTTCCGGATCGACACCGGGCACAGTCAGATCCTCATCGCGGTGATGCAGCAAATGGCTGTCGCGATACAACGTGTACGGATACCACACGGCAAACGGTGCATAGCCAAGCATCTTGTTGAAACGAACCCAGCGTGTCGGATGCCCGTGCAGCAACTCGTGCTGCGCCGACAACCACAACACCAACAGCGGAATCAGCAACAACGTGCTCAAGACACGGCCCAGCCAGTGACTATTGAGAACAATAGCGAACCAGCCGCCATAAACGCCGATCAGCAACAGCCAGGTTGGCCATTCGGTACGGGCAGTGAAACGTTGGCGCAGGGTTTCGATCTGCTGACGATGGGCGGCGTCGAAGTAATGGGACATGGCATTGCTCGGAACGGGATTCGTCCCCTTCTGTGCAACGACGCGGCGCAATCTTGCAGATTATTTTCGGGTTAGGCAGGAGCCCGAGAACCGGGCTCCGGAAAGACGTAATCAATGGCCGAAGATGTCGACTTTCTTGGCTTTCTTCTCTGCGCGTTTTTCAATCGCGGTCTTGGCCGGTTTCTTCTTCGCGGCTTTCTTTGAATCCATACCTTTGGACATGATGCGTACTCCACTCACAGGGGATGTGAGGTCAGGTATACACCTATCCAGAGCCGTGCGTTCTTTTATAATCGCCGCTTTGCACGCCGACAGTCCGATCCCATGCCCGATACCCAATACAGCCTGCTCGACGAGTCGTTATGGCCGTTGATGAACAAGTTTTACCGCAGCCACCAATCCTCGATGAAAGCGGTTCGCGATGCACAACTTTGGGTCGCACGGCGGGGAGAGATTGTTGCTGCGTTGTGCTTGCGGCCGGTGGCGGGTGGGCATTGGTTGACCGGGTTATTTGTTGACCCGGGATGTCGCGAACAAGGGCTGGCCGCGCAGCTGATCGCGGCGGCGGTGCAGGATGCGAGCGAGCCGGTGTGGCTGTTCTGTCATCCGGATTTGCGTGAATTTTATGAGCGACGCGGGTTCACCTTCGATCCGGCACTGCCCCAGGCGATGGCGGAGCGCTTGAGCCGATATGCGCGGAGCAAGCCGATGATTGCGATGGAGCTGAGACCCTCTCAATCGTGATGTGCAACGCAAAACCTGTGGGAGCGAGCTTGCTCGCGAAGGCGGAGTGTCAGTCAATGAAGACGTCACTGATCTACCGCATTCGCGAGCAAGCTCGCTCCCACAAGGGATGGTGGTGTTTGCAGGATCAGTCGTCGGCGGTGGGATCGAGATCCGGGAACATCACTTCGGTAAAACCGAACTTGCTGAAATCAGTAATGCGCGACGGGTACAACCGGCCGATCAGGTGATCGCATTCATGCTGCACAACGCGTGCGTGAAAACCTGACGCGACACGCACAATCGGTTCACCCTTCGGATCGAACCCTTCGTAGCGAATCTGCTGATAACGATCCACCGCACCGCGCAAACCCGGCACCGACAGACAGCCTTCAAAGCCCTCCTCCATCAACGGGCTCAACGGCGTGATCAGCGGATTGATCAGGATCGTCTGTGGCACCGCTTCAGCGTCCGGGTAACGTTCGCTGTGCTCGAATCCAAAGATCACCATTTGCAGATCTACGCCGATCTGCGGCGCTGCCAGGCCAACGCCGCCGACGCTTTCCATGGTCTGGAACATGTCATCGATCAGTTGCCACAGTTCAGGGCTGTCGAACATCTCGGCCGGTACTGGCGGGGCGATGCGCAGCAGGCGCTCGTCACCCATTTTCAGAATTTCACGGATCATGATCAGACTTCGTCAGTGTCTGGCTTGAGCGAATGATCGCGGCCCAGGCCCGAGACGTGTTGTTTGGGATGTTCATCGAGTTCGCCGGGGACTTTCTCACCCGCATCCTTGCCCTCGCTGGACATGTGCTCGATCACCGCATTCATCTCGGCGCCAAGCAACAGCACCGCAGCGGAAATGTAGAAATACAGCAACAACACGATGATCGCCCCGATGCTGCCATACATCGCGTTGTAGTTGGCGAAGGTTTTTACGTAGAAGGCGAAACCCAAGGAGGCGATGATCCACACCACCACAGCCAGTACCGAGCCTGGCGTGATGAAGCGGAATTCCTGTTTGACGTCGGGCATGACGTAGTAGATCAGTGCCACGGCGACCATCATCAGAATCACGATCACCGGCCAGCGCGCGATGGTCCACACGGTGACGATGAAGTCTTCCAGCCCCACCTGCGCGGCGATCCAGCCCATCACCTGCGGCCCGAGCACCATCAGTGCGGCGGCCACCAGCAGCATGCCGGCAATGCCGACGGTGTAGACAATCGACAGCGGGAAACGCTTCCACACAGGTCGCCCTTCAACCACGTCGTACGCGGCGTTCATCGCGCTCATCATCAAGCGCACGCCGGCGGAGGCGGTGTACAGGGCGATGACGATACCGACGGAAAGCAGACCCCCCTTGGACTGCTGCAACTGGTCGATCACCGGATTGACCTGCTCCAGTGCCTGCGGCGGCAGGACCAGTTCCGATTGCAGGCGCAGCCAGGAGAAGAAGTCCGGCAGGTGCAGGAAGCCGATCAGAGCGATCAGAAACAGAATGAACGGGAACAGCGAGAACAGCATCTGGTAGGCCAATGCCGAGGCGTAGGTCGACATCTCGTCGTCGACGAATTCAGTGACCGTGCGCACCATCACCCGGTGCAGGGGCAGACCTTTCATGTCCGGAAATATCATTCGCGTCTCCTTTCGCCGCAATACAGGTTGAAGTCGTGGCGACTCAGGGGCCGTTTTTTACATCACGGTAGCCTGTTTGGCGAACCTCGTCGGGTCGTCGCAGGCTTTTGACACAAAAACGGCCATCCTTGGATGGCCGTTCGTGTCTTTCGTTCAAGGCTGGATTACGCCTTGTCGACGCCTTTTTTGACAGCGTCCTTGGCTTTACCGACCGCTTGCTGGGCTTCGCCTTTTTTCTCTTGAATCTTGCCTTCGGCCTGCAGCTTGCTGTTGTCGGTGGCTTTACCGACGCCTTGCTTGACGTTGCCGACCGCTTCGTTAGCCATGCCTTTTACTTTATCGCCTGTGCTACTCATGGTGTTTCTCCGTGATGCATGAAGGGGGAAAAGTCAGTACGTAATGATTGACTGGCCGGGTTTGCGCCAAGTTTCATTTATTTTCAGGGGTTCATTTCGTCGCGGCGTGCAGGTTGGGCTTTATGTTTGCGTGCGTAGCCCCGAGAATGCGCAACATATGGGCGCCAAGCGCCAGGAACTGATCCCGCAGGAATGTTATGAAACTCGATAAAACGCAGGCCATCGCCCGACGCAACAAGGAACTGGGCGGTGCCGTGCTCGGCACCAACAACTGCCACTTCGCCGAACTGAACCGTAACCGCAACATCTGGTGGTTCGACCTGCCGGTGTCGCGTCTGGCCATCGGTCAGTACGAGTGGATTCACTTGCTGATGCACACGCCGGCCACCGACGAACTGCTGCACCTGAAAGTGCCGACGGTGTTCCTGCGTGAAAAGCTTGAAGGGCTGGTGATTCGCAACGAAGGCAAGCGTAAAGCGGCGTTGAGCCTGGAATTGAGTGCGGACAAGGATTCGTACCTGCAGGACATGCGTCCGGCGGGGACCAATGTGAATTTTGCGCCGTTTCGTCAGTAGCCCTCACCCTAGCCCTCTCCCAGAGGGAGAGGGGACTGATCGAGGTGTTTGGGCAAGCTACGCCGACCTGAGATATCGAGTCGAACTCAGGTTCCGAACAGCGTGAAGATCTGCTCCCTTTCTCATTGGGCGACGGACTGACCGAGGTGTCTGGGCAAGGTACGCCGACCTGAAATATCGAGTCGAACTCAGGTTCTGAACAGTCCCCGATCGGCTCCCTCTCCTTCGGGAGAGGGTTGGGGTGAGGGGTAGGCTCAACGCGAAATCCAAGCCCTGCCCCGCCCCAACAAAAAGCCCCGCATCTGCGGGGCTTCGTGTTTTCAGGCGGCGGACTTGGCCTTGATCTTCTTCAGCTCTTCATCCCGCAGCTCACGACGCAAAATCTTGCCGACGTTGGTGGTCGGCAGCGCATCGCGGAATTCCACCGAACGCGGCACCTTGTAGCCAGTGACGTTGGCGCGCATGTGGTCCATGACCTGCTCTTTGGTCAGGGTCACGCCCGGTCTGGCGACGATGAAAATCTTGATCGCCTCGCCCGACTTCTCGTCCGGCACGCCGATGGCTGCGCACTGCAACACGCCCGGCAGGGTCGCCAGCACGTCTTCCAGTTCGTTCGGATAAACGTTGAAACCGGAGACCAGTATCATGTCTTTCTTGCGATCGACAATGCGCATGTAGCCGTCCGGCTGGATCAGCGCGATGTCACCGGTCTTCAACCAGCCTTCGCTGTCGAGCATTTCATCGGTGGCTTCCTGGCGCTGCCAGTAGCCCTTCATCACTTGCGGGCCCTTGACGCACAGCTCGCCGATTTCACCCAGCGGCTGCTCGACACCGTTATCGTCGATGACTTTGCACAAAGTAGATGGCACCGGAATACCGATGGTGCCGATCTGGATGTTCTGAATCGGGTTGACCGTGGCCACCGGGCTGGTTTCGGTCATGCCGTAACCTTCGCAGATGGCGCAACCGGTGACCGCTTTCCAACGCTCGGCAGCGGCCAGTTGCAAGGCCATGCCGCCGGACAAGGTGACTTTCAGCGCCGAGAAATCCAGCTTGCGGAAACCTTCGTTGTTGCACAGTGCCACGAACAACGTGTTGAGGCCGACGAAACCGCTGAACTTCCACTTCGACAGTTCCTTGACCATCGCCGGCAGGTCGCGCGGGTTGCTGATCAGGATGTTGTGGTTACCGATCAGCATCATCGCCATGCAATGAAAGGTGAACGCATAGATGTGGTACAGCGGCAGCGGCGTGATCAGGATCTCGCAGCCTTCGTTGAGGTTGGAACCCATCAGCGCTTTGCACTGCAGCATGTTGGCGACGAGGTTGCGATGGGTCAGCATCGCGCCCTTGGCAACGCCGGTGGTGCCGCCGGTGTATTGCAGCACCGCCACGTCGCCGCTGTGCGGATTGGCTTCGGCCACCGGCTGGCCCTGGCCCTTGCTCAGCACATCGTTGAACTTGACGGCTTTGGGCAGGTGATACGCCGGCACCATCTTCTTCACGTACTTGATGACGCTGTTGATCAGCAAACGCTTGACCGGTGGCAGCAGGTCGGCGACTTCAGTGACGATGACGTGTTTGACGCCGGTTTTCGGCACCACGGCTTCGGCCAGATGCGCCATGTTTGCCAGGCAAACAAGGGCTTTGGCGCCGGAGTCGTTGAATTGGTGTTCCATTTCCCGCGCGGTATACAGCGGGTTGGTGTTGACCACGATCAGCCCGGCGCGAATCGCACCGAAGACGGCCACCGGGTACTGCAGAACGTTGGGCAGTTGCACGGCGATTCGATCGCCGGGCTGCAAATCGGTATGCTGTTGCAGATACGCGGCAAACGCTCCGGACAATTCGTACAATTCACCGTAGGTGATTGTCTTGCCCAGGTTGCTGAAAGCCGGTTTGTTGGCGAAGCGTTGGCAGGATTGCTTCAACACTGCCTGAATGTTCGGATACTCGTCCGGATTGATGTCGGCAGCAATTCCAGCCGGGTATTTATCCTTCCAAAAGTCTTCGATCATGGAAGCCCACTCCTCAGCAACGCGAATTCTTCACCGCATTTGATGCGATTATTATTGGTGTGTGTTTGGTATTGGTGAATCTGGCTTTTACATAGGCCGAGAAGTCACAAAGCGCGCCGAGAGTAGCAGCTTTGCCAAGGGTCGACTAGAGCCAAAAGCGGCCCCTACAGTCATTATCATGACTCAAGACTATCTAGCAGTCATTTTAGAGCAAAAATCCTATAACACCTTTGAAGCCCCGGTTTTCGGGGACTTAAAGCAAAAGATCGCAGCCTTCGGCAGCTCTTACAGGAAATGCATTCCAAGGTAGGAGCTGCCGAAGGCTGCGATCTTTGTGTTTTTGACTTTTACGCGATATCGCGCAACTCACGCCGCAGAATTTTCCCGACAGGCGTCATCGGCAATGACTCACGCAACACGATGTGCTTCGGCACCTTGTACGCGGTGAAATTCTCTTTGCAGTAGGCCTTGAGCTCTTCGAGGCTGACTCCGGTTTCCCGCGCCACCACAAACAGCTTCACCGCCTCGCCCGAACGCTCGTCCGGCACACCGATCACCGCGCAGTTGGCGACTTTCGGATGCGCCATCACCACGTCTTCGATTTCATTCGGATAAACGTTGAAACCGGAGACGATGATCATGTCCTTCTTGCGATCGACAATGCGCACAAAACCGTCCGGATCGATCACCGCAATATCGCCGGACTTGAACCAGCCCTCGGCATCCAGCACTTCGGCAGTGGCCTCAGGCTTGTGCCAGTAGCCCTTCATGATCTGCGGGCCCTTGATGCACAACTCGCCGCGCTCGCCCATCGGCTGCTCGACACCGTCATCGTTGATGATTTTCAGCAACGTGCCCGGCACCGGCAAACCGACCGTGCCCAGCCGCGATTGATCGCCGTACGGATTGGTGCAAGCCACCGGTGAAGTTTCGGTCAGGCCGTAACCTTCGGTGATGCGGCAACCGGTCATCTGCTCCCAGCGCTCGGCGGTGGCTTTGACCAGCGCGGTACCGCCGGAGTTGGTGAGCTTCAGGCTGGAGAAATCGAGGGTCTTGAAATCCGGGTGATCCATCAGCGCCACGAACAACGTGTTCAGGCCCAACAGCGCGGAGAAGCGCCAGTTCTTCAGCTCCTTGATGAAGCCGGCAATGTCACGCGGGTTGGTGATCAGCACGTTGTGGTTGCCGGAAACCATCATGCACATGCAGTTCGCCGTGAAGGCATAGATGTGATACAGCGGCAGCGGCGCGATCATCACTTCCTGGCCTTCGCGCAGCAGCGGCTGGCCGTCCGGGCCGAGTTGCGCGAGACAGGCGCGCACTTGCTGCATGTTCGCCACCAGATTGCCGTGGGTCAGCATCGCGCCCTTCGCCAGCCCGGTGGTGCCGCCGGTGTATTGCAGCACGGCGATGTCGTCGAGGCTGACCTTCAGCGGCTTGATCCCCAGGCCGCGGCCCATGCGCAGCGCACTCTTGAAGGAGATCGCCTGCGGCAGCGAATACGCCGGGACCATTTTCTTTACTTTGCTGACCACGGTGTTGACCAGCCAGCCCTTGGCGGTGGGCATCAGATCGCCCATCTTCGCTTCGATCAGGTATTGAATGTCGGTGTCGGGCAGCACTTCCTGGACTTTCTGGCCGAACATGTTCAGGTACACCAGCGCCCGTGCCCCGGAATCCTTGAACTGATGGCGCATCTCCCGCGCGGTGTACAGCGGGTTGGTGTTGACCACGATCAGCCCGGCACGCAGTGCACCGAATACGGCAATCGGGTAATGCAGGATGTTGGGCATCTGCACGGCGATGCGATCCCCCGGCACCAGATCGGTATGCGCCTGCAGGTAACCGGCGAAGGCGGCGCTCTGGCGCTCTAGCTCGGCGTAGGTCAGGGTGATGCCCATATTGCTGAACGCCGGGCGATCGGCGAACTTCTTGCAGGAACGCTCGAACACCTCGATCACCGACTTGAACTCACCCATGTCGATGTCCAGCGGTACGCCAGCCGGGCGTTTATCGTTCCAGAAATCAGGTTGCATTGTTCTTGTCCTCTTTACCTGAGCCGATCCGGGGCCGCTTTCTGTCATTTCTGAAAAAGCGGAGCTTCACGGACACTAGCAGCTATGGCCATTGAGGCAAATATGGACAAAGCCGTCATTGACCGTGTGAATCTTCCAGCCGTGGCGTGGGCTGATCAGACGCGCTATACAATGATCCGACTCTGAGCAAAGGAATCGCCATGATCCACGACACCCTATGGCTGGACGCGAGTGACCGCAGCCGCCTCTTCGTCAATCAATGGCTGCCCGCCGCGCCATTGAAAGCGGTGATCCTTCTGGCCCATGGGATGGCGGAACACAGCGGCCGCTATGCGCGACTGGCCGACACGTTTTGCGACAAAGGATATGGCGTGTACGCCCCGGATTTGCGCGGACATGGCAAAACCGCCAATCACGGCACCCTTGGCCACTTCGCCGATGACGACGGCTGGTGCAAAGCCATCGGTGATCTGGCCAGCCTCAATCAGCACATCGGGCAACAACACCCCGGCGTGCCGATCATCCTGTTGGGCCACAGCATGGGCAGCTACCTCGCCCAAGGTTATTTGCTGCATCACAGCGCCAGCCTGTACGGGGCGATTCTTAGTGGTTCAAACTTTCAGCCCGTTGCGCTGTACCGCGCTGCGCGGCAGATCGCCCGCCTGGAAAAACTCCGTCAGGGTGGCAAGGGTCGCAGTGCACTGATCGAATGGCTGTCGTTCGGCTCGTTCAACAACAAATTCAAACCGGTACGCACGCGCTTTGACTGGCTGAGTCGTGATCCCGCCGAAGTCGACCGGTACGCCAACGACCCGTTGTGCGGCTTTCGTTGCACCAATCAACTGTGGATCGACCTGCTCGGCGGCTTGCAGCAGATCAGCAAAGCGTCCAATCTCGCCCAGATCGATCCGGGCCTGCCGCTGCTGGTAATCGGCGGCGAATGTGATCCGGTGAGTGAGGGCAAGCGTCTGACAGATCTGGCCAATGCGTTGCGCTCGGCCGGCAGCCAGCACCTGCAACTGAAGATCTACCCGCAGGCGCGGCACGAATTGTTCAACGAAACCAACCGCGACGAAGTGATCGCTGATGTGCTGGCCTGGATCGATCAGGCCCTGAGCCATCCGCGCCCTCAGCGCAGCGAATAATTTTTTGTGGATTCACTGAATCCGTCACAGGAATCGAGACCGATGACCCAGGTTACCAACACCCCTTACGAAGCCCTCGAAGTCGGCCAGACCGCCAGCTACAGCAAAACCGTCGAAGAACGTGACATTCAACTGTTTGCCGCGATGTCGGGCGACCACAACCCGGTGCACCTGGACGCCGAGTTTGCCGCCGCGAGCATGTTCAAGGAGCGTATCGCCCACGGTATGTTCAGCGGTGCGTTGATCAGTGCTGCGGTAGCCTGCGAGCTGCCTGGGCCGGGCACTATTTATATCGGCCAGCAGATGAGCTTTCAGAAACCGGTGAAGATCGGTGACACGCTGACAGTGCGTCTGGAAATTCTCGAGAAGCTGCCGAAGTTTCGCGTGCGCATTGCCACTCGTGTGTTCAACCAGCGTGATGAGCTGGTGGTGGATGGTGAAGCGGAGATTCTGGCGCCGCGCAAGCAGCAGACGGTGACGTTGCCGACGCTGCCGGCGATTAGCATTGGCTGATTGATTAGTGGGGTGTCAGGTAGAGCTTTTCCCCCTCACCCCAGCCCTCTCCCCCAGGGGGGCGAGGGGGAAAGGGAGCCGATCTTTATGTCGTTCAGAACCTGAGTTCGACTCGATATCTCAGGTCGGCGTACCTCGAAAGAACACCTTGGTCAGTCCCCTCTCCCTCCGGGAGAGGGCTAGGGTGAGGGGCTCTTGCTTTGGCTTTCCCCCCAGACATAAAAAAACGCCAGACTAGCTGGCGTTTTTTCTACCCGGCGAACGCTTACGAACGTGCACGAGCCTGGTTACGCAGCGCTTTCACCTGGTCGTGATTGCGTTGCACGCCGTGGTACTGGCGTTCAACCAGATCACGAATACCTACCAGGTTGTGCTTGTTGATTTTCTCGATGGCTTCGCGATAAGCCTTCAGCGCATGGTCTTCACCGCGCTCGGCTTCGTTCAGCACAGCCTCTTCGTCTTTGCCGGTGAACATGGCTTTGACGTCGACCCAGCGACGGTGCAGGTCACCGCTGACGCTGGTGGAGGTTTCCGGATCGCCGCCCAGCTTGCGAACTTCGGCTTGCAGTTCTGCTGCAGCGGTGGCGCAATCGGCGGAGCGAGTCACAAACAGGGTTTTCAGTTCTGGATGCTTGATGTCTTCAGCGCAAGTCTTGAACCCTTCCTGACCGTCCTTGCAGGTTTCAATCAGGTCATTGAGTACAGAGATGGCTTCTTTATTCATGTCGGTCATTTTTCAATTCCTTGCGATGGGTTGAAGATGCAAGGGATATTGCAGTGTGCGTGCCAGCTTTTTTATTTTTAAAAAATCCTTTTAAATCAAATATTTAAAGACAATTGAACTATCTGTATCACGG
>NZ_UTHA01000151.1 GCF_900582195.1 Pseudomonas viridiflava
CAGAACACTTTGGCGTGACCGATGTGGAGCGGGCTCAGGCCTGAGCCCACTGTCTGCGTGATCTAGCGATGGGCGATGTTTTCCAGCGCCAGATTGCGGGTACGAGGGCCGAAACCACCGATGGTGATGATCACGATCAGCATGCTGCTGACGATGAACGCCAGAACGCCCGGTGTGCCGAAATGCTCCAGAAATATCCCGATGAGCAGACTGCTGAAAACCGTCGACAGGCGACTGAATGAGTAGCAGAAGCCCACGGCGCGTGCACGAATGTTGGTTGGAAACAGCTCACCCTGATAGGAGTGATAACTGAAA
>NZ_UTHA01000156.1 GCF_900582195.1 Pseudomonas viridiflava
TCAGAACCCGGAGCCACTGGGCGCGCCATTGCTGGGCATGATCGTGATGGTGGTGTCCATTGCGCTGACGCTGGCACTGCTGACCCTGCAAAGCCGGGTGATCAAGGCGACCGGGTCTGCCGCGATACGGGCTGACTCCCTGCACTACCGTTCGGACTTGCTGCTCAACGCCAGTGTCCTGCTGGCGCTGACGCTGGCGTACTTCGGCTGGCAGCAACTGGATGCCTATTTCGGGCTAGGCATCGCGCTGTACATTCTGTGGAGTGCTTTTCAGATCGCCAGGGAAACCGTTTCCGTGCTGATGGACGAGGAACTGCCCAGCGATGTCAGCACGCACATGCTGGAACTGGCGTGCGGCGTGCCAGGGGTGTTGGG
>NZ_UTHA01000203.1 GCF_900582195.1 Pseudomonas viridiflava
GAGCGGCGTGAAGTGATGCGGATCTGGGCGCAGATGGGGTTGAGCTGAACGGACGACATGCCGTTCGTTCACAACAAGACTATATAAAGCTATGACAGGGAGGCGACAGGTTGTGTGGGAACGTCACGCAGTCTGATCGGCCCCCCTGATCGTTTCCGGTCGTTTTTGGATGAAACATGAATATTCTGATCGTTGGGCCTAGCTGGGTCGGTGACATGTGATGGCCCAAACGCTGTTCCAGTGCCTGAACCAGCGTCATCCCGAGTGCCAGATCGATGTGCTGGCACCTGAGTGGAGTCGTCCGCTGCTGGAG
>NZ_UTHA01000189.1 GCF_900582195.1 Pseudomonas viridiflava
CGCACGATGGTCAAGCAGCGCTCCGGCGGCCTTATCCGTACCGCAGGCGTCTTCGCAGGGCTTGCCGGTCAGCAACTCGACATGGGCACCCCGGCGCTGCCACTGCTCGGCGCGACTGCGCAAATCGGCAAGACCTTTGGCGTTATGAGCCATGTGCAGGTTGCCGGTGCGGGTGTCCTGGCAATCGATGTTGTACTTATCGATGGTCGCGAACACCAGCGCAGGCGCCGCACCCAGCGCAGTGTTGAGCCGCGTGGCCTCGACCGCGCCCAGCGTCTTTTCCAGC
>NZ_UTHA01000160.1 GCF_900582195.1 Pseudomonas viridiflava
GTTTTTTCGTTGTGTTTTTCTCATTTAAAAACAAAAAACTAAGTCGGCGTTTTCATTAGCAAGCTAGCTACCGTCAATTTGCAGACGTCCGACAGAATCTTCTGAAGTGGAAATTCTTCGTTACGCATCGTAAAGAAATATTTACGAAAAAGTCGGGAAAGCCGCGTCAAAACCGCCTCCGGCGAACTCTGTAAGGAAAAGCTGCCGAAGCCAGCCCTGCCTAGGGCCATGCAAGGCTCTGGCACGCTTGTTTCAGCGCCGTTTGCAGGGTGAGATGCGCCCCATGCCTGTCGTGCAGGCGCATAACAAGAAGGAGGCGCAATGAACGCCGTGACTGATCTCCATCTCTCTCCGTGGGACGGTTTTTTCCTCGTCCACGCCGATGGCCTGCAAAGGCCTGACTCAATTTTTGCAGCCGCTCGAGTGTCTCGAGGCGGACACACGCAATCCCGGCAACCGACACGCTGATCCAGCGGGGTCTGGCAGCAGGGGGTTAGCGGTGTACAATGCGCCGCGTTTTAACTGTGACCCTCTGCGTAATCGCGCAAATCTCAAGGCTATCCGCCTTGTTCACTCCGTGGCGCCACAAGCGTTTCGGGTTCGATTTCGTCACAGATAAAAACAAACAGGTGACGCATGACCGTTGTAAATAAGCTGAACTCCTGGTGCCTGCGCTGGGGTTTGATCGGGGCTGCTTGAAATCGCAACCTTGCAGCAACGTCTACTGAACATCATCAAACCTTGCGTGAGACCTTTTTCATGAGTGGACAACCCTCGCAATCAGGCGAGCTGAAACGCGGCCTGAAAAATCGCCATATTCAACTGATCGCCCTCGGCGGCGCGATCGGTACCGGATTGTTCCTCGGCTCGGCCGGGGTACTGAAATCCGCCGGCCCGTCGATGATCCTCGGCTACGCCATCTGCGGCTTCATCGCCTTCATGATCATGCGCCAGCTCGGCGAGATGATCGTCGAAGAGCCGGTGGCCGGTTCCTTCAGCCATTTCGCGCACAAGTATTGGGGCGGCTTTGCCGGTTTCCTCTCGGGCTGGAACTGCTGGATTCTGTACATTCTGGTGGGCATGTCGGAGCTGACTGCGGTCGGCAAATACATCCACTACTGGGCGCCGGACATCCCGACCTGGGTTTCAGCGGCAGCCTTCTTCGTGCTGATCAACGCGATCAACCTGGCCAACGTCAAAGTCTTCGGTGAAGCCGAGTTCTGGTTCGCGATCATCAAGGTCGTGGCGATCGTCGGCATGATTGCGCTCGGCAGTTATCTGCTGGTCAGCGGCAATGGCGGCCCGCAGGCTTCGGTGACAAACCTGTGGTCCCACGGTGGTTTCTTCCCGAACGGGGTGAGCGGTCTGGTGATGGCCATGGCGATCATCATGTTCTCCTTCGGCGGTCTGGAAATGCTCGGTTTCACCGCTGCTGAAGCGGACAAGCCGAAAACCGTGATCCCGAAAGCGATCAACCAGGTGATCTACCGGATCCTGATTTTCTACATCGGTGCGCTGGTCATCCTGCTGTCGCTGACGCCGTGGGACAGTCTGCTGGAAACCCTCAACGCGTCCGGCGATTCGTACAGCGGCAGCCCGTTCGTGCAAGTGTTCTCAATGCTCGGCAGCAACACCGCCGCGCACATCCTCAACTTCGTGGTCCTGACCGCAGCGTTGTCGGTGTACAACAGCGGCACCTACTGCAACAGCCGCATGCTGCTGGGCATGGCCGAGCAGGGCGATGCGCCGAAAGGGCTGGCGAAGATCGACAAGCGCGGTGTGCCGGTGCGGTCGATCCTGGCTTCGGCCGCGGTGACACTGGTCGCTGTGCTGCTCAACTACCTGATCCCGCAGCACGCGCTGGAACTGCTGATGTCGCTGGTGGTTGCGACGCTGGTGATCAACTGGGCGATGATCAGCTTCTCGCACTTCAAGTTCCGCCAGCACATGAACAAGACCCGGCAGACGCCGCTGTTCAAGGCGCTGTGGTACCCGTACGGCAACTTCATCTGTCTGGCGTTCGTCGCGTTCATCCTTGGCGTGATGCTGTTGATTCCGGGCATTCAGATCTCGGTGTATGCGATTCCGGTGTGGGTCGTGTTCATGTGGGTCTGCTACGTGATCAAGAACAAGCGCGGTGCGCAGCAGGCCGTGCACGCGGCAGGTGCTGCCAAGTAAGCGCTGACGCAGAAACACAAAACCCGGCCTGAGTGCCGGGTTTTTTATGAGTGAACAGTTTGATGGGCTATAGGTAGTCGGCGACCGGATAGTCCCTGCACAAGGTTTCAACCTCTGCACGAAACTGCGCAAGGAGCAAGGGTTCCAGTGTGTAATCCTGTTCGCCGAGCGGCGCTACCGTATTCAGAATCCGTCCGATCAAATTGACGATCTGACGGCTGCCGTGGACATCGACCCGACGTTGCGCCAGCGCGCCGGTGCCGATGCGCAGTCCGCTGGTAACGAGTGCCGAGCGGGAATCGTCGGGTACACGATGTTTGCTGACGATGATCCCGCAGTGCCCCAGCGCCGCCTCCGCGATGGCGCCCGTCATGCCGGCACGCAAACGAACCAGCACCGTATGGTTCTCACTGCAGCCGCCGACCACTTCATAGTCCTGTGCCTGAAACGCCTGAGCCATTTCATCCGCCGTACGGCGGATCTGCGCCATGCAGGCATCGAATTCTGCCGACATTGCATAACCCAGAGCGGCAGCCTTGGCCGCGATCATGTTGGCGGCGGGCGCGCCCTGCATTCGTGGGTAAACGGCTTGCTCAAGCAGGCGAGAGAACGTAGTCCGCAAGCCGGGAATCTTGCTGTTCGCGTCAGCACCGCTGAGGATCAAGCCGCCCCGAGGCCCGGCGAGTTGCTTGTGCGTGCAGGTGACGGTGACGTGGGCGGCGTCGATCGGACTTGGATGGCGCCCGGTGGAGACAAGCCCGGCAATGTGCGAAATGTCCGCGAGCAGGATGGCCCCGGCTTCATCGGCGATTTCGCGAAACCGCTTGAAGTCCACCGCGCGCGAATAGGCGGTAGCGCCGCAGAGGATCACGCGTGGGCGATGGGCGAGCGCCAGCAGGCGTACCTTGTCGTAATCGATGAGGCCGTCGGATGTTGTGCCGTACTGGATCGCCTTGTAGTAGGCACCGGAAAACGCGGCGAGGCTGCCATGCGTGAGATGCCCACCGTGTTCCACTGCCATGCCCAGCAAGGTATCGCCCGGCTCAAGCAAGGCCGTGAGCACCTGGTAAATGGCGTTCGTCGCTGAGTGTGGCTGTACGTTGGCGTATCGAGCCGCGAACAGTTGCCGCGCCCTGCGGATGGCCAGCGATTCGACCCGTTCGACGTTTTCGCACCCTGCGCTGTTGCGTTTGCCGGGCATGCCTTCAGCGGTCACGTTGACCAGTACTGAAGCAGACGCCACCAAGGTTCGTGGCTGCACGGCGCAGGAGGAGGAAATCAACGAAAGCGTGTGCTGTTGACGCGTGACTTCCGCGTCGAGAATGGCCGCCAGTTCGGCATCTTCTGCACGCAGATCTGCCAGGCCACGTCGCAACAAGTCAGCCTGTTTCTGGAGCGGTTCAGTAATGACTGCCATTGTTTGATTCCTTCCCTGGTTTTGCGTGATTTGCCCATGTCCTTGCTTGCCCGATCTGTACAGGCGAATCCGTGTTTTGACCGCGGTGCGCGCAAAACTAAACCCTGTACAGACCCCCGCTTTTTCGTTCATTCACTCTCGAGAGTGAGTCGGCGGATTGACGCATCATAGATTTTTCACTGAGGAACGCCACAGAATTAATCAAAAAAATGAACATTTTTCAAAGAAAATGATTCTTTTTGTAGTCGCTGCGGGTGTAAAACAGCCGTTGCTCGCACCGAGGTTCAGGCGCCGGGTGAAAGGCAACAGGAATTGACGAGTCAGTACTGAAACTGAAACGCTCTCGCAAGTTGGCGGGAAGTGGCCGGTGGAAAGC
>NZ_UTHA01000161.1 GCF_900582195.1 Pseudomonas viridiflava
GGTTCAGGCAAGTCGACCACCATTCGCTGCCTGAACCGTCTGGAAGAGCACCAGCAGGGCCGGATTATCGTTGACGGAACCGAGCTGACCTCGGACCTGAAGCAGATCGAAACCATCCGCCGTGAAGTCGGCATGGTGTTTCAGCATTTCAACCTGTTCCCGCACCTGACCATCCTGCAGAACTGCACGCTGGCGCCGATGTGGGTTCGCAAGATGCCGAAGAAGAAAGCCGAAGAAATCGCCATGCATTACCTGGAGCGCGTCCGCATTCCAGAGCAGGCGCACAAATTCCCGGGCCAGCTCTCCGGCGGTCAGCAGCAGCGTGTGGCGATTGCCCGTGCGCTGTGCATGAAGCCCAA
The DNA here is from genome assembly GCF_900582195.1 of Pseudomonas viridiflava. Lineage (GTDB taxonomy): Bacteria > Pseudomonadota > Gammaproteobacteria > Pseudomonadales > Pseudomonadaceae > Aquipseudomonas. The sequence goes on from NZ_UTHA01000161.1 coordinate 360, forward strand.
GATCATGCTGTTCGACGAGCCGACCTCGGCACTCGATCCGGAAGTGGTCAAGGAAGTACTCGACACCATGGTCGGCCTGGCTGAAGAGGGCATGAC
>NZ_UTHA01000077.1 GCF_900582195.1 Pseudomonas viridiflava
AGTTGCAGGAGTGCCCTGTGAGCAACTGCCGGGTGCCGACCTCGCACAGTTGTCCCAAGGAGCGATGCCTCAACCGTTGATTGCCATCAGCTATCGGCTTAGCGCCTTGCTAAACCAAAGTAACTTCGAGGCGGCAACACAACTGGAACAGGATCTTGGGGCGTTGTTGCAGGAGTATGCGCAGTCACTCGAGGGTATGGGCACGCAGATCACGCTATTGCGCATTGAGTTCGCTTTCGTCCGGGCGTATCTGAATCGGGACGCCAAGCACTTGTGGGACGACTGGGCGAATAGCGATCTTGACTGGTATTGCCCTTGGCTGCGTCCACGCTGTTCGGCCTTGCGAGCGTTTTTGAATGGAGACCTGGACCTGGCTGAACATTATGT
>NZ_UTHA01000163.1 GCF_900582195.1 Pseudomonas viridiflava
GGTGCTGAAGAACGCCTCGACCGACTCCTTGTGCACGCTGCCGAACACCAGCGCCGTCGTGGTGCCGTTGCGCAGCAGTTCCTTGATGAAGATATCCGCGACCTGCGCCGAATGCTCAGGATCGGCGAACTGGCGCTCGCAGGGAAAGGTGTAAGTGTTGAGCCAGTCCAGCAGTTGCTCGCCATACGCACCGATCATGCCGGTCTGCGGCAGGTGGATGTGAGTGTCGATGAAGCCGGGGGTGATGAGGGCGTCCGTGTATTCGATCAGCTCGACATCGTCATCCAGGTTCGCCAGCAGGTCTTCCGCGTGGCCGAGCGAAGTGATGTAGCCGTTTTCGACGACCATCAGGCCATCCGCGAAGTATTCGAACGACGCTTCCGGCC
>NZ_UTHA01000084.1 GCF_900582195.1 Pseudomonas viridiflava
CTTACGGCTGTGGGAGGCCTCCCGCAAAAAGTGTTTCGTCAGTAGCCTGTAGTTCTTTTGATGGAGATAGCAGTGTCCACTTCCCACCCGCCAGTACTGGACGAAATCGACCGCAAGCTGATCGCCGCCTTGCAGATCAATGCCCGCGAAAGTGTCGCGACACTGGCCCGCCAGCTTGGCATTGCGCGGACCACGGTCACGTCGCGTCTGGCACGGCTGGAGAGCACCAAAGTGATCACCGGCTACGGCGTGCGTCTCGGCCAGCGGGTGGTCGATGGCGGTTTGCAGGCGTATGTCGGCATCACCGTACAGCCGCGTTCGGGCAAGGAAGTGCTGCGTCGGCTGAGTGCGCTGGCCCAGGTGCAAC
>NZ_UTHA01000166.1 GCF_900582195.1 Pseudomonas viridiflava
TACAAGATCCAGAAAGGTGACTCGATGTATCTGGTCGCCAAGCGCTTCAACGTCGAGATGCAACATCTCAAGCGCTGGAACCCGCGTACCGGCCAGGCCCTCAAGCCCGGCCAGACCCTCACGGTCTATCTGCCACACTGATGAACTGCTCCGGATCATGCCGATGCCCTGCATCGGCATGATCCAGGAAAGCCTCCGTATTACCGCCCGAAATTGACCTGAACACCTGCACTCTGTTGTTCTCCAGTCATGCGCCCTTCTCCAGTCTTTTTCCTGTCGGGACAAGCTGTTACTGTTAGCGACCCGAAAGCC
>NZ_UTHA01000167.1 GCF_900582195.1 Pseudomonas viridiflava
CCTGCCACCGGCCGCACTGCGCTGCCTGCTTGATCCGAACGGCAATGATCTGTCGAGCCGTGTGTCGTTCAACACCCTTAACGATCAGCTCGAAAGCGTGCCACGTGCCAGCGCCAACAAGTTCATTCAGGCCCAGCGCGACGTGCTGACGCTACGGATCAACGCGGGCGAAGAAAAGATCATGCCGAAACACGCCGAGCGCGTGGCTGAAGCGCAACGTCGTCTGGCTGCTGATACCGAAGAGGAACTGGCGCGCCTGACGGCCCTGCAGGCGGTCAACCCGACCGTGCGCGACAGCGAACTGGTCGCCTTGCGCAGCCAGCGTGAACAGTGTCTGGCCATGC
>NZ_UTHA01000096.1 GCF_900582195.1 Pseudomonas viridiflava
CCCCCCCCCCCCCCCCCCCCCCCCCCCCCCCCCCCCCCCCCCCCCCCCCCCCCCCCCCCCCCCCCCCCCCCCCCCCCCCCCCCCCCCCCCCCCCCCCCCCCCCCCCCCCCCCCCCCCCCCCCCCCCCC
>NZ_UTHA01000105.1 GCF_900582195.1 Pseudomonas viridiflava
GGCTTTTCAGGTCGTACTGATGGCTGTTGATCTCGGCACGCGCGCGTCCGGGATGTGGCGACAACAGCAGAATGCGATTGCCCACCACCAGCGCTTCTTCGATGGAATGGGTGACGAACAACAGGGTGAAGCGCACTTCGTCCCACAGCTCCAGCAACTCTTCTTGCATCTTGCGACGCGTCAGGGCATCGAGTGCGGCGAAGGGTTCGTCCATCAACAAGATTTTGGGCTGCATCGCCAGCGCCCGGGCGATGGCCACACGCGCTTTCATGCCGCCGGACAAGGTGTGTGGATAAG
>NZ_UTHA01000159.1 GCF_900582195.1 Pseudomonas viridiflava
GCCGCGCCCACCCATCCGGAACCGGCCAAGACGTTGCAAGTCATGACCGAGACGTGGAGCTATCAGTTGCCGAGCGATGAGTAATTCTCTATCGGTGCCAGTGTCTCTGAACGAGTACCTGGCGCATTTACCGATGAGCGACGAGCAGCGGGCCGAACTGGCCGGCTGCAAATCCTTCGCCGAGTTGCACGAACGCCTTTCGGCGCAGCCATTCACCGACACTGCCGAGGCCGCACAGGCTTCGGTAGGCCGTCGCCTGACGCTGTCCACAGCCGACGAATTGCAGGACGCCGAGATGCTCGGTGTCGATGCAAGCGGTCGCCTGTGCCTGAAGGCCACTCCACCAATCCGTCGCACCAAGGTCGTTCC
>NZ_UTHA01000168.1 GCF_900582195.1 Pseudomonas viridiflava
GAGAAAACCCTGGGTCTTCACGAAACCTGCGCTGTCGGAGCGGATTTTCTCGATGCGGTTGTACAACTGGTCAGCCTGCTTTTGCGGCAGATATCCCGCTCTGTAAAGGCTACCGATGTCCGCCTGCAAAACACTGGCTCGTGTCGAAATATGTGCTTCATTTTTGTCGGTGATCGTACCACCGGTCCTGCCTTCAAGTGCACGCTGCTCGACAAGTTTGCAACCTGACAGAATCGGTGCGGGTTGAGCCGCAACGGCGCTCAGGCTCAGGGTCGCAAAGGCTGCGGCTACAAGCATTCTCATGAGGGTTTCCTGTCAATGCGTGGGACCGGCCGGGTCATCCCGGCCGGCTCCGATTATGCGCGATGATTCAAGGAATCAAACGCTCGCGACGCAGTTTTTCAAACACTTCGAA
>NZ_UTHA01000172.1 GCF_900582195.1 Pseudomonas viridiflava
CTGAGACACTGCGTGCCAGCACACCGATCGGTGCCAGCGAGGACGGCGTGCATCTTAGCGGCATGCACCGCTTTTGTCATGTCGTCATTGACCTCCAGAGCTGTAGCCGATGTCGCTACGAAACGCTGCCGAATAAACCAATCATGCATTTTGCAATCCTACAAAAAGCCACCATTGCAAAACGCACTGAAGACCACTTTTTTTCGATTTATAAACCATTGATTTTAATAGTTTTTTTATCTATTTCAGCTTGGCATGCAGACTGCATTATCACTACC
>NZ_UTHA01000173.1 GCF_900582195.1 Pseudomonas viridiflava
GCTTTTTGGGTCAGCAGCATGCGCCGCACGTCGGTGTGCTGGATGATCGACACGGGTGCGCTGTCCGGGCTCTTGTTGTCCGGCAGCCGACCCTGCGGCCGCTCGCGGGCGTAATCGAGCGAGTACAGATAGCCTGCGTAACCGAGCATGACCGCGCCCATGCCGACGCCGATGCGCGCTTCGTTCATCATCTGGAACATGTAGCTCAGGCCGTGATGCGGCTTGCCGACCAGATAGCCGACGCACTCACCGTTATCGCCGAAATTGAGCGCAGTGGAGGT
>NZ_UTHA01000291.1 GCF_900582195.1 Pseudomonas viridiflava
CGACTGTATCGGTCGTCACGATGGAGCTGGAGGCGTTGGCGCTTGCGGCAGCGGCAGTCAGCAGAACGGCAGCGCCAAAGGTACGTAGCAGGGACATGGTCGAATTCCGTCAGATGGAGTTGCAGGCAGAAGTTGCGGGAGGCACAGGATGTGTACCAGGCCGATCAGGCGTCCAGCCTATATCAGCGCTGTCCGGCTTGCTATTGCAATACCGCGTTGAAACGCCATACGGCATACATGAAATGGTAACTGTACCGGCTTCGTTTTGTAACATTTAAGACTGTACTTGTTT
>NZ_UTHA01000050.1 GCF_900582195.1 Pseudomonas viridiflava
GCCAAACACAGCGAGAGGAGGTGCAGCGAAGCAAACCGTAGACGCTGCGCCCGGATCGATCCCGCAGCGAAGGAACCCCGAGCCCCAGCGAGCGGGCCGCACGTAGGAGCAAGCGTTTTTTTGCTTACTTTTTTTAGGCGTTTGTAAAAAAAGTGAGTCGCCGTCAGGGCGAAACCCTAAGCCGCCGTTACCGAAGAAACGGATATACACACCGAACAACCCCAACATGGTCGGCCCAGAGGCCGCCAAGACAACCCTAAGCCAGAAATGTTAGCGTGCTTGGTATCAAGCCCGAACAAGAGCCAAAAACGATGAAAAAAACTGTCCTGGCCTTCAGCCGCATCACCCCGCCCATGATCGAACGCCTGCAGCAAGAGTTCGACGTCATCGTCCCCAACCCAAAGAACGGCGACATCAACGCCCAATTCAACGAAGCCCTGCCCCACGCCCACGGCCTCATCGGCGTCGGCCGCAAACTCGGCAAGGCCCAACTCGAAACCGCGACAAAACTCGAAGTGGTCTCAAGCGTCTCCGTCGGCTACGACAACTACGACCTCGACTACTTCAACCAACGCGGAATCATGCTCACCAACACCCCCGACGTGCTCACCGAAAGCACCGCCGACCTCGCCTTCGCCCTGATCATGAGCAGCGCCCGCCGCGTCGCCGAACTCGACGCCTGGACCAAGTCCGGCCAATGGCAGGCCAGCGTCGGCGCGCCTTTGTTCGGCTGTGACGTCCACGGTAAAACCCTCGGCATCGTCGGCATGGGCAACATCGGCGCCGCCGTCGCCCGCCGTGGCCACTTCGGTTTCAACATGCCGATTATCTACAGCGGCAACAGCCGCAAAACCGAACTCGAAGAACAACTCGGCGCGCAATTTCGCAGCCTCGATCAACTGCTCGCCGAGGCCGATTTCGTCTGCCTGGTAGTGCCGCTCAGCGACAAGACCCGTCACCTGATCAGCCATCGCGAACTGGCGCTGATGAAGCCCGACGCCATCCTGGTGAACATCTCCCGTGGCCCGGTCGTCGATGAACCGGCCCTGATCGAGGCCCTGCAAAACAAGCGCATTCGTGGCGCCGGCCTCGACGTTTACGAAAAAGAACCGCTGGCCGAGTCGCCGCTGTTCCAGCTCAGCAATGCCGTGACCCTGCCGCACATCGGCTCGGCGACAAATGAAACCCGCGAAGCCATGGCCAATCGTGCACTGGCCAATCTGCGTAGCGCCCTGCTCGGCGAACGCCCGCAGGATCTGGTCAACCCGCAAGTCTGGCGCGGATAAAAAAGTACGGGCAAGTGCAACATCGCACTTGCCCGTTAGTTATTGCCATACACAACTTGAAATTGAACAACAAACCAATTTAAACAACAGCATTATAAGCTCTGCCTGGCTGCCGAATAATCGACAAGCGCTATGGAGAGCCAAAACATTGAATACCCTGACCACCGACAAACTTATCCGATACAGCAAAGTTATATTGATGGCCTACATCAGTTTCTTTGGCCTGCTGGTGATGATCCACAACTTCACCGACTATGACTCAAACTACACTTACGTGGCGCACATCCTGAGCATGGACACCACCACTGCCAGTGAAACCATCAAGTATCGAGCCATTGAATCGCCGATGATTCACCACCGGATCTACTGGTTCATCATCACCCTTGAAGTGACATACACAGTGTTGTGCCTGATTGGCACCTATCAGCTGTATCGAAATATCAACGCCTCCGCAGAAGCATTTCACGAGGCGAAGAAGTTTTCGATCATGGGCATACTGGCGGCAATCTTCATTTATTACGTCTGCCTGCAAACCGTAGGTGTCGAATGGTTTGACATGGATACTTCGCAATCATGGAATGCCAAGGACTGGGCGCGACATATCGTAGATTTCATCTTCCCGGTGATGATTTACATCACCTTGAAAGTCGAGCGCTGAAGTTCAGCGCTCGTTTATTTCAAGCCAACTTTCCCTGCACCGGCGCCGCCACTGCTTTCGGTTTACGAAACACCAGCACATTGCCCAGCATCACTAACACCAGCCCGACCAGCGCCGGCGCTGTCCATTGATAACCTTCAGCGAACGCCGAGACGTTCAGCGCCACCACTGGAAACAACACCGTGCAGTAAGCCGCCCGCTCCGGCCCCATGCGCCCGACCAGCGTCAGATACGCGGTGAAACCAATGACGGAACCGGGGATCACCAGATACAGCAGCGCACCGACGTAACGCGGACTCCAATCCATGTCGAATGGAATGCCTTTGAACAGGCACCACACCGACAGCATCGCCGCACCATAGGCCATGCCCCAGGCGTTGGTGGTCAGAGGTTTGAGACCGGCCTTCTGCTGCAGACTCGAGAGCATGTTGCCCGCCGAGAAACACAACGTGCCGCACAACGCCAGACCGAGACCAAGCAAGGTTTGCGGGCTGGCCTGATGCCCGGCCAGTTCCGGCCAGAACAACATGCCCAGGCCGAACAGCCCCAGCGCACCGCCCATCAGCACATTGCGCGCGATGCGCTGGCCAAAGAACACCCGCGCATTCAGCGCGTTCCACAAGGTTGCGGTGGAAAACACCACCGCGACCAGTCCGCTGGGGATCCACTGACTGGCGGTCAGGAAGCACATGAAGTTGACGCAAAACAGACACAAACCCTGCGCCACGCAGATCAGATGCCCACGGCGGTTCATCGGTTGCAGCCGGCGACTGAGCAGCAACAACGCAAACAACACCAGCGCAGCAAGGCCGAAGCGATAGACGATCGACACCGGAATCGCCACCACGCCCAGCTGCCATTTCAGGGCAATCCAGGTGGTGCCCCAGATCAGCACGGTCAATAAATACAACGACAGGTTCATGGCACACACTCCTCGGTAGGCCTTGAGTGTCTGCCCGAGCCAGGTTTTCGCGCTTGCAGAATCTTGCGCTTTTGTCTGGCGGCAGGCTGGCAGCGCGGCACCTACGGAGTAGGATGCAAGGCGTTGAAGAGAACCGACTATGGCCGCCATCGATACCCTGCAAGTCTTTCAAGCGCTAAACAGCTCGCCCAACGCACGCCTTGTGCACAGCGCCGAGCTTGGAGACGGCTTGTCTGCCGCTTTGTGGACCAACCACCACGATGCGCAGGATTATGAAGCGCCGAGCCACCACACTCTGTCCTGCTACATCGCCGGTGGTACCGGCACATTCCGTCGCGATCAACCCGGGCAAAAAGGCGGGCCGGACAAGCTGTGCATCCTGCCGGCCGATCATGAATCGGGGTGGGTGATCAACGGTGATATCCGCTTGGCACACCTGTATTTCAGCGCCGAACAATTTGCCCTCGGTTGCGTCACGCTGCTTGATCGCGAGCCCCGAGAGATGCAACTGCGCGAGCAGACCTTCCTCGAAGACCCGCAACAGGCGCAGCGCTTCCGGCAGTTGCTGACGCTGAACTGGGACGAGCCGGCCGAACGTTTGCTGACCAGCAGCCTCGCCCATGAATTGATCAGCCATACCTTGCTCAGTCAGGTGGGCGCGCGTCAGGGTCTGCGTTTGAAAGGTGGATTGGCACCGCATCAACGTCGGCAACTGGTCGAGTTCATCGACAATCAGTTGGCCGAGCCGATCAGCCTCGGACAATTGGCCGGGTTGTGTGCACTGTCGGAATACCACTTTGCGCGGATGTTTCGCACCAGCTTCGGCCTGCCGCCGCATCAATACGTGCTGGCGCGGCGCCTGAGCCGCGCGCGGGATTTGTTGCGCGGGACGGCGTTGCCCTTGGGTGAGATTGCGCTGGCGTGCGGGTTTGCCAGTGCGAGTCATTTCACCAATCGGTTCAAGCAGGTGTTGGGCGGGACGCCCGGTGAGTATCGGCAGGCGTTTTTGCGTTGAACCCTTTTCCCCTCACCCCAGCCCTCTCCCAGAGGGAGAGGGGGCCGACCGAGGTGTCTGGCGTTATACATCGACCTGAATGACCGAATCGATTATGGATTCAAAGCATCACGTTCAAGTCGGTGTACCTCTGGAATATCCCACGGTCAGTCCCCTCTCCCTCCGGGAGAGGGTTAGGGTGAGGGGCTTTTGATCGTGCCTTAAAACTCCAACGTGCTCGACAGCGAAACCTGCCGCGAATCCCCCATCGACACAAAGAACCGGCTCGCCGCCGAGGTGTAATACGTGCGGTCAAACAGATTCTTCACATTCAGCTGAAATTTGACCTTCTGCCCTTCGACTTTGGTGTCGTAAGTTGCAAATGCATCGGCCACGGTATAGCTCGGCAGATCAAAATCATTCACCGCGTTCCCCGCACGCTCACCGACATAACGCGCTCCAGCCCCCACGCGTAATTGGTCACCACCGATCACACTGCCGAAGTCATACACCGCCGACAATGAACCGGAATTATTCGCCACGTTTTGCAGACGCTTGCCTTTGTAGTCCGGGTCTTCGGTCACTTCGGCATCGGTGTAGGCGTAGCTGCCGATCATGCTCCAGTGATCGCTCAGCTGACCGGTCAGATCCATTTCCAGCCCTCGAGAACGCACCTCGCCAGCCGCGCTGTAAATCGTCGTCGGGCCTTCGGAATTGGCCACCAGCACGTTGCGTTTCTTGATGTCGAACAAGGCGATGTTGCCGGTCATGCGCCCCGGCATGTCCAGCCGCGCCCCCAGCTCCCACGACTTGGCTTCTTCCGGCGCGATGCTGCCGTCGAGCACGGTGCTGCTGCCGCTCAGCGGGGCGATGGTCGAGTTGGGTTTGAACGATTCGGTGTAGCTGCCGTAGAACGACAAGGCGTCGGTGTAGCGATACACCAGACCGGCGCGCGGCACCCATTTCTGCCCGTTGCTGTCGGTGTTGGCCTTGAACGGCACGCCTTTGCCGGCGTACTGGTCGTACTCCTGGAAGCGCCCGCCGGCGACCAGAATCCACTGATCGTTAAGGTGAATCGAGTCCTGCATGAACACCGAATCGCTGCGCAGTTCATCAGTCTGCGCGCTGTCCGGGGCGCTGACGGTCGTGCCGGCAACTTCACGACCGTACACCGGATTGACGTAGCTGAAGGTGGTCAGGCTTTTCTGGCGGATCAAGTCCTCGCGATAGATCTTGCGGTACTCGTCATCGACGCCGAACACCAGGTCATGCTGCATGCCCAGCACGTTGACCTTGCCTTCAAGACTGGCGGTGGTGAAGCGGTCAGTGCTGATCGCATTCTGCGTGCCGTCCATGCTGCGGGTCAGCGTGCCCTTTTTGGTGTCGATGGCGGTCACGCGGACCTGGCTGGCGTCGTAGGTTTCGCGGTTCCAGCTATAGCCGAAGTGGGCTTTCCAGTCATCGTTGAGCTCGTGGTCGGCTTCAAAGTGATACAGATCCGAGCGGCCTTCCATGTTGTTGAACGGCTCGTCGAGGCGTTCCTTGCGCGAGATATCCAGCGGGTGATTGGTGCGCGGATCGATCAGCGTGCCACGGTCGAACGGCGTGAGAAACTCACGGTGCTCGTAGGCGAACAACAGCTTGGTGCTTTCCCCGAACCAGGCCAGCGACGGGGCGATCAGGGTTTCGCGGTGGGTGCCGAAGTTGCGCCAGTAATCTTCGTCTTCGTGGTCGAGCACCATGCGATAGGCCAGCCCGGAATCGCCCAGCGGGCCGGTGCTGTCGAGGGTGCCGCCGCTGCCGTTTTTGCCTTCGCCGTAGGTCGAGCCGCGCAAGGTCAGGGCATTGTATTGCGTCAGTTCCGGTTTCTTGCTGACCAGGTTGACCACACCGCCCGGGTCTTGAATGCCGTACAGCAACGACGCCGGGCCCTTGAGCACTTCAACCCGATCCACCGTGGCGTTCATGCCGCGCCCCTGCACGATCGGCATGCCGTCGCGCATGATCGAGCCGTTGCGGTTGTCACCGAAACCGCGGGTCATCACCGAATCCTGAGTGCTGCCCAAGGTATTGCCCTGGGTGATGCCACTGACATTGGCCAGCGCGTCATCAAGATTGCGCGGTGCCTGATCGCGGATGACCTGTGCGGGGATGACGTTGACGGTCTGCGGGACTTCCTGCAGCGAAGCTGAGGAACGCATCACCGAACTGGTTTCCGGCGGCTGGTAGCTCATCGATTCATCGCGCAGCGAGGTGATGGTCGTGGCGCCGAGGTTCAGTGCGCCGGCGGTAGGCTGCGGCTCAAGTGCCAGCGTGTGGCTGTCGGTACGGCGGAAGCTCAAACCGGAACCTGTGAGCAGGCGTTGCAGCGCTTGTTCAGCGCTCATCTGCCCCGTCACCGCTGGGGCGGTGAGGCCGTACGGCGCTTCGTCGGTGTAGACCACGCTCTGCCCGGTGACGCGGCTGAAGTCGCTCAAGGCTTGCGGCAGCGGTTTGGCAGCCAGGGAGAAGTTGAACTGTTTTTGCGCCTGGCTGCTGACGGTTTCAGCGGCGAGCGCCTCGCTCAGCGGCAACAACGCCAGTGCCGAAAAACTCAATGCCGACACGCCCAACCACTGTTTGACCGAACCCGATTTTGCCCTGGACTTCATGACTCAATGACCTGTGTAGAACCGCAACGGATGCGAATGACTCGCAGTTTCAGTCACTACACGGATGGGGCTCGGGTTTACCTCACCACAAATCTGAAAATATTTTTGCAGTTGTGGTGTCGGGTCTGACGCCTTCGCGAGCAAGCTCGCTCCCACAGGGTTCTGTGTCGATCACAGATCCAATGGGGGAGCGAGCCTGCTCGCGAAGAGGCCATCAGCCCTAACGCAAAATAATCAGATGCCCCAACACCTGATGCTGCTCAAACCCCAACACTCCCTGTAGAGAACTGAGCACCGCCTGCGGATCCTTGCTCGGAAAACTGCCACTGACCTTGCGCGCCGACAGCTCATCGTTGAGCAACACAATCCGCCCCGGGTAATAGCGCCGCAGATCCTCCACCACATCGCCCAGCGTCGACTTGTAATACGTCAGCCAGCCCTGCCGCCAGGCCAGTTGCGCCTCACTGTCCACCGCATGCAGTTTTTCCGCCGTGCCGTCAGCGAAAGCCACCTGCTGACCAGCGGTAAGAATCTGCTGCTCACTGTCGCGATCCGCCGTGACGCCAACGCGCCCGGACAACACCGTCACCTGCGCACCGTGCGGTTGCAGACGCACTTCGAATTGCGTACCGAGAACCCGCGCCTCGCCCTTTTCCGCCGCGACCACAAATGGCTCGCCGGTGTGCGTAACCGTGAAAAAACCGGCACCACGGCGCAACTGCACACGCCGCTCGCCATGGCTGAAGTCCACGGCAATCGCACTGTCGGCATCCAGCGTCACTTGCGATTGATCCGCCAGGGTCACCGTGCGGATTTCACCGGGTGCCGAAACATAATCGGCGCCCAGATCATCGAGCCAGCGCTGCGCTTGCCAGCCGGTGCCGAGGCTAACCATCAGCAACAGACACGCCGCCATCGCCAGCCCCCCCGACCACCGCCATAGCGCTGCACGACGCGGGCGATCCATCGCATCGAGATAGCCCTGCAACGCCACAGCCTCTTCATCGGCCAGCGTGCGCGCCGGGCTTTCGCTCAATTCCCAGACCACCTGCGCCTGCGCATAGGCCTCGGCGTGAGCAGGGTCGGCGCGCAGCCATTGGCTGAAAGTCTGTTGATCACCGGCACTCGGCCGATCATGCAACAGGCTCAGCCAGGCAAACGCGGCCTGCTCTTGCGCGGGCGTCGGGATGATCGGATCGGATGGCTTCACGGTGCTTTCCCTGGCAGGCGTGGCGCGGGGTCGCGCAGGCTGGCCTTGCAGGCCTCGAGGGCGCGCATCATATGTTTTTCCACGGCACTTTGGGACAGGCCCATGGCTTTGGCGATGTCCGCGTACTTGCGACCGTGGATACGATTGAGCAAAAAGATCTGCCGGGTACGTTCGGGCAAGGCGCGCAGCGCCGCTTCGACATGCTTTAGATCATTGCCCGCTTCCAGCGCTGCTTGTGGTTCGCTGCCGTGGCTGTCCGGCGCGTCCGGTTGCCAGCCTTCGTTGACCCGCGTGCGCGTGCCTTCGCTGCGCAGGTGATCGATGGCGATGTTGCCGGCGCAGCGCAAAAGATAGGTGCTGAGTTCTTCGACCTGCACCAGCGGTCGCCGCCAGAAGCGCAGAAACAGATCTTGTACCAGGTCCGCCGCCGTCGCCCGGCAACCGACGCGCCGGTTCACCAGCGCCTCCATTTGCGAACGCTGGGACAAAAACACCTGCAGAAAATGCGCACGCGCTCCGCGCGGCTCGTCGTCGCGGGATTCCGGTGGCAGACCGATCAGCACTTCAGCACTGCGCCCATGCGGCGACCGGACTGGCCAGCAAGCTGACTCCGGCCAGCGCCAGGGCCAGACGCGGGCGATATGGCAGTAACAAGACCAACGCCAGGGCACTGAGCATCAGGACGGCGAACCAGTCGACCAGACCGAAACTCCAGCCTTTGGAGGTCACCGCCGCCCACAGCGACAAACCCAGCAGCATCCAGCCGGAGGCTGCCATGCCCTGACGACGACGCGCGGAAGGTTTGTGGCCGAGCAATTCATCGTGGTGCCGCGGCATCGACAGGCACAACGCGGTGAATCCGCAATAGGTCAGCAATAAAGGCAAAAGCATCAGTTCCCCCCTTGCTCAAGGGTGATCGGCCGGGGCTTTTCGCGACGGGGCTTTTTAACGCTGACGGTGCTGCTGGCGCGCTGCATTTTCCACGCGGCCCAAGCCAGGAAGAGACCGGTTGCGAGGCACGTCAGATCAAACCCGGCCAATGCCCAATCGCCGTGCTTCAGCGTGACGCCCAGATTCCAGGGAGTGGTCAGCGCATTGATCAGCGGCACCGCGACAAACAGCGCAGCACCAAGCACAAGTTGTTCAACCCAGGCCTTGTGCCCCGGTCGTAACATCGCGTGCAGCACGCTCAAGCCCCAGGCCATGAAGAACGCGTTCACTTCCCAATCTGCACGCTCGGCAAGGCTCACCGGCAACAGACGATTGGCCAGGAAAAACACCGCCACCGCCGACACCAGCCCGGCCATGCTGGCGATATTCAGCACTTCCACCAGCCGCAACTCGAACGGCATCACACCGCTCTTGGCATGTTTGAGCTGACGCTTGCCGAGCCAGATCACCAGCCCGGTGCCGATCATCGCCGTACCCGCCAGCCCACAGATGAAATACAGCCAGCGCAACACCGGCCCCGCAAAGTGGCCCATGTGCAAACCGTAAAACGCGCCACCCACCGCCATCGCCAGCGGCTGCTCCGGTGTACTGCCGAGCATCTGCCCGGTCACCCCGTTGAAGGTCACGGCGCGGCCGAAATCATGCACCACGCGATCGCCAGCCCGGGACAGCACCACCGTCGCATTGGCATCGCCCGGATTGCTCACCGACAGACGCGCCGTGTGGCCGCCCGACCATTGCTCGCTGGCCTTGCTCAACAGCGGCGCCATGGCCGCCAGCGGTGCCGCGATGTCGGCGCGTTCCGGAGTCTTCGACGCCGGGAAAACTTCGTCATAGAACTTGCGTACGTCGCTGCCGTAAGAAGCGACGATGCTCGCCGGCATGACCATCGACATGAAAATCACCAGGCTGCTGTAAGTGATCATCAAGTGAAACGGCAGCACCAGCACACCCACCGCGTTATGCCCGTCCAGCCAGGAACGCTGGCCCTTGCGCGGGCGGAAGGTGAAGAAGTCCTTGAAGATTTTCTTGTGGGTGATGATCCCGGTGATCAACGCGACAAACATCACCATCGCAGCGATGGTCGATAGCCAACGGCCCCACGGATAAGGCATTTGCAGCTGGAAGTGGAAACGGTAGAAGAACTCGCCGCCCATGCTGTCGCGGCCCTGCACTTCGGCACCGGTTTGCGCATCCAGGGTTTTCGCTTCGAAACGCCCGCGCTCACCCGGTTTCGCTGGTGCTTGCTGCCAGCGCACGGTCAGGCCCGGGTCGCGGGCATCAGGCAAATCGATCAGCCAGCGTGAGGCGCCGGCAGCGTGTTGCTGCAGATAATCCTGGGCCAGCGTCAGGCTCGTCTCGGCACTCACCGAACGCGCGGGGATTTCCGGCTGCATCCAGTGGCTGATCTCATCCTTGAAGTACGCCAGCGTCCCGGTCAGAAAAATCGCGAACAGCAACCAGCCGAACACCAGTCCGGTCCAGGTGTGCAGCCAGGCCATCGCCTGACGAAAACCCTCTTTCATGCCAGGCCCAAGCCGCGCGCCGCGCCGGAGATCGTCGCCAGAATCACGCTCGGCACCAGCAAACCGACCCAGGCCGACCCAGGCCGACCACGCCGTGCGGCAGGCAAAACACCAGAGCACGGCCACCAGATAGACCAGAAAGGAAATGGTCATGCCGGTCACCACCGCTTCGGCACGGCTCAATGGCAGCCACAGCGTCAGCGTGACACTGGCCAGCGCCGCGACCAGATAGCCGCCAAACACCGCGGCCAGCACCCGTGAGGTGACGGCCAGACGATAGGACATGGGAAGTGTGGCGAGTTTGCCTTTCATGTTTCGACCCTGAAACGAAAAACGTTCGGCCGACAAGCCGAACCCAAGGCGAGCAATATTAATGATAAATATTCTCATACGCAAAAGCATCTGATTGCCGGCCAAGCGTTTCAACCCCTACAATGCGAACAGTTCTTGTTCTCTAACGCACACTCTCTACTGCGTAAAGAAAGCGCCCGGAGTCCTTCGTTGTCATCCGCCCAACCCGTCGAATCGCTCTATCAGGCCCATCACAGCTGGCTTACCGGATGGTTGCGGCGCAAGCTCGGCTGCCCGGACAGCGCGGCGGACCTGGCCCAGGACACCTTCATCAAGGTGCTGACCGCCCGCGAACCGCCGGTGATTATCGAGCCGCGCGCCTTTCTGACGACGTTGGCCAAGCGGGTTCTGTTCAATCATTACCGCCGTCAGGATCTGGAACGCGCTTACCTCGATACCCTGGCGCAGATACCGGAAATGGTCGCGCCGTCGGAAGAACACAAGGCGATCATCCTGCAAACCCTGATGGAACTGGATGAGTTGCTGGACGGTTTGCCGCGCCAGGTCAAACGCGCCTTTTTGCTGGCGCAAGTCGATGGCCTGACCTATCCACAGATAGCCGCCGAACTGGGCATCTCCGTGGCCACGGTCAAACGCCATCTGCACAAAGCAGCCATGCGCTGCTACTTCGCCCTATGAACCGTGCGGCGGATTTTTCCGCTCAGGTGGCGGAACAGGCTGTGCAGTGGTTGATGGAAATGCAGCAAGGCACGTTTTCCCCGCGCCAGCAGCAAGCCTTGCAGCAATGGCTGGATGCGCACAGCGAGCATCGTCGGGCGTGGGAGCATATTCAGCGGGTCAACCAGCGTTTGCGCGGCGTGTCTTCACCATTGGCACACGCGGCGCTGAACGGGTCCAAGTCCGCCAACCGTCGTCAGGCGCTGAAACTGCTGTTGATTCTCGGCGCCGGTTCGGCTGTCACCTGGGGCATGCGCGAACACAATCCGCTGCCGTCGTTGCTCGCTGATTACCGCAGCCCAATAGGCCAGCGGCGCAAAATTTCCTTGGGCGGCGGCGATCAGTTGCAACTCAACACGGCCAGTGCGGTAGATGTGGACTCTTCGGCACGACTGATCCGTTTGCTCGAAGGCGAAATTCTCCTGACGACCGCGCAATCCTTTGAAGTGCGCACGGCTCAGGGCCTGCTGAAAACTCAGGGCGCGCGCCTCAATGTGCGCCAGTTTGCCGATCACACCCAGGTCGTGCTGTTTGAGGGGCGGGTCGAACTGAGTAGCAATGGACGTGCGCCGATCTTGCTGCCGATCGCGCGGCAACTGAGCTTCACCTCTGCCTCCGTGGGCGCAGCCAAACCGCTGGACGCCAACAGCGGCGCCTGGGCCGACGGCATGCTGGTGGCCGCGCATATGCGCCTGGGCGA
This sequence comes from Pseudomonas viridiflava, assembly GCF_900582195.1. Lineage (GTDB taxonomy): Bacteria > Pseudomonadota > Gammaproteobacteria > Pseudomonadales > Pseudomonadaceae > Aquipseudomonas. The sequence continues at coordinate 11,928 of NZ_UTHA01000050.1, forward strand.
CTTCCTCGATGAACTCGGCCGCTATCGTCGCGGCCAGCTCAATTGCGATAAAAAGGTCGCCGACCTGCTGATCTCCGGGACTTACCCACTGGACGACAGCGAGCGGATTCTCGATCTGCTGGAAATCAGTTTGCCGGTGAAAGTGAGGCGCTTTACCCGCTACTGGGTGACCGTCGAAGCGCGGGTTTAAAAACTCAAAAATAAATGAGCCGTTTTTCAGATCTGGCGTGACAGAGAAGGAAAGCCCCCTTGATTCAACCTTCTCAGGATCATCCGACATGCACTCCACCCGCCTCACGCCACTGGCTCGCAGCCTGCGCAATCTTGTCCTCGGCGCCAGCCTGAGTTTCAGTGCCCTGCCCGCCGCGATGGCCGCTGATGCCGAGGCTTATCACATCGCGCCGTCGTCGCTGGAAAATGCCCTCAACCAGTTTGGCCGGGAAGCGGGCGTGTTGATTTCGTTTGGTTCGCAAGTCACCAGCGGTGTGCAAAGCCGTGGCCTGGAAGGCAGTTACACACCTGAGCAGGGTTTGAATGCATTGCTTGAAGGCACCGGTCTGCAAGCACGCGCCGAAGGCAATAATGCGTTCAGTCTGCAACCGGTGGCGGATGCCGCGCTGGAACTGGACACCTCGAAAGTCGTCGGCGACTGGCTCGGCGACGCTGCGCAAATCAACGTGTTCGAACACCCCGGCGCGCGCGATGTGATCCGCCGCGAAGAGTTCGAACGTCAGGGCGCGACTCAGGCCCGTGATGTGCTCAACCGCATCCCCGGCGTCAACGCCCCGGAAAACAACGGCACCGGCAGCCACGACATGGCGCTGAACTTCGGCATTCGTGGTTTGAATCCACGCCTGGCCGCGCGCTCGACGGTGTTGATGGACGGCATTCCGGTGCCGTTTGCGCCTTATGGCCAGCCACAACTGTCGTTCGCGCCGATCAGCATGGGCAACATGGATGCCGTGGACGTGGTACGCGGCGGTGGCGCCGTGCGTTACGGCCCGCAGAACGTCGGTGGCGTGGTCAACTTCGTGACCCGGGCGATTCCCGACGAGCCAACGGTCAAGGGTGGCTTCCAGACGGAAACCAGCCCATCTTCGAGCCATGACGGTTTCAAGACCAGCGCCAACCTGCTGGCCGGCGGCACCAACGCCAATGGTCTCGGCGGCGCGCTGCTCTACTCCGGCACCCGTGGCGGTGACTGGCGCGAACACAGTGACACCGAGATCGACGACCTGATCCTCAAGGGCAAATACCAGCTCGACGAGGCCAACAGTTTCAACGCCATGGCCCAGTATTACGAAGGCAAGGCTGACATGCCGGGCGGTCTGAACGTTGCCGATTACGACGCTGATCCGTACCAGTCGACGCGGCCGAAAGACCAGTTCTGGGGCCGCCGCACGATGTTCAATGTCGGCTATCGCTATCAGGAAGATCGCCGCGAATTCACCGCTAACACCTTCTTCACCAAAACTCTGCGCAGCGGTTATCTCGATCAAGGCACATTCCTTTCGCTGTCGCCGCGCGAGTATTGGGTACGCGGTCTGGAAACCCGTTTCGCCCAAGGCTTCGACCTCGGCCCGACCAGCCATGAAGTCGGCGTCGGCTACCGCTACATAAACGAGGCCGGCCACGAGCTGCGCTATCGCACGCCAATCAGCAGCAACGAATACCCGACCACCGCCAGCCGCAACGACCGCGACACCCGCGGCGGCACCGAAGCCAATGCGTTCTTCGTCGACGACCGCATCGACATCGGCAAATGGACCATCACCCCGGGCGTGCGCTACGAGATGATCGAATCGCAGCAGACCAACAACCTGACCAACGTCAAATACAAAGGCGACTACAACACCGCACTGCCGGCGTTGAACGTGCTCTATCACCTGACCGACAGCTGGAACCTGTACGCCAACACCGAAGGTTCGTTCGGTAGCGTGCAATACAGCCAGATGCCTAACCGCGTCAGCAGTGGCGAGGTAAAACCGGAAAAGGCGCGCACCTGGGAACTTGGTACTCGCTATGACAACGGCGCGTTGCGCGCAGAGATCGGCGCGTTCCTGATCAACTTCGACAACCAGTACGAAAGCAACCAGACCAACGACTCAGTGATCGCCCGTGGCGAAACTCGCCATCAAGGCATCGAGACCAGCGTCAACTACGCGCTGGATGACTTGAGCCCGGCGCTGGCCGGTTTCGATGTCTACGCCAGCTACGCCTATGTTGACGCGACCATCCGCGAAGACGGACCGAACAAGGGCAATCGCGTGCCGTTCTCGTCGAAACACAAAGGCACGATTGGCGTCGGGTACACCGAAGGGCCATGGAAGCTGAATCTGGACAGCAGCTTCCAGAGCGACCAGTTCGCCGACAACGCCAACACTTCCAAGGAAAGTGCCGACGGCAGCACCGGCAAGATCCCGGGGTACATGCTGTTCAGCAGCCGCGCGGGGTATGACTTCGGCCCGCAGTTGTCGGATCTGAACGTGGCGGTGGGGGTGAAAAACATCTTCAACACGCAGTACTTCACGCGCTCGTTTGATGACAACAACAAGGGCAAGTATGTGGGTGAACCGCGGACGGTGTATGTGCAGACTTCTGTAGCGTTCTGAGGATTGAAAAGCCCCTCACCCTAGCCCTCCCGAAACGTCGGACCGCCCAGAGGGAGAGGGGACTGATTGGGGGATGCTTGCGAGGTATGCCGACCTGAACGTGCTTTGCCGAATCCATAATCGACTCGACCTGAAACCGCTTTGCCGAATCCATAATCGACTCGGTCTTTCAGGTCGATGTACAGCGCCAGACACCTCGGTCGGCCCCCTCTCCCTCCGGGAGAGGGCTGGGGTGAGGGGCCGCTCTCTTATGCCCTGCGCAAAAACCGCCACAAACAAAAACGGGCCTGCTTCCGCAGGCCCGTTCTCATTGGGTGGCTTATGAAATCAGCGTATCAACTGTTGATCGCTGCCTGTTCATTCTCGTCAAACTCTTCCGCCAACAGCTTGTCATTGGCTTTGCCGGTAAATGGCACCACAGCGGCACGGGGCTTGCCTCGCAGTTTGCCGAAAAGGTGCTCCAGTGCGTGCTCGAGTTTTTCGGCAGCGCCGTCGATCGCCTGTTCCAGCGAATCGGCCTTATGGGTCACGGAAATCGGTTGATGGCCTTTTGGCCGCGCTTCCAGTTGGCAGCGCAAGTCATGGGGACCTGGTTTGTCACCGTTCTCGTCGCTCAGATGGACTTCGACACGGGTCAGGTCTTCTTCATAACGGTCGAGCGTGCTCTCAATGGTTGTACGTACCCACTCCTCCAGTCGTTTACTGCCTTGAACATGGTTATCGCTGTTGACTTGGATTTGCATAGTTCATCCCTTATTTCAGCTAGCTCGTCAGAGGCCTTGAGTTGAATTTCCTGACCTCCTGGTTACAACAATCGGCCCGACCGGCGAACATTTCAACCCCTGAAAAAAGATAAATATTCATTCGCAAAAAAAGCCGGACAACCGAGCAAAGCACTGGTAAGGTCGGGAGTTGGGTCGCCTCGCAACCCTGCAAAATTTGCTCACAATTGCCCGTCGTTCAACGGATGCAAACTGCGAAATATCCCCGCCTCCTCGACCAGCCAATCATGCACCGCACGCACGCCCGGATGGCTCAACGCCCCCGGCGCATACAGCAACACATAGCGTTTATGATTGGGCACCGACAGGCCAAATGGCACGATCAACGTCCCCCGCTCCAACTCATCGTTGAGCAGGGTGCGGCGGGCAATCGCCACGCCCATGCCGGCGATCGCCGCTTCGATGGTCAGGTGATTGCGATTGAAGGTATGCCCACGCCGTACGTCGGCGCCTTCAAAGCCGATCGCGTTCAAATAGAATTCCCACTCCGCGTATTCATAACTGCCGCGCCACGCAGTGATGTCGTGCAGCAACGGGAAATGCATCAGATCCGCCGGCCCGTGTAGCGGTGGTCGTCCGCGTAGCAGGCTCGGCGCGCACACCGGGAAAATCTGCTCGTCGAGCAAGGCAGTGGATAACAATCCCGGATAACTGCCGTCGTTCAAATCGATCGCCAGATCAAAGTCGCCCTCGTGCAACGGCACGCTGCTGTCCTCCGCCACCAGACGCAGCTGAATATCCGGATAGCGCTGTTGCAGGCGCGGCAGACGCGGGGTCAGCCACTTGCTGAGGAATGACGGAATCGAGCGCACACGCAAAATCCCGCTGATCATCCCGGCGTCCAGTCGACGCAATTCGGCATCGATGCTGCCGTACGCCTCGTTGACGGTAATCGCTAGCCGCTGCCCCTCCGCGCTCAGCTCGACACCGCGCGCGCGCCGATGAAACAGACGAAAGCCCAGACGCTCTTCCAACTGACGAATCTGTTGGCTGACCGCCCCCGGGGTGATGTGCAGTTCTTCGGCACAACGGGTGAACGACAGGTGCCGCGCGGCACAGGAAAACACCTGCAGCCAGACGTAGGTCTGGGCATGCAATTGACGACTCATCGTTTAGTCCTGCTAAAGGCTTACTTAGGAAGTTTCGTTAGTCACGTAGGACCGAGGTAGGCAGTATCGCCGACATTGCGCTTGTCCTACAAAAAATGGCAGCGATTCCTACTCCATTGCTTGTAAGGGTTTAGCATGGCTATCAGTGTTTTCGATCTATTCAAAGTCGGCATCGGTCCGTCCAGTTCCCACACCGTCGGCCCGATGCGCGCGGCGGCGACCTTCGCTCAGGCGCTGATCGATCAGCATCTGTTGAACGATGTACGCCGTGTGGAAATCCGTTTATACGGCTCGCTGTCGGCCACCGGCGTTGGTCATGCTACCGACCGCGCCACCGTCATGGGCCTGATGGGCGAATGGCCGGACAGCATCGATCCGGCGACCATCGATCCCCGCATCCAGCAACTGCGCGAGACAGGCCAACTGTCCCTCGCCGGTCAGAGAGAAATTGCCTTCGACTGGCAGCGTGATCTCCTTCTGCTGGATGAGAGCCTGCCCTACCACCCCAACGCCATGTCCCTGACAGCCTTTGGCGAAACAGCCGAGCTGTTCGAACAGACGTACTACTCGGTTGGCGGCGGTTTCATCATCGAAGCGGCCGAAGCCGAGTCCGGAGTCGCACCGGCGGGTGACGTGGTGCTGCCGTACGATTTTTCCAGCGCCGCCGAACTGCTGGCACTGTGCAAGAAGAACAACCTGCGCGTTTCCGAACTGATGATGGCCAACGAGCGCGCCTGGCGCAGCGACGCGGAAATCCGCCAAGGCCTGTTGCACATTTGGTCGGTGATGCGTGAATGCGTCGAACAAGGCCTGCGCCACGAGGGCATCCTGCCCGGCGGCCTGAACGTGCCGCGCCGCGCGGCGAAACTGCACCGCAGCCTTCTGGAAATCGGCAAGCCAAATGTGATCAGTTCGACCCTGTCAGCAATGGAATGGGTCAACCTGTTCGCCCTCGCCGTCAACGAAGAGAACGCTGCCGGCGGGCGTATGGTCACCGCGCCGACCAACGGTGCAGCCGGAATCATCCCGGCCGTTCTGCATTACTACATGAAATTCAATCCGGACGCGTCTGACGATGATGTCGTCGCTTTCTTCCTGGGCGCGGCCGCCGTCGGCATTCTGTGTAAGAAAAATGCCTCGATCTCCGGTGCCGAAGTCGGCTGCCAGGGTGAAGTCGGTTCGGCCTGCGCAATGGCGGCTGCTGGCCTGGCCGACGTGCTCGGCGCCACCCCGGAGCAATTGGAAAACGCCGCCGAAATCGGTCTGGAACACAACCTCGGCCTGACCTGCGATCCGGTTGGCGGCCTCGTGCAAGTGCCATGCATTGAGCGCAACGCCATCGCCGCCGTGAAGGCGATCAACGCTACGCAAATGGCCCTGCGCGGCGACGGCAAGCACTTCATTTCCCTCGACCGGGTGATCCGCACCATGCGCGACACCGGCGCCGACATGCATGACAAATACAAAGAGACTTCACGGGGTGGCCTGGCCGTGAGCTGGGTGGAGTGCTGAGGCGCATTCCCTGACCGCCCCGGCAGACCGCACAGAGCGGTCTGCCAACCGTGAGCCCGAGCAAAAATAATAACGAGGCGATACCGATGACCGATGTACGTACACCTGCTGCCGAAAACCCCGCTGTAGACCTGACACGCAACGCAGAAACGGCCGACAAGGGCTGGAACAAATTCGACACCACCTGGATGCTTGGCCTGTACGGCACCGCTATTGGTGCCGGGACATTGTTCCTGCCGATCAACGCCGGTGTCGGTGGTTTCTGGCCGTTACTGATTCTGGCCGTGCTGGCCTTCCCGATGACATTTTTTGCCCACCGTGGCTTGACCCGTTTCGTTTTGTCCGGACGTTCCGGGGACATTACCGAAGTGGTTGAAGAACACTTTGGTATCGGCGCCGGCAAGCTGATCACGCTGTTGTATTTCTTCGCGATCTTCCCGATCCTGCTGGTGTACAGCGTCGCGCTGACCAACACCTTGAGCAGTTTTCTCGAACACCAACTGCATATCGCCCCACCACCACGGGCGATTCTCTCGCTGGTGCTGATCCTCGGATTGATGGCGATTGTTCGTTGCGGTCAGAGCGTGATCGTCAAAGCCATGAGCGTGTTGGTGTATCCATTCGTCGCCGCGTTGCTGTTGCTCGCGCTCAGCCTGATTCCGAACTGGAACGGCGCGTTTTTCGCCAGTGCCCAAGAAGCCATGCCAATGTCCGCTTTTTTCAAAACAATGTGGCTGGCGATTCCGGTGATGGTGTTCTCGTTCAACCATTCGCCGATCATCTCCGCGTTCGCGGTTGAGCAGAAACAACGCTACGGCGAGCAGGCCGAACGCAAAAGCAGCGGTATCCTCGCGATGGCCCACGGCATGATGGTCGTCACGGTGATGTTCTTCTGTTTCAGCTGTGTACTGGCGTTGTCGCCGGCGGATCTTGCAGCGGCCAAGGCGCAGAACATTTCGATCCTGTCGTACCTGGCCAACCATTTCCAGACGCCGGTCATCGCTTACGCCGCGCCGCTGATTGCGCTGGTGGCGATCACCAAATCCTTTCTCGGCCACTACATCGGCGCCAGCGAAGGCTTCCAGGGCATGATCGTGAAAAGCCTGCGCAGCCGTGGGCGGGTGATGTCAGCGAGCTGGCTGAATCGTGCGACCGCCGTGTTCATGATCCTCAGTTGCTGGGCGGTGGCGACCTTCAACCCGAGCATCCTCGGCATGATCGAAACCCTCGGCGGGCCGGTGATTGCCTGCCTGCTGTTCCTGATGCCGATGTACGCCATCCGCCGCGTGCCAGCTTTGCGCCAGTATTCTGGCCAGGCGTCCAACGTGTTTGTGGTGCTGATCGGCCTGATTGCACTGTCAGCGATCATCTACTCGGTTCTGCCCTGAAAACGGGCCATAGAAAAAGGCGAACCCTGTGGTTCGCCTTTTTTATCCCCGTGTTCATTGTTCGACAATTTTCCCGGCACAGCCCTTGCTACATACCTATAGGAGCTGCCGCAGGCTGCTCCTACACAAAGCAACAACACAGACCACGGAATCGCCGGTGATCCGGTTGGGCGAACCAACCCGATCACGGCCGGTCAACAACTGCACGTTCAATCAGGCGGTGACGCATCATGGACAACCCATTTCAGATCATTACCGATGCCTTCGCGCCGGACTATCAGATCAACCTGAGCATTCAGGGCCTGGACGGCAGCATCATGCTGACCCTGTCCAACAGCGGCCGGATCGTGGCCAAACGCATGATCAGTGCCGAACAACGAAATGACCCCGCGCGCCTCAAGCGGCTGGTACAAAGCATCCAGTTTGGTATCGCTATCGAACAGGGCCACAGCGCCATGGCGATCCTCGAAGCCATGACCAGCGGCAGCGGGATAATCCCGCCACCGCCACGTGTCAGCGGCCAGCCAGGGCAAGCGGCCGGGCTTTAAAGCTCGCCCTTCTCGACTTCTGGATGCTCGCTGGAACCGGTGCCCAGTGTGCGCTGCGGTTTCTCGATTTTCACCGACGGAAATTGCGACGAAGCGTAACGCACCACCAGAATCGCCAGCGCGAGCAGCAGAATCCCGCCGCACAGATAGATGATGCCCATGTCCGGCGGGTTGTGGTGCGAGACGTTGGAGATCAGCAGACGGGTCAGCGCGGTGATCGCCACGTAGATCAGGAAGCGCACCGGCATGTGGTTGGTCTTGAAATAAATCCCGACCATCGCCCCCAATTCCAGATAGATAAACAGCAGCAGAATGTCATCGATCTTGATGTGGCCTTCCTCGAGCATCCCGAGAAACTCCATCACCGCCGCCCACGCCGTCACCGCACCGATGGCGAACAGCGCCAGATAGTGGAAGGTTTCGACGAACAGGTTGCCCAGGGACTCGGCCAGTTGATGCACGTTTTGCCGTAGTTTCTCGGCCCAGTTGATTTTCACGATGATGTTCCTTAGCTCGAATGCGAGCGGATGATGCGTGTTGGACGTGACGGTTTTCTGCACGTTATGGTTTTCATGCAGAAAAGAGGCCACGCCATCATGGCGAGACACCGACAAACCCGCGCCGTGGCGTTTGGTCGCAGGTATCAGCTTTGCACTGAACCTGTGGGAGCGAGCTTGCTCGCGAATGGCCTCAACACAATCCCGCTGACAAACCCGAAATCCGGTCTACATTGAAAAGCCACTACCCATGGCGCAGGGATTCGCTTATCCTTTTCGCTGTATATGGATACAGTAGTCGTCAAGACAACTTAATGTGAAGGCATGTGAGGTGGTGAATGGCCGTCGAAGTGGTATACCGCAGCAGCCGAGATCTGGAGCGCTTGTTCATGGATAAAGCCGAAGCTGACCGTCATGACAAAATGCTCGAACTGGCCGAATATCTGGCCGATGTGCTGCAAAAAGCCGTTCCGTCGCTGACTGAACAGCAAGTGGAAGAAGCCGGGATCTACATGGCGAAGAATCGCGATGTGTTCGCCCGGGCATTCAAGAGCCAGCCGGACGCACTGTCCGAGTTGCTCAACGCACCGGCAGAACCTGCTGAACAAACTGAAGTGGCGGAACCTGCTGAAGCACCGGCCAAGCCAGCCAAAGCGGCGAAGGCTGCAAAGTAATCCAGCCCGAATTGAATAGGCCCTGAGTCGAATGGCTCAGGGCCTTTTTCATGCCTGTGAAACTCAGCGATACAAAACTTTCTCCGCCAACTCATCCGCCACCCGCGCCGGTGAACGCTTCTCCGCCTGCGCATGGGCAAACACTTCGGTCAGCCGAGAACTGATTTTCGACAGATGCGCAGTAATCGTCGGCAATTCCTCGCCACGGTGCTTCAACGAGACGTAAATCAACCCACCCGCATTGATCACATAATCCGGCGCATAAAGAATCCCGCGTCGCTCCAGCTGATCTGCCACGTCCAAGTGCGTCAGTTGATTATTCGCCGACCCCGCCACCGCCGAGCAACGCAGTTGCGTGACGCTATGGCTGTTCAACACCCCGCCCAGACCGCACGGTGCAAGGATGTCGCACGGTGTGCTGAGTAACGCGTCATTGGCGATCGGGTGGGCATTGAGCTGCTCCATCGCCAGTTGCACCTTGCCGTGGTCGATATCGCTGACCAGCAGTTCAGCACCGGCGGCGTGCAGTTGCTCGGCCAAGGCGAAACCGACATTGCCCAGGCCCTGAATGGCGATGCGCAACCCCTCAAGGTTATCGCTGCCCAGCCTTGCCATGGCCGTTGCGCGAATGCCGGTGAACACACCCATCGCTGCATGCGGTGCCGGGTCGCCGGCGGACGTGGTGCTGGTGACATGTTGGGTCTGCTGAGCGATGCAATCCATGTCTGCGACCGAGGTGCCGCTGTCGATGGCGGTGATATAGCGACCATCGAGCTGATCGATGCAGCGGCCAAAAGCTTCGAACAGCGCGCCACGGCTCTCCACATGAACCGGACGCACGATCACCGCGACGCCACCGCCCTGAGCCAGCCCTGCCAGTGCGGCTTTATAGCTCATGCCCTGGGCAAGGCGAATGGCATCTTCGACGGCGGATTCGTCATTGGGATAAGCAAGATAACGACATCCGCCCAAGGCTGGCCCGAGGCGACTGTTATGGATGGCAATGACCGCCTTCAACCCGGTGACCGGATCAACGCTAAGGTGCAGCGATTCCAGGCGAGTGCTTTGCATGAGCGCAAACATCGTTGGGCTCCCGAATCACTTCTTGTAGAACGCCAGTATAGGCCTGCGCCTGAAAATTGCTGGAGCGCACCGGAATAAGCGCCCGCGCAGACAACGGCTTTACGGCATAACCCGACACCTGGGCAGACGGGCACTGGACGAATCTCGCGGACCGGGCTAAAACGAGGCATTCGCCGGAGATTTCGATGAGTGCGCGTCAACGTTTTTTCGAATGCCTGCACCGTTCACCGCCCGCGCTGTTCGAAGCCGCGCTGTGGATGGCGGCCGAGCACGAGAAAGCGCTCGATCCCGACGCACTGTTGCAGGAGTTCAAAGAGCTGCAACAACGGGTCAGTTACGGTTTGCCAATGCTGCCGGTGAGTGAGCTGGCGCAACCTTTGTTACGCCGCATGACCGATCTGGGTTTTGCCCAGGACGATTTTCTGCCACTGCGCCCGCAGGCGGCGCTGTTGCACAAAGTGTTGCAAACCCGTCGCGGCCAGCCGTTGGCATTGGCGCTGATTGCCCTGGAGCTGGCGCGTGGTCTGGAGATTCCTCTGGTGGGGGTCAACTTCCCCGGACACTTCCTGTTGCGGGTGCCCGGTGCTGATCACCTGCTGGATCCGTGCGGCGGCCGACGCTTGTATCCCAACGATTGTCGTGAGCTGTTGCAGCGCCAATACGGGCCGAACATGAAGCTCAATGCCGAGCATCTGCTGACCGCCACCCCCCAACAGATGCTCCAGCGCCTGTCGCGCAACCTGCGTCAGTTGTACCTGACCCATGATGACTTCATCGCCGCGCTGATCGACGCCGAACGCGTGCTCGAGCTGGGTGACGCCGGAGCCGCCGATTATCTGGCCCGCGCCAGTCTGTATCAGCGGCTCGACTGCCCGAATGCCGAGCGCTTCGATCTGGAGCGCGCATTGTTGCTGAGTGACGACCCGATTCAACGCCTGCGCCTGACCGAGCGACTTGGGCACCTGCCGCCCAACTCCGTAGTCCACTGAAAACGCTCGCGATAGCGGTGTGTCAGGCAACGAATGTACTGACAGAAACACCGCCTTCGCGAGCAAGCTCGCTCCCACAAGTTTGGTGTGGACCTAAATTATCGGCTCGGCACACATCACTGTGGGAGCGAGCTTGCTCGCGAAGCAGACGGCGCGATCTTTCAGTTAAACCGCGTTATCGTTCTTCGCGAGCAGGCTCGCTCCCACATTGGATAGGCGTGTGTCATTGGGTGAGCGCACCTGAATGATCAGCAGCGCGGCAATCACTGCCGGGATCGCGCAGAAGAAGAAAATCTGCGCCACCGGAATGTGCATCGCCAACAACAGGCTGCCGAACAACGGCCCGAGAATCGAACCAAAACGCCCCACACCCAACGCCCAACCCGTGCCGGTCGCCCGCACATGCGCCGGGTAGAAATTACTGGCAAACGCATTCAGCGTCAGTTGCCCGCCGATGATGCAGAACCCGGCGGCGAAGACGCAGGCCACCAGATAACGCGGATTGTCGTGATTGAGCCCAAGCAGAATCGTGCACAACGCCGCACCTGCCAACACCGCCGACAACAAACGAACCTTGCGTTTCAAACGGTCGGCAAACCAGGCCATGCAGATCGCGCCGAGGGTGCCAGCGAACAGGAACATCGACGTCACCAGATTGGCTTCGTTGAGTTTCAGGCCACTTTCCAGGAGCAGCGTCGGCAGCCAGCTGATCATGAAATACAACAGAATCAGACTGACAAAGAACGTCGCCCAGATCAGCAAGGTCGGCCGCGCGTAGCCATTGCGGAACAGCTCGACCACGGTCAGTTTGCTGCCCTGCTCGCGCTCGTTCTGTTCGACGCTGGCAACAGGCGGTTGCCAATCCGGCAGCATGCGCGCGGTGACTTTGTGCAGTCGCGCATACGGCGGTGCATCACGCAGCAGGCGTGGCAGCGATTCCGGCAGCATCCACCAGAGAAACGGAAACAACAGCAACGGTGTAACGCCACCAGCGAGAAACACCGCCTGCCAGCCGAATTGGTCGATGAACCCGGCGGCGACGAAACCACCCGCTGCGCCACCGAACGAGAAGCCACAGGCCGCCAGCGTCACCATCAAAGTGCGCAGACGCGGGGGCGAATATTCCGACATCAACGCCATGGCACTGGGCATCGCCCCGCCCATACCGATGCCGCAGATAAAGCGTGCGATCATCAGCGTGTTCAGCGAGTCGGCGAAGACCATCAGCACGGTCAGCGTGGCGTAGATCAGTACGCAGGCGAGCAGAATCCGGCGCACGCCAAAGCGGTCGGCCAGCGGCGTGACAGCCAGGGAACCGAGGGTGAGGCCAAGCAGGTTGGCACTGAACACAGGCCCGAACGCCGACTTTTCCAGGCCCCAGTCCTGCGCCAGCGCGGGCACCACGTACCCGAGCACCTGGGCGTCGTAGCCATCGGTGACCAGCAGCAAGGCGAGCAGGATCAAGAGCAACCACTGATAGCGGGACACAGGACGGGCGTCGAGTGCCGCCCGGAAGCTGGCAATCTGGTTGTGCATCGCAAGGTACCTGTTTTGTTTTTATGATTTTTTGATGTGGCAACCGAGATCCCTTGTGGGAGCGAGCTTGCTCGCGAAAGCGGTGTATCAGTTACATAGATATTGACTGACAGACCGTCTTCGCGAGCAAGCTCGCTCCCACAGTGTCACGGTGTATCTGGTTGATTGGCCGGATGCGCCTTGATGAACGCCGGATGTTCAGCTGCCAGCGCGGCAACGCGGCGGATTTTCGGGTAAGCCTCCAGCGAAACGTTGAACCGCTCAGCCGCATACAACTGCGGAATCAGGTACACATCGGCCACGCACGGCCACTCGCCGAAACAGAAACCCTCATCGCCAATCAGTTGCTCCACCGTCGCCAGCCCTTGGCTGATCCAGTGACTGATCCACTCGACCACCTGCGGCTCGTCATGCCCCAGCTGTCGCAGGCGATTGAGCACGCTGACGTTGTGCAGCGGATGCACGTCGCAACCGATCACCGCCGCCACACCCCGCACCTGCGCACGGGCAAACAGATCTTCCGGCAGCAACGGCACCTGTGGATAACGTTCTTCCAGGTACTCGATGATGGCCGGCGACTGAATCAGCAAACCGCCTTCGTCAGTGCGCAAGGCCGGCACACGCCCCTGTGGGTTGATCGCCAGATACGCCGCTTGCCGATGCTCGCCGCCCGGCGCTGCGATCAGATTGACCGGCAGCGCCTGATAGTCCACCCCTTTGAGCGCCAGCGCGATTCGTACCCGGTACGACGAGGTCGAGCGGTAATAGGTATAGAGATCCATAAGCCGCTCCTGTCAGCGCGCCGCCAGCACTTTGCCGCGGCACTCGCCGAAGCCGATCGAAGCAAAACCATCGCGAGCGCAACGAGCACGCAGGATGATTTCGTCACCGTCCTCGAGGAATTTACGCACCTCGCCAGAGGCCAGTTCAATCGGCTTTTTGCCGCCCTCGGTGATTTCCAGCAGGCTGCCGAACTGACCATTCTCAGGGCCGGACAAGGTGCCCGAACCGAACAGGTCACCGGCCTGCAACTGGCAACCGTTGACGCTGTGGTGCGCGACCATTTGCGCGACGGTCCAGTACATGTAGCGGGTGTTGCTCAGGGTCAGGCGATGGGCCGGCAGGTTCTGCTCGCGCATGGTTTCGGTGAGCAGCAGCACTTCCAGTTCGATGTCGAAGGCACCACCGTCCTGATCGCGTTTGTCGAACAGGTACGGCAGCGGCTGCGGATCACCTTCGGGGCGCTTCGGCTGTGCCGTACGGAACGGCTCCAGCGCTTCGGCCGTTACGACCCATGGCGAGACACTGGTGATAAAACTTTTCGACAGGAACGGACCCAGTGGCTGGTATTCCCAGGCCTGAATATCGCGCGCCGACCAGTCGTTGAGCAGGCAGAAACCGGCGATGTGATCAGCGGCGTCACCGATGGCGATCGAATCGCCCATCTCGTTGCCCTGACCGATCCAGATACCCAGTTCCAGCTCATAGTCCAGGCGTGTGCACGGGCCGAACACAGGCTCGGTCTGACCGGCCGGCAGCGTCTGGCCTTTCGGACGACGCACGTCGGTGCCGGAGGCACGCACGGTGGAGGCGCGACCGTGATAACCGATCGGTACGTGCTTGTAATTTGGCAACAGCGGGTTATCCGGACGGAACAGTTTGCCGACGTTCTGCGCGTGCTCGATACCCACGTAGAAGTCGGTGTAATCGTTGATGCGTGCCGGCAGATGCAGTTGGCAATCGGCGGCCAGTGGCAGCAGTTTCGCACCTTGGGCTTCGATGTTGCCGCGCAGGGTGCTGCCCTCGCTGAACAACTCCAGCAGGCGTGCGCGCAGAGCCACACGTGCCTCACGACCGAGATCGAAGAAAGCGTTCAGCTGGCCGCCGTGCATGGCTTCCACTGCACTGCGCGCGACGCCGTCAAACAGCCCGGCCTCCAGCGCCACTTGCAGATCGAAGATGTGTTCGCCAATCGCCACGCCAGCGCGCGGTGCCGCACCGTTACTGCTGAACACGCCCAAGGGCAGGTTCTGCAACGGGAAATCAGTGTGGCCGTTGGCCGAAGCGACCCAACTGCGGGTGATGGAATTCTGCGTCATGGGTTATCTCCGGGTCGGGTCGAACGTGGCGGGCAGCGTGGCCCAGCAAGCGTCATAAGTGGATTGCAGTTGCGGGCAGTCGAGGGCGAAACGGCTTGGGCGTAGCACCTGACTGGTCTCGAACATGAAGGCCATGGTGTTGTCGATCTTCGCCGGTTTGAGTTCAGCGTTGATCGCTTTGGTGCAGGTCTCGCCGTCCGGGCCGTGGGCGCTCATACAGCTGTGCAGCGAGGCACCGCCGGGCACAAAACCTTCAGCCTTGGCGTCGTATTCGCCCTGGATCAGGCCCATGAATTCGTTCATCAGATTGCGGTGGAACCACGGCGGACGGAAGGTGTTCTCGGCGACCATCCAGCGTGGCGGGAAGATCACGAAGTCGAGGTTGGCCAGGCCGTGTACGCTGGTCGGCGAAGTCAGCACGGTGAAGATCGACGGATCCGGGTGATCGAAGCTGACCGTGCCGATGGTGTTGAAACGGCGCAGATCGTATTTGTACGGCACGTTATTGCCATGCCAGGCGACCACGTTCAGCGGCGAGTGATTGAGTTCGGTGGCCCACAACTGGCCGAGGAATTTCTGCACCAGGGTGGTCGGTTGTTGCAGGTTCTCGTAAGCGGCGACCGGAGTCAGGAAGTCGCGCGGATTGGCCAGACCGTTGCTGCCGATCGGCCCCAAATCCGGCAGACGCAGCGGCGCACCATGGTTCTCGGCGACATAGCCGCGTGCGTGCGGGTCGAGCAACTCAACGCGGAATTTGAGGCCGCGCGGCAGCACGGCGATTTCCAGCGGCGCCACGTCCAGCACACCCAATTCTGTAGCGATGCGCAGACGGCCGAGTTGCGGCACCAGCAGCAATTCGCCGTCGGCGTTGAAGAATACGCGCTCCATCGAACGATTGGCGGCGTAGATATAGATGCTGATGCCGGTGGGTTTCTCAGCGCCGGCGTTGGCCGCCATGCTCACCAGTCCGTCGATGAAATCGGTCGGCTCGGCCGGAATCTCCAGCGGGTTCCAGCGAAGGCGATTGGGCGTCACTTCGCCCAACGGGCCACCGGCCAGTTGCCGTTCCAGTTTGACGAAGGCCGGGTGATTGGCCGACGGCTGAATCCGGTACATCCAGGTCCGTCGTGCTTCACTGCGGGTCATGGTGAACGCAGTGCCGGAAAACAATTCGGTGTAGAGGCCATAGGGGGCTTTTTGCGGGGAGTTCTGACCGACGGGCAGTGCGCCGGGCAGCGCTTCAGAGCTGAATTCGTTGCCGAAACCGGACTGATACGCCAGCGCCTGAGCGGTTGAATCGAGGTTCATGGAGCCTCCTGAACAGGGAGTCGGCAGTGGCCCATCGCTCTGGCTCAGAGGTTTCGGCACGCCGGGGTTGTTATTGTCGTAATTCGATTACGCATAACGTAATTTGCTCACTATCCAGCGTCAAGCTATAAAGACGCCCATTCGTTTCGGAACCCGGCCGCACCATGGAAAAAACCAGCGACAGCAACGGCAAACAGAAAGTCCGCTCCGCCGAAGTCGGCACCGACATCCTCAAGGCTTTGGCCGAGTTGTCGCCGTCTACTTCGTTGTCGCGTCTGGCCGAACATGTGCAAATGCCGGCGAGCAAGGTCCACCGCTACCTGCAAGCATTGATCGCCTCGGGGTTTGCCGAGCAGAACACCGCCACCAACCATTACGGCCTCGGCCGCGAAGCGCTGCGCGTGGGCCTCGCCGCACTCAACAGTATGGACGTGCTGAAAGTCGCCGCCCTGCCACTCGCCGAACTGCGCGACGAACTCAATGAGACCTGTTTTTTGGCCGTGTGGGGCAATCAGGGCGCGACCGTGGTGCACATCGAACCGGCGGTGCGCGCGGTGACGGTGGTGACGCAATTGGGTTCGGTACTGCCCCTGCTCAGTTCATCGACCGGCCTGGTGTTCAGCGCCTACTTGCCGCATCGGGAAACCGATGAGTTGCGCGATCAGGAAACTGCCGCCGTGGATCATCCGCTGAAGGATGAAAAGACCTACGCAACGCTGTGTGAACAGATCCGCGAACGCGGTCTGCATCATGTGCATGGTCTGCTGATGCCGGGTGTCGATGCGTTGTCCGCACCGGTGTTCAACGCCGTCGGACATATCGCCGCGGTGGTGACCATCGTTGGCCCGACCTCACTGTTCCACGCCGACGAAAACGGCCCGGCGGCGCAGCGATTGCTGGCGGCGACGCGGGCCGTGAGTTGGCGGATGGGTTATGAACGATAAATGCTCTACGGATTGAGCGAGCAGCGAGTACTCAAAAGCGGTCAATGAACCGTTGTTTTACTCAGTCCGGAATCGGCACCTTCCATCAATGTCTGGAAGAACTCGATCAGCACTTCTTTCAATTCTTCCTGGCCGGTGTAGTGAGTGACCAGCTCCGCGACCGTCCGCGCGTCCTCGAACAAACTGAGCAAAGACCGTTGTGCACGGGTAATTTCCTTGACGGGGGCACCCGCCGCTGCGGCCTGGCCCAGTGTCAAAAGCCCGGTCAGCGCTTCCTGAACATGTCCCAGCGCAGCGCGGTAGTCACCTCGTTTGTCCGACTGAGAGGCGTCGTAGATGCTTTTCATCATTTGCACAGCCACCACAACAGTGCCCACGGGAGGCACCAGCAGGCTCACGATATTCGCGGTTTTCAATAGGTTGTCGTAAACAAGACCGGCGATTATTTCATTGAGACTGGTGGTGCGTTCGTCGATATCACTCAATACACGGCGCACTCGCTCGTCATGGAAAGTGAACAGATCAGGCAGTAACGAACGCTGCTGTGTGCGAATGACCGGTTTGGTATCGACGGTTGCGACCAGATTGTCGAAATAGTCGTTGATCACCTTTTGGTCGACCAGCAGTATCCGCTGGCTGTAGTAGTTCCGGAACGGGCCATTTCGCAAACGAATCGAAGGAATGAAATCCACGATGGGCCGGAAGCTGACCAGATCCGGCGCGTCAGGCGTATAGAGCAAATCGACGAACCCTGCAGACAGTTTCAGTCGGAAAATGTAAACGCCGCCAACCGTGCGGTCCCATGCAGTCGTCAAACCCGGCGCGCCGATATTGAATTTATATAGCCCGACGTCCCCTTCGGAGATGCTATTCACAATTGACTGATAGCCGCCGCTTTCTTTCAGATTATCGATAATCCGCTGGATGGCAGAGAACGACTCGTTTGACAGTCTGCCATTGGTGTAGTCGGCAAAAGCATTGCAGTACATTTCACAGCGGATTCTTCGGGCATGTACTGCGCGTTTGAATGCGTAGTCAGGGTGAGCCTTGTTCTGATATTGCTCTTTCAGCATCGCGGTATATCTGTCGCCGGGACGGAAAGTTTTCGACAGTGAGGACAAGTCTCGGATATCGAGTTTCTCAACGGCGGGATGGCCATTCACCAAATAGTATTTTGGGCTGAATTTCGTTGCGTAGGCCGGATGCACCGCTTCAAAGGCAAGTCCCTCGAGCAAAACGTCGGTAACGCTCTTACGAAACTCTTCGGTTTGAACAATGATCTGGTCGGGATTGACTGAAACGTTGTTCCCACGAGTACGCAAAATGTCTTCTATCTGAACTTTCACCGCGTCATAAGTGAATTGCTCGAATGTCGGAAAACCATTGTCTCGTGTATCAACCGTAGACAGCGCCTTAAGTTCGGTTGTCAGACGCGAATAGCGCTTACGGCCTTCGAAGCCAAGCGCCCGATAACCTGCCGGAGCAATAGCCTTGTGCAAGGCAACTTCGGCTCGGAAAGCGATATTTACGTAGTCGGCCAACGGTGCCTTGGGATTCAGGCCAAGATTGACGGGCCGGCTATCGAGCGTGTAGCGGTAGTTCAACTGCGCGGGATCGCTGCCGAGCAACTTGCCTGCTTCGAACAGGTAATCTGGATGGATCAGCAATGCAGCGTATTCACGATCTGCGGACAATGCCGATTCCAGCCAGCGGTTCGCCGCGTGAACATCGGAGAATTTCAGCAGTTCAAACTCACCGCCAGGCGTTTTGACCAACATCAGCGACGGTACATATTCTCTGGCCGAAATAATCAGGACATCTTTCAACGCGGGTACCTGGAGATTGATTCGCAATCCCTGAATAGTCACCGAAGGGTCATTGGCCATGGCTCGCGAAATGATATTCGCATCGGTGGAATCCAGCTTTCCAGAGTGGCGAGCAACGAAAACTGCAAACTCCATCTGGCTGAAAAGGTAGTTGCGATAAGCCTCCTGGTAATCAACCGAGGGCGAGAATGCAAGACTGCCGGTAAACTCCAGCCGCAGGTTACGATTCTCTAACCACTGCTCGAGCGCCGCCGCCGTCAGCCGGCTTCCCTCGGGTGCACCAATGATTGTCAGAGCGGCTTTATAACCGTTGTCATGTAGACCGAAGACGATAAATTCCGTCAGCGTCCGGGTGTCTTCCTGCTCGACAGTACGTCCGGCAATTTGCAGGGTGTACGAGCTATGGACACTTATTGTTTCTGGATCGAGGTGTTCCCCGAGCGTCCTGTCCGCCCAGTCGGTGAACGTGCGCAGCACATAATCCTTAAACGAAAAGTACGCATCGAAGACGGTTGAATACGCAGTCTGGTATTGATCCTTGGACTCTTCAAGCTCGTTATATCGCTGTTGAATATCGCTACCGGCACCCTGGAGCCAAAACGGCCAGTCGGTGCGTTTCAACGCAGCCCAAAGCAGATAGAAGCGAGTGTTGATACCGTAGCGCAGCACGTGCAGGTCTTGATTCTCCTGCAGCATGGAGGTGAGCGGACTTTCCAGTTGTTCCCGGCCACTGAACAAGGATGACACGCTTTCAAGCTGGCCTTCGAGATGAGTCTCTACACAAAAGGCGTGAGGACTTCGCGTGGCCTTCAGGTATCGGATCTGGTCACTACCCAAGGACAACCGCTGCTGAAGCTTGCGGTGCAAATCGGTATTCCTTTCAAAAAACTCAAAGCCGTTTTCCGGCGTGTGCATGAGATAGGAAGTCGATTCGTTGACCAGCGGCATTTCTGCATCCGGACGCTCGGCGTTGTCCAGGACGAAACAGGGCTGACGCGACGAAAGGTAATCCTGCGGCGGTTGCAGGTTGACTTCAAACGCTGCGCGACCGGTGTCTGCACCGAGCAGATGAGCGAAGCGCTCACCCAATCGGGCATCAAAATTGTTGGCCATGACGGACAAGGACAGCTCCGCACTGGTGACCACGGCGTACGCCTGGATGAAAGCCTGCTTGTTCGATAGCGGTGCAGTGTCCGGGCGAATGGATTTCGCTGGCGCCGCCCAGAACTTTGCGATCTCGGTTCGCAAGGTTTTTTCCAGTCCGGCAGTTATCGCCGCGATCAGATCCTCGACAATAAGGGTATTGAGGGTAGTGACTTTGAATTGCGCACTGAACGTGTCCGGCAGAAAAAAAACACCATCGCCGCCAACAATGTAAGCGGGGCTGACGTTGTTATTCAGACAATAAACCGTTACGTCCAAAAGTGTGCCCGAAGGGCGATTTTCATTGGCAGGAAAAGCCGGATCCGTATTGATATAGACCTTATCGATATCAACTGTTTTGCCCAAACGCTTCAGTTCACTTTCAAGCATGTCGCGAAGAATTCTCAGCACGCTCGGCATGTCGTCGCAGATCTTGAAGAGAACTGCTTTTGCCTGGCTTGCCTTGTTCCACTCTTCAGCCCAGGTAACTTGTTCACCCCACGAACCACGCATTAAACTTTTAAATAACTTAGCCACAACATTTCCTTACTGACTATCCAGAGCTGCGAGTGCAGCCCCGTAGATAGTCGCAAGGTAATTTCTTTTTCAATCAACCTGAAGTTCTAACAATTTACAAAACATGCCAGCAAACAACCAGAATCATTTACACCCACAGAAAATCACAATACTAATCCAGCACTCCCATCAACTTTGCTTTCGCCACAGCCTGAGTTCTGCGCTCCACACCCAACTTCCCGTTAATTCGTCTCGCATGCGTTTTTACTGTATGCAACGAAATAAAAAGCTGTTCGGCAACTTGCTGATTCGAAGCACCTTGAGCAATTAACATCAACACTTCGCGCTCGCGCCGACTGAGGCCCGGCGCAGGATCACGGTTGCCGCATTGCCAGGCAGGAAACGGCTTGTCAGCCACTGTGCCGAGGCCGCCTCGGCGCAATTCCCACTCCCGCAGGGCTTGCTGCAATTGGCAGCGTTCCACCAGCGTTGCGGCTCGCTGAAAAGCTTGCCGCGCCGCCGCCGTGTCACCGTTCGCTTCGGACAACTGGGCGAAGGCCAGCAGCAACTCCGTTTCCGCCGTCAACATGCCTCTGGCCTGGGCCTGATTCAACAATCGCTCAACAGTGGGCAGACAGTTTTCATCCGGATTCAATTGCGCATGTGCACAGGCCAGCAGGTATTCAATGCGGATAATCAGCTCGAACGTCGCGGGCGGCGCCTGGAGTGCAGAGGATCCACGGTAATGCCGTAACAACCGGCCCAACGCCTCTTGGACCAATTGCGGTCGGCCCTGCTGCAACCAGAACTGGCTGCTGACCTGAAGCACGACACCGCGGTAGACCGTATCGGGAATCTGTCGCTGCTGCATGACCCTTTCAGCCTCGCGCAGGCGTTCGAAAGCGCTGGCATAATCGCCTCGATTGCCGGCCAGTTGAGCCTGCCCGAGGTAGCCATACAGGACCCGCTTGTCTTCACTGCGCAAGCAATCCTCAAGGCCTTGGCTGAACAGATCCGCAGCCTGCTCTTCAAGACCCATGCACAACGCCAGTCGTCCTCGTCGCAGGGCAATTCGGCCCAGCAGCGGTGTGGGTTCGAGGGTGCGCTGGCGCAGCAAATGCTCAATGTCCACCAGCAGACTTGCGGCACGCACGGGTGCTCCTCGCTGCTCAAGCCATTGCGCATGATCAAGCTCGAGCAACCCTTCGAACAACAGGGAGCCCTGCGCGCGCGCCAGGCACAGCGCCTCGCGATTGAGGGCATGGGCCTGATCAAGTTCACCGCACAGCAACGCCTGCTGCGTCAGTCCCGACAGACACATCAAGCGGGTCTGCCAGGCATCGTCGGCCAGTGCTGACAATGCCTCCTGAAAACAAGCGCGCGCCGGCTCCATTTGCCCTTGCAGGTGGCAGAGCCAACCTTGTTGCGCTTGCCAACGCGCCCGCAGTTGCTGTTCGTGGTGCGCCGTCGGCTGCGGCATGAAGCGGGAGAAACAGGCCATGCATTGCGCGGCCTGTTCGAATCGGCCGGCAAACAGTAATGCCCCCGTGACCAGCCCGATCAGTTGCGGTGTCATCAAGGTCAGCTCCCGGCTTTGCTGCTCATGCAAGCGCAACAGCAGGACGACCGTCTGATCTTCCAGCAAGTCCTCAAGGCTAAAATGTTGTAACAGGCTCACGGCCGTTTCGTACTCTTCGGCCAACAACGCTTGCTCGAACGCTGCTCGCCAATCCTGCGCCGCAGTGAACCACTGACAGGCGCGCCGGTGCCACGAACGCGCACACGGCCAATGTGACTCCTGCATGATTCGCGATAGCGGGCGGAAGACCTGCTGCCAATCGGCGGACTCCTGCCATGGCTCGATAAAGCAGCCCAGCACCTGCAGATCATGCAGCCACTGTGCGCCTTCACCGGCGCCGAACAAATGCTCGCATAACGCCGCGTTGAATCGTGGCAGGTGGGCCAGAACACGCCACGCCTCGCCCTGCTCTGGCGTCAGGTTGCTGAAGAGTTCGTGTTGCAGATAATCGAGCAGGGTGTCGACACGCTGTTGCGAATGCGGGTTTTGTGAGTCGCACTTTTGCAGCAGCGCCATGCGGACTCCCGCGCACCAGCCGCCGGTACGCTGGAAGATCCGGGCGGCGACACGGTCCGCCTGGTCTGGCGGCAAATGGCGCAATACCGGTACAACCTCATCGTGGGTCAGCGCCAGACTGGCGCGCTCGGATTCGTAGAGTTCGTCATCGAGCAACAGCCGCGGCCAGTTGCACTGCGGCCGGCGGCGCGTGCTGATCCACCAGGTGAGCGCGGGGCTGCTGACCGCCAGCAAACGATCCAGTAAAGCATCCAGATCCGGATCCGGCAGACGACTGTAATCGTCGATAAACAGCGAAGTCGGTCTTGACCAACGTGCCAATTCCCTCATCAGATGCGTAACGTCAAGGCCTTCGACCAGCCCGAGCGCCCGAGTCAGACGCAGGCAAAATTCCTCGCGGCTGAGCGCTGCTCCCGCCAGCGGCAACCAAATCGTCTCGCAATCTGCACGCACCTGCAGAAGACATTCGGTGAGCAGCGCGGTTTTGCCACTGCCAGCGGGTGCGCACAACAGCCTGACCCGTGCGTTCGATGCCAGCAGAGGTGCACTCAAGCGACTGCGAAGCTGATGGTGTGAAGAAAGCCTGGGCAAAAATCCGGGACGATCCAGGCACGGGGTCATGGCAGTCATCGAGTGAGCCTTCTTATCGTTGTGCGCTCACCCTAGCCCTCTCCCGCGCGCTTGTTGACGAGTATTCAGCGCGCTGATTGACGCCCATAAAAAAGGCGACCGTGCAGTCGCCTTTTGCCCTGCCGATGTATCAGAACCGTTACCGCACGCCCTCTGCGCGCAAGGCCGATGGTGTGTAATCGGCGGCCTTGGCTTCGAAACCGAATTCGAAGCTGTGCTTTTCTTCGTTCTTCATGCCCAACGCAATGTAGCGACCGGCGATGATGTCGTAGAGCGCTTCCAGCGTGTAAGCCTGGGCCTGGTGATCGTAGTAATACTGCGCGTGACCTTCGGCGACGCGCCACAGTTGGCCGCGACCGTCGTAGTGATCGGCCAGTGCCACTTGCCAGCTGTCCTCGTCGAGGTACATGTGGCGCTTGGCGTAGATGTGCCGCTCGTTCGGTTTCACCGTGCCGATCACTTCCCACACCCGGTGCAGTTCGTAACGGGTCAGGTCCTGATTGATGTGTCCGGCCTTGACGATGTCGTCGTACTTGAGCTTCGGCGAGTCGAGTTTGTAGCTGTTGTAGGGAATGTACATTTCCTTCTTGCCGACCAGTTTCCAGTCGTAGCGATCCGGAGCGCCGGAGAACATGTCGAAGTTGTCCGACGTGCGCAGGCCATCGGCGGCGGTGCCCGGGCCGTCATAAGCCACTTGCGGCGCGCGCCGTACGCGGCGCTGTCCGGCGTTGTAGATCCATGCCAGACGCGGTTCCTTCACCTGATCGAGGGTTTCGTGGACCAGCAGCACGTTACCGGCCAGGCGCGCCGGCGCGGTCACCGATTGCTTGAAGAAGGTCAGCACGTTGGCAGCTTTTTCCGGGTCGAGATCTTTCATCAGTTGCGGCACGGCGATCTCTTCTTCGAAGCGGATCGGCGTGTAGCTGCCGTTGGTCTGCGGCGTCACTTGGGTGATGATGCGCCGCAGGTTGCCACCGTGATATCGGGTGATGTGGTTCCACAACACCTCTACGCCGTTCTTCGGAATCGGGAAGGCGTAGTAGCGGTTACCCGTGAAGTTGGCCAGGCCATTACCGTCGTTAATGCTGGTGACATTGAGCGCACTGCGCTTGGCCGACTCATAGATTTCCGCTGGCGCAGCGACCGTGCGATGGGTCGGATAGACCGGGATCCTGTAGGTCTCCGGATAGCGTTTGAACATCGCCACCTGACCGTCAGAGAGCTTGTCCTTGTACTTGTCGACATTGGCCGCGGTGATGGTGAACAGCGGCTTTTCGTTGGCGAACGGGTCGGCGAGGAAGCCTTTGCTATCCACCGCACCGGCATTTTTCGGGATGCCGCCAGTCCACGCCGGGATCGAACCATCAGCGTTGCCAGCCTTCTCGGCCCCCAGCGGCGTCAGACTGGTGCCGAGCTTGTTGGCTTCATCCGGCGACACCGCCGCCATCACGTTGGCGGCCAGCAGACTCAGGGCCAGCACACCACATTGCAGAATCATTTTGCGCATTGCATTCATCCTTCTCGGGCAGATCAGAAGTTCACGCCGAAGCTCAGTGCGACGAAGTCACGGTCTTCGAGGACGTTGTAGTCGCCGCCGAAAAAGTCGGTGTAACTGAGGCTCGCGGTGTAGGTGTTGCGGTAGTCGGCATCGACGCCGAGGCTGATCGCTTTCGCGCCTTCGTTGAACAGCCCGTTGGGGCCGTAACCGGCGACGTCATGCGACCACGACAGGTTGGGTTTGAGGTTGATCCCGCCGATCACGTTGGCGTAATCAAGGATCGCCCGGGCGCGGTAGCCCCACGAGGTTGAGGTGACGAAACCATCGGTGTCGCCGCCGAAACCGTACTGGCCGTAGACCGAGTCGCGGCCATAACGCAGCTCACTGCGCGATTCGAGGCCACCGACGTGCACCACCGCTGCTTCGCCAACCACAGTCAGGCGTTCCGCGCCCAATACCTGATCGAAGAAGTGCGTGAGGGTGCTCTGGATCTGCGTGACTTCTTTGCGGCGATAGCCTTTGTTGTCACCGCCCGGCGTGGTCACGAGCGGCGATGCCGCACCGCCGGCAATCGGGTTGAGCAGTGCCAGCGTCAGGTCGTTGGTGTTGACCTGCACCGGAGCGTTGGGCCGGTAGCTGATCTCGCCGGTCCATGCGGTGCCGGTGGGCAGCGTGGTGGAAAAACTCGCGCCATACAGACGAATGTCTTCCGGGTATTCAAGGTAGTACTGACCGCGCCCTAGCATCACGCTCTGCGCCAGCCCTGCACCGCTGCCAGGCGCGAGGCCATTGGCGATCCCGACCATGCCCGGCAATGCCGCCAGCGTCGACAGGCCGGCCGTGGTGGTACCGACGGCCGGCGTACGGCTGTGGTAGTTCATGAAGTAGAGACCGTACTCGGTGTCGTCGCCGAGCCAGCGCAACGCCGTACCCCATTGCCCGGAGTCCCGTGCATCGCGGTCGCCGCCACGCGGGATCACCACGCCTTCGCGAGTCACCTGAATGCCTTGGCCAAAAGCCTGGGTCAATGGAACAAACGGCGCAATCGCCGGATTGCCGACGGTATAGCCGTTGTTGCACCCGTCTGCCGCCACATCAACGCCGAAGAAGGTGCCGCAGTTGTCGAGAACGGTCTGGTCCCATTCCAGTTGATAGAAACCTTCGACCGAGAGTTTGTCGGTCAGGCTCTGCGAACCGAACAGCATGTTCACCGGTATCAGGCCTTCCTTGATCTCGGCACCGGGACGACGAAACGCTGAAACGTCGATCGGGTTGATGCTATTGATCGAGTTGCCGATGAAGGTACTTTCACCCCAGCTCACCACCTGTTTACCCGCGCGCACGGTGCCCGGCAGGTCGGCGATGGAATAGTTGTGATAGACGAACGCATCGAGAATCTGTGCGCCGGAGGATTTCGCGCCTTCCTTGCGCCCGCTGTCGCTGATCGGCTTGAACTCGCGGTCTTCGTCCTTGAGTTCAAAGTCGTACCAGTACTTGCCGCGCACGAAGACACCGGTGTCGCCGTACTTGAGTTCGAGGTCGTGAATGCCTTTGAAGATTTTCGAGAAGGTCTCACCCTTCTTGAAATTCAAACGCCCGTCATCACCGGTCGAAGATTGCCCGGTCCCCCCATTGACCGTGCCGACCAGCGACTTGTCGGCATCGCGCATGCCCCAGCTCGCACCGATCGACAGCGACGAGTCGAAGGTGCCTTCGATTTCGCCAATGTTGAACGCAACCGCTTGCGCCTGGGCGCAGCAACCCAGAGCCACCGCGGCTGCCAGCGCCTGCGGTGTGAAGATGGCGCGCATTGTTTTTGTTGTCATGCGTCTTCCCCGGTGAGTGACAGAAGGCCCCACCCTACTGCCGGGCAACCGCGTCGATAAGCGCACCAAGGAGGTATTCGTGTTGTCGCTCGAAAGGATGAATGGCCTTGCGCGGCGAGGCTTTGCCCCGTTCATGGATCGGCTGGATGGAAGATCATCAGCGCAGCGCATGGTGCACACCGGATCAAGGGACTGTTGCATGCCCCGCAACAGTGCATGTCCGGAATCGGTATTTTTCCTACGCGCTCAAGACCTTATTCTGAACGCGCTTTCACGGGACACGCCGTGAAGCACGAAGCCAGCTACGCTGAGTGACTGAAGCGATTGGCAACAGATTTCAGATAAATCGAAGGCTCGGTTTATCGCC
Source organism: Pseudomonas viridiflava (assembly GCF_900582195.1). Taxonomy (GTDB): domain Bacteria; phylum Pseudomonadota; class Gammaproteobacteria; order Pseudomonadales; family Pseudomonadaceae; genus Aquipseudomonas. The sequence continues at coordinate 38,910 of NZ_UTHA01000050.1, forward strand.
CCGGTGTTCACTGACGTTGATTTGTAGCTCCTTGATCCAACGTCTTACCTTGGCCGCTGCGTTTGCAGCGGCCTTTTTTATGGGCGATGAATTTTGTGCAACAAGAGGGATTTCCAACGGGGGGGATGACAGGACTCAAGAAAGCCCTGTCGACTAATGCCAAGAGAGTTAAAGCGAATACTTCTGCAAATTCGCCATCATTTCCTTCAGCGCCTCGATATTGTCCTTCGGATGCGCCGCCCCTTCGAAATCGCAAATCTGCTGCCAGTGCGCCGCGACATCTTCCGGCGAGAAACCCACGCGAGGGTCGAAGCCGGCACCGAGGCTGCGTTCCCAGCGCACCTTGCCCATCCAGCCACCACCGACTTCGAACAACCCGGAAGTCTCCTGGCATTGCTCGCTGGCCAGATACACCACCAGCGGGCTGACCAGTTCTGGCTTCAATTGCTCGAATACTTGCGGCGGGATCAGGCCTTCGGTCATGCGCGTGCCGCCGGTAGGCGCGATGGCGTTGACGAGGATGTTGTTCTTGCGACCTTCGATGGCCAAGGTGCGGGTCAGACCGTAAAGACCCAGTTTGGCCATGCCGTAGTTGGACTGGCCGAAGTTGCCGTAGATACCTGAAGTCGAAGCGGTGAAGATCACCCGGCCGTAGTTTTGCTCGCGCAGGTGCGGCCACGCGGCGCGGGTGACTTTGTAGGCGCCTTCGACGTGGACGCGGTAAACCAGATCCCAGTCGGCGTCGTCCATTTTGTGGAAGGTCTTGTCGCGCAGGATCCCGGCGTTGTTGACGACGACGTCGACGCGGCCGAAAGCATCGAGGGCGTTCTGCACCAGTTTGTCACCGTCGGTGACCGAGTCGTGGTTGGCTTCGGCGATACCGCCCGCCGCGCGAATTTCCGCGACGACGCGATCGGCGGCGGAGGCGTTGGCGCCTTCGCCCTGAGTCGAGCCGCCGAGATCGTTGACCAGCACTTTCGCGCCTTGTCTGGCGAACAGCAGAGCGTGCGCCCGTCCGAGGCCACCGCCGGCTCCGGTGACGATGACAACTTTATCTTCGAAACGCACAGACTCATTCATCGCAGCAACTCCAGCAGGCCAGTATTGATCCTGAGTGTCAGGCACAGGGCTTTGGGTCACAACGAATACGGCTGAGGCTGAATGGTGTGCGATAAGGTTGGGGGATGATGAGGGCGTCAAAGAAACAAAAGATCAAAAGATCGTAGCCTTCGGCAGCTCCTACATTGGATTTGTGTAGGAGCTGCCGAAGGCTGCGATCATTTGATCTTCAGGAGCAGGCGACTTTGCGCGGTGGCAGCACAAAACGCTCACGAAACTCCAGGTAATGCTTGAGCACCTGTACCGGCGCTTCGGTCTGTGGATAGTGGCCGATGCCCGGCAACAGCACCGTGTCTGCATCGGGGATCAATTCGCGGTAGCGCTGGACCATGTGCGCCCCGGAAATCGGATCGACTTCACCATCGATCACCCGCAATGGAATCTCGCCGCGCTGCATCGCCGTCACCCAGCGATCCCGCTGCATCCGGCGCTCGGGAATGTAACTGATCAATTTATGCATGATCCGTGGCCCGCGATTGCTGTCGACCAGGCTCCAGAAATCGTCCAGTTCGCTTTCGCTCGGGCGGGTTTGCGGACCAAAGATCTGCCGGAAGCTTTTCACCAAAGCATCGCGGGTGAATGCGCGACCGATCATCCAGCCCAGTGGGCTGAGCAACAGCTTTTGCATCAACACTGGACGATGGGTTTCCGGAAACAATCCGCCGTTCAGAAACACGCAACTGGCGATCTCGATCTGGTCTTCGTAGTGCCGGGCGAGCAACTCCTGGGCAACGCTGTCGCCATAGTCGTGAGCCAGTAAGTGAACCGGTTGCTCGACCTGCAGATGCGCTAGCAAAGCCTGCTGCAAGTCAGCCTGCTCCAGCAGGCTGTAGGTGTGATTGAGCGGTTTCGCCGAATCGCCAAAACCGAGCATGTCACAAGCGATCACACGGTAACGCTGGGCCAGTGGCTGCCACAGGTAATGCCAATCCCAACTGGCGGTCGGGAAACCGTGGATCAGTAGCAATGGATCACCCTGCCCCGCCGTCCAGTAACGGATCGGCTGGCCACGAAAGACAAACGTCTGGCTGCGTTTGCGCCAGACACACAGAGGAATCTCGGCAAGAGGCATTAGAGTTTATATCCGGGGTCTTGTTTATCGAGTTTGCGCAGCAACGCCGGCCAGGCCAGCGCACCACCCATGCCTTGAGCACTTTTGGTGACGCCGGCGATCATCGCTTTGGCGCCCGCCAGAATTTGCGGTTCGATGGCGATGAGTTCAGCACCACCGGTTTGCGCCATCACCTGAATGTCGCAGGCGCGCTGGAAGGTGAACATCATCAGAAACGTATCGGCGATGGTGCCGCCACAGGTCAGCAGACCGTGGTTGTGCAGCATCAGGAAATTGTTTTCGCCAAGGTCGGCCTGCAAGCGGGCCTTTTCTTCGTGGTTCAACGCCACGCCTTCGTAGGCGTGATAAGCCAGGCTCGAGAGCACGAACAGCGACTGCTGGCTGATCGGCAACACGCCCTGCTTTTGCGCCGACACCGCAACACCGGAAGCAGTGTGCGTATGCAGCACGCAAACCACATCGTGCCGCACTTCGTGCACGGCGCTGTGGATGGTATAGCCGGCGGGGTTGATCTCGTAGGGGCTGTCCATGAGTTTGTTGCCGGCCTGATCGACTTTCACCAGGCTCGACGCGGTGATCTCATGGAACATCAGACCGAACGGGTTGATCAGGAAATCTTCGGTGCCCGGCACCTTGGCGGAAATATGCGTGAAGATCAGATCGTCCCAGCCATGCAGCGCGACCAGACGATAACAAGCGGCGAGATCGACACGGGTCTGCCATTCCGCAGCGCTGACCTGGTCTTTGACATTAAGGGACGATTGGACGGGGGCTACGCTCACTGTATGCACCTCTGCGTTCTTATTGTTCTGCACGTGTCAGCAGTCTAGTCAGGCGCAGAGGATCGCGTAGTTGCATTGGCAGCCAGCTTGATGACTGACCGGGTCAGCGATGCAAACAGCTTGGATCCATGTCAAAGCCACGACGCCAACAAAAGCGCGGCAAACAGATTGAGCGATTCGGTCAGGACCAACCCCAGCCCGGCGACAGAACCTTCTTCGTCGCCACCTCATGGGCGCTTCACGCCGAAGGGCATGGCTGGCGCTGTTGCGCGAGCGCGGAATCAGCCCTTGAGCACAGCGATCAACTGCGCCAGCCAAGGCTCGGCGTCGGTTTCCGGGGTGACGCTTTCGCTGGCGTCGATGCGCAGCATCTCTTGCACTTCACGCACGCCCAGCTCGCCGAACAGTTCACGCATTTGCTCGCCACCGCCGCAGAAGGTGTCGCCATAACTGGCGTCGCCCAAGGCAATCACGGCGCCCGGCAAGCCCCGCCATGCGACTGGCAACTGGTCGCGAATCGCCGAATACAGCGGTTGCAGGTTGTCGGGCAATTCGCCCATGCCAGTGGTTGACGTCACCGCGAGCAACGCTTCGGGGCCAAACGCCTGAATGTCCGCCAGGCTGGCGCGCGAGTTGTAGAACGTTTCAAAGCCAGCGGCGTTCAACAGGTTCCGGGCGTGACGGGCGACTTCTTCGGCGGTGCCGTAGACCGAACCGGAGAGGATGGCGACTTTCATCAATCTGATCCTGAAACTGAAAAAAAAGAGCGGTGATAGTACCAGCACCCAACGCAAAGCTGCGATTGGATCTCAACCGGCGATAATGGCCAGTAGACAGCGCCTGCGGTTCTTCTAGAATGCGTGCCACTGACAACTCTTGAAAGGATTCAAAGATGATCAACGCCAGTCTGCTGAAAATGGTGATCAACGCGTCGAACGACGGGATCGTGGTCGCCGAGAAAGAAGGTGAACAGGACAATATCCTGATTTATGTGAACCCGGCCTTTGAACGTCTGACCGGTTATACCAGCGAGGAAATCCTCTATCAGGACTGCCGTTTTCTACAGGCCGGCGACCGTGACCAGGAGAGTCTGGCGCTGATTCGCGAGGTCTTGCGCAACAATGGATCGTGCCGGGAAATCCTGCGCAACTATCGCAAGGACGGTACGCCGTTCTGGAATGAACTGTCGCTTTCGACGGTAAAAAACGCTGATGACGGGCAGACTTATTTCGTTGGCGTACAGAAGGACGTCACTGTTCAGGTCAAGGCTCAGCAGCGCGTGATGCAGCTGGAAGCCCAGGTCGCAGCCCTTGAAGCAGAACTGGCCGCACTGAAAGCGACAAACGGTCAAAACAAAATCCAGAACTAATTGTCATTAACTACAATCACCAATGACTTTGTATCTATTTCTTTCGAGTTAGCCATGCAGCGCGACGCCCTCCTCACTCAGGATGAGCTGGATTTCATCCAGACCATGCAGCACAACCCGCAACTGAACGTGCGGGATGCGACGTCGAGTCTGCTGGTCAACGGCGGTTCGCAGATCCGCGATCTGCTCACGCGCCTGGCCGCTCACGAGCAAGTGACCATTCAAGCCAACTTCGAAAATCAGCAGATGACCTTCCCGTTGCATCTGGTGGAGGACGAGTTTCACGCGCTGCATCTGCGTCTTGGCGTGCCGAGTATTTATGAAGACGGCCCGATGGTGCGCCCTTGGCGTCTGGCTCTCGAGGAGCCAGTAGCGCTGGAAAATGCCAAAGGTCAACCAGGCACGTTGTGGGTCCACGAGGTTTCACACAAAGGTGTGCTGCTGGAAGTGCGCAACAAGACCAAACCGCCCAAACATTTTGCCTTGTGGTTCAGCCCCTCGGGTTATGAGCGGATTTCATTGCGCGGTAATTTCGAACGGGAAACCGAAAGTGGTTTTTACGCCTACGAACTGAGCCAGACCGACACCGACGAAACCGAACGTCTGCGCCAGTTCATCCTGCAGCAACATCGCCTCACGCATCCTGCTCTTCACACCTGAGTTTCAGGTATCCAGATTCCCGGCCAGAAATTGCAGCATGCGCTGACGCATGTTCGCTCCTTCATTGCCCAGACAGGCAACAGAGGATCCGGCCAGGCTGTCCTGCGCCAGATCTGAAGCGTCGCCCGCCAGCATCAACTGACAATCGAGGCTCAACGCCAGCCGGTTCAGACGCCGAGGCAATTCGGCGCTGGGTGCATGATTGGAAAACAGGACGAGTGCATCTGGTTTGATCTTTTCGCACACCAACGTCAGCTCATCGAACGGCTGACCGGTCGTCAGTACCCGAACACCGGAATTACTGTCGCTGAGAAACAGCGCGGCTACCAGCAACTCCAGCTCTCGACACTGCCCGGCCAGCGCGCTGACGATCACCCGGCGCGGTTGCGTGCCACGCAGCATGACGATCCGTTGCAACACCCGCGCCCGCAGTAATCCATCGAAGAACAGCCACTCGCTGGTTTGCCCGAAAGCCTCCTGGCGTTGCAACAATTGCAGCCACAGCGGCATGAGGATGTCCTGAAACACCACCGGCAGTGAGTAAGAAGAGAAGATCTGGCCATAGACACGGTCCAGTTGCTGATCATCGAATGCGCTGACCGCCTGCTGGATCTGTTCCTGCCACTGCAGATAATCAGCCTGGACCAGATCATCGGGGATGATGTGCGCCAGCACTTTCATCGGTTCGGTCTTGGCGAGGATCTTGCCGACTTTGCTCACGGCGACACCGCGATCGATCCAGTCGACGATGCTGCGCACGCGCTCGATATCGGTCATCGAATAAAGCCGATGCCCACTTTCGGTGCGTGTCGGCTGGATCAAACCATAGCGTCGCTCCCAGGCGCGCAAGGTCACCGGGTTCACTCCGGTCAGGCGTGCGACCTCTCGTATCGGGAACAGATCGGTGCGATCGAGCGCAACAGACACCTGCGAAGCTGGGCTAGCGTCCGTGATGACAGGCATATGGCGTTCAACTTCCATGTCGGTTTTATTGGATCCCATTCTAACGCCTATGCCCCGATCGCGATCAAGTGATGAAATGCGACGAAAGTCGCTGGTTTAATCATGAAAAACCGGAATAATCCTTGCTTGGTGAAAAACGCAGGCCTCTACCCCGGCCCTGCGTCAGGCGAAATTCCTACCCGGAGTGACGCACTCGAAATACGGAGATACAAAATGTCTACTTCCCCCGTCACGCTGATGGTTGCCCGTCGCGTCGCTGATGGCCGCTATCAGGACTTGATCGCCTGGCTGCGCGAAGGCGAACAACTGGCCACAGATTTCCCCGGTTACCTGGGTTCCGGCGTGCTCGCACCGCCACCCGGCGATAACGAATTCCAGATCATTTTCCGCTTTGTCGATGAGCAGACGCTGCATGCGTGGGAGCATTCGGTTTCACGCACCGCGTGGTTGAGCCGTGGCAGTGATCTGTTCGCCCACCCGAAAGAGCATCGGGTCAGTGGAATCGAAGGCTGGTTCGGTGCGGCCGGTCAGCGTCCACCGCGCTGGAAGCAGGCTGTTGCTATCTGGCTGGCGTTCTTTCCGGTGTCGTTGCTGTTCAACTTTGTCCTCGGGCCGTTGCTCGCTGACATGGGTTTGTTGCCGCGCGTGTTGATCAGCACCGCGTGCCTGACGCCGCTGATGGTTTACTTCTTTATTCCGTTGTCGACGCGCTTGCTGGCGAACTGGCTGAACAGCACCCCGGTGCGCCTGCCTGTTTCGGCGACACCTCAGAAACATTAAAGATCGCAGCCTCGTTGCACTCGACAGCTCCTACAGGACTGAACACAGACCAGGGTAGGAGCTGCCGCAGGCTGCGATCTTTTCAGGCTCGTCGCTGTTATAGTTTTTGCTCCCACCGCGATGCGAGCCGTTCATGCCTGATTCCTCAGCCCCGATCCTTATCACCGGTGCCGGCCAGCGTGTCGGTCTGCATTGTGCGCAGCGGTTGCTCGAAGAAGGCTATCGCGTCATCTTCACCTACCGCAGCGAACGCCCCGGCGTGCAGACACTGCGTGATTTGGGCGCTACTGGCCTGTTCGCCGATTTCTCCAGCGAAGCCGGGATTCTTGTCTTCATCAAAGAACTGAAGACACACACCGAGAGCCTGCGCGCCATCGTGCACAACGCTTCCGAATGGCTGGCCGAAACCCCTGACAGCGAGGCCGAAGCCTTCACGCGCATGTTCAATCTGCACATGCTCGCGCCGTATCTGATCAACCTGCACTGTGGTGAATTGCTGCAACGCTCGACGCCCGCCGACATCATCCACATCAGCGACGATGTCACGCGCAAAGGCAGCAGCAAGCACATCGGTTATTGCGCCAGCAAGGCCGGACTCGACAGCCTGACCCTGTCCTTCGCCGCCCGCTATGCGCCGGCAATCAAGGTCAACGGTATCGCCCCGGCCCTGCTATTGTTCAATCCCGACGACGACGCGGCGTACCGCGCCAAGGCCCTGGCCAAATCCGCTCTGGGCATCGAACCGGGCTGCGAAGTGATCTATCAGAGCCTGCGCTATCTGCTCGACAACCCTTATGTCACCGGGACAACCCTGACCGTCAACGGCGGAAGGCACGTCAAATAACGCCTGCCTGCGAGGATGTCCATGACCCGCTCACTGCCCGAGAATTACCGCGAAATCCTCATCGGCCTCGGTGAAGATCCCGACCGTGAAGGATTGCTCGACACCCCGCTGCGCGCGGCCAAGGCCATGCAATACCTGTGTCACGGCTATGAGCAGAGCCTCGACGAGATCGTCAATGGCGCGCTGTTTGCCTCGGACAGTGACGAGATGATCATCGTCGCCGACATCGAGTTGTACTCTTTGTGCGAACATCACCTGCTGCCCTTCATCGGCAAAGCCCATGTGGCTTATATTCCGACGGGCAAGGTGTTGGGCTTATCGAAAATCGCACGCCTGGTGGACATGTTCGCCCGGCGCCTGCAGATTCAGGAAAACCTCACCCGGCAAATCGCCGATGCAGTGCAACAGGTCACCGATGCCGCGGGCGTCGCGGTCGTTATTGAGGCCAGACACATGTGCATGATGATGCGCGGTGTCGAAAAACAGAATTCGACCATGAACACCTCGGTCATGCTCGGCGCCTTTCGCGAGTCGAGCAACACCCGCCAGGAGTTCCTGCAATTGATTGGACGGAGCAAATAAATGTCACAACTTCAACCGGGAATGGCGCGTATCCGGGTCAAGGATCTGCGCTTGCGCACCTTTATCGGGATCAACGAGGACGAAATCCTCAACAAGCAGGATGTGCTGATTAACCTGACCATTCTGTATGCAGCGCAGGAAGCGGTGCGTGACAACGACATTGATCATGCGCTGAACTACCGCACGATCACCAAGGCGATCATCGCCCACGTCGAGGGCAACCGCTTTGCCCTGCTCGAATGCCTGACTCAGGAATTGCTCGATCTGGTGATGAGTAACGGCTCGGTGCTGTACGCCGAAGTCGAAGTCGACAAGCCGCATGCGTTGCGTTTTGCCGAATCGGTGTCAATCACGCTTGCAGCGAGCCGCTGAGCTTCAAGCTTCGAGCTGCAAGCGTTAAGCTAACGGCCGACCCGATCCAATCTTGCAGCTTGAAGCTTGCCGCTCAAAGCTGTCTCGCAGAGATTCCCATGACTGATCAACAACGCCTCGAACTCGAAGCCGCCGCTTTCCGCCGGCTGGTCGCCCACCTGGACAGCCGCAAGGATGTGCAGAACATCGACCTGATGAACCTCGCCGGCTTCTGCCGCAACTGCCTGTCGAAGTGGTACAAGGCCGAAGCCGACGAGCGCCAGATCGAGGTCAGCCTCGATGACGCCCGTGAAGTGGTTTACGGCATGCCCTACGCCGAGTGGAAAGCCCAATATCAGCAAGAAGCCAACGCTGAACAACAAGCAGCGTTTGCCAAAGGAAAACCCCATGAGTGACCTGAACACCCTGCGCGCCAGCCTCAAAAGCGGTGAACACGCTTTCGCCGACACCCTCGCTTTCATTGCTGCCGGTTACGACTACCAGCCGCAAGCCTTCAATAACGGTGGCGTGGAAAACGCCGCCGGGCAGAACGAAGGTTCTTGCAAGACTCTGGGTCTGGCACTGCTGGAAGGTTTGAGCGATGAAGAAGCGCTGTTGGCGTTTGGCGAGCATTACCGTTCGGTGGTAGCGACGCCTGAGGGCAGCGATCACGGCAATATCCGGGCGTTGATCAAGCATGGTCTGGCCGGCGTGAGATTCACCGTCCAACCCCTGACCCGCCGCTGATCCCTACAGCCACCCCCCCCCAGTGGGAGCGAGCTTGCTCGCGAATACGGACTGACATTCAACATTAATGTCGACTGACAAGCCGCTTTCGCGAGCAAGCTCGCTCCCACAGAGTTATGCGGTGTAGCAAAAATTGCGCGCACAAAAAAACCGGCCGAAGCCGGTTTTTTTGTGCCTGCGATCTTAGAACGAAGCGTTCTGCAGACCGTCCAGGTAACGCTCGGTGTCCAGTGCTGCCATGCAGCCGGCACCGGCCGAGGTGATCGCCTGACGGTAAACATGGTCAGCCACGTCACCGGCCGCGAAGATCCCTTCGACGCTGGTTGCTGTGGCATTGCCTTCACGGCCGCCGTGCACGACCAGATAACCGTCTTTCAACGTCAACTGGCCTTCGAACAGCGAAGTGTTCGGGGTGTGGCCGATGGCGATGAACACGCCGTCGACAGTGATTTCGTCGAAGCTGCCATCGTTGTTCTTCAGGCGCGCGCCGGTCACGCCCATGTTGTCGCCCAGGACTTCGTCCAGGTTGGCGTTCAACTTGAGGATGATCTTGCCTTCGGCGACGCGAGCGTTGAGCTTATCGATCAGAATCTTCTCGGCGCGGAAGGTTTCGCGACGGTGGATCAGGGTCACGGTGCTGGCGATGTTGGCCAGATACAGCGCTTCTTCAACTGCAGTGTTGCCGCCGCCGACCACTGCAACAGGTTTGTTGCGGTAGAAGAAACCGTCACAGGTCGCGCAGGCCGAAACGCCTTTGCCCATGAACGCTTCTTCCGACGGCAGGCCCAGGTAACGCGCGCTGGCGCCGGTGGCGATGATCAGGGCGTCGCAGGTGTAAGTCGCGCTGTCGCCGGTCAGAGTGTAAGGCTTGGCAGCGAAGTCGACGGCGTTGATGTGATCGAAAACGATCTCGGTTTCAAAACGCTCGGCGTGCTCACGCATACGCTCCATCAGGGCCGGACCGGTCAGACCATGGACATCGCCCGGCCAGTTGTCGACTTCGGTGGTGGTGGTCAGTTGACCGCCAGCCTGCATGCCGGTGATCAGCAGTGGCTTGAGGTTGGCACGGGCCGCGTATACCGCAGCACTGTAACCGGCAGGGCCGGAACCGAGAATAATCACTCGCGAATGACGGACTTCAGACATGACCTGCTCCTGTTGACCGGGCCGAAAAACGGGCGCGGCTCGCCGGACTGCCGGCGGGAATAAAAAAGGACTGTGGAAAACCTTGGGGAAGGCTTGAGCTCGACAGTCCTGTAAAAAGTTGGGTGCAGCGTATCGAGGGGGGCAAGATTAAGGAAATACGGTTTAACAATCCAGCTCATAGGTGGTCTCTATGCCGACACACTGACGAGATGGACGTCTTTGTTACAGTGAATGTCGATCGCTCTGCCGCGCTTTCGCCCCCGGTGCAAAGTCGGTAAGGTCGGCGCGTTTTCCCTTGCTCGGAGCACCTTATGCCCGCCCCTGTTCTGTCCGGCCCGCAATACCTGCGCGAAGGCCTCAAACTGGTTCTCAGCCCTGGCTTGCGCCTGTTCGTGTTGTTGCCGCTGGCGATCAACCTGGTGCTGTTCGTCGGATTGATTTATCTGGCCGGCCACCAGTTCAGCCTGTGGGTCGATACGCTGATGCCGTCGCTGCCGGAATGGCTGAGTTTCCTCAGCTACGTGCTCTGGCCGCTGTTTGTGGTGCTGGTGGCATTGATGGTGTTTTTCACCTTCACCATGCTCGCCAACGTGATCGCCGCACCGTTCAACGGCTTCCTCGCGGAAAAAGTCGAAGTGGTAGTGCGCGGCACTGATGATTTCCCGGCGTTCAGTTGGGGCGAACTGATCGCGATGGTCCCGCGCACCCTCGCCCGGGAAATGCGCAAACTCGGTTACTTCCTGCCCCGCGCCATCGGCCTGTTCATCCTTTCGTTCATCCCCGTGGTTAACATCATCGCCGCGCCGCTGTGGCTGCTGTTCGGCGTGTGGATGATGGCAATCCAGTACATCGACTACCCGGCGGACAACCACAAACTGGGCTGGAACGAAATGCTCGCCTGGCTGCGGCAGAAGCGCTGGCAGAGCATGAGTTTTGGCGGCATCGTCTACCTGGTGCTGCTGATTCCGGTGGTCAACATCCTGATGATGCCGGCCGCAGTGGCCGGGGCAACGCTGTTCTGGGTGCGTGAGCGTGGTGCCGAGAATCTGGTGACTCAGCGCTGACACCGCGTCACAAATCCATCATCCGAACGTCACAAGCACGACATGGCCTCAGTCGACACTGAGGCCATGACGACAGCTCTAAACATCACTCTGATCAGCGAAACCTTTCCACCGGAAATCAACGGCGTGGCCAATACCCTTGGCCGCTTGTGCGATGGACTGCGCGCGCGCGGGCATCAGGTTGAGCTGGTGCGCCCGCGTCAGCCCGGTGATCCGCAGCGAAGTGAAGATGAGTCGCTGTTGCTGTGCCGGGGCTGGCCGTTGCCGGGGTATCCGGGGCTGCAATGGGGTCAGTCGTCGATGCACAAACTGCTGCGACGCTGGAAACGTCAGCGTCCGGATGTTTTGTACATCGCCACGGAAGGCCCGCTCGGGTTATCGGCACTGCGTGCGGCGCGGCGTCTGGGCATTTCGGTGGTCAGCGGCTTTCACACCAACTTTCAGCAATACACAAGTCAGTACGGCCTCGGTCTGCTGACGCGAATGCTGACGCACTATCTGCGCTGGTTTCACAATCGCTCGGCGCTGACGCTGGTGCCGAGTGTCAGTCAGCGCCTGGAACTGGAGCGGCGTCATTTCGAGCGGTTGGCGTTGTTGTCGCGAGGTGTGGACAGTCAGTTGTTTCATCCGAGCAAACGCATGAACGCCCTGCGTGAGCAATGGGGTCTGGGCGAGCGCGATATCGCCGTGATTCACGTAGGACGCCTCGCCCCGGAGAAAAATCTGGGCTTGCTCAAGCGTAGTTTCGACACCCTGCGCAGCAGTTATCCACAACGCAATCTGAAACTGATCGTGGTTGGCGACGGGCCGCAACGGCTAGCGCTGGAAAAGGAACTGCCCGAGGCAATTTTCTGCGGTGCTCAGCGCGGTGAAGCGTTGGCGGCGCACTATGCGTCCGGGGATCTGTTTGTGTTTCCAAGCCTGACGGAAACCTTCGGCAATGTGGTCCTCGAAGCGCTGGCGTCAGGGCTGGGCGTGGTGGCCTACGATCAGGCAGCGGCGGCGCAACATATTCGCCATGGCTACAACGGCGTGCTGGCGATGCCGGGTGATGAGCAGGCGTTTTGCGAGGCGGCGGCGTGGTTGCTGGAGGAGGATGAGACGTTGCGTTGCGTGCGCCTGAATGCGCGGCAGCATGCGAGTCGCCAGGGCTGGCCGGCGGTTATCGAGCAGTTTGAAAAGCATTTGCGCGGGGCTTGTGTAGGTGAGCAGGTTGTCCCGAATGCGCAGACATTGCCTTGAATATTTGCTGACTTTAGAACCGCCTTCGCGAGCAGGCTCGCTCCCACAGGGGATCTTCAGTGAACACACATTTTGTGAACACCAGAGATACCGGTGGGAGCGAGCCTGCTCGCGAAGGGGTCAGTGAGCGCGCTGGTTAAACCAGCGTCATCAACGCCTCACGGCTGAACGGCAGAATATCCTGCTCACGCCCTTCACGGACTTTCTGCGCCCAATCCGGATCGACCAGCAGCGCACGCCCCACCGCCACCAGATCGAACTCCTCTTTGTTCAGGCGCTCCAGCAGGTTCTCCAGACTGGCCGGCTGCGCAATCTTGTCGGTATTGACCATGAATTGCAGGAACTCGCCATCAAGGCCAACACTGCCGACGGTGATGGTCGGCTTGCCGGTCAATTTGCGCGTCCAGCCCGCCAGGTTCAGGTCGGAGCCGTCGAACTCCGGCTCCCAGAAACGCCGCGTCGAGCAGTGGAAAATATCCACGCCTGCGTCGGACAACGGCTTGAGGAACTCACCCAGCGCTTCCGGGGTTTGCACCAGACGCGCGGTGTAATCCTGCTGCTTCCATTGCGAGAAACGGAAGATGATCGGGAAGCCTTCGCCTACGGCCGCACGCACGGCTTGAATCAGTTCGATGGCGAAACGTGAACGGTTGGCCAGGCTGCCGCCGTATTCGTCGGTGCGCTGGTTGCTGCCTTCCCAGAAGAACTGGTCGATCAGGTAACCGTGGGCGCCGTGGATTTCCACGCCGTCCATGCCGATGCTTTGTGCATCTTTGGCAGCTTGGGCGAAGGCTGCGATCACGTCCTGAATGTCTTGCTTGGTCATGCCGTGCACCACGACCTGACCGTCCTTGAGTTTTTCCGACGGGCCGTAAGCCGGCACGCTGGCGTCCGGCTCAGTGCCGATGCGGCGCACGCTGCCGACGTGCCAGAGTTGCGGAACAATCTTGCCGCCTTCGGCATGAACGGCGTCGACGACTTTTTTCCAGCCGGCCAAGGGCGCGTCACCAAAGAATTGCGGCACGTTCGGATAGCCGTTGGAGGCGATGTGGCCGACGGTGGTGCCTTCGGTGATGATCAGGCCGACCCCGGCTGCGGCGCGACGACGGTAGTACTCGATGACTTTCGAGTTCGGTACACCGCCCGGGGAAAACGAGCGGGTCATCGGCGCCATGACCACGCGGGTCGGCAGTTCGAGGGCACCGAGTTGGAACGGTTTGAACAAGGCTTGAACGGGCATCGAAAGGCTCCACGAAAACGTTATCGACAGGGCATAAAACCATATGACGGCGATAATATGCGCAGCGGAGCCAGCGCGATAGCACTATTGATCTGAATGATTAAGGGTCAAAAGGCAGGCAAAAAAAATCGCCGCCCGAAGGCGACGATTTTCGTGTTTCAGCCCAGCGCTTTTTCAATCGCGTGAACAATGGTCGGATCATCCGGCGCCGTGCGCGGTGAGAACCGGGCCAGCACGCGGCCATCCTTGCCGAGCAGGAATTTCTCGAAATTCCAGGTAATGTCACCGGGAAACTCTGCGCCCTCGCCCGCCAGCAGGCGGTAAAGCTGATGCCGCTCGTGACCGTTGACTTCGAGCTTGCTCGACAACGGAAACGTCACGCCATAGTTAAGGCTGCAGAAGTCCTGAATTTCCTTTTCAGAACCGGGTTCCTGACCGGCAAACTGGTTGCACGGCAGACCCAGCACACTGAAGCCTTTGCCTTTGAATTGCTGATAGAGGTTTTCCAGCGCCGCGTACTGTGGGGTCAAGCCGCATTTGGAGGCGACGTTGACCACCAGCACGACTTGGCCCTTGAACGGCGCCAGCGGTAGCTCCTGACCATCCAGGGCTGTCAACTTAAGGTCGTGAAAAGCACTCATGACGAACTCCAAGATTCCCGTGTTCTACTCGAAACAGCCACTTGGCGAAGTCACCAAGGACAGCCGCGGACTAAAAAGGCGCCCGCAGGCGCCTCTCCAGTACTCGAAGCTTAGCGCAGAAAATCAGTGGTGATGGCCACCTTCGCCATGGACGTGGCCATGAGCGATTTCTTCCTGGCTGGCGTCACGGATGTCAACGATCTTCACTTTGAAGTTCAGGCGCTGACCGGCCAGTGGGTGGTTGCCGTCAACCGTCACGTCGTCGCCGTCGAGGTCACGGATGGTGACGATTTGCATCTGGCCGTCCGGCGCCGAAGCGTGGAACTGCATGCCGACTTCCAGCTCGTCAACGCCTTCGAACATGCTGCGGCTCAGGGTGCTGACCAGCTCAGCGGCGTATTCGCCGTAAGCGTCTTCCGGTTCAACGGAAACTTCCAGCTCGTCACCAACAGCTTTGCCTTCCAGAGCTTTTTCCAGGCCCGGGATGATGTTGCCTGCGCCTTGCAGGTAGACCAGCGGAGCGCCGCCGGCGGAGCTGTCGATGACCTCACCAGCGTCGTTGGTCAGGGTATAGTCGATGGAGACAGCCTTATTGGCGGCGATCAGCATGGGGCGAGACCTTTTGCATAAGAATATAGAAAGGCCAAGTTTAGCGAAGCAATCGCGCGAAAGCGAACACAACCCGGACAAACGGGTTTCGACGATCGCAGGCTTCCATCAGGACGAAGAGGGTCATTGGGTCGTCGAGCTTTCCTGTGGCCACACCCAGCACCTGCGCCATCAGCCGCCATGGCAATCACGCGCCTGGGTGCTCGACGCGGCGCAACGTATTGAAAAAATAGGCCAACCCTTTGCCTGCGGTTGGTGCGCACAAGGCTCGGTTAGCGATAACCTTGGCGACTGAATTTCGGTAGGCGGTCACGTATAGATCGCCGCCATTGCCATGCAACTTTAGAGAATTCGCATGCAAACTTTTTTTATCGCACCCACCGATTTTGGCGTGGGTCTGACCTCCATCAGCCTCGGGCTGGTGCGCACGCTTGAACGCGCCGGGCTGAAAGTCGGCTTCTTCAAGCCGATCGCGCAGCCGCACCCGGGCGACACCGGCCCTGAGCGTTCCACCGAACTGGTGGCGCGCACCCACGGTCTGAAACCGCCGCAACCACTGGGCCTTGCCCACGTTGAGCGGATGCTCGGCGACGGCCAGCTCGATGAACTGCTCGAAGAAATCATCACCCTCTATCAGCAAGCTGCCATCGGCAAAGACGTGCTGGTTGTCGAGGGCATGGTGCCGACCCGCAGCGCCAGCTACGCCGCACGGGTCAATCTGCACCTGGCCAAGAGCCTCGATGCCGAAGTGATTCTGGTCTCGGCGCCGGAAAACGAAGTGCTCGCCGAACTCTCCGGCCGGGTCGAATTGCAGGCGCAATTGTTCGGCGGGCCGAAAGACCCGAAAGTTCTCGGGGTGATCCTCAACAAGGTCAAGACCGACGAGAGCATGGACGCCTTCGCCGCGCGTCTGAAGGAGCATTCGCCGTTGCTGCG
Organism: Pseudomonas viridiflava; assembly: GCF_900582195.1. Lineage (GTDB taxonomy): Bacteria > Pseudomonadota > Gammaproteobacteria > Pseudomonadales > Pseudomonadaceae > Aquipseudomonas. Next base: position 55,057 of record NZ_UTHA01000050.1, read on the forward strand.
CAGCGGGGATTTCCGCTTGCTTGGCTGCATTCCCTATCAACCGGAACTCAACGCGCCACGCACCCGCGACGTCGCCGATCTGATGGGCGCGCAAGTGCTCAATGCCGGTGATTACGAAACCCGGCGCATGACCAAAATCATCATTTGCGCGCGGACCATGCGCAACACCGTCGAGCTGCTCAAGCCCGGCGTGCTGGTGGTGACCCCGGGCGATCGCGACGACATCATCCTCGCCGTCAGCCTCGCGGCGATCAACGGCGTGCCGCTGGCCGGCCTGCTGCTGACCAGCGACACCCTGCCCGACCCGCGCATCATGGACTTGTGCCGTGGCGCCTTGCAGGCTGGCTTGCCGGTGTTGTCGGTGAGCACCGGTTCCTACGACACCGCCAACCTGCTCAACGGTTTGAACAAGGAAATCCCGATCGACGACCGCGAACGTGCGGAAATCATCACCGACTTCGTCGCCAGCCATCTCGACGCCAAATGGCTGCACCAGCGTTGCGGCACGCCACGGGAAATGCGCCTGTCGCCGGCAGTATTCCGCTATCAGTTGATTCAGCGCGCGCAAGCGGCGAACAAACGCATCGTCCTGCCCGAAGGCAGCGAGCCGTTCACCGTGCAAGCGGCGGCGATCTGTCAGGAACGCGGGATTGCCCGTTGTGTGTTGCTGGCGAAACCGGAAGATGTCGAAGCCGTCGCTCGCGCCCAAGGCATCGTCTTGCCGCCGGGACTGGAGATTCTTGATCCCGACCTGATCCGCGAGCGCTACGTCGAGCCGATGGTCGCTCTGCGCAAGACCAAAAGCCTCAACGCACCAATGGCCGAGCAGCAGCTGGAAGACACCGTGGTGATCGGCACCATGATGCTCGCACTGGATGAAGTCGACGGCCTCGTTTCCGGCGTGATCAACACCACCGCCAATACCATCCGCCCGGCTCTGCAATTGATCAAGACCGCGCCGGGCTGCACGCTGGTGTCGTCGGTGTTCTTCATGCTCTTCCCGGAGGAAGTGCTGGTGTATGGCGACTGCGTGATGAACCCGCATCCAAGCGCTACGGAACTGGCCGAGATTGCCTTGCAAAGCGCCGACTCGGCGGCGGCGTTCGGTATTACGCCGCGCGTGGCGATGATCAGTTACTCCAGTGGCGAATCGGCTACCGGCGAAGAAGTCGAGAAAGTCCGCGAAGCCACTCTGCTCGCCCACGAGCAACAGCACTCGCTGCTGATCGACGGCCCGCTGCAATACGACGCCGCGGCCAACGCCGAAGTCGCCCGGCAACTGGCGCCGAACAGTCAGGTGGCCGGGCGCGCCACGGTGTTTGTGTTCCCCGATCTGAACACCGGCAACACCACGCACAAAGCCGTGCAACGCAGCGCTGATTGCGTCAGCCTCGGGCCGATGCTGCAAGGCCTGCGCAAACCGGTGAATGACTTGCCGCGCGGCGCGCAGGTCGATGACATCGTCTACACCATCGCCCTCACCGCGATTCAAGCCGCCAACCGACCTATGGATGTGTAAATGCTGGATTTTCTACCTGCACCGTTGCGCGGCGTGATCGCCTCGCTGCTGTTGGCACTCAACACCATTCTGCTGTGCTCGTTTCTGTTCTGCGTGGCGCTGATCAAAGTGCTGCCGTTCGGACTCGCCCGACGCGCCTCACTGTGGTTGATGAGCCACACCCACGAAGCGTGGATCAGCAACAACAAGGGCTGGATGAATCTGGTACGGCGTACACGCTGGCACATCAGCGGTCTGCAAGGTCTCGACTATCAGCACTCCTACCTGATCACCAGTAACCATCAGAGCTGGGTCGATATTCTGGTGCTGCAATACGTGCTCAACCGAAAGATCCAACCGCTGAAGTTCTTCCTCAAGCAGGAGCTGATCTGGGTCCCGGTGATCGGTCTGGCGTGGTGGGCGCTGGGCTTTCCGTTCATGAAGCGCTACTCCAAGGCGTACCTCGCCAAACACCCGGAGAAGAAAGGCAAAGACCTGGAAACCACGCGCAAGACCTGCGCGAAGTTTCGCGATAACCCAGTGGGGATATTCAACTTCGTCGAAGGCACGCGCTTCACCGAAGGCAAGCATGCGCAGCAGCAATCGCCGTTCAAATATCTGCTTAAGCCCAAGGCTGGCGGGATTGCCTTTGTGCTGGATGCGATGGGTGAGCAGTTGGAGTCGATCGTCAACGTGACCATCCACTACCCGGCCGGACGTCCGGGGTTCTGGGATTTGCTCTGCGGCAATGTGCGCGATGTGGTGGTGCACTTTGAAGAGCTGAAGATTCCTCAGCAATTCATCGGCAAGAACTACGATCAGGACGGCGAATATCGACTGCAGTTTCAGGGCTGGATCAACCAGCTGTGGCTGGACAAGGATGCGTTGCTGGAACAGATGCACCGCGAATATCCTTCCGCATGATCGTTCCCACGCTCCGCGTGGGAATGCCTCACTGGACGCTCTGCGTCCGCTTTAGATGGGACGCGGAGCGTCCCGGGCTGCGTTCCCACGCAGAGCGTGGGAACGATCACGAATCGCCTCAGCCCGAATAAAAAAACCCGCCGATGATTGCTCATCGGCGGGCTTTTTCTTGCAGCTTGAAACTAAAATCTTGCAGCTGCTTTATCGCTTAGATCGCGCCACGCTTGCGCAGCAGATCCAGCACTTGCTTGACGCTGTCTTCCAGGCTCAGCGTTTGTGTGTCGATCACCAGATCGGCATTCAGGGGCACGTCGTACGGGAAGGATTCGCCCGGGATGTTGTCGCCAGCGGCGGCATACAGACCTTGCGGATCACGCTCGGCGCACACGGCCGGCGAGGCCTGCACATAGACCGTCAGCAGACGATCCTTGCCGATCAGTTCCCTGGCCTGCTCACGACCTTCAGCACTCGGCGCAACGAACGCGGCCAGGGTCAGCAGACCGGCTTCGTTGAACTGACGCGCAACATGCGCGGCACGACGCCAGTTCTCGGTACGCCCGGCGCGATCCTGTGGCAGACCTTTGTTGAGGTCGTGACGCAGGTTCTGGCCATCCAGCACAAACACCGCACGGCCCAGGTCGAACAGCTTGCGCTCGACCGCATAAGCCAACGTGCTCTTGCCCGCGCCCGACAGGCCACTGAACAGCACGGTGGCCGGTTGCTGGCCGAAACGCTGAGCACGTTCTTCCGTGGCCACGTGCGCCAGTTTGCCGTGGTGCGTGGCAGTGCCATGGGTCACAGGCTGCGCGACGATCATGCCGGCGCCGACGGTGCCGTTGGTCAAACGATCGATGACGATGAACGCGCCGGTGGTGCGATTGCTTTCGTAACCGTCAAGGGCAATCGGCGCGTCGAGCGCGATCTTCACCTTGCCGATTTCGTTGAGCTGCAACGCGCTCGCCGGACCTTCTTCCAACGTGTTGACGTCGACCTTGTTGACGATGCTGGCAATCGAGCCCGGCACGTAACTGGTGGCGCGCTTGATGTCGTACTTCTTGCCCGGCAGCATCGGCTCTTCAGCCATCCACACCAGCATCGCTTCGAAGCTGTCGGTAACCGGCGGCACGTTGTCGGCATGCACCAACAGGTCGCCACGGGAGATGTCGATTTCGTCTTCCATGGTCAGCGTTACAGCCTGACCTGGACCGGCGTGCTCCAGCTCACCTTCGAAAGTGACGATGGATTTCACGCGGCTGCTCTTGCCCGACGGCAGCACCACGACTTCGTCGCCCTTGTGCACGATGCCGCTGGCCAGGGTGCCGGCGAAACCACGGAAGTTCAGGTTCGGACGGTTGACGTACTGCACCGGGAAACGCAGATCGGTGAAGTTGCGATCGCCCGCCACTTCCACGGTCTCGAGAATTTCCATCAGCGACTGGCCTTTGTACCAAGGCGAGCGCTCGGACTTGTTCACCACGTTGTCGCCCTTGAGAGCAGACATCGGCACGAAGTGCATGCTGGTCGGCTTCATCTTCAAGCCTTCGGCAAACTTCAGATAGTCAGCCTTGATCGACTCGAACACGCCTTCATCGAAGTCCTTCAAGTCCATCTTGTTGATGGCGACAACGATGTGTTTGATCCCCAGCAGGGAGGCGATAAAGCTGTGGCGACGGGTCTGGGTCTGCACGCCGTAACGGGCGTCGACGAGAATGATCGCCAGGTCACAGGTGGATGCACCGGTGGCCATGTTGCGGGTGTACTGCTCATGGCCGGGGGTGTCGGCGATGATGAATTTGCGTTTGGCGGTGGAGAAATAGCGGTAGGCGACATCGATGGTGATGCCTTGCTCACGCTCGGCCTGCAAACCATCGACCAGCAATGCCAGGTCGATATCGTCACCGGTGGTGCCGACTTTCTTCGAATCGCGGGTGATCGCTTCGAGGTGATCTTCGTAGATCATCTTCGAGTCGTGCAGCAGGCGCCCGATCAGGGTGCTCTTGCCGTCGTCGACGTTACCGCAGGTCAAAAAGCGCAGCAGCTCTTTACGTTCGTGCTGGCCCAGGTAGGCGAGGATGTCCTCGCTGATCAAATCAGAAACATGCGACATGACAGCCCCTTAGAAATAGCCTTGACGTTTTTTATCTTCCATCGAGCCTGCGCCATCGTGGTCGATGACACGGCCCTGGCGCTCGGAAGTTCGCGTCAGGAGCATTTCCTGGATGATGTCCGTGAGGCTTTCGGCCTCGGACTCCACCGCGCCCGTCAACGGGTAGCAGCCAAGGGTACGGAAACGCACTTTCTTTTTGACGATGCGCGCTTTGTCTTCATCGGACAGGTGCTCGAGGATGCGCTCGTCGTCGATCATGATCAGCGTGCCGTTCTTTTCGATCACTTCGCGTTCAGCGGCGAAGTACAGCGGCACGATCGGGATGCCTTCGAGATAGATGTACTGCCAGATGTCCAGTTCGGTCCAGTTTGACAACGGGAATACGCGGATGGATTCGCCCTTGTTGACCTTGCCGTTGTAGACGTTCCACAGCTCTGGACGCTGGTTTTTCGGGTCCCAGCGGTGCTTGCTGTCGCGGAACGAGTACACGCGCTCTTTGGCGCGGGACTTCTCTTCATCGCGACGGGCGCCGCCGAACGCTGCATCGAAACCATGCTTGTCGAGTGCCTGTTTCAGGCCTTCGGTTTTCATGATGTCGGTGTGCTTGGCACTGCCGTGGGTGAACGGGTTGATGTTCTGCGCCACGCCATCGGGGTTGATGTGGGTGATCAGGTCCAGGCCCAGTTCTTCGACCATCTTGTCGCGGAACTTGTACATCTCCTGGAATTTCCAGCGGGTGTCGACGTGCATCACCGGAAACGGCAGTTTGCCCGGGAAGAACGCCTTGCGTGCCAGGTGCAGCATCACGGCGGAGTCTTTACCGATGGAGTACAGCATCACCGGGTTATCGAACTCGGCGGCCACCTCGCGGATGATGTGGATGCTTTCCGCCTCCAGCTGTTTCAGATGCGTCAGTTTGTCGACCATGGCTACTCACGAAAGCTTTCTTATGAACGGCCAGCGGGCCGTGTTCGAGCGAGGAATCCTAGCACAGCGACCTCTTCTAATCAGGACGCCAACTAGATCGAAAGGGTATATGAATATGCCTGCCAGTTCGGCCGATGGGGACAAATGTGGGAGCGAACTTGCTCGCGAAAGCGGTGTGCCATTCAACAATGATGGCGACTGATACGGCCGCTTCGCGAGCAAGCTCGCTCCCACAGGGTTTGGGTGAATTCAGATCGGGTTCGGGCAGTCGATGAAGATGTGTTCAACGGCAAAGCGTTTCGCCAGGTAGTCGCCCAGCGCTTGCACTCCGTAGCGTTCGGTGGCGTGGTGGCCGGCGGCGATGAAGCTGATGTCGTTCTCGCGAGCGCTGTGGAAGGTCTGCTCGGAGGCTTCACCGCTGAGGTACAGATCGACGCCCGCCGCGACGGCTTGATCGATATAACCCTGACCGCCGCCAGTGCACCAACCGACCCGACGGATCATCGGATTACCTTCAATCAGCAACGGTTCTCTGCCCATGACGTCCTGCACCTTGCGGGCGAAATCGCGAGCGGTCATCGGGTCTTTCAACGAGCCGACCAGGCCAACGATTTTCAGGTTGTCCGGATCCAGCGGGCCTTCCACAGTGATGTCCAGTTGACGCGCCAGTTGCACGTTGTTGCCAACGTCCGGATGCAAATCCAGCGGCAAGTGGTAAGCGAGCAGACTGATGTCATGTTTGAGCAACGTCTTCAGTCGACGCTGCTTCATGCCGGTGATGCATGGGTTTTCGCCCTTCCAGAAGTACCCGTGGTGCACCAGCACCAGATCCGCTTCGGCCTCAACGGCAGCGTCGAGCAAGGCCTGACTGGCCGTGACGCCGCTGACGATGCGCATCACCTGCGGGCGGCCTTCGACCTGTAAACCGTTGGGGCAATAATCGGCGATTTTCGCACTGCCGAGGTATCGGTCGGCTTCTTCGACGAGGGTGCTGAGGGCAACGGCCATGAAAGACTCCTAAATATCCCGTTCAGAGGCACGCGCGGCCTCGTATAATGCGCGACATTATGGGCGGTCTGACCCCGCCTGCAACTTTTCCAGGACGTGCTTAATGTTCAAGGCGCTGCGTTTTATGGGCTGGCCGTTGTTGGCCGGTGTGCTTATCGCTCTGTTGATTATTCAGCGTTACCCGCAGTGGGTCGGGCTGCCGAGCCTCGACGTCAACCTGCAGCAGGCCCCGCAAACCACCAGCGTGCAGCAGGGCCCGGTGTCCTATGCCGAGGCGGTGACGATCGCCGCACCTTCGGTGGTCAACCTGTACACCACCAAAGTCATCAACAAACCGGCGCATCCGTTGTTTGAGGATCCGCAGTTCCGCCGCTTCTTCGGTGATAACTCGCCGAAGCAGAAACGCATGGAATCGAGCCTCGGCTCCGGCGTGATCATGAGCCCGGAAGGCTACATCCTCACCAACAACCACGTGACCAGCGGTGCCGACCAGATCGTCGTGGCGCTGAAGGACGGTCGTGAAACCCTCGCCCGCGTCATCGGCAGCGACCCGGAAACCGACCTCGCAGTGTTGAAAATCGATCTGAAAACCTTGCCGGCGATCACCGTGGGCCGCTCCGACAATATTCGCATCGGCGACGTCGCACTGGCCATCGGCAACCCGTTCGGCGTCGGCCAGACTGTGACCATGGGCATCATCAGCGCCACCGGGCGTAACCAGTTGGGCCTGAACAACTACGAAGACTTCATCCAGACCGACGCGGCGATCAACCCGGGCAACTCCGGCGGCGCGCTGGTCGATGCCAACGGCAACCTGACCGGCATCAACACGGCGATCTTCTCCAAGTCCGGCGGCTCGCAGGGCATCGGTTTTGCCATTCCGGTGAAACTGGCGATGGAAGTGATGAAGTCGATCATCGAACACGGTCAGGTGATTCGCGGGTGGCTGGGCATTGAAGTGCAGCCACTGACTCAGGAGCTGGCCGAGTCGTTCGGCTTGTCCGGGCGTCCGGGGATTGTCGTTGCGGGGATCTTCCGCGATGGCCCGGCGCAGAAGGCCGGCCTGCAATTGGGCGACGTGATTCTGAGCATCGATGGCGAGCCGGCCGGCGATGGCCGTCGCTCGATGAACCAGGTCGCGCGGATCAAACCGACTGACAAAGTGACGATTCAGGTGATGCGCAATGGCAAAGAGATCAAGCTCACCGCGGAAATCGGCCTGCGTCCACCACCGGCGCCGGTGAAAGAAAAAGAAGAATAAAACTTTATTCGCGCTGAAGGCGCGGATAAAAGACATTCTCAACAGGCATGTTATATTGTTTCGATTCTGATAATTGGAACAACATAACATGTCGTCTCGAACAAAGGCCTCCCTGCTCGGCCTGAGCCTCGGTTTGCTGGTCGACCCAGCGTTCGCCGAAGAACCCAAACCTCTCGAACTCGACGCCATCAGCGTCATCTCCGACTACGAATCGCCGACCGGCCCGGTCCAGGGCTACCGCGCCACACGCTCGTCCAGCGCGACCAAAACCGACACGGCAATCCGTGATATCCCGCAAGCGATCAGCGTCGTACCGGCCAGCGTGCTCAAGGATCTGGGCAGTACCAGCGTTGAGCGCGCGCTGGATTTTGCCGGTGGTGTGTCGAAGCAAAACAACTTCGGCGGCCTTACGCTTTACGAATACAGCGTGCGTGGCTTCACCACTTCGGAGTTCTACAAGGACGGTTTCAGCGCGAACCGGGGTTATCCAAGTACACCGGATGCAGCCAACATCGAGCGCATCGAAGTACTCAAAGGCCCGGCCGCCAGCCTCTATGGCCGAGGCGATCCCGGCGGCACGGTGAACATCGTCACCAAGAAACCGCAGCCCGAAGCCTTCACCACGCTGCAAACCAGCGCCGGCAGTTGGGACCGCTATCGCACCGCGCTGGACGTCAACACGCCGCTCGACGAACAAGGTGATGTGCTCTCGAGGATCAACCTCGCGGTCGAAGACAACAACAGTTTTCGCGACCACGTTGACAGCAAACGTGTGTTCGTCGCGCCCTCGATCAGTTGGCAATTGAACCCGGACACCTCGCTGCTGGTGGAAAGCGAAATCGTCCGCCACAGCTCGACCTTTGATCGCGGCATCGTCGCGCCCAACAACAAATGGAGCGGTGTTTCGCGCTCGACCTTCCTCGGTGAACCCAACGACGGCAACATCGACAACCACAACAACCTGCTGCAGGCGACCCTCGAACATCATCTCAACGACAACTGGAAGCTGCGCCTGGCCAGTCACTACAAGGAAGGCAAACTTTGGGGCGACGCCTCGGAACAACGAGCGCTGAACGCCGACGGCCACACCGTCAACCGCCGCTATCGCGAACGTGACACAAACTGGCACGACAGCATCACCCAACTGGAACTGCGCGGTCTGTTCGACCTCGGCCCGTGGCAGCACGAACTGCTGATCGGCACCGAGTACGAAAACTTCCGCAAGAACGAGCGCGTCACCACGATTGCCGGCGGACCGTACGCCATCGACATCTATAAACCGATCTACGGTCAGCCGAAACCCAACGGGGCACGCTCGGGTACCGACACTTTCGAACACGTCGAAAGCCACGCGCTGAACCTGCAGGATCAAATCATCTTCACCGACAAACTGCGCGGGATGATCGGCGCGCGTTTCGAGCACTTCGATCAGCACATCGACGACCACAGCCGTAATGCGAAAAGCCAGCAGCGACACGACGCTCTGACTCAACGCGCCGGACTGCTCTATCAACTGACGCCAGACACCGGCCTGTTCGCCAACGCCTCGACTTCGTTCAAACCGAACAACGGTCTCGACGCCACTGGCAAATCCTTCGACCCGGAAGAAGGCGTCGGTTATGAAATCGGCATCAAGAACGAATTTTTTGATGAGCGCCTGAGCAGCACCCTCGCCTTCTTCCACATCGACAAGGAAAACATCCTCGCCCTCGATCCGGCCACCGACACCAGCCGCGCCATGGGCAAGGCACGCAGTCGTGGTTTCGATTGGCAGGTCAGCGGGCAAGTCACCGATGCGGTGCGGATCATCGGCGCCTTCGCCTACATCGACGCCGAAGTGACCAAGGGCGACGCGGTGATTGCCACCGGCAGCCGCATCCTCGGCGTGGCCAAACGCAGCGGCAGCCTGCTCGGCGTTTATGAATTTCAGGATGGCCACTTGCGCGGCTCGGACGTCGGCGCCGCGTTCACCTATGTCGGTAACCGCTCGGGAGAATCCGGCAGCGACTTCGAATTGCCGGCCTACCAGACCGTCGACTTGCTGGCGCACTACAAGGCCAGCGACAACGTCACTGTCGGCCTGAACCTGAACAACCTCTTCGACGAAAAGTATTACGAGCGCTCCTACAGCAACTACTGGGTCAACCCCGGCGAACCGCGCAATTTCACCGTCAGCCTGACACTCAACCTGTAAAAGGACGTCACCATGCAATACGGCAAAACCCTTGTGCTCATCGCCGCGCTGTTCGCAGGCGAAGTCTCGGCCCATGGCCTGTGGACGGAGCAACGACGCGGCAATATCGAAGTGGTCTACGGTCACGGCGCTGAGGACAATGCGTTCAAAGCGCAGAAGATCAGCGGTGCCTGGGCCTATGACGTGGCCGGCAAGATGATTCCGGTCAGCGTTGAGCGTCTGGCGGATCATGCTCGTCTGAAACCTTTGAAGGCGCCTGCGGTGATGGCCGTGGCATTGAACAATGGCATGTGGTCGCAAACGGCTGACAAGAAGTGGATCAACCAAGGTCGCAGCAAAGTGCAGGGCGCTGTCGAGGCAACGGAGACGTTCAAGTACAGCCTGGCGATCTATCAGCCGGGGGCGAAGTTGCCCAAGCTCGATCAGATGAAATTGCTGATTTTGCCGGAGGTTGACCCGTTGACTGTGGGGCCGGGGAAATCATTGCCGGTGCGGGTATTGCTCGATGGAAAACCGGCGGCAGGGGTGAAGTTGATTGGCGACTATCGCAGCGCGCCTGACACGTTGAGCACCGAAACTGACAAGGATGGTCGGGCGCAGGTGTTGGTGAGGAATGAAGGGTTGAATGTGATTGCGACACAGGTTGAGGTGCCGGTGAAGGACAGTGTGGATGTGGATAGTCGTGGGTTGTTTACCTCACTGACTTTCCTTGGCGAGCCGCATCACGAATAAGAGCAGACCCTCACCCCAGCCCTCTCCCGGAGGGAGAGGGGGCCGACCGAGTTGTCTTGCGAAGTACGTCGACCTGAAAGACCGAGTCGATTATGGATTCGGTACAGCACTTTCACGTCGGCGTTACTCTGCAATATCCCCCAATCAGTCCCCTCTCCCTCTGGGAGAGGGTTAGGGTGAGGGCTTTTGCTTTTAGAGATCGCCAAGCCCATCGATAAGCGCCTGATTCTGCTCCGGCGTACCAATCGAAATCCGCAAAAATTGCGCAATCCGCTCCTGCTTGAAGTGCCGCACAATCACGCCCTGCTCACGCAGTTTGGCCGCCAGCCCCGCCGCATCATGCTGAGGGTGCCGGGCGAAGATGAAGTTCGCCGCCGACGGCAATACTTCAAAACCCTTGGCCTGCAACTGCGCGATTACCCACTCACGGCTTTCGATGACCAGACGGCAAGTCTTGTCGAAGTACTCACGATCTTCGAACGCCGCAGCCGCCCCGACAATCGCCAGACGATCCAGCGGATAGGAGTTGAAGCTGTTCTTGATCCGCTCCAGCGCCTCGATCAGATCCGGATGCCCGACCGCCAAGCCCACACGCAGGCCCGCCAGCGAACGCGACTTGGACAAAGTCTGTGTCACCAGCAGGTTCGGATAACGTTCCACCAGACTGATTGCCGTTTCGCCGCCGAAGTCGATATACGCCTCGTCTACCACCACCACCGAATCCGGACTGGCCTTGAGGATTTGCTCGACAGCATCCAGTGCCAGCAGGCAACCAGTCGGCGCGTTCGGGTTAGGGAAAATGATCCCGCCGTTCGGCTTGGAATAGTCCGCCGGGTCGATCTGGAACTGCGCGTCCAGCGGCACCGCATCGTATTTGATGCCGTACAACCCGCAATAAACCGGATAAAAGCTGTAGCTGATGTCCGGGAACAGCAGTGGCTGATCGTGTTGCAGCAGACCGTGGAAGATGTGCGCCAACACTTCGTCCGAACCGTTGCCCAGAAAAACCTGATTGCTCTGCACGCCGTAATAGTTGGCGACGGCAGTTTTCAGCAGGTCACTGTTCGGGTCCGGGTACAGACGCAGGTTGTCATTCAATTCAACCTGCATCGCTGCCAAGGCTTTTGGCGATGGGCCATAGGGATTTTCGTTGGTGTTGAGCTTGACCAGTTTGGTCAGCTTCGGCTGTTCGCCCGGCACGTACGGCACCAGATCCTTGACGAACGGGCTCCAGAATTTACTCATGTTCAGTTCCCCTTCGATTCGTCTTTGATGCGGTATTCGGCGCTGCGCGCGTGTGCGCTCAGGGATTCGCCACGAGCCAGTACCGATGCAGTCTTACCCAGTTCCGAAGCACCGGCCTCGGAGCAGAAGATGATCGACGAACGTTTCTGGAAGTCGTACACGCCCAGCGGCGAGGAGAACCGCGCGGTGCCTGAGGTCGGCAGTACGTGGTTCGGGCCCGCGCAGTAATCGCCCAGCGCTTCGGAGGTGTGGCGGCCCATGAAGATTGCACCGGCGTGGCGGATCTGCGGCAACCAGGCTTGCGGGTCAGCGACCGAAAGCTCCAGGTGTTCCGGGGCAATGCGGTTGGCGACTTCAATGGCTTGAGCCATATCGCGCACCTGAATCAGTGCACCACGGCCATTGATCGAGGTTTCGATGATGGTCGCGCGATCCATGGTCGGCAGCAATTTATCGATGCTGGCGGCGACCTTGTCGAGGAACTCGGCATCCGGGCTGACCAGAATCGCCTGCGCGTCTTCGTCGTGCTCGGCTTGCGAGAACAGGTCCATGGCGATCCAGTCCGGATCGGTCTGGCCGTCGCACACCACGAGAATTTCCGAAGGGCCGGCGATCATGTCGATGCCGACCTGACCAAACACGTGGCGCTTGGCCGTGGCGACATAGATGTTGCCCGGGCCAACCACCTTATCGACTTTCGGCACGCTTTCGGTGCCGTAGGCCAAAGCGGCGACGGCTTGCGCGCCACCGATGGTGAACACGCGGTCAACGCCAGCGATGCACGCAGCCGCCAGCACCAGTTCGTTGATTTCACCGCGCGGGGTCGGCACGACCATGACCACTTCGGTCACGCCGGCGACCTTGGCCGGAATCGCGTTCATCAACACCGACGACGGGTACGACGCCTTGCCGCCCGGCACGTACAGACCGGCGCGATCCAGCGGCGTGACCTTCTGGCCCAGCACCGTGCCGTCGGCTTCTGTGTAGCTCCAGGAATCCTGTTTCTGTTTTTCGTGGTAGCTGCGTACACGGGCAGCGGCTTTTTCCAGTGCTTCGCGCTGCGCCACGGTGATGCGCGTCAGGGCAAGTTCCAGACGCTCGCGCGGCAGGATCAGGTCAGCCATCGAAGCGACTTCGAGGCCGTCGAACTTCTGGGTGAACTCGACCAGCGCCGCGTCCCCGCGCTCGCGCACAGCCTTGATGATGTCCAGCACGCGCTGATTGACCGAGTCGTCAGACACACTTTCCCAGCTCAGCAGATGATCCAGATGATGCGCGAAATCCGGGTCAGCAGCGTTGAGTCGGCGAATTGCAGTCGGTGCGGTCATAGCGAGAGCCTCATAGGAATGGCAAAAACTCAGGCGCCCTAACTTAGCAGTCGTTTCCGCTTGGGCACCTGAGATTCTGGCTATGAGGCGGATAGACGGGCGCAACTTAACGTCGCGCAGGTGAATCAGCCGCGGTGTCGCGATTCCACTGCGTTGCGCAGGGTATCGATCAACGCCTGGATTCGGGCGTGTTGCATTTTCATCGAAGCCTTGTTGACCACCAGGCGCGAGCTGATCGTGGCGATCAGTTCTTGAGGTTCCAGGCCATTGGCGCGCAGGGTGTTGCCGGTGTCGACCACGTCGATGATCTTGTCGGCCAGACCGATCAGCGGCGCCAGTTCCATCGAGCCGTAGAGCTTGATGATATCGACCTGACGGCCCTGCTCGGCATAGTAACGCTTGGCGACGTTGACGAACTTGGTCGCTACGCGCAGACGGCCCTTGGGCTCCGGCGCGCCGATCTTGCCGGCGGTCATCAGCTTGCACTGAGCAATCTGCAGATCCAGTGGTTCGTAAAGACCCTGGCCGGTGTATTCCATCAACACGTCTTTACCGGCAACGCCAAGGTCGGCCGCGCCATGCTCGACATAGGTCGGCACATCGGTGGCTCGCACGATCAAAAGACGAACGTCGTCCTGGGTCGTGGGAATGATCAGCTTGCGGCTCTTGTCCGGATTCTCGGTCGGCACAATGCCCGCTTCGGCGAGAAGCGGCAGGGTGTCGTCAAGGATGCGGCCCTTGGACAGTGCGATGGTCAACATGGGAAACGTCAGTCCTTATCAAGGTACTCATGTCCGGTCGCAATCGGCGCCGGACACACATCGAGCCGGAACCCGGCTCGACTCTTAAAATCAGTGGACACGTCCCTGTGTCCCAATGCAGCAATCAGCCCGGAACGCGACGGATCTTGGCGCCCAGCATCTGCAGTTTTTCTTCGATGCACTCGTAACCACGGTCGATATGGTAGATGCGGTCGATCAAAGTATCGCCTTCGGCAACCAGCGCCGAGATCACCAGGCTGGCCGAAGCACGCAGGTCGGTAGCCATCACTGGCGCGCCTTTGAGGACTTCAGTACCGGTGACGATGGCAGTGTTGCCTTCGACCTGGATCTTGGCGCCCATGCGGTGCAACTCGTACACGTGCATGAAACGGTTTTCGAAGATCGTCTCGATTACCGCACCGGTGCCTTCGGCAATGGCGTTGAGCGAGATGAACTGCGCTTGCATGTCGGTCGGGAATGCAGGGTACGGCGCGGTGCGCACGTTGACTGCTTTCGGACGCTTGCCGTGCATGTTCAGCTCGATCCAGTCTTCACCGCAGGTGATTTCTGCACCGGCTTCACGGAGTTTTTCCAGAACGGCTTCAAGGATGGTCGGATCAGTGTCCTTGACCTTGACGCGACCACCGGTCACGGCAGCGGCAACCAGATAGGTGCCGGTTTCGATACGGTCAGGCATGACCTTATAGAAAGCCGAACCCAGACGCTCGACGCCATCGATGGTGATGGTGTCGGTGCCAGCACCGGAAACCTTGGCGCCCATGGCGTTGAGGAAGTTCGCCAGGTCGACCACTTCAGGCTCGCGGGCGGCGTTCTGCAACACGCTGCGGCCCTTGGCCAGAGCAGCGGCCATCATGATGTTCTCGGTACCGGTCACGCTGACGGTGTCGAAGAAGAAGTGCGCACCGCGCAGGCCACCTTCAGGGGCCTTGGCCTTGATGTAGCCGCCTTCGACGTCGATGACCGCGCCCATGGCTTCGAGGCCACGGATGTGCAGGTCGACCGGACGCGAACCGATGGCGCAACCGCCAGGCAGTGCCACTTCGGCTTCACCGAAACGGGCAACCATCGGGCCCAGTACCAGAATCGACGCACGCATGGTTTTCACCAGTTCGTACGGGGCGATCAGGGTCTTGATGGTGCGTGGGTCGATTTCGACGCTGAGTTTCTCGTCGATCACCGGCTCAATGCCCATGCGGCCGAACAGCTCGATCATGGTGGTGATGTCGTGCAGGTGCGGCAGGTTGCCAACGGTCACCGGGCCATCGCACAGCAGGGTGGCGGCCAGGATCGGCAGGGCAGAGTTCTTTGCCCCGGAAATGCGGATCTCGCCATCAAGACGAGCGCCACCGGTAATAATCAATTTATCCATAAGAATCTCGACGCCCTTAGGCTCAGGTGCGCTCGGCCCAGGCCGCGCTGCTGAAAAATTTCATAGTGACCGCATGGATGCTGCCATCGATGATCCATGGGTTCAAATGGGCATAGACCTGCTGCTGACGCTTCACCGGGCTCAACGCCGCCAGTTCATCGCTAATCACGTTCAGCTGGAAATTGCAGCCTTCGCCCTCAACTTCTACCAACGTTCCGGGCAGCTTTCCTTCAAGGAAGCTCTTCACTTCTACGGCCTGCATGCTCAACCTCAATCGGCGCCCTGTGCGCACGGGTCGGACATCATACAAAAAAGCCCCGCGCCTGCGAACCCCGCATGGCAGGACTCTGACGGGGGGCTTCTTTATTGATGTGGGTTCAGGGGTGCGCCAACAGTTCGGTCAGTTCACTGACCTGAGCAATTTCGCGCATGTCTTCGGGCATTGCGCGGATGCTGACAGCCTTGCCGGCCGCATTGGCATCGCGCATGAAGCACAGCAGCAACGACAAACCGACGCTGCTGGACTTCTGCACCGCCGAGCAGTCGATCACCAGCGAAGACGCCTTGCTGGACTTGATCAACGCCTGACCTTGCTTGCGCAGGTCAGCGCCGGTGCGATAGTCCAGCACTCCGCTAAGCAGAAGCTCGTCGACATCACTCATACGAACTGCGGCCTCATTCATTGCGCGGGGTTCTTTTCGGTGGCTTCTTTGGCCTTGGCCACTTCCCCGGCCCAGCCATTGATGGTCTTGTCCAGGTCGTTGCCATTGCGCTGCATCGCGTCGGCGAACTGATCACGGAACAGTTTGCCGATGTTGATACCGTTGATGATCACGTTGCGCAGTTTCCACTCGCCGTTGATCTTCTCGAGCGTGTACTGCACGGGATAGATCGCGCCGCTGCTGCCCTTGACGGTCATGTTGACGCTGGTGCGGTCGCCCGATTCGTCCTTGGCAGGGTCAACGGTAATGCCCTGATTGTTGTACTCGAGCAAGGCGTTGCCGTAGAACTGGAACAGGCCTTTCTTGAAGTTTTCCTGGAAGGTCTGCATCTGCGCGGGCGTGGCCTTGCGCGAATACTTGACCGTCATGATGCTCTTGGAAATGCCTTCGGCGTCCACCACTGGCCCGACGATGTTGTTGAGCGCCGCGTAGAAATCAGTCGGATCCTGCTTGTATTTCTCTTTGTTGGCAGCCAGATCGGCCAGCAACCGGGTGGTTGTGTCCTGAACCAGATCATGCGCGGATTGCCCTGGCGCAGCGTTAGCCATCAGTGGCAAAGCCGCGAGCAACACCAACAGGCCACGTCGCAAGGTAGAAATCATTCAAAAGCTCCTCATTTGGCGTCTTTGCTAACGGTATTGAGCAGGAATTTACCGATCAGGTCTTCCAGTACCAGAGACGACTGGGTGTCGTGGATGGTTCCACCATCCTTCAGCGGCTTGTCTTCACCGCCTACGCTGATACCGATGTACTTCTCGCCCAGCAGACCAGCGGTCAGGATAGACGCTGTGGAGTCGGTCGGCAGGTTGTCGACCTTTTTATCCACTTGCAGGGTGACCCGACCGGTGAAGCTGTCGCGATCCAGATCGATTGCCGTGACCTTGCCGATGGTCACACCGGCCATGGTCACTTTGGCTCTGACCGTCAAACCGGCGATATTGTCGAAATAGGCATACAGTTTATAGGTGTCGGTGGTCGACGTCGGAGACAGACCACTGACCCGCAAAGCAAGCAGCAACAAAGCCAGGATCCCTGCCAGCAGGAACAGGCCGACACCGATTTCCAGGGTGCGGTTTTGCATCAGAAATCTCCAAACATCAAAGCGGTCAGAATAAAGTCCAGGCCGAGCACTGCCAGCGAGGCAAACACCACGGTCTTGGTGGTGGCACGACTGATCCCCTCGGAAGTGGGCTCACAGTCATAGCCTTGGAATACGGCGATCCAGGTCACTACAAAGGCGAAAACGATGCTTTTGATCACGCCATTGAGCACGTCACTGGTGAAGTTCACGCTGTTCTGCATGTTCGCCCAATAAGAGCCTTCATACACACCCAGCCAGTCGACAGCCACCCACGAACCACCCCAGATGCCCACCACGCTGAAAATCATTGCCAGCACCGGCAGGGAAATGAAGCCAGCCCAGAGGCGCGGGGCAATAATGTATTTGAGCGGATCGACGCCGATCATTTCCAGACTGGAAAGCTGTTCGGTCGACTTCATGTTGCCGATCTCTGCGGTCAGCGCCGAACCGGCACGACCGGCGAACAACAGCGCGGTCACCACCGGACCCAGCTCACGCAACAGGGTCAGCGCAACCATCTGCCCCACTGCCTGCTCCGAACCGTAGCTCGACAGAATGCTGAAGCCCTGCAGCGCCAGCACCATGCCGATGAAAATCCCGGAAACAACGATGATCACCAGCGACATGACGCCGACTGAATGCAGCTGCTTGACCAGCAGACTGAAACCGCCGCTGATCCCGCCGCGCCCCAGCAGGGCATGGAACAGGAACAGCGTCGCCCGACCGAACACCGCGACGGCGTCGATCGCCGCCTCGCCGAACCGGCGCACGCGTTCTATTAATGAAATTCTGCGCATCAGCGCTTCCCCAGAAGATCTGCGCGGTAATCCGTCGCTGGAAAATGGTACGGCACCGGGCCATCGGGATCGCCGGTCATGAACTGACGGATCCGCGGCTCGTCCGAGTTCATCAGTTCGTCCGGCGTACCCTGCCCCAACACCTGGCCATCACCCACTACATAGATGTAGTCAGCAATGCTCGCGGTTTCGGCCAGATCGTGGGACACCACGATGCTGGTGATACCCAGCGCATCGTTGAGCAGGCGGATCAGACGGACCAGTACGCCCATGGCGATCGGGTCCTGCCCGACGAACGGCTCGTCGTACATGAGGATCTGTGGATCAAGCGCAATCGCCCGCGCCAGTGCGACGCGGCGCTTCATGCCACCGGACAGCTCATCCGGCATCAACTCGATGGCCCCCCGCAGACCGACCGCCTGCAATTTGAGCAGGACAATGTCGCGGATCATTTCTTCTGGCAAATCGGTATGAACACGCAGGGGGAAAGCCACGTTCTCGAACACATCGAGATCGGTGAACAGCGCGCCGCTTTGAAACAGCACACCCATGTGCTTTCGCGCATCGAACAGATCGCTGCGCGAAAGCGCAGGCAGATTCTGGCCGTTGACCCAGACTTCGCCGCTGGCAGGACGCAATTGTGCGCCCATCAATCGCAGCAGCGTGGTCTTGCCACACCCGGAAGGCCCCATGATGCCGGTGACCTTGCCGCGCGGTATGCGAATATCGACGTTATTGAAAATGCTGCGCGCACCGCGCTTGAAGGAGACTCCCTTCAGCTCGACCGCGTAGGCGTTATCGGCACTCATCTAAACTCCTTGCGATGCAGCCTCTCACTCGGACGCCTGTCTTTACTTGAAAAGTACGTACATCCCGGGCAGGCCGAACTGGCGGCGAACTATATCACTGCAAAGGCTACGCGCCCAAGGCTTGTACCAGCCTGAGTTCGGCGACATGACAGGTGCGCAGGCTGTTTTTCCGGTTTTCGGTAACGAGGAATGACAAAGCACGACGAACTAGCGTGAGGCTTTGCAACATAACCGCTATAATCGCCGCCTTTTCATCGGGCTATACGATTTCTGACATGAGCCAATCCAGCGACCTGATTCAATCGGCACAACGCACCATCCAACTCGAAGTGGAGGCCGTACAAGGCTTGTTGCCCCATATCGACGCCGATTTCGTACGCGCTTGCGAGATGATTCTGGCCAGTAAAGGCCGTGTAGTCGTGGTCGGCATGGGCAAATCCGGGCACATCGGCAACAAGATTGCCGCGACCCTGGCCAGCACCGGCACCCCGGCCTTCTTCGTCCACCCGGCCGAAGCCAGTCATGGCGACATGGGCATGATCACTCGCGATGATGTGATCCTGGCCCTGTCGAACTCCGGCTCGACCAACGAAATCGTCACCCTGCTGCCGCTGATCAAACGTCTGGGCATCCAGCTGATCAGCGTCACCGGCAACCCGCAATCGCCGCTGGCCAAGGCCGCCGAGGTCAATCTCAACGTTCACGTCGAGCATGAAGCCTGCCCGCTGAATCTGGCGCCGACCTCGTCGACGACAGCGGCATTGGTCATGGGCGATGCGTTGGCCGTCGCGCTGCTGGAAGCACGCGGTTTCACCGCCGAAGACTTCGCCTTCTCCCACCCGGGCGGCGCGCTCGGTCGTCGCCTGTTGCTGAAAGTGGAAAACGTCATGCATGCCGGGCAGGAGTTGCCGCAAGTACAGCGCGGCACGCTGCTCAAGGACGCACTGATGGAAATGACCCGCAAAGGTCTGGGCATGACCGTTATTCTTGAAACTGACGGCAAACTCGCCGGGATCTTTACGGACGGCGACTTGCGCCGCACGCTGGATCGCAGCATCGACATTCGCAGCGCCACCATCGACCAGGTGATGACGGCCCACGGCAAGACTGCCCGCCCGGAAATGCTGGCCGCCGAAGCCCTGAAAATCATGGAAGATCACCGAATCAACGCCTTGGTAGTCGTAGACGAGGAAGATCGCCCGGTCGGCGCCTTCAACCTCTCCGATCTGCTGCGCGCAGGAGTCATGTAATGAGCAACGATCTGCTGCAACGCGGCAAAGCGATCAAACTGGCGGTTTTCGACGTCGACGGCGTCCTCACCGACGGGCGCCTGTATTTCCTTGAAGACGGCAGCGAATTCAAGACTTTCAATACCCTCGATGGCCAAGGCATCAAAATGCTGATGAACGCCGGCGTGCAGACCGCTATCATCAGCGGCCGCAAGACCCCGGTGGTCGAACGTCGAGCGAAAAACCTGGGCATCCCGCACCTGTTTCAGGGCCGCGAAGACAAATTGGTCGTTCTCGACGGCCTGCTGGAGCAACTGGGCCTAAGCTATGAACAGGTCGCCTATCTCGGTGACGACCTGCCTGACCTGCCGGTGATTCGCCGCGTAGGCCTGGGCATGGCCGTGGCCAACGCTGCCGACTTCGTCCGCGAACACGCCCATGGCGTGACCCGCGCCCGCGGCGGTGAAGGCGCCGCCCGCGAATTCTGCGAATTGATCCTGCGCGCCCAGGGCCGCCTCGATGCGGCCAACGCCGCGTACCTGTGAGCCAAGCCATGTTCAGCAAAAAATTTCGTAACTTCCTGCTGTTCGGCTGCATCGCGGCGATTTTCGCCGCGGTCGGCTACTGGAACATCAGTCCGGAACGCTTCCTCGACAAGCCGACGGTCTCGACCGCCGAGAACCCGATTGACTGGTACGCGACCAACACACACACCATTCAGTACCTGCCCGACGGCAAGGTGCAGTACGAGATGACCTCCGACAAGGCCGAGCACGTCAAGGCTACCGATGTCACCCTGGTCACCAAGCCGGACCTGAATATGTATCGCGGCACCGACTTCCCTTGGCACGTGACCAGCGAACGCGGCGAAGTAAACTCGGGCGGTACCGAAGTTGAACTGATCGATTCGGTACGCGTACAGCGCACCGATGAGAAAAAACGCGGCACTCTGATCACCAGCACCCGCATGACCGTGTTCCCGCAGCAAGAATATGCGCAGACCGAGCAACCCGTTAGAATCGAGGGTGCTGGCGGTGTATCGACTGGCGTCGGAATGAAAGCGTACCTGAAGGAAAGCAGGATACACCTGCAATCGAACGTAAGAGGACAGTATGAGGCTCGTTAAAACCCTCCCTATTTTGCTCAGTCTGGGCGCAGCACTGGGAAGCGTGAGCGCCTGGGCTCTGCCGAACGATCAGCAGCAACCTATCCGCATTCAGGCCGACGACGCCCAACTGGATGACAAGAACGGCATCGCTACCTATAAAGGTGATGTGATCATTACTCAGGGTTCGATGATCGTTAAAGGCAACACGGTGACCATCACCCGTACGCCGGCTGGCGATATCGACGTCGTGACGTCGGTGGGCAACCTCGCCTACTTCGAACAGTTGCAGACTCAAGGTGATGCCAAGCCTGTACAGGGCTGGGGCGTGACGATTCAGTACCACGCTGCGCAGAACCGTGTTGTGCTGATCGACAAGGCCAAGGTTGTCGACAAGGACAACAACACGACTCAAGGCGAGAAAATCGTCTATGACACCGTGAAGAAACTGGCCAGCGCCGGTCGCGCTACCGGCAGCAAGGTCACCGAAGCGCGTCCGCGCATCGATATGGTGATCCAGCCGAAGAAGAAAACCGACGAGAAAACCCAGTAATGGCAACTCTGAAAGCTCAGCACCTGGCCAAGGCCTATAAAAGCCGCCAGGTCGTGCGTGATGTCAGTCTGTCGATCGACAGCGGCCAGATCGTCGGCCTGCTCGGCCCGAACGGTGCCGGCAAGACCACGTGCTTCTACATGATCGTCGGCCTGGTACAGGCCGATCAGGGCCGCGTGCTGATCGACGATCTGGACGTCAGCCATCAGCCAATGCACGGCCGTGCAAAGGCTGGCATCGGCTATCTCCCGCAAGAAGCATCGATCTTCCGCAAACTGTCGGTGGCTGACAACATCATGGCCATCCTCGAGACCCGTCAGGAACTCGACAAGGCCGGTCGCCGCAAAGAGCTGGAAAGCCTGCTGCAGGAATTCCATATCAGCCATATCCGCGACAATCTCGGCATGAGTTTGTCCGGGGGTGAACGCCGTCGGGTGGAAATTGCCCGCGCGCTGGCAACGGCACCGAAATTCATCCTGCTCGACGAACCGTTCGCCGGTGTCGATCCGATCTCGGTCGGCGACATCAAGCAGATCATCCACCACCTCAAGGCCAAGGGTATCGGTGTATTGATCACCGACCACAACGTCCGCGAGACGCTGGATATCTGCGAAACCGCTTACATCGTTAACGACGGTCAGCTGATTGCCGAAGGCGATGCAGAGACCATCCTGGCCAACGATCTGGTCAAGGAAGTGTATCTGGGCCACGAGTTCCGCCTTTAAGCGTGACGGTACCCGGTGCACGGCCGGGGCGCTGTATCGATTCAAGCAGGATTTAATACGCTTTAATTGTTACAGCGCTCTAGGCAAACACTTCAGTTTCAGGCATATAATTTGCTTAAGTTTGGCGCTTCGGCGCCCTGTAGTGGATGGCGCATAGCGCCGGCGAATAAGGTGTTAAGCCCCTGCCATGAAACCATCGCTAGTCTTGAGAATGGGCCAGCAGCTGACGATGACACCGCAGCTGCAACAGGCCATCCGCCTGCTCCAATTGTCGACCCTGGATCTGCAACAGGAAATCCAGGAGGCTCTGGAATCCAATCCGATGCTCGAACGCCAGGAAGAAGGCGACGACTTCGACAATTCCGACCCCATGGCCGACAACGCCGAACAGAAGCCCACCGAAATCCAGGAACCCTCCTATCAGGAAACCGCCCCGACGGTGGACAACCTCGAGGAAGGTGACTGGAGCGAGCGTATCCCCAACGAACTTCCCGTCGATACCGCGTGGGAAGACGTTTACCAGACCAGCGCCAGCAGCCTGCCCAGCAGCGACGATGACGAATGGGACTTCACCACCCGCACGTCCGCCGGCGAGAGCCTGCAAAGCCACCTGCTGTGGCAACTGAACCTCGCACCGATGTCCGACACCGATCGCCTGATCGCCGTGACCCTGATCGACTGCATCAACAATCAGGGCTACCTGGACGAAACCCTCGAAGAGATCCTCGAGGCATTCGACCCGGAACTGGATATCGAACTGGACGAAATCGAAGCCGTCCTGCACCGCATCCAGCAGTTCGAACCGGCCGGTATCGGCGCGCGCAATCTCGGCGAATGCCTGCTGCTGCAATTACGCCAGCTGCCTGCCAAGACGCCCTGGCTGGCTGAAGCCAAACGCCTGGTCAGCGATTACATCGACCTGCTGGGCAGTCGCGACTACAGCCAGTTGATGCGGCGCATGAAGCTCAAGGAAGACGAGCTGCGTCAGGTCATCGAACTGGTGCAGAGCCTTAATCCGCGCCCAGGTTTGCAGATCGAATCCACCGAAGCCGAATACGTTGTGCCTGACGTCATAGTGCGCAAGGACAACGAACGCTGGCTGGTCGAGCTGAACCAGGAATCGGTGCCACGCCTGCGCGTCAACGCCCAGTACGCCGGTTTCGTCCGGCGCGCCGACACCAGTGCCGATAACACTTTCATGCGCAATCAGTTGCAGGAAGCTCGCTGGTTCATCAAGAGCCTGCAAAGCCGCAACGAAACCCTGATGAAAGTTGCCACCCAGATCGTCGAGCATCAGCGCGGTTTTCTGGAGTACGGCGACGAAGCCATGAAGCCGCTGGTCCTGCATGACATCGCCGAAGCGGTCGGCATGCACGAATCGACGATTTCACGGGTGACCACGCAGAAATTCATGCATACCCCGCGCGGTATTTATGAGTTGAAATACTTTTTCTCCAGCCACGTCAGCACCTCCGAAGGCGGCGAATGCTCGTCCACAGCGATCCGCGCGATCATCAAAAAACTGGTTGCAGCGGAAAATCAGAAAAAGCCGTTGAGTGACAGCAAGATCGCTGGTTTACTGGAGGCACAAGGCATTCAGGTGGCTCGCCGCACCGTCGCCAAGTACCGCGAATCCCTCGGGATCGCGCCTTCGAGCGAACGCAAGCGGTTGATGTAAGCCACGTTACAGCGTTCCAGTGGCAGGCTATCCAGCCTGCCGCTTTATGCACTGGCAACGAAGGAGAAGCTGTATGCAAGTCAACATCAGTGGACACCAACTGGAAGTGACCGAACCTCTGCGCACCTACATCAACGAGAAACTCGAACGATTAGAGCGCCATTTCGACAAGATCACCAACGTGCAAGTCACGATGTGCGTCGAAAAGCTGAAGCAGAAAATCGAAGCCACCTTGCATATACCCGGCAGCGAAGTGGTCGCCAACGCAGAAGATACTGATATGTATGCTGCGATCGACTCACTCACCGACAAGCTGGATCGCCAACTCAAAAAGCATAAGGAAAAGACCCAGAGCCTCCTCCAGGGCGCGACCGGTCGTTAACATCCCTAACCCATGATCCGACTTGAAAGTATCCTGACCCCCGGCCGTTCCCTCGTGAACGTGCCGGGCGGCAGTAAAAAGAAAGCCCTCGAACAAATTGCCAACCTGATCGCCCGCGAAGTGCCGGATCTGGAGATGCAAGATGTCTTCGAGGCGTTGATTGCCCGTGAAAAACTCGGCTCCACCGGTTTTGGTAACGGCATCGCCATTCCTCACTGCCGTCTCAAGGGTTGTCAGGCGCCTGTCAGCGCCTTGATGCACCTTGAAGCGCCAATCGATTTCGACGCCATCGATGGCGCCCCGGTTGACCTGCTGTTCGTATTGCTGGTCCCGGAAGCCGCCACCGATGCGCACCTGGAGTTGCTGCGTCAGATCGCCAGCATGCTCGATCGCAAGGACGTGCGCGATAAACTGCGCAGCGCTGCGAGCAACGAAGCCTTGTATCAGGTTGTCCTGGACGAGCAGAACGGGCACTAATCATGCGCTTGATCATCGTCAGTGGCCGCTCCGGCTCGGGTAAAAGTACCGCACTGGATGTCCTTGAGGACAACGGTTACTACTGCATCGACAACCTGCCGGCAGGCTTGCTGCCGGAATTGGCCGAACGCGCGCTGATTCACACCGAACTGGCGCAGCCGCTGGTGGCTGTTTCGATCGATGCGCGCAACCTGCCGAGCCACCTGACGCGCTTTCCCGAACTGCTTGAAGATGTCCGCAGCAAGCACATCCAGTGCGACGTCCTGTATCTGGATGCCGACGAAGAAACCCTGCTCAAGCGTTTTTCCGAAACCCGCCGTCGCCATCCGCTGAGCAATGCCAACCGCTCGCTGGCCGAGGCGATCCAGGATGAAACCGCCCTGCTCGGTCCGATTGCCGACCTCGCCGACCTGAAGATCAACACCACCAATCTGAACCTGTACCAGTTGCGCGACTCCATCAAGCTGCGTCTGCTGAACCAGCCAGAGCCGGGCACCGCGTTTCTGGTCGAATCATTCGGCTTCAAACGCGGCATGCCGGTGGATGCGGATCTGGTGTTCGATGTGCGCTGCCTGCCCAATCCGTACTGGAAGCCGGAACTGCGTGCGCAGTCGGGTCTCGATGCGCCGGTGGCCGAATACCTGGCGGCACAGCCGGAGGTCGAAGAAATGTTTCAGGACATCTTCACCTACCTGCACAAATGGCTACCGCGCTTCGCCGCGAGCAACCGCGCCTACGTCACCATTGCCATTGGCTGCACCGGCGGGCATCACCGCTCCGTCTACCTGACCGAACGTCTGGGTCAGGCCCTGCAGAAAACCCTGAAGAACGTCCAGGTTCGCCACCGCGACCTCACTTAAAGGATTCACACCGCGATGCCTGCTCTGGAAATCGAAATCATCAACAAGCTGGGCCTGCATGCCCGCGCATCGGCCAAGTTCGTTGGCGTGGCCGGGCAGTATCCGGATTGCACGATCAGAGTGGGCAAGGATCCGGACCCACAGAAAATGGTCGATGGCAAAAGCATCATGGCGATGATGATGCTGGCGGCTGGCAAGGGCACCAAGATCTATTTGAGCACTGAAGGGCATCAGGAACAGGAAGCGCTGGATGCGCTGGTGGCGTTGATCAACAACTACTTCGATGAAGGTGGTTGATCCGCCAATGAGGGAGCTTGCTCCCTCACCCTGTTCAGCCCAACGCGGTATCCATCACCATCATCAGACAGAACCCGATCAACAGACCAAGACTGGCCAGTTTGTCATGACCATGACGTCGTGATTCCGGGATCACCTCGTGGGTCACCACCAGCAGCATCGCCCCCGCCGCCAATGCCAGGCCCAATGGCAACAACATCTGCGCCAGGCTGACCAGCCAGGCACACAACAGCGCAAACACCGGCTCGACCAGACCTGACGCCGCGCCGATTAGGAACGCCTTGACCCGCGACATCCCCGCCCCGGCCAACACCAGCGCAATCACCAGGCCCTCCGGCACATCCTGCAAGGCGATCCCCATGGCCAGACTGTCCGCATCCGGCATGCCGCCGCCAGCAGAAACGCCAACGGCCATGCCTTCAGGGATGTTATGGGCAATGATGGCGAACACGAACAGCCAGATCCGCGGCGGTATCACCGGATGCTCGACGGTACCGACGAGCATTTCCGGGGACGCGCCCGACACCTTGCGATCAACCAGATACAGGCCAAACGCACCGAGCATGATGCCGAAGCAGATCAAGCCACTGGCGCCCCACGGTGTGAGGCCGAGGCTTTCAGCTGCGGCGATGCCCGGCACGATTAGCGAAAACGCCGTTGCCGCCAGCATCACACCCGCGCCAAACCCCAGCAAGGTATCGCTGAGTGACTGCGGCATGCGCCGAATCACCAGCACCGGGACCGCGCCAAGCGCCGTGCCCAAGGCGCAGATCGCACCTCCCTGCAACGCCCGCGACAGCCTCGGCTCCAGATTCAGCCATTCCAGTCCGTGGGCAACCAGCAAGGTCATGCCCGCCAACAGCAATAGCGATCCCACCGCGTAACGAAACATACGCCCACTTCCGATCGCCAGTGTTTCAGTGCCCATAGTCAGCCTTGGATTGTTTTTATAGAAGACTTAAACCAGTGCGGCCTGATAGCGCGCAGCGACTTCAGGCCAATTGATCACGTTGTAAAAGGCGTTGATGTATTCCGGGCGACGGTTCTGATAACGCAGGTAATAGGCGTGCTCCCAGACGTCGAGACCGAGAATCGGCGTGTTGCCGCTCATCAGCGGGCTGTCCTGGTTGCCGCTGCTTTCCACGATGAGTTTTTTCTCCGGGGTCACGCTCAGCCAGGCCCAACCGCTGCCGAAACGGGTCAGCGCGGCTTTGGTGAAAGCTTCCTTGAAGCTGTCGAGGCCGCCCAGTTGTGCATCAATGGCCTTGGCCAGCGCACCGTCAGGTTTACCGCCACCGTTGGGCACCATCACTTCCCAGAACAACGAGTGGTTGGCGTGACCGCCACCCTGATTGATTACCGCTGCCCGCAGTTTTTCCGGCAGTTGCTGAACACTGGCGACCAGTTTTTCTACCGGCCACTCGGCGTACTCAGTACCTTCAACGGCGGCGTTGAGGTTGTTGATGTAAGTCTGGTGATGCTTGGTGTAGTGGATCTCCATGGTCTGCGCATCGATATGCGGTTCCAGGGCATCGTAGGCGTAAGGCAAGGCAGGCAAGGTAAAAGCCATTTCAATGGACTCCATGGTAATGGGGGGCAGGCGCACGGCGCGCATTGCCGGTGTCGGGGTGCAACAAGCGCTGGGTGCGCGGATATTCGCCGTGCTCACTGATGAAATTCAGCAACTCGACGTAGGTCTTGCTGCTCTGGCGCAACGCCGCTTCACGCAAGGCCAGGCGCTGACGTTCGTCCTGCATGGTCTGCAACAGTCGTTGATGGATCGCGCAGAGGTATTCGGCGCTCTCCTCCGGCTGGTTCAGGCGCAAGTGCAGATCCGCCAGGTTGTGATGGGAGATGACGCAGGCCGCCACCGCTTCGTCGGCATCCGCCCAGCGTTCGAACAACACTTGCGCCAGGGCCAGGGCTTGCAGGTAAGCCTCACGGGCATCGATCAGTTCGCCCAGCATGAAGCAGCGATTGGCCCGTTCGATCGTGCGTTTCCAGTGCTCCATGGTGAGCCTCCAAAGCGGTTGCGGGGTTTACACGCCGCCGGCGGTGAGTTTCTCGGGATTGAGCAACTCTTCCAGTTGGCTGCGCGACAGGTCGGTGTGTTCCAGGGCGACGTCTATCACCGCGCGGCCTTCCTTGTAGGCCTGCTTGGCGATTTCGGCGGCTTTCTGGTAACCGATGATCGGGTTGAGCGCGGTGACCAGAATCGGGTTGCGTGACAACGCTTCCTTCAGACGCGATTCGTTGACCTTGAAGCTGGCAATGGCTTTGTCACCGAGCAAGCGACTGGAGTTGGCCAGCAGTTCGATGCTGCTCAGCAGGTTCTGCGCGATGATCGGCAGCATCACGTTGAGTTCGAAATTGCCCGACTGACCAGCGATGGTGATCACCGAATCGTTGCCGATCACTTGCGCGGCGACCATGGCGGTCGCTTCCGGGATCACCGGATTGACCTTGCCCGGCATGATCGACGAGCCCGGCTGCAGGGCTTCCAGTTCGATTTCGCCGAGGCCGGCGAGCGGACCGGAGTTCATCCAGCGCAGGTCGTTGGCGATTTTCATCAGCGATACCGCGATGGCCTTGAGCTGGCCGGAGACGGCGACGGCGGTGTCTTGCGAGCCGATCAGCGCAAACAGATCCTTGCCCGGGGTGAATTGCACGTCGGTCAACTGGCTCAACTGACGACTGAAACGTGCGGCGAATTCAGGATGCGCGTTGATCCCGGTGCCGACCGCCGTGCCGCCCTGCGCCAGCGATTGCAGGCTCGGCAGCAAATCCTGCAAATGCGCGATGTTGGCTTTGAGCTGCTGCGCCCAGCCATTGAGTACCTGGCTCATGCGCACCGGCATCGCGTCCATCAAATGCGTGCGGCCGGTTTTGACGTGGTGATGCACCTGCCCGGCTTTTTGCTCGATCACTTGCACCAGGTGCAGCAGCGCCGGCAGCAGTTGTTCGTGCAGGGCCAACGCAGCGCTGACGTGGATGGTGGTCGGGATAATGTCATTGCTGCTTTGACCGCAGTTGACGTGATCGTTGGCGTTGACCGGCTCGCCGAGCAAACGGCTGGCCAGGGTTGCAATCACTTCATTGGCGTTCATGTTGGAACTGGTACCGGAACCGGTCTGGAAGATATCCACCGGGAAATGCTGCATGAAGTTGCCTTCGAGCAATCCTTGCGCGGCGTCGCTGATGGCTTTGCCCTGTGCGGCAGTGATCTGGTTGAGTTCGACGTTGGCGCGGGCGGCCGCAGCCTTGGCCAGGATCAGCGCGCGGATGAATTGCATCGGCATTGGTTTGCCGCTGATCGGGAAGTTATCCACTGCGCGCTGGGTTTGCGCGCCGTAGAGAGCGTCCACCGGCACCTGCAGTTCGCCCATGCTGTCGCGCTCAATACGTGTCTTGGTCATCTGAAAATCCTTGCACCAGTTCAATAAGAGGAATCGAGGGAAGCAGATCGCAAGTGGCGAGCTGCCAGGTGTAGCGTTGCCAGCGCTTGAGCCGACATTTGCACAGGGACAGGCGCTCCATTTCACGCAACGGGCGCCAGGCTTGATCGAGACAGAGGCTGCGCCAGTGCCACGGCAAGGCGATGTCGGTGGCCGTGTCGAGCAGAAGACGGAAGGAGGTTTCGGCGACCGTCCACGGTGAGGTCGCGGTGCAACAAGACAGGTACCGGCCTTCGGCCAGGTAATGTTCGATCAGGCGCGGTTCGTCGGGATCCATCGCGCAGCGGATCTGGCGACTCATCCAGCGCCAGCTTTCGAGGTACGGCTGCTCGTGCAAGGCAGAACTCATGATCCGGGGCTCATCCGATAATGAGATTTATTATTAGATGATAATGAGAACCAAAACAAGAGCAGCCTTTGTGGGAGCGAGCTTGCTCGCGAAGGCGTCGACTCAGTCGAAATCATTGTCCGCCGACACAAAGCATTCGCGAGCAAGCTCGCTCCCACAGAAATCAAGAGCAAAAAAAGGCGCGCCATCCGGGTGAATGGCGCGCCTTTTTTTTGTATGACGGCTGAGGTTTAGCTGCCCGCGACGGTCATCCGCTCGATCAACACCGAACCGGTGCGAATGTTGCTGCGCAGTTCCAGATCATTACCGACCGCGACGATCTGCTTGAACATGTCGCGCATATTGCCGGCGATGGTCACTTCCTGCACGGCGAACTGAATTTCACCGTTCTCGACCCAGAACCCCGCCGCCCCGCGCGAATAGTCGCCGGTGACCATGTTCAAGCCATGGCCCATCAACTCAGTGACCAGCAACCCGCGGCCCATGCGCTTCAACAACGCCGCTTGATCTTCCTCACCGTGTGTAACGAACAGGTTATGCACGCCACCCGCGTTAGCGGTGCTTGGCATTCCCAGTTTGCGGCCGGAGTAGGTACCGAGAATATACGAGACCAATTCGCCCTTTTCGACGAACGGTTTGGCGTAAGTCGCCAGACCATCACCGTCATAAGAAGCGCTACCCATGGCACGCATCAAATGCGGACGTTCGTCGATGGTCAGCCATTCCGGGAACAGCTTCTGCCCCAGCGTGCCCTCAAGGAACGACGATTTGCGGTACAGGCTGCCACCGGATACCGCCGAGAGGAAACTGCCAAACAGACCACCCGCCAGCTCTGCGGAAAACAGTACCGGCACTTCACAGGTCGGCACCGGCCGCGCGCCCAGACGACTCGCCGCTCGTTGCGCAGCACGCTGACCGATGCTCACCGGATCGGCGAGCAATTCGCCCTGACGGCTCACGTCGTACCAATAATCGCGCTGCATCTGGCCATCGGCTTCGGCGATCATCACGCAGCTCAGGCTGTGCCGGGTCGACGCGTAACCGCCGATAAAACCGTGACTATTGCCGTAAACGCGGCAGCCCTGATGGGTGCTGAGCGTGGTGCCGTCGGCATTCTTGATCCGCGCATCGGCGTCGAACGCCGCTGCTTCACAGAGCAAAGCCTTCTCGATAGCCTGCTCCGGGGTGATGTCCCACTCGTGGAACAAATCGAAATCCTGCTGCTCCTTGGCCATCAGCGCAGCATCGGCCAAGCCAGAGGCTTCGTCTTCGGAAGTGTGTTTGGCAATGGCCAGTGCCGCCGCGACCGTTTCGCGGATGGCATCAGGACCGGTCGCCGAAGTGCTGGCCGAGCCTTTGCGCTGGCCCACATACAGCGTGATGCCAAAGCCCTGATCACGGTTGAATTCAACCGTTTCGACTTCGCGCTGACGCACCGACGTCGACAGCCCCTGCTCCAGCGACACGGCTACTTCGCAGGCGCTGGCGCCCTGACGCTTGGCTTCGGCGATGATTTGCTCGACCTGTTCCTGCAGTGCCGGCAATGCCTGCGGGCCGACGCTTTGAACTGCACTCATGCTCATCTCCACTCAAATTCTGCTTTCGGCTGGGGTCATCGAGCGACCGGGCCGGACAAGCGGCCCCCGACTGGTTATCATGGCGGCGTTTCTTTGCGGACTGCCACCATGGTTGATTCTTACGACGACTCCCTCGATACGGGAGAAAAAAGCAAATCTCAGGTCAAACGCGAGCTGCATGCTCTGGTTGACCTCGGCGAGCGCCTGACAACACTCAAGCCAGACTTGATCGCAAAACTGCCGCTGACCGACGCCATGCGCCGGGCTTTGGCCGATGCGCCCAAGCACACCGCGAACATCGCGCGTAAACGGCACTTGCAGTTCATCGGCAAACTGATGCGCGATCAGGACACTGACGCAATTCTGACCTTGCTCGATCAACTCGATGCCTCGACTCGTCAGTACAACGAGCGTTTCCATAACCTGGAGCGCTGGCGTGATCGCCTGATCGCAGGCGACGATGCCGTGCTGGAAAAATTCGTCGTCGAGTACCCGGACGCCGATCGCCAGCAACTGCGTTCCCTGATCCGTCAGGCTCAGCACGAGGTTGCGCAAAACAAACCTCCTGCTTCCAGCCGCAAGATCTTCAAGTACATCCGTGAGCTGGACGAGACTCAACGCGGCCTGCGTTGATATTCGCCACCGGGTGGTCGCCCTGCGCGCCACCCGAAGCTCCATCTCTTCTTATGCGCCCGTGCCACCCACGGTGATCGCATCGATTTTCAGCGTCGGCTGACCCACGCCAACCGGCACCGACTGCCCATCCTTGCCGCACGTGCCCACACCGCTGTCCAGCGCCAGATCGTTACCGACCATCGACACCCGGCTCATCGCCTCAGGACCGTTGCCGATCAACGTCGCGCCTTTAACCGGCGCGGTGATCTTGCCATCTTCGATCAGATACGCCTCGCTGGTGGAGAACACGAACTTGCCGCTGGTGATGTCGACCTGGCCACCGCCGAGATTGGCGCAGTAAATACCCTTCTTCACCGAGGCGATGATTTCCGCTGGATCACTTTCGCCGCCGAGCATGTAGGTGTTGGTCATGCGCGGCATCGGCAGGTGTGCATAGGATTCCCGACGACCATTACCGGTGCGGGCCACGCCCATCAGGCGCGCGTTGAGCTTGTCCTGCATGTAGCCTTTGAGTACGCCATTTTCGATCAGCGTGGTGCACTCGGTCGGCGTGCCTTCGTCGTCGACGCTGAGCGAGCCGCGACGGCCGCTCAGGGTGCCGTCATCGACAATGGTGCACAGCTTGGAAGCAACCATTTCACCCATGCGGCCGCTATAGGCGGAACTGCCCTTGCGGTTGAAATCGCCTTCGAGACCGTGGCCGACCGCTTCGTGCAGCAGCACGCCAGACCAACCCGAACCCAAGACCACCGGCAAAGTACCGGCCGGTGCAGGAATCGCTTCCAGATTCACCAGCGCCTGACGCAGCGCTTCACGGGCATAGCCCATGGCGCGGTCTTCGGCGAGGAAATAACGGTAGTCAGTGCGCCCGCCGCCGCCATGTCCGCCGCGCTCGCGACGACCATTCTGCTCAACGATCACGCTGACGTTGAAACGCACCAGCGGGCGCACATCCGCCGCCAGCCCGCCGTCGGTGGAGGCCACCAGAATCCGCTCCCAGACCCCGGCCATGCTCACGCTGACCTGCTGGATACGCGGATCGAGCGCGCGGGTGGCGACGTCGATGCGCTTGAGCAACTCGACTTTCTCGGCGCGGCTCAACACTTCCAGCGGGTTGTCCGGCCCATACAGTTGCGCGACATCCTGCGTGGTGAACGCCTGCACCGTGCCGTTCTGCCCGGCCCGGGAGATCGAACGCGCGGCACGGGCCGCTGCGCCGAGGGCTTCGAGGGTGATCGCGTTGCTGTAGGCAAAACCGGTTTTCTCACCGGACTGCGCACGCACGCCGACACCCTGGTCGAGGTTGAAGCTGCCTTCCTTGACGATGCCGTCTTCCAGCGCCCACGACTCGGAGATCTGGCCCTGGAAATACAGGTCGGCGGCATCGATCCCGGGGCCGGCCAGATCGCCGAGCACGCCTTGCAGGCTCTCGATCGTCACGCCGCCGGGCGCCAACAGGTGATCACTGACTGAGGACAACAACTCGCTCATAGGTTTACGCCTTAAATTCGTGTTCTGAAGCAGGCCGCTGTGCGCCCTGCGAGAAAAACCGCCGATGACTTGTCACCGGCATTCGCGCCCTGATGGACGCTTGTTCATTGCTATCGCGCTCGGCCAACAACACCGCTTCGCCTTGATCCTGACTCGCCAGCACGCGGCCCCACGGGTCGATGATCGCCGCGTGGCCGAAGGTTTCCCGCGGTCCCGGATGGGTCCCGCCCTGCGCTGCGGCCAGCACATAACATTGTGTCTCGATGGCCCGCGCGCGAATCAGCACATCCCAATGCGCTGCGCCGGTCACCGCTGTAAACGCCGACGGTGCGGTAATCAGTTCAGCACCAGCGGCACGCAATTCGCTGTAAAGCTCGGGGAAGCGCAAGTCGTAGCACACGGTCAGACCGAGTTTGCCCACCGGTGTGTCGGCAACCACGACGCCACTGCCATAAGCATAGTCATCGGATTCGCGATAACGCCCGCGATTGTCCGCTACATCGACATCGAACAGATGCAACTTGTCATAGCGGGCAACGGTTTCGCCCTGATCATCGACCAGCAGCGAGCAGGCGTTGGCCTTGGCCGTCGGCTGATCCACCGGCGGCAGCGGCAAGGTGCCAGCCACTATCCATAACTTGAGGTCGCGGGCGGTCTGTTTCAACCACGGCAGGATCGGTCCTTCGCCCAATGCTTCGGCGCGGCCGATGTCAGCGATGTCGCGACGGCCCATGGCGGCGAAGTTTTCCGGCAGCACCGCCAGCTTCGCACCCCCGGCCGCAGCCTGTTCCAGCAGACGGCGGGCCTGAGCCAGATTGGCCAGCACGTCGCTCTGGCTGACCATTTGAATCACCGCTAAAGACATGGCGAACTCCGCAAGAGGTATGCGGCCATGCTACTCCATCGGTTCAGTGGCTGGCTGTTCAAAAAGGCTTGTCGAAGGTGATTTTCGGCTCTTTCCATGGGCCTTTGACGGTGTATTTCACACTGGCAAAGCGCGCCACGCGGTCACCGATCAGTTTATCGATCAGGAATAACGCGCCGCCAACCGCCGGTGCGCCGACGATCAGCGCCGCAATCGGCAGGTTATTGGTCACCGGCAAGGTCACCAGCAACTTGGCGTCGACCTTGTCGCCAACCAGGTCCAGCGTACCGTCCAGCTCGAGATTGCTCGAAGGGCCGGTCAGGCGGATCGGTTCGCGAGTCACGTAAACACCGTTGGTCGCGACGAGCAAGCCTTTGACCCGGTCATAGCTCAAGCCTTTGCCGAACAGATCGGAGAAGTCCAGACGCAGACGCCGGCCGATGGAGTTGAAGTTAAGCAGGCCAAACACTCGCAACGCCTGCGCGCCACCCTCCACTTCAACGAACTGGCCTTTGTTCAACGATGCATCGAGGGTGCCGGAGAAACGCTTGGTCGCCAGCCAGGCCGGCGAGCCCGGCCAACGGCCATCGACGTCCATATGAAATTCTTCGCTGGTCACGCTCGGCGCAAAGCCCCAGCCCTTGAGGACATCGGCGAGGTTCTTGCCACCAATGCGGCCCTTGAACCAGCTATTGGCCGCCCCCGGCGCACCTTCCCAACCACCGTTACCCTGCAGCAGGATGCCTTTGAGGCCCATGTCTAGGTTGTTCAGGGCGATGCCTTTCGCGGTCGGGCGCACCTTCAGCGACCAGCCGCCAACCAGATCCGGCCCGAGAAACAGTTGATTGATGGTGATGTCCAGCGCCGGAATTTTCGTCGGGTCGACCGAAACCAACGGATCCGGCGAATTCTCGTCAGCCTGAACCGTCGGGTCCGGCGCTGGCAGTTTCACGTACTGCAAATTCACCGCAATCGGCACGCCCTTGGCGTCCGGCAGGCTCGCCGAGCCTTTCGCCTGTTGACTGTCGAGGGACAAATTCCACGTACCCGGCTTGCGATTGACCTGCACCGACGCCTGATCCAGTGTCGTCCCGAATGCCGTGAGTTTGCCGACCTTGAAATCAGCACTGCTGAGCAATTGCTTGGCGCTGCCGCCCGGATCCTGCCCGGCGTATTTGTTGGCCAGGTCCTGCCACGGCGCGACATCCAGCTCCGAAAGCACCCCACGAATGCGCAAGCCTTTGGCTCCCGGCAGCACCGCTTCGCCGGCACCGAGGAACAACTCGCCACGGCCCTCGGCAAAATTGCTCGGCGGCGCGGCAAAAGTGAAATTGGCCAGTTGGTCGTAGTTGACCCAGTAACGCCGCTCCTGCCCCTGCAAGGTCATCCGGAATACCGTATCGCGACCGACATCCGCCGCCATGCCGAACGGCGCCGGCAGATCCACCGCGACACCTTTCATGCTGGAACTGACCATCAACTGGCTGTCGGCGCCGTCCAGGTTCAATTGCAATTGATAGGGAATGGTCCCGGAGACCGGCAATGGTTGTGTCACGCCCAGCCAGTCGGTAAGTTTCTTGACCTCGACCTGCCCGGATGCCGCGACCCGGGTCTTGAGTTTGCCAGGACTGCCATCGGCGAAAATCTGCGCCGTGACCGGTTTGTCGAATGCGCGCGCGGCGATGTTCTGCCCGCTGAGTCCTTTGGCGCTGTCAAAGCGGAAATCACCCTTGAGTTGGGTCAGCTCAAGCTTAGGCTCGGCGAGTTTCAGGCGCGCATTGGCGGTTTTGAAGTCGACCAGAATTTTCGGCAGGTCGCCGCCCTTGTCCAGCGGGATGTCCAGTTTGAGCTTTCCTTGCAGATCACCCGCCCCTTCCCATCCGGCAAAGGTCTCACCGGTGCCGATCGGCGCTTCCTGAAGAATCTTCAAGCCATCCCCCAACCCACCGGCAAAGGCGCCATCGAGGAACATATGCGTATGTTGTCCGGCCGGCACATGGGGAATATTGACGAAGACATCGCTGACCTGAGTGCCGAGCAACTGACCCTTGTCGGCCCAGATCCGCACACCGCTGTCTTCGATGAATACATCGCCACTGACCTTGCTCACATGCGGCCAACCCGGCTGGAACGCCAGTTCAGCGTCATGCACTTTGAAAAACAGGCTGATGCTGCGGTCGGCCTCCCCGGCATTTTTGCTCAGCGAACCCTGATACTGAAAGAAACCCTGATCGACTGCACCTTTGAGGATGGCGGTACGCAGCCACTCGTCGAGCGCCGGGCTGAGCACTTCGGGCAGGTATTTGGCCGTATAGCGACCATCGCCATCGACCAGACCGACGCGCAGGTCCATGTAGTCTTCCTGGCTATGGTCGAAATGCAGGCGAATCAGGAAGTCGCCGGCAATCTTGCCCTCCTCGCCAAGCACCTTCAGGTATGGAGCGATCAGGGTGAAGCCGTCTTTATCGAGCTTCCAGGTCAGGCGTGCGTTGGCCTGAATGTACTGCCATGGCTTGGCGAAAATCGGGTCCAGGTGCAGGACAAAATCCTTGCTGTCCATGCGCAACTCGCCACCGTCGAGGTTGCCGCTGAGGCTGCCACTGACGTTTCGAGCCGCCGGTGCGCCGTGATAGGCGTCGAAACCGACGTTATCCAGATTGGTGGCGAAACTGAACTTGTTGCCGTCGGTGGAGTTGGGGCGGAAATCCAGCAGCACATTGCGCAGGCCACCGGTGACCTTCAGATGATCGACGGCCGTGGCGAAACCCTGCGGCAGCGGCCCCAAGGCGTTCAGCAGTGGAGTGAGCGGGGTCAGATCGAGACGATCCGCCTGCAAGTGCCAGACCTCTTCCACCTTGTCGTTTGCCCGAGTCTGCTTCAGCTGTATGTGTGAATCCCAACGGTTTTCACCGAAATTCATCGCCAGTGAATCGAGGGTGAGGGTCGCG
Organism: Pseudomonas viridiflava; assembly: GCF_900582195.1. Taxonomy (GTDB): domain Bacteria; phylum Pseudomonadota; class Gammaproteobacteria; order Pseudomonadales; family Pseudomonadaceae; genus Aquipseudomonas. The sequence continues at coordinate 92,468 of NZ_UTHA01000050.1, forward strand.
CCCTCGGCACTGTTCGCGTAATACGCGTTGAGTGCCAGATTGTTGATCTGGATCGGCTTGCGATCGGCATAGGCGCCGATCAGTTGCGGCGCGTTCAAACGGAGCGCAGCACTTTGCAGCGTGCCTTTGGCCCAATTGACCCAAATCTCGCCGCCGGCCTTGATCTCGGAAAAATTCCACTGCTGGGTCAGACGCTTCGGCAGCCATTTCGACCAGTCGCTCTGCGGCAGGCTGGCGTAGCCTTCCACTGAGCTGTTTTGCAATTGGTCGGGGCGAATCCGCGTGCGCAAACTCAGCGCCACAGGCTGGCCATCCGGCAAGGTCAACCGCGCATCGAGGCGTTGACGGCTGGCGCCGGTTTTCAGATTGAGGCCGACATAGGTGAGGGTCAGCGGTGGGTGATCCTGTGGCTGCAAGGTCACCTGACTGTCGAGCACTGACAGTTGCTGAATCATTTGCGAGCGATTGAACAGTTGTTGCGGATCGAGTGGCTGATCGTTCTGCACCGGCAGGCCTTCGAGCGCCCAACTGCCGTCCTCGGCTTCCTTGAGGCTGATTTTCAAGCCGTTGAGCTCAAGGTGGGCAATGCGCACTTCGCGCGCCAACAGGCTGGCCCACAGATCCGGTACCGCACGCACTTGATCCAGACGCAAAGCATTGGCGCCGCTGCCAACCATCACATCATGAGCCAGCAGGATCGGCGCAAAACCGCTCCAGTTGCCTTCCAGTTCGCCGATCTGCAACGGCATGCCGAGGGCGGCACTGGCCTTGTCTTCGATGTCGGCGCGATATTCGGCCACCAACGGCGTCAATTCGCGGCCGAGACTGACGTACAACGCCATCAATACCAAAACCAACGCGCACAGGCCCAGCCCCCAGCGGGTGAGTGCGGCCAGAATGCGTGTCAGACGCTCCATGTCAGTCGGCTCCCATGGCAAAAATACTGCGAAAAGCTGAGGCCAGCCGCGGTGGAATAAAGGTGACGCAGGGGATCAGAGCAACACCACGTCATATTGTTCCTGGGAATACATGGTTTCCACCTGGAAGCGTATGGTGCGACCGATAAACCCTTCAAGCTCGGCGACGTTTCCGGATTCTTCGTCGAGCAAGCGGTCGACCACTTTCTGGTTCGCCAGCACCCGATAACCCTCGGCCTGATACGCCCGGGCTTCACGGAGGATCTCGCGGAAAATCTCGTAACAGATGGTTTCCGCAGTTTTCAGTTTGCCGCGGCCCTGGCAACTGCTGCACGGTTCGCACAGCACTTGTTCGAGACTTTCGCGGGTACGCTTGCGGGTCATCTGCACCAGGCCCAACTCGGTGATGCCGATGATGTTGGTCTTGGCGTGATCGCGCTCCAGCTGTTTTTCCAGAGTGCGCAGCACCTGGCGCTGATGCTCTTCATCTTCCATGTCGATAAAGTCGATGATGATGATCCCGCCCAGATTGCGCAGGCGCATCTGCCGGGCAATCGCCGTGGCCGCTTCGAGGTTGGTCTTGAAGATGGTTTCTTCGAGGTTACGGTGACCTACGAAAGCTCCGGTGTTCACGTCGATGGTGGTCATGGCTTCTGCCGGATCCACCACCAGATAGCCGCCGGACTTCAGCGGTACCTTGCGTTCGAGGGCTTTCTGGATTTCGTCTTCGACGCCATACAGGTCGAAAATCGGTCGTTCACCGGGATAGTGCTCCAGACGATCGGCAATTTCCGGCATCAGTTCGGCGACGAACTGCGTGGTTTTCTGAAAGGTTTCCCGGGAATCGATGCGAATCTTCTCGATCTTCGGGTTGACCAGATCACGCAGCGTACGCAACGCCAGACCGAGATCCTCGTAAATAACACTAGGCGCGGAGATGGTTTTGATCTGTTCGTTGATCTGGTCCCACAGGCGCCGCAGGTAACGGATGTCCATGAGGATTTCATCGGCGCCAGCGCCTTCGGCGGCGGTGCGCAGAATGAAACCGCCCGCCTCCTTGATGCCTTCTTTGGCCACGCAATCGCTGACCACCTGCTTGAGGCGTTCGCGCTCTGCTTCGTCTTCGATTTTCAGCGAGATGCCAACGTGGGCGGTGCGCGGCATGTACACCAGATAGCGCGACGGAATCGACAGCTGCGTGGTCAACCGCGCGCCTTTTGAGCCGATCGGGTCCTTGGTGACTTGCACCACCAGGCTTTGGCCTTCGTGCACCAACGCGCTGATACTTTCGACCACAGGGCCTTCGCGCAGAGAAATTTCGGCAGCGTGAATGAATGCCGCGCGATCCAGGCCGATGTCGACGAATGCCGCCTGCATACCCGGCAGCACGCGAACGATCTTGCCTTTATAGATGTTGCCGACGATCCCGCGCTTTTGCGTGCGCTCAACGTGGACTTCTTGCAGTACACCGTTTTCGACCACCGCCACGCGCGACTCCATCGGCGTGATGTTGATCAGAATCTCTTCACTCATGGCAGGATCTCGTTCAGGCATGTTCACGATAATGGCCGCATCTGGTTTCGTACGACGCTTATTGCGCGTTCAGGTTTTGCCAACAGGGTATGCCGAAATGGCCCAACAGTTCTGCGGTTTCGCAAACTGGCAGCCCGACCACCGCCGAATAGCTGCCATTGAGCCCGGCGACAAACACTGCGCCGAGTCCCTGAATGCCATAACCGCCGGCCTTGTCCCGCGGCTCGCCGCTGGCCCAATAGGCAGCAGCTTCTTCACCGTTGATCGGACGGAACCGCACCAGACTGCGCACCACCCGCGACTCGCAGCGCGCGCCCTCGAGCACGGCGATGGCGGTCAGCACTTCATGCTCCTTGCCAGACAACATCATCAGCATGGCGCATGCATCGGCTTCGTCCACCGGTTTGCCAAGAATTTTGCCGTCCAGCACCACGGCAGTGTCGGCACCCAGCACGCAGAATGGCTGAGCGGACACGACGGTGCGGCGCCCGGCTTCGGCCTTGCCGCGCGCCAGACGCTCGACATAGGTTGACGGCGATTCTTCGGGTAATGGGGTTTCGTCGATATCCGCACTGATGGCGGCGAATGGAACGCCGATCTGTGTGAGCAATTCACGGCGGCGCGGCGATCCGGAGGCGAGGTAAAGCGGCTTCATCAAAACATCTCCCTGTTCAGTGCCCAGCTTCACCGGCTCAATTGATTTTGTAGCGTCGGCGCAATCCGCGTAGGGCAAAGCTGACCCAAGGCCAGAGCAAAGCACTGACCAGCGCCGGTAGCACCAGCGCCAGGGTTGGTTGACGGTTACCGGTCAAGGCACTGAGCCACAACTGCACCAGTTGCGCGAGACCGAAGATCACCAGAATCACCAGGCATTGCTGCCACATCGGGAACATCCGCAGGCGTTGTTGCAATGACAGAACGAGGAAGGTGATCAGCGTCAGGATCAACGCGTTCTGCCCCAGCAGCGTGCCGTAGAGCACATCTTCAGCCAGGCCCAGACAGAACGCCGTGACCATGCCGACCGTTTGCGGCATGTACAGCGCCCAGAATGTCAGGAGCAGCGCCAGCCACAGCGGGCGCAGGATTTCCATGAATTGCGGCAACGGCGAGACACTGAGCAACATGCCAATGAGAAACGTCAGCCAGACGATCCAGCCGTTTCGCGATGCAGTAGCCCCGACCATTATTCTTGTCTCCCGGTTGTCGCCGGTGCACTGACGGGCGGTTTGGCCGCAGGTCGTGCAGCGGGCTGGGCAGCTGGAGGTTTGCTGGCCGCCGGCGTGGATGCCGGTGGTTTCGCCGCCGCAGGCGGTTTACTTGCAGCGGGTTTGGCCGGTGTGGCACTGGCGGCAGCGGTCGGTGCGGCAGGTGTTACAGGCGCCGGAGCAGCAGCGGCTGCCGGCGCGGCCACGGTTTTCGGCACAGTGACCGGAATAATCGGCCCACCGCCGAAGGCATCAAGATTTTCCTGCGCTTGCGCGGCATCGTTGGCGCGCTCTTCGGCGGTGCGACTGTCACTGAACACCAGCAACAGGTAGCGGCTACGGTTGAGCGCGGCAGTCGGTACCGCTCGAACGATCGCGAACGGCTGGCCGGAATCGTGGATCACTTCCTTGACCGTGGCGACCGGATAACCGGCCGGGAAACGCTGGCCAAGGCCGGAGCTGACCAGCAGATCGCCCTCTTTGATATCGGCGGTGTCAGCGACGTGACGCAGTTCCAGACGCTCCGGGTTGCCGGTGCCACTGGCAATCGCGCGCAGACCGTTGCGGTTCACCTGCACGGGAATACTGTGAGTGGTGTCGGTCAACAACAATACACGGGAGGTGTAAGGCATCAATTCGACCACTTGCCCCATCAGACCGCGCGCATCGAGCACCGGCTGCCCGAGCACCACGCCATCACGCTCACCTTTATTGATGATGATGCGATGGGTAAAGGGATTGGGGTCCATGCCGATCAACTCGGCCACTTCGACCTTTTCATTGACCAGCGCCGAGGAATTGAGCAACTCGCGCAGCCGAACGTTCTGCTCGGTAAGGGCGGCAAGCTTTTGCATGCGCCCCTGATACAGCAGGTTTTCAGTCTTGAGTTTTTCGTTTTCGGCGACGAGTTCGGTGCGACTGCCGAACTGGCTGGCAATCCCTTCCCACAGGCGTCCCGGTAGATCGGTAATCCAGTAGGCGTCCATCAACACCAGCGACGCTTGTTTGCGCGCGGGCTTGAGCAAGTCGAAGCGGGCATCGACCACCATCAGCGCGACCGATAGCACGGCCAGCACCAACAGGCGCACACCCAACGAAGGGCCTTTGGCGAAAAGCGGTTTAATAAGCCGCTCCTCCCAGGCAAATGTTCTGTTTATTCATACGGCATCAAACCGGCCTGGATGAAGACTGACAGAAGATAAACGCCAACAGGCAGCACTGCAAAGTGCTGCCTGCGCGCTCACCCACGTATTGCACCCGGCGACTTATTCGCTGGAGAGCAGATCCATGGTGTGCTTATCCATCATTTCCAATGCACGGCCACCGCCGCGAGCAACACAGGTCAGCGGATCTTCGGCAACGATCACTGGCAGACCGGTTTCCTGGGCCAGCAACTTGTCGAGGTCACGCAGCAATGCGCCACCACCGGTCAGCACCAGGCCACGCTCGGCGATGTCGGAAGCCAGTTCCGGCGGCGATTGCTCCAGGGCGCTTTTCACAGCCTGAACGATAGTGGCCAGGGACTCTTGCAGAGCTTCCAGCACTTCGTTGGAGTTCAGGGTGAATGCGCGTGGAACGCCTTCGGCCAGGTTGCGACCGCGAACGTCGACTTCGCGAACTTCGCCGCCCGGGTAGGCCGTGCCGATTTCCTGCTTGATGCGCTCAGCGGTGGATTCACCGATCAGGCTGCCGTAGTTACGGCGCACGTAGGTAATGATCGCTTCGTCGAAGCGGTCGCCGCCCACGCGTACGGATTCGGCATAGACCACACCGTTCAGGGAGATCAACGCGATTTCGGTAGTACCACCACCGATATCCACGACCATCGAGCCGCGTGCTTCTTCTACCGGCAGGCCGGCACCGATCGCAGCCGCCATCGGCTCTTCGATCAGGAACACTTCACGGGCACCGGCACCGAGGGCCGATTCACGGATGGCGCGACGCTCAACCTGGGTGGATTTGCATGGAACGCAGATCAGCACACGAGGGCTAGGCTGCAGAAAGCTGTTTTCGTGAACCTTGTTAATAAAGTATTGCAGCATCTTTTCGCAGACGCTGAAGTCAGCGATCACGCCGTCCTTCATCGGACGAATGGCAGCAATGTTGCCCGGCGTACGGCCGAGCATGCGCTTGGCTTCGGTGCCGACAGCAACGACACTTTTCTGGTTACCGTGTGTCCGAATGGCCACAACCGATGGCTCATTCAGGACGATACCGCGCTCGCGCACGTAAATAAGGGTGTTGGCAGTGCCCAGGTCAATGGAAAGATCGCTGGAAAACATGCCACGCAGTTTCTTGAACATGGGAAAGGGACCCTAGGCAACGCGTGGGTAAAAAAGTGCGGCAAACTCTAACAACGACAGGGATTTTGGGCAAGGCGCCAATATGTTAAATTGGCCGCTTTTCTGTGCACCAAGCCCCACAATCGCGGCCTTATGACCGTAGAAGTGCGGTAGTGTTCCGACAATCTAACACACGGACGCCGTCCGTTCTGTTTTCCACAGGAGAATCCCGATGGCGCTAGAACGCTCCGACGTGGAAAAAATCGCTCATCTGGCCTGCCTTGGCCTCAATGATGCCGATCTTCCACACATTACTTCCGCCCTCAACAGCATTCTCGGTCTGGTCGACGAAATGCAGGCTGTTAATACCGACGGAATCGAGCCTCTGGCCCACCCGCTGGAAGCCAGTCAGCGCCTGCGCGCCGACGTCGTGACCGAGAGCAATCACCGCGAGGCCTACCAGTCCATCGCACCAGCGGTCGAAAACGGCCTGTATCTGGTTCCGAAAGTCATCGACTAAAGGGAAAGAGCCTGCAATGCATCAAATGACTCTGGCCGAGATCGCCCGCGGTCTCGCCGATAAAAAGTTTTCCTCCGAAGAGCTGACCAAAGTCCTGCTGGCGCGCATCACCCAGCTTGATCCGCAGCTCAACAGTTTCATCAGCCTCACCGAAGCGCTGGCCCTCGAGCAGGCGAAAGCCGCCGATGCCCGCCGTGCCAACGGTGAGAGCGGCGCCCTGCTCGGTGCGCCGATCGCTCACAAAGACCTGTTCTGCACTCAGGGCATTCGCACCAGCTGCGGCTCGAAGATGCTCGACAACTTCAAAGCCCCGTATGACGCCACCGTGGTCGCGAAGCTGGCGGCTGCCGGCGCCGTGACGCTGGGTAAGACCAACATGGACGAATTCGCCATGGGTTCGGCCAACGAGTCGAGCTGGTACGGCGCGGTGAAAAACCCGTGGAGCCTGGAACACGTACCGGGCGGTTCGTCCGGCGGCTCGGCGGCGGCGGTTGCCGCTCGTCTGTTGCCAGCGGCGACGGCCACCGACACTGGCGGTTCGATTCGTCAGCCGGCAGCGTTCACCAACCTCACCGGCCTGAAGCCGACCTACGGTCGCGTTTCGCGCTGGGGCATGATCGCTTACGCCTCCAGCCTCGATCAGGGCGGCCCCTTGGCGCGCACGGCCGAAGACTGCGCGATTTTGTTGCAGGGTATGGCCGGCTTCGATCAGAACGACTCCACCAGCATCGATGAGCCAGTGCCGGATTACTCCGCAAGCCTGGGCGATTCGCTGCAAGGCCTGCGCATCGGCGTGCCGAAGGAATACTTCAGCGCTGGTCTCGACCCGCGTATCGCCGAGCTGATTCAGAACAGCATCAAAGAGCTGCAGAAGCTCGGTGCCGTGATCAAGGAAATCAGCCTGCCGAACATGCAGCACGCCATTCCTGCGTACTACGTGATCGCGCCAGCAGAGGCTTCTTCCAACCTGTCGCGTTTCGACGGCGTGCGTTTCGGCCACCGTTGCGAGCAACCGAAAGACCTGATCGACCTGTACAAGCGCTCCCGTGGCGAAGGCTTCGGCCCGGAAGTCCAGCGCCGGATCATGGTCGGCGCCTACGCGCTGTCCGCCGGTTACTACGACGCCTACTACCTGAAAGCGCAGAAGATCCGTCGTCTGGTGAAGAACGATTTCATGGCTGCCTTTAATGAAGTCGACATCATCCTCGGCCCGACCACGCCAAACCCGGCCTGGAAGCTTGGCGCGAAGAACAGCGACCCGGTTGCAGCCTATCTGGAAGACGTCTACACCATCACCGCCAACCTCGCGGGCCTGCCGGGCCTGTCGATGCCGGCCGGTTTTGTCGACGGTCTGCCGGTGGGCGTGCAGTTGCTCGCGCCGTACTTCCAGGAAGGTCGCCTGTTGAACGTTGCTCACCAGTACCAGCTCAACACTGACTGGCACACCCGCACCCCAACCGGCTTCTGAGGAGACACACATGCAATGGGAAGTCGTGATCGGGCTGGAGATTCACACTCAGCTCACCACCCGGTCGAAAATCTTTTCCGGTAGTTCCACCACATTCGGCTCCGAGCCGAACACCCAGGCCAGCCTGATCGACCTGGGCATGCCCGGCGTTCTGCCGGTGCTGAACCAGGAAGCGGTGCGCATGGCGGTGATGTTCGGTCTGGCGATTGACGCCGAGATCGGTCAGCACAACGTGTTCGCCCGCAAAAACTACTTCTACCCGGACCTGCCGAAGGGCTACCAGATCAGCCAGATGGAGTTGCCGATCGTCGGCAAGGGACACCTGGACATCGCCCTGGAAGACGGCACGGTCAAACGTGTCGGCATCACCCGCGCGCACCTGGAAGAAGACGCCGGCAAGAGCCTGCACGAAGAATTCAACGGTGCCACCGGCATCGACCTGAACCGTGCCGGCACGCCGCTGCTGGAAATCGTTTCCGAGCCTGACATGCGCAGCGCCAAGGAAGCCGTGGCTTACGTCAAGGCAATCCACGCACTCGTGCGCTACCTGGGCATCTGCGACGGCAACATGGCCGAGGGTTCGCTGCGTTGCGACTGCAACGTGTCGATCCGTCCGAAAGGCCAGGTTGAGTTCGGCACGCGTTGCGAGATCAAGAACGTCAACTCGTTCCGCTTCATCGAGAAGGCGATCAACTCCGAGATCCAGCGTCAGATCGAGCTGATCGAAGACGGCGGCAAAGTAATCCAGCAGACCCGTCTGTACGATCCGAACAAGGACGAGACCCGTCCGATGCGTTCGAAAGAGGAAGCCAACGACTACCGTTACTTCCCCGATCCGGATCTGCTGCCGGTGGTTATCGAAGAGTCGTTCCTCGGCGAGGTGCGCGCCACCTTGCCGGAACTGCCACCGCAGAAACGCGAGCGCTTCCAGAGCCAGTTCGGTCTGTCGGCGTATGACGCCAACGTGCTGGCCACCAGCCGTGAGCAGGCGGACTACTTCGAGAAAGTCGCGGCCATCGGCGGCGACGCCAAACTGGCGGCGAACTGGGTGATGGTCGAGTTGGGCAGCCTGCTCAACAAGCAAGGCCTGGACATCGACGAGTCGCCGGTTTCTGCCGAACTGCTGGGCGGCATGCTGCAGCGCATCAAGGACAACACCATCTCCGGCAAGATCGCCAAAGTGGTGTTCGAAGCGATGGCCAACGGCGAGGGCAGCGCGGACGAGATCATCGAAAAACGCGGCCTGAAGCAAGTGACCGACAGCGGTGCAATCTCGGCGGTGCTGGACGAAATGCTCGCGGCCAACGCCGAGCAAGTTGAACAATACCGTGCGGCTGATGAAGCCAAACGCGGCAAGATGTTCGGCTTCTTCGTCGGCCAGGCGATGAAAGCGTCCAAAGGCAAAGCCAACCCGCAGCAAGTGAACGAACTGCTGAAAAGCAAGCTCGAAGGCTGACCACAATGGAGCCAGATCCAAAGCCTGGCTCTATTCCCTGTGGGAGCGAGCCTGCTCGCGAAAGCGCCATGACATCCAATAGAGATATTGAATGTGACGGCCTCTTCGCGAGCAGGCTCGCTCCCACATTGTTATTTGGGAGCTTTCGAATGAAACGGCTGCTCGGCGCCTGCGCCCTGCTCTCCTTGCTGGCCGGTTGCGCCAGCACCGACACCATCGACCCGCACGGTTATGACCAGACCGGCGTCGCCTCTTATTACGGTGCCAAACACCACGGTAAACGCACCGCCAGTGGCGAGCCGTTCAACCAGAATTCCCTGACCGCCGCCCACCGCCAGCTACCCTTCGGCACGCGGGTGAAGGTCACCAACCTGAAAAACGATGAGTCCGTCGTGGTCCGCATCAATGACCGTGGCCCGCACACACGCGGGCGCCTGATCGACGTGTCCCGCGAGGCCGCCGAACAGCTCGGCATGCTGCGCAGCGGCACCGCACGGGTTCGCGTGCAGGCCCTCGACTGATGGAGCGCTGACCATTTTCGGATTAGCCGATTTACCCCTGATCAGCGTGATCGAACTGCTCGCCGGTCTGTGCCTGCTGATCTTCGGCGCCGAACTGATGGTGCGTGCGGCGGTGCGTCTGGCTGCGCGCCTGCATGTGCGACCGCTGATCATCGGCCTGACCATCGTCGCCCTCGGCAGCAGTGCGCCGCAAATGGCCGTCAGCCTGCAAGCCGCATTGGCGCACAACCCCGACATCGCGGTCGGCAGCGTGGTCGGCAGCAGCATCTTCAACATCCTCGTCACCCTCGGCCTGTCAGCGCTGATCATTCCTCTACGTGTCTCGCGGCAACTGGTGCGGCTGGATATTCCGCTGATGATCGGCGCCAGCCTGCTGGTGTTCGTATTGGCGTGGAACGAAGAGATCGGGCGCTTCGACGGCATCCTGTTGTTGGCCGCACTGGCGCTGTATCTCGGCTTATTGTTGCGCCAGTCACGGCACTCGACGCGGCCGCACACGGAGCGCGTTGAAACAAGCCAAGCGTCGTGGATCGGCAGTTCGCTGATGATCATCGTCGGTTTGGCGATGCTGGTATTTGCCGGGCACCTTTTGCTCGGAGCGGCTGTGGTGGTGGCAACTGATCTTGGATTTTCCGAGCGCGTCATTGGCCTGACCGTTGTCGCTGTCGGCACCTCTCTCCCGGAACTGGCAACCTCGCTGATCGCCGCACTGCGCGGGCAACGGGATATTGCCGTCGGCAACGTGATCGGTGCCAACCTGTTCAATCTGCTAGGGGTGCTGGGTCTGACGGCGTTGATCGCTCCAACGCCGCTGTCGGTATCGCCTAATGCACTGGATTTCGACCTGCCGGTGATGCTCGGCGTCGCCGCGCTGTGCCTGCCGGTGTTCTATTCCGGCTACCGCGTGACGCGTGCAGAAGGTTTGTTGCTGCTCGGTTTGTATCTGGCCTATGGGCTGCACGTGGTGTCGTTCACCACCGGCATGCCGCTGGCCGGCAAGCTTGAGCGGCTGATGCTGTTTTATGTCTTGCCGACGCTGTTGACGTTTCTGCTGTTCACGTCGATCCGCGCCTGGCGCCGCCAACACCACAAGAGTGATAAACCATGACCGAATCGAAGCAGTCCGGGGTTGAAGTCCGCCGCCAGGTAATGGGCGATGCGTTTGTAGATCGCGCCTTGGGCAACGCTACCGAGTTCACCCAACCGTTGCAGGATTTCGTCAATGAACATGCCTGGGGTGGCGTGTGGAATCGTGAAGGTCTGCCGTTGAAGACCCGCAGCCTGATTACTCTTGCAGCGCTGACCGCGTTGAAGTGCCCGCAAGAGCTGAAAGGCCATGTGCGCGGCGCGCTGAACAATGGCTGCACGGTGGAAGAGATTCGTGAGGCGTTGCTGCATTGCGCGGTATATGCCGGCGTGCCGGCGGCGATTGATGCGTTTCGTGCGGCGCAGGAAGTGATTGATACCTACCAGAAACCTGATTGATTCAACTGACGCCTTCGCGAGCAGGCCCGCTCCCACATTGGAATGCATTTCACATGTGGGAGCGAGCCTGCTCGCGAAGAGGCCCTAAGCAACACCACAACATCAAAATCAGATCCACCCACCCCACTGCAAAACAAAGATCCCGACATTGGTGGTAATCGCCGCCATCAACGTGGTCATCACGATAATCGCCGCCGCCAGCTCATGATTACCCTGCGCCGCGCGGGCCATGACGAAACTCGCCGCCGCCGTCGGGCTGCCGAAATACAGAAACAGAATCCCCAACTCCGCCCCGCGAAATCCCCAGAACCACGCGCCCAATGTTGCCAGCACCGGCAAACCGATCATCTTCACCAGGCTCGAGCTCAGCGCCATGTTGCCGCTCTTGCGCAATGCCGCCAGCGACAGGGTTCCGCCAATGCAGATCAGCGCCAGTGGCAAGGTAGTCTGCGCCAGATACTGCCCGGACGTTTCCAGCCAGCCGGGCAAACCTATCTTGAAATAAGCAAACGGCGCCGCGGCAATCACGCTGATAATCAGCGGATTGCTGAACACGCTTTTGCAGATGCTCCACGGATCGGACTTGATCACCGGGCTGTACACCGCCAGCACGATGGTCGACAGCGTGTTGTAAAACAGGATCACCAGCGCCGCGAGAATCGCCCCGAGGGAAATCCCGTAATCGCCGTACATGCTCGCGGCCAGTGCCAGACCGATCACACCGTTGTTGCCACGAAACGCGCCCTGGGTGTAGATGCCGCGATCTTCGCGCGGGCAACGGAAAATCGCCCAGCCCCAGGCCAAGGCAAAGCTGACCAGCGTGGCGAGGGAAAAGTAGATCAGCAAGGACGGTTGCAGAGCGGCGTGCAGGTCGGCGTGCAGAATGCCGAGGAACAGCAGCGCCGGCATGGTCACGTTGAACACCAGCGACGAAGCGGTGTGGATGAAGTTGTCGTTGATCCAGTCGATGCGCTTGAGCAGCACACCGAGAAACAGCATGGCAAACACCGGCGCGGTGATGTTCAGGGTTTCGAGGAAGATTGCCAGCATGCCGGGGAGCCTTGGGTGAGCGTCGTTAGGGGGCTAATGATAAGCCACTTTCACCCTGATCGTTCCCACGCTCTGCGTGGGAACGCCTCCTGTGACGCTCCGCGTCACGCTTTTGGGACGCAGAGCGTCCTGGGCTGCATTCCCACGCGGAGCGTGGGAACGATCAAAGCGCATTTCAATGTAAGAGCTGCCGCAGGCTGCGATCTTTCCAAGGCGACGCGGTTTCAGGTAATCGGCGCCGGATTGAACAACGTAATGTCGTTGTGCAGCTTGTGCTTCTCCGCCCACGTCTGCTGCTTGCCGCTCGCCACATCCAGGTAATAGTGGAACAACTCCCAACCCAGTTCCTCGATCGTCGCGCGCCCGGTCGCAATCCTTCCGGCGTCGATATCAATCAGATCAGGCCAGCGCTGCGCCAATTCCGTCCGCGTCGATACCTTCACCACCGGCGCCATCGCCAAACCATACGGCGTACCCCGCCCGGTGGTGAACACATGCAGGTTCATCCCCGCCGCCAACTGCAACGTGCCGCAGACAAAATCACTCGCCGGCGTTGCACAGAAAATCAGACCCTTCTGCTTGAACCGCTCGCCGGGGCCAAGCACGCCGTTGATTGCGCTGCTGCCGGATTTGACGATCGAACCCAGCGACTTCTCGACAATGTTCGACAGCCCGCCCTTCTTGTTGCCCGGCGTGGTGTTCGCACTGCGATCTGCTTCACCTTTGGCCAGGTAACGGTCGTACCAATCCATCTCGCGCACCAGCTCTTCGGCGACGGTTTTGCTTTCGGCGCGTGAAGTCAGCAGATAAATCGCATCGCGCACTTCGGTGACTTCGGAAAACATCACCGTCGCCCCTGCACGCAACAACAAGTCCGAGGCATAACCCAGCGCCGGGTTGGCGGTGATCCCGGAGAACGCATCGCTGCCGCCGCACTGCATGCCGAGAATCAGCTCGGACGCCGGCACCGTCTCGCGGCGACGCTGGTCGAGTTTCTTCAGACGCACTTCGGCCAGTTCCATGATCTGCTCAATCATCTCGGTGAAACCGTGACTGGAATCCTGCAAGCGATACAACCATGGATCGCTGAGATCCACCGACGCATCGTCTTCGTGCATCACCTGCCCGGCCTGCAATTTCTCGCAGCCGAGGCTGATCACTAACGCTTCGCCACCGAGGTTCGGGTTACGGGCCAGATTGCGCACGGTGCGAATCGGGATGTAGGCGTCAGTGGCGGTAATCGCCACGCCGCAGCCGTAACTGTGAGTCAGCGCCACCACGTCATCGACGTGCGGGTACTTCGGCAGCAGTTCTTCCTTGATGCGTTTTACCGCGTGATCAAGCACGCCGGTGACGCACTGCACCGTGGTAGTGATGCCGAGGATATTGCGCGTGCCAACGGTGCCATCAGCGTTGCGATAGCCCTCGAAGGTGAAACCCTCCAGCGGTGCCTGCGCGTCCGGCACCTCGGTGGACAGCGGCAGGCTGTCCAGCGGCGGCGCGGTCGGCATGCGCAGTTGATCTTCCTTGACCCAACTGCCGCGGCGAATCGGCTGCAACGCATAGCCAATCACCTGACCGTAGCGAATCACCTGGCCGCCCTCGGGAATATCTTCGAGGGTGACCTTGTGGCTCTGCGGCACGAATTCCAGCGTCACCAGGCCATCGGCAAACTCAGTGCCGGCCGGTGCGCCCTGGTCGTTGACCACGACCACCACATTGTCCCGCTCGTGCAAGCGGATGTGGCGCGGCGAGTCAGAATGTTCAATCAACTGCATGACGCCGCTCCTCAGGAATGCGCTTGAGACAATTTGCCGGTGGCTTCAGTACCGCCATTGGTTGGCGGCTCTTTCAATACCACACGCTTGATCGGGCCAACGATGACCAGATAGCTGAACACCGCGACCAGTGCGTTGGCACCGACGAACACCAGCGCCCATTTGAACGAACCGGTGGAGCTGATGATGTAGCCAATCACGATCGGCGTGGTAATCGAAGCGATGTTGCCAAAGGTGTTGAACAGGCCACCGCTCAGACCAGCGATCTGTTTTGGCGAAGTGTCGGAAACCACCGCCCAGCCCAGCGCGCCAACGCCTTTGCCGAAGAAGGCCAGGGCCATGAAGCCAACGACCATCCATTCCACTTCAACATAGTTACAGGCAACGATGCTGCTGGAAACCAGCAGACCGGCAATGATCGGCGCTTTGCGGGCGAAGGTCAGCGAATGGCCCGTGCGCAGCAGGTAATCGGAAATCACCCCGCCGAGCACCCCACCGATAAAGCCGCAGATTGCCGGCAACGAGGCGATGAAACCGGCCTTGAGAATGGTCATGCCACGCTCTTGCACCAGGTACACCGGGAACCAGGTCAGGAAGAAATAGGTAATGCCGTTGATGCAGTACTGGCCCAGATACACGCCAAGCATCATGCGATTGGTCAGCAACTGACGGATGTAATCCCACTTTGGACCGTCGGACTTTTTGCCCTTCTGATCCATGTCGACCATGCCGCCGTTTTCAGCGATGTGCTTGAACTCGGCTTCGTTGATACGCGGGTGTTCACGCGGGCTGTAGATCACTTTCAGCCAGACCAGCGAGAAGATGATCCCGAGGATACCCATGACGATGAACACGTGTTCCCAGCCAAAGGAATAAACGATCCAGCCCATCAGCGGTGCGAACAACACGGTGGCAAAGTATTGCGCTGAGTTGAAGATCGCCGAAGCGGTGCCGCGTTCAGCGGTCGGGAACCAGGCCGCCACGATGCGCGCGTTGCCGGGGAACGATGGCGCTTCAGCCAGGCCCACCAGGAAGCGCAGCATGAACAGCGCAACGATGGCGGTGGACATACCGAACTCACCGACAAAGCCTTGCAGCACGGTGAACAGCGACCAGGTGAAAATGCTCAGGGCATAGACTTTTTTCGAGCCGAAGCGATCGAGCAACCAGCCACCGGGGATTTGCCCGGCCACGTAGGCCCAACCGAATGCGGAGAAGATGTAGCCGAGGGTGACCGCGTCGATGCCGAGGTCTTTTTGCAGGCTGGAACCGGCGATGGCGATAGTCGCGCGGTCGGCGTAGTTGATCGTGGTCACCAGAAACAGCATGAGCAGGATCAAATAGCGGACGTGAGTCGGCTTGGACTGTTGCATGTAGATGTACTCCCACTGATTATTTTTATGCGGGTAAAACATTCTTTGGTCTTGTGCCGCGCAGGGCCTCAGGCGAAGGCCCGGCGCGGGTGCAGCGGGTTACGATCCGATGTAGGCAGTCTTTACCACCGTGTAAAACTCTTGCGCATAGCGGCCTTGCTCACGTGATCCATAGGATGAACCTTTACGGCCACCGAACGGAACGTGGTAATCCACGCCAGCGGTCGGCAGGTTGACCATGACCATCCCGGCCTGCGAATGACGCTTGAAGTGGTTGGCATACTTCAGCGAAGTTGTCGCAATACCCGCCGAGAGACCGAACTCGGTATCGTTAGCCATTGCCAGCGCCGCGTCGTAATCGGCCACGCGAACGATATTGGCCACCGGGCCGAAGATCTCTTCGCGGCTGATGCGCATCGACGCTTCACTGTCGGCAAACAGCGTTGGTGCGAGGAAGTAGCCTTCGGTGTCGCAGGTCACCAGACCGCCACCGCTGACCAGACGCGCACCTTCGGACTGGCCGATGTCGATGTACTTCATGTCCTGCTCAAGCTGAGCCTGGGAAACCACTGGACCGATGTCGGTGCCGGATTTCAGTGCGTGGCCGACCTTGATCGACTTCATGCGCTCGGCCATGGCTTCAACGAACTTGTCGTGAATCCCGGCGGTGACGATCAAGCGGCTCGACGCTGTGCAACGCTGGCCGGTGGAGTAGAACGCGCTCTGCACCGACAGCTCGACCGCTTGCTTGAGGTCGGCGTCATCGAGAATGATCTGCGGGTTCTTGCCGCCCATTTCCAGCTGAACCTTGGCCTGGCGCGAGACGCAGTTGACCGCGATCTGACGACCCACGCCCACCGAACCGGTGAAGCTGATGCCGTCGACTTTCGGGCTCTGCACCAAGGCATCACCGACAACTCGACCGCTGCCCATCACCAGATTGAACACGCCGGCCGGGAAGCCTGCGCGGGAGATGATTTCCGCCAGTGCCCAGGCGCAACCCGGCACCAGATCGGCGGGCTTCAACACCACGCAGTTGCCGTAGGCCAGCGCTGGAGCGATTTTCCACGCCGGAATGGCGATCGGGAAGTTCCACGGGGTGATCAGACCGACCACGCCCAGCGCTTCGCGGGTCACTTCGACGTTGACGCCCGGGCGCACCGACGGCACGTAATCGCCGGACAAACGCAGACACTCACCGGCGAAGAATTTGAAAATATTGCCGGCGCGAGTCACTTCGCCGATGGCTTCAGGCAGGGTCTTGCCCTCTTCCCGGGCCAGCAGGGTGCCGAGTTCTTCGCGACGGGCGAGGATTTCCGTGCCGACTTTATCCAGCGAATCGTGACGGGCCTGAATGCCCGAAGTGGAGTACGCCGGGAACGCAGCGCGGGCGGCGTCGATGGCGGCGTGAACCTGAGTCAGATCAGCCTTGGCGTAATCGCCGATGGTATCGCTCAGCTCGGACGGGTTGATGTTGGCCGAGTAGTCGGCACCGGCAACCCATTCGCCGTTGATGTAGTTGTCGTAGCGTTTTGCAGTTGTCACAGGGGCAGCCCTCAAATCTCAAAGCCTTCACGCAAAAAGCCGCTGATTGCTCAGCGGCCTCGCTTTTTACCGGGTGTTACTGCGCACCTTGCTTGTCGATCAGCGCGGCGAGCATTTCATACTCTTCGCCGGTCAGGTCGGTCAGCGGCGCACGCACCGGACCTGCGTCATAGCCGGCGATTTTTGCACCTGCCTTGACGATGCTCACGGCGTAACCGGCCTTGCGGTTGCGGATGTCGAGGTACGGCAGGAAGAAGTCGTCGATGATCTTGCCAACGGTGGCGTGATCTTCACGGGCGATCGCGTGGTAGAAGTCCATCGCGGTTTTCGGGATGAAGTTGAACACCGCCGAGGAGTAAACCGGCACGCCCAGCGCCTTGTAGGCAGCGGCATAGACTTCGGCGGTCGGCAGGCCACCCAGGTAGCTGAAGCGATCACCCAGGCGGCGACGGATCGACACCATCAACTCGATATCGCCCAGACCGTCCTTGTAACCGATCAGGTTCGGGCAGCGCTCGGCCAGACGCTCCAGCAGCGGCGCGGTCAAGCGGCATACGTTGCGGTTGTAAACAACTACACCGATGTTGACCGATTTACACACGGCTTCAACGTGAGCGGCAACACCGTCCTGGCTCGCTTCGGTCAGGTAGTGCGGCAGCAGCAACAGGCCTTTGGCGCCCAGACGCTCGGCTTCCTGAGCGTATTCGATGGCCTGGCGGGTCGAACCGCCGACACCGGCCAGAATCGGCACGCTGGTGGCGCAGGTGTCGACGGCAGTCTTGATGATTTCCGAATATTCGCTGGCGGCCAGGGAGAAGAATTCACCAGTGCCGCCGGCGGCGAACAAGGCTGACGCGCCATACGGAGCCAGCCATTCCAGGCGTTTGATGTAGCCCGCGCGGTTGAAATCGCCCTGCGCGTTGAAATCGGTCACCGGGAAAGACAGCAGGCCGGCAGAGAGGATGGACTTCAGTTCTTGTGGATTCATTATTCGAACACCCTGGTAGCAACGTTTTTTGTGAGTGGACCGTTCAGCCTTCGCTGAAGTTGTAGGTCATCGTACAACTTAAAAGATAACCGTCAACTGCATTTCATCGTTGTGGGTGTTTTTTTGTCGGACAAAACTGTTTAACGCTTGCCAGGACTCATCGCTAAAGCCCGAATCTAAAGGGTTATTGCGCGGAAATGTCTGGTCAAGATTCGTTTACTGAACGCTGGAGAAACGCCGGGTAAGGTGCGACGACTGCCACGAAGGATCGTGGCGGACCTTCGAAGGAAACCGAAATGTTTGTGAATTATGCTGCACCCACCGTCGCGCAAATGACCTCTTCCGCCTCTGACACCCTCACCCTGCAGCTATCGACGCTGCCCGACGTATTGATCGTACAGGTCCCGGATTCGAGCGATTTTCCGGCGAACTGGAGTGTTTATCCGATTCTCGGCAACGACCCGGAAGAGCCCGAATGGGCAGGTGAAGAAGTGAACACCGGCACTTGGGACGATGCCGAGGATGAGATGGAGAAACTGACGGGGATTGAATTGCAGATCCCCAAAGAGGCGCTGCGTCCGTACCTGAACAGAGAGGTTGAGCTGCGCTACAAGTTTTGTGATGAGTCGAGTATGGAGCCGTTTTCGGAGGTGTTGAGGTTGCGGATCGAAGGCTGAACTGGTCGTGCGGGAGCGGTGACCGTTCGTCGGAACTGGTATTTCTTACAGGTGCCAGGCAATCGCGATCCAGACATTAATCAGCTTGAGCTGCCATCGGCTCGTTTCGACAATTAAAAGGATTTTGAACATGACAGATAAACGTTTCGCTATCCAAATGCTGCCTGCACCTGTGCTTAAGGAAGCAATCGATGACGTCCTCTACGTACATAACTTGATTGACCCTGCTCATGGGGTAGTGCCTGCCCTCCAAGAAGCGGCAGCAGGGGACAAAATCACACTGAAAGTGTATGACTCAGACGGTGCTGAGGAGTGGTCAGGCTCCGTCGAACTGACCTCAATCTCCGCTGGAAAACCCGTTGAGCTTGCAATCCCGAAAGCGCCATTTGAAAAAATGCTGAACGCTGGCAAGAACGCGCGCTTGCAGTACTCCAACGACAGAGCAGGCAACGTCCGGCAATCATTACCATTGGAAATCACGCTTAAAGACTGACCCAACCTCACCCCTGCGCCTGTGCCTCTTCATGGGCCTGGCGCAGTCTTTCACGGCTGTTGGTCAGGTGCAGACGCATCGCCGCACGCGCTGCATCGGAATCCTGACGGGCAATCGCGTCGTAGATTTCTTCGTGCTCACGGCTCAGGCGGCTCATGTAGTGCTGCTGATCATCGTGAGCCAGGCGCGCCGAATTCAGTCGCGTACGCGGAATGATGCTGGTGCCCAGGTGGGTCATGATGTCGGTGAAGTAGCGGTTGCCGGTGGACAGGGCAATTTCCAGGTGGAAGGCGAAGTCCGAAGCCACGGCATCGCTGGCATGGGCAGCACTTTCGTTGAGTGCATCGAGCGCCGCGCGCATGGTCGCCAGTTGCTCAGGGCTGCGACGTTGCGCGGCAAGGCCGGCAGACTCAACTTCGAGGCTGATGCGCAATTCGAGAATCGCCAGCACATCCCGCAAGGTGACGACGGTGGCCGGGTCGATGCGGAAACCACTCGGGCTTGGCGTGTCGAGCACGAAGGTGCCGATGCCGTGACGGGTTTCCACCTGGCCGGCGGCCTGCAAACGGGAAATCGCCTCGCGCACCACGGTACGGCTGACGCCATGGGCTTCCATGATCGCCGACTCGGTAGGCAGTTTGTCACCGCGCTTGAGCAGGCCATCGCGGATCTGCTCGCTCAGCACCGTCACCAGTTCCTGGGCCAGGCTGCGGCGCTTGCGCGGGAGACGCGGGGTGTCGATCAGGTTTTCCATGGTGTGCATCTTGTCTCGAAAATTCGGCTTGTGGGCATCATAGCTCAAGCGGGTTGTACGATCACTTTCCGTTTCCACACAAAACCTGTGGGAGCTGGCAAGCCAGCTCCCACATAGTGTGTGTGTTGATCAGGCAGTCACGGTCTGCTCAACCAAATGGCCGCTGTCGATCCGCACGTGCCGTGGATGGAAGCGTTTCAGACTGCTGCGATGGCCGACGCTGACAATGCTCAGCCCCGGCAATTGATCAATCAGCGCCTGATAAAGCGTCGCTTCGTCTTCCTCGTCCATCGCCGAAGTCGCCTCATCCATGTACAGCCACTGCGGTGCGTAAAGCAGCGCACGGGCGAAGGCCAAACGTTGCTGCTCGCCCGGCGAGAGCATGCGCTGCCAGTGATTGGCCTCGTCCAGCCGCGCGACCAGATGCGGCAAGCGGCAGGTTTCCAGCACTTGTGCATAACGTTCCGGCGCGTAGGTGTCGCCCGGTTGTGGATAACTCAACGCTTCGCGCAGGGTGCCGATCGGCAGATAGGGTTTCTGCGGCAGGAACAGGTAGCGCGCCGCCGGCAGACGAATGTTGCCGTGCCCCGCCGGCCACAAATGCCCCATCGCCCGCAACAGCGTCGACTTGCCGCTACCGGAACGACCGCTGAGCATCACCCGCTCGCCCGGTTCGACGGTCATGTCGGCATTGGTCAGCAGATGACGACCGTCGGCCAGATCCAGACCGAGGTTGTGCACCTGCAATTCGCTGCCCTGATTCTGCACATCAATGGCCGGGGTGCGCTCTTCGTTGTCGGTCATGGCCTGACGGAAACTCAGCAGACGATCAGTGGTGGCCTTCCAGTTCGCCAACGACGCATAGGCGTCGATGAACCAGCTGAAGTTCTCCTGTACGTTGCCGAATGCCGAGTTGATTTGCATCAGTTCGCCCAGCTCGATCTTGCCCGCCAGATAGCGTGGGGCAGCGACGATGAACGGAAAGATGATTGCGATCTGACCGTAACCCGACGTGAAGAATGTCAGACGCTTGGACACCCGCATGATGTCCCAGAAGTTGTGCCAGACCAGCCCGAAGCGGCTGCTCAGGCGACGATTTTCGTTCGGTTCACCGTTGTACAGAGCGATGCTCTCGGCGTTCTCACGCACGCGCACCATGGAAAAACGCAGGTCAGCTTCGAAGCGTTGTTGCTGGTTGTTCAGGCCGATCAAACGTCGACCGATCAGGTGCGTCAGCCAACTGCCGACCGCGGCATACAGCAGCGCACACCAGAACATGTAACCGGGAATCTCGATGCCAAAGACTTCGATGCTGCCGGAAACGCCCCACAAAATGATCGAGAACGACACCAGGCTGACCACGGTACGAATCAGGCCCAGTCCCAGACTCAGGGTGTTGGCGGTAAAGGTGTTGAGGTCTTCGGAAATCCGCTGGTCGGGGTTATCGGTGTAACCGCCCTGCTCCAGCTGATAGTAGTTTTTGTTGCCGAGCCAGCGCTTGAAGTGGTTTTCGGTCAGCCATGCCCGCCAACGGATGGTCAGCATCTGCGTCAGATAGAGGCGATACACCGCCCCAAGGATCGCCACCGTAGCGATACCGCAGAAGTACAGAATCAACTGCCAGAACGCCGCTTCGTCCTTCTTTTGCAGGGCGTTGTAGAAATCCTTGTACCAACTGTTGATCCACACCGAGATCGCCACGCTGAACAGCGACAGCGCAATCACGGCAATCAGCAATGTCCAGGCCTTGCCCTTCTCTTCGCTGCGCCAGTAAGGCGTGATCATCGCCCACGCCTTGCGAAAAAACTGCCCGCGCACAGCATCGTTGACCGCGGAATATTCAGCGTTCTGATTCATGGATAAGGCTCGATATAGAAAAGAACAGACACGCACCGATCATAGTGGATCGGTGCGTTTTATCGCGAGGGCTGGCGATAGTCGTTCAGCGCAGGTTCAGCGACGAACCGGACGCTTCTGCAGTTTGCGCTGCAGGGTGCGGCGGTGCATGCCCAGGGCACGGGCAGTGGCGGAGATGTTGCCTTCGTGTTCGGTCAGCACACGCTGAATGTGTTCCCACTGCAGGCGATCGACCGACATCGGGTTTTCCGGCACCAGACTGTCGAGGTCGGCATGTTCGGACAGCAATGCGGCCAGCACATCGTCGGCGTCGGCCGGTTTGCACAGGTAGTTGCAGGCGCCGCGCTTGATCGCTTCGACTGCGGTGGCAATGCTCGAATATCCGGTGAGGATCACTACGCGCATTTCCGGGTCCAGCTCCAGCAGTTTGGGCAGCAGCACCAGACCGGAGTCGCCGTCCATTTTCAGGTCAAGCGCGGCGTAATCAGGCAGATCGGCCTGGGCGATGGTCAGGCCTTCTTCAGCGGAACCGGCAGTGCTGACGCGAAAGCCTCGGCGAGCCATGGCACGGGCCATCACTCGGGTGAAGGTTGCGTCGTCATCGACCAGCAGCAAATGCGGCAGTTCTTCGCCTTCGACTTGGATTTCGTCACTCATGTTGGTCTCCTCGGGCGCCGTGGGGCAGGCGCAGCTCGGTGAGCGTGCCGCCTTCCTCATGACTATAGAGTTTCACTGAGCCGCCGGCGCGTGTCACGCTGGCCTTGCTCAAAAACAGGCCCAGGCCGAAACCTTTGCCCTTGGTGGTAAAAAACGGTTTGCCGATCTGTTCGGCGATGGCCAGCGGCACGCCAGCGCCGTGGTCACGAATGCTGATGGTCACGGTGTCCGCGTCCCAGTCCAGGGTCACCTTGAGGTTTTCCGGGCAGGCGTCGGCGGCGTTGTTGAGCAGATTCAGCAAGGCTTGGGTCAAGTCCGGCGGCGGCGCCATGCGCGGCACCGTGCCTTGGGCGAGGCGATGGAAGCGATAACTGGCCTCCGGACGCATCAGGTGCCAGCGGTTCAGTGCTTCGTCGAGCCAGTCGGTGACGTCCTGCATCTCGACCGCCAGACGCCGGTTGGCCTCGGCGGCCCGCACCAGTTGTTGCAAGGTTTCCTTGCACAACTTGACCTGATCCTGCAGCACTTTCAGATCGTCCTGCAGCATCGGGTCGGGATGATCCTGCTGCATTTCCTTGAGCAACACGCTCATGGTCGCCAGCGGTGTGCCCAGTTCATGGGCGGCGCCAGCGGCCTGAGTGGCGACAGCGAGCAACTGCTGATCGCGCAGGCCTTCTTCACGACGGATCGCGCGTAATTCTTCCTGACGGCGCAATTCCTCAGCCATGCGTGCGGCGAAAAACGTGATCACCGCCGCTGCGAGCGCAAAGCTCAGCCACATGCCGTAGATCTGCAGGTTCTCGCGGGCCACTGGCAGGGTTTCCAGCGGATAGAACCGCGTCAACATCACCGTGTACAGCGCCAGTGCGATACCGGAGAGGATGACCGAATAGCGCCACGGCAGCGTCACCGCAGCGATGGTCAGCGGCACCAGATAATAGGAAACGAACGGATTGGTCGAACCGCCGGAGAAGTACAGCAGCGCACTGTGGATCACCAGATCGCAGGCCAGTTGCAGGGCATATTCGAGTTCGGTCACCGGCCACGAAGTGCGCAGGCGCACGGCGGTAAACACGCAAAGCAGCGTCGAGCAGCCAAGGGTCATCGCCAATTGCACCCACGGCAACGGCAGCAGTTGCAGCCAATAGGCCAGGCCAACGGAGCCGGCCTGCGCGGCGAGCACCAGGGTGCGGATGAAAGTCAGCCGCCAGAGGTTCTGGCGAGTGGCGGAAGTCAGTTGTACGGGGGCGAGCATGAGCTCTCCTGATGAGCGCTCCAGGCGGATCGCACGGAGTATAACCAACGCGCGGGCTCGAGAGGCGAAAGTGCGGCAAACGACCACATGGTGAAAACATTTTCGGCGGCTTTAAGGACGCCTTCGCGAGCAGGCTCGTTCCCACAGGGGAATGCATTTCAAAGGTGGGAGCGAGCCTGCTCGCGAATGGCTGCGCAGCGGCCCAGCGATGTGTATAGAAGTTGTAACTGGGCGAACCGGATCATAAAAGCTAGAGTCTGATGGTTTCACGCAGGCCCCCGAACCATCACCTGCGCCCTCATCAAGGAGCTTTCATGCACACATTTCGCCGCAGCGCCGCCCTTCTCGCCCTGACCGTCGGCAGCATCGCCAGCCTTCCGGCGCTGGCCGCCGATGAGCTGCACTACAACCAGATTTCCCTGCGCGCCGAAGTCAGCACGGAAGTCGCCCGCGACCTGATGATCGTGACCCTCTACACCGAAGAGCAAAACACCGACCCGGCCAAACTCGCCGCCGACGTCAGCACCACCATGAACAAGGCACTGGCTCAGGCCAAGCAAGTCAAAGACATCACCCTGCGCCAGGGCAGCCGCAACAGCTACCCGATCTACGACACCAAAGGCCAGAAGATCACCGGCTGGCGTGAGCGCGCCGAACTGCGCCTGGAAAGCGCCGACTTCGCCGCCCTGTCCAAACTCACCGGCGAACTGCTGGGCGACCTGAAAATGGGCGGCATGGACTTCGCCATCGCCGACCCGACCCGCAAATCCAGTGAAGACCAGTTGCTCAAAGAAGCCGTGACCGCCTTCAAGGCCCGCGCCCAACTGGCCACCGATGCACTGGGCGGCAAGGGTTACAAAATCGTCAACCTGAACCTCAACAGCAACGGTTATCCACAACCGTACCTGCGCGCACCGATGATGATGAAAGCGGCGGCGATGGACTCGGCGCCAGTGACGCCGGAAGTTGAAGCGGGCACCAGTCAGGTCAGCATGACCGCCGATGGCTCGATTGAAGTGTTGATGCAGTGATTTGATCTGGGCTGAATGAAAAACCGGCGATCAGAGCATGGTCGCCGGTTCCACCCTACAACCCCCGCAAAGCAGGCGACAACGTTGATAGGTCAGACAAGACTTCTACTGTTCTAGAGGTTTAAGTCCCAATCGCATCGACGATGCGCTGTGCATCTTCCCTCGTAGCGCATAACTGTGAATAAGGGGTTCCGTCCTTATAACAAACTTGAAAGCGGGAGAAGCCCCATTCATATTCGTAAATCTTGAAGGCTTTGTAGTCAGTAATAATCGGATAACTCATGGTCAAGTCCTTATGTGTTTTCGTTCAAGCCTCTAAGTCGCTCCTTGCAGTAGCGAAACGTACTCGGCTTGAAGAAATACTCAGGCGCATTGGAAAGATTATCTACTGTCATAAATTACAGGTTTGCGGTGAGCTTCATATCGAATTGAAATAAGCCATTGAATCAAGCATTCATCTGCTTATGAAACCAAAAAACCGGGCCGTTACTGGTGATAATCACCATTCTTGTACCTGGATTTTTGGTGAATGAACCGGCTCCATAGCGAGCACGCTCGCGCCTACAAAGGGAACGCGTCCCAAATGTGGGAGCGAGCCTGCTCGCGAAGAACGATAACGCGGTCTCAGGTCTGCGGATCAACCCGATCCAGCGCCCGATTCACCGCCAACTCGGCCAGCATAATGATCTGCTGAATCGCCAACGCCGTATTGCGCTCAGGCCGGCCCAACTGATCGGCAAAGTTACCGGTTAACGTGTTCGCCGACGCCAGTGATTCACAGGCATGCGCCAGCAGGCTTTCGGTGTCGATGTTCGGCTGGATCAGGAACATCGTGCTGGGTTGCCGGGGCTTGACCGGATCGGGGCTGAGGTAGAAATCCAGGGCGCGTTTGATGGCTTCGCGGGTTTTGATCTGGGCGTCGGCGCGGATGGCTTCTTCGAGTGGGGTATGGAGGGGTGGGTCAGGTATCGATTTATCCATGGAAAATTTCCTTATGAACTGACGCCATTCATTTCCGATCTCACTCGAGAAATGAGGTGGCAACTATGTACGGAGTGAGATTACCGGTAAGGAAACCAACCCGGCCGGACAAAAGTCCGCCCGTACATAGCCGCCATAAAAACTGCTGACAGCATGAGCTGGCGGCGATTATGGAGGGGCTTGTGCAGGTTTCCAAATTCAATAACCGGGAATCTCACCTCCCGATCGCTGACTCTTCAGCGACAGCCAAAGACTAGAGAGCCCACGTCCGACGGACAACCTGAAATCATTGTGGGAAGGTTCTGGTTATCTGACACAGATTTAAACAGCGAAAAGCCAACCCTCACCCTAGCCCTCTCCCAGAGGGAGAGGGGACTGACCGTGGTGTTTGGGAGAGCTACGCCGACGTGCGATACCGAGCCGAACTCAGATTTTGAAACGCCCGAAAATCGGCTCCCTCTCCCTCGGGAGAGGGCTGGGGTGAGGGGCAGCAACAACGCAAATCAAAAGCCGAACACCCGCGTTCTTCACCACTCAATAGGCCGAGTGTCAGCTCGCCTGCTTTTGATCTTGATCCACGGGCGACGTCGGAAGGCTGAGTGGAGGGATTGATCCGGGCGTGGGAGCGCAGCGACCGTTTGGCGCAGCCAAACACAGCGGGAGTAGGTGCAGCGAAGCAAACCGTAGACGCTGCGCCCGGATCGATCCCGGAGCGAAGGAACCCCGAGCCCCAGCGAGCGGGCCGCACGCAGGAGCAAGCCTTTTTGGTTACTTTTTTCTGGGCCGGCACTCCGGGCGTCTGGAAAAAGTGACCCGCCGTCAGGGCGAAACCCTAAGCCGCCGTTACCGCAGCAACGGATATGCCCCAAAAAAAAACGCCCAGATATACCGAGATAGACACTCCCCCAAGAAAAACGATATTTCCGAAGCCCCCCAAATCCCCGCTACCCTGAAATCACAACCACCTCCAATCTCCCCGGGGACTCCATGGAAAGATTCACCCTAAAACCACTATTAATCACCCTCGCACTAACAGCCATAGCCCCGATCGCCAACGCCGCCACAACGCTTGTCTACTGCTCCGAAGCCAGCCCCGCCGGCTTCGACCCCAGCCAATACACCAGCGGCACCGACTTCGACGCCTCCGCCGAAACCGTCTTCAACCGCCTCACCCAATTCAAACGCGGCGGCACCGACATCGAACCCGGCCTGGCGACAAAATGGGACATCTCCCCGGAAGGCCTGCAATACACCTTCCACCTGCGCCCAAACGTAAAATTCCACACCACCGACTACTTCAAACCCACCCGAGACTTCAACGCCGACGACGTCCTCTTCACCTTCCAGCGTCTACTCGACCCGGATAACGCCTTCCGCAAGGCCTACCCCGCCGAATCCCCGTACTTCACCGACATGGGCCTCAACACCACGATCAAATCGGTAGAAAAACTCGACGACACCACCGTACGCTTCAACCTCAACAACGTCGACGCCGCCTTCGTGCAAAACCTCGCCATGAGCTTCGCCTCGGTGCAATCAGCCGAATACGCCGCACAACTGTTGAAGGAAGGCAAAGCCGCCGACCTCAACCAGAAACCCATCGGCACCGGCCCGTTCGTGTTCAAGCGCTACCAGAAAGACTCGCAGATCCGCTACGCCGCCAACACGGCCTACTGGAAACCCGAAGACGTCAAAATCGATAACCTGATCTTCTC
Organism: Pseudomonas viridiflava; assembly: GCF_900582195.1. Taxonomy (GTDB): domain Bacteria; phylum Pseudomonadota; class Gammaproteobacteria; order Pseudomonadales; family Pseudomonadaceae; genus Aquipseudomonas. Next base: position 120,009 of record NZ_UTHA01000050.1, read on the forward strand.
GATCACCCCGGACGCCGCCGTACGCCTGCAAAAGCTCAAGGCCGGCGAATGCCAGGTCAGCGGTTACCCACGCCCGGCCGACATCGAAGTGATGGAAAAAGACCCGAACCTGCGCGTGCTCAAGCAGGCCGGTTTCAACCTCGGTTTCCTCGCCTACAACACCACCCACGCGCCGCTCGACCAGCTCAAAGTACGTCAGGCGCTGGACATGGCCATCGACAAACCGGCGATCATCAAAGCCGTCTACCAGAGTGCTGGGCAGTTGGCGCAAAACGCTTTGCCGCCGGCGCAATGGTCCTATGACCCGACCATCAAGGACGCCCCCTACGACCCGGCAAAAGCAAAGGTGCTACTGAAAGAAGCAGGGGTTGCGCCGGGTACAACCATCAATCTATGGGCAATGACAGTGCAACGCGCTTCGAACCCGAATGCGCGCATGTCGGCGCAGATGATCCAGCAGGATTGGGAGAAAATCGGCATCAAGGCCAACATCGTCAGCTACGAATGGGGCGAGTACATCAAACGTGCGAAAAATGGCGAACACGACGCCATGATCTACGGTTGGACAGGTGACAACGGTGACCCGGACAACTGGCTTGGCGTGCTCTACAGCTGCGCAGCGGTAAAAGGCAGCAACTACGCCAAATGGTGCGATCCGGCTTACGACAAACTAGTGCAACAAGCCAAGTTGTCCTCCGACAAGGAACAGCGGGTAAAACTGTATCAACAGGCGCAACTGATCCTAAAACAGCAAGTGCCAATCACACCGATTGCCAACTCCACGGTGTTCCAGCCGCTGCGCAAGGAAGTCACTGATTTCCGCATTAGCCCGTTCGGTCTAACCCCCTTCTATGGCGTGGGTATAAATAAGTAACACCAAGCCCCAAGGCGGCGCGCACAACGTGACTGACGCACCGTTTTGGGGCTCCATTTGCACCGTAAAAACCACTCGCAAACGGTCAAATGCGTCAGAAGTTATACAGATGCGACATTAAGGTACGTTCGTGCCACGCTTTGAGGCCGGCAGTCACTCTGGATCTTGCAATGGGTATGGCCCCTGCATAAGTATCCGCAGGCACGACTCACGAGGTCGTACCTCACAACTAAAAAATGACAACAAATCATGAGGCCAACATGCTTAAACACGCGGTCATTCCGTTTTTAGTCGGCGCAGGCTTGTTAGCCTCCGCACCTTTCGCATCCGCTGCGACTAACCTGGTGTTCTGCTCCGAAGGCAGCCCGGCCGGTTTCGACCCAGGCCAGTACACCACCGGAACCGACTTCGACGCCTCAGCCGAAACCATGTTCAACCGTCTGACCCAGTTCGAGCGCGGCGGCACCGCCGTGATTCCTGGCCTGGCGACCAAGTGGGACATTTCCGATGACGGCCTGACGTACACCTTCCACCTGCGTGAAGGCGTCAAGTTCCACACCACCCCGTATTTCAAGCCGACTCGTGAGTTCAACGCCGACGACGTGCTGTTCACCTTTAATCGCATGATTAACAAGGATGACCCGTTCCGTAAGGCGTACCCGACCGAATTCCCGTACTTCACCGACATGGGGATGGACACCAACATCACCAAGATCGATAAAGTCGACGATCACACCGTCAAGTTCACTCTGAAAGAAGTCGACGCTGCGTTCATCCAGAACATGGCCATGAGCTTCGCCTCGGTACAATCCGCCGAATACGCAGCGCAACTGTTGAAAGAAGGCAAGCCTGCCGACATCAACCAGAAGCCGGTCGGCACTGGTCCGTTCGTGTTCAAGAGCTACCAGAAAGACTCCAACATCCGCTTCACCGGCAACAAGGATTACTGGAAGCCGGATGACGTGAAGATCGACAACCTGATCTTCGCCATCACCACCGACCCGTCGGTACGTATTCAGAAGCTGAAAAAGAACGAGTGCCAGGTCACCCTGTTCCCCCGTCCAGCTGACCTGAAAGCGCTGAAAGAAGACAAGTCGCTGAAGATGCCTGACCAGGCTGGCTTCAACCTGGGTTACATCGCCTACAACGTGATGGACAAGGTCAAGGGCAGCAACGAGGCGAACCCGCTGGCTGACCTGCGTGTACGTCAGGCGCTGGACATGGCGGTGAACAAGCCACAGATCATCGACTCGGTTTATCAGGGCGCAGGCCAACTGGCCGTCAATGCCATGCCGCCGACCCAATGGTCTTACGACACCACCATCAAAGATGCCAAGTACGATCCCGAGAAAGCCAAACAGCTGCTCAAGGAAGCCGGCGTCAAGGAAGGTACCGAGATCGTGCTGTGGGCGATGCCGGTTCAGCGTCCGTACAACCCGAACGCCAAACTGATGGCTGAAATGCTCCAGTCCGACTGGGCCAAGATCGGCTTGAAAGTGAAGATCACCAGCTACGAGTGGGGCGAGTACATCAAGCGTTCCAAAGGTGGCGAGAACCAGGCCATGATCATTGGCTGGAGCGGTGACAATGGTGATCCGGACAACTGGCTGAACGTGCTGTTCGGTTGCGACTCGCTCAGCGGCAACAACTTCTCCAAGTGGTGCGACAAGAAGTACGACGGTCTCGTCAAGGATGCCAAGCGCACCACCGATCAGGCCAAGCGCACCGAACTGTACAAACAGGCGCAACACGTCCTCAAAGATGCTGTTCCTTACACACCTATCGCTCACTCGACGGTGTTCCAACCCATGCGCGCCAACGTGCAGGATTTCAAGATCAGCCCATTTGGCTTGAATTCCTTCTACGGCGTCAGCGTCAGCAAATAAGGCACTGCAACGGCGACGTTTTAACGTCGCCGTTGTTTTACCTGCCGGGAAGTTAGGAAATTGCCTACAACCAATTCCACTGCGGATGACCGCAGCGGTATAGGACGCGTCGCCTTTTCCTACGAGCTTTAAGGCATTTACGCATTTACTGCCAGGACCGCGGCCCCTACCGTCGGGTACTTGACCAGCGTCTGCGTGGGCCACCGGTTTGCCGTACGTACTGGATTGAGCTCGATGCAGCCAAAACGTCTCCGGATGAGACGACGCTGCATTGAACAACACTAAAAAAGAGGGAGCGTCATGCGCCATACCTTGATTTGTTCCGCATTGCTGGGCGCCGGCCTGTTGGCCGCTTCGTCCGCCAGTTTCGCCGCCAGCAAAAGTCTGGTGTTCTGCTCTGAAGGCAGCCCGGCGGGCTTCGATACCGCGCAGTACACGACGGCCACCGATAACGACGCCGCCGAACCGATCTACAACCGCCTGGTCGAGTTCGAAAAAGGCGCGACCAATGTCGTACCTGGTCTGGCGACCACGTGGGATATTTCCGAGGATGGTCTCAAGTACACTTTTCACCTGCGTGAAGGTGTGAAGTTTCATACAACGCCATACTTCAAACCGACCCGCGATTTCAACGCCGATGACGTGCTGTTCACGTTTAATCGCATGCTCGATGCCCAGCAACCTTTCCGTAAGGCTTATCCAACCGAATTCCCGTACTTCAACGGGATGAGCCTGAACAAGAACATCGCCAAGGTCGAGAAGACCGGGCCGCTGACCGTGGAATTCACGCTCAACAGCGTCGACGCCGCGTTCATCCAGAACATCGCCATGAGCTTCGCCGCCATCCTGTCCGCCGAATACGCCGACAAACTGCTAGCCGAGGGCAAGCCGAGCGACATCAACCAGAAACCGATCGGCACCGGGCCGTTCGTGTTCAAGAGTTACCAGAAAGACTCGAACATCCGTTACACCGGTAATAAACAATACTGGGATCCTAGCCGGGTCAAACTCGACAACCTGATCTTCGCGATCAACACCGACGCCTCGGTGCGCGTGCAGAAGCTCAAGGCCGGCGAATGCCAGATCACCCTGCATCCGCGCCCTGCCGATGTTGAAGCGCTGAAGGCCGACCCGAAGCTGCAACTGATCTCCAAGCCGGGTTTCAACCTCGGCTACATCGCCTATAACGTCCGCCACAAGCCCTTCGACCAGCTCGAAGTGCGTCAGGCGCTGGACATGGCGGTGAATAAACAAGGGATTCTCAACGCTGTTTATCAAGGCGCCGGCCAACTGGCTGTCAACGCCATGCCTCCGACCCAATGGTCCTACGACGACAGCATCAAAGACGCCGCCTACAACCCGGAAAAAGCCAAAGAGTTGCTCAAGGCTGCCGGCGTCAAGGAGGGCACCGAGATCACCCTGTGGGCGATGCCGGTGCAGCGCCCTTACAACCCGAACGCCAAGCTGATGGCCGAAATGCTCCAGGCAGACTGGGCCAAGATCGGTCTGAAAGTGAAGATCGTCAGCTACGAATGGGGCGAGTACATCAAGCGCACCAAAAATGGCGAGCACGACATCAGCCTGATCGGCTGGACCGGTGACAACGGTGACCCGGACAACTGGCTCGGCACGCTGTACAGCTGCGACGCCATCGGCGGCAACAACTATTCCATGTGGTGCGATCCGGCATACGACAAGCTGATCAAACAGGCCAAGGTCGTCACCGACCGCGACCAGCGCACCGAGCTCTACAAACAGGCCCAGCAATTGCTTAAACAGCAAGTGCCGATCACGCCTGTGGCCCACTCGACGGTCAACCAACCGTTAAGCGCGAGGATCGAAGGGTTCAAAGTCAGCCCGTTCGGTCGCAACGTGTTCTCGGGTGTCGGTATCGATTAAACCAGACGATTAGCCGCAACGCTGGGGGGCGCTGTCTAGCCCCTCACGCAAGCGCTTTGCCGAAATTCGCCAATCCGGCTTTTTGCAAACGTTTGCGATGTGTGAATGAGTTCTAAACCAATAACCGGCATACCAAAAAAAGCCGGCATAAAAAGAAAGTAAAGGAGCTTCACCCATGAAACTGAGCAGCACCGCGATACTGGCCCTGGCCATCAGCAGCGTCACCGCCACGGCGTACGCAGAAACCCAAAGCCAGGCGTTCACCCCGGTGACCGTGAACACCAAGAGCGCCCAGGCAGAAGCGACCGGCTTCGTCGAAGGACAGTCGATCACCGGTACGACGCGTAACTGGTACGCCAATGAGCAATTGAAACGTGGAGCCAAGTTCAAGTACCTCAAAAACGGTACAACCGAACTGACTGATCGCCGGATCAACTGGGTACAAGGCACGATTCTCAAGTACAACTCGGGGTTCACCGAAGGTACTGTCGGCATCAGCACTGAAGTGGCGGTCTACAACGCTGTAGCTCTTGAGCGTGATCGCAAAAACCTCGCTGCAAACGTCGGTGGGGCGCCGATTCCTAACGTCGCCTCCGGTAACAACCGGACCCTGACCCGAGATGGTGGCGATGCGGAGGGACAGTGGAGCAAACTGGGTCTGGCCAACGTCAAGGCGCGGGTTTCAAATACCACTCTGACCGCCGGCCGCCAAAACTTCAGCAGCCCGATGGTCGATGTGATCGGCAACCGCGCTCTTCCTTCGAGCTTCCAAGGTGTCAGCCTGCACAGCGAAGAGTTGGAAAACCTGACCTTCGACATCGCCACGTTCGACAAGAACTCGCCACGTATGGAAGAAAGCCAGCGCAAGTTCCGCTCCGAATATGCTGACACGCTCATTGAAATTGATCACGTCAACACCGCTGGTATTTCCTACCAGCCGTTTGCCAGTCTGAAAACCAGCCTGTGGGCAACTCAGGCTGAAGACATGTGGAAACAGTACTACTTCGGCGCCACCCACGAGCTGGGCGATAGCCAGATCCTCAGCCTGACCACCGGTCTGAACTACTACAAGACCGTCGATGAGGGCAAAAAGAAGCTGGGCGAAATCGACAACGATACCTACTCGCTGTCGCTGGGTCTGACTCACCAGGCCCATAGCCTGACGTTTTCGTACCAGGAAATTAACGGTAACGAGTACTTCGACTACCTGCACGAAACCAACGGTATCTACCTGGCCAACTCCCTGCTCTCGGACTTCAACGGTCCAAACGAGAAATCCTTCCAGGTCGCTTACGGTCTGAACATGGCTGAATATGGCGTGCCAGGCCTGAAGTTCAACATCTACAGCGCTCGTGGTTGGGGCATCGACGGCACTCACTACAAAGGCGGCGCTTACGACAGCGTGCTGGCGATGGATGGCGAACACCACTACGAATACGGGATCGGTGCTGCCTATGCCGTTCAAAGTGGTCCGCTCAAAGCTACGGCAATCCGCGCAACCTACACTGCGCACCGTGCCAGTGATAATCAGCTGGACGGCAGCATCAACGAGTTCCGCCTCGTAACCACCATCCCGTTCAACATCCTGTAAAAACGCCAGCCGACGGCTGACTCATGATGAGTCAGCCGTTCGGCTTTTTGTCTTCAACCGATTGCAGAGGGTTATCGATGAAAATGCTTCCCCTACGTGCGGCCATCGCGGCTGCGTTGCTGAGTGTCGCTGTTGGCGTCTCGGCCAAACCCTTGGTGGTCTGCACCGAAGCCAGTCCGGAAGGCTTCGATATGGTCCAGTACACAACTGCAGTCACGGCGGACGCTGTGGCCGAAACCATCTTCAACCGCCTGGCCGACTTCAAGCCTGGCACCACTGAAGTGATCCCGGCACTCGCCGAGTCCTGGGACATCAGCGAAGACGGCCTGACCTACACGTTCCACCTGCGTAAAGGCGTCAAGTTTCACACCACCGAATACTTCAAGCCGACCCGCGACATGAACGCCGACGACGTGGTCTGGAGCTTCCAGCGTCAGCTGGACCCGAATCACCCATGGCACAAACTGTCGAGCGTGGGCTTCCCGTACTTTGAAAGCATGGGCTTCAAGGAACTGCTGAAGAATGTCGAGAAAGTTGACGACAACACGGTCAAGTTCACCCTGACCCGCCGCGAAGCGCCGTTCCTGGCCGATATTGCGATGGCGTTCTCGTCGATCTACCCGGCCGAATACGCCGACCAGCTGCTCAAGGCCAACAAGACCGGCGACCTGAACAACAAGCCGATCGGCACCGGCCCGTTCATCTTCCAGCGCTACGCCAAGGATGCGCAGGTGCGCTTCAAGGCCAACCCGGAGTATTTCCGTGGCAAGCCGCCAGCCGATGCGTTGATCCTGGCGATCGCCACCGACAACAACGTGCGCCTGCAAAAGCTCAAGGCCAACGAGTGCCAGATCGCCCTCTATCCAAAACCGGACGACATCCCAAGCATCAAGAAAGACAGCAACCTGAAAGTCGATGAACTGGACGCGATGACCGTCTCGTACATCGCCATGAACACCCAGCACAAATACATGAGCGACGTGCGCGTGCGTAAGGCGATCGATATCGCCTTCGACAAAGCCGCTTACGTCAACGCGCTATTTGGCCCGGGCAATGCGACCGTTGCGGTCAACCCGTACCCGCCGACCCTGCTCGGCTACAACCACGACCTGAAGAACCCGCCACGTGACCTCGACAAGGCCCGCGCCCTGCTCAAGGAAGCCGGGGTTCCGGAAGGCACCGTGCTTACCCTGTTTACCCGCAACGGTGGCGGCCCGACCAACCCGAACCCGATGCTCGGCGCGCAAATGATGCAGGCTGACCTGGCGAAAGTCGGGATCAAGATCGACATCCGCGTGATGGAATGGGGCGAAATGCTCAAACGCGCCAAGGCCGGCGAACACGATATGGTGTCGGCCGGATGGGCGGGCGACAACGGCGACCCGGATAACTTCCTGACGCCTATGCTCAGTTGCGAAGCGGCAAAAAATGGCGAGAACTATGCGCGCTGGTGCAACGAAAAATTCCAGGCACTGCTGGATGAAGCACGGGCTAAAGTAGATCCGGCCGAACGCGCAAAGCTCTACGAACAGGCGCAAGTGCTGTTTAATCAGGATCAGCCATGGATCAGCATGGCCCACACCAGGATGTTTACCGCGATGCGCAACAACGTAGAGGGCTATCACATCAGCCCTCTCACCACTAATAACTTCGCCACCACCCAGGTGAAGTAGATAAGAAACTCCCGGCGTCCCTGACCCCAGGGATGCCGGGCACGCCTAACCGGCTGATGAGGTACCACACACGATGTTTAGTTTTATTGCCCGCCGACTGGGGTTGTTGATCCCCACGTTTTTCGGCATCACCTTGCTGACTTTCGCGTTGATTCGCATGATTCCGGGCGACCCCGTGGAAGTGATGATGGGCGAACGTCGGGTCGACCCCGAAATGCACGCTCAGGCAATGGAACGCCTAGGTCTGAACAAGCCACTGTATGCCCAGTATCTGGACTACATTGGCAAACTGGCTCAAGGCGATCTCGGCGAATCCCTGCGTACACGTGAAAGCGTATGGACCGAGTTCACCTCCCTTTTCCCGGCGACCCTGGAACTGTCCATGGCCGCCCTGCTGTTCGCCGGCATTCTGGGTCTTCTGGCCGGGGTGATTGCGGCACTCAAGCGAGGATCGCTGTTCGACCACGGGGTAATGGGCATCTCCCTCGCGGGTTATTCGATGCCGATCTTCTGGTGGGGCCTGATCCTGATCATGTTCTTCTCGGTGAGCCTGGGCTGGACCCCGGTTTCCGGGCGGATCGACCTGCTCTATGACATCGAGCCACGCACCGGTTTCATGCTGATCGACACGCTGCTGGCCGATGACGTCGGTGCGTTCTTCGATGCCCTGCATCACCTGATCCTGCCGGCCATCGTGCTCGGTACCATCCCACTGGCGGTGATCGCGCGGATGACCCGTTCGTCGATGCTCGAAGTACTGCGCGAAGACTACATCCGCACCGCCAAGGCCAAAGGCCTGTCGCCGTCGCGCGTGGTGTTCGTCCACGGGTTGCGTAACGCGCTGATTCCGGTACTCACCGTGGTCGGTCTGCAAGTCGGCACCCTGCTGGCGGGTGCAGTCCTGACCGAAACCATTTTCTCCTGGCCCGGCATCGGTAAATGGCTGATCGAAGCCATCGGCGCCCGGGACTACCCGGTTGTGCAAAACGGCATCCTGTTAATCGCCTGCCTGGTGATTCTGGTCAACTTCGTGGTGGACATCCTCTACGGCTTTGCCAACCCACGCATCCGTCATCAGCGCTGAGGTCAATAACCATGAGCACTCCAACATCCTCAGTAGCCACCGCCGCCGCCAACGCGGATCAAAGCCTGCTGTACCCGTCTCCGTACAAAGAATTCTGGCAAGCCTTCTCGAAGAACAAGGGCGCAGTTGCCGGCCTGCTGTTCATGCTGTTGATCATCTTCTGCGCGATTTTCGCGCCGTGGGTGGCGCCGCATAACCCGAGCGAGCAATACCGTGACTTCCTGCTGACGCCGCCGGCGTGGCTCGAAGGCGGGCAGATGCAGTTCCTGCTCGGCACCGATGAACTGGGGCGTGACCTGCTGTCGCGTCTGATCCAGGGTTCGCGCCTGTCGCTGCTGATCGGCTTGTCGTCGGTGGTGATGTCGCTGATTCCGGGGATCCTGCTCGGTCTGTTCGCCGGTTTCTTCCCGAAGATGATCGGCCCGACCATCATGCGTCTGATGGACATCATGCTGGCCCTGCCGTCGCTGCTGCTGGCGGTGGCGATTGTCGCCATCCTCGGCCCTGGCCTGATCAACACCGTGATCGCTATCGCTGTGGTTTCGCTGCCGTCCTATGTGCGTCTGACCCGTGCCGCCGTCATGGGCGAACTGAACCGCGACTACGTGACCGCCGCGCGCCTGGCCGGCGCCGGCCTGCCACGTCTGATGTTCATCACCGTGCTGCCGAACTGCATGGCGCCGCTGATCGTTCAGGCAACCTTGAGCTTCTCCTCGGCGATTCTCGATGCCGCTGCACTGGGCTTCCTCGGCCTTGGCGTACAACCGCCAACCCCTGAGTGGGGCACCATGCTGGCCTCGGCCCGCGACTACATCGAACGCGCCTGGTGGGTCGTCAGTCTGCCTGGTTTGACCATTTTGCTCAGCGTGCTGGCAATCAACTTGATGGGCGACGGCCTGCGCGATGCGCTGGACCCGAAACTCAAGAACGCCGCCTGAGGAGATTCCCATGTCACTGCTAGAAATCAAGAATCTCAACGTTCGCTTCGGCGACAAGACCGCGACCCCCGTGGTCGATGGCCTCGACCTGAAAGTCGACAAGGGCGAAGTACTGGCCATCGTCGGCGAATCGGGTTCGGGTAAATCCGTGACCATGATGGCGCTGATGGGCCTGATCGAGCATCCCGGCATCGTCACCGCCGACTCGCTCAGCTTTGACGGCAAAGACATGCTCAAGCTGAGCAACCGTCAGCGTCGGCAAATCGTTGGGAAAGACCTGTCGATGGTCTTTCAGGACCCGATGACCGCGCTGAACCCGAGCTACACCGTTGGTTTCCAGATCGAAGAGGTGCTGCGTCTGCATCTGAAAATGTCCGGCAAGCAAGCGCGCAAACGTGCGATCGAACTGCTGGAAAAAGTTGAAATCCCGGGCGCCGCGAGCCGCATGGACGCCTACCCGCACCAACTGTCCGGCGGTATGAGCCAGCGTGTTGCGATCGCCATGGCAATTGCCGGCGAGCCGAAACTGCTGATCGCCGACGAACCGACCACGGCACTCGACGTGACGATTCAGGCGCAGATCATGGATCTGCTGCTGGCGTTGCAGAAAGAACAGAACATGGGCCTGGTGCTGATCACTCACGACCTCGCGGTTGTGGCTGAAACCGCCCAGCGCGTCTGCGTGATGTACGCCGGCCAGGCTGTTGAAGTCGGCCAGGTACCACAACTGTTCGACATCCCGGCGCACCCGTACAGCGAAGCGTTGCTCAAGGCGATTCCCGAGCACAGCCTCGGCGCCTCACGCCTGTCGACTCTGCCGGGCATTGTTCCGGGCCGCTACGACCGTCCGCAGGGTTGCCTGCTGTCGCCGCGCTGCCCGTACGTGCAGGACAGCTGCCGCGCGCAGCGTCCAGGTCTTGATCCGAAAAGCCACAGCCTCGCCCGCTGCTTCTTCCCGCTCAACCAGGAGGTGGCGTAATGGCCGTCGTACTTACCGCCCGCGACCTGACCCGTCACTACGAAGTCTCCCGTGGCCTGTTCAAGGGCCATGCGACCGTACGCGCATTGAACGGCGTGTCGTTCGAACTGGAAGCCGGCAAGACCCTCGCCGTGGTAGGCGAGTCGGGCTGCGGCAAATCCACCCTCGCCCGCGCTTTGACGCTGATTGAAGATCCGTCGTCCGGCTCCTTGAAAATCGCCGGCCAGGAAGTCGCCGGCGCCGACAAGGCCCAGCGCAAGCAACTGCGCAAAGACGTGCAAATGGTCTTCCAAAGCCCGTACGCGTCGTTGAACCCACGGCAGAAAGTCGGTGACCAGCTCGGCGAGCCGCTGCTGATCAATACCAACCTGAGCGCTGCCGAACGTCGCGAGAAAGTCCAGGCGATGATGAAGCAGGTCGGCCTGCGTCCTGAGCACTATCAGCGCTATCCGCACATGTTTTCCGGCGGTCAGCGTCAGCGTATCGCCCTGGCTCGCGCCATGATGCTGCAACCGAAAGTGCTGGTGGCGGATGAACCGACGTCGGCATTGGACGTGTCGATTCAGGCGCAGGTGCTGAACCTGTTCATGGATCTGCAGCAGGAGTTCAACACCGCTTACGTGTTCATCTCGCACAACCTGGCGGTGGTGCAACACGTGGCCGATGACGTGATGGTGATGTACCTCGGTCGCCCGGTGGAACTGGGGCCGAAGAACGACATCTACGAACGCCCGCTGCACCCGTATACCCAGGCGTTGCTGTCGGCGACCCCGACCATTCACCCGGACCCGAACAAGCCGAAAATCAAGATCGTCGGCGAGCTGCCCAACCCGCTTAACCCGCCGCCGGGCTGTGCTTTCCACAAGCGCTGCCCGTATGCGACCGAGCGTTGCAGCACGGAAGAGCCGGCGTTGCGTCAGCTCGACAGCCGGCAGGTGGCTTGCCACTACGCCGAGCAGTTCCTCGACGGCGCGGCGTAAGTAAATCTGGACAGCGATACAAAACACTGTGGGAGCGAGATTGCTCGCGAAGGCGTTGGATCATTCAACATAGATGTCGCCTGATACACCGCTTTCGCGAGCAAGCTCGCTCCCACAGGGATCGTATTTCAAACAGAGTGACGTGTTAACAAAACCCTTTCCGTCTCGACTGCGCATCGGTCGAGGCAGAAGGGGTTTTCTTTTGCCTGCGATTTATGTCTGGCTATCGCCTTCGTCATCCGGATCATCAGAGTCCGGCTCATCGGTGGTCGAGTCGTCGTCATCGGCGCTGCCACCCTGCCCCTGATCGCCCGGCTCGGATTCAGACTTGGCCAGCATCAAGCCGCTGTGCCCGACCTGTCCGTTGAAGGCCTGGGAATCGTGATCCTCGCACTCGGCCCAGGCCGTCGCAGTGCCGAGGGACAGCATGACCATCACTTTCAACAGCAATAAAACCCGTAGCAACCTGCTTTTCATAGCCGACTCCATCCATTTTCAGGTGAGACATTCGTGCCTGACTGGCGCTGTGTGAAATCTAGTTCTGATCCATCGGGTTCACCATATAGGACGCCAACGGGCAGGCAGAAATGCCCTTCGCACACAGACGGGTTTCGAATAATGTTTATCGCCGGATCAGCTAAGCGGGCGGGTGGCTTGCCACGTTAAGGGAATCGACATCAGCACCAACAGCGTGCTGGCCAGCCAGACACTGTGCCCACCGAAATGGCCGTACAACTGACCGCTTAGCACCGGCGACAATAATGCGCTGGCACTCCAGCTCATAAAGAAAAGACCGAAGTACTGACCGCTTTTGCCACTCTGCGCAAACTGCATCGCCAGCACATTCAGCGGCGGCATGAACAACGCCTCGCCCAACGTCCAGATCACCGTCGACAGACAAACGAAAGCCAGCCCCGACCCAAAGGGCAACATGCCCAGCCCGCAGGCCAGCAGCAAACTACCCGCGAGCATTTGCCGCCGCGTGCCCCAACGCTCGCCCCAGTGCGACAGCGGAATCTGCAGGGCGATCACCAACAACGCATTGAGCCCGAACTGCCAACCGATCGCCTCGGTGCTCAACTGATAGTAATCACGCAGATAGTTGCCCAGGGTGCTGTAGACCGTGTCGAACGCGATGCCGAGCACGGCCGTCGCCGCCAGCAACCAGAGGAACGGCTTGTCACGAAACGGCACGCCCGATCCACCTGTGCCGCTCGTGGATGGCTCATCATTGATCAACACCGGCCGCTGCCACGTGGTGCGAACAAACCACAGCAACGCCAGCAACGTCATCGCCGCACTGCCGAAAAATACCCAGCGAAAATCGCTCTGCGCCAACACCCCACCCGCCACCCCGGCAGCGGCCATGCCGAGATTGCGCGCCACCCGACTCAATGCCTGCGCGCGCGAACGTTGAGCGACTTCGCAATATTCCATGATCAACCGCTGATGCAGAGTGCGAATGGCCCCATCGATCGTCCCGCTGAGCAACAGTAATGCAGCGAGCAACGGCACTTGCGTGACCAGCCCCAGCAGGATCAACACCCACACCGAAACAAAGAACAACGCCGCCGTCAGCCGCGCCGTGCGCACATGATCACTGAGCCAGCCACCGAGCATCGAACCGACCAGCAAACCCGCGCCATACGCCGACAGCAACCAGCCCACCGTCTCGATCGCCAGGCCCAGCTCCTGACGCAGATACAGCGCCATGAACAGCTTGACCATGCTGCTCAGGCGATTGATGAACAACAGCGCCGCGAGCACCCAGGCCATCGTGCTGAAATAACTGCTGAGGTGCAGCAGGTGAGCCAGTCGACTCGTCATTCCATTGACCTCTCAAAGCGGCTTGCGTGGAGCTGGAACACTAACGGGGAGCACGCGTGTTGTCGCGCTGAAGAACATCGAGATCGCAAAAAAGGAATCGCCCTACGGACTCACCCAGCGGTGCTGTAATTTGGTCTTTTGCTTACTTATCATGCGCGCCTCAAAAACAGGATCAGACGTACGGTTTGAAGTCGTTGCTGTCGCGAATCAACAGTTGCATCAGTTTGGGGTGGATAAAGAGTTTTTCCTTGCCGACCTGTATTTCTTTAAGTACGCCGATGACGACTAGCTCTTTGAGGTAGCGGGAGGCTGCCTGACGCTGGGCAACCTGTTTGTCGACGACGTTGCTGATGCGACAATAGGGTTGCTCGAAAATGACATCCACCAGCTCGCGGGAATAGGTTTTCGGCAACTGCTCGCGAACAAACTGAGTGGTGTGCTCGGACAGGCTGCGGATGGCGGCGATTTTTGCGCTGGTCCAGCGGGCGGTTTCTTCTACAGCGCTGAGCATATACAGCAGCCAAGGTTCCCAAGCTTGCTCGCGAGTGACATCGAGCAGCAGGCGGTAGTAATCGGCGCGATGGGCGATGATGTACCGGCTGAGGTAAAGAATCGGCAGATTCAGCAGCCCTTCTTGAATCAGGTATAGGGTATTGAGCACTCGCCCGGTACGGCCATTGCCGTCGGTAAACGGGTGAATGGCCTCAAACTGGTAATGACCAACGGCCATGCGAACCAGTGGATCCAGGTCCGTCTCGTTGTGCAGGAAGCGCTCCCAGTTTGCGAGCAGATCACGCAAGTGATCCTCGCCTTCGGGAGGGGTGTAGATGATCTCGCCAGTGCGGTCGTTGGCCAACTGGATACCGGGCACTCGGCGTATATCCATATCCACACCTTTGAGAGTGCGACAAATCTCGACTGCCGTACCCGTGGAAAGTGGCCGTTCGGCCAAAGACTGGTAGCCATGATGGAGGGCCTTGCGATAGCGCAGAGCTTCTTTAGTAGCGGGATCAGCGTGGTTTTCGCCATCCTGGGCGTGCTGAAAGAGCAAGTCCGTCGTGGTGACGATGCTTTCGATCTCCGAGCTGTCCTTCGCTTCCAGTAATGGAATGGTGTTGATCAAAACCGTTTGGTTCGGAATCAGCTCGGCTGCCTGTTTCAACTCGGCAAGCGCTGTGCGGGCCTCGATACAGCGCTTGAGCACTGCGCGAGTCTCCAGCTCCGCTCTGGGCGGCAAGGTCGGAAGCTGGTTATAGGGCTTGTCGGCCTGCCAAGGGAAAGGGTATGCGGTCATGGATGAGGGCCTGATCCTTTGGGTCCATCTAAACCAAGGGCACTCGATAAGGGCCCTTTTCGTGGCGTCAGTGTAAACATGTGCACCATACGTGTCGCCGATTTTCAATTTTGACGACACGTTTTGATCTTATGTCGCTGGCGGCGACACGTGCATATTTCGTGTCTTTGAAATGGATTTTGAGCGACGTGTAGCTAACGACTCAGAGAACATTAAATAGAGACCCAAGCAGCCAAAACCAAAACCAGCAGGCCAAAAAAAACCCCCAAGGCATACACCTCAGGGGCTTCGGACAAACCAACTCAGAGCTTAGTGATGCTCACGCGTCGCCCGGAATTTCACATCCGGCCAACGCTCTTCCATCAACGCCAGGTTAACCCTCGTCGGCGCAAGATAGGTCAGGTGACCACCGCCATCGACCGCCAGGTTCTCCACAGCCTTGTTGGAAAACTCCTCAAGCTTCTTCTTGTCGCTGCATTCAATCCAGCGCGCGGAATACACAGTGATCGGCTCATACGAGCACTCAACCTTGTATTCCTCTTTCAAACGACTGGCGACCACATCGAACTGCAGCACACCCACGGCGCCAAGAATGATGTCGTTGCTGCGCTCCGGGAAAAACACCTGCGTCGCGCCCTCTTCGGCCAACTGCTGCAGACCTTGACGCAACTGCTTGGACTTCAGCGGATCGCGCAGACGCACACGACGGAACAGTTCCGGCGCAAAGTGCGGAATGCCGGTAAAACCCAGGGTTTCGCCTTCACTGAAGGTGTCGCCGATCTGGATCGTGCCGTGGTTGTGCAAACCAATGATGTCACCGGCGAAGGCTTCTTCAAGCTGTTCACGCTCGGAGGAGAAGAACGTCAAGGCGTCGCCGATGCGCACGTCCTTGCCGGTGCGCACGTGGCGCATCTTCATGCCTTTTTCGTACTTGCCGGAGCAAATGCGCATGAAGGCGATGCGGTCGCGGTGTTTCGGGTCCATGTTCGCCTGAATCTTGAAGATGAAGCCCGAGAACTTCTCTTCGACCGGCTCGACGGTACGCTCGTTGGCAACGCGTGCCAGCGGACGCGGCGCCCAATCAACGACGGCGTCGAGTACGTGGTCAACACCGAAGTTGCCCAGTGCAGTACCGAAGAACACTGGGGTCAGCTGACCGTCGAGGAACTCCTGCTGATTGAATTCGTGGCAGGCGCCCTGCACCAGTTCCAGCTGCTCGATGAAACGCTCGTACTCGTCGCCCAGATGCGCGCGGGCTTCGTCGGAGTCGAGCTTCTCGATGATCTTGGTTTCGGTGCGCTCGTGACCGTGACCGGCGGTGTAGACAATGATGTAGTCATCAGCCAGGTGGTACACGCCTTTGAAATCGCGGTAGCAACCGATCGGCCAGGTGATCGGTGCAGCCTTGATCTTCAGCACGGCTTCGATCTCGTCGAGCAGTTCGATCGGGTCGCGGATGTCACGGTCGAGTTTGTTGATGAAGCTGACGATCGGCGTGTCACGCAGACGGCAGACGTCCATCAGCGCAATCGTCCGTGGCTCGACACCTTTACCGCCGTCGAGAACCATCAATGCCGAGTCCACCGCCGTCAGGGTGCGGTAGGTGTCTTCGGAGAAGTCTTCGTGGCCCGGGGTGTCGAGCAGGTTGATCATGTGTTCGCGATACGGGAACTGCATGACCGACGTGGTAATGGAAATACCCCGTTGCTTCTCCATCTCCATCCAGTCGGATGTCGCATGGCGATCGGATTTACGGGATTTCACCGTACCGGCCACTGCAATCGCCTTGCCCATCAACAGGAGCTTTTCGGTGATCGTGGTTTTACCGGCATCGGGGTGGGAAATAATGGCGAAAGTGCGGCGTTTCGCGACTTCGGCGGCCTGGTTGGTCATGGGAAATCGCCTGGCGGTGATTCAAAAAAGGGCCGCGATTATAGCCCAACTCGATGCAATAACCGAACCGTTGAGCACATTAAGGGTGGCCAAATGCTGCCGCAGATGGGAACCTTTTAAAGCACGGAGACGTCCATCCCCTGTTACGAATTTTCGTCAGGGGCTGAAAAATCAGCAAGTTAGCCTGACGAGGCTGCGCTCATGGCTCGCTTTCAGACCGCTTTGCCGGGATTGAAAAACGGCTACTTTTCGCGAACGACGCTCTCGGCAGCCATGTACGGCTTGCCACACGGGAGTGCGTTCGCCGACTACAAAAAAAGGAGTCCGCCTGTGGCTATCCGCTATGGCAAAGGGCTGATGGGAGGTGCGGTGGTGATCGCGCTCCTGGCCCTGCTGGTCCACTGGATCGGCATCAACACGATCGAACACTACCGCGACGATTTGTTGTTTTACCTGCAAGCTCATCTGATTCTCGTCCTCGCTTCAATGCTGGCCGCCCTTGTCGTGGGCATCCCCGCCGGCATCTTCCTCAGTCGCCCGACCATGGTCGGCCGCGCTGAACGCTTCATGCAAATCTTCAATATCGGCAACACCGTGCCTCCGCTGGCCGTGCTTGCGATCGCCCTGGGCGTCCTCGGCATCGGCAGTGGCCCGGCGATCTTCGCGTTGTTCCTCGCTTCCTTGCTGCCGATTGTGCGCAACACCTACGAAGGCCTGAAAAATGTCCAAGGCTCGCTGAAAGAAGCGGCCGTCGGCATCGGCATGACTCCGCGCCAAGTGCTGTGGAAAGTCGAATTGCCCAACGCCGTGCCGATCATCATCGGTGGTGTGCGCGTGGCTTTAGCGATCAACGTCGGCACCGCGCCACTGGCCTTCCTGATCGGCGCCAACAGCCTTGGCAGCCTGATCTTCCCTGGCATCGCCCTGAACAATCAGCCGCAACTGCTGCTCGGCGCCGCGTGCACCGCGCTGCTGGCCTTGCTGCTCGATGGCGTGGTCACCCTCGCCAGCCGTCTCTGGCTGGAACGCGGTTTGCGCCCGTCTTAAGGCTTTTGCGAAGGAATGAATATGAAACGACTTAGTTTGATCTTAGGGTGCATCCTGCTGTTCGCAGGTGTCGCCCAAGCCGCCGACAAGCCAGTGATTCGCCTCGGCGCCCGGGTCTTCACCGAGCAAACCCTGCTCGCCGAAATCACCGCGCAATACCTGCGCAGCAAAGGTTATGACGCGCAGATCACCGGCGGCCTGGGCAGCAACCTTGCCCGCAGCGCCCACGAAAGCGGACAACTGGACATGCTTTGGGAATACACCGGCGTGTCGCTGGTGGCCTACAACCATGTCACCGAAAAACTCGACAGCGCCCAGTCCTACGCCCGGGTAAAAGAACTCGACGCGAAAAAAGGCCTGATCTGGCTGACCCCGTCGAAGTTCAGCAACACCTACGCCCTCGCCCTGCCGAAAAAAGTCGCCGAGGAATATCCGCAGATCAACAACATCAGCCAGTTGAACGAAGTGCTGCGCGCTGAAGCCAAGACCAATCACTTGGTGGCTTTGGACACCGAGTTCGCCAACCGCTCAGATGGCCTGATCGGCATGGTCGATCTCTACGGCATGAACCTGACCCGCAAAAATATCCGCCAGATGGACGCGGGCCTGGTCTACACCGCGCTGCGCAACGGTCAGGTGTTTGCCGGCCTGGTTTACACCACCGACGGTCGCCTCAACGCCTTCGGCCTGAAACTGCTGGAAGACGACAAGCACTACTTCCCCGACTACACCGCCGCACCGGTGGTGCGTCAGGCTTATCTCGATAAGCACCCGCAACTGGCCGAACAGCTCAAGCCACTGGCCGAACTGTTCGACGACGAAACCATGCGCCAGCTCAACGCACGGGTCGACGTCGATCACGAAAGCCCTTCGAAAGTGGCCGCCGATTTCCTGCGCCAACATCCACTGAATTAAGAGAGGAGAAGTCATGGAATTTCTGAACGCCTTTTCCCACCTCGACTGGCAGCAGGTGATGCACCTGACCTGGCAGCACATCACCCTCGTCGGCATCGCCGTGACCCTGGCGATTGTCGTTGGCGTGCCGCTGGGCATTCTGATGACACGCTTTCCGACTCTCGCCGGTCCCTTGCAAGCCAGCGCCACGGTGCTGCTAACCGTGCCATCGATTGCTCTGTTCGGCCTGCTGCTGCCGTTCTACTCCAAGTTCGGCCAAGGCCTCGGCCCGATGCCGGCGATCACCGCGGTGTTCCTTTATTCACTGCTGCCGATCATGCGCAACACCTACCTCGCCTTGACGGGCGTCGAACCGGGCATCCGTGAAGCCGCGCGCGGCATCGGCATGACCTTCGGCCAGCGCCTGCGCATGGTCGAGTTGCCGATCGCCGTGCCGGTGATCCTCGCTGGCGTGCGCACCGCCGTGGTGATGAACATCGGCGTGATGACCATCGCCGCGACCATCGGCGCCGGCGGCCTCGGTGTATTGATCCTCGCTTCCATCAGCCGCAGTGACATGTCGATGCTGATCGTCGGCGCACTGCTGGTCAGTCTTCTGGCCATTTTCGCTGACCTGTTTCTCCAATGGCTGCAACGCTCGTTGACTCCAAAAGGACTGCTCAAATGATCGAACTTCAAAACCTCAGCAAAACTTTCCAAAGCAACGGCAAAGATGTCAAAGCCGTGGACTCGGTAAGCCTGACCGTCAATGAAGGCGAAATCTGCGTGTTCCTCGGGCCATCGGGTTGCGGCAAAAGCACCACATTGAAGATGATCAATCGCCTGATCAAACCGACCTCGGGCAAGATCCTCATCAATGGCGAAGACACCACCGATCTCGACGAAGTGACCCTGCGCCGCAACATCGGCTACGTGATCCAGCAGATCGGTCTGTTCCCGAACATGACCATCGAAGAGAACATCGTCGTCGTGCCGAAACTGCTCGGCTGGGACAAACAGAAATGCCACGACCGCGCCCGCGAGTTGATGAGCATGATCAAGCTGGAGCCCAAGCAGTATCTGCATCGTTATCCGCGCGAGTTGTCCGGTGGCCAGCAACAGCGCATAGGCGTGATCCGCGCCCTGGCGGCGGATGCGCCTTTGCTGTTGATGGATGAGCCGTTCGGTGCGGTCGACCCGATCAACCGCGAGATGATTCAGAACGAATTCTTCGAAATGCAGCGCGCGCTGAACAAGACCGTGATCATGGTCAGCCACGACATCGACGAAGCGATCAAACTCGGCGACAAGATCGCGATCTTCCGCGCCGGCAAACTGCTGCAGATCGATCACCCGGACACCCTGCTCGCGCACCCGGCGGACGACTTTGTCAGCAACTTCGTCGGCCAGGACAGCACGCTCAAGCGTCTGTTGTTGGTGAAAGCCGAAGATGCGGCGGACAACGCGCCGTCGGTGAGCCCGGAAACCCCGGTGGCCGATGCGCTGGAATTGATGGATGAGCATGACCGTCGCTACGTGGTGGTCACCTGTGCCGAGAACAAGGCATTGGGCTATGTGCGTCGTCGTGATCTGCACCGTCAGACCGGCACCTGCGCGCAGTTCCTGCGAGAGTTCAACGCCACCGCCGCGTATGACGAGCATCTGCGCATCCTGCTGTCGCGCATGTACGAGTTCAACCGTTCGTGGCTGCCGGTGATGGATGCCGAGCGGGTGTTCCTCGGTGAGGTCACGCAGGAGTCGATTGCGGCTTATCTGAGTTCGGGTCGTTCGCGCGGGATGAAGACCAGCATCGTCTCGCCGGCTGAGGCCGTAGTCGCCTGATTAACCGGTAAATACACAAAACCCTGTGGGAGCGAGCTTGCTCGCGAAAGCGCAATATCAGTCAACAACGATGTCGACTGTGAAAAAGCCTTCGCGAGCAAGCTCGCTCCCACAGGATCCGGGTGATTTTTTCTTCACTCATCAGACGGAAAAGAATCTCAACACCGAATAAGCCCGCAGCCTGTCTTAAGCGACCTGCGAAACAGCCAAAATCCCTCTCACACCCCTCTCACGCCGCCAACGTCGCCGATGTTGACGCCATCATACTTACCCGCGACTTAGCCGACATAATCCACGAACGTGCAGGTATTTTTAACACTCGAAAATTCTCGGGGAACATCTGCCCGTCATCTCGGTCGGCTACAAAGAGTGATGAACGCGACGCACGTCAGAAGCGTGCAAAAACGCGACATTTTTAGTTGATCTCACGCCCCTCACGCCCTAAAGTTCGCGCCGAACGTCCATGCTGGAAACGATCCATCCGGCTCAAGTACTGACGACGAGACAGCAAGGCCAAGGGCAACGCCCCATGGCCTTTTTGCTTTCGGCGACATGCCTTGGGAAGTAGGCGAACCAAAGTGGGGATACGGAGGACGTTCATTTGCACCCATTGTTTAACTTAGTTTGCCAGTAGGAGTTCCCAGCATGTCGATCCAGGTCGAAGACTATTTCGCGCGCGCTACATTCGACAAAATGAAGGCGTTCGCCGACAAACAGGAAACCCCGTTCGTGGTGATCGACACCGCGATGATCGCCCAGGCCTACGATGACCTGCGCGCCGGTTTCGAATTCGCCAAGGTCTACTACGCGGTCAAGGCCAACCCGGCCGTCGAGATCATCGACTTGCTCAAAGAGAAAGGTTCGAGTTTCGACATCGCCTCGATCTATGAGCTGGACAAGGTGATGGATCGTGGCGTCAGCCCGGACCGCATCAGCTACGGCAACACCATCAAGAAATCCAAGGACATCCGCTACTTCTACGAGAAAGGCGTGCGTCTGTTCTCCACCGACTCCGAAGCCGACCTGCGCAACATCGCCAAGGCTGCGCCGGGTTCGAAGGTCTATGTACGCATCCTCACCGAAGGCTCGACCACGGCTGACTGGCCACTGTCGCGCAAGTTCGGCTGCCAGACCGACATGGCCATGGACCTGCTGATTCTCGCCCGCGACCTCGGCCTGGTGCCTTACGGCATCTCCTTCCACGTCGGCTCGCAGCAGCGCGACATCAGCGTCTGGGACGCGGCGATCGCCAAGGTCAAAGTGATCTTCGAGCGCCTGAAAGAAGAAGACGGCATCCACCTGAAGCTGATCAACATGGGCGGTGGCTTCCCGGCCAACTACATCACCCGCACCAACAGCCTGGAAACCTACGCCGAGGAAATCATCCGTTTCCTCAAAGAAGACTTCGGTGATGATCTGCCGGAAATCATTCTCGAGCCGGGCCGTTCGCTGATCGCCAACGCCGGCATTCTGGTCAGCGAAGTGGTGCTGGTTGCACGCAAGTCGCGCACTGCCGTTGAGCGCTGGGTGTATACCGATGTGGGCAAGTTCTCCGGCCTGATCGAAACCATGGACGAAGCCATCAAGTTCCCGATCTGGACCGAGAAGAAAGGCGAGATGGAAGAAGTCGTGATCGCCGGCCCGACCTGTGACAGCGCCGACATCATGTACGAAAACTACAAGTACGGTCTGCCGCTGAACCTGGCGATCGGTGACCGTCTGTACTGGCTGTCGACTGGTGCGTATACCACCAGTTACAGCGCGGTTGAGTTCAATGGCTTTCCGCCGTTGAAGTCGTTTTACGTGTAAGCGCTGAAGCCGTAATGCAAAAAGCCCATGACGTGTCATGGGCTTTTTTGTGTCTGTTGTCCGGCTTGAGGTTTTGGAGATGGTTGAGACCGCGGCCCCTCACCCCAGCCCTCTCCCGAGGGAGAGGGAGCCGATGTGTATGCTTTTCAAAATTGAGTTCGGCTGGATATTTCAGGTCGATGTATAGCGCAGGAACGACGCGGTCAGTCCCCTCTCCCCCTGGGAGAGGGTTAGGGTGGGTAAAGACCGGGTACATCCTTTACGTTTGAGACCGGGGACATGGTTTACAGGTATTAATTATGGTCAGGAGGTGCTGACCATGCCCTGGAATCAAGAGTCCCCAATGGATCAACGAGTGAA
>NZ_UTHA01000182.1 GCF_900582195.1 Pseudomonas viridiflava
CCGATCAGGTCGGTCATGCCGCCGTAATACCCCTGAATCGCACCGGCACAGACCCCGATCACCGTGCTGATCGCTGTCAGCAGCAAGGCGAACAGAATCGAAATCCGCGCCCCGAACAGCACCCGCGCCAGCACATCGCGCGCCTGCTCGTCGGTGCCCAGCCAGTTATGGCCATCGGGCGGGCTGGGCGAGGGCGCTTCCAGGTCGTAGTTGATGGTGTCGTAGCTGAACGGGATCGGCGCGAACATCATCCAGCCGTTCTTAGCCGCGATCAGCTGGCGCACATAGTCGCTGGAGTAA
>NZ_UTHA01000210.1 GCF_900582195.1 Pseudomonas viridiflava
ATCCGGGCGTGGGAGCGCAGCGACCGTTTGGCGCAGCCAAACACAGCGGGAGTAGGTGCAGCGAAGCAAACCGGAGACGCTGCGCCCGGATCGATCCCGGAGCGAAGGAACCCCGAGCCTTAGCGAGCGGGCCGCACGTAGGAGCAAGCCTTTTTGGTTACTTTTTCGGCGTCTGGAAAAAGTGACTCGCCGTAAGGGCGAAACCCTAAGCCGCCGTTACCGCAGCAACGGATATTCACCCAATCAAAAAAAACACACCAAAGTCCGATAACCGCCCACAAAAAATGCCCCGATCTCTCAACCGGGGCATTCAGCAGAACACTCAAACAAGCATCAAGCGATCAATGCGAAACCGCCCCACTCGCCCCCAACCCCGTCTGCGAACGCACAAACTGCGGGAAGAACAGCGCCCGCTCGTTATCCGCAGCCGCCGACTTGTCAGTGATCGAGAAGAACCAGATCCCCACAAAGGCAATGATCATCGAAAACAGCGCCGGATACTCGTAAGGGAAGATCGCCTTCTCGTGATGCAGAATCTGCACCCAGATGGTCGGGCCAAGGATCATCAAGCCAACCGCACTCACCAGACCCAGCCAGCCGCCAATCATCGCCCCACGAGTGGTCAGCTTCTTCCAGTACATCGAAAGCAGCAGCACCGGGAAGTTACAGCTCGCCGCGATCGAGAACGCCAGGCCCACCATGAACGCAATGTTCTGGCTTTCGAACAGGATGCCCAAACCAATCGCCAACACTGCCAAGGCAATGGTGGTGATCTTCGAAACCCGAATCTCGTCCTTCTCGTTCGCCTTGCCCTTCTTGATCACACTGGCGTACAGGTCGTGAGAAACCGCCGAAGCACCCGCCAGAGTCAGACCTGCCACAACCGCCAGAATGGTCGCGAACGCCACCGCCGAGATAAAGCCGAGGAAGATACTGCCGCCGACCGCGTTGGCCAGGTGCACCGCCGCCATGTTGTTGCCGCCCAACAGCGCGCCAGCAGCATCTTTGAAGGCCGGGTTAGTGCTGACCAGCAGGATCGCGCCGAAGCCGATGATGAAGGTCAGGATGTAGAAGTAACCAATGAAGCCAGTGGCGTAGAGCACGCTCTTGCGAGCTTCTTTAGCGTCACTCACGGTGAAGAAGCGCATCAGAATGTGTGGCAGGCCAGCCGTACCGAACATCAGCGCCAGACCCAGCGAGAATGCCGAAATCGGATCCTTGACCAGACCGCCCGGGCTCATGATCGCTTCGCCTTTGGCGTGAACCTTGATCGCCTCGGAGAACAGCGTGTTGAAGTCGAAGCCGACGTGCTTCATCACCATCAGCGCCATGAACGAGGCGCCGGACAGCAACAGCACAGCCTTGATGATCTGTACCCAAGTGGTCGCCAGCATGCCGCCAAACAGCACGTACATGCACATCAGCACACCGACCAGAATCACCGCGACGTGGTAGTCCAGACCAAACAACAACTGGATCAACTTGCCGGCACCAACCATTTGCGCGATCAGGTAGAACGCCACCACCACCAGCGAACCGCAGGCAGACAGGGTGCGGATCTGGGTTTGCCCGAGGCGGTAGGACGCCACGTCGGCAAAGGTGTATTTACCCAGGTTACGCAGACGCTCGGCGATCAGGAACAGAATGATCGGCCAGCCCACCAGGAAGCCGATCGAGTAGATCAGGCCATCGTAGCCGGAGGTGAACACCAGCGCGGAAATCCCCAAGAAGGACGCCGCCGACATGTAGTCACCGGCAATTGCCAGACCATTCTGGAAACCGGTGATCTTGCCGCCCGCCGCATAGTAGTCGGCTGCCGAATTGTTTTTCTTCGAGGCCCAGTAGGTGATGTACAACGTCGCGCCAACGAAGGCGACGAACATCAGGATCGCCGGAATGTTCAGCGGCTGTTTGGCCACCTCCCCCGTCAACGCGTCAGCCGCCCAGACACTCGGCGCGAAAGCCGCAACACTCAATAAAGCCAGTAGACGCCGGATCATTGCTGAGCCTCCTTGAGAATCGCATTGTTCAGGTCGTCAAACTCGCCATTGGCGCGGCGCACGTAGATACCGGTGAGGATGAAGGCCGAGAGAATCAGCCCGACACCGATCGGGATGCCCCAGGTAATCGAGGACTCAGGACTGAGTTTCGCGCCCAGAATGTGCGGCCCGTAAGCGATCAGAAGAATGAAGCCAGAGTAAAGCCCGAGCATGATCGCCGAGAGAATCCAGGCGAATCGTTCCCTTTTCTGAACCAGCTCCTTGAATCGGGGACTGTTTTGAATCGAGAGGTAAATGCTGTCGTTCATTGTTTTTATCCTCGCAGCACAGATTATTGTTGGAACATAGCTAATGTATGCGGCTGCGAGCGCGGTAACAGACGACCTTAGTAGTAGAACGCCATGACACTTTTGCCAATTTCCGGTACACGCAAAACAACTGTGGGAGCGAGCCTGCTCGCGAAGGCGTCAGATCAGTCGATATTTGCATCAACTGACAGATCGCATTCGCGAGCAAGCTCGCTCCCACAGGTTTAGGCGGTGTGGCGTTTATTTGGTCCAGTCAGCCACGCGATCCGGGTGTTTGGCTACCCAATCCTTAGCTGCTGCGTCAGGCTTGGCACCGTCCTGAATCGCCAGCATGACTTCGCCGATCTCGTCTTTCGATGCCCACTGGAAGTTCTTCAGGAACTTGGCCACTTCCGGCGCTTTGGTCGCGAGTTCTTTGCTGCCGATGCTGTTTACGGTTTCAGCTGCGCCGTACACGCCTTTCGGGTCGTCGAGGAAGCGCAGTTTCCACTTGGCGAACATCCAGTGCGGCACCCAACCTGTGACAGCAATGGATTCGTTTTTCTTCTCGGCACGGGTCAGCTCGGCAATCATGCCGGCGCCGGAACTGGCCTTGAGGGAATACTTGTCGAGGCCGTAATCCTTGATCGCCTGATCAGTCTTGAGCATGACGCCTGAACCGGCGTCGATGCCGACGATGCGATTTTTGAAAGTGTCATCGGTTTTCAGGTCTTCGATCGACTTGGCTTTCACATACTCCGGCACGATCAGGCCGATTTTCGCATCCTTGAAGTTCGGGCCGTAATCGACGACCTGATCCTTGTTCTTCGTCCAGTATTCACCGTGGGTCACTGGCAGCCAGGCCGAGAGCATGGCGTCGAGTTTGCCGGTGGCCACGCCCTGCCACATGATCCCGGTGGCGACGGCTTGCAGCTTCACGTCGTAGCCGAGTTTCTGCTTGATCACTTCGGCCGCCACGTGGGTGGTCGCGACGCTGTCGGACCAGCCGTCCACGTAACCGATGTTCAGGGTCTGTTTTTCTGCGCTGGCGAAAGTGGAAGTCATCGCAAGTACCAGAGCGGCACCTGCGCCTAAAAGTCGTCGCATCTTCATCGTTACTTCCCCGAAATGCTGCGCCCGACGGATGGCGGGCGACGTCAACGTATTGTTATGGTGCACAGCGCCCCCATCACGCCTGACCGCAAACTCGCTGGAACATCAGTGGAGTGCTGACGCTATCGATCATCAACCTGACGACGCCCGCGACCTGCTCTGCCAGCGACCTCAAGACAACGAGAAACGACATCACAAGGCCATTAATCGCGACTATATAAATGACGCCAAATAATCCGCCCGAACTTTGCATGTCAAAATCATGCGGGTCACCAACCCCTCTATAAATGCAGGTAACATGCGTCGCTTTGCAGCCACTCGGCCTGACCATGTCCGCGACCTCCCGTTTTCCTTTTCTGCCGTATCTTTTCGCCTGCCTGCTTGGGCTGTTTGCCCTCGGTGGCTTCTGGTATGGCCTCGGCCAGCCGGTGATCCTGCCGGACGCCGCGACACCAACGCATAAATTGCAATGCGCCTCCTACACCCCGTTCGATAAAGACCAGTCACCGTTCGACGTGCCATTCAAGTTGCGCCCCGAGCGCATGGACGCCGACCTCGCGCTGCTGGCGACACGTTTTGAGTGCATTCGCACCTATTCGATGACAGGCCTCGAGGCACTGCCGGATCTGGCGCGCAAACATGGACTGAAATTGATGATCGGCGCCTGGGTCAACAGCAACCCGGTGGACACCGAGAAAGAAGTCGACCTGCTGATCGCCTCGGCCAACGCCAATCCGGACGTGGTCAGCGCGGTGATCGTTGGTAACGAAGCCTTGCTGCGCAAAGAAGTCACTGGCACGCAACTGGTCCGGCTGATCAACAAGGTCAAGAGCCAGATCAAGCAACCGGTCACCTACGCCGATGTCTGGGAGTTCTGGCTCAAGCATCCGGAAGTCGCGCCGGCGGTGGACTTTCTGACCATTCACTTATTGCCGTACTGGGAAGATGACCCTTCGAACATCGACGTCGCTCTGCAACATGTCGCGCAAGTGCGGCAGGTGTTCGGCAATAAATTCGCGCCAAAAGACGTGATGATCGGCGAAACCGGCTGGCCGAGCGAAGGTCGCCAGCGTGAGACCGCACTGCCGAGCCGGGTCAACGAGGCCAAGTTCATTCGTGGTTTTGTCACGATGGCCGAGAAAGAAGGCTGGCATTACAACCTGATCGAAGCGTTTGACCAGCCATGGAAGCGCGGCAGTGAAGGCGCGGTTGGTGGGTATTGGGGCTTGTTCGATGCTGATCGTCAGGACAAAGGCGTACTTGCCGGGCCGGTGACCAACATGCCGTACTGGAAGGAATGGCTGGCGGTCGGTGGTTTGATTTTTCTTGGCACGCTGATCCTTGGTGGTCGTGTTCGTACCACGCGCTCGGCTTTAGTATTGCCATTGCTCGGCGCCCTCGCCGCTTGCTCGATTGGCGCCTGGGGTGATCTGGCGCGGGTGACCACACGGTTTGCCAGCGAATGGCTGTGGGTCGGCTTGCTGACCGCGTTGAACCTGTTGGTGTTGGCGCATGCGGCGCTGACGCTGAGTGCTCGCACTGGCTGGCGTCAACGTGCGTTCAATCTGCTGGAACGTCGCGCTGGCTGGCTGGTTGCGGTGGCAGGTTTTGCCGCAGCGGTGATGATGCTGGAGATGGTCTTCGATCCGCGTTATCGCAGTTTTGCGAGCATGGCGTTTGTCTTGCCGGCGCTGGTTTATCTGTGCCGGCCGGTCAGCGTGCCGCGTCGCGAGATTGCGTTGCTGACGTTTATTGTCGGTGCGGGGATTGCGCCGCAGTTGTATCAGGAAGGTCTGCAGAATCAGCAGGCGTGGGGTTGGGCGTTGGTGAGTGGCTTGATGGTGGCTGCGTTGTGGCGCTGCCTTCGCGTTCGGACAGTCTGATCTTCAGCGAGACATTAGGCCTCTTCGCGAGCAAGCTCACTCCCACAGGTGAATGCATTCCAAATGTGGGAGCGAGCTTGCTCGCGAAGACTGACTGTCAGGCGCTACGGGACTCGCGGACCAGACGCAACCCGGCAATCACCAACGCAAACACCGCCAGCGTGGTGTTGTACAACGCCAGTGCCGGCGCCCCGAATACCAGCGCCAGCACCGCCAGCCACCACCCTGCCCGCCCCGGCAAGACAAAACCGATCAGCGCCGCGCCCAGTGCCGTCCAGCCCAGCACCTTGAAGTGAATCATCAATCCAAGGCTGGAACGCACCTGACATTCCCAACGGCTGGCCTCATCGACGCAGATGCCCACCCACTTTCCGTCTTCCATAAAGCCATAACGCGCGGCATAACTGGCGGCCAGCCACAATGGCAATAGAACGAGCAGTAAAATCACGGGCAAACGGCGGGACATGAAACACTCCAATCTTCGAAAATCGGCGGCCAGCTTAATCTGCCGCCAGCCGTGTGCAAGAACTAACAACTGTTAACTGTTCATTCAGGGCGTGCAAAGTGTATCGTCCAGCTACTATTACTCCGAATTCTGCCTCTTTGGTGCCGCAGCATGGCACTTTGGCGCATACCCGGTGGTCATAGCCTGCGAACTTCATTCGGCACCTTCCTCTAAGGGATCTAGTCATGCTCCGTTCCTTGCGCTTCGCCGCGCTGTTCAGCGGCCTTATTCTGAGTGCGTCCGCACTGGCGGTGGATATCGACGCCGCCAGTTATGGCTACCCCCTGACCAACCCGTTCGAGGCGACCATCGCCACGACGCCGCCGGATTTGCGCCCGGAATTGCCGCTGGACGACGACATCAATCAGTCGGACCGCAGCGTGACCCTGCGCCCGGAACGCGAGTTCATCCTGCCGGACAACTTCTGGGCAGTAAAAAAGCTCACCTACCGCATCGCCACACAGGACAAACCGGCACCGCTGATTTTCCTGATTGCCGGCACCGGCGCGCGTTATGACAGCACGCTCAACGAATACCTGAAAAAGCTCTACTACAAGGCTGGCTACCACGTCGTCCAGTTGTCGTCGCCAACCAGCTTCGACTTCATCAGCGCTGCCTCACGCTTCGCCACACCGGGCGTGACCAAGGAAGACGCTGAAGACATGTATCGGGTAATGCAGGCCGTGCGGGCGCAGAATCCCAAGCTGCCAGTCACCGAGTATTACCTGACCGGTTACAGCCTCGGCGCCCTCGATGCCGCGTTCGTTGCGCATCTGGACGAAACGCGCCGCAGCTTCAACTTCAAGAAAGTTCTGCTGCTCAATCCGCCGGTCAACCTCTACACCTCGGTCACCAACCTCGACAAGCTGGTGCAGACCGAAGTCAAAGGCATCAACACCAGCACCACATTCTATGAACTGGTGCTGGCCAAGTTGACCCGCTACTTCCAGCAAAAAGGCTACATCGACCTAAACGATGCCCTGCTCTACGACTTCCAGCAGTCCAAGCAACATCTGACCAACGAACAGATGGCGATGCTGATCGGCACCTCGTTCCGCTTCTCGGCAGCCGATATCGCCTTTACCTCCGACCTGATCAACCGTCGCGGCCTGATCACCCCGCCGAAATTCCCGATCACCGAAGGCACCAGCCTCACGCCGTTCCTCAAGCGTGCGCTGCAGTGCGACTTCGACTGCTACCTGACCGAACAGGTCATTCCGATGTGGCGTGCGCGCACCGACGGCGGCAGCCTGCTGCAACTGATCGATCAGGTGAGCCTGTATGCGCTCAAGGATTACCTGCACGACAGCCCGAAAATCGCCGTCATGCATAACGCCGATGACGTGATCCTCGGTCCGGGCGACCTCGGTTTCCTGCGCAAGACCTTCGGTGATCGGCTGACCGTTTATCCACTGGGCGGCCATTGCGGCAACCTTAACTACCGCGTCAACAGCGACGCCATGCTGGAGTTCTTCCGTGGCTAAACATCTCCTGCTGATTGCAGCGCTACTCTGCGCAGGCGTGGCCCAGGCCGACAACAGTAAAGCCAATGCGCCCGTGGTGGTCGACAGCGACGGTTTCAAAGAGCCGCTGTCCAAACTCAAATTCAACCCGGGGCTGGATCAGCGTGAATTCGAGCGTTCGACGCTCAACGCGCTGAACGTCTACGACCCACTGGAATCGTGGAACCGCCGGGTTTACCACTTCAACTATCGCTTCGACCAATGGGTGTTCCTGCCGGTGGTCGACGGTTATCGCTACATCACCCCGAGTTTCGTGCGCACCGGCGTAAGCAACTTCTTCAACAACCTCGGTGACGTGCCGAACCTGGTCAACAGCCTGTTGCAGTTCAAAGGCCAGCGTTCGATGGAAACCACCGCGCGCCTGCTGCTCAACACCACCATCGGCATCGCCGGCCTGTGGGATCCGGCCACCGCCATGGGCCTGCCGCGCCAGAGCGAAGACTTCGGTCAGACCCTGGGCTTCTACGGTGTACCGGGCGGCGCCTACTTCGTACTGCCGATCCTCGGCCCGTCGAACATCCGTGACACTGCAGGCCTGGCCGTGGATTACACCGCTGAATCGGCGATCAACTTCCTCAACGTCTCCGAAGTCAGCTCCAACCACCCGGAGATCTGGGCCCTGCGCGCGGTGGACAAGCGCTACCAGACCAGCTTCCGCTACGGCCAGATGAACTCGCCGTTCGAGTACGAGAAAGTGCGTTACGTGTATACCGAAGCGCGTAAGTTGCAGGTTGCCGAGTAAAAACGGTTGCCACAAAACAATGTGGGAGCGAGCTTGCTCGCGAATGCGGTAGTCCAGTCAATATTAAGTCGACTGATACACCGCTTTCGCGAGCAAGCTCGCTCCCACATTTGTTTTGTGTCGCTGGTTAGCCCTTCACGGCTTTCCAGATCTTGCTGACGACGGAAACCACCGCCAATACCACCGCACCCGCAATGATCCCCGCTACACCGTTGAGCAACATCGGTACCGCAAACCCGGCACTCCCCGCCGCTGCGCCAACGCCTTCAATCCAGTCATGCAGCACCGGCACGCCATGGGTAAGGATGCCGCCGCCGACCAGGAACATCGCCGCCGTACCGACCACCGACAATGTTTTCATCATGTACGGCGCGGCGCTGAGGATGGCGCTGCCGACTTTCTTGGCGAACTGTCCAGGCTTTTGCGTTAGCCACAGGCCGAGGTCATCGAGCTTGACGATACCCGCCACCAAACCATAAACGCCCACCGTCATCACAATCGCAATACCGGACATCACAATCACTTGCTGAGTCAGCGAGGCAGTCGCCACGGTGCCGAGCGTAATCGCGATGATTTCAGCCGAAAGAATGAAGTCAGTGCGAATCGCGCCTTTGATCTTGTCCTTCTCGTACGCCACCAGGTCGGTCGCCGGATCGGCTACCGCCTCCGTCAATTGTGCATGTTCGGCCTCGTCTTCAGCCGCGCTGTGCAGAAATTTGTGCGCAAGCTTCTCGAACCCCTCGAAGCACAGATACGCACCGCCGACCATCAACAGCGGCGTGACCAGCCACGGCACGAACGCACTGATCGCCAGCGCCGATGGCACCAGAATCAGTTTATTGACGAAC
Source organism: Pseudomonas viridiflava (assembly GCF_900582195.1). Classification (GTDB taxonomy): domain Bacteria; phylum Pseudomonadota; class Gammaproteobacteria; order Pseudomonadales; family Pseudomonadaceae; genus Aquipseudomonas. The sequence continues at coordinate 8,902 of NZ_UTHA01000210.1, forward strand.
GACCCCTTGGCCACAGCCCAGACCACCGGAATTTCCCGCTCGGCACGCACGCCGGAGACCTGCTGGGCATTGAGCGCCAGATCATCACCGAGCACCCCGGCGGTCTTCTTGGCAGCCATTTTGGTCATCAACGCCACGTCGTCCAGCACGGTGGCAATATCGTCGATCAGCACCAGCAAACTGCTTCCTGCCATGAATCCTGTTTCCTTTTATGTATGAATGTTGCGAAGCATAACGCGACGCAGGCCACATGGGGCATTGTTGAGCGCTGCGCGAGGCCGGTGCTACCATGCGCAACCGCCAGAACAGGCAAGGAACCACCGGGTTTATGAGCACAATCCGCGAGCGCAACAAAGAACTGATCCTGCGTGCTGCCAGTGAGGAGTTTGCCGACAAGGGCTTCGCTGCGACCAAAACCAGCGACATCGCCGCCAAGGCGGGATTGCCCAAGCCCAACGTCTACTACTATTTCAAGTCCAAGGAAAACCTCTATCGCGAGGTATTGGAAAGCATCATCGTGCCGATTTTGCAGGCCTCGACGCCGTTCAATCCCGACGGTGTGCCGAGCGAAGTGCTGAGCGGCTACATCCGCTCGAAAATCCGCATCTCCCGCGACCTGCCCTTCGCCTCGAAAGTGTTCGCCAGCGAAATCATGCACGGCGCACCCCACCTGAGCGCCGACCTGGTCGAGCAGCTCAACGGCCAGGCGAAACACAACATCGACTGCATCCAGAGCTGGATCGACCGCGGACAAATCGCCCCGATCGACCCTAATCACCTGATGTTCAGCATCTGGGCCGCGACCCAGACCTACGCCGACTTCGACTGGCAGATTTCTGCGGTCACGGGCAAGGACAAGCTGGACGAAGCGGATTATGAGGCGGCGGCGCAGACGATTATCCGGTTGGTGTTGAAGGGGTGTGAGCCGGACTGAATACCGCGTTGACCGCTTCGCGAGCAAACTAGCTCCCACATTGGATCTGTGGCGTTCACAAATCCCCTGTGGGAGCGAGCTTGCTCGCGAATGGAGCGACTCGGTCAGCCTGTCAGACCCAAATCGCATCCCACAGCGGATAGTCGCCAAACTTCTGCACTAAACCTGCCCGCAAAGGGTTGGCCACGACATAACGCGCTATTTTCACCAGATCCTCCTCTCTCCGCAGTGCCCGATCGTGAAATCCCTGCTGCCATAAACTGCCTGTTCTATCCGCAGCCAAATTCACAGCCCGTGCGCTCAAGGATTTGGTCCTTTGCATCAGGTCGCTCAAGGAACCTCGCTTCAAATCGATCAACCAATGAAAGTGATCAGGCATCACCACCCACGCCAAAGAGTCGGCAAAGCCCTGCTCTTGGGCGCTTCGAAATTGGTCAACGACCAACCTGCCCAACGCAAAATCGTGGAAAACGGGTTCGCGATATAGGGTATTGGCAGTCAGCAGATAAATTCGGTTGGGCTCGTCGTAACGACCAAAGCGCAAGCGATGTGAAGCGGACAGTTTCGGCATTCCTTTGCCCCTTTCAAGAGATGACCTGAAAGGTTAGATCTGCACACGGGGAGGAAGCGTCAAGACTGTTAGCAGGATGTGTCCGTTGAATCGCCTTCGCGAGCAAGCTCGCTCCCACAGGGGATTTTAGGTGTTCACACTTTATGTGTCACAACACAAATCCTGTGGGAGCGAGCTTGCTCGCGAAGACTTCAGTTCAGACGCTACAAATCAAGCAGCCACCCCCGCATCCGCTCGCAACTCCAGCGCCTCCACCGCTTTAATCGCCACCTGCTCATCAATATCCGACAAATCCCCGCTAATCCCGATCGCGCCCAGCACGTTCCCCGCCTGATCCCGAATCAACACACCACCCGGTGCCGGCACGACGCTGCCCTGGCCCATGCTGTTGAGTGCGGCAATAAACGCCGGGCGTTGTTGTGCGTCCAGTGCCAGCAGGCGCGAGCCTTTACCCAGAGCAATCGCGCCCCAGGCTTTGCCGATGGCGATGTTCGGGCGCAGCAGGCTGGCGCCGTCTTCGCGTTGCAGGGTGATCAGGTGGCCGCCGGTATCGAGTACCGCGATGGTCAGCGGCGCGGCGTTGATGCCGCGCCCTGCGTTGATGGCTTCGTTGACCAGGTTGACTGCGACTTTCAAGGTTAAAGCGCTCATGGTGCCGTCCTCATTTTGTTATAGGGAAAGTCGTGGGCCTGCGGTTTTCTGCCGCAGGCCGATGCAACAAATAGAACACAATGATTTATTTTTTTGTATACAATAATTCTCGAAAAGCGCCGCATGCGACGAAAAGCCACACTCAGACGGGCTTCCAACGAATGAAACAGGCGCTTGAGAAAATGGATTGACCTGCGCCGTCCGCCGTGAATACACTCTGCGCAAAGCCACTTGTATACAATTACAAAACGTAAAGAGGCACAAAACCATGAGCAAAATGAGAGCAATCGAAGCCGCCGTTCTGGTGATGCGCCGTGAAGGGGTTGATACCGCTTTTGGCATCCCGGGCGCAGCCATCAACCCGCTGTACTCCGCCTTGCAGAAAGTCGGTGGCATCGATCACGTCCTTGCTCGCCACGTTGAAGGCGCCTCGCACATGGCCGAGGGCTACACCCGCACCAAGGCCGGCAACATCGGCGTGTGCATCGGGACTTCCGGCCCTGCCGGTACCGACATGGTCACCGGGCTCTACAGCGCTTCGGCCGACTCGATTCCAATCCTCTGCATCACCGGCCAGGCACCCCGCGCCCGTATGCACAAGGAAGACTTCCAGGCTGTCGACATCACCAGCATCGTCAAGCCAGTCACCAAGTGGGCGACCACTGTTCTTGAACCGGGCCAAGTGCCTTACGCGTTCCAGAAAGCGTTCTTTGAAATGCGCTCCGGCCGTCCAGGCCCGGTGCTGATCGACCTGCCGTTCGACGTGCAGATGGCCGAAATCGAATTCGATATCGACGCTTACCAGCCGCTGCCATTGGCCAAGCCAACCGCGACCCGCGTTCAGGTCGAAAAAGCTTTGGCGCTGCTTGATCAGGCTGAACGTCCATTGCTGGTTGCCGGCGGCGGCATCATCAACGCCGACGCCAGCGATCTGCTGGTTGAGTTCGCTGAACTGACCGGCATCCCGGTGATTCCGACCCTGATGGGCTGGGGCACCATCCCTGACGATCACCCGCTGATGGTCGGCATGGTCGGTCTGCAGACGTCGCACCGTTACGGCAACGCCACCATGCTGAAATCCGACGTGGTGTTGGGTATCGGCAACCGCTGGGCTAACCGCCACACGGGTTCGGTTGATGTTTACACCGAAGGCCGCAAGTTCATTCACGTCGACATCGAAGGCACGCAGATCGGTCGTGTGTTCACGCCGGATCTGGGCATCGTTTCCGACGCCGCTGCAGCACTGACCGTGTTCATCGAAGTGGCGCGTGAATGGCAAGCCGCCGGCAAGCTGAAGAACCGCAGCGCCTGGCTGCAGGATTGCCAACAGCGCAAAGCCAGCCTGCACCGCAAGACTCACTTCGACAACGTGCCGGTGAAACCACAGCGCGTTTACGAAGAAATGAATCAGGTGTTCGGCAAAGACACCTGCTACGTCAGCACCATTGGTCTGTCGCAGATTGCCGGCGCGCAGTTCCTGCACGTCTACAAGCCGCGTCACTGGATCAACTGCGGTCAGGCCGGCCCGTTGGGCTGGACCATTCCGGCAGCGCTGGGCGTGGTCAAGGCCGATCCGAACCGCAAAGTCGTGGCCCTGTCGGGGGACTATGACTTCCAGTTCATGATCGAAGAACTGGCGGTCGGCGCTCAGTTCAAACTGCCGTACATCCACGTCGTGGTGAACAACTCGTACCTGGGTCTGATCCGTCAGGCCCAGCGCGGGTTCGAAATGGACTACTGCGTGCAGCTGTCCTTCGATAACCTGAACGCGCCGGAACTCAACGGTTACGGTGTTGACCACGTCGCAGTGGCTGAAGGCCTTGGCTGTAAAGCGCTGCGTGTGTTCGAGCCATCGGAAATCGCCCCTGCCCTGCGCAAGGCCGAACAGATGATCGAAGAGTTCAAGGTGCCGGTGATCGTCGAGATCATTCTGGAGCGTGTGACCAACATCTCCATGGGCACCGAGATCAACGCCGTCAACGAATTCGAAGACCTGGCGCTGGTCGGCAACGATGCGCCAACGGCGATTTCGCTGCTTGATTGATCGCTTTTAGCCCCCTCTCCCTCGGGGAGAGGGCTGGGGTGAGGGAAAGGTTTTGCGGTGCTCGCACAATCGGGATCAGACTCTGGATTCCCCCTCACCCTAACCCTCTCCCCCAGGAGAGGGGACTGATCGCGAACAATCTGACCAACCGTGCCACATCCGTTTTTTGGGAGACCACCATGCCGCGTTTCGCAGCCAACCTGTCCATGCTGTTCACCGAACAGGATTTCCTTGCCCGTTTCGACGCCGCCGCCAAGGCTGGCTTCAGCGGTGTCGAGTACCTGTTCCCGTACGACTTCAGCTCTGCCGAAATCAAGGCTAGGCTCGACGCCAACGGTCTGACCCAAGTGCTGTTCAACCTGCCGGCCGGTGACTGGGCCAAGGGCGAGCGCGGTATTGCCTGCCTGCCGGATCGTGTCGAAGAGTTCCGCGCCGGTGTCGATCTGGCGATTGCCTACGCGCAAGTGCTGGGCAACACCCAGATCAACTGCCTGGCCGGTATCCGCCCGCAAGGCGTTGACGATGCCACGGTAGAAAAAACCTTCGTTGCCAACCTGAAATACGCCGCCGACAAGCTGCAGGCAGCGGGCATCAAACTGGTAATGGAAGCGATCAACACCCGTGACATCCCGGGTTTCTACCTGAACAACACGGCGCAAGCCCTGTCGATTCGCGAGCAGGTCGGCAGCGCCAATCTGTTCCTGCAATACGACATCTATCACATGCAAATCATGGAAGGCGATCTGGCTCGCACCCTGCAATCGCACCTGGGCGAGATCAACCATGTGCAGCTCGCGGACAACCCGGGGCGCAACGAGCCGGGCACCGGTGAAATCAACTATCGGTTCCTGTTCGAACACCTTGATCGCATCGGTTATCAGGGTTGGGTGGGCTGTGAATACAAGCCGCTGACCACCACCGAAGCAGGCCTGGGCTGGCTGAAAACCCACAACGCAATTTAAGAACACTGCAAAAACCCTGTGGGAGCGAGCTTGCTCGCGAATGCGGTGGTTCAGTCAACACGGATATTGAATGTTCCACCGCATTCGTGAGCAAGCTCACTCCCACACAGAGCAGCTCCCCTATTTGCTTGAGCAAGACAAAAACAAGAGGATTTTCTCATGGCTAAAATCGGATTTATCGGCACCGGCATCATGGGCCACCCAATGGCTTCGAACCTGCAGAAAGCCGGTCACAGCCTGTTCCTGTCGGCACACCACGACGCCGCGCCGGCCGATCTGGTTGCCGCTGGCGCCGTCGCCCTGGCCAACCCGCGCGAAGTGGCGCAGGAAGCCGAATTCATCATCGTCATGGTGCCGGATACCCCACAGGTCGACGACGTACTGTTCCGCGCCGACGGCGTTGCCGCGGGCCTGAGCAAAGGCAAAATCGTTATCGACATGAGCTCGATCTCGCCGACTGCCACCAAGGCGTTCGCAGCGAAGATCAACGAGAAAGGCGCGCAATACCTCGACGCACCGGTGTCCGGCGGTGAAGTCGGCGCCAAAGCCGCGACCCTGAGCATCATGATCGGTGGCGACGCCGATGCCTTCGAACGCGCGCTGCCGCTGTTCCAGGCCATGGGCAAGAACATCACCCTGGTCGGTGGCAATGGCGACGGTCAGACTGCCAAAGTGGCGAACCAGATCATCGTCGCGCTGAACATTCAGGCCGTCGCTGAAGCCCTGCTGTTCGCGTCGAAAAACGGTGCTGATCCAGCCAAGGTGCGCGAAGCACTGATGGGCGGTTTCGCCTCCTCGAAAATCCTTGAAGTGCACGGCGAGCGCATGATCAAAGGCACTTTCGATCCAGGCTTCCGCATCAGCTTGCACCAGAAAGACCTGAACCTGGCCCTGCAAGGCGCCAAAGAGCTGAACATCAACCTGCCGAACACCGCCAACGCCCAGCAAGTGTTCAGCACCTGCGCAGCGATCGGTGGCAGCAACTGGGACCACTCGGCGCTGATCAAAGGTCTGGAACACATGGCCAACTTCTCGATTCGCGATAACAAATAAAGCCCTGCCCGACGCTCGTTCCCACGCTCTGCGTGGGAATGCAGCCCGGGACGCTCCGCGTCCCTGCCGAAGCGGACGCAGAGCGTCCATTGAGGCATTCCCACGCAGAGCGTGGGAACGATCATCAGCATTAACCAAGAACAATAAGATTGGGAGCCCGCCATGTCGGTCGATCCGCAACAACTGCTGCGCGAGCTGTTTGCCACAGCCATCGACGCGGCCCATCCGAACCAGGTCCTCGAGGCCCATTTGCCTGCCGATCGCAGCGGTCGGGTGATCGTCATCGGTGCCGGCAAAGCCGCCGCCGCGATGGCGCAAGTGGTCGAGCGCTGCTGGGAAGGTGAAGTATCGGGTCTGGTTGTGACCCGTTACGGTCACGGCGCCCCGTGCGAAAAAATCGAAGTGGTCGAAGCCGCGCACCCGGTGCCGGACGCTGCTGGTCTGGCCGTGGCCAAACGCGTGCTCGAACTGGTCAGCAACCTGAGCGAAGACGACCGCGTGATCTTTCTGCTCTCCGGTGGCGGCTCTGCCCTGCTGGCGTTGCCGGCCGAAGGCATCACCCTCGCCGACAAACAGTCGATCAACAAAGCCCTGCTCAAATCCGGCGCGACCATCGGCGAGATGAACTGCGTGCGCAAGCACCTCTCGGCGATCAAGGGCGGCCGTCTCGGCAAGGCCTGCTGGCCTGCCACTGTCTACACCTACGCGATTTCCGATGTACCGGGCGACCTCGCCACGGTCATCGCGTCCGGCCCGACCGTGGCCGACCCAAGCACGTCCGCCGAAGCCTTGGCGATCATCAAACGCTACGGCATCGAGATCCCGGTCTCGGTGCGCAACTGGTTGCAAAGTCCTGAATCGGAAACCGTCAAACCCGGTGATCCGTCCCTGGCGCGCAGCCACTTCCAGTTGATCGCCCGTCCTCAGCAATCGCTGGATGCGGCGGCGGTGAAATGCCGTCAGGCCGGTTTCAGCACGCTGATCCTCGGCGACCTTGAAGGCGAATCGCGCGAAGTGGCGAAAGTCCACGCTGGCATCGCTCGCCAGATCATCAATCACGGCCAGCCATTGGCAGCGCCGTGCGTGATTCTTTCCGGTGGCGAAACCACCGTCACCGTGCGCGGCAATGGCCGTGGCGGGCGCAACGCCGAATTCCTCCTCAGCCTCACCGAAAACCTTAAAGGCCAGCCGGGCGTCTATGCGCTGGCCGGTGACACCGACGGCATTGATGGCTCGGAAGACAACGCCGGCGCGATCATGACCCCGGACAGCTACGCCCGCGCCGCTGCCCTCGGTTTGAGCGCCAGCGACGAGCTGGATAACAACAACGGCTACGGCTATTTCGCGGCGCTCGATGCGCTGATCGTCACCGAGCCGACCCGCACCAACGTCAACGACTTCCGCGCCATTCTGATCCTTGAGAGCTGCAAATCATGACGCCTGATAAAAAGGTCAAAATCCTCGCCACCCTCGGGCCTGCTGTCGATGGCATCGAAGATATCCGTGAACTGGTCGAGGCCGGGGTGAATATCTTCCGCCTGAACTTCAGCCACGGCGATCACGCCGACCACGCCAAGCGCTATCAGTGGATCCGCGAAGTCGAGCGCCAGCTCAACTATCCGCTGGGCATTCTGATGGACTTGCAGGGGCCGAAACTGCGCGTCGGCAAGTTCGCTGACGGCAAGGTGCAGTTGCATCGTGGTCAGGCGTTCCGTCTTGATCTGGACGCAACAGCGGGCGATGAGCGCCGAGTGAATCTGCCGCATCCGGAAATCATCGAAGCGCTGGAAGCGGGAATGGACCTGCTGCTCGACGACGGCAAACTGCGTCTGCGTGTGGTCACCAAATACGCCGACGCCATCGACACCACCGTGCTCAATGGCGGTGAACTGTCGGACCGCAAAGGCGTCAACGTGCCACAAGCGGTGCTCGACCTCAGTCCGCTGACCGCCAAGGATCGTCGCGATTTGAGCTTCGGTCTGGAACTCGGCGTGGACTGGGTCGCGCTGTCGTTTGTGCAGCGCCCGCAAGACATCGTCGAAGCCCGCGCGCTGATCGGCGACAAAGCCTTTCTGATGGCAAAAATCGAGAAGCCGTCGGCGGTTGAACAACTGCGTGAAATCGCTGAGCTGAGCGACGCGATCATGGTCGCTCGCGGTGACCTCGGCGTTGAAGTGCCGGCGGAAAGCGTGCCGCAGATTCAGAAAAACATCATCACTACCTGCCGCGAACTCGGTAAACCAGTGGTGGTGGCAACGCAGATGCTTGAGTCGATGCGCTTCTCCCCTGCCCCGACCCGCGCTGAGGTAACGGACGTTGCCAACGCCGTGGCCGAAGGCGCTGACGCGGTGATGCTGTCGGCAGAAACCGCGTCCGGTGAGTACCCGCTGGAAGCCGTGCAGATGATGAGCAAGATCATTCGCCAGGTGGAAAACGGTCCGGACTATCAGACCCAGCTCGACGTCAGCCGGCCGAAAGCTGAAGCGACCGTTTCCGATGCGATCAGCTGCGCGATCCGGCGTATCAGCAACGTGCTGCCGGTGGCGGTGCTGGTCAACTACAGCGAGTCCGGTGCGTCGAGTTTGCGTGCAGCGCGGGAACGGCCGAAAGCGCCGATCCTCAACCTCACACCAAACCTGCAGACCGCACGGCGTTTGAGCGTGGCGTGGGGGATTCATTCGGTGGTCAACGATCGCCTGCGTCAGGTCGATGAGGTCTGCTCGACCGCGCTGGAAATCGCCCAGGCCCAAGGCATGGCCGAGCGTGGCGACACGCTGCTGATCACTGCCGGCGTGCCGTTCGGCCAGCCTGGATCGACCAACTCGCTGCGGATCGAAACATTGATTTAACCGCCCACCATGATCGTTCCCACGCTCCGCGTGGGAATGCGGCCCGGGACGCTCTGCGTCCCAAGAGCAGACGCAGAGCGTCCTTTGAGGCATTCCCACGCAGAGCGTGGGAACGATCAACTGCCCAGATTTTCTCAAAATGCCTGCCAATCATTTCAACACCCACTGCCCCGACTGGGCCGAGGCTTTGCTCAACGGTTTCAGTCAGATATTCCTTCAGCGCCATCCGCTGTGCGGCCTGCTGTGCCTGTTGGCGATTCTGCTGACGGCACCCGTGCTGTTCGCCGGTGCGCTGCTCGGCGCCGTCGCCGGTTTGCTCACTGCGCAGCGACGCAACTACGCCAAGGCTGATCGCCAGGCCGGGCTGTTCAGCTACAACGGCATTTTGCTCGGCCTGCTACTGAGCCTGTATTTCCCTTGGTCGCCAATGCTGCCGCCGCTGATTCTTGCCGCTGGCGGCTTGAGTGCGATGGTCACCCAGCAATGGCTCAAACATGTCTACCGCAGTCGATCGATTCCGGCCTACACCTCGCCGTTCGTGGCGCTGAGCTGGGTTCTGCTGCTGTTCGCCGAACCGTCGGCGCAGATCGCGCACATCGAGATGAACACACTGAACCTGCTCGCCGCCGAACTGCATGGCTTGGGCCAGGTGATGTTTCTCGGTCATCCACTGGCCGGCGCATTGATCGCCATTGGTTTGCTGATCGCTGATCGTCGGGCGTTTTGCTGGGCAATGCTCGCCTCGGCGATCGGCCTTGGTTCCAGCCTGCTGCACCACGAAACCAGCGCTGCGCTGTCAGGCCTCGGCAGTTACAACGCCGTGCTCGCCGCCCTCGCCTTCTCCGCGCAACGCCAACAACCGTGGCTGCCGCTGCTCGGCATCGTCCTGGCGCTGCTGGTGACGCCACTGTTTGCCGCCGTCGGCCTCGCCACGCTGACCGCGCCGTTCATCCTCGCCGGCTGGCTGATCCGCGCCGGGATTCAGATGCTCGGCAAAGCCAGCGTCGAGCGTGCGCCTTGCGCTCACGGGGAGAATCAACCTAGGCTGCGCTGATCTTCGATTCAGGCGTTATCCATGGACAGCAGCAACGATTGGCGCGAACGGCTTTACGTCATGATTTTCCAGAGCGATACCCGCGCCGGGCGTCGCTTCGACGGCATCCTGCTGTTGATCATCCTCGCCAGTCTGGTGATCGTGATGCTCGACAGCATCGACAGCATTCACCAGAACTACGCGAACGTGCTGGCCTACATCGAGTGGGGCTTCACGATCATCTTTCTCGGCGAGTACATCCTGCGCCTGTACTGTTCGCCCAAGCCGTTGCGCTACGCCTTCAGCTTTTACGGGCTGGTGGATTTGCTGGCGATCGTGCCCGGCATCCTCGCCCTGTATTACAGCGATGCGCAGTACCTGCTGATCATTCGGATCATCCGCATGCTGCGGATCTTCCGTGTGCTCAAACTCAGCCCGTACCTCAAGCAAGCCAACTACCTGATGTCAGCGCTGCGTGGCAGCAAGCAGAAGATCGTCGTGTTCTTGGTCAGCGTCTGCACCCTGGTGACGGTGTTCGGCACCTTGATGTACGTGATCGAGGGCCCGGAGCACGGCTTCACCAGCATTCCCAAAGGCATCTATTGGGCTATCGTCACCTTAACCACGGTGGGCTTCGGCGACATCGTGCCGAAGACCCCGCTGGGTCAGGTGATTTCGTCGCTGGTGATGATCACCGGTTACTCGATCATCGCCGTGCCGACGGGGATTTTCACCGCTGAACTGGCCAACGCCATGCGCGGTGAACAGCTGCAACACGACTGCCCGGTCTGCAAGAAAAACAGCCATGAACATGGCGCGGCGTTTTGCTCGCGATGCGGCAATGCGCTGTTCAAGAGACTGGAATAAGCAAAGAGCTTTTTAATCTTTAAACGACTATACGCGCCCCGTTATAGTCAGTGGCAATTGAACATCACCCCCTGCTTCTACACCGATAAAACAAGGAATGCGCAGTGAAAAAACTCTTTGGCGCCTCACTTCTCGCCGCCGGCCTGGCCTTGGCCAACATCGCTCAGGCAGCCCCGACGCTGCTCAACGTTTCCTACGACGTGATGCGCGATTTCTACAAGGACTACAACACTGCGTTCCAGAAACACTGGCAAGCCGAGCACAACGAAAACATCACCGTGCAGATGTCCTTCGGCGGCTCGAGCAAGCAAGCGCGCTCGGTCATCGACGGCCTGCCGGCTGACGTCATCACCATGAACATGGCCACCGACATCAACGCCCTCGCCGACAACGGCAAACTGGTCCCGGAAAACTGGGTCACGCGTCTGCCGAACAACAGCGCACCGTTCACCTCGGCCACGGTGTTCATCGTCCGCAAAGGCAACCCGAAAGCGCTGAAAGACTGGCCGGATCTGCTCAAGGATGGCGTGCAAGTGATCGTGCCAAACCCGAAAACCTCGGGTAACGGCCGCTACACCTACCTGTCGGCTTGGGGTTATGTGCTGAAGAACGGCGGCGACGAGAACAAGGCCAAGGACTTCGTCGGCAAACTGTTCAAGCAAGCGCCGGTGCTGGACACCGGTGGCCGCGCCGCCACTACTACGTTCATGACCAATCAGATCGGCGACGTGCTGGTGACCTTCGAAAACGAAGCGGAAATGATTGCCCGCGAGTTTGGTCGTGATCAGTTCGAAGTGGTCTACCCGAGTGTTTCGGCTGAGGCTGAGCCACCGGTGTCCGTGGTCGACAAAGTGGTCGACAAGAAAGGCTCGCGTGCGGCGGCGGATGAGTATCTGAAGTACCTGTGGTCGCCGCAAGGTCAGGAGATTGCGGCGGCAAACTACCTGCGTCCGCGTGATCCGGCGGTGCTGGCGAAGTACACCGACCGTTTCCCGAAAGTTGATTTCCTCTCGGTGGAGAAGACCTTTGGTGACTGGCGTACGGTGCAGAAGACTCACTTCAATGATGGTGGGGTTTTTGATCAGATTTACAGCGGGCAGTAAGGTTTAGGCTGGCATGAAAAAGGCGATCCGCAGGGGTCGCCTTTTTTGTGGGCGCTTTACCCTTACCCCATCCTTACCCGCAGAAATCGATTGCGCCGTCAGCGTGTCATTCCTCACTCTGCGTGACGAACGCAACAATTTGCACCCCAACCTTCAGCAAACTCCAATCCCCCGGCAGCAGCTTGACGATCGGCACATCCTCCGGCACCAGAATCTTCTGCTGCCCACCCTTGTAGTTCACCGTCAGCACCCGCCCGTTGCTCACCGCCAGATCGCCGTTGCAAACATAAGCACGCTATCGAACAGGATGTAAGTGAATGTATCATCGACCCGCAACGGTCGGACGCAAGGTTCGCCGATGGCTGACGGGCGACAGCCACCGTTCATTCCGCAACGGAATAACTGATATCAACCGAAGGCGTCTTCTGCCCATCCGGTTTGCCCCATAGCCTTAGCGCATCCCCTTTCGCTGGATCGAGAAACCTTATGACCACCGCCACTCACGCAATGACCCGAGGCATGGTGCTGCTGTTCGCCTTCTGCTGCGGCGCCATCGTTGCCAATATTTACTACGCGCAGCCAATCATCGGCCTGATCGCGCCGGACATCGGTCTCTCCGACACCGTGGCCAGTTTCATCGTCTCGCTGACGCAGATCGGTTATGCGCTGGGCCTGTTTTTCCTCGTGCCGCTGGGTGATCTGCTGGAGAACCGCCGGTTGATGATCATCACCACGGTGGTGGCGATTGCCAGCCTGTTGGCGGCGGCGTTTACCGATCAGCCGAATGTGTTTTTGCTGATCTCGCTGCTGGTCGGCTTCAGTTCGGTATCGGTACAAATCCTGATTCCACTGGCGGCGCATCTGGCACCGGAAGAATCCCGTGGCCGTGTGGTCGGCGGGATCATGGGCGGCTTGCTGCTGGGCATCCTGTTGGCGCGACCGGTGTCGAGCGTGGTGGCCGACCACTTGGGCTGGCGCGCGATGTTCATGATAGCTGCCGCACTGATGGCGGCGATCAGCGTTGTATTGGCGTTGACCGTGCCCAAGCGCCAACCAGATCACAGCGCCACCTACGGCCAACTGATCGGTTCGCTGTGGACGCTGTTGCGCCAGCAACCGGTACTGCGTCAACGGGCGCTTTATCAGGGCTGCATGTTCGCCACGTTCAGCCTGTTCTGGACTGCGGTGCCGCTGGAACTGGCGCGTAACCATGGCCTGTCACAAAGCGAAATCGCCATCTTCGCCCTGGTCGGCGCCATCGGTGCCATCGCCGCGCCGATCAGCGGACGCCTGGCCGACGCCGGCCACACCCGCATCGCTTCGCTGCTGGCCATGCTATTCGCCAGCCTGAGTTTCCTGCCGGCGTTCATCCACCCTGCCTACAGCGTCATCGGCCTGGCCGTGACCGGCGTGGTGCTCGACTTCTGCGTGCAGATGAACATGGTCCTCGGTCAGCGCGCAGTCTACTCGCTGGACGCGAAAAGCCGTGGCCGTTTGAACGCGCTGTACATGACCAGCATCTTCATCGGCGGCGCCTTCGGCTCCTCGGTGGCGAGTGCGGTGTATGAACATGGCGGCTGGTTGTGGATCGTGATTGTGGGGAGTGTGTTTCCGTTATTGGCGTTGTTGCGGTTTTTGAGTGTTTCGCAGCGTGGTTCATTGGCGACGGCGTAAGGCGTTAAAAGCTTCGCGAGCAGGCTCGCTCCCACAGGTTATTCATTGAGCCTGGGGGAGCAATGAAGCTTAATAACGAACCAGTTTCTCCATTGCCGCATCCGCCAGAAAGGAGGAGCGGCTTTTGACATTGTGTTCGCGCACATAACGATCGATGCGCTGGATCACGTAACCGGGCAGCGTCACGTTGACCTTCTCGGTCTTGCCGAGATACGGCGAGATATCCAGTTCCAGCATGCCCCAGCCCATATCGGCGAATTCCGGATTACTGCTATGGGCGGATGCCGATGTCGGCATAGGAATCGACTCACCGTCCGCCGCAATCTCTTGCAGCATGATGTGGGCGATCTCAACCGCCGCATTGTAGGCATCTTCAAAGCTGTCCCCTGCCGTAACGGCGCCGGGAATATCGGGGATCTGAATACCGATGGCGGTATTTTCGTCACCCCATTCGATGCAGATTGGATATTGCATTATGGATCTCCTTGGTAACTGGCTGGCGGGTTGTACAGCCCGGCACGCCTCGACCGTCCCCAGTGGCAAATCCTTTTTCGGGTGAGGAACGGGAATCGTGTACGGGTTGTAACGGTGCCTGAAAATGTGATGACTGCCGGTGACCCGATCCAGCGTCCAGCCTGCCTCCTCCAGCTCCTTGATCAATAGCCTGCTTTGCACCAACCGCCTCCTTGCCTTGGCCTTTTAAAAATAACCTAGAGTTATCTTTGCTCAAGCACAGAAATCCAGAGAGCGACGTCCGGTTGTTTTACAGAGTGTGATTCATTGCATCGCAATACGAGCCGATTACACTCAGCGGCTGACATCCAATACCCTGAATAATGCAGGCGAAGGCCTACAAGGTTCTCGCACAACTTCAAGATTGTGCAAGGACATGGGATGGACCCAGACCCTCAGCGGGCGCCTTCGCTTCAACGCCGCTGAAGGCTCGCGTGCCGCGGTACTTGCCGACCAAGGCCTGACCATCGCCTCGCAATGGATGTTCGCCCCGGAACTGGACAGCGGCGCGGTAGTGCCGGTGATGAAGGAGTGGACGCTACGACTGAAGCGCATCAAGGCTCATAGAAGTCCCTGTCGGTAGGCTTCTGCCCATATAAAGGGCGACATCTTTTTTAGATAGGCCTGAGGCAAATTGTACTGAATGTACTCTTGAAAACGCCTCGCACGCATTTCTCGACAAGTGGCGTCATCTAGTCCCAGTCTTTCAATAGTCTGTTCAATCACCCTCGTCGGAGCCGCCCCAAGCCCCGGTTTAGGGTAAATATGCCCACTCGACAATTGGAGACGAAAAAGATCGCTAGCCAGATAACAAGGATCCAGCACCGTACTGTAGTCGCGCTTTCTGCTATTGAGAGTTGAACAAGCGAGGCGATAATTATCCCACTCGTAGATACCCTGCGCATTGGTAGACTTGGCAATGTAATGATCGACACTTAATCCACTTACCCGCTCAAAGTAGATTCCCAGATAAGCGCATACGCCCTCATAGGCGACATGTAAATCATCGAGGCTTTCTCGCCAATAAGACGGTGGTTCTGTCCCAGACGGAAGCCCCAGATGCAGAGCAAAACCGTTTTTCTTGAGATATGCCAGTCCCCTGACACGGACCCTGGCATCGAAAGTCGCTGGCTCAGGTTTCAACTGTACTGGAATCATTCCAACCAGCCCTGCTTCATCCCTATATATCGCCATCGAATCCAGAAAGGGTCGGTATCTCCAAGAAGTTTACGCAGCTTCAAATCAAGGGAGATTGCCAACTGCTCATCAAGGACTTCTTCTGACAGAATTCTGGAAGCTTCCTCCAACGCTTTCTCCGCCTCGATCGAGCGAGCGCTTCCCAAGTCAAATGCATCACTGGTCAGCCACCGAGATACTTCGCCCAAACGAACGAATTCACGTTGTTTAAACTGAACTTCCGTTTCTCCGGTTTCGCGACTTTTTGCGAGATCAAGATCAAACCATGCATCTTGAGAATCATCAAAACGAGGTTCGACGGATGCCATGACCAACGGCGAGTGAGTGACCAGCAAGATCTGCACCTGCGCATTCGGGGATAATGCCGTTACCACGTCAAGTAATGCTCCGACGACCGACCGCTGCCAACGCGGATGAAGATGAGACTCCACTTCATCAATCAAGAAGGTGAGACGAGGCGTTGTCTCCTGCCCAAGCAATGCGGAGGCTTTGACATGCTCCTGCCAACTCCAGACCAACAGATAGGCAATTGCGAGCACGCGCTTCATCCCCGAAGACGCATGAACGACAGGAACGTCCTGACCATAAGGCATTTTCAAAGTCGGAATGTCCCGCGGATCATCCAGACTGATACGCGTCAGCGGTCCGAGAACAAGACTTTCGCCTTCCTCAGGAGACAACTTGGCGAGCGCCGCACACAAATGGTCATAGGATTCACCTTTCTCTTTGTACCAACTTGCCCAATCCACGATCAGTCCGTTACATAGCAGACCGCGCTCACTATCGACCAAGCCATCCCAGATTTCCCGTGCGCTGAAAACATAGCCAGGCACTCGGTCCTGCACATCGAGATTACCTTTTTTCAGCCAATAGTTTCTTGCAGGATCCCAGGCAGCAAAACTTCCATCGGCCATTGCATAAAGCACCAGGCCAGGGTTAATCGGACGCCCCGCCTTGCCCGTCCATGCTTGGTCCAATGGCGAAAAAGATGTTTTGTAGGAAACATCCTTTGTTTTCGCTGACACGGAAAATTCGATGCTGGCCTTGGCGGGATCAGTTGGGCGAACCATGCCCGCCCCCGTCAAGGCACGGTTTAAATCTCCTGGCCATTTTCGCGTCAAGGCCCACCACGCGATATCGAGCAGAAAGCTTTTACCCAGACCATTATCACCAGTGATCAAATTCAACCGACTGGAGAACTTCACATCCAGTTCTGGGAGCGGCCCTACGTGGCTGAGTTTCAAGCTCTTTAACACAATCCTTTCCCCACTTTTCATCCTGCGGATTCAACGCACAGGATAATAGACTTACATCGCGCCACTGTTGCAGCGCTTCGCGCAAAACTCAAGCAGCACAGTCGAGTTTCACGTCGGGTGAAACCGCGAAGAAAATCAATGACTCCTTACCGCACTCACTGAAACTGCTTGCCCAGCCCCGGTGGCACGCCGTGGATGTTGGTGTCTTCCCACGGGCCGTTGGGGCTGATCGAGCGGCTCCAGCCGTTGTTCCAGCGGTAGTAGGTGCGCTGGCGGTAGAAGGTGTTGGTCTGGTCGTCGAGGACGTAGACGCCGAGTTTCTGGTCCCAGTGGCTGTTGCCACCCGGTGGCGGGGCGAAGCTGGCCGAGGTGCGCGGCACGGGTTTGGCCGGTTTTGCCGGGATGCTTTTGCCCGGGGTCGGTGAGGTCGACGGAGTCGGGCTGGGTTGTGACGGCGGGATCGGCGGCAGGTTGGTCGTCGGTTCCGGTCGTTGCACCGCACATGCACTCAAGCCCAGGGCCAGTGTGAGGACTGTGATTCGGGCGATGGTGTGCATGGCGGTGCTTTCCTGTTGTGTCCGGCTATTTGTCCGGGCTGTCGATGGTCAGTTTTTGTAGCGCAGTGGTGCTGCTGGCCAGTGGGCCGCTGCGACCAACCCACTCGCCGGCAGTCGGTTGGCCGGCGCGGGAGATGCGCGCAACCAGTTGGACTTCAGGGAAGTTCGACAGTTTCAACTGCGGCATCATTGCGTCGGCATCGCCCAGTTCGACGGTCACCGGCAGATCGGCCACGGTCAGGCGTTTGGCGGCCAGCGGTGCCGGTGGGCCGGAGGTGGCGCGGGCGAAGATGAATACGCTGTCGCCCGGTTGCACTTTGCTTCTCAGTTCGCTGGCCAGATCGACGCTGACTTTCAACAGCGCGGCTTTCGCGGCTACCGGTGCCTGAGCAACTTTGCCGCCACTGGCTTCCAGACGTTCGGCGGCACGTTTGATCCCGCCTTGCAGCGCGGCGCGGGAGTTATCCTCCGGCGGCAGTTGCGCAAGCAAGCGGTTCCAGTAATCGATGGCTTCCTGATAACGCTCACCCTCGAAAGCGGCGATGCCCAGCAAGCCGAGGCTGGTGACTTCTTTCGGGTCAGCTTTCAGAGCCTCGTCAGTCAGCGCCTGAATCTTCGCCGACCACTTTTTGCCATCAGCAAAATACTGCGCCTGCGCCCACTGGCCGAGCAGTTCCGGCTGGCGACCGGCCAGGTTGGCGGCGCGTTCGAACATCTTCGCCGCGTCCGCCGGACGCTCTTGCGCCATGTAGGTACGACCGAGGAAATACAGGCCTTCAGCGGAGTCCGGCTGCGCAGCGACGGCACGCTCCAAACGCTGGGTCATCTCTTCCATCGACTGCGGAGCCTGGGCGAATTCACGGGTCAGCTCGACCTTGTCGGCAGCACCGAAATGCATATACAGACCCAGACCCAACACGGGCACCAACACAGCGGCCAACAGCGGCAATGGTTTGCCCAGTCGGGAAACCCGTGGCGCGCTGACGCCTTCGGTATCTGCCAACAACTCACGCGCAGCCTCGGCGCGGCCGCTGTCCATTTGCGCGGCATCGAGCACGCCTTCAGCCTGTTGCGCTTGCAACTCGGCGACACGCTCCTGATACAGCGCAACGTTCAGGGCAGTACGATCCTCTTCACGCTGGGCGCGACGTTCACGCAGCACCGGGATCAGCAGAAAACTCAGGGCGACCAGAAGCAACAGCCCTGCGGCAAGCCAGAAATCAATCATTCTTGGTTTTTATCCAACAGTTGGTCGAGGCGCTGACGCTCTTCGCTGGACAGCGCTTGCGGAGTCTCGGCGCGCTGGCCGCGACGACGGCGAACAATCACCGCGATCACCACCAGACCACCGAGCAGCAAACCGGCCGGGCCGAACCACAGCAATGCGGTCTTGGCGTTGAGCGCCGGTTTGTAGCGGACGAAATCACCGTAACGATCAACCATGAAATCGATGATCTGCTGATTGTCCTTGCCCTCGCCGAGCATGCGGAAAATCTCTTTGCGCAGGTCAGCGGCAATCGGCGCGTTGGAATCGGCGATGTCCTGGTTCTGGCACTTCGGGCAGCGCAGCTCCTTGGTCAGTTCACGGAAACGCTCGCGATCACCTTCTTTGGCAAACTCATACGTATCGATCGCGGCATGGGCGACACCGACCAGACTCAAGCCCAAAACCAGCGCAGCCAGAAAACGCTTCATGGCTTCGCCTCATCGACCAGCGCCTGATACTTGGCCGCGAGTTTTTCACGCCAGACCTGCTCATCGATCACACCGACATATTTGTCGCGGATGATGCCCTTGGCGTCGATGAAGAAGGTTTCCGGTGCACCGTATACACC
The DNA here is from genome assembly GCF_900582195.1 of Pseudomonas viridiflava. Taxonomy (GTDB): domain Bacteria; phylum Pseudomonadota; class Gammaproteobacteria; order Pseudomonadales; family Pseudomonadaceae; genus Aquipseudomonas. The sequence goes on from NZ_UTHA01000210.1 coordinate 28,001, forward strand.
GAGGTTCAGGCCCAGCGAGCCTTCATCGTCACGGATGTCCAGCGCATATGGATTATGGAATTCAGCCAGCCACTTCAAGGCATCGGCGTTGGTGTCCTTGTAGTTGATGCCGTAGATCACCACGCCGCGCTCGGCGAGTTTGTTCAGCACCGGATGCTCGACCCGGCAGGAAATGCACCAGGTGCCCCAGACATTGACCAGTGCCGGTTTGCCGAGAATGTCAGCCTTGGTCAGGTGCTTGTCGCCCTGCACGTTCGGCAGGGAAAACTCCGGGAAGGGCTTGTTGATCATCGCCGACGGCAGCTCCGCCGGGTCGAGGTACAGACCGCGATAAAGAAACACCGCCACCAGCAGGAAAATCGCCAGTGGCACCAGCATCAACCAACGTCTCATGCCGCCGCTCCCGTCATGCCCAGCGCTTCACGCACCTTGGCTTTTACCTTGACCCGATACCGTCGATCGAGCGCTGCCAGCAAACCACCGAACCCGGTGAGCAGACCGCCGAACCAGATCCAGCGCACGAACGGCTTGACGTGCACGCGCACCGCCCACGCGCCGTTGTCCAGCGGCTCGCCGAGGGCAACGTAGAGGTCACGGGTGAAACCGGCGTCGATCCCGGCTTCGGTCATCACCGAGTTCTGCACGGTGTACAGGCGTTTTTCCGGGTGCAGCACGCTGATTTCCTTGCCATCACGAATGACCCGAATGGTGCCTTTATCAGAGGTAAAGTTCGGCCCCTCGAAGTGTTTGGCACCTTCGAAAACAAAGTGGTAACCGGCCAGGTCCATCGACTCGCCCGGCGCCAGACGCAGATCGCGTTCGGCACTGTTCTGGCTCGACAACACCACACCGAGCGCACACACGGCAATGCCGAGGTGGGCGATCTGCATGCCCCAATAGCTGCGGGTCAGGGTTGGCAGGCCTTTGATCAGGCCTTTGTGGCGAGTCTTGTCGACGATGTCACGTGCACCGGCGAGCAACACCCATGCAGCGAGCAGGAAGGTCGCAATCACCGCCCAGTTGAAATCGCCGTAAGCGACACCGGCCACCACCGCCAGCGCGACGCTGCCGAGCAGTACTGGCGTCAGCATGCCGGCCAGCCATTTCACTGGAGTGTCCTTCCAACGGACGATCACACCGACCGCCATGACCAGCATCAGCAACGCCATCAATGGAATGAACAGCGCGTTGAAGTACGGCGGGCCGACCGACATTTTCGCGCCGCTGAGGGCATCGAGAATCAGTGGATACAGCGTGCCGAGCAGAATCATCGACGCCGCCACCACCAGCACCAGGTTGTTGCCCAGCAGCAGGGTTTCCCGCGACCACAGGTTGAAGCCGACCTGACTCTTGACCACTGGCGCACGCAAAGCGAACAGCGTCAGCGAACCGCCAACCACGAACAACAGGAAGATCAGAATGAACACGCCGCGCTCCGGATCGGAGGCAAACGCATGCACCGAAGTCAGCACGCCGGAACGTACGAGGAAGGTCCCAAGCAGGCTCAGCGAGAACGCGGCAATCGCCAGCAACACCGTCCAGCTCTTGAACACGCCACGTTTTTCCGTGACCGCCAGCGAATGGATCAGCGCGGTGCCGACCAGCCATGGCATGAAGGAGGCGTTTTCCACCGGGTCCCAGAACCACCAGCCACCCCAGCCGAGTTCGTAGTACGCCCACCACGAACCGAGGGTGATGCCGATGCCGAGGAACGCCCAGGCGACGATAGTCCACGGACGTGACCAGCGCGCCCACGCGGCATCAAGACGACCGCCCATCAACGCGGCGATGGCGAAGGCGAACGCCACCGAAAAACCGACGTAGCCCATGTACAACATTGGCGGGTGAACGATCAGGCCGATGTCTTGCAACAGTGGATTGAGGTCAGCGCCATTGCTGGGCATTTGCGGCAGGATGCGCTTGAACGGGTTGGAGGTGAGGATCAGGAACAGCAGGAAACCGGTGCTGATCATGCCCATCACCGCCAGCACCCGCGCCAGCATGACTTGCGGCAACTGCCGGGAGAACACCGACACTGCGAAAGTCCAGCCACCGAGGATCAGCGCCCAGAGCAGTAAAGAACCTTCGTGGGCCCCCCATACGGCGCTGAACTTGTAATACCACGGCAACGCGGTATTGGAGTTATTGGCGACATAGGCGACGGAGAAGTCATCGGTCATGAACGCGTAGGTCAGAATGCCGAACGCAAACAGCAAAAAGGCAAACTGCCCCCATGCAGCGGGCTGGGCCAGACTCATCCAGAACCGGTCACCGCGCCAGGCTCCGACCAATGGCACCACGGCCTGCACCAGGGCAAAACACAGCGCCAGAATCATCGCCAGATGACCGAGCTCAGGAATAAATATTGCCGAGGTCATCAATCAACCCTCCTTCGCAGGCGTTGGTGCCGATTGACCACTGTCTTTCAAGGCTTTGGTCACTTCCGGCGGCATGTACTTTTCGTCGTGCTTGGCCAGCACTTCATCGGCCACCACTACGCCGTCGGCGTTGAGCTTGCCGAGGGCGACGATGCCCTGCCCTTCGCGGAACAGATCCGGGAGGATGCCGCGATAGGCGATGGTCACGGATTTATTGAAATCGGTGACGACGAATCTGACGTCCAGCGAATCCTTCGAGCGCTGCAGCGAACCGGCCTCAACCATGCCACCAGCGCGGATGCGCGTGTCTTGCGGCGCTTCGCCATTGGCGATCTGGGTCGGCGTGTAGAACAGATTGATGTTCTGCTGCAGGGCGCTGAGGGCCAGGCCGACGGCAGCGCCGACCCCGACCAGGATGGCCAGAATGATGATCAGACGTTTCTTGCGCAGCGGATTCACTTGCCGTTCTCCCGGCGCAGACGACGCGCCTCTTGTTGCAGATAGCGCTTGCGGGCCGCAATCGGCGCCACCACGTTGAGGATCAGCACCGCCAGACAGATGCCGTAGGCCGACCAGACATACAGGCCATGATGGCCCATGGCGAGGAAGTCGCCGAATGAAGCAAAACTCATCGAGCGGCCTCCAGACTGTGCTGCACTTCTTCTTTTACCCAACTGGCGCGGGCTTCGCGCTTGAGCACTTCAAGGCGCATGCGCAGCAACAGCACGGCGCCGAAGAAGCAGTAGAAACCCAGCACGGTCAGCAACAGTGGCAGCCACATTTCGGCGGGCATCGCCGGTTTTTCAGTCAGGGTGAAGGTCGCGCCCTGGTGCAGGGTGTTCCACCATTCCACCGAGTATTTGATGATCGGGATGTTGATCACACCGACGATGGCCAACACGGCGCAGGCCTTGGCGGCGCTGTCGCGGTTGCTGATGGCATTGCCCAGCGCGATCACGCCGAAATACAGGAACAGCAGAATCAGCATCGAGGTCAGGCGCGCGTCCCAGACCCACCACGAACCCCATGTCGGTTTGCCCCAGATCGCCCCGGTGACCAGTGCCACGGCGGTCATCCACGCACCGATCGGTGCGGCGCATTGCAGGGCGACGTCGGCCAGTTTCATCTTCCACACCAGGCCCACAATGCCGCACACCGCCAGCATCACGTAGATCGACTGAGCGAGCATCGCGGCAGGTACGTGAATGTAGATGATGCGAAAGCTGTTGCCTTGCTGATAATCCGGCGGCGCGAAGGCCAGGCCCCAAACGACGCCGACGCCAATCAGCAGCAACGCAGCGATGCTCAACCACGGCAAAAACTTGCTGCTGATGCCATAGAACCACTTGGGCGAGCCGAGCTTGTGAAACCAGGTCCAGTTCATACTGTTTCCATCACGGGTGCCGCTCATCGGTGTGAGCAGTCTCAGGGTCTTTGCTGGTTAAATTTTAACCAGACCTCATTATTCGCCGACGCTGATCTTCAGGCCAGCAGCTATTGCAAAGGGTGTCAGGGTGATCGCCAGGGCGGTCAGGCTACCCAGCCACAGCAGATACCCGGTCGCCGGCATGCCTTGCAAGGCCGCCTGCAAGGCGCCACTGCCGAGGATCAACACCGGGATGTACAACGGCAGAATCAGCAGCGCCAGCAACAGGCCGCCGCGTTTCAAACCGACCGTCAGTGCCGCGCCCACCGCGCCGAGCAAACTCAGCACCGGTGTGCCCAGCAGCAACGAAAGCAGCAAAACCGGCAGACAGGCGGCAGGCAAACCGAGCATCAACGCCAGCAGCGGTGAGAGCAGAACCAGTGCCAGCCCGGAGAAAAGCCAGTGTGCCAGCACCTTGGCCAAGACCAGAAGTGGCAGCGGGTGCGACGAAAGGACCCACTGTTCCAGCGAGCCATCTTCGAAATCACTGCGGAACAGCCCGTCCAGCGAGAGCAGGACCGACAACAGCGCCGCCACCCAGACTAACCCGGGGGACAGGTTTTGCAACACTTGAGTTTCCGGGCCGACGGCCAGCGGGAACAAAGCGATGACGATGGCGAAGAAAATCAGCGGATTGGCCAGTTCCGCCGGGCGGCGAAACAGCAGTCGGGATTCACGGGCAACCAGCAGGCCAAACACACTCATACTGCCCAGTTCCCCAGATCAATGTCGCGATAACCGGCCGGCATCCGGCTCAGCGTGTGGTGCGTGGTCAAGACCACCAGACCACCGCGTTCGCAGTGCCCGGCCAGATGCTCTTCGAGCTGCGCCACGCCTTGTTTGTCGAGTGCGGTAAACGGCTCATCGAGAATCCACAGCGGCGGGCTGTCCAGATACAGGCGTGCCAGCGCCACGCGGCGTTGCTGACCGGCGGACAGGCTGTGGCAGGGAACATCTTCGAAGCCACGCAATCCTACAGCTGCCAACGCTTGCCAGATGGCGTCGCGTTCGGCGGGATGATGCAAGGCGCAGAGCCAGGAGAGGTTTTCTTCCGGGGTGAGCAAATCCTTGATCCCGGCGGCGTGGCCGATCCACAGCAGGTTGCGTGCGAGTTCGCCGCGTTGTTCGGTCAGCGGCTGACCATTGAGCAGGACTTGCCCGGCGGTCGGCTGCATCAGCCCGGACAACAGACGCAAAAGGCTGGTCTTGCCGCTGCCGTTGGGTCCGCTGATCTGCACCATATCGCCACTGGCGAGTCTCAATTCGAGATTTTCGAAGAGCAGCCGCAGGTCACGTTCACACGTGAGGGCAACGGTTTGCAGGACAGGACTGGTCAAGGGATCACGGGCCTTATACGGTTCAAGTCGGCTCTGGCGCGGCCGTTAAAGAGATGCAGCATAGATGCATTGACGGCTCGTTCTAGAGAGCTGGGTCAAACAATTGCTATGTTTTTTATTCGAAGCGCAAGACGGGCGGCATTATACATGTCGTGCCTTACTCTCAAGAGTGCATTTTCCTCAGGTTGTGTCCGCGTATGACAGGCGAAATGAACATCCTCCCGCTGCCGCCCACCACCCCGGCGACCGTTCGCCCGCAGGTCGGCGAGCTGCTCAAGCTGCTGACCCCGGTCGAAGGCCTGATTGGCGCCGGGCAAAGCGCCAAGGCCGAGGTGTTGTCGCTCAAGCAGGCGGATCAGACTTTTCAGTTATTGCTCAAGGTGACCGTCGACGGCGGACGCCAGACCACCGTGCAAGCCACCAGCAACCTGCCGTTGCCGCAAGGCACCAACCTGGCGATCACCCAGCCCTCGGCGGGCAACCTGGCGATTACCGTGCAGCAGGCGATTGCCAGCAGCGTCGCCGCCCTCACCCGCATCGATACTGCGCAATTGCCGGTCGGCACGCTGCTGCAAGGCAAGGTCCTGACCTCGCAGGCGCTGCCGCAGACGCCGGGGCAAGCCGCGGTATTCCGTTCCCTGGTCACTCTGCTCAATACTGCGCAGAGCGGCAGCACACTGACCATCGACAGCCCGCAGCCGCTGCGCATCGGCACTTTGCTGTCGGCGTTGGTGGAAGATGCACAAACCCTCAAGTTTCTGCCCATGAGCAGTCGTCAGGAACAACTGGCCGTCAGTCAGCAACTGATCGGCCAGCAAAGTCGTCAGGCCTCCCTGACAGGGTTGCTGAATGCTTTGCAGAATCTGCCGAGCGATACCGATCAGACATCGCAGGATTTACGCGCGGTGGTCGACAAACTGCTCGCCAGCCTCCCGGACGTGCAACAACTGAGCACCGCCAAAGGCGTCGCACTGGCGCTGGCCAACAGCGGCGCGTTCCTCGAAGCCAAACTGCTGACCGGCCAGAACCCGACACTGGCCCCGGACATGAAGGCCGATCTGCTCAAGCTGATCGCACAACTGACCCCAGGCCTGCCGAGCAGCACCAGTTTCAATGCGATCATCGCTGCCAACACCTTGGCGCAAGCGCTGCCAAGCTTCGTGCGTAATGCGCTCGGCATGCTCGGCCAGGTCAGCGCCAAGCCTGTGCCGAGCAGCTTCCCGCTGCCCGACCGCCTGCTGCAAAGTCTGGACGGCGAAGGCGATCTGGAACAGTTGTTGCGCCTCGCCGCCGCTGCGGTATCGCGCCTGCAAAGTCATCAACTATCAAGTCTGGAGCAGACCGGCGTTACCGACGATGGGCGTCTGCTCAGCACCTGGCAACTGGAAATCCCCATGCGCAACCTGCAAGACATTGTGCCGTTGCAGGTCAAGTTCCAGCGTGAAGAAGCGCCGGAGCGCGAACCGCAGCCGAACGAACGCCGCGATGAGCGCGAGCCCAAGCAACAACTGTGGCGCGTCGATCTGGCGTTCGACATGGAACCGCTCGGGCCGATGCAGATTCAGGCGCAGTTGATCGCCGGCAGCCTGTCCAGCCAACTGTGGGCCGAACGGCCGTACACCGCGGACCTGATCGAAAACAACCTGTTCGCCCTGCGCCAGCGCCTGCTCGATCGCGGGCTCAACGTCGGCGACATCGACTGCCACCTCGGCACCCCGCCGCAAGGCAACCAAACCCGTCTCGAACACCGCTGGGTCGACGAAACCGCATGAACGATTCCACTGCCCCACGCCAGGCCATCGCCCTCAAATACGATGGCAACCACGCCCCGACCCTCACCGCCAAGGGTGATGACGAACTGGCCGAAGAAATCCTGCGCATTGCTCGTGATTGCGAAGTCCCAATCTACGAGAACGCCGAGCTGGTACGGTTGTTGGCGCGCATGGAATTGGGCGACAGCATTCCTGAAGAGCTGTACCGCACCATCGCCGAAATCATCGCGTTTGCGTGGAATCTGAAGGGCAAATTCCCCGAGGGGCAGGATCCGGATGCGCCGATGGTCGAGAAGGACGTCACCGATCGCGGGGATGATTACTGAGACTTCGAAGACGCCTTCGCGAGCAAGCTCGCTCCCACATTGGTTCGGCGTACACCGATCTAATGTGGGAGCGAGCTTGCTCGCGAATAGGCCATCAGCTTGAGCGCAAAAATCAGTTCTTGTGAAGTTTGCGCATCAACTCCGCCTCAGCCTGGGTCAACCCACAGGACTGAGTCAGCTCATCGACGCTTGCGCCCATGCCCACCAGTTTCGCCGCCTGGGCGAATGACAGGCTCGACGGGTCGCGTTGTTCAAGCGCGACAATCTTGTCCGGCAACGGACTCACCACCGCGCGCAACTCATGCAGAGCTTCGCCCATGCGCACGTTGCCGTTCTGGTAATCGTCGACACGCTTGGCCAGGTCCTTGATGCGCTGATCACGCAGCGCATCGCCCTGTGTCTGTTGCGCAGCAATGACTTTTTGCGCCTTGATGTACGACACAAACATTGCCAGTGTGCCTGCCCAGAAGAGGAACAGGACAATGACCGCGACCTCGAGAATCAAATCAGATGCTCTCCAGTTCCGACCATTCTTCTTCGCTCATCATCTTGTCCAGCTCGACCAGGATCAGCAACTCGTTGTTCTTGTTGCACACGCCCTGGATGAACTTGGCCGACTCTTCGTTGCCGACGTTCGGCGCCGTCTCGATTTCCGACTGACGCAGGTAAACCACTTCGGCCACGCTGTCGACCATGATGCCAACGACTTGCTTGTCGGCTTCGATGATGACGATACGGGTGTTGTCGCTGATCTCACCGGTGCTCAGGCCAAAGCGCTGACGGGTGTCGATCACAGTGACCACATTACCGCGCAGGTTGATGATGCCCAGCACGTAGCTCGGCGCGCCCGGCACCGGAGCGATCTCGGTGTAGCGCAGTACTTCCTGCACGCGCATCACGTTGATGCCGTAGGTTTCGTTATCCAGTTTGAAGGTCACCCATTGCAGGATCGGATCTTCAGAACCTTTTGCATTCGTCGCCTGACTACTCATACCCTGACCCCTCGAAAAAACCGCTCTGAGCGGTGTGTGTTCTGTGTGGCGGCATTCAACAATGCCGTCGCCTGATTGTTATGTCGGCAGCTATGTCGGTTTATGTAGCGGCTTGTGGCCGCCGAGGTGCTTTGCCCCACCGCTGGCGATCAGCTCGGCCAGTGCGGAAACGTCAAGCAATGCACACATGTGCTCAATCACCGTGCCGGCGAGCCATGGCCGCTGACCCCGGTGACTTCTCCATTTGATTTCATTCGGGTCCAGACGCAACGAGCGGCTGACCTGATGCACCGCCAGGCCCCACTCGTAACCTTGTACCGAAATCACGTATTGCAGGCCCTGACGGAAGTCATCGCGATAGCGATCCGGCATGACCCAGCGCGCGGTGTCCAGCACTTTCAGGTTGCCGGCCTGGCTCGGCAGAATCCCGAGGAACCATTCCGGCTGACCGAACAACGGCGTCAGCTCGTGGCCGGCCAGCGAATAGATCGAGCCGAGGCACACCAGCGGCACGGCCAGCGTCAGGCCAGCGACGTCGAACAGCAGGCATTCGAACGCCTCCGAGGCCCAGGCCGGACGGCCATCGGTTTCCACCGGTGGCGGCGTGTTGTTCGGTGGCAGATGCACTTCCACCAGCGGCAGGACCAGCGTCTGCTCGACGGGTGCGGGTACAACCGGAGCAGGTGCCGGAGCCGCTTCGACCACGGCCGGTTCTGGCGCGGTTTTCAGCAATTGGGTTTGCAGCAGCGGTGCCAGTGTCGAGACTGGCGCGCGAACCGGCTCGGCCTCTTCGATCAGTGCCACCGGCGCTTTCGCCACAGGTGCAACGGCAGGCGCAGAAACCGGCGCAGCAGGCCTGGCCGCTTTCTGTGCGTCACGAGCCTGCTCTTCCAGTACTGCAGCCTGGAACTCGTCCAGCGCCTCGGTGCTTTCGACAACTTCAGGCTGCGCCTCAATGACCGGCGGCAGCTCCTCAGGAATTTCCAGCAGCAAATTATCCAGATAAGACTGCAGCGCCAATTGCGGACGCGAGGTGAGCTTGACCGGGCGATTCATGCTCAAGCCACCTGCGGAACAAGCTGTTGCGCTAACAGATGCTTGAGCAGCGCGCGATACGCCAGCACGCCACGGCTCTTGCCGTCGAATTGCGAAGGAGTGACACCGGCTCGGCTGGCGTCGCGCAGACGGGTATCGACCGGGATGTAACCCTGCCAGATCTCGTCGGGAAACTTGTCACGCAGCACGCGCAAGGTGTGCATCGAGGCTTGCGTGCGGCGGTCAAACAGGGTCGGCACGATGCTGAACGGCAGCGCCTGTTTGCGTGAGCGGTTGATCATCGCCAAGGTGTTGACCATGCGCTCCAGACCTTTGACGGCCAAGTGTTCGGTCTGCACCGGGATCACCAGTTGCTGGCTCGCCGCGAGGGCGTTGACCATCAGCACGCCAAGCAACGGCGGGCTGTCGATCACGGCGTAATCGAAGTCCTGCCACAACTGCGCCAGACTCTTGGCGATCACCAGCCCCAAGCCACTCTGCCCAGGCGACTGCCGCTCAAGCGTCGCCAGTGCGGTGCTCGACGGCAGCAGGGAAATACGCTCGTCACTGGTCGACAACAGCAACTGCCCCGGTAGGCCTTGCGGCACGCTGCCCTTGTGCAGAAACAGGTCGTAGTTGCTGTGTTCCAGGCTGTCGGGGTCGTAGCCGAAATAGCTGGTCATCGAGCCGTGCGGGTCGAGATCGACCACAACCACGCGCTTGCCCGCCTCGGCCAGCAACCCGGCTAAAGCGATGGAAGATGTGGTTTTACCGACACCACCCTTTTGATTGGCGACTGCCCAGACTCTCATTCAGTTCGTTCCTCCCGGCCGATATGCTCGACCGAGACATAGCTCAGCGTGTTAATGCGGGTGACGGAGAATTGACGGCACTCTCGCGTCCCGGCGTCTTGACCGGGGTCGGTGCAGTTTGTGTGCCAGCACGCTTCAACGCGGCGTCCGGTTGCGCATTGGCGGTTCCGGTGCCGGTGAGGCTGCGGCGCACATCGAGATTGCGCGACACCACCAGCACCACCCGACGGTTTTTCGCACGGCCTTCTGCAGTGGCGTTATTGGCGACCGGCTGGAACTCGCCGTAACCCACCGACGCCAGGCGGCCAGGGTTCACACCCTGCATCGCCAGCATGCGCACGATGCTCGCCGAACGCGCCGAGGACAGCTCCCAGTTGGTCGGGTACTGCGCGGTGCGGATGGGCTGATCATCGGTGAAGCCTTCGACGTGGATCGGGTTATCGAACGGTTTGAGGATCGCCGCCACCTTGTCGATGATGTTGAAGGCGATGTCACTTGGCATGGCGTCGCCGCTGCCGAACAACAGGCTGGAGTTGAGTTCGATCTCGACCCACAGCTCATTGCCGCGCACGGTCATCTGATTGGAGCTGATCAAGTCACCGAAGGCGGCGCTGATGTCATCGGCGATGCTTTTCAGCGGGTCACTGGCGCCGGCGATACCGGCGTCGACCTGTTCGGCGTCTTTGACCAGTGGCTTGGCCGGAGTCACGGTTTTCGGCCGTTCTTCGCCAATCGGAATCGGTTTGAGCGAGCGGTCGGAGTCGGTAAAGACCCCGATCAGCGCTTCGGAAATGACTTTGTACTTGCCTTCGTTGATCGACGAAATCGAGTACATCACCACGAAGAACGCGAACAGCAAGGTGATGAAGTCAGCGTAGGAAACCAGCCAGCGTTCGTGGTTTACATGCTCTTCCTGGTGGCGACGACGAGCCATGAGGTTATTCCCTTAATCCATGAAGCCTTGCAGCTTCAACTCAATGGAGCGAGGGTTTTCACCTTCGGCGATCGACAGGATCCCTTCCAACAACATTTCGCGATAACGCGACTGCCGCAACGCGATTGACTTGAGCTTGGCCGCCACTGGCAACAACACCAGGTTGGCACTGGCGACACCGTAAATGGTGGCGACGAATGCCACCGCGATACCGCTGCCCAGTTGCGTCGGATCGGCGAGGTTACCCATCACGTGAATCAGGCCCATCACCGCACCGATGATGCCGATGGTTGGCGCGTAGCCGCCCATGCTTTCAAAGACTTTCGCTGCTTCGATGTCGCGGGCTTCCTGGGTGTAGAAATCCACCTCGAGGATGCTGCGGATCGCTTCCGGCTCGGCGCCGTCGACCAGCAATTGCAAGCCTTTGCGCGAGTAGTTGTCCGGTTCGGCATCCGCCACGCCTTCGAGGCCCAGCAGGCCTTCCTTGCGCGCGGTGAGGCTCCAGTTGACGACGCGATCGATGCCACCGGCCAGATCGACCCGTGGCGGAAACAGAATCCAGGCGAGGATCTGCATGGCGCGTTTGAACGCGCTCATCGGCGATTGCAGCAGTGCGGCACCGATGGTGCCGCCCAGTACGATCAATGCCGCCGGGCCGTTGGCCAGCGCACCGAGGTGCCCCCCTTCCAGGTAGTTACCACCGATGATGGCGACGAACGCCATGATGATCCCGATAAGGCTTAGAACATCCATCAGAGACACGCCTCGACAATGTGCTTGCCGATGTCGTCGAGGCTGTACACCGCGTCGGCGAGGTCGGCTTTGACGATGGCCATCGGCATGCCGTAGATCACGCAGCTTGCCTCATCTTGTGCCCACACCGCGCTGCCGCCCTGCTTGAGCAGACGCGCGCCTTCACGGCCATCGGCGCCCATGCCGGTCAATACAACCGCCAGAACTTTGTCGCCGTAGGACTTGGCTGCGGAACCGAAGGTAATGTCCACGCACGGCTTGTAATTCAGACGCTCGTCGCCCGGCAGAATCTTCACCGCGCCACGGCCATCGATCATCATTTGCTTGCCACCCGGTGCGAGCAACGCCAGGCCCGGACGCAGGATGTCACCATCCTCGGCTTCCTTGACGCTGATGCGGCAGAGCTTGTCGAGACGCTCGGCAAAGGCCTTGGTGAACGCTGCCGGCATGTGCTGGATGAGCACGATCGGCGCCGGGAAGTTTGCTGGCAACTGAGTCAGCACCCGCTGCAGGGCAACCGGGCCGCCAGTCGAAGTACCGATGGCAACCAGTTTGTAGGCTTTGCGTTTCGGCGCTGGCGACGACGCGCTGGCGGCCGGGGCGCGAGTCGGTGCCGGCGCTGGAGCCGGACGTACCGGCGCGCTGGTGCTGTGGCTGCTGAAGCTCGAGGCCGCCGGAGCTGGCGTCGGTGCTGGTGCAGCCACTGGCGCAGGCGCACTGTAGGCACTGAAACGACGATTACTGCGCGAGATGCTATGCACCTTCTCGCACAGCAGTTGCTTGACCTTCTCCGGATTGCGCGAGATGTCTTCGAAATTTTTCGGCAGGAAATCCACTGCGCCGGCGTCCAGCGCATCGAGGGTGACCCGAGCGCCTTCATGGGTCAGCGAGGAGAACATCAACACCGGGGTCGGGCAGCGCTGCATGATGTGCCGCACCGCCGTGATGCCGTCCATCATCGGCATCTCGTAGTCCATGGTGATCACGTCCGGCTTGAGCGCCAGCGCCTGATCAATCGCCTCTTTACCGTTGGTTGCGGTGCCGACCACCTGAATGCTCGGATCCGCTGAAAGAATTTCCGAGACGCGGCGGCGGAAAAAACCCGAATCGTCCACCACCAGGACTTTGACTGCCATAAACACTCCATTAGGTGCAGCGGGACGTTGTCGCCCCGCCGCCCCGGATTCAAATACGCCGTGCGGCGTAACGCTTGAGCATGCTTGGAACATCGAGAATCAGCGCGATGCGGCCGTCACCCGTGATGGTGGCGCCGGACATGCCCGGAGTGCCCTGCAGCATTTTGCCCAATGGCTTGATGACCACTTCTTCCTGACCGACCAGTTGATCGACAACGAAGCCGATCCGCTGAGTGCCCACCGAAAGGATCACCACGTGGCCTTCACGCTGCTCTTCGTGAGCGGCGGAGCTGACCAGCCAGCGCTTGAGGTAGAACAATGGCAGCGCCTTGTCCCGCACGATCACCACTTCCTGACCGTCGACGACGTTGGTGGTCGACAGGTCGAGGTGGAAGATTTCGTTGACGTTGACCAACGGGAACGCAAACGCCTGATTGCCGAGCATCACCATCAGGGTTGGCATGATCGCGAGGGTCAGCGGCACCTTGATGACGATCTTCGAGCCCTGGCCCTTGGTCGAGTAGATGTTGATCGAACCGTTGAGCTGGGAAATCTTGGTCTTCACCACGTCCATGCCGACACCGCGGCCGGACACGTCGGAGATCTCGGTCTTGGTCGAGAAACCCGGGGCGAAAATCAGGTTGTAGCACTCGGTATCGCTGAGGCGATCGGCCGCGTCCTTGTCCATCACACCGCGTTTTACCGCGATGGCACGCAGGACATTCGGGTCCATGCCTTTGCCGTCATCGGAAATCGACAGCAGGATATGGTCGCCCTCTTGCTCGGCGGCCAGAACGACACGACCGCCACGGGCCTTGCCCGATGCTTCGCGTTCTTCCGGAGACTCGATGCCGTGGTCGACGGCGTTGCGCACCAAGTGGACCAGCGGGTCGGCCAGGGCCTCGACAAGGTTTTTGTCGAGGTCGGTTTCTTCACCCACCAGTTCCAGGTTGATCTCTTTCTTGAGCTGACGCGCCAGGTCGCGAACCAGACGCGGGAAGCGCCCGAAGACCTTCTTGATCGGCTGCATCCGCGTCTTCATCACCGCGGTCTGCAAGTCAGCCGTGACCACGTCGAGGTTCGACACGGCCTTGGACATGGCTTCGTCGCCGCTATTGAGGCCCAGACGCACCAGACGGTTACGCACCAGCACCAGCTCGCCGACCATGTTCATGATTTCGTCGAGACGTGCCGTGTCGACGCGCACGGTGGTTTCGGCTTCGCTCGCCGGTTTTTCCGGAGGCGGTGCAGCTGGTGCACGGGCCGGAGCCGGTGCAGCGGCCGGTTTTGGTGCTTCGGCTTTCGGCTCAGGCTTGGGAGCCGCTTTCGGCGCAGCAGCCGGAGCGGCAGCAGCCTTGGCGGCAGGCGCAGCCACCGTGGAAGCAGCGCCGGCAGTCGCGGCGCCAACGTCAGTGAACTTGCCTTTGCCGTGCAATTCGTCGAGCAGCGATTCGAACTCGTGATCGCTGATCAGATCGCTGCCGGCCGCCGCAGCAGCCGGTGCGGCTGGCACAGGTGCCGAGGCAATCGCCGATTCCAGCGCATCGACGGCAAAGTTGCCCTTGCCATGCAACTGATCGAGCAATGCTTCGAATTCGTCGTCGGTGATGTCCGAGCTGTCGCCCGCCGCCGGTGCAGCCGGAGCCGCTGCGGTCGGTGCCACGGCATCCGCCGCGAACTGGCCTTTGCCGTGCAACTGATCGAGCAACGACTCGAACTCGGCGTCAGTGATTTCATCGCTCGCGGCTTCAGCGGCCGTTTGCGCAGGTGCAGCAGCGGCCGGGGCTTCGGCTTCAGCCTTGACGGCGTTCAGCGAGTCCAGCAGCTGTTCGAATTCGTTATCGGTGATGTCGCCCGATGCGTCGCCTTCGACGACCAGTTCTTCGATCATCTCGGCCACTGGCGAAGCCGGGGCGGCGTCCGCCGCTTGCGGTTCGGCCAGGCGCGCCAGGGCGGCCAGCAGTTCCGGGGTGGCAGCGGTGATCGGCGCACGTTCGCGGACTTCGCTGAACATGCTGTTCACTGCGTCCAGTGCTTCGAGGACAACGTCCATCAGTTCTGCATCAACGCGCCGCTCACCCTTACGCAGGATGTCGAACACGTTTTCGGCGATGTGACAGCACTCCACCAGCTCGTTGAGCTGAAGGAAGCCGGCGCCCCCTTTTACAGTGTGGAAACCGCGAAAAATTGCGTTGAGCAAATCTGCGTCATCCGGACGGCTTTCCAGCTCGACCAGTTGTTCGGACAGTTGCTCAAGAATCTCGCCGGCCTCAACCAGGAAATCCTGAAGGATCTCTTCATCGGCGCCGAAGCTCATTAATGGGGTGCTCCTACAGGTCTAAAAACCCAAAAAACCCAAATTCCAAAACTCTAGAATCCAAGGCTGGATAACAAATCGTCCACATCGTCCTGACCGGACACAACGTCTTCTCGTTTATCGGCATGAATCTGCGGACCTTCACCCTGCGAGAGATGTTTTTGTGGATCTTTTTCTGCAAGCATCGCGGCGCGGTCATGTTCGATGCCCGCAAAGCGGTCGACCTGACTGGCCATGAGCACGAGTTTGAGTAGATTGCTTTCAACTTCGGTGACCAGTTGGGTCACGCGCTTGATCACCTGACCGGTGAGGTCCTGGTAATCCTGGGCCAGCAGGATGTCGTTGAGATTGCTCGACACCGCACGGTTGTCCGTGCTGCTGCGTGACAGAAAACCGTCGACCCGGCGCGCCAGTTCGCGGAACTCTTCAGCCCCGACCTCGCGACGCATGAAACGACCCCAATCGGCGCTCAAGGTCTGCGCTTCATCAGCCAGACTGTTGACCACCGGGGTGGCGCTTTCCACCAGATCCATGGTGCGGTTGGCCGCGGCCTCTGTCAGCTTGACCACATAGCCCAGGCGTTCGGTGGCGTCGGTGATTTGCGACACTTCCTCGGCCTGCGGCATGTTCGGATCGATCTGGAAGTTGACGATCGCACTGTGCAGTTCACGTGTGAGCTTGCCGACTTCCTGGTACAGGCCACGGTCACGGGTCTGATTGAGCTCATGGATCAGTTGCACCGCGTCACCGAACCTGCCTTTTTCAAGGCTTTCGACCAGTTCGACCGCGTGTTTTTTCAGGGTCGACTCGAAATCGCCCTGTGAAGATTCGTTATGCTCCATAGCTCCCCCGCGCGTTCATCAGCCGATGCGTTCGAAAATCTTCTCGATTTTGTCTTTCAACGCCTGAGCCGTGAAAGGTTTGACTACGTAGCCGTTCACACCGGCCTGAGCGGCCTCGATGATCTGCTCGCGCTTGGCTTCTGCAGTCACCATCAGCACTGGCAGGTGCTTGAGTTTTTCATCGGCACGCACGTGACGCAGCAGGTCGATACCGGTCATGCCCGGCATGTTCCAGTCCGTTACCAGAAAGTCGATGCTGCCGCTGTTGAGCACCGGAATGGCGGTAACGCCATCATCAGCCTCGACGGTGTTGGTGAACCCAAGATCACGCAGCAGGTTCTTGATGATCCGCCGCATCGTTGAGAAGTCATCAACGATGAGGATTTTCATGTCTTTGTTCAATTCGACCTCCAAGCAGTCTTAAACGCGCCCAGCACCTGGACGCGCCACTTCAATCAATCGGCGCAGCACTCGAAGACTGTCTGGAGCACAACAGAGCAAGACCGGTGCCGTTCATCACCGCACCAGCCTCGTTCGCAGTGTCCCCACACTGCCTTCAGCGCGCTCGCCACTCCCCCAAACGCCCCCGCAAACGGGCCGCGCACTGGCTGTGTAACTGGCTGACCCGCGATTCACTGACGCCAAGGACTTCACCGATCTCCTTGAGGTTCAGCTCTTCGTCGTAGTACAGCGCCAACACCAGTCGCTCACGCTCCGGCAAATTGGCAATCGCGTCCGCCAACGCGGCCTGGAAACGTTCATCTTCCAGATCGCGTGACGGCTCAAGATGAGCACTCGCGCCATCCTCGTGCAGCCCTTCGTGTTCGCCGTCCTGCAACAGGTCGTCGAAACTGAACAGGCGGCTGCCCAAGGTGTCATTCAAAATCCCGTAGTAATCGTCGAGACTCAATTGGAGTTCGGCTGCAACCTCGTGATCTTTAGCGTCACGGCCGGTTTTAGCTTCAATTGAGCGAATTGCGTCACTGACCATACGGGTATTGCGGTGAACCGAGCGTGGCGCCCAGTCCCCTTTGCGCACTTCGTCGAGCATCGCGCCGCGGATTCGTATGCCCGCGTACGTTTCGAAACTGGCGCCTTTGCTGGCGTCATATTTGGTCGAGACTTCGAGCAGGCCGATCATCCCGGCCTGGATCAGGTCTTCAACCTGCACACTCGCCGGCAAGCGTGCCAGCAAGTGATAGGCAATGCGTTTGACCAGTGGCGCGTAACGCTCGATCAACTCGTACTGCGCGTCACGTGCCGACTTCTTGTAGTAGTTCATACCGCTTGCGGTCATAGCACGGGCCCTGCCGTTTGCTGCACGAGGCGCTCGACGAAAAACTCAAGGTGGCCACGCGGGTTGGCGGGCAGCGGCCAGGTGTCGACCTTCTGCGCGATCGCCTTGAACGCCAGCGCGCACTTGGAACGCGGAAAGGCTTCGTACACCGCACGCTGCTTCTGCACCGC
Source organism: Pseudomonas viridiflava (assembly GCF_900582195.1). Classification (GTDB taxonomy): domain Bacteria; phylum Pseudomonadota; class Gammaproteobacteria; order Pseudomonadales; family Pseudomonadaceae; genus Aquipseudomonas. The sequence goes on from NZ_UTHA01000210.1 coordinate 45,528, forward strand.
TTTACGCACGCTTTCGTCGTAAGGCACGGCGCCGACGTATTGTAGGGCCACGTCGAGGAAGCGGTCCGTGACCTTGGTCAACTTGGCGAACAGGTTGCGCCCTTCCTGCGGGCTCTGCGCCATGTTGGCGAGGACGCGGAAGCGGTTCATGCCGTAATCGCGGTTGAGCAGTTTGATCAGCGCGTAGGCGTCAGTGATCGAGGTCGGCTCGTCGCAGACCACCAGCAACACTTCTTGCGCGGCGCGTACAAAACTGACTACCGAGTCACCAATACCCGCAGCGGTGTCGATCACCAGTACGTCGAGATTGTCGCCGATGTCGCTGAACGCTTGAATCAGCCCGGCATGTTGCGCCGGACTCAGGTGGACCATGCTCTGGGTGCCGGACGCGGCCGGCACGATGCGGATGCCACCGGGGCCCTGCAACAGCACGTCGCGCAATTCGCAACGGCCTTCGATCACGTCGGCCAATGTGCGTTTAGGGGTCAGCCCCAACAATACGTCAACGTTCGCCAGACCGAGGTCGGCGTCCAGCAGCATGACCCGACGGCCAAGCTCTGCCAGCGCCAGCGACAAGTTCACTGACACGTTAGTCTTGCCGACGCCACCTTTGCCGCCGGTCACCGCGATCACCTGTACGGGATGCATGCTGCCCATGTTATTTCTTTACCTTGTCTTGCATAGACGGAGGCCACATTACTGGCTGCGCGTTCACAACCGGAACAATGCATGGCAGACCATCGATGTAGGTACAAAAACTGTTCATGAATACCTCAGCCTACCTGCTTGGTCGGGCTGTGATAGATATCAGCGAACATGTCAGCCATGGCTTCTTCGCTGGGTTCTTCCTGCATTTGCACGCTGACGGCGCGGCTGACCAGTTGATGACGGCGCGGCAGATGCAAATCATCCGGAATCCGTGGGCCATCGGTCAGGTACGCGACCGGCAATTCATGACTGATCGCCAGGCTCAACACTTCGCCAAGGCTGGCCGTTTCATCCAGTTTAGTCAGGATGCAGCCGGCAAGCCCGCAACGCTTGTAACTATGATAAGCGGCGGTTAGAACCTGTTTCTGGCTGGTGGTTGCCAAGACCAGATAATTTTTTGAACGAATGCCACGCCCGGCCAGACTTTCGAGCTGCATGCGCAGCGCCGGATCGCTGGCTTGCAGGCCGGCAGTATCGATCAGCACCACGCGTTTGCGCAGCAGTGGATCCAGCGCCTGCACCAGCGATTGGCCCGGATCGACATGGGTCACCGGCACATTGAGAATGCGACCCAGGGTCTTCAGTTGTTCCTGCGCGCCGATGCGGAAACTGTCCATGCTCACCAGCGCGACATTCTGCGCGCCATATTTCAGCACATAACGCGCGGCAAGTTTGGCGAGTGTAGTGGTCTTGCCCATGCCGGCAGGGCCGACCATGGCAATCACACCGCCCTCTTCCAGCGGCTCGACTTCCGGTACGGCAATCATCCGCGCCAGGTGCGCAAGCAACATGCGCCAGGCCTGACGGGGTTCTTCGATATCGGTGATCATCGCCAGCAGATCGCGCGACAACGGGCCGGACAGACCGATACGTTGCAGACGGCGATACAGGTTGGCTTGCGCCGGACGGCTGCCTTGCAGCTGATTCCAGGCCAGGGTGCCGAGCTGGACTTCCATCAGCTCGCGCAGGCTGTTCAATTCAAAACGCATCGAATCCAGAGCACGCGGATCGACACCGCCGGAGGACTGCGCAGGGGCCGGGGCTGGACGCGCCGGTGCGGCGTAGGTCGGCTCGCTCAGCGGTTCAGCAGCGGTCAGTGGCAGGCCAGCCGTCAACGGCAGCCCGGCGAAAATCTGGCGATTGCTGTTGCCGTCGGCTTCGCCACGCAGGCTCAGCTCGGCCTGGGCGGTGACGATGCGCGACTGGGTCTTGCGCAGCTCGTCCTCGAGTTCCATGTTCGGAACCCGTGGCGCCAGCGCCGACAATTTGTAATCCAGTGCCGCCGTCAGCTCGACACCGCCGGCAATGCGGCGGTTGCCAATGATGGCGGCATCAGCGCCCAGCTCATCACGAACCAGCTTCATGGCCTGACGCATATCGGCGGCAAAGAAACGCTTAACTTGCATAAACCACTACCTCAGCCGTTGGGCCCTACTGTCGCAACGATGGTCACTTGCTTGTTGTCCGGTATTTCCTGGTAGGCCAGCACATGCAATCCAGGGACTGCGAGGCGGCCAAAGCGCGAGAGCATCGCGCGGATCGGGCCGGCTACCAAAAGGATCACCGGCTGACCTTGCATTTCCTGACGCTGCGCCGCTTCGATGAGCGAACGCTGCAGCTTCTCGGCCATGCTTGGCTCCAGCAGAACGCCCTCTTCCGAGCCTTGTCCTGCCTTCTGCAGACTATTGAGCAATATTTGTTCCAACCTTGGCTCCAAGGTGATCACAGGCAGCTCCGACTCAGTGCCTACAATGCTTTGGACGATGGCGCGGGATACGCCGACGCGCACCGCAGCCACCAACGCGGCGGTATCTTGACTCTTCGCGGCGTTGTTGGCGATCGCTTCGGCAATGCTGCGGATATCGCGCACCGGTACGTGTTCGGCGAGCAACGCTTGCAGCACTTTGAGCAACTGCGACAACGTGACCACACCCGGCACCAGCTCTTCCGCCAGTTTCGGCGAGCTTTTGGCCAGCAATTGCATGAGTTGCTGCACTTCTTCGTGGCCGATCAGCTCACTGGAATGCTTGTACAGAATCTGGTTCAAGTGGGTCGCGACCACGGTACTGGCGTCGACCACGGTGTAACCGAGCGACTGAGCCTGCGCACGCTGGCTGATTTCGATCCACACCGCTTCCAGGCCGAAAGCCGGATCTTTGGCGTTGATACCGTTCAGCGTGCCGTAGACCTGGCCCGGGTTGATCGCCAGTTCGCGATCCGGGTAGATCTCGGCCTCGGCGAGGATCACGCCCATCAGGGTCAGGCGATAGGCGCTTGGCGCCAGATCAAGGTTGTCGCGAATGTGCACGGTTGGCATCAGGAAGCCCAGATCCTGCGAGAGCTTCTTGCGCACGCCCTTGATCCGCGCCAGCAACTGCCCGCCCTGGTTGCGATCCACCAGTGGAATCAAGCGATAGCCGACTTCCAGTCCGATCATGTCGATTGGCGTCACGTCGTCCCAGCCCAGCTCCTTGGTTTCCATGGCACGGGCCGGCGACGGCAGCAGTTCCTGCTGACGCTTGACCTCTTCCAGCGCCACGACTTTGGCCACATTCTGCTTCTTCCAGAACAGGTACGCGCCACCTGCGGCCAGCGCGGCCATGGTCAGGAACGAGAAGTGCGGCATACCCGGCACCAGGCCCATGACCGCCATCATCCCTGCCGCCACCGCCAGCGCTTTCGGCGAGGCGAACATCTGGCGGTTGATCTGCTTGCCCATGTCTTCCGAACCGGAAGCACGGGTCACCATGATCGCCGCCGCTGTTGATAACAACAGTGATGGCAATTGCGCCACCAAACCGTCACCAATGGTCAGCAGGGCGTAAACCCGACCGGCATCGCCGAAGCTCATGTTGTGCTGGAAGATACCGACGGCCATGCCGCCGATGAGGTTGATGAACAGAATCAGCAGGCCGGCGATGGCGTCACCACGGACGAACTTGCTGGCACCGTCCATCGAACCGTAGAACTCGGCTTCTTGGGCGACTTCCTGACGGCGCATCTTGGCCTGGTTCTGGTCGATCAGACCGGCGTTGAGGTCGGCGTCGATCGCCATTTGTTTGCCGGGCATCGCATCGAGGGTGAAGCGCGCGCTCACCTCGGAAATCCGCCCGGCACCTTTGGTCACCACAACGAAGTTGATGATCATCAGGATCGCGAAGACCACGATACCCACCACGTAGTTACCGCCGATCACCACTTCACCGAAGGCCTGGATCACCTTACCGGCAGCGGCGTGGCCGTCCTGACCGTGGAGCATTACAACGCGCGTCGACGCCACGTTCAGCGCCAGCCGCAACAACGTCGCGACCAGCAGAATCGTCGGGAACACGGCGAAATCCAGCGGTCGCAGCGCATACACGCAGACCAGCAGGACGACGATCGACAGGGCAATGTTGAAGGTGAAGAACACGTCGAGCAGGAACGGCGGTACCGGCAACATCATCATCGCCAGCATGACCAGCAGCAACAACGGCACGCCCAGATTGCCTCGACTGAGGTCGGCAACGTTTGTGCGAGCAGTGTTGAATAACTGAGAGCGATCCACCGGTTTTCCCCGTTCCTTTAAAGCAAACTTTTGACGCCCAGAGCGGGCTCACGGCGGGTACTGCAAGAAGCTTTCCAACTTTTGCCGGTGGGATGAAACAGAGGTGTTCATCTGAGGATTTTTGCTGATTGGGCTGGCCCCTTCGCGAGCAGGCTCGCTCCCACAGGGAAATGCATTCCAAATGTGGGAGCGAGCCTGCTCGCGAAAGGGCAAGTGAAGTCAGCACAAAAGTACCTTCTAAACTCTGGTGTTTAAAAGACACTTGCAGACACGGTCTCAAGGCTACAAATCCTTGCGCCATTGCCTACAGCCAAGCCAGAATCCGCCGGCTTGTGCGCCTTGGGGTCGGGTTCTATTGTGGGTCGGTCGCTGACGAATCAGCGATCGGGTTTAGCGACTCGAATCTTTGTAGGCGCATCAGCGCTCCAAACTCGACTGTGGATGCTTATCTGCAATTGACGTTATGGCGGCTGTGCGCGGGAGACCTTCGGGTCTGCCGGGCGCCTACACCCGGTTCGCTAACCTGCGTCCAGCCGCCACCTTACCTGTTTAGCGACGGGTTTTAGCGGCTCCACCTTGTAGGAGCTTCACCATGATCAAACCAACACCCAACCCACCCGAATCCGACCCCACCTCCCCCTACGAATCCCTCGATTCAAAAAAGCTCCACGAAGCCGCCGAACGCGCCCTCGATCACTACCTCTGCCCACCCGGCTCAACCCCACCGCCACGCAAAACCCGCCGGATGTACGCCGTCACTGCAGACTTCAAAAACGAGGAGCTGCTGGCCGATGCCAGCGAAACACTCGCTTCAGCCAGATCCATCGCCCATGACTTCGCCCAACTCATCCCCGCGTCGCAGCGCAGAACGCTGCTGGGGATTGCGCAATTGATCATGCTCGGCGAGCTGGCGGTGAACCGGGTGATGGATAATCTGGAGCTGCCGCAGTAACAAACACTGAATAAAGCGCTATGGCTGCTGATGTCTTCGCGAGCAGGCTCGCTCCCACAGGGGATCGATGTCGATCACCAACCGGTGTCTACACGCTGAACCTGTGGGAGCGAGCCTGCTCGCGAAAGCTGACTACCAGGCGACACATCTTCGTGCCACATACCCCCTATCAACCGTGATGGCGGGCCTCATTGCTCCATCGCTCAACCCGACCATTCGTCAGAAACCCATCGACACCTGTCAGATCTGACAGGTGCGCAATCGGCCATTAAGCGCTTTGATAACCCCTGCCCGTCCCGACTGCGCAGGAGCCTCATCCATGACCACCTCAGCCCCACCGGACAACACTGTGTTAGCGCTCTCCCGACCTGGCGCACCTGAAGCGACCACGCCGGTGGTTGGCGCGAATTATGGCGTCCCCAAACACGTATATGACCTCAAACCCATGGGTCTGACCATCGCCGTCGATCCTCCGCTAGCCGGTACGGTGCAAGCAGGTGACGTGATCCGGCTGATGCTGAACAGCGCCAGTACCGAAGCGACAAAAACCATCCAGCCAGGCGAGGAAAACGAGGTTCAGACCCTTTACCTGCCCAAAGGCTTGTTGCTGCCAAATCGGCTCAATACGCTCGTTTACACCATCACCCGCTCCAGCCAGAACATCGGCACGTCAACGCCAGAGCTAACCTTGCTGTACAACACCATTCGCCCCGGCGTCGAGGATCGCACACCGGGTGACGGCGCCCATTCCGAACTGCAACTGATCCTGCCGAAGGACGTAATTGATGACGGCATTGATGCCGAGCGTGCCAAACAAGGCGTACAGGTGTGCTTTGCCTACCCTTATTGCCGCGCCTACGACGTAATCCGTTTGAACTGCAATGGCCAGGATGTTGTGCGAACCGTCACTGCCGCAGAAGCCCCGACTACCCCTTCAGCCGAGCCAACGACGATTTGCGTGATGGTTGGGGAAGATGTGTTCCAGCAGGCCGGGGACAATCCGAAGTTCGTCTTTTCCTACACCGTCACCGATCAGCTTGGCAACGGGCCGGACACCGACTCGCCGTACTCAGGGGCCGTAGAGGTCGATGTGCACCTGAAGGAAACCCGATTGGTCGCCCCCGATCTGGCCGAAGACCCGAACGACCCGAAGGATGATCCGAGCACCATCGATCTGGCGAAGCTTGGCAGCAAAGATCTCACCGTACAGGTGCATACGTTTCTCCCGCAATGGAAGCCCAACGACAAAATCCGTGTGATCTACACCGCCAGCAAGCTCGACACCCCCGTGGAGTCGCACACCGTAGAGGCCGATGTCGGGCGTATTCCGTTCACCTACAAACTGATGGTACCCAATGCCAAAGTGATTGCCGGCAGTGAGGTGGGGGCGAAATATGAACTGGTACGCGGCGGCATCACTATTGCGACCTCCAAGACCACCACGGCCGATGTAAACGGCGGCAGCACCATTGTGTTGTTGCCCCCGTTTCTGGTGGCACCGGCCGTTGATCCGATCGATGTGCTGGCCTATCCGAACGGGGTGACGGTGCGCACCGAGTATCCCGAGGCTCAGAATGGAGACCGCGCACGACTGGTTGAGGTCAATCCACCGGCGGGCTCGCCGCAATTTCCGTTGGTGAAGTTCAACGCCAATAAACGCACAAACACCGTATTAAGTCCGGCGTTTTTGGCAGCCAGACATGGCAAGGAAATTCGGTTTCGGTGGAATTTGAATCGTGACGGTGGTCAGGCAGCTAAATCTCCGCCACTAACATTTACGATCCAGCCAATTTCCCCTGAAGATCCACGTTTGCCTAAACCGCAAATCAATGAAGGGGCAGAACTGGATGTCACTCGGTTGCAGGCCAGTGACCGTTTGACTGTGTCTCCCTGGCCCGGCGAAGTAAACACACAAAGGTTGTGGCTGCGTTACGAAGAGGTGTCGGACGCCATTCCTGTTGAGCCCTTCAACGATCTTGTCGGCGGACTTCACACCCAACCACCCGGTCTGAGCCGTGAACTACCAGTTCGCTGGCTGAAGACACTCAAGCACGGCAGTACACTGAAAATCAGTTTTTGGGTAAACCTGGCCGGAGGAACAGCAGAAACTGAAGCTGTGCTTTTTCCAGTGCGAACATACTTGATCAAATCACTGGTATTGACTGCTCCCAAACTTCTGGACATACCGGGCCCGACGCTGGATTTTGACGACATCGCCGATACAGGGGCGCGTATTGAAGTTCCGGCTTATACCGGGATGTCGGTTGGGCAGTCAGTAAAAGTCGAACTTGAAGGGGTGGCTCCGGGATACACAACAGAATCAAAAGATGTTACCGACATTGCTGCGCTCATCTTTTCAATCCCGCGACCGGTCTTCATTGCCAATGCTGGTCGATCGGTCACCATCACCTACTTGGTCTCTTACACCGAGGGCCAGTGGGAAAAACCTGCCTCTCCCCCACTTAAATTGGACGTTCTTGCCAATACTTGGCAAGACTCGATAACAGATTTCAATGGCAATACTGGGGGCTGGGTGTTTGGACCTGCATCGAGAAGGGCCACACTGCAAAATGGTTACTATGAGAACAAGTCTTGGGAACACTCGGGAAATTCGGGTGTTGCATTGCACCGGACCTTTCAGTTCAAAGCGGCAAGAACCTATCGCTTTACCTACCGAGTAGCGAATATCAATCCGCAGCCTGACAATCTTCCACCGAGGATCAGCATTAGCACCTCAAGCGGTTTAGCTATTCTGGGAGTGTTTGTCGTTCCCCGAACAGGTGCCTATTACGAACAAACCGCTATTTTCAGAGTCCCGGTTAGCGGTTCTTACACAATTAATGTAGTAAGTCATGAAGATCGGGGAGGTGCTGCCAATGCGGATGGGGGGAATGAATACCGTATCGACAGTATTTACGTGAGGCGACAATAAGCAGTCGGACAACCAAGCACAAAGGGAACGGATTTATTTAACCAGTGATTTAAACAGCGGGGCTTGATTGAGGTTTTTCTGCTGACCGGGATGGCCCCTTCGCGAGCAGGCTCGCTCTCACCGTTGAACTGATTCCAAAGTGGGAGCGAGCCTGCTCGCGAAGACTGGCTCAATAGCAACATATACCTTGACGCAGAAGAACCCGCCGCCCTCTTTCAATCGCGGCGGCGGGGTTGCAGATCACTACGCGATCAAAACCTGTTCAGGTGCAATGGGGCCGAAACGCAGCGTTTTGCCGATCAAGTAACGGGTGCCCTTGAGCACCAGCAGATCTTCAATGATGACAACTTCTTCCTCTGTGTACATCAACGTAACGACCGATGTAGGCGTCCTGCGTTTCCACAACCAACCTTTCATCCGCTCCTCTATAAGCGTTATTGCCCAATCGAATGGAATGACTGGAAGGTCTGTGATTTCGATCTGGCGCGCAGGGTCTTCCCAGCGAAAGTACTGTTGCGCGGTGATAAACAGATCATCCCCCACAACTTCGAATTCCGGCTTGGCGAAGCGCCATTCCATCTCATAGTTGATCCAGCCATCCATATACGACTCAGGATCAGTGATCAGCGCAAAAAGCGTCGCGTTGTTGATGATTTTTCCGGCATCGCGACCGATTACCGCGTAATTGGCATGAGCAGCCAATCCCCTCAATTGCGGACGAATGGCATTGGTCGTGACGTCGAGGAAGTTTGCACTATAGAAGTTGGCCATCATCTTGAACGGTATGAAATCCAGGATCAGTTTGAACGTTACCGTATAGCCGATTGCACGCTCTTGCGGACGCGCCTCCACCACCCCCGAGACAAACTCGACGCCCATACCTTGCAGTTTTTTATAAGGTTGATCCGCCATGCTCACATCCCCTGAACCTGCTAACGCCCGACGGCCATCACATCCTGATGAGCAGCAGGCGTCTACTGTCAGACTTGACAGGTTCAGAGGTTTTCCAGACAGACGGTAACCCTTAAGAATCGCGGCGCAGATCCGGCGTGGGTTACCGGGGACAGACCACGTTTTCACCTTAGCGTCAGTAGCAGGGATCTTCGAGAAGCACTGGGAAAACGGGGCAGGGGACGGATTTATTTAACCATTGATTTAAACAGCGGAGCTCGATCGAGATCTTTCTGCTGACTGGAATGACCCTTTCGCGAGCAAGCTCGCTCCCACAGAGAAACGCATTCCAAATGTGCGAGCGTGCTTGCGAAGGGGCCAGTGAAGTCATTGCAAACCGCCTTTTAAACTCTGGCGTTTAAGAGACACCTCCAGACACGCCTTTCAGGCTACAAATTCTTGCGCCATTGCCTACAGCTACGCCAGAATCCGCCGGCTTGTGCGCTTTGGGGTCGGGTTCTATTGTGGTGCGGTCGCTGACGAATCAGCGATCGGGTTTAGCGACTCGGACCATCTCAGTGCATCAGCGTTCGTGGCTTCGTTGTGGGACTCTGCGCCCGCAATTGCGTTATGGCGGCTGTATGCGGGAGACCTTTGGGTCTACCGGGGTGCCTGTGACCGGTTCGCTAACCTGCGTACAGCTGCCACCTTCACTTGTTTAGCGACAGGGAAAGAGTGGCTCCATAACCTCAGGAGCTTAACCATGATCAAACCAACACCCAACCCGCCCGAAACCGATCTCGCCTCCCCCTACGAATCCCTCGATTCAAAAAAGCTCAACGACGCCGCCGAACGCGCGCTCGATCACTACCTCTGCCCACCCGGCTCCACTCCACCGCCCCGTAAAACCCGCCGCATGTACGCCGTCACTGCAGACTTCAAAAACGAGGAACTGCTGGCCGATGCCAGCGAAACACTCGCTTCAGCCAGAACCATCGCCCATGACTTCGTCCACCTCATCCCCGCATCGCAACGCAGGACGCTGCTGGGGATCGCGCAACTGATCATGCTCGGCGAGCTGGCGGTGAATCGAGTGATGGATGATCTGGAGTTGCCGCAGTAGCGACACGCGATGATCATTCCCACGCTCCTGCGTGGGAATGTCTCAACGGACGCTCCGCGTTCGCCTTTGGAAAGGACGCGGAGCGTCCCGGGCTGCATTCCCACGCAGAGCGTGGGAACGATCATAAAAAAACCGCCGCCCCGTTCAGCGGCTTTGCGATCGATTGCTCAATACCGGAGGATTTTTACTTTTCCATTCTTGTTCCTGGGCAATTCGAACTCGACCTCGTTGCCGACTTTGACGTTCGCCTGCAAAGCATCGGGCAATGGAATGCTGAATCGGTATTCTTTGGCCGTCAGAAAAAAACCCGTGGCTTCGGCAAAGGAAAGGGATCGTCCCGATTGCTTCGGTGTGATGGTGCCTCTTCCGGTTTTTTCGTCATAGCTGCTGAAAATACCTTTCATTGCCTTGCTCCCTGCAATCGTCCGCCTGGCCGCGCCAGGTTCGCGGCAGCACCTTGCATCAAACTGCAAAATCACGACGAGCGCACCTGTCAGAGTTGACAGTAAAGGGAGATCTCAGACTAATGGCTGCACAACGACGTCAGGAGTCGCGGCGCAGATCCGGCGGAATCGGCAAGTCATCCTTGAGCGGATCCGGGCGCTTGCCCTTACCCGCGCGGTACTGGCGGATCTGGTAGACGTAGGCCAACACCTGGGCGACGGCCAGGTACAACCCACCAGGAATTTCCTGATCAAGTTCGGTGGAGTAGTAGATCGAACGCGCCAGCCCCGGCGATTCGAGGAGCATGACGTTGTTGGCGACGGCGATTTCGCGGATTTTCAGGGCGAGGAAGTCGCTGCCCTTGGCCAGCAGTATCGGCGCGCCGCCCTTCTCCGAGTCGTACTTGAGCGCGACGGCGTAGTGAGTCGGGTTGGTGATGACCACGTCGGCGTCGGGAATCGCCGCCATCATCCGTCGCTGGGACATTTCGCGCTGGGTCTGACGGATGCGCTGTTTGACCTCCGGGCGACCCTCCTGATCCTTGTGCTCGTCGCGCACTTCCTGCTTGGTCATCAGCAGTTTCTTGTGGGCTTCCCAGAGCTGCACCGGCACATCGACGGCGGCGATGATGATCAGGCCGCAGGCCAGCCACAAGGTGCTCCAGCCGACCAGCGTGACACTGTGAATGATCGCCATCTCCAGCGGCTCGTGGGCGATCCGCAAAAAGTCATCGACGTCCGCCGACAACACTGCCAACGCCACGCCCAGTGTGATCAGGAACTTGGCCAGGGCCTTGAGCAGTTCGACCACAGCCTTGAACGAGAACATCCGCTTCAGGCCTGCCGCCGGGTTCATCCGGCTGAACTTGGGCGCCATGGAGCCCGCTGCGAACAGCCAGCCACCGAGGGAAATCGGCCCGATCAACGCGGCGAGCAACAGAGTGATCATGATCGGCTGGATCGCCAGCAGCGCCATCTGGCCCGACTGCAACAGAAACGCGCCCATGGAACCCTGATCCATGATCACTTCGCGCGACAGCGTGAAGTTCAGGCGCATCAGTTCCATCAGGTCTTCGGCCAGCATGCCGCCAAACACCAGCAGCGCACCGGCACCGGCCATGGTCACGGCCAGGGTGTTGAGTTCTTTGGAACGGGCAATCTCGCCCTTCTCACGGGAGTCCTTTTTACGTTTCTCCGTGGGGTCTTCTGTTTTGTCCTGACCGCTTTCGCTCTCTGCCATGACTCAGCGCGCCCGTGCCAGTTCGCGTAACAGCTGCAAGGCCTCGGTGGCCAGCGGCTGATACTGATTGAGAATGTCCGCCAGACCGACCCAGACAATGAACAGACCGAGCACCAGGGTCAGCGGAAAACCGATGGAGAAGATGTTCAGTTGCGGCGCGGCACGGGTCATCACGCCAAACGCGATGTTGACCACCAGCAGCGCGGTGACCGCCGGCAATACCAACAACAGCGCCGCACCCAGCACCCAGCCGAGTTTGCCGGCCAGTTCCCAGTAATGCGCGGTCATCAGTCCGCTGCCGACCGGTAGCGTGGTGAAGCTTTCGGTAAGGACTTCGAAGACCACCAGATGGCCGTTCATCGACAGGAACAGCAACGTGACGAGCATGGTGAAGAACTGCCCGATCACCGCCACCGAGACACCGTTGGCCGGGTCGACCATCGAGGCGAAACCCATGCCCATCTGGATTGCGACGATCTGCCCGGCCACGGCGAAGGCCTGGAAAAACAGTTGCAGAGAAAATCCGAGCACCGCACCGACGAGGATCTGTTCGGCAATCAACATCAAGCCACTCAGATCCAGCGGGCTGACCGCTGGCATCGGCGGCAGGCTCGGCGCAATGCACACGGTGATCGCTACGGCGAAATACAGGCGGATCCGGCGCGACACCAGCGTGGTGCCGAACACCGGCATCACCATCAGCATCGAGGCGACGCGAAACAGCGGCAACATGAACGACGCCACCCAGGTACTGATCTGGGTGTCGGTCAGCTGAAGCAGCGATTGCATGGCTTAGCCGATGACCATCGGGATGTTTTTGTACAACTGAATGATGTATTCCATGAAGGTCTGCACGATCCACGGACCGCCCACAATCAGGGTCACCAGCATCACCAGCAGACGCGGGAGGAAGCTCAGGGTCTGTTCGTTGATCTGGGTGGCGGCCTGGAACATCGCCACCAGCAAGCCGACCAACAGGCTCGGCACCACCAGAATCGCGACCATCAAGGTGGTCAGCCAAAGGGCTTCACGAAAGATATCGACCGCAACTTCCGGCGTCATGGCGAGACACCTCCAAAACTGCTCGCCAGGGTGCCGATGATCAGTGCCCAGCCATCCACCAGCACGAACAGCATGATCTTGAACGGCAGCGAAATGATCAGCGGCGACAGCATCATCATACCCATCGCCATCAGCACACTGGCCACGACCAGGTCGATGATCAGGAACGGAATGAAGATCATGAAGCCGATCTGGAACGCGGTTTTAAGCTCGGACGTGACGAATGCCGGCACCAGAATGGTCAGCGGCGCCTGATCCGGGGTGGCGATGTCGGTGCGCTTGGACAGGCGCATGAACAGCTCCAGATCACTGGTGCGGGTCTGCGCGAGCATAAAGTCCTTGATCGGCACCTGAGCCTTTTCCACCGCTTGCTGGGCGGTTAGGGTTTCCGCCAGATACGGTTGCAGCGCGTCCTTGTTCACCCGGTCGAACACCGGGGCCATGATGAACATGGTCAAGAACAGCGCCATGCCGGTGAGGATCTGGTTCGACGGCGTCTGTTGCAGGCCGAGGGCCTGACGCAGGATCGAGAAGACGATGATGATCCGGGTGAAACTGGTCATCAGAATCACGGCCGCCGGAATGAAGCTCAGGGCGGTCATGATCAGCAGGATCTGCAGACTGACCGAATACTCCTGCGCGCCATCGGCGTTGGTGCCCAGCGTGATCGCCGGGATCGACAACGGATCGGCGGCGAACGCCAGTGGCGCGGCCAGCAACAGGGCCAGCGTCAAGACGATGCGTAGCGCACCCATTACTTCGTATCCTTCTGATCCTTGCCGAGAATTTTCAGCAGGTGCTGGGCAAATTCCGGCGTCGCTTTCTCACTGGCGCTGGGCACTTCGATCGGCTCTTTGAGCACGTGCAGCGCGGTAATCGTGCCGGGGCTGAGGCCGAGTAGAATCTGCTCGTTGCCGACTTGCACCAGCATCAACCGGTCACGCGGGCCGAGCGCGCGCGAACCGATCAGCTCGATCACCTGGCCCTTGCCGGCCGGGCCTGCCTGCTGCACTCGGCGCAACAGCCAGGCGAGGAAGAAGATCAGCCCCAGCACCAGCAGCAAGCCGAACACCAGTTGTGTCAGTTGCCCGGCCACGCTGCTGTTGACCATCGGCGCAGTGGCGGCAGGCACGGTGGTCGCCGTCGACGGCTCGGCGGCCAGCACGCTCAATGGCAATGCCAGCAAAGCCCAGAGAAACCGTTTCACTCAGCGCAGCTTCTTGATGCGTTCGCTTGGGCTGATCACGTCAGTCAGGCGGATGCCGAACTTTTCGTTGACCACCACCACTTCACCGTGCGCAATCAGCGTGCCGTTGACCAGCACGTCCAGCGGCTCGCCGGCCAGACGATCAAGCTCGATCACCGAACCCTGGTTCAGTTGCAGCAGGTTGCGGATGTTGATGTCGGTGCTGCCCACTTCCATCGAGATCGATACCGGGATGTCGAGGATGACATCCAGGTTCGGGCCGTCGAGGGTCACCGGGTCGTTGTTCTTCGGCACGCTGCCGAACTCTTCCATCGGCAGCCGCGAGCCGCTGGCTGCGTCGGCGGCCAGCAGCGCGTCGATGTCAGCTTGACCGTCACCGGTTTCTTCCAGGGCAGCAGCCCATTCGTCAGCCAGTGCCTGGTCGTCCTGGGCGTTCATATCGTCGTTCATCATTTGTCCTCGGCGGGCAAAAATTCAGTTAAATGCTTGGGGGTTGGAGCGCCGCTTCAGCGACGCTCGATCGGCTCGATCACCTGCAACGCGAGGTTGCCTTTGTGCGAGCCCATCTTGACCTTGAAGGCCGGCACGCCGTTGGCGCGCATGATCATTTCGTCCGGCATCTCGACCGGGATCACATCCCCCGGCTGCATGTGCAGGATGTCGCGCAGTTTCAACTGACGGCGAGCCACGGTGGCGCCGATCGGCACGTCGACATCGAGCACGTCCTGACGCAGCGCGTTGACCCAGCGCTCGTCCTGATCGTCGAGGTCCGACTGGAAACCGGCGTCGAGCATTTCGCGCACCGGTTCGATCATCGAGTACGGCATGGTCACGTGCAGATCGCCGCCGCCGCCATCGAGTTCGATGTGGAAGGTAGAGACCACGATCGCTTCGCTCGGGCCGACGATGTTGGCCATGGCCGGGTTCACTTCCGAGTTGATGTACTCGAAATTGACTTCCATGATCGCCTGCCAGGCTTCCTTCAAATCGACGAAGGCCTGTTCCAGCACCATGCGCACCACACGCAGTTCGGTCGGGGTGAACTCACGTCCTTCGATCTTGGCGTGACGGCCGTCGCCGCCGAAGAAGTTGTCCACCAGTTTGAACACCAGTTTGGCGTCAAGGATGAACAGCGCGGTGCCGCGCAACGGTTTGATCTTGACCAGGTTGAGGCTGGTCGGTACGTACAGCGAGTGCACGTATTCGCCGAACTTCATCACCTGCACGCCACCGACGGCAACGTCCGCCGAGCGGCGCAGCATGTTGAACATGCTGATGCGGGTGTAGCGGGCAAAACGCTCGTTGATCATTTCCAGAGTCGGCATCCGTCCACGGACGATGCGATCCTGACTGGTCAGGTCGTAGCTTTTGACACTGCCGGGTTCGGCAGCGTTATCGGTCTGTACCAGACCATCGTCGACACCATGCAACAGCGCGTCGATTTCATCCTGGGACAGCAGATCCTGCACGGCCATGTCGTGTTCCTACTGCAGTACGAAATTAGTGAAAAGCAACTGTTCGATCACCACTTTGCCCAGCTCTTTCTGCGCCACTTCCTGGACGCTGGCTGTGGCCTTCTGGCGCAACATCTCCTGACCGACCGGGGTCGCCAAGGTGGCGAAATCCTGACCGGAGAAGAGCATCACCAGGTTGTTGCGGATCACCGGCATGTGCACTTTGAGCGCTTCCAGATCGGCCTGATTACGCGCCAGCATGGTGATGCTCACCTGCATGTAGCGCTGACGGCCGTTCTGGTTGTAGTTGGCAACGAAGGCTGGCGCCATCGGCTCGAAAATCGCTGGCTGCTTGCCGACGGGCGCTGCATCGGCGGCCTCGGCAGGCTTGCTCTGGGCACTGTGCATGAAGAACCAGGTCGCCCCCACGGAGGCACCAATGGCCAACAGCAACGCCAGCACGATCACGATGATCAGCTTGAGTTTGCCTTTGGTTGCGGGGTCTTTCACTGCTGCTGTTTCGCTCTTCGCCATGCCAATAATCCGTCACTAATCGGGTTTTCACAGTCGCACGGCAAGGCAAGAGCAAGTGTTATGCCAGAAGTGTCGGTGGTCGTGGAGACAGCGCTAAAGTCAAAGACACCCTCACCCCAGCCCTCTCCCGGAGGGAGAGGGCTGGGGTGAGGTGTCAGACGTCAAACATCGACCTGAAAGACCGAGTCGATTATGGATTCACAGCCGAAGTATCCGGTCGGCGTACTTCGCGAGCATCCCCCGATCAGTCCCCTCTCCCTCCGGGAGAGGGCCAGGGTGAGGGGCTCTTGATTTGATCAGGCGTAATAGTCGACAGCGCTGCTGCCGATCACGCTGGTGGTTTGCGCAGCGGCTTCAGCAATGGCGGCAGGCGCCAACTCCTCATCCGCCGAATCGAGGCGACCACCGGCAGCACTGGTGCGACCGCTCTGGCCCTGCTGCGCCTGCTCCTGACCCTGCTGACCCTGCCAGCCACGGCTCTGGTCGGAGACATTGACGTCGACCTGGCCCATACCCTGCTGGTTGAACATGTCGCGCAGACGATGGATCTGCCCGTCCAGCGCTTCACGCACGCTTGGATGCGCGCTCATGAAGGTCACTTGCGTCTGCTGATCCGGGACCATGTTGACGCGAATGTCCAATCGCCCCAGCTCAGCCGGCTGCAACTGAATGTCCGCCGCCTTCAGATTGGCGCTCGACAGATACATGACGCGGTTGACGATTTCTTCGGTCCAGCCGCTCTGATGCATGGCGATTGGCTGGTTCACCGGCACGGCATTCGCGGTCTTCGGCGTAGCAGCTTGCGTCAGTGCCGCCAGACGGTTGGCGAAGTCATCCACGCGGGTATCGCTGGTCGCTGTCTTGAGATCTTTGAGGCCATCGTCGATCAAGCCGCTGAACGCTTTCTCGCCACCCTGGCTGGTGCTGTCCTTATCGGCTTGCACGTCGAGCATGCTGGCCATGCCGGCAGCGAAATTCTGCG
Organism: Pseudomonas viridiflava; assembly: GCF_900582195.1. Lineage (GTDB taxonomy): Bacteria > Pseudomonadota > Gammaproteobacteria > Pseudomonadales > Pseudomonadaceae > Aquipseudomonas. The sequence goes on from NZ_UTHA01000210.1 coordinate 62,603, forward strand.
CCGCAGTCAATTCGCCGTCGGCCTGAGCCTGGGCAGGAGAGGCTTTCGGTTGCGCCTGACTGGCGGCGGAAATGTGCCCGCCCTGCTCCATCGCCATGCGCACGGCCGGCATCGAGTCGAGCGGATCGGCAGAAGGGTCGAAATCGCTGTCGGTGGTCGGTGCCGGATCTTTGACCATACCCGGCAATGCGGCGAGCGCAGGGGTTTCGGTTTCCTGGGCAGTGGCGACAACAGCCGGGGACTGCACCACGGGTGCCGTGACTACCGGCTGCACAGCGGTTGCCAAGGCCGGATCGAGCGTCGGATCAACCGGCGCCGCGACTACTACCGGAGTCTGAGCGGTGTCAGTGTTGTCGTCGCTGCTGGCGGTGGCATCATCGGGCGCTGCGGTTTTGTCGGCAGGCAAGTCGTTGCCGCTATCGGCAACCGCCGGTTGCGCAGCGGCAGACGGATCTTTGCCAATATCCTTTTTGCCGCTGTTGTCAGTGACCTTGTCACGCGACGACTTGGGCGAGTTATCGGTGCTTGCGACTGGCTTGCTCGGCCCCTGATCGGCGAACACTTTAGCGAAGCTCGAGGCTTTATCCCCGGTATCTACGGCCATGGCCGACGCTTTGGCCGAGGCGGCTTGCGCCTTGGCCTGGGCGGCATTCTGAAGAAGGATGTTGGGGGTCGCAGGCATGAAACGGTCTCCGCTGCACTGGGATCGTAGGTACAGTTGGGGGAGATACCTGCAAGTGCCGGGCCAGTTTTGTCTGGCGCTTGGGAAAAGCGCCGGACGGCGGGATCAGTGAGTCAGTGCGTGCTGTCGCTCGTCTTCGTAAACCGGACGGACATCGGCGAACTCGCCGCTGATATCAGCGACCAGTCTGGCGATTTCCGAGGGACTTTTATCTTTGGCGTCCGACTCCAGCTCCTGGCAGAGCGCCGCCAACCGCACAGCGCCCATATTGCTGGCGCTACCCTTGAAGCTATGGGCAACCTCCGACAAAGCCTTGGCATCCGCTGCCTTGTGCAGCGCAACCAAGCGACTTTCGGAATCCTCCAGAAAGGTATCCAGAAGCTCCGGATAACCCTCCCCCATGACTTCGCGCAGTACGCTCAGCGCCTCGCGATCAATATGTGTGTCAGCCACTTGTTCACTCCTTGATCAAGAATTGCGGGGATTATGCCTCAACCTCCCAGGAAAACTCCACGCGGGCACTACGACCTTCGTCCGACCAACTGGCGTTACGCCCCAATTGCCGGACCAGACTGACGCCGCGACCTGACAGACGGACATTCTCCAGCGGTCGTTCCATAACTCGCGCCACATCAAAACCCTTGCCGCTGTCTTCGACGCGAATCACCAGCAGGCCGCCCTCGCCTTGTGGCTGCACCTGCAGATGCACGCGGACAAAACCGTCCTGCAGCACTTCCAGACGATCATTGCGCTGCTGATAGTAGCGAGCGAAACCCGCCGCATCGCGCTTGAGACTGGAATCCAGACCGAGCACGCCATGCTCCAGCGCATTGGAGTACAACTCGGCGAGCACGCTGTACAAAGCACCACTCTGCGCCCGCAACCCATGCACCTCAAGCAGCAATTGCAGCAGGTACGGCAACGGATTGAAACGTTTGAGCGTGGCGCCACGGAATTCGAAGCTCACCGACCAGTCCAGCGGACAGGACTGGCCGCTGTCGGAATATACCGGCACCGACGGCTTGACCTGCGCCGGCTCCAGCAGGCTGACCTCGACCATGCTGACATCGTCGCGCGCCTCGCCGCGAAAATCCCGCAGCGCCTGCTCGATATCCTCGAACAAGCGGTCCGGCTCGCGATTGGCGGCAAACACCTGCTGCAAACGCTCGACGCCGAACAACTGATCGTAGGCATCACTGGTGTCGATCACCCCGTCGGACAACAGGAAAATCCGATCCCCGACCGCCATCGGATGCACTTCCGTACGATCATCGAACGCCTGCGCGCTCAGCACCCCCAACGGCAAGTGCCGCGCGACCAGCGGAACACGTTCGCCAGTGGCAATCCGATGCAGATAACCGTCAGGCATGCCGCCGTTCCACACCTCGACCGAACGCCGCTGAACACTCAGGCACAGCAACGTGGCGCAGCAGAACATGTCCACCGGCAGGATGCGTTTGAGCTTGGCGTTCATTTCGCGCAGGGTTTCCGCCAGGCCATAACCCTTGGCGGTCATGCCATAGAACACTTCGGCCAAGGGCATCGCCCCGACCGCTGCCGGCAAACCATGACCGGTGAAATCGCCCAGCAACACATGCATGTCGCCCGCCGGCGTGTAGGCCGCCAGCAGCAAGTCGCCGTTGAACAGCGCGTACGGCGATTGCAGGTATCGGATATTCGCGGCACTCAGGCAGCCGGAATGCGCGACCTTATCAAACACCGCTTTGGCCACGCGCTGCTCGTTGAGCAGATAGTCATGGTGTTTGGCGATCAGGTCGCGCTGTTGCAGCACGGTTGCCTGCAATCGGCGCAAGCGATCCATCGCCTTGATTTTGGCGGCAAGGATCACCTGGTTGTAGGGCTTCGCCAGAAAATCGTCACCACCGGCCTCCAGACAACGGGCCAGCGCTTCGCTTTCCGTCAGCGAGGTGAGGAAAATGATTGGCACAAGGGTTTCGCCCGCCAGCGCCTTGATTTGCCGCGCCGCCTCGAAGCCGTCCATCACCGGCATCATCGCATCCATCAGCACCAGATCGGGTTGGTGCCGACGAAACAGGTCGACCGCTTCGGCACCGTTGGCCGCCGTCAGGACTTCATGGCCCTGACGACGAACGATGGTCGACAGCAACAGGCGATCGGCGGCGCTGTCTTCAGCGATCAGAATGGTCAGCGGCTCTTGCGCCTGCATGGCCGTCAACTGATGTCGAAGAGTTTGTCGAAATTGGAGATGGCGAGGATCTTGCGCACATCGGAGTTGCTGTTGACCACGCGTACGTCCGAGTTATCGCCGCCGGCGTGATCCCTCAGCAGGAGCAGCATGCCCAGCGCCGAGCTGTCGAGGTAAGTGGCCTTCTTCAGATCCACGACTATGGATTCAGGCTTCTCGTGGAGTCGCTCATAGGACTCGCGAAACTCCTGATGCCGACCGAAATCGAATCGCCCCTCGATCGATATCGTCAGCTTCTTCCCATCTTGAGAGACTTCTGTAACGACTGACATTGACTGGCTTCCTTGTCATTGACGAACCTGTACAAGGTTTAGCACTTGGACAGGGTTGCAGCAAGGTGCAACACAGGAACAAATGTGGGAGCGGCGCGGTTTAGAACGGGTTTTGTCGTGGCAAGCGCTGCGACAACTCATCAAGCAACTTCTGCTCGCGCTTGTCTTCGAGGCGTTGCGCCTCTTCGCGATAACGCTGCACCAGTTTGCGCAGCCCTTCGACCTTGGCAAACGCCTGCTGCCATTCCTCACGGGCCTTTTCGAGTTTGTTCTGGTGCCAGACCAGGCTTTGCCGCTGCTGATCCACCGCCGTGTCGAGCTGTGCCAGAAAGCCCTGAAAGCCGAGCAACCATTGCCCGCTCACACCGGTGCTGCCGCGCACGATCCATTGCTGCGAGTAATCCAGACGAAAGGCATTGAGGTCGGCCAGTTTGCTTTCTGCAACCTTTACCTGGCCCTGAAAATAGCCCAGCCGTTGCACGGCGGTTTTCTCGGCCTGTTCGGCCATGTCCACCACCGGCGCCAGACGCGCGGCTCGACTGACGGTGGCCATGGCCGGTTAGCCGCCCGCTGCGGGGGCAAACAGGGTTTCGAGGTAAGCCTGGCTTTCGCCCATGTTGATTTTGTCGTTGAGGCCCTGACGCTGGTAGCGAACCAACTGCGGTTGCAGGGAGATCGCGAGGTCGGTCTCACGGTCACCGCCGGCCACGTAGGCGCCGACGCTGATCAGATCGCGACTCTGCTGATAGCGCGACCACAACTGCTTGAAGTATTGCGCGCGCTGCATGTGGTCCGGCGAAACCACCGCCGGCATCACCCGGCTGATCGAGGCTTCGATGTCGATGGCCGGATAATGCCCCTCTTCGGCCAAGCGCCGGGACAACACGATGTGGCCGTCAAGCACGCCTCGGGCCGAGTCGGCAATCGGGTCCTGCTGGTCATCGCCCTCGGACAACACCGTGTAGAACGCGGTAATCGAACCGCCGCCCTTCTCTGCGTTACCGGCACGCTCAACCAGTTTCGGCAATTTTGCGAACACCGACGGCGGATAACCCTTGGTCGCCGGCGGCTCGCCGATGGCCAGCGCGATTTCCCGCTGAGCCTGTGCGAAACGGGTCAGCGAATCCATCAGCAACAGGACGTTCTTGCCCTTGTCGCGGAAATACTCAGCGATGCGCGTGCAGTACATCGCGGCGCGCAGACGCATCAGCGGCGCATCGTCCGCCGGAGATGCGACAACGACGGAACGCTTGAGGCCTTCTTCACCGAGGCTGTGCTCGATGAATTCCTTAACTTCGCGACCCCGCTCACCGATCAGGCCAACGACGATAATGTCGGCCTCGGTGAAGCGCGTCATCATGCCTAGCAACACGGATTTACCGACACCGGTACCGGCGAACAGACCCAGACGCTGGCCGCGACCGACCGTCAGCAAACCGTTGATGCAACGGATGCCAACGTCCAGCGGCACACTGATCGGGTCACGGTTGAGCGGGTTGATCGTCGGGCCGTCCATCGGCACCCAGTCTTCGGCCTTCATGCCGCCCTTGCCGTCCAGTGCGCGACCGGCACCGTCGAGGACGCGACCGAGCATGCTCATGCCCATCGGCAGTCGACCGGTATCAGCTAGAGGCACCACGCGGGCGCCCGGGGCAATACCGGCGACGCTGCCGACTGGCATCAGAAAGACTTTGCTGCCGGAAAACCCCATGACTTCCGCTTCCACCTGGGACGGGTGATAGCTGTCGTCATTGATCACCAGGCAGCGCGTGCCCATGGCCGCGCGCAAGCCTTCGGCTTCGAGGGTGAGGCCGACCATGCGCAGCAGGCGACCTTCAAGAATCGGCGCGCCGGCAATCTCGGTGGCCTCAGCGTAAGTGCTCAGGCGCTTGGCGAAACTGGTGCGTTCAAGGCGCATCGGGTTCGTCCGAGAGCGGCTCTTCAGGCAAGGACGCCGTTTTTACGTCTTCTGGAATGTCCAGGCTCAGATCCGCTTCAGCCGGGTGCAAAGCCTGTTCGTGCAACTGATCGAACAGCTTGGCCATAACCTGACCAACGCGGGTTTCAATGCTGGCATCGATGCGGCTGTGCTCGGTTTCAACCCGGCAGCCGCCCGGCAGCAGCGCTTCGTCCTCGACGATGCGCCAGGTTTCCTCATGACGCTCGCGCAGGGCCTTGGCCTGCTCGAAATCCTGCGGATTGACGTACAGGCGCACGTTGTCGACGCCCAGCGGCAACAGCTTGAGCGCATCGCGCATGACGTGTTCGATCTGGCTGGAATCGATGGCCAGTTCGCGCTTGATCACCTGTTTGGTGATGTGTTGCACGAGGTCGACCAGCGACTTTTCGATCTGCGTGTCTTGCTCGGCGATCGGTTCGAAGAGGTTCGCCATCAGTTGCTCAAGGCTGGCAAGTTTTGCCGCCAGCGCCACTTCAGCTTCCTGACGGACCTTGAGGGTCGCGCTGTGAAAACCTTCTTTCTCGCCGATACCAAAGCCCTCGTTGTAAGCCTCCTGACGGATGCTTTCGAGTTCTTCCAGGGTCAGTGGCTGGACTTCTTCCAGCGGCACTTCTTCCATTTCCGGCGGTTCGGGTTCCGGCTCAGGCTCGGGTTCCGGCTTCGGCGGATCGAAGCTGGGCAGTGCCCAGGATTCGAAACCCCGGACATCGCGGGCACGGATCAGATCCGTCACATCGTCGTCGTGCTTGTCCATGGGCTTAGATCATTTCCTCGCCACCCTTGCCACCGAGGACGATTTCCCCGGCTTCGGCCATACGGCGGGCAATGGTGAGGATTTCCTTCTGCGCGGTTTCGACGTCGCTGACGCGCACCGGGCCTTTGGCCTCAAGGTCGTCGCGCAACAGTTCGGCAGCACGTTTGGACATGTTCTTGAAGATCTTCTCTTTGACGCCTTCGTCCGAACCCTTGAGGGCCAGTACCAGCACGTCGGAAGACACTTCGCGCAGCAACGCCTGAATGCCACGGTCGTCGACATCGGCAAGGTTGTTGAACACGAACATGAGGTCTTCGATCTGACCGGACAGGTCTTCGTCGACTTCGCGGATCGAGTCCATGAGCTGGCCTTCGATCGAGCTGTCGAGGAAGTTCATGATGTCGGCCGCACGCTTGATGCCACCCAGGGTGGTGCGCGAGGCATTCGAGTTGCCGGAGAACTGCTTCTCGAGAATCTGGTTGAGTTCTTTCAGTGCTGCAGGCTGTACGGTGTTCAACGACGAGACGCGCAGGATGATGTCCAGACGCACCTTGTGGTCGAAGTTGCCGAGCACTTCACCGGCCTGATCCGGGTCGAGGTACGCGACCACGATCGCCTGAATCTGCGGGTGTTCGTAACGGATCACGTCGGCAACCGCGCGCGGCTCCATCCATTTCAGGCTGTCGAGGCCGCTGGTGTTGCCACCGAGCAGAATGCGGTCGATCAGGCCGTTGGCCTTGTCTTCACCCAGGGCCTGGGTGAGCATTTTGCGCACGTAGTCGTCGGAACCGACGCCGAGGCTGGTCTGGTCGCCGACGATGTCGACGAACTCGCTCATGACCTGCTCGACCTGCTCGCGATGGACGTTGCCCATCTGCGCCATGGCCACGCCGACCCGCTGAACCTCTTTCGGGCCCATGTGGCGCAGCACTTGCGCGGCATCGGTCGAACCCAGGGACAGCAGCAGAATCGCGGCTTTGTCGACCTTGGTCAGTTTGACGGTTGCGGCTCGGTTATCACTCATCTGCGTTAATCCACTCTTTCACGACCTGAGCCACGCGACCCGGATCCTCGGCCACCAGACTCTTGATTGCATTCAGTTGCGCGTCATAACCCTCACTCGGGCTCGGCAACAGAATGCTCTGCGGACCACCGAGGCTCACGCGGTCGTTGGAAAGTTCGCCGTCCAGGCCGCCCATGCCACCGAGTTCCACGTCGCTGCCAAGACCGGCCAGCTCCTTGCCTTTGCCGCCGCCGGTGATGTTGTTGAGCACCGGACGCAGCACACCAAACACCAGCACCAGGATGAACAACACACCCAGCACTTGTTTGACGATGTCCCAGAACCATGGCTGGGAGTAGAACGGAATATCGGCAATCACTTCACCGCGCTCGGCAGAGAACGGCATGTTGATCACGCTGACGCTGTCGCCACGGCTGGCGTCGAAACCGACGGCGTCCTGGACCAGACGGGTGAAGCGCGCCAATTCGTCGGCGCTCCACGGCGCACGGCTGGTTTCGCCGTTGGCCGCGTTGACCTTGACCTGATCGTCAACCACCACCGACACCGACAGACGATTCAGGCGACCCTGCTGCTGTTTGGTGTGGCTGATGGAACGGTCGAGTTCGAAGTTCTTGGTCGATTGTTGACGCTTGTCCGCCGGGTACGGCGCGAGCATCGGCTGGCCGGTGGCCGGGTCCATGATCTGCTGACCGTTGGCATCAACCAATGGCTGACCTGGCTGCACCATCGCGGCCGGCGCGGCGGCGCCACCGGTGGTTTGCGGTGCCGAGGCTGGCGATGGCGGCTGGTTGCTCAGGGCACCCGGCACACCTTGCGGGCCATTGCTGGCGGTGCGTTGTTCGTTGACCGATTGCTCGCTGCGCAACGCCGGTTGATCCGGGTTGAACTGCTCGGCAGTCGACTCGACCGCATTGAAATCGATGTCAGCCGACACTTCCGCCTTGTAGCGATCGTTGCCCAGTACTGGCTGCAGAATGTTGTGCACGCGCTGGGTGAGCATGCTTTCCATGCGGCGGCTGTAATCGAACTGCTTGCCGGCCATGGTCATTTCGGAGTTCTCCGCCTGATCGGAGAGCAGGTTGCCCTTCTGATCGACGACGGTGATCTGCGATTTGCTCAGTTCGGGAACGGAGGTCGCCACCAGGTTGATGATCGCGATGACCTGACCTGGCTCCAGCGAACGACCGGAGTACAACTCGACCAGAACCGAAGCACTTGGCTTGCGTTCGTCCCGGACGAACACCGAACTCTTCGGAATCGCCAGGTGCACACGGGCACCCTTGACGTTGTTCAGGCTGGAAATGGTCCTTGCCAGTTCACCTTCGAGGCCACGACGGTAACGCGTCGCTTCCATGAACTGACTGGTGCCCAGACCCTGTTCCTTGTCGAGGATTTCAAAACCGATGTTGCCGTCGCTGGGAGTGACACCAGCAGCGGCGAGTTTCATCCGTGCACGGGACAGATCATCGGCCTTGACCAGCAAGGCGCCGGAGTTCGGCTCAACGTTGTAAGGAATGTCGGCGGCGGCCAGGGTTTCCATGACCTGCTTGGCGTCCATGCCGGCAAGGCTGCCGTACAACGGACGGTAATCCGGCTGCTGCGACCACAGCACCACGGCAAAGCCAATCGCCACGCTCGCAGCCAGGCCGACCAACAGGCCCACCTGACGCAGCATGGTCATCTCGGAGAGGTTTTCCAGGAAGGACAGGCCGAACAGCGGCGGTTTGCCGTCTATCGGGGTGGCCTTGGCCGGAACGTTATCGGCGACTGCTTCTGCCATGACTCAATCTCGTCCTTAAACCGGCATCTGCATGATGTCTTGATAAGCCTGAACCAGCTTGTTGCGTACCTGGGTCAGAGCCTGGAACGACACGCTGGCTTTTTGCGAAGCGACCATCACGTCCGTCAGGTCGACGCCGCTCTTGCCCACTTCGAATGCGTTGGCCAACTGAGTCGACGCCTGCTGGGTATCGCTGACCTTGTTGATCGCCTGACCGAGCATGTCGGAAAAGCTGCTGCCCGCCAGTTCAGGGACAGCGGTCGTCGATTTCGGTGCAGACATGGCGTCCAGTTTCATGGCCTTCATGTCCATCATCAACCGATTAAATTCAATACCTTGGCTCATGGTCTACTCTCTTGGGCGGCCCGCAATTTTTTGACACTCACTCGGCGGGTACACAGGTATTAGCAACAAGGGTGCCAGCTCATGGGCACCCCTTTCAGAAAAGCGTTTTCAAATCGTTGCGCCAGACGTCAAGTGGCGAACAGATAACCTTCGACGTCCATCCCGGCATCGCGCATTTGCGCGAGCTTGTAGCGCAGGGTGCGTGGGCTGATGCCGAGTTTTTCCGCGGCCTCCTTGCGGCGGCCACGTTCGGCACGCAAGGTGTCGATGATCATCTGAAACTCCCGGCGGCGCAGGTCATCGCCCAGGGCGCCGGCCGAATCCGCTTCGATTTCCACCTCGCGAAGCACCGCTGACACTGGCGCGGTGACAGGCAACGCGGTGTACGTCACGGGACCGGCCAGGCAAAAATCCTGCGGCTGAATCAGGCCACCCTGCTGCAGAATCAACGCGCGCTGAATCGCGTTATCCAGTTCACGCACATTGCCCGGCCACGGGTAAGCGGTCAGGCACGCTTGCGCTTCAGGCGAGAGTTTCGCCGCAGCATGCTTCATTTTATTGACGTGTTTGGCCAACAGCCTTTCGGCCAGCGGCAGGATATCGGCAGTGCGCTCGCGAAGTGGACGCCAGGCCAGGGGAAAAACCGACAAACGGTAAAAAAGGTCTTCACGGAAACGCCCCGCCGCCACTTCGCCCGCCAGATCGCGGTTGGTGGTGGCAACCACGCGAATATCCAAGGCAATCGGCTTGCGTGCACCAACGCGCTCGACCTCGCGCTCCTGCAACACGCGCAACAGCTTGGCTTGCAGGCCGAGGGGCATTTCGGAGATTTCGTCGAGCAACAGCGTGCCACCGTCAGCCTGTTCGAACTTGCCGGCCTGTGCCGCAATGGCGCCAGTGAACGAACCCTTCTCGTGGCCGAACAACGTGGCTTCGAGCATATTGTCCGGGATCGCGGCGCAGTTGATCGCGATGAACGGCTGACTGGCGCGATGGGATTGCTGATGAATGTAGCGCGCCAGCACTTCTTTACCGGTGCCGGATTCGCCAGAGATCAAAACGGTGGAATCGCTGCGTGCGACTCGTGCGGCCAACTCAAGCAGCTGGGCGCTTGCCGGCTCGACCGCAATAGGACCTTCACTTTCGCTCGTGCCAATATTGCCGAGCGCATGCCGCGCGACCAGATCCAGCAAGGCTTTAGGTTCGAAGGGTTTGACCAGATAGTCCGCCGCGCCCTGACGCATTGCGTCGACCGCTCGCTCGACCGCACCATGCGCCGTCATCAGCAACACCGGCAGTTGCGGTTGGCGGGCACGCAGCAGCGCGAGCAACTGATGACCATCCATGCCGGGCATATTGACGTCGCTGACCACCAGGCTGAACGCCTCGCGCCCGACCGCCGTCAGCGCATCTTCAGCGCAACCGACTGCGTGGTAATCGTGGCCGGCCAGCAGCAATGTATCGGCCAGTGCCTCGCGCAACGAGCGGTCATCCTCGACCAGCAAAACCTTGATGCCCATGTCTTTCACTCAGCTCCCTGTACAGCGGAAAACAGCGGCAGGATCACCTGCGCGCACGTACCGCGCCCGACCCGCGAACGCAGCAGCAATTCTCCCTGATGCGCACGGGCCACAGCCTTGACCACGGTCAGGCCCAGGCCGGTGCCGGTGACTTTGGTGGTAAAAAATGGCTCGCCGAGCCGCGCCAGAACGACAGGTTCGATGCCGCTTCCACTGTCGCTGACGCACAGGCGCAGAGTGTTGTCGCGGCTGTAGCAATGGACTTTCAGGCGGACGTTGCCGGCACTGGCCTGAATCGCGTTTTCGATCAGATTCAGAAGCGCCCCGACCAGCGTGTCGCGATTGCACAGCAGCTCACCGGCATGACTGTCGCACTGCCAGCGGATTGGCAGATCCTGCACGTGCGTCAGCGCCGCCGCTTGCAGGGCCTGCATCAAGGCATTCGGCGTCAGGCGATCGGTCAGCGGCAATTCACCGCGGGCAAACACCAGCATGTCGCGCACTTGATGCTCGAGTTCATGCAGGCGCTCTTTCAGGCGCCCGGCGAAACGCTGGTGGGTAGCGACTGGCAACTCCTGCTCAGTCAAATGACTGGCGTAGAGCAAAGCGGCAGACAGCGGCGTGCGGATCTGATGCGCGAGCGAGGCGACCATGCGTCCCAGCGAGGACAAACGCTCATGGCGCGCCAGTTGATCTTGCAGATGGCGGGTTTCTGTCAGGTCGTTGAGCAGCACCAATTGCCCCGGCTCGGCGTCCAGCGAGCGGGTGGCAATCGACAGGCGTCGACCGTTTTTCAGGGAAATCTCATGGCCGTCGTCTTCACGGGGGGCAAAGCAACGCGCAATCACCTGGCGCCACAATTCACCCTCAAGTGGCAGGCCGAGCAGCTCGATGGCGGCCGGATTGGCTTCGCGCACCATGCCGTGACCGTCGATGACGATGACGCCACCGGGCAACAGATCAAGGAGGTTTTGCAGACGATTGGCCAAGCGTTCCTTTTCCGCCAGCTCCTGCATGCGCTGGGCACTGACCACCGCCAGTTCACCCTTGAGTTCGGTCACCCGCGCTTCAAGCATGCTGTAGGAATCAGTGAGTTGGCTGGACATCTGGTTGAACAGTTCGAATGCCTGCTCAAGACCCTGTCGGCTCGCCTGCTCTACGGAGGACGGCTGCCCCTCGGGACTGGAGGCAGGAGACATCTGGGCTTGGGGCATTGGGCTTTCTCGCTTGGCTGACCGTCAGTTAAACGGAACGTTGCGAGGGCTGTAGCAATACCCGTGCCTAAAAAAAACCGCTTATAAATGAAGCGGTTGAAAAACAGGCGTCAATCCTCCGCCTGTTCATCTCCATCGCGCCGGCTCATGCCGTACTTGCGCATCTTCTCGACCAGGGTGGTACGACGGATACGCAGACGCTCAGCGGCACGCGCCACGATGCCATTGGCATCGTCCAGCGCCTGCTGGATCAGGCCCTGCTCCAGACCACCGAGGTAGTCTTTCAGGTCCAGGCCTTCCGGCGGCAGCATGGCGTTGGCGGTGAAGTCCGGCGTATGGCCGTTGATCGCCACGCGCTCTTCGAGATCGCTGCGCAGGCTGTCGACCATTTGCTCGTCTTCGTCGTCGACGTAACGGAATTTCTTCGGCAATTCGACCACGCCGATCACCCCGTACGGATGCATGATCGCCATGCGCTCGACCAGGTTGGCCAGCTCGCGGACGTTGCCCGGCCAGCCGTGCCGGCACAGCGACATGATCGCCGCCGAGTTGAAGCGGATCGAGCCGCGCTTCTCGTGCTCCATGCGCGAGATCAGTTCGTTCATCAGCAACGGAATGTCTTCGACGCGCTCACGCAGCGGCGCCATCTCGATCGGGAACACGTTCAGGCGATAGTAGAGGTCTTCGCGGAAGGTGCCGATCTCGATCATGCTTTCGAGGTTCTTGTGCGTTGCAGCGATGATGCGCACATCGACGCTCTGGGTCTTGTTGCTGCCCACGCGTTCAAAGGTGCGTTCCTGCAGGACGCGCAACAGTTTGACCTGCATCGGCAGCGGCATGTCGCCGATTTCGTCGAGGAAAAGCGTACCGCCGTTGGCGAGTTCGAAACGGCCGGCACGGCTGGTGATCGCACCGGTGAAGGCGCCCTTCTCGTGACCGAAGAGTTCGCTTTCGAGCAGCTCTGCCGGGATCGCCCCGCAGTTGACTGGCACGAACGGCGCGTCGCGGCGTTTGGAATGGTAATGCAGGTTGCGCGCAACCACTTCCTTGCCAGTCCCGGACTCACCGAGGATCAGTACGCTGGCGTCGGTATCGGCGACCTGCTGCATCATCTGCCGCACGTGCTGAATCGCCCGGCTGGTGCCGACAAGGCTACGGAACAGATTGGGTTCGCGATGACGACCGCGCTCGCGGGCCTGGTCATACATCTCGCGATAGACCTGGGCACGGTGCAGGGAGTCGAGCAATTTGCTGTAGCTGGGTGGCATTTCGAGGGTCGAAAGCACACGGCGACGCTGGTCTTCAGGCAGGTCAACGGAAGAATTATCGCCCATCAACAAAACCGGAAGGAACTCATCCCAGGTTGAGAGTGTCTTTAGCAAGCCCAAAAGCGCACCAGGAGCATTAACCGTCCCGATCAGTACGCAAATGACCTCACGACTAGACGACAAAGAGCCGACTGCCTGCTGCCAGTCATGGCTGCCGCAGGGTAAATTTTCTTCGCCGAGAAAATTTAGAATCACCGCCAGGTCGCGGCGGCGGACGCTATCGTCATCGATCAGCAGAATTTTGGTTTCACGCCACATGCAATAGCAACTTCCCTAGTCAACTCAATGCCCGAAATTAGGGGCAAGCGAGACGCTTGCAGGACACCATGTGCCTGTAGACGCCTGAAATCTGAAAACAGCCACTAGTTAAGTCAAAAAACCGTGCACAGTCAAATTTATGGCGCACATGCCTGGATTAACTGGGGGTTAATTAACCAAACAGATGGTAAACCTTTGCCGCGTTCTGCGCTTGGGTGATCTGCGACATCTCGTTGGCTATTGCCTGCCGCTCACCCATCGCAACCTCAAGAAGGTCTTTGTAGACGTGCAGCAGCTCCTCAAGATTGTTGCGCAACGCGATTTCGTCCAGTGAAGCCTCGGCCATGACATCTTCCATGCAGGAACGGCAAGCCAGATCCAGCTCGCCAATGGCTTCCCAATTACGCTCGGCCAAAGCTGTGACCAACGCTTCACGGGTATCGGCGATTCGCTGCAATACAAGACTCATGACGATCTCCTTCAGAACTGCGGAGCTGGCGTAGGTGCGATCGCATCCCAGCCTTCTTTTACCGTGCCCAGCAAGCCCGCAACCTCATCGAGAATGCGTGGATCGCTGCTGATGTTGGCCTCGGCGAGACGTTTCATCATGTAGATGTACAGCCCGTCCAGGTCCGCCAGCGTATCCGCGCTGTTTTCCAGATCCAGACCTTCACGCAGACCGCTCACGATGCCAATGGCCTTGCTGATCGACGTGCACTTGCCGGGAATATCCTTGCGCTCGATGGCGCCTTTGGCCTGAGCGATTCGGGCCAGACCACCTTCCATCAACATTTGCACCAGACGGTGCGGGCTCGCTTCGGATGTCTGAGCGTGGGCGCCGACTTTCTGATACTGCCGAAGGGCTAACATCGGGTTCATGTTCTACCTCATTGCAACAATGACTCGTATAACCAGTGTATCGCCAACGAATCACAAAACTTTAGATCAAAAGACAAAAACCCGGCGCACGCCGATAAAGCGTAGCCGGGTTTTTGTCGTTGCTATCCGTTACTTCGCGGATTGCTGCGCGTTCAGCGAGCTGAAGAACGACGTGATGTTGCTCGCCGTTGCCTTCATCTGCCCTACCAGCAAGTCCATGGCGTTGTACTTGGCAGTCAACGTCTTGGTCAGGTTGGCCACACGCAGATCCAGCGCCAATTGCTGCGACGTGAGGCTGCGGGTGTTGTTGTTCAGAATGGTCATGCGTTGATCAAGCAGACCGCTGGTGGTTTTACCATCAGCAGAAGCCTTGAGGTACGGATCGACCGCTTTGCTCATGCGCGCCAACAGACCGTTTTTGTCGTCGGTGCCGGAGAACAGCTGCTGCACCTGGCCAGTCATGCCTGGCTGAGACATAGCCTTGTTGAAGGCAGTAGCGTCCAGCGTCAGCTTACCGGTGTCGCGATCAGTCATGACACCGATCTGCGACAGCACACCCAGCTCGCCTGGCGACGAAGTGGTCAACTGGGCACGAATGTCCGCAATCAACGTACGCGGCAGAGAATCACCGGTAAACGCGGCCTGCACCGTCAGCTTGCCATCTTCGTCCGGCGTTGCCTTGGACAGGCTATCGATGGTGGTCTTGAGCGTGTTGAAAGCGTCGACGAATTGCTGAACGGAAGCCTGCAAGCCCTTGGTGTTGGTATCGACAGAGACCTTGACCGCGTTGGGGCTGGCTTCCACCAGGTTCATGGTCAAGCCACTGATGGCGCCGCTCACCGTGTTGCTCTTGCTGGTCACGGCAAGACCATCAATGGTCAGCTTCGCATCCTTGGCAATGTCGCCCACAGCCCCTGAATCACCAGCGGCCGGGGTCGCAGACATGACCTTGGTGCCATCGATTTCCAGACCGGCAATACCACTGACCGTCAGGTCGGAGCCCGCGCCCGTCTTGTTCGAACTGATCACCAGACGCGAAGCGCCCGAGCTGTCGGTCACGATGTTGGCGGAAACACCGTTGACACCCTGCGCCTTGTTGATGGCGTCACGGGTGGTCTGCAAGGTGGCATTGGCCGGAATATCGACATTGTAATCAGTGCCATTCTGACTGATTTTCAGGGTACCACTCGGAATGGCACTGGCCGCGCCGCCGGCGAAGGATGCACTGGCTACTTTCGAGCCGGTGGCCAGGTTATTCACCACGACACTGTATGTGCCCGAAACAGCCGTGTTATCGGAAGTAGCGGTCAGCGTTGCCGGGGTAGCCGAGGTCGCCGTGTAACCGGCAAACGCAGGGTTGGTCTTGCTGCCCAGATCGGTCATTGCCTTCTGGTAGGCCGCCAATGCGCTTTTCAGCGTACCGACACCGGAAATCTTCAGGGTGTTGGTTTTGGTCGCAGTATCGATCTGCGTCTGCTTCGGCGACTTGTCGGCGTTTACCAGCGCGGTGACGATCGCGCCGATGTCCAGACCGGAACCCAGTCCGGAACCCGGTAGAATTGGACTTGCCATGTGCATCTCCCTTCAGATTGTTGCCATTCTTTTGACCGTTACACGCGTCCTGAGAACGGACAAACACTATTCATGCCAGCTATCAGACTTTGGCGTCGAACAATACGTGGCTCGCATTGGCGAGGCTGTCTGCCAGCTTGAGGGCTTCTGCGGAGGGAATCTGTCGTACGACCTCACCCGTCTCGCTTGCGATCACCTTGACGATGACCTTCCCGGAGTGTTCGTCGATCGAAAACTCCAGATTGCGCTTGATCGACTGTACAAACTTTTCGATCTCCTGCACCGCCAGTTTCAACTTGGCGTCGTCCGTTTCCTGACTCTTGGCAGCGACCGGCGCTTCAGTCTTGGCAACTTTAGGCATCTCTGACGATTTGTCAGCAACCGGTGGCACTGGCTTGGGAGCCGGATAAGACACGTTAAGCTTTACGCTCATGTCCATGCCCATCACCTCTTAACGAAAAAAGCGAGAGAGCGCGACAAGCGCACCCCCCCGCTCAAACTCATTCCGAATTACTGAAGCAGCTTCAGTACAGCGGAAGGCAGTTGGTTGGCTTGAGCCAGTACGGAGGTCGAAGCCTGTTGCAGGGTTTGCTGCTTGGTCAGGTTAGCAGTCTCTGCGGCGAAGTCGGTATCTTGTACGCGACCTTGTGCAGCAGTGGTGTTCTCGGTGATGTTCTGCAAGTTCTGGATGGTGCTGGTCAGACGGTTTTGCGAAGCACCCAGGCTGGCACGAGTTGCACCGATGGCAGCGATTGCAGCGTCGATCGCGGTGATCGCGTTGTCGATGTTCTGCGAAGCGCCAGTTACGGTAGCACCGGTCAGGGACAGAGTACCGCTACCTACCGACAGGCTTACTGCGTCGAACTTGGAGCTCAGTACCAGGTCGATGTGGTTAGCCGAACCGGTGTTTGCGCCCACTTGCAGGGTCACAGTACCAGCCGAACCGTCCAGCAGGTTTTTGCCGTTCAGGTTGGTCGAAGCCGAGATACGGGTGATCTCGTCGGACATCTGAGCGAATTCAGCGTTGGTAGCGGTCTGGTCAGCAGTGCCGTTGGTACCGTTACGTGCTTTAACAGCCAGTTCACGCATACGCTGCAGGATGTCGGTAGTAGCTTGCAGAGCGCCTTCAGCGGTCTGGGCAACGGAGATACCGTCGTTGGCGTTCTGGATGGCCTGGGTGTTACCGCGGATCTGCGAGGACATACGGTTGGAGATTTGCAGGCCAGCGGCGTCGTCTTTAGCGCTGTTGATTTTCAGGCCGGAAGACAGGCGCTGCATCGAAGTCGACAGAGCGTCGGAAGCGCGGTTCAGGTTTTTCTGAACGTTCAACGACGTAGTGTTGGTGTTTACTGTTAAAGCCATGACGAATTCCTCGTTGGTTGGGTACTGCGGCTTCCGGCCCTGGCAACCGCCGGGTATGGCCTAGAGAACCTTCGTAATAGTTATCGTCGGGTTTGCAGGTTGCTTGAGGGCTTTTTGAAAAAAATTTGCCATCACCCTGCCACCCCCAAGAAAACAAAGACTTAGCCGTACCCCAGCCGCGAAAAAATGACGTCATAAAACCGACTGCGGCGCAGACCTGCGGGCCAGCGCTGTCGGCGTACTCAGGCCGAAGCACTTTCCAGCAAGTCGAGCACTTCGTACTCCATATAGTCAGCCAGCCCCAACCAGTCCTGACGCTCCTGACATTCAAACATTTGCCCCAACACCCGCGCCCACGCCTGCTGCACGTCTACCGAGGCAGACGACAAACATTGCTGGGTCTTTTCAAACACATCAACCATCGTCAGTGCCGCTTCGACATCACGCCCCAGGCGGAACAGATTCGCACACTGGCGACATTCATCCTTGCAGAGACTCAACGCACTCATTGCACAAACTCCGGGTTGAAACCGGTTCCGGCGATCAGCGCTCCGGAGCGGCTGCTGTTGAGAAACACGACCTGTGGATGCGCCGCGATAAAGCGCTCCAGCACGCAAAGGTAACCGCGAAAATTGAGTTGCGTGCTGACCCGCTGACCATGACCATCGCGCACCCAATGCCGCGCCTGATTCACCGGTGGCCCCAGCTCGCCGTCGTTCCAGCCGGCATGGGTCTTGTTCATCGGGAAGGCGAAGTCAGCACCAAACAGCGTGATGCCGGCGGCGCCCATTTTTACCGCCAGATCCACCGCCGGGTGAATCACACTGCCGCCCACGTGCAACTGCGCTCGCGGATGCTGCTCACGCAGGTCCGCGTAGATCGGACTCGCCGAATAACCGCCGTAACGCTTGCCTTTCCACGCCTTCAGCACAGCCGGATCGCTCATCGGCAGGTACACCAGCGGGATGCCGTCGGACTCCTCGAACGGCAAATGGCGAAAGCTGATGCGCTGATCAATGCTCACCACCAGGTCAGGCACAATTCCGTGTTCGCGCAGCGGTCGATACGCGGTGTCGACACAGATGAACAACGGGCGTTCGGCGCGCTGACGAATTGCCGCCAGACGCTGGTAATGCTGCTCCAGCGTCGGCCCGGTGGCGATCACGTAGATTTCCCGGCCGGCGCTGGTGCCGAACAACTGCGCCACATCTGCATCGGCAAGCAGCACCGGCAGGCATTCCTGCAAACGCTGTTGAATCTCCGTTGACTGCGGATCGAAATCCCGATTGTTGAAGCTCAGATGAACTTCGCTGACCAAGCGATCACGCACTTTCGCGTTGAAATCGTCGGCCAGCAGCATCTCGGCAGGCAGGGCAAAAAACGGTGTAAAAAAGTCCGGATGATCGCCGGCGTAAAACAACTCGACGCGCGGATCTTCCAGCCACTGGCGCTGATCGAGCAACTGCACCACCAGCGCGAACAATGCGCCATTGAGGATGTGCACGTACAACCGCTCGAGCCCGACGCGCTCAAGCAGCACTTGGGGCAAGTCCCCGAGGGCGGTGCCATAAACGTGCAATTGCGGTTTTTCGGGCAGGCTGGCCGCCTGAACCTGCGCTTCGTGGAGGCGATCGTGGCGACTGGTCAGCTGAATGCCATTGACGCTCAGGGTCGAGCCCAACCCTTGCACCAGCTCGGCTTGTATCGCCGTGCTGTCCTCGCTCATCAATCGCTCGAATAGCGCGGGCCAGCGTCGCTGCAGGATTTCGGCGTTAGCCTGAAAAAAATCGCTCATGTCGCCTCACACCCCATTTCAGGCAAAAAAAATAGCGCTCAAAGGTTAACCTTTGAGCGCTATTTTTGTATCTACGGCTTTTGAAGCGGGTTCAAGGACGATAAATAATCGCCGAGCCCCACGACAGACCGACACCAAAACCGCTCAGGGCAATGCGCTGCCAGTCGGAATCGAGTACGTGTTTTTCCAGCAGCAACGGAATGCTCGACGACACGGTATTGCCGGTCTCGACCATGTCTTTGATGAACTTTTCCGGCTCGCCTTCGAAGCGCCGCGCCACGGCGTCGACAATCGCCGCACTGCCCTGGTGAATGCAGAAGGCATCGATGTCATCCGCCTTCAGACCGGAGTCATCCAGCAACTCGTGCAAGTGTGCAGGGACTTTCAGCAACGCAAAGTTGAAGACCTGACGACCGTTCATGAAGAACACGCCATCGGTGACTTTCAAGTGCGGCGCACCGGAGCCGTCAGTGCCGAACTTGGCCTTGCCCAGTGCCCAGGTCGGCTGTTCGCCCATCCACGTTGCGGTGGCAGCATCGCCGAACAGCATGGTGGTGTTGCGGTCTTCCGGGTCGACGATTTTCGAGTAGGGGTCAGCGGTGATCAGCAGGCCGTTCTTCAGGCCGGCGGCTTCCATGAAGCCTTTGATCGCGTAGATGCCGTAGACATAACCCGAGCAGCCCAGGGAGATGTCGAACGCCGCAACACTGGTCGGCAGACCGAGTTTGTCCTGCACGATCGCGGCGGTGTGCGGCAGGCCTTCTTCGTCACCGTTCTGGGTGACGACGATCAAGGCGTCGATCGATTCACGCTTCAGTTCAGGGTTGCTGGCAAACAGCGCATTGGCCGCTTCCACGCACAGATCGGAAGTTTCTTGTTCAGCGTCTTTGCGCGGCAGGAACGCCGAGCCGATCTTGCCAAGGATGAATTCTTCATCCTTCTCGAATTTTGCACCTTGTGCGTAATTGTCCACGCCGGCTACAGGAACGTAGCTCGCAATGCTTTTTATGCCAATCATTACGGCTTCCCAATAAAAAACAGCCCAAGACCACCGCTCGCAAGGATTTCGAGGGGCGCCGACAAACAGAAAACGGCCGCCACAACGGGCAGCCACGGGGAGCGCAAAGGGCTATCACTGGAATCGAAAACGAGCCAGGCGCCATCTCCCCGATCAATACAATACAGTGAAGATGCGCGTTATGACTCGCAGGTCACGCTATTTTGCCGAATCGGTGCAGATCGGCTTATTCGACCAACGACCAGTCCAGCGGCGTGCCGCGCTTGATCGGCGCGCGCGCGCGGCGGCCGAGGACGGCGTCGGTGTGCTTGGGCGGCAGACCGAGGCCGGGGCGAATGGCGCGCAGATTGTCCCCGGTAAAGGTGTCACCGGCGGCCATGTCGGCCGTGACATACAGCGAGCGGCGATAGACCAGCGACTTGCGTTCAGCCGCTGTGACGCCGTAATGCACCTGTCCCATAGCCTGCCAGGCGCGCTCGGTTTCCACTACCAGACTGGCCATTTCTGCCGGCTCCAGCGAGAAACTGGCATCCACCCCGCCCGCTGAACGGTCGAGGGTGAAGTGCTTTTCCACCACCGTCGCGCCAAGCGCCACCGCCGCTACCGACACGCCAACGCCCATCGAGTGATCTGACAGCCCCACTTCGCAACCGAACAAATCGCGCAGATGCGGGATCGTGCGCACGTTGCTGTTGAGCGGTGTCGCCGGATAGGTGCTGGTGCATTTGAGCAGCACCAGATCCTTGCAACCCGCCTCACGGGCCGCGCGAACGGCTTCATCCAGTTCGGCAATGCTGGCCATGCCGGTCGAGATGATCAGCGGTTTACCGGTGGCCGCCACGCGACGGATCAGCGGCAGATCGGTGTTTTCGAAACTGGCGATCTTGTAGGCCGGCACGTCAAGACTCTCGAGAAAGTCCACAGCGCTGTCATCGAACGGCGTCGAGAAGGCGAGCATGCCCAACTCTTTCGCACGAGCAAAAATCGGCGCATGCCATTCCCACGGTGTATGGGCTTTTTCATACAAATCGTAGAGCGAAGTACCCGCCCACAGACTGCCCGGATCCTTGATGAAGAATTCGCCTTCAGACAAATCCAGCGTCATGGTTTCGGCGGTGTAGGTTTGCAGCTTCAGCGCATGCGCCCCCGCCTTGGCCGCTGCCTCGACAATTTGCAAAGCGACGTCCAGTGACTGGTTATGGTTGCCGCTCATCTCGGCGATGATGAAAGGTGGCGCGTCGGCACCGATCAAGCGGTTGCCGATCTTGAAACTAGTCATGCGGGTGATCCTTCAAAACACGGGTGAACGTGCAGGCCTCCTGGTGGAAACCGGCGTCACGAAATACCTTCAACGAGGGCTGATTGCCCGGCATCACCCGGGCACTGATCACGCTCAATTGCGGCCAGTGAGCTGCAACGAACGCTTCGCCTCGTGCCAACAGTGCCCTGCCCCACCCCAGACCCATTCGCCCCTCGAGCAAATAGATCGAGACTTCGGCTTCGAAACCGCGCAAGTCATAACGCAGGACACCGACCGCACCGTCATCGGCCTCGGCGATCAACATCAAGCGCTGCGGATTGCGCAAACCGGCGGTCAGCCAGTTCACGTGCTGCGGCCAATCGATCACAGCGCTGTCCAGCGACCAGCGTCGCACCGCTTCGGCGTTACGCCCGTCAAACAATAATCGCGCATCCTCCAGCGTCGCAGGGCGCAGCTTGAGCACCGCGCCGGCCAGCGCCACCGCAACGCGCTCGGCACCCCGCCCATCGACCAGGCGCCGCGCATGCTCGGCCAGGCTCTGACGCAGGTAGACATTGCCCACGACAAAGCCGACCGCGTCACGCAACTGTTCGACACTGACCTGCTCGCGGGCACCCATGAACACATGCGCCCCCGCTGCGGCCATGACTTCGCCGTTGGCCTGCTGATTGTTCGACACGGCAATACAGATCGTCGGCAGCCCCATAGCCGCCCGCTCCCAACTGGTGCCGCCGCCGGCGCCGATAAACAGATCAGCCTCAGTCATGCGCTGGTAGAAGTCACTGACAAAACGGTGCAGACGCCAGTTCGGCCGTGTCTCGGCCAAGGCCTGCATTTGCGCCCATGCCGGATTGTCGGCACCGGCAACGAAGTCCACCTGCAACTCGGGAAAATCCGCCAGGGCGAGCATCGCGTGATGGGTTTGCATCGCGACATCGAAACCGCCGAAATTGACCAACACCCTTCGCGCCTTGGGTTTGATCTCGATGGCCGGGCAGCGGAATTCTGCGCGCAGCATGGCGTAACGCGGGCCGAGCAAGGTGCGGCAACCTTCGGGCAACAGGGGCGCGTAGTGTTCGCTCAGGCCGGACAGATTCTGGTTGAGCAGCAGGTCTACGCTGTAACGCCGGGTCGCGAGATCATCCACCGCCGCGATGCGATGCGCCCAGCGTCGAGCTGCGGTTTGCCAGTGATGATCGAGGCCGTAATGATCGACGATGATCCAGTCGAATTCAGCCTGCCCTTCAAGCTGCAAACCCAGTGCATCGATGTCGGCCTGCCACGGCAACATCGATTCGATGGCTTGCTGTGGATCTTCATCGGCGTAGCGCTCAGGCAACGCGAACGTTTCAAAACCATCGGCGCTCAAGGCATCCAGTCGATGCCCCGGCAAACGTCGGCAGGCGAAGGCGACATGGCTGCCCTGCCCGCGCAATACGCGCGCTAGCGTCAGGCAGCGGGCAATGTGGCCGCTACCGATGGTCGGCGAGGCATCGGCGCGAATCAGCACTCTCATTGCAGCTCTCCACCAGCCTTGAGCGCGGCGTAAAGGTATTCGGCGCGTTTCCAGTCTTGGGGCGTGTCAATGTCCTGGACCAGATACCGGGGCAGGATCACCGGCAGACTGGCTGGCGAATAGAGTACATCGCCGCGCAACCACGCCTCACGACGACCCCAATAGAACTGGCCGGCATCCTGAAAGGCTTCGGGCAGATCCTGCGAACGAGTGTCGCGAAACTCGGGATACAACGCGCGCAAGGCGCCCTGCCCGTCCAGCGTCAACGCCCGTTGCACCGGAAAACCGAAATCGCAAACGGAGAACGCAAACGACTTGTCCGGATGCCGCTGCAGCAACTCGAAGCCTTCACGCAGATAGCGCACCTGCAACAACGGCGCCGTGGCATACACGCAGCAGGCATGGTCGAAGCGTGGCAGTTGCTGCAGTGCATGCACCATCACTGCAGCGGTGCCGGTAAAATCATCCGCCAGCTGCGCCGGGCGCATAAACGGCACCTGCGCACCGTGTGCTCGCGCAACGTCGGCAATCTCGGCATCGTCGGTGCTGACCACCACCTGATCGAACAACCCGGAGTCGAGCGCGGTGCGGATCGAACGGACAATCATCGGCACGCCATCGAACGGCAAGAGATTCTTGCGCGGGATGCGCTTGCTGCCACCACGGGCCGGGATGATTGCGACGTTGTTCAAGGGCGCTTTTCCAGCAGGAACCAAGTGATGTCGTCCGCCGGGAATTGCGGATCGCGGTGATAGACGAAACCATAATCGAGCAGGTGCAGATCGGCATAGCGATCGAGCATCTCACCAGCGAAATCGCGCTTGAACAGCTTGCCGCTGTTGCCGCGATAAGGCACCTCCACCGGTGCCGGGTTGTAGTACTCGGCGATCAGGATGTAGCGCCGGCTCAGCTCATACAGCTGCGCGTACGCGGTCGCCAGCAACTCTGGCGCCAGATGAATCAGCACACCTTTGCTCAGGCTCAGTTCGTAGGTTCGCTCGCGGGGAAAATCGAACAGCGAACCCTGCCAGATCTGCGCAATGCCCAGTGCCCGGGCCTGGGCGCAGGCGTTTTCATTGATCTCGACGCCGAACAACTCACTTTGCGGCAACAGTTGATGCAACGCCTGCAGGTTGTTACCGGCATTGGTGCCCAGCTCCACCACGCTGTCGATGCGCCCGGCGCGGCTGAGTGCCTTGGCGAACATCGCCAGATTGGTGGCCACGAGCGGCTGGCCGATATTGCGATCAACGTATTGGTTACCGAAGTCGCCCTGCCAGAATCTTTCCTGCTCACTCAGATCACGCATTGCACCCTCCCACCCACCGCCGCAGCGGGATTCATTCAGTCAGCCGGCGCAATTGCTCGACCACATAGTCTTGCTGCTCGTCACTGAGCAACGGATACAGCGGCAGGCTGATCGCCTCTGCGTAATAACGCTCGGCTTCGGGGAAGTCGCCCTCGGCGAAGCCCAGGTCGCGATAGTACGGCTGCAGATGCACGGGAATATAGTGCAGGTTCACGCCGATGCCCGCCGCGCGCAAGCCTTCGAAGACCTGCCGGTGCGAAAGGTCGATGCGCTCGGTCTGCAAACGCACCACGTACAGATGCCACGCTGATTGCGCCTCCGCTTGAGCGCTCGGCAACGTCAGCGGCAGGTACGCCAGCAAACGCTCGTAGCGTGCTGCCAGTTCACGGCGACGGGCGATGAAATCGTCCAGTTTGCCGAGTTGCGACAGGCCCAACGCCGCCTGCAAATCGGTGATCCGGTAATTGAAGCCCAGCTCGATCTGCTGGTAGTACCACGGACCGTGGCTCGGCTCGCTCATCTGCTGCGGATCGCGGGTCATGCCGTGGCTGCGCAAACGCTGCAAGCGCTCGGCCAGTTGCGGGCGATTGGTCAGCACCATACCGCCCTCGGCACTGGTGATGATCTTCACCGGATGAAAACTGAACACCGTCATCGCCGCAAAATCGCCGCAACCCACCGGGCGTCCCGCGTAGGAAGCACCGACCGCGTGGGAAGCATCTTCGATCACGGTGAAGTTGTAGCGCTCGGCCAGTTGCGCGATGCGGCGCATGTCGCAGCTCTGCCCGGAGAACGCCACTGCCACCAGCACTTTCGGCAGGTTGCCGTCCTGTTCTGCCTGATCGAGTTTCGCTTCGAGGGCGAAGGTATCGAGGTTCCAGGTCAGCGGATCGATGTCGACGAAATCGACCTCGGCGCCGCAATAACGCCCGCAATTGGCCGAGGCGAGAAAGGTATTGGGCGTCGTCCACAAACGATCGCCCGGCCCCAGGCCCGCAGCCAGGCAGGCGATGTGCAGCGCTGCCGTGGCGTTGCACACCGCGACGGCGAAGTCAGCCTGGCAACGCTCGGCCATTGCCTGCTCGAAACGCTCGATGCCCGGCCCTTGGGTCAGCCAGTCCGACTGCAGCACTTCGACGACGGCATCGATGTCTGCCTGATCGAGGCTTTGCCGACCGTAGGGAATCATACCGAGAGCTTCGCGTGCAGATCGGCGATCTGGCCGACCGAGAGAAAATGCGGGTTGGTGTCGGAGCGATACTCGAAATCTTCGCTCACGGCACGCCCGCGTTCGCCGAGCTTGTCGACGGCAAAATCGACATCGACGCTGGTGAAGCGGATCGACGGCTGGATGGTGTAGTGATCTTCGAACTCGAGGGTCATCCGCGCATCGTCCAGCGGCACCATCAATTCATGCAGCTTTTCGCCGGGACGAATGCCGACGTGCTTGTGCGGCAGATGTTCAGCCATGCCGCGCGCCAGATCAACGATGCGGATCGACGGGATCTTCGGCACGAACACTTCACCGCCGTGCATGCGCGCAAAGCTGTCGAGGACGAATTGCACGCCATGGTCGAGGGTGATCCAGAACCGCGTCATGCGCTCGTCGGTGATCGGCAACTCCTGAGCACCGTCGGCGATCAGCTTGCTGAAGAAAGGCACCACCGAACCGCGCGAGCCGGCCACGTTGCCGTAGCGCACCACGGCAAAACGGGTTTCCTGCTCGCCGGCAATGTTGTTGGCGGCGACGAACAATTTGTCCGAAAGCAATTTGGTCGCGCCATACAGGTTGATCGGGCTGGCGGCTTTGTCGGTCGACAGCGCCACAACCTTTTTCACGCCATTGTCGATGGCGGCGGCGATGATGTTCTCCGCGCCGTTGACGTTGGTGCGGATGCATTCGGTCGGGTTGTATTCCGCCGCCGGCACTTGCTTCAACGCCGCGGCATGCACCACGTAGTCGATGCCACGCATGGCCTGACGCAGACGATCGGCGTCACGCACATCGCCGATGAAGTAACGCATGCACGGCGCGTTGAACGTCTGCTGCATTTCGTACTGCTTTAGCTCGTCGCGGGAGAACACCACCACGCGCTTGGGCTGGTATTGCTCGAGCAGTCGGGTGATGAATTTGCGCCCGAACGAACCGGTGCCGCCGGAGATGAAAATCGATTTACCGTTGAACATATGCTGATTCCTGTCCGGCACGCTTAAGCGAGCAACTGCGCCCAGTTGATCGAGGCATTTTCACCCAAAGTGAAACCTTTGCCGGTCAGAGCCAGGTTGGCGTTGTAAGCCGGATCCTGCGCGAAGACGCCGCTCCATTTCTCACGCAGTGTCGCCAGTGCTTGCGGCGCCTGCGGCAGCTCACCGGTATGCAGCACCTGCACCAACGGCGTCCACACGGTGAGGTAACCTGCCTGACCGGCCTTGAGGCACAGATCGACATCGGCATAACCCTCGGCGAACGTCACTTCATCCAGTCCGCCAAGGGCGTTGAACAGCTCTTTGCGTACCATCAGGCAGACCTTCGACACGGCCGAGTAATTCTGCTCGACCGTCAAACGATGCATGTAGCTGTCCGCACTGTGTTTTTCGCCGATGAAGGGCGAACCCACGCCATCGTTGAGGCCAAGAATCAGACCGGCCTGAGCGATGTTGCCGTCGCGGTCGACCAGTTTGGCACCGACGACACCCACTTCCGGACGCTGGGCGTGGTTGAGCAGCGAATCGATCCAGTTCGGGTTGACGACTTCACTGTCGGCGGCCAACAGCACCAGATACTCACCCTGAGCCTGCTCGCTGGCGGCGTTGTACAGCGCGACTTCGCTCAGCGGCTGATCGGCACGCAGCACATTGACCTTGGCGTGGCGCAGCGTGCCCAGCCAGTCGTTGACCGCTGCCGACTGATTGGCGTTTGCCGCCAGCAACACTTCATAACGGCTGTAACGGGTTCTGAGCAACACACCTTCCAGGCAGCGGCGCAGCACTGGCAGATCATCGATGACCGGCACAATGATCGACACCAGTGGCTGTTCGGTGTGACGGTAATCGATCTGCCAGGTACCCGGCACCGTCGATGTGACCTTGGCCTTGTAGCCGCGATTGCCCAGATGACGCAGCAACGCCTGGCGTTCATGAGCATTTTCTTCAAGCTCCGCCGCCTGAGTGATCAGCAACGGCTCGTCGAGATGCGCCAGACCGTCGAGGCCACCCTGCTCGATGATGCGCAGCAACAGGTCGAATTCCAGCGCTTTGCTGAAATCGGCCTGATATCCGCCGGCTTCAAGCAACACTTCGCGGCGGATCAACCAATGGCGCGCCATCAGTGACGGCACGCTTTGCAGCAGGTCCAGATTGAAACCGGGGCGGAACACGTCAACCAGCGCGCCATTGTCCTTGCGCTGGATCTCGTCGGTAGCGACGGCACGCACCCCCTCGGCGGACATCAATTCCAGACTGGCGCGCAACAGGCCGCTGGCGGTGAACTGATCACCCGCCTCACCCAGCAGCAACCAATCGCTTGGCGACTGCTGAGCGCTCTGGTTGAGCTTGTCGACAAAGTTGCTTTGGGTAACACGGACAAAATGCAGGGTATTTTGTGCCGTCGTCGCCGCCGGTGCTTCGCCGGTGGTGAACACGACAATCCTGAACGCTTTGCAGTGACCTTCCAGCAGGCTGTCGAGCGACACCTGCAACTTGTCGATGTCGTTATCCAGGTCGAGCAGGAAAATGCCGAATTGCGGGCCACCGCCTTCAGTCGCCAGATGTTGGCCAATCGATTCGAGTTGTTCGATCGCCGGCGCGCGAGCCGCCAGCCACTGCAACAGGCGACCGGACTTCATTTTGCCGAAGACTGGCTGATGATCTTCGACCAGTAGCGTTTCGAGACGGGCGATCCACTCGCGCATGGCTTGCGCAGCGCTTTCGTCCCCGACGATGTCCAGTTGGGTCGCCAGACGTTTGACCACGGTCAGGTTGAACGCATTCAGATCATGGGCCTGCCATAACCGGTCTACCACACTTTCCGCCGTGTCGTTATTGCGCGCCTGCAACAGGTGCGCTTGACGGGCCCACACGCCTTCCAGTCCTTCCAGTTGCATGCGACCGGCCGGCAGGGTGTGCAAGATGAATTCGAACTGCTCCAGACGCTCAAAGAATGCCTGGTTGTAGAACGGCATTTCAACGTACTGCAACGGGCCAAAACGACGATCCGGCGCCTTCAGTTCCTGGTTCCAGGTCGACTCGATAATCAGCTCGGCGGTCAGCGCCCGCCCGGTCTTCAGGCTATCAGCCATCGCTTCGAAACTTTCCAGAGCAAAGGCCTTGGCCTGCGCGGCATCCAGCCCTTCGATAGCGGTAGGCAGCGAGACGAGGAAATCGGCAAACGCCTCTCGTTCGGCGACCGATTTGGCGTCGACGTAGGTCAGCGAGTGATACACATCGGTATTGTGCTCGGAGACACCGTAGTTGATCTCGCGCACTACGTAAGGAATCGGCAGGATGCGGGCCTTGGCACTGGCCAGCAGGTAGTAGACGTGACCAATTTCCTGCCACTGGAAATTGGTCCCCGGCGGCAACGCCGCATGCCAGTTTTTCATCAGGTCAGTACGGGTTACCGCGTAGAACGGCGGGATGTACTGGCTCATGTAATCGATGACGCGATCCTGCGCCCGCTCGGACGCATAGTCTTCCTGGACTTTCTTGTCACGGCGGTAGTAGTTCACGCCATGGGCCAATGACAGGTACATCAGGCAGTAGCCGTGGCACATACCGTAATCAGGGTTGGCATGCAGGAAGCCGACCGACTCTGCCAGTGAATCATGCAGGATGAAGTCGTCGTCGGCCGCCAGCACCATGTACGGCGTGGTCAGATGCTCGACACCATAGGCCAGCTTGGCCTGCATGCCCCAGTACGCGAACTGCGGCACGTGGTGGTAGTCGACAGCGGAAAAGTCGCCTTCAGGTCGATCCAGAGTGGAATCGAGCACCATGATTCTGCAGGGCAAGCTGCTGTAATACTTCACCGCCCGGCGCAAAAACGCCGGCCGATTGTGAGTAATCAGGACGACGGTCAATAGCTCTTCGAGCGGTAGCGCCAGTTCAGTACTGTACTTGCCTTGCATAACTTCTCTCCACAACCGGCGACTCGCCGAAACAACGCTTGGTGATGTTGCGAATTAACGGACGCGACGCAGATAGCCGTCCGGCGCCACGGTGATCAGCAGTTTGTTTTGCAACTGCTGGTCGATCTCGAAATCCTGGTTACCTTCGAGGTATTTCCACACGGCGGTTTTCGGGTTGTCGCCCGGCCCCCACGGACGATCCGGGAAGAAATCGGCCGGCATGTCTTCAACCACGGTGTCCATGACCACGCAGTAGCTGTCGACCGACACCAGCGGGGCGTACAGACGCAGCTCCTCCAGCACATGATCGTGGGTGTGATTGGAGTCCAGAACCAGAATGACTTTCTTGCCTTTGGCCGCCGCCTGCACCTGAGCGGCAATGCCCGCGTCGATGCTCGAGCCTTCGATCATCTTGATGCGCTTGGCCATCGGGTGGCTTTCGATCGCTTCGCGGTTGTGCGGGCGAATGTCGAGGTCGATGCCCAGTACTTCGCCGTGGCCTTGCAGCTCCAGCAACGAGGCGTAGTAGATGATCGAACCGCCGTGGGCGATGCCGCACTCGATGACCAGATCCGGTTTGACCTGCCAGATGATCTCCTGCATGGCCATCATGTCTTGTGGCAGCTGGATGATCGGACGGCCCATCCACGAGAAGTGGTAGCTGTATTTATGCTTGGCCGATTCGTTGAAGAAATCGCGGGCCAGGCCCGTCAGTTTCTGGTCGTCACCCTGCTGGGCAATCTGTTCCCGGCACTCGGCTTCGAAGGCTTGGTTGATGCTGTTGTCGGTCATTTTAATAATCTCAAGGGTCACTGAAACGAAGCGCTGTCGACGGCGTGATAGACGTAGCGTCCACCGGTCATCCGCTTGATCTCTTCGAGGTAATTGGAATTCATCACAAACAGGTGGGCGCCCTCGGGCAGCGCGTCCATGGCCTCTTGCGGCGAGGACACCCGCGCGCCGCTCAACGGCAGATAACGCCCCTGTTTGGCCGGGTTGATGTCCACCACGCGATCCACCGCCACACCCGCACGTTGCAGGAACAGCGAATAGATCACGCCTTTGGACGAAGCGCCCCAGATCGCCGAACCCTGCTCGGGGGCGGACTGAATGATCTGCACGGCGCGATCGAGGCTGGCGGTGAACCCGTCAGGCAGGGTCAGGCGCGGCACCGGTTGCTCCGGGGTCAGGCGCAACGTCGCAAGGTCGGCGACGATGTACAGGTATTGGCCACCGAACAGGTGACCGGCCTCGTGCACCGTGCCGAACATCCGGCGCAGGTCATCGAGACGGAAATAATTGACGTGTTCGTAGAACAGATCGAACCAGGCTTTGTGCTCGAGAATCCAGTCGAAGCACGGCACTTCGATGTAGATCTGCCCGCCCTGATTGGCATTGGCGATTTCGGCGAGGAAGCTCACCGGGTCCTGTATATGCTCCAGCACATGGCGCAGCACGATGGCATCGGCCGCCAGACCAAGACCGCGAGTGAACGGCGCCTTGATCACGTCGGCGTTTTCGCCTTCGTAAGCCGGATCAATGCCGGTGATCGAATAACCGAGGCCCTTGAGCAACTCAAGAAAGTAGCCCTTGCCGCAGCCGACTTCGATCAGCTCCTGACCCTTGAAGTGCCTGGCGATGATGCCTTCGACGTCGCTCAAGTGCTTTTGGAACTGGCCGGAATGCGCCTGCTCGTTCTGGTAATCGGCGTCATAGCTGAGCTTGTCGGCGTCGAACGCGGCGTTGAAGATCAAACCGCTGCGCTCGTCCTGCACCAACAACATGTCGGCGCTGGCCGAGGCCTGTGCTGATTCGGCATCGGCAAAGGTGCGGTTCTGCAGCACCGGCAGCTCGGTGACCCGGTACAACTCGTGCCTCATTGCAGCTCCCCCAATAATTGTTGCAAACGCTCGGTCACCGCCCAGAACGCCAGCGGCTCGTGGGTCGGATACGGGTAGTGGCCGAGGTTCAGATGCAGTGACACGCCGCGCTCGCGCAGGCGTTGTTCGACCAATGAACGGACCGATACCGGTTGGCCGCTGGCGCAATTGATTACGCCGTTAAAGTCGGTTTTTTGCAGGATCGCGGCAAGATAACCAGCAGCGTTTTCAATCGGCAGAAAATCGCGCAGTTGCTCACCCGCCGACATGTTGAACGTCGGCTCACCAGCATCGATCGCCCGGTCCAGTGCGGCCAACAGGCTGTTGGGGTTCTGCCCTTCGCCATGCAAATAGAACAAACGCGCCCACTGCAAGGTGAACGGCTGTTCCTGTTGCAGGTTTTGCAAAAACAGCTGCAGCGTGTGCTTGGCCAGACCATAGGGATTGCTCGGCTGCGGCGCGGTGCTTTCGCTGAGTGGCCCGCTTTGCATGCCGTATTCGAAGCAGGTGCCGGTGACCAGCACCTGCTGCACGCCCGCCTCGACCGCGCTTTTGATAAAGCGGTAATCGGCCATCAGGTTGTGTTCGAAATGAAACAGCGCCCGATAGTTCGGCAAGCCCGGCCAGGCCAGATGCGCCATTGCGTCGATGCCATCGGTCAACGCAGGAATATCGAGATCGGCGGCGTGAATATCCGCTGCGATGAACTCGACGTCGTCGATCCACGGCATGCCTTGCGCGGTTTCTGCGTTACGCGCCACGGCGCGAACATCGCAGCCGCGTGCAAGCAATGCCGCGACCAGATGGCGGCCGACAAAACCGGTAGCACCCGTGACCAGAACCTTCACAGCACTTTCAACTCAGGCACGGCGATCACGAAGCGGCCGTCCCACTGACGCACTTGCGCCAATTGCTGACTGACTTCATGCAGCAGGTTCCACGGCAGCACCAACACGTAGTCGGGTTTCTCGAGGTCGATCTGCGCTGGCGCCACAATCGGAATGCGGCTGCCCGGCAGAAATTTGCCCTGCTTGTGCGGGTTGGCATCGGCCACCCAGGCGAGCAGGTCCGGTTTGACGCCGGCATAGTTGAGCAAAGTGTTGCCCTTGGCCGCCGCGCCGTAACCGACCACACGCTTGCCATCGGCCTTGGCCTGCAACAGAAAGCGCAGCAGTTCGTGTTTGATGCGTTCCGCGGCGGGCGCGAGCGTCGCGTAGTACTCAGCGGTTTTCACCCCGGCATCCAGTTCGGCCTGCAACTGTTGCTGCACCGCTGGTTGAACCGGACGACGTTCGCCATCCTTGCGCTGCACGAACACCCGCAGCGATCCACCGTGAGTGCTCAACTGGCTGACGTCGAACACTTCCAGACCATTGCGCTCGCACAGGGCCTGCACGGCGGTGAGCGACAGGTAGGAATAGTGTTCGTGATAGAGCGTGTCGAACTGCGCGCCCGCCATCAGCGTCAGCAGTTGCGGGAATTCGAAGGTGGCCACGCCGGTCGGCTTGAGCAGCGTCGCGAAGCCGCCGAGGAAATCGTTGATGTCCGGCACATGCGCGAGCACGTTGTTGGCCGCCATCAGATCAGCGCCCCAGCCTTCGCTTTTCAATTGTCCGGCGGTGTCGCGACCGAAGAACAGTTCGCGGATTTCCAGGCCTTTCTCGCGTGCGGCTTGCGCGGTACTACGGGTGGGTTCAACGCCCAGGCACGGAACGCCGCGAGCGGCCACGTATTGCAGCAGATAACCGTCGTTGGCGGCGACTTCCACCACACGGCTGTCAGCGGTCAGGCCAAAGCGCTCGACCATCTCGGCGACATAGCGTTCGGCATGGGCCAGCCAGGTGCTGGAGAACGAACTGAAGTAAGCGTACTCGGCGTCGAACAGGCTGTCGGCGCGGGTGTAATCCTCGGTCTGCACCAGCCAGCATTGCTGACACACCGCGACTTTCAGCGGCACCCATTGTTCGGCCTGCTCCAGACGATCAGCGTGGACGTAGGCGTTGGACGGCGGCGAGGTGCCAAGGTCAATCAACGGCAGGCTCAACGGTGCGGCGCACCCACGGCAGTTCATAGACGTACTCCAGCAAAGTGTTGATCAAGCGCGGGATGGCTGGAATCACGCGCTGACAAATTATTGACAGGCAACGGCCAGGCAATCGCCAGCCGTGGATCATTCACCGACAGCCCACCCTCATGCTCCGGCGCGTAATCGGCGCTGTGCAGGTAAAGCAGTTCGGCGTCCTCGGTCAGCGTCTGGAAACCGTGGGCGAACCCGGCCGGGATCAGCAGGCTGCGCCCGTCACCGGCCTTCAGGTGCTCGGCGTGCCAGCGCAAAAATGTTTCGGAATCCGGACGCAGATCCACCGCCACGTCCCACACTTCACCGCGCAGGCAGGTGATCAGTTTGGCTTCCGGGGCGTTGGCGTTCTGATAATGCAGACCGCGCACGCTGCCCTTCTCACGGGTGCAGGAATGATTGATCTGACGGATATGGAATTCACTGCCGAACGCACTCAGGCTGCCCTCGCAGAACAACCGGGCGAAGTGCCCGCGCTGATCTTCGAAGCGCTTGTGCTGGACGCTGAACAGGCCGGCCAGCGGCAACGCCTTCAGGGAAAACTCACTCACAGCGCGCCTCGATACAGGTTCAGTTGGCCAAGGGTGACGTTGCGCATGTCATCGCCGTTCTGCCACGCCAGGTGCCAATCGAGGGTTTGGGTCAGGCATGCCTGCAAGGTCCAGCGTGGTTGCCAGCCCAGCAGTTGACGTGCGCGGCTGCTGTCCAGACGCAACAGGCCGGCCTCGTGCAGTTCGCTTTTTTCGATGCGTAAACCGCGCGCCTGCGGCCAGCGACTGGCGAGCAATTCGACCACTTCGCCGACGCTGCACATGTCCGCTTCGCCCGGGCCGAAGTTCCACGCCCCGGCGTATTCCGGCCCTTGTTCATAGAGGCCGGCGGCCAGTTGCAGATAACCGGCCAACGGCTCCAGCGCGTGCTGCCATGGGCGCACGGCTTGCGGATAACGCAGGGTCACCGGCTCGTCGGCGGTCCACGCTTTCAGCACATCAGGAATCAGTCGTTCAGGCGCAAAGTCGCCGCCGCCGAGGACGTTGCCAGCACGCGCCGTAGCCAAGGCCAGACCGTGTTCGGCGTACTTGTCGGCCGGGAAGAACGACGCGGCATAAGACTGTGCGAGCAATTCACAGCAGGCTTTGCTGCTGCTGTAAGGATCGTGACCACCGAGGGCTTCGTCTTCGCGGTACGGCCACAGCCATTCCTTGTTGGCGTAGACCTTGTCAGTGGTGACCAGCACGCAAGCGCGCACGCAACCGACCTGACGAATCGCTTCAAGCAGGTTCAACGTGCCCATGACATTGCTGGAGTACGTGCCGAGCGGATCGCGATAGCCTTCGCGCACCAACGGCTGCGCGGCCAGGTGCAGAACGATCTCCGGCTCGGTATCAGCGATGATTTCCAGCAAAGCGCCCAGATCACGCAGATCACCGCGCTGATCGTTGATGCCTTCGTGCACGCGCGCCAGTTCAAACAGGCTCGGTTCAGTCGACGGATCGAGAGAGAAACCGCTGACTTGCGCGCCGAGGCTTTGCAGCCACAGGGTCAGCCAGCTGCCTTTGAAACCGGTATGTCCGGTGACGAGAACGTGTTTGCCGCGCCAGAAATCCGCACTCAGGCCCATTGCTTCCATGGGGCCTCCCCGCTCTGCCACAGCGCTTCGAGATGGTTCTTGTCGCGCAGGGTGTCCATCGGATGCCAGAAGCCTTCGTGCTCAAAGGCTTTCAACTGTTCGTCGGCCGCCAGACGCGCCAACGGCTCGGCTTCCCAGGTTGTGGCATCGTCAGCGATGTACGGCAGCACTTTTGGCGAGAGCACGAAGAAACCACCGTTGATCCAGCCACCGTCTCCGCGAGGTTTTTCGGTAAAGCCGAGCACCTGATCGCCCTGACGCTCAAGGGCGCCGTAACGACCCGGCGGTTGCACCGCAGTGACGGTCGCCAGACGACCGTGGGCTTTGTGGTAGTCCACCAACTGAGCGATGTTGATGTCGGAAACGCCATCGCCATAGGTGAAGCAGAACGCCTCTTCATCTTTCAGATAACGGCCGGCGCGCAGCAGTCGGCCACCGGTCATGGTTTCCTCACCGGTGTCGATGAGCGTGACGCTCCACGGCTCGCTGTAATTCTGGTGCACATCCATGCGGTTCTCGCGCATGTTGAAGGTGACGTCGGAAGTGTGCAGGAAGTAGTTGGCGAAGAAGTCCTTGATCGCATAGCCCTTGTAGCCAAGGCAGATCACGAAGTCATGAATCCCGTGGGCGGAATACTGCTTCATGATGTGCCAGAGAATTGGCTTGCCGCCGATCTCGATCATCGGCTTGGGCTTGAGGTGCGACTCTTCACTGATGCGCGTGCCGAGGCCACCCGCCAAAATAACTGCCTTCATCGTCTCCCCTCTTGTTCTTCACCGGGCTGCGCATGGCTTTGTTGAGCGTTGCGAGCCGTCTGGCTAAACCTTTTGCCGATGCGGGCGCCGCTGGAGTGACCGCGAGCGCTCGTTTTATGGCGATTTACAGGGGACTTGCAGGAAACGCGCCAGCTCCACAAGCCCCTCACCCGAACCCTCTCCCAAAGGGAGAGGGGACTGAACGAGGTGTCTGGGCGAGCTACGCCGACGTGCGATACCGAGTCGAACTCAAGCGTTGAAAAGCCCACAAATCGGCCCCCTCTCCCTCGGGAGAGGGCTGGGGTGAGGGGCGAATCCACCACAAATCCAAAGCCGACCACGCTGCGCCCTTCAGCACTCAACAGGATGAGCGTTAGCTCGGCTGCGGCTTTTGATCTGTAAGGCGACGTCGGAAGGCTGAGCGGAGGGATTGATCCGGGGGTGGGAGCGCAGCGACCGTTTGGCGCAGCCAAACACAGCGAGAGGAGGTGCAGCGAAGCAAACCTTAGGCGCTGCGCCCGGATCGATCCCGGAGCGAAGGAACCCCGAACCCCAGCGAGCGGGCCGTACGTAATTGTATGGACTCGCCCAAGCCCCGCTCGATCAATCCGCCAGCCAGCCGTATTCCCAGTAGCGCAGGTTATCGCCGCGCAACACGTAATCGCGCAGCACCACCTCACGCAATTCATCACCCATGCGATAACTGGCATCCGGATCCGCCAGGTGCATGCGGATCGCTTGCAGCCATTCATCCGTGCTGTTGGTCTTGATCCGCGTGCACGGCAAGTAACCGCGATAGGCCTCGGTGTCGGTGCAGATCACCGGGTAGCCGCAGGCGCCGTATTCCAGCAGCCGCAAGTTGCTCTTGCAGTCGTTGAAGATATGGAACTCCAGCGGCGCCAACGCGAGATCAAGGTTGAGACTGGCCAGTTTCGCCGGGTACACGTCCAGGCCGATGACGCCATGGAACTCATGCATGTAGGGACGCAGGTCATCCGGGCACATGCCGAAAAACACCCAGTCGACTTCATTGGCCAGCTCACGAACAACCTCGGCGATCACCGCCAGATCACCGTGGTGACTGGTGCCGCCGCCCCAGCCGACCCGCGGTTTCTTCGAGGTCCGACGCTGGCTGCGCAGGTCGCCCCACAAGTCCTTGGCCAACATGTTGGGGACGACACGAATGTCGTGGTGCATGTCCGACAGCACGTTGGCCAGCGGCGCGGTGGATACGACCGCGCGATCACACAGCCCGATGGCGCGGCGCACCATACGCTCCATGTCCTGCTTGCTCGGCATGTTACGGATGTGCGCATTGCGGTGGGGAACGTCGATGACGTAGTCGTCGAGTTCGAAGATCCGTCGAGCGTTGAAGTATTTCTTCAGCGGAGGAATTTCATCGATGGCGTGCTCCGAGTAGCGCCCCTGCAAAACGATCACATCAGGCGACTGACGTTCGATGTCGATGATCGACGGCAAGCCGTAGCAAATGCGCCCTTCTGCCCGATTGGCCGCTTCCAGCTCGATCATCGGCTGGCTCATGCGGTAATGACCGATGGCCGAAGCGTTGATCGGCACCACCAGCAGGTTGGGCAACTGCGCCTTGGAGAATGCACTCCAACCGGTGCGCAGGCCAGGCTCCAGACTGAAATTGGTGGCGCCCACGCCCTGCAACGTCAGGTTGACGTTGTAGGCCGGGTCGCGCGCAACCAGCGGCAGCCAGCGCTGGTAAAACGTGTCCCTCTCCTCGATGTGCTGCGCTTCTTCCTCAGGCGTCGCCACGGCATTCGGCCGCGCACCCACGGCCAGCACGGCATGGGGGTTCAACACCACCAGGTAACCGTCGCGGCCAACACGCAGACACAGGTCCACGACGTTGAGCGTTTGCTTGAGGTCCTGCTCGTCCAGCCCGCCGACCGCTTCGTACACCGACCGGCGAATCATCAGGCAATCACCGCCGACGGCACTCAGGTCATGCACCGCTTGCAGACGGTGCATGTACCCTTCCGACTGCATCGGCTGGCCATAGAACGGCAACCCGACCGGCCCGTTCAAGCCAAGAATCAGCCCCGCGTGCAGCACGCCACCGTCCGGGTTGTACAGCTTGGCGCCGACCACCCCGACCTCCGGTCGTTGCGCATGATTGAGCAGTTCGTCGAGCCAATCGCTCTGGGTGATCACCGCAAAGGCATTGAGCATCAGCACATACTCACCGCGCGCCTGGCTGACGGCAAAGTTGTGCACCGCTGCCGCGTTACCCTTTTGCGGGTAGCTCAGCACACGAATCCGCTCGCTGCCCATCTGCGCCATGCCGTCCAGCCACGCCAGCGCTTCGACGCTTTCGCTGCCGTTGTCGACCAAGAGCAATTCGTACTCGGTGTAGGCGGTCTTTTCCAGCAGTGTCTCGACGCAACGCTGCAAGGCAGCAGTCTGGTCCTGCGTGACAATGACCACCGACACCAGTGGGCGCCGGGCATGGTGATAGTCGACGCGATTGAGCAGCCCGCTGTTACCGTCGCGGATTTCGTGAGCGATGCCGAGACGTTGCAGATGCGCTTCAAGAATGCGCGAGCTTTGCTGCGCAACACCTGGATCAGTGAGCCATTGCGACAGGTCGAATTTCGACTCCAGCAACACTTCGGCAATGTGCCCGACCACCTGCAGTCCA
Organism: Pseudomonas viridiflava; assembly: GCF_900582195.1. Lineage (GTDB taxonomy): Bacteria > Pseudomonadota > Gammaproteobacteria > Pseudomonadales > Pseudomonadaceae > Aquipseudomonas. The sequence continues at coordinate 100,815 of NZ_UTHA01000210.1, forward strand.
TCGCTTTCAACCATACGCCAGAGCACATCGTGGGGCGCCAGTTCGGCGAACGTCGAGGTGAAACCGCCAAGGGCCAGAAACCGTTCGCGCTGGAACGCCAAGGCACGCCCGACGTAGGGATAACTGCGCATGAGATCAAGGTTGAAATCCGGTTTGAACGCAGGCTCTGCGGACTCGCCATCGCGCAGGCTGCCTTCGTCGCTGTACAGGCATGTCAACGAGCTTGTGTGCGCAATGCGATCGGCCATCACCAACAACGCTGGCGCCACCGGGCAGTCACCTGGCTGCAGCAGATAAAACCAGTCGGCGCCTTCCAGCTGCGGCAGCAGCGTGTTGATCTGCTCCAGGCCGTCATCCTGCAACGGCATGTGGAACACCCGACCGTCCAGCTTCGCTTCGCTGCAAGCCGTGGACAGCACCAGCACCAGCTCCGGCGGATAATCCTGAGCGGCGAGCGCATCAAGCGTACGTTCCAGACCATCACGGCTGCCTTGCCCATCAATGATGATCGGCACGATGCGCGGCTGATGCGGCCAGCCTGCGAGGGTTTCCGGCAGCCATTGGCGCTGCGCCTCGGTCAACACCCGAACCGCCAGCCATTGTGCATAGAGTTCGCCGAAACTGAAGCTGTCGACACCGACCCCCAGTTCCTGACGGCTCTGCTTGGTGCCGAGGGTACGGCTCAGCGGCAGCTCTTCCCAGACCCGAGGTGTCTCATCGGCCTTGGTCAACGGCACATAACGCACCCAGCCCGGCGCTGGCGCCGACTCTCCGCTGCGGACCTTGAGCATTTGCGAGATCCACTCGCGCTCGATCTCCGCCGCGTCTTTCATCGGTTGCTGCGCGCTCAGACGCTCGGGGTAAAGTCGTTCGGCACTCAGCACATTGTTGGAGACCACCAGGTTGCCGCGCCGCAGCAGGCAGACATACAAGGCAAAATCCAGAGTCGCGACGAAGCAGGCTCCGTCCTCGGTCAAGGCCGGCAGCAGTTCGGCGACGTCGGCGCGCCGGAACATCGCGCTACTGAAACCGCCAAGCACGTTGACTGGAAATTTTTCGAAGATGCTTAGTACGTCGTCGCCTTTGAGCAAGCCACTGGCCGGCGACAACGAACTGTTTTCCAGACGTGCCGGCAGGATGATGTCGTTGGCATCCCACAGCAACCGTTGCGCGACCACCAGACTCACTTCGTCGCGCCGCAACTCGTGGGCTTGCTGTTCGATACAGGCCGAATACAGCAGGTCATCGTCACACAGGAATTTGATGAACTCGCCCCGGGCTTGCTCCAGGCAGACCTTCAGATTGCCGACCAGCCCCAGCGTTCGTGAGTTGCGCACGTAACGCACTGCAAACCCGGTCTGCTCTGTCACCTGTGTAACGATGTCTTCGATCTCGTGGCCACGATTGTCATCGCATACGATGATTTCAAGATTGGCGTAACTCTGGCTGACGGCGCTGTTCAGCGTCCGCTCGAAAAAGCGCGGATTGAAGGCGGGAATGACGAGGCTGACAAGAGGAAGTGAATTCACGGCGGGCTCACAGGCGGTACGAGCCCGCTCGGAAAAGCGAGCCCTTGAAACCGCTAAAAAACATAACTGAGGGGCAGGCCAAACGGGCGCTTATACGCCCGCTGACGGTCAGATCTTGTTGAACAGACCCAACTGGCTGATCTTGCTGAACGCCAGTTGCGAAGCTTGCAACATGGTTTGCTGCAGGGTCAGACGAGTCATCACTTCGGCCGGATCCGAATCACGGATCGAACCTTGGGTGGTGGTGTTCGCGGTGCTCAGGCTGTCATTGGTGATGGCTTGCATATCCAGAGCCTGACCACGGGCACCAATCTCGGTCACTGCGGCGCCGATCTGATTGTTGGCCGCGTCGATGTTGCCGAGGCCCGCTTCCATCGCGCCCTGGAATTTCTGCTTGGCCACCGGATCACCGTCGATCGGCGTGTTCAACGCCGTGATCATCTGGCCCAGGGTGTCCAGCACGTTCTGGGTCTGGTGGTCGTTTGGCTGGATCGAAAACTGATCACCGGCAGCCGGGGCAGCGCCCAGTGCGAACGTGACGCCCGCCGCAGTAGCGTTGTTACCGACGAGAGTGCCCGAGGACACGGGCTTGCTGTCGGCAGTGACCGGCGCTGCGTACAGATCGAACGCGGTGGCGCTGGTGAACTTGAGGACCGCGCCGCCCTGCGGGAATGCCGCCGTGTAGGCCGCCTGATCGGTGATGCTGGAGCCGGTGATCACTGCAGTCGACGGGTTGCCCGGGCTGCGCGTCGTGGTAAACGAGTCCGGCGCGGTCGACAACTGGAAGCTGTGGCCGGCAATCACCGCGTCAGGGTTGGTGTCGCCGGCCTTCAAGTTGATATTCAACTTCATGTCGACGCCACGGAAGCTCACCGTCTGGTTGGCACCGCTGCTGTTGCTGACCAGACCGTTCTGGCTCGCTTCTGCGGTCACGTCATTGCCCAGGGCATCAGTGATTTTCAGTTGAGTGCTGCTAAGGAAGCTGACGGTGTACGGCTGCCCGGCAGTGAATTTGGAATCATAGGTGGCGGCAGTGCCGACCGTACCGTTGGACAGCACGACGCGGCCGTCATCCACGGCCGGCGCAGTCATGGTGACGTTGGTGCGCGCGGTATTGATGGTCTGCTGGAAAGCGGCCCAACCGGTGGTGTTGGTGCCAACCGTCATGCCGTCGCCGATGCCCAGATTGATCGTGGTCTGGTCACCGTTGTAGGAGTAGGTGCCGTCGGCGTTCTGCGAGTACGGCGCGGTATCGGTTTTCGAACCGGAGAACAGGTAGTTGCCGCTGGCATCCTTGGAGTTCATCAGGCCCAGCACCTGTTGCTGGATCTGGCCCAGCTCCGACGCGTAAGCCTGGCGGTCCTTGTCGGTGGCCGTGCCGTTGTTGGCTGCCAGGGCAAGTTCCTTGGCGCGTGCCAATGCGGTGGTGATGGAGTCCAGTGTCGACTCCTGCACGGTCAACGAACTTTTGGTGCTGTCGACGTTGGTCTTGTACTGATCCAGCATCGCGGCCTGCTGACCCAACTGCAGCAAACGACCGGCGCCGATCGGATCGTCGGCTGCGGTGTTGATGCGCTGCAGGCTGCTCGCCTCACTGGCCGTGGCGACAGCCTTGTTGAAGTTACGCTGATAGTCCGACGCTTGCGTGCCGTAATACTGGGCGGTGGAAATGCGCATGAATTACGACTCCTTAAAGGCTGTTGATCAGCGTGGCGAAAGTTTCCTGCGCAGCTTTGATGATCTGCGAAGACGCTGTGTAGTACTGCTGGTATTTGACCAGGTTGCCGGTTTCTTCATCCAGGTTGACCCCGGACAGCGAATCGCGGGCGCCTTTGGCATTGTCCAGAATCGCTGTGGTCGCGGTGCTGTCGGACTTGCCTTGAGCGGTCTTGGTCCCGACGTTGGTCACCAGCTTGTTGTAGCCGTCAGTCAGGCTGATGCCCTTGCTGGCCGAACCGGTGTCGATGGTCTGCTTGGTCTGCAGGCCAACCAGCGCTTGCGCGTTGCGGTTGTCCGAAGACGCCGCACCGGTCAGATTCATGGTGAAGGACTCGCCCGACTTCGGCGTGCCGCCAACGGTGGTCTGTACCGAGAAGGTTTTCTGTACGTTCGGCGTGACGCTGGTGTCCATTACCGGGTTGCCGCTGGCATCGACGATGCCGACTTTAAGTTCCAGCGCGTTCGACTGACCGGGAACGATAGTGCCGCTGCTGATGAGGCCGCCCTTGGCATCCACAAATTTGTAAGACTGGCTGCCGCCCGTGACGTCACCAAACACCAGTTTGACCGGCGTCGAATTCTTCAGTGCCGCCTGCATGTCAGCCTGGGCAGTCGGGTTGTAGATATCGATCTTGTCGCTGAGCGTCGGCTGAGTGTAAGTGCCCAGGCCGGCAGCGCTGGCCACACCGGTCAACGGACCGGCCGCAGCAACTTTCTTCGGATCGGTGAGCACCGTCTGGATGCTTGCGGCCGCATTGCGGGTCGGCGTCACTTTGAAGCTGTCACCGGCGCTCAACGCCCCACCCTTGAGTGCGAGGGTGAAACCGTCGATCACTGGCGGTGGATTGGTGGTGGTGCTGAAGGTGCCCAGATCGGTGCCGTCGGAACGCTTGACCGAGTAGTCGGTAGGGCTGGTGAACGTGACCTGATAATCGCTGGTGGTCAGCTTGCCGCTGTCCTTGATGGTCACATCGAGGTTACCCGAGCCTGCGCTGTTGCCATCCTTCGCGATGCTGCGCTGGCTGATCAGCGCAGCACTGTTGATGTTGTTGAAAATCGCGGCGCCGAAGTCACCGTTCTTGTCGATGCCCTGGGCTTGCTGGCTGTTGACCTGATCAGCGATCACCAGCGCCACACGGCCCAGCTCATTGAGCGACGGATCGAGAACTTCTTTGCGATAGGTCAGCAGACCACCGATTTCGCCACCGCTGATCACCGAGGTGATGTCGATGGTGCTCGAGCCGCGATCCATCTGGATGCCCACGCGCGACGGATCATCCTTGAGCGGCACGGTGCTCAGCGAGTTGGCAGAGTTGCCAATGACCAATGGCTGGCCGCTACCGACATAGATGTCGAAGCTGGTACCGCGCTCGACGACCTGCGCGCCGGTCAGCTCGGACAACTGGCGTACGGCTTCATTACGGCTGTCGAGCAGGTCGTTTGGCGCACCACCGCTGGTGGAGATCTCGCCGATCTTCTGGTTCAGGTTGGCAATCGAGGTGGCCAGCTTGTTCACCTGGGCCGTCATGTCGCCGAGGCTGCCGTTGATGGTGGTGTTCTGGTCGTTGAGCTGCTTGGCGATGGAGTTGAAGCGGCTGGTCAGCGCCTGCGCACCGGTCAGCACCGATTGACGCGAGGTGTCATCGGTCGCGGACGTCGATACGCTCTGCATCGAGGTGAAGAATTTTTGCAGCACACCGGTCAGGCCGGTGTTGGTGTCGGACAGCATGGAGTCCAGCGGCGTGGCTTGAGCCAGGTACGAGGCCGCTTCGCTGTTGAGCGAGGTCGCCGTGTGCAGTTGGGATTCCAGGTAGGAGTTGTAGACCCGGCGCACGTCAGCCAGGGTCGTGCCGGTGCCGATGAAAACGCTGCCGTACTGCTGCGAGGATTTGGTGCCCTGCACGGTTTGCTGACGTGAATAACCGGCGGTGTCGACGTTGGCAATGTTGTTGCCTGTCGTAGCCAAAGAGGACTGGCTGGCCGACAGTCCCGACATCCCGATATTGAGCAAACTCATGGTTCAGACCTTATACCTTGTGCCTTATAAAGGCGTGGTGGATACACCCGCCGCAGCGTAGTTTTGGAAACTGTTCATCTGCTTGGCTATCTGCGAAATCTTGCTTGCGTAGTTCGGGTCGGTGGCGTAACCGGCCTTTTGCAACTCGCGTACAAACTGTTCTGGGTTATCGGCAGACTTCACGACATCTTGATAGCGATTATTGCTCTGCAGCAAAGTCACCAGATCGTGGAAACTGTCCTTGTACGAGGCGTAGGAACGGAACTCGGCCGTCTCCTTGACCATCGCGCCATTGCGGAACTCGCTGGTGATCGCCCGGGCCGAATCGCCCTTCCAGTTGCTGCTCGCCTTGATGCCGAACAGGTTGTGGCTACTGCTGCCATCCTGGGCGCGCATGACCGACTTGCCCCAACCGGTTTCCAGGGCCGCTTGTGCCACCAGATAACGCGGATCGACGCCGATGCGATCGGCCGCTTCCTTGGCCATCGGCAGCATGGTGTTGACGAACTCGTCGGCGGAACTGAAGGCTTTCTTCGCCGGCGCCAGCGGAATCTGCGCCATGGCGCGACCGTAGACCTGCATCGGTGCGCCCGAGGCTTTTTCGCCCTCGGCGCGCGCCAGCCAGTCGCCGTTGTACAGCGGGCCGGCGCCAGTGGTGGCAGCGGTCGTGGCGCGTTGCGGCAATTGCGTTGCGACGGCCGGGGTGGCCGACGGCACGAGTCCGGCGAGCAACCGATCGGCCAGCTTCGGCGGCAAGGCCAGACGACGCTGGTTGATCATTTCCATGTCATTGCGATGCGCGAGTTGCGTGTTCGGCGCGTTCACCGAACGCGACGCCCACAACGGACGCTCGCCATTGAGGCGCGACAACGGGCCATTGGTGGCAACGGTGCCAGCAGCCACCGGTGTGACCACGGCCGCGGCTTTTGCCTTGGCTTCTTCCTGTTTGGCGGCGGACGCAGCAGCGGCCTCGCCCGGCGCCATTGGTTTGTTCTTCGACATCTGCCGCATCAGCACGTCGGCCAGACCAATACCACCGCCCTCGCGGGACATGGAAACGGCCAGTTGCTGGTCATACATTTCCTGATACTGCTTGGCCGCCGGCGTGTTGAGCGGGTTGTCTTCACCCAGGGCGTTGGTCGCCGAGCGCATCGACTTGAGCATTTCGCCAAGGAACAGCGATTCGAATTCCTGCGCCACTTTGCGCAGGTTCGCATCGCTGTTCTTGTCGCCGACCTTGAGCTGGTTCAGGCGATTGAGGTCCGAGTAGGAACCCGAATCGCTGCTGCTGACCAGACCGCTTTTGCGCATATCCATAAGGGTCGGCCTCAGATCACGATCAGGTCGGCTTGCAACGCGCCGGCCTGCTTCAAGGCTTCGAGAATGGCCATCAAGTCACCCGGTGCCGCGCCGACCTGGTTCACCGCCCGTACGATCTCGTCGAGGGTGGTGCCCGGACCGAACTTGAACATCGGTTTGGCTTCTTGCTCGGCGTTGACCCGCGAACGCGGCACGACAGCGGTCTGGCCGTTGGACAACGGGCCTGGCTGGCTGACAATCGGGTCTTCGGTGATGGTCACGGTCAGGCTGCCGTGGGTCACGGCGGCTGGCGACACTTTCACGTTCTGGCCGATGACGATGGTGCCGGTACGCGAGTTGATGATGACTTTCGCCACCGCCTGACCCGGATCGACTTCGAGGTTTTCGAGGATCGACAAGTAGTCGACGCGCTGGCTCGGATCGAGCGGCGCGGTGACGCGGATCGAACCACCGTCGATGGCTTGCGCGACGCCAGGGCCGAGCATGTCGTTGATCTTGTCGACGATACGCTTGGCGGTGGTGAAGTCTGAGCGGTTGAGGTTCAGCGTCAGGCTGTTGCCCTGGTTGAAACCGCTCGGCACCGAACGCTCCACCGAAGCACCGCCGGGAATGCGACCGGCCGACGGAACGTTAACGGTGATCTTCGAACCGTCACGCCCTTCGGCATCGAAACCGCCAACCACCAGGTTGCCCTGAGCGACTGCGTAGACGTTGCCGTCGATCCCCTTGAGCGGGGTCAGCAACAGTGTGCCGCCACGCAGGCTCTTGGAGTTACCGATCGAGGACACGGTAATGTCGACCTGCTGACCCGGCTTGGCGAACGCCGGCAAGTCGGCACTGATCGACACCGCCGCGACGTTCTTCAACTGCACATTGCCCGATCCCGGCGGCACCTTGATGCCGAACTGCGAGAGCATGTTGTTGAAGGTCTGCAGGGTGAACGGGGTTTGCGTCGTCTGGTCACCGGTGCCATTAAGCCCGACCACCAGGCCGTAACCGATCAACTGGTTGGAACGCACGCCGGAAATGCTGGCGATATCTTTCAGCCGCTCGGCGTGGGCAGCAAAAGCGGCGGACATCAGGGTTGCCGCCAGCATGAAGCTTTTCAGATTCAACGTAGCCACCTAGAAAGGGAACAGCGGGCTGAGGAAGAAACGGTCGAACCAGCCTGGCTGACTCGTATCGGCAAACGCGCCGGTACCCGAGTAGGTGATGCGTGCATCGGCGACCCGGGTCGACGACACGGTGTTGTCCGTGGCGATGTCATCGGCGCGTACCAGGCCGGCGATGCGCACCAGTTCGTCACCGGTGTTCAGCGTCAGCCACTTCTCGCCACGCACGGCGATGATGCCGTTGGGCAGCACGTCAGCGACGGTCACGGTGATCGAACCGGTCAAACTGTTGCTCTGCCCGGACTTGGCGTCGCCCTTGGTCGAACGGTCGGCGCTGTAGCCGGCGTTCAGACTCAGGTCGTTGCCGCCGATCGGGTTGTTGGTGGTCAGGCTGGAGCCGAACAACGAGGTCAGACCAACACTGTTATCGCTGTTCTTGTCCATCTGCGAGTTGGCGTTCTTGCTCGCCTGCGTGCGCTCGTTCAGGGTGATCGTGATGATGTCACCGACCCGGAAAGCCTTGCGGTCGCTGTACAGGTTCTGCTCGAAGCCGGCCTGATAGATCGAGCCATTATTGGCGGCAGCCGGCAACGGCGTGCGCGGCAACACCGGGGCGTAGTAAGGGTCATTGGGCTTGGGCGTCGGGGCGACGCAGCCCGCGAGCGAGACGACCCCACTCAATGCCAGAACAGATACAAAGCGATTCATGACCCTACCTCACGGTGTTGCAGGCGACCTCATGGCCGCCTCATAGACTTGATTACAGATTCTGCGTTACGAACGAGAGCATCTGGTCAGCGGTGGAGATCACCTTGGAGTTCATCTCGTAAGCGCGCTGAGTAGTGATCATGTTGACCATCTCTTCAACGGTGCTGACGTTGGAGGTTTCCAGGGTGTTCTGCAGGGTGGTACCGAAACCGGCCAGACCCGGGGTGCCGACTTGCGGCGCGCCGGAAGCAGCGGTTTCCAGGAACAGGTTGTTGCCCACGGCTTGCAGACCCGCCGGGTTGATGAAGTCGGCGGTTTGCAGGTTGCCGATCACCTGCGACGCGGCATTGCCGGCAACAGTGATGGACACGGTGCCGTCACGGCCGACGGTGAAGGTCTGCGCATCGTTCGGAATGACGATGGCCGGTTCCAGAGCGAAACCGCTGGCGTTGACGATCTGGCCGTTGGAATCGAGGTGGAACGTACCGTCACGGGTGTACGACGTGGTGCCGTCCGGTTGCAGAATCTGGAAGAAACCGCGACCGTCAATGGCCATGTCCAGAGGCTGCTCGGTGGTTTGCAGGCTGCCGGCGGTGAAGTTTTTCTGGGTGCCGACAATGCGCACACCGGTACCCAGTTGCAGACCCGACGGCAGTTCGCTGTCCTGGGTCGACTGGGCGCCTGGCTGACGTTTGATCTGGTAGAGCAAGTCCTGGAACTCGGCGCGATCACGTTTGAAACCCGTGGTCGACACGTTCGCCAGGTTGTTGGAAATGGTGGTCAGGTTGGTGTCCTGGGCGGACAGACCGGTTTTGGCAACCCATAGAGCCGGAAGCATTCGATTCTCCTCGTGCGCCTGTTTTACGGCGCGACGTTCTGATAATTAGCTGATCTGCAAGACCCGAGCCATGGCCTGGTCGTCGTCTTTGGCGGTGTTCATCATCTTGACGTGCAACTCGAACTGCTTGGCCAGGGCCAGCACCGAGGTCATCTCTTCAACGGCGTTGACGTTGCTCGATTCAAGGAAACCTGACACCAGTTTGACGTTGGCGTCGGCCTGCGCCGGCTGGCCGTCTTTGGTGTAGATCGAGCCGTCGAGGCCTTTATTCATGTTCTTGATGTCCGGGTTGACCAGTTTGATCCGGTCGACTTCGGCCATGACGCGCGGGCCTTCGCCCATCGCACGAATACTGATGGTGCCGTCTTCACCGACTTCGATCTGCTGCTCGGGCGGCACGGCGATCGGACCGCCATTGCCGATCACCGGCATGCCGTTGCCGGCGCGCAGCACACCGAGGGCGTCGACGTTGAGGCTGCCGGTGCGCACGTAGCTTTCGCCGCCGTTCGGGTTCTGCACGGCAATGAAACCGTTGCCGGTCACCGCGACGTCGAGGTCACGACCGGTCTGCACCAGCGAACCCGGAGTGAAGTCGGTGGCGGGCCGTTCGCTCATGGCAAACGCACGCGCCGGAAAGCTGTCACCGAACACCGGCATCGAACGCGCCTGCTCCAGGTCGCGCTGAAAACCGTTGGTGGAGATGTTCGCCAGGTTGTTGGCATGCGCCTTTTGCGCCAGCGCATTCTGGCTGGCGCCGGTCATTGCCACATAAAGGTACTTGTCCACACTCTTTCCTCTGCATGCCGGACGTTTGCCGCCCACCGCTGTACTGCTGAGCCATAAGCAATTTGCAGACCAACTTTTTTCTGACGCACAAAGGCCCGGTAAACAAGGGACTTGGAGGTTGTTGCAGGGGAATGGGGAATGTATCGAAGTCGAAAAACCGGCGGTGTTATGCCGGTAGGTGGCAATGTCTGGCGCTGGTGTTGCCTGGACTATCGCTTTCGCGAGCAAGCTCGCTCCCACAGGGGAATGCATTTCAATGTGGGAGCGAGCTTGCTCGCGAAGAGGCCCTCACTACCAACACATGCCTGGGCTATGAATCGTTTTTACCCACCTCATACTCGCGCAGCTTATTGGCAATCGTGGTGTGCGAAACCCCCAACCGCTTACCCAACTGCCGACTGCTCGGATGTTCGGAATACAACCGTTCCAGCACCGCTTTCTCGAACCGCCCGACAATCTCGTCCAGCCCGCCTTCCAGCGAGAAATCGCCAAGCGGCTGACGCACGCCATAATCCGGCAGACGAATATGCTCGGCCTTCACCGTGCCACCCTCGCACAGCGAAACCGCCTGGAACAGCACGTTCTCCAGTTGCCGCACGTTGCCCGGCCAATGGTAATGACTGAGTCGATCCATCGCCGCCGGCGCCAGTTTCGGCAGCGAGCAACCGATCTGCCGACTGGCCTGATCGAGAAAGTGTTCGACCAGCGGCGTCAGTCCGTCGAGGCATTCGCGCAGCGGCGGGATGTGCAGCGAGAGCACGTTCAAGCGGTGGTACAAATCCTGGCGAAACTCGCCGCGCGCGCACAGCTCCGACAAGTCGACCTGCGTCGCGCAGATCACCCGCACATCCAGGTAAACCTCCTCATCACTGCCGACCCGGCGGAAGCAACCGTCCTGCAAAAAGCGCAGCAACTTCACTTGAAGGCGCGGACTCATCTCGCCGACACCGTCAAGAAACAAAGTGCCGCCCGCCGTCAACTCCAGCAGGCCGAGTTTGCCTTCAGCCCGTGCCCCTTCAAAAGCGCCAGGGCCGTAGCCGAACAGTTCGGTCTCGGCCATCGACTCGGGCAGGCCGGCGCAGTTGAGCGCCATCAACGGTGACTGCCCGCGCGGACTGGCGAGGTGACAGGCGCGTGCCAACAGTTCCTTGCCGGTGCCGGTCTCGCCCTCAATCAACAGCGGCGCATCCAGCGGGGCCATGCGTCGCGCTTCACGCACCACGGCGGCCATCACTTTCGAACTCTGGAAGATGCTGTCGAAGCCTCGCAACTCCTGCTTGCGCACGTTGTAGATACGCTCGCCGACACGGTCGGCGCGGTGCAAGGTCAGCACCGCGCCGGCCATGGCTTCACTGTCGTCGTGTTCCGATTGCAGCGGCGCGATGTCGGCGAGAAAGATGTCGCCCTTGACCTTGACCCGCATGCCATTGATCCGCGATTTATTCGCGCGCACCAGTTCCGGCAGGTCGAAATCTTCGGCGTAGCGCGACAGCGGAATACCCGGCACTTCATCGACGCGCACCCCGAGCAACTGCGCCGCCGCACGGTTGGCCGCGACGATCGAGCCGCCCATGTCGATCGACAACACCGGAAACTCCAGTGCGCCGAGCAAGGCGTTCAACTCCATGTGCCGTCGTTCGCTGGGCATCAGCCCTACCCGCTTGACGCCGAACACCCCGGCGATCGCCTCGAATTTCGGCCGCAACGCCTGGAACTGGATGTTGATCAGGTTCGGGCAGTGCAGGTAGATCGCATTGCCATGCTCACCACCGACCTCGCCGCGCGCGACGTTGATCCCGTAGGCGACCAGCAGGTTGAGGATGTCGCGCAGGATGCCGATGCGGTTCTGGCAGTGGACTTTGATGCGCATATATAAGGCCCGACAAGATTGGGAGTTGAATACAAACCCTGTGGGAGCGAGCTTGCTCGCGAAGGCGTCAGCACATTCAGCATTGATGTGTCAGACCCAGCGCTTTCGCAAGCAAGCTCGCTCCCACAGGTATTGCGGTGCGCGCAGAGCCCATTTTTCTGCCGAGGCGCGCAGATAGTTGTCAAGATTATGTGACAGGTACTGACCTTTTCAAACCCGCGAATGACCGCAAACGCGAGATATCTGCCAAAGCGTAACGATAATTTTACGATTTAAAGAGAAATATCCTACGCGCAGACGATTCAACCCGCTGCACATCAACCCGCTCTCAGGTAATTCTGAAGCCATCGCTGGACATAACAAGAACGAATCCCCCTAGCAGGAGAGCAGTATGAAGCAGACGCAATACGTGGCCCGCGAGCCCGATGCGCAAGGTTTTATCGACTACCCCGCCGAAGAGCACGCGGTGTGGAACACGCTGATCACTCGCCAATTGAAAGTGATCGAAGGGCGTGCCTGCCAGGAGTACTTGGACGGTATCGAAAAACTCGGTCTGCCCCACGACCGCATTCCGCAACTCGGCGAGATCAACAAGGTGCTCGGCGAGACCACCGGCTGGCAGGTCGCCCGTGTGCCGGCACTGATCCCTTTCCAGACTTTTTTTGAACTGCTGGCCAGCAAGCAATTTCCGGTCGCCACGTTTATTCGTACCCGCGAAGAACTGGACTACTTGCAAGAGCCGGATATTTTCCACGAGATCTTTGGTCACTGCCCGCTGCTGACCAATCCGTGGTTCGCTGAATTCACCCACACCTACGGCAAACTCGGCTTGCAGGCCACCAAGGAAGAACGCGTTTATCTGGCGCGCCTGTACTGGATGACCATCGAGTTCGGCCTGGTCGATACCCCGCAAGGCAAACGCATCTACGGTGGCGGCATCCTGTCCTCGCCAAAAGAAACCGTTTATTCGCTGTCGGACGAACCCGAGCATCAGGTGTTCGACCCGCTGGAAGCCATGCGCACGCCGTATCGCATCGACATCCTGCAACCGCTGTACTTCGTCCTGCCGAACCTCAAGCGCCTGTTCGACGTGGCCCATGAAGACATCATGGCCATGGTTCGCCAAGGCATGCAGCTGGGTCTGCACGCACCGAAGTTTCCGCCGAAACCAAAAGCCGCGTGAACCGCGATTTTTGCTGACAATTGAGCCTGTCAGTCGCCACTACTTTGGTTTAGCGTGACGGCATTGACGGCTCAAACGCTTTAATAAAAAAAACACACTCGATTTCAGGAATACGCCATGTCCACTTTGAACCAAGCCCACTGCGAAGCCTGCCGCGCCGATGCGCCACAAGTCAGCGACGAAGAACTGCCGATCCTGATCAAGCAGATCCCTGACTGGAACATCGAGGTGCGCGACAGCATCATGCAACTGGAGAAGGTCTTTCTGTTCAAGAACTTCAAACACGCCCTGGCGTTCACCAACGCGGTCGGCGAAATCTCCGAGGCCGAAGGTCATCACCCTGGGCTGCTGACCGAATGGGGCAAAGTCACCGTGACCTGGTGGAGCCACTCGATCAAAGGTCTGCACCGCAACGACTTCATCATGGCTGCGCGCACTGACGAAGTGGCCAAGACCGCAGAAGGACGCAAGTAATGCACTTCGACGCCATCGGCCGGGTACCCGGCGACCCGATCCTCGGCTTGATGGAGGCGTATGCGCAGGACAGCAACCCGCGCAAATTCGACCTGGGCGTTGGCGTCTACAAGGACGCTCAGGGCCTGACGCCAATCCCGGAAGCGGTGAAAATCGCCGAAGCGCGGCTGGTCGAAAGCCAGGACACCAAAACCTACATCGGTGGCCACGGCAACCCGCTGTTCGGCAAAGTCATCAACGAGTTGGTGCTCGGCGCCGACTCGCCGCTGATCGCCGACCAACGTGCCGGCGCCACCCAGACCCCGGGCGGTACCGGTGCCCTGCGTCTGGCTGCCGACTTCATCGCCCAGTGCCTGCCGGGCAAAGGCGTGTGGCTGAGCAACCCGACCTGGCCGATCCACGAAACCATTTTCGCCGCGGCCGGGGTCAAGGTCAGTCACTACCCGTACGTGGGCAGTGACAACCGCCTCGACGTCGACGCCATGCTCGCCGTGCTCAACGAAGTACCGAAAGGTGATGTGGTGCTGCTGCATGCGTGCTGCCACAACCCGACCGGTTTTGACCTGAGCCATGACGACTGGCAGCGCGTGCTCGATGTGGTGCGCGCCCGCAATCTGCTGCCGCTGATCGACTTTGCCTACCAGGGCTTTGGCGATGGTCTGGAGCAGGATGCGTGGTCGACCCGCCTGTTCGCGGCAGAAGTGCCCGAGCTGCTGATCACCAGTTCCTGCTCGAAGAACTTCGGCCTGTACCGCGACCGCACCGGTGCGCTGATTGTCTGCGCGAAAACCGCCGACAAGCTCATCGACATCCGCAGCCAACTGGCCAACATCGCCCGCAACCTGTGGTCGACGCCGCCGGATCACGGTGCTGCTGTAGTCGCGACCATCCTCGCCGACCCGGAATTGAAAGCGCGTTGGGCCGATGAAGTGGAAACCATGCGTCTGCGCATTGCGCAACTGCGCAGCGGCCTGGTCGAAGCGCTGGAACCGCACGGCTTGCGCGAGCGTTTTGCACACATTGGCGTGCAACGCGGGATGTTCTCTTACACCGGGCTGTCGCCGGAGCAAGTGAAACAACTGCGTGAGCATCACAGCGTGTACATGGTCAGCTCGGGCCGGGCGAACGTCGCCGGCATCGACGCCACGCGCCTCGCGCTGCTGGCGGAAGCCATCGCCAGCGTCTGCAAATAATCCCTCCCATAGCTCGTTCCCACGCTCCGCGTGGGAATGCAGCCCGGGACGCTCTGCGTCCCAACAGCGGACGCAGAGCGTCCCTTGAGGCGTTCCCACGCAGAGCGTGGGAACGATCAATCACCACAGTTTTGCGCCCCCTGCGGCCATCTGTCGCATTAATTTGAATTAAAAGTCTGATTGTCATTTTTCCTGCTGTATCCTGCGCAGGCTTTCAAGAAGCGCGGATCTACCAGATCTATCAACAGACTTAGCGAGGAGCGCAACCATGCACGAGATTCCTAATCTCCCCTTCCCAAGCCTGCACGTACCTGAGCAGACGACCACGCAACAAGCCGGCGCGGGGCAGCCCGAACCGAAAGAAGCCGTTGAGAGCCGCCCGGCCGACAACGAAGAGTAAGACCCGTCGTACAGACCGTGTGGAAAGCGCTAACATGCGCTTTCCACACTGCCTGAACCCGAGCCCGCCATGACCGACGAATTCTCCGAAAGCCAAGCTGCCGTACTGATCGGCGCCACCGAGAAAATGATCGAGATCTGGAACCGTCTCTCGCCCGAGAAACAGGCCGCCCTGCTCGCCCGCTTCGGCAGCGAAGAAAATGCCCTCGCAGCGCTGGTCACCACACAACTGGTTGCTCCGGCCAAATCTTGAAGTGTCCACCCGGTAAATAGTTTTACTTTTCCCGCCCCAGATCCGTCCGCGCCGGTATCATAAGCAGCCTATCTAATCTGCCGCTCCCGTGGATCGTTACCCATGTCGTCCTCTATGCCAGAACCCCAGCGCCCCCTGGCGGTCACGCTGCAAGTTGTTTCCATCGTCCTCTTCACCTTTATCGGTTACCTGAACATCGGCATTCCGCTCGCGGTGCTACCCGGTTATGTCCACAGTGATCTGGGCTTTGGTGCGGTGATTGCCGGTCTGGTGATCAGCGTGCAGTACCTCGCCACCCTGCTCAGCCGCCCGTACGCCGGCAAGATCATCGACAACCAGGGCAGCAAACGCGCAGTGATGATAGGCCTCGCTGGGTGTGGCTTGAGCGGTGTGTTCATGCTGATTTCGGCGTGGACCCCGAGCATGCCGATGCTCAGTTTGATCAGTCTGTTGATCGGTCGACTGGTGCTGGGCAGCGCGGAAAGCCTCGTCGGCTCCGGCTCGATTGGCTGGGGCATCGGTCGGGTCGGCGCAGCAAATACCGCCAAAGTGATTTCCTGGAATGGCATCGCCAGTTACGGCGCACTGGCGGTCGGCGCACCGTTCGGCGTGTGGCTGGTCGGCCAGTTGGGATTGTGGAGCATGGGCGTCAGCATCATCTTGCTGGCGGCGTTGGGCCTTCTGCTCGCCTGGCCAAAAACGCCGGCACCGATTGTCGCGGGCGAGCGTCTGCCGTTCATGCATGTGCTCGGCAAAGTGTTTCCTCACGGTTGCGGTCTGGCGCTGGGTTCGATCGGCTTCGGCACCATCGCCACCTTCATTACCCTGTATTACGCCACCCGGCATTGGGACAACGCCGTGCTGTGCCTGAGCCTGTTCGGCGCCAGTTTCATCGGCGCGCGGCTGCTGTTCGGCAACCTGATCAACCGCCTCGGCGGCTTTCGCGTAGCGATTGCCTGTTTGTCCGTAGAAACTCTCGGCCTGCTCCTGTTGTGGCTCGCGCCCGACGCGCACTGGGCGCTGGCCGGTGCGGCGTTGAGCGGTTTCGGGTTCTCGCTGGTATTTCCGGCGCTGGGCGTGGAAGCGGTGAATCTGGTGCCGGCGTCCAGCCGTGGCGCAGCGGTTGGCGCCTATTCGCTGTTCATTGATTTGTCGCTGGGGATCACCGGGCCACTGGCCGGGGCGATTGCGGCGGGATTCGGTTTTGCCTCGATCTTCCTGTTTGCCGCCCTCGCCTCGCTCAGCGGCCTGGCACTGAGCGTGTATCTCTACAAACACACCGCCAAGTACCGCGAAGATTAGAAGTCGACCTTACCGCGCCCGGCCTTGATGCTGCCGCGCTTGGTTTTCGATTCGAGCCGGCGTTTCTTTGAGCCGAGAGTCGGCTTGGTCGGGCGGCGCTTCTTTTCGACTTTGGTCGCGCTGAGGATCAGCTCGACCAGACGCTCCAGCGCATCAGCGCGGTTGGCTTCCTGCGTGCGATATTGCTGGGCCTTGAGGATCAACACGCCATCGCTGGTGATGCGACTGTCGCGCAGCGCCAGCAGCCGCTCCTTGTAGAACTCGGGCAAGGACGAGGCCGGAATGTCGAAGCGCAAGTGCACAGCGCTGGAGACCTTGTTGACATTCTGCCCCCCGGCGCCTTGCGCGCGGATGGCGGTCAGTTCGATCTCGGCATCCGGCAGATGCACATTGTTGGAAATCACCAGCATGGAAAAGCGTCCGTAATCAGAGCACACAGGATACCGCGATTAGCTGCAAAACGACCTGCGGCTTGCAGGCGCAACTTCCTACGCACTTATATCGAGCGTCATTTCGAGTTACCATTGCGACCTTTAAAACTACCCGTTTAATGCAGGAAGCAGACTTATGAGCAACAAGGCAGTTATCGTTTTTAGTGGTGGCCAGGACTCTACGACTTGCCTGATCCATGCATTGGCCCACTACGATGAAGTCCACTGCATTACGTTTGATTATGGTCAGCGTCACCACGCGGAAATTGAAGTTGCACAGCAACTTTCCAAAAAGCTCGGCGTGACCGTGCATAAAACGCTGGATGTGTCCTTGCTCAATGAGCTGGCCATCAGCAGCCTGACCCGCGATAACATTCCAGTGCCGACCGTGAACAGTTCCGGCGAGAGCCTGCCAAGTACCTTCGTTCCGGGGCGGAACATTCTGTTTCTGACCCTTGCCTCTATCTATGCTTATCAAGTCCAGGCCAAAACGGTCATTACCGGTGTCTGTGAAACCGACTTCTCGGGCTACCCCGATTGCCGGGATGAATTCGTCAAGGCCTTGAATAAAGCCCTTGAACTAGGTATGGATTACAAGCTGCAGCTGGATACGCCATTGATGTGGCTGAACAAGGCAGAAACCTGGGCCTTGGCTGATTACCACCATCAACTGGATCTGGTTCGCGAAGAAACACTGACTTGCTATAACGGAATCAAAGGCGTTGGATGTTCCGATTGCGATGCCTGCAATCTTCGCGCAAAAGGCTTGAATGAGTTTCTGAACAATAAATTGCAGGTAACTCAAAGCTTGAAAGGGAAACTTGGCTTAAAGTAAAACCGCGACAAGGGGCGCTCACTCCAGCATGCCAGTGAGCGCCCTCCTCCCTTACTGCGTCTGCGCACCCGTCAGATACTTCTTGAACAAAGACCTTGCACCGTACGCAGGCAAAATATTAAAGAATGCAAAACCCACTTTGATTGCGATTTGAACGTAGATCATGCCCAGTATCGCGCTATTTTCCATCGTCCCGTAAAAGGCGATGTAGCAGAAAAGAAAGCTGTCGATGATCACCGCGAACAATGTGCTTAAAAACACTCGCAAAAACAGAAATCTGGAATTGGTGAGTTCTTTGATCTTGCACAACAGATATGAGTTTATATTCTCGGAAACCAAAAAGGATATCGAAGACGCTACAAGGACTGCGGACAACTGACTGATAACATCGTTATAAGCCCCATCGAGTTTCCAGCCCGGCAGCCCTGGCAAGTGGGTAGTAATGGCCAGCAGAATGATAATCGCGGCATTGCTGATGAACGCGAACAGGATCGCTTTTCGTGCGAGCCTAAGGCCGAACGTTTCATTGAGCAAGTCGACAATCAGAAACGTCAGCGGATAGAGGAAGGTACCCGGCGTTACGACAATATCGAAATATTCCAGATAGATCGGCTTAGTCGCAGCAATACTGGTAAAGATATAGAGCGTGAACAGCATCAGGTTCAGAATGATATAAATCATCCAGGAACTCTCATGCCGGTCATTTATTTCGTAAGCGGTGAGTG
Organism: Pseudomonas viridiflava; assembly: GCF_900582195.1. GTDB lineage: Bacteria > Pseudomonadota > Gammaproteobacteria > Pseudomonadales > Pseudomonadaceae > Aquipseudomonas. The sequence goes on from NZ_UTHA01000210.1 coordinate 119,509, forward strand.
CTCCGCCCTGGGAATAGAATTTCTTGTAGAGGTTTTTCACTTCGATCTTATTCAGATTATCCATAATCTCACTATTCAACACTTCACTTAGTTTTATTTTAATTATCTTGCCAGTCGCGATAACCATGATAACGGCCAGGCTTTTGCCATTTTCGAACCCCAGCAACTTATACTTGCTGTTTTCCATTTCAACACTGCAATCCATTAAATCGTTCCTCGATTACATCCCCGATCACGCATACACGATCCGTATCAAAGCTGCCTTCATGGCTTATAGATAATTTTGCTGTGATTTTGTCATACACCAGTTTCTCCCTGTCGCTGCTTGATGTTCCTTTTTGCACGATCAATAGATCACCGGGTTCATTCATGCCAGTGATTTCATTTTCCAGCAGCACGCCAATCAGGTTAAAGGACGCGCCAAAATAGTAAGTCAGTGGATAAATCGTAGCCAACTCACCAATTCTTTTATCCAGACTTTGCAGTAACATACTTTCCCTGATCACAGGAACAGCCGCCGGGTTCATGTTCCCCTGCGGAGAGATACTGCTTTCGATGATTTCCTTTTCTTCAAAGTCAATCGTCTCTATTTCTTCGTAAGACACCCCGAAGAAATCAGAAATCTTGCGCACAGTGGAGTGCTGTACGTTGACCACCTTGCCTTCAAGAATGTTATAGATGGTCGTTCTGGTCAAACCACTGGAGTGACACAGGGACAATTGCGTCTCCCCGCGACTCTTTATCAGGTATTTGATGTTGTTCTTCAGATTCTCCGATCTTTCTCTTCTGTGCATCACATGCTTGTCATCCATTTTTAACTGCAATCAATGTCACGTCCCGAATGATCATTCCGGACATGCACAAGTGAGGTAGGAAATTGCAGTTATATCCCTGTCAGTGCCGCGCAGGATCATAGCACTCTCCCTCCGTGGATTCGGTATAAAAAGTCAGCTTTCCACCGGCTACTTCCCGCCAACTTGCGAG
>NZ_UTHA01000148.1 GCF_900582195.1 Pseudomonas viridiflava
TGATGCGCTGTTCGAGTTGCGTTTCGCCGAAGAAGTGCTGCCGCTGCTCGACCGTGTCGGGCATATGCCGTTGCCTCCTTATATAGACCGCCCGGACGAAGGCGCGGACCGTGAGCGCTATCAGACTGTTTACGCTGAGCGCGCCGGTGCCGTGGCGGCGCCGACGGCGGGTCTGCATTTCGATCAGCCGCTGCTGGAGGCGATTGCCGCCAAGGGCGTCGAGACGACCTTCGTCACGCTGCACGTAGGTGCGGGTACGTTTCAGCCGGTGCGCGTCGAGCAGATCGAAGATCACCACATGCACACCGAATGGCTTGAAGTCGGTCAGGACGTGGTCGATGCCGTGGCCGCGTGCCGTGCGCGTGGCGGGCGGGTGATCGCGGTCGGGACCACCAGCGTGCGTTCGCTGGAAAGCGCGGCGCGTGATGGTGTGCTGAAG
>NZ_UTHA01000164.1 GCF_900582195.1 Pseudomonas viridiflava
AGGCCTCACAGGCCGCCAGCCACAGATTGCTGCGCGAGAGGGAGTGTCCGTAGCGGGTCAGGTTCTGAACAATGAGCATGGCCAGTGCACCGAACAGCAGGCCGAAAAGAAACGGCTCGGTTTCGTCGGCCGCGCTTTCGATGGCGGGCTCCAGCGTGATGCTGGGGCGCATTTGCTGGGTTGAAACCAGCCTGAGGTAGATGTCCAGCGGGACGCTGCTCTGCGGTACGGTCAGCAGAAAGTCGTTGGATGGCAGTCGCTGATCCTGCCTGGGTACTTCATTGCCTGTGCGCATGTAATCGACCAGACGATCTCCGTCCATGACGTACATGTCGGCGGTGGCAAGGTCGGGTGCGAAAATACGCAGCAGTTGCTCGTGCTGTGTCGGATGCTGTCGATAGTGCAGCCAGACAGCACTGTGTCTGCCC
>NZ_UTHA01000114.1 GCF_900582195.1 Pseudomonas viridiflava
AGTGTCCCATAGCGGCTTAGGTGGCGTTCTCAGATTCAGAACAGATTCAGGCAACTCTGTTCCCTCAGGACCCGCAAGCATCAGGTCGCGGGCTGGCGCTGTGTTGCAATCCATAGCCATTGGTTTCTATGCATCCATGAATTACGGTGCAAGCAACATCGAGGTCATCGGTTTGAATACGACTTCAGGCGGGATGTTGGACATCTCGTCCGGCTTTCTGTCTATCGCCAACGAGGCGTAGCCATGAGCCGTGCTCCAGGCGAGCAGGGTGCGTTGTTCAAGCAGCGCCGGGTCAGGCTCCGCACCATTTTGCGCAATCCATGC
>NZ_UTHA01000183.1 GCF_900582195.1 Pseudomonas viridiflava
CAACTGAGTTATGCCGGACAGCAAGCCTTGCGCGATCTTTTTGGCGGCGGGCATTACGCCACGGTCAAGGCGCACAGTGATCGATGGTTGGCATTCGTGAGGTGGTGCCGCTCCGAACAGGGGCCCGGCATCAATGATGCGCGGCAGATTGATCGCAAAGTGTTGGCCGACTATGCGGCGTATCTGCGCGACCTGGTTGAGCGCGGTGACCTCGCTGTAAGTACCGCACAAACCGGCTATCCAGCGTTGACAGGACCATGGCGGCGCTTCGCGGTGATCAGCATGTGAAACCTC
>NZ_UTHA01000190.1 GCF_900582195.1 Pseudomonas viridiflava
CACTCAGCCATCCGTTCTGGATTGCAGCCATGTGCATGGCGTATTCGCCACTGACCTGATACACAAAGGTCGGCACCTTGAACTCATCCTTGACCCGATGAAGGATGTCCAGGTAAGGCATACCCGGCTTGACCATCACCATGTCCGCGCCTTCAGACAGATCGGCAGCCACTTCATGCAGCGCCTCATTGCTGTTGGCCGGGTCCATCTGATAGGACGCCTTGTTGGCCTTGCCCAGGTTCAGTGGAGAACCTACCGCATCGCGGAACGGACCGTAAT
>NZ_UTHA01000292.1 GCF_900582195.1 Pseudomonas viridiflava
CCCGAGCCCCAGCGAGCGGGCCGCACGTAGGAGCAAGCCTTTTGGGTTACCTTTTCGGCGTTTGGAAAAGGTGACCCGCCGTAAGGGCGGAACCCTAAGTGGCCGTTACCGCAGCAACGGATATTCACCCGCCCCCCGTCAAGCCAAAGCAAACACCTCTACCAAGCGGCGAGCAATATGCCCCTGCGCCTCTTCAGCCTCATCAATAATCGCCCCCATGCGCATGAAGTCGTGGGTCATGCCCTCATAAACCTTCAGCTCCACCACAACCCCCGCCGCCTGCAAATGACGCGCATACGCCACGCCCTCATCGTGCAACGGATCACACTCGGCCAACACCAACAGCACCGGTGCGACGTTCGCGCTGACCTCCGCCAGCAACGGCGAGAAACGCGGGTCGAGACGATCGCTGGCATCGCGCTGATAGTGCTCATAGAACCACTGCAGCGAAGCCTTCTCCAGCAGATAGCCTTCGCCAAACTGCTCGATCGAAGGCGTGCTGCGACTGGCATCGGTGACCGGATAGATCAGCACTTGCAAGCGCGGTTGCACAGCGGCATCCACCAGTTGCGCGGCGAGCACCGTGGTCAGGCTGCCACCGACGCTGTCACCCGCAATCGCCAGGCGCGCGGCATCGATACCCAGATCCGCAGCACTGGCCACCAGCCAGTCCCAGGCATCCCGGGCATCATCGGCGGCGGTCGGAAAACGAAACTCCGGCGCGAGTCGATACGCGACGGAAAGCACCACACAGTCGGCCATCGCGGCCAGTGCGCGGCACAGTGAGTCATGGGAATCGAGACTGCCGACCACATAACCGCCGCCATGAAAATACAGCAGCGCCGGCCGCCCTGCCCCGACGCTCAGAGGCTGATTGCTGTAAAGGCGTGCGTGCAGGCGCGTGCCATCGCGCACAGGCAATTGCAGCTCTTCCACCACTTCCAGCTCTTCGCCGCCGGCGTCCATCAACAGCGACGACTGATCAAATTGTTCGCGGGCCTCTGCCGGGCTCAGCTCATGCATGCCAACGCGCTTGCCACTGGCCCGGCCGTTGCCGACCAGTTGCAGGAACGCGGCGATATCAGGGTTCAACGACATTCAAATCTCCAGAGCGCTCGAGCGCCACCAGGCGCCCGAGCGCTGTTCAGGTTCAGGACATGGCTACAGGTTCAACGATCTCGCCGAGCATTTCTTCAGCCTCGGACAGGAAAGTTTCATCGCGCGGGATCTGGAAGTGCCCGCAATCGAGCCATTCACCGCCCATGCCCGGCTGCGCGAGTTGCGCCGCCAGTTCCACGGCCTCCTCTTCGCGACCCAGCGTCCACCAGCAGATCGGGTTGACCGCCAAGGGTGTACAACGATCCAGTTGCAACGACAGCTGCTTGAGTCGACGGGCCACGCTGAATACATGGGCCAGTTCATCGGCACCCAGTGCCACGTAGGTCGACGCCCCGCGTTCGGCACTCATGGCACGGGCGAACAGCGTCTGCAGGTTCTGCGCGGTTTCCTCGCCGTCGATGTGCAAACCTGGCGCGGCCTCCGGCAGGGTCACCCGCAGGAAATCGCGCAGATCAGCCTGCCAGTCATCCACTGCGCCTTCATTGACCTTGGCCGACGGCACAAAACTGTCCACCAGACCGACAAACTTCACGGTCTGGCCGGCCTGTTCCAGTTGCGCGGCCATCAGCATCGCCAACGTCCCGCCCAGCGACCAGCCCAACAGGTGATACGGTCCATGTGGCTGTTTCTCGCGGATCTGTGCCACGTAATCGCTGGCCATGCTCTGCAACGAGACATCGTTGAACGCCGGGTCCAGCAGCATCCGCGACTGAATCGCCAAGACCTGCCGACGACCGCTCAAACGGCGCGCCAACGGCTCGTAGTCGAACACCGTGCCGAAGCCTGCATGGATGCAGAACAGCGGCGCAATGCCTTTGACCTCAGCGTTCATCGCCAACAGCCCGGACGCTTTTTCGACTGTCCCCTGCACACTGGCGACCAGCTCGGCGATGCTCGGTTTCTGCATCAGGTCGCGCAGTTTCAGGCTCAGACCCTGAGCCTTGAGCACGCGACTGCGAGCGACCACTTGCAGACTGAGGATCGAATCGCCGCCCAGTTCGAAGAAGTTGTCGGTGAGGCCGACGCGTTCGATTTTCAGCACGTCCTGCCAGATCTTCGCCATGGCCTTTTCCAGCTCGGTGCGTGGCGCCTGGTAATCCTGACGCTGTTCGGCATCCGGGTTCGGCAGCGCCTTGCGGTCGAGCTTGCCGTTCGGCGTCAGAGGCATGCGTTCGAGCAACATAAGGTGCGCAGGCACCATGTAGTCCGGCAGGCTGGCCTTGAGCTGTTCACGCAAGCGTTCGCATAAACCATCGGTTTGCGTATCGGCATTGGCCAGCACATAACCGAGCAACTGCTTGCCGCTGACGCCCTCGCGGGCCACCACAGCGGCGTCGCGCACGCCCGGTTGCTGCTTGAGGCGCGCCTCGACTTCGCCCAGTTCGATACGGAAACCACGGATCTTCACCTGATGGTCGATCCGCCCCAGGTAGTCGACCGTGCCGTCCTCACGCTGGCGAACGAGGTCGCCGGTGCGGTACAGACGACTGCCATCGGTGCTGAACGGGTTGGCGACGAAGCGCTCGGCGGTGCCGCCCGCCCGACCCAGATAACCACGGGCCAGCGCGCCGCCCAGGTACAGCTCACCGGCAAGGCCCACCGGCAGTGGATTGAGATCAGCATCGAGCACATAACCGCTGCGCTCGCCGACCACACTGCCGATTGGCGCGTAGGCCGCACCGCACTGTTCTTCAGCGCCGGCCTTCCAGATCAGCGGTGTGACCACGGTTTCCGTCGGGCCGTAACCGTTGATGATGTACTGCGGCTTGAGCGCGCGTTTGGCCAGTTCGAAACTCGCCACCGGCACCGCATCGCCACCGAAGCAGTAGATGCGCACCGCTGGCGGGTTGCCGTGCTGTTCCGCGTGTTCGGCCAACTGCTGCAAATACACGGGCGGGAACGCGGCCACGGTCACGCCATGCTCGTGCAGAGCGTTGTAGGTCTGCTCGGCCGTCCACAGGCTATCGTCACGGATCAGCAAGCGTGCACCGTGAGTCAGGGTGGTCAACCAGCGCTCATGCGCGCCGTCGAACGCGAACGACATGAAGTGCAGCTCGCAATCGGCCTCACTCATTTCATAACGCTGACCGATCGCCTGGCAGTGCATCGCCAATGGGCCGTGAGCGACACCGACGCCTTTCGGCTGGCCGGTCGAACCGGAGGTGTAGATCACGTAGGCGAGATTGCCCGGCTGCACCGCGACATCCGGTGCGCTGTCCGAGTGCGCGGCCAGCTCCAGTTGATCCAGCTCCAGCACATGCAGGTTGTCCTGCGTTGGCAGCACCTGACGCAGACTCGAATCACTGAGCAGCAAGGCAATCCCGGAATCGCGCATCAGATAGCTCAGGCGTTCACGCGGATACGTGGCGTCCAGCGGCACATAAGCGCCGCCAGCCTTGAGCACGGCCAGCAGCGCCACGATCATGTTTTCGCCGCGCGGCAGCGCCACGCCGACGCGTACTTCAGGACCGACGCCTTCAGCGATCAAGGCATGGGCCAGACGGTTGGCGCGGGCGTCGATCTGGCCGTAACTGAAGGACTGGTCATTGAAGATCAGCGCCGTCTGCTCACCACGCTGCACCGCCCACTGGGCAATACGCTGATGCACGGCCACTTCTTGCGAAAGTACCGGCAGCGCCCGCGCGGCCGCCACCTGACCGGTCGGCAGACCAATGCGCCCCAGCGGTTGCGCCGCATCCTCGGCCAGCGCCGCGAGCAAGCCTTCCATGTTGCTGCGAATGCCTTCGACGGTCGCCCGATCGAAATGCTCACGCAGGAACATGTACTCGATCACCAGCCCTTCCTCGAGCGTGACCATCAAGTCCATCGGGAAGTTGGTCAGGCCGGCGTTGCTGATCTCGCCAAACTTCAGCGAGTCATCGCGCCACTCGCGCAGCGCCTGGTCGATCGGGTGGTTCTCGAACACAATGATGCTGTCGAACAGCGATTGCCCGGCACGTCCGGCCCAGCGCTGCACGTCGGTGAGCGGGGTGTATTCGCGCTCACGCATTTCCAGGTTGAAATCCTGCAAGTCGCGCAGCCAGTCGCCGACCGCCTGCTCGGCCGGTACGTCCTTGATCACCGGCAAAGTGTTGATGAACAGACCGAGGATCGATTCCGACGCCGGCAGACTCGCCGGGCGCCCCGCCACCGTGGCGCCGAACGCCACGCAACGCTGACCGCTGTAACGGCTGAGCAGCATCAGCCACGCGCCCTGCACCAAGGTATTGAGTGTCACGTGCTGAGCTTGCGCGAAGGCTTTGAGCTGTTCGGTGCGATCTTCGCCCAAACGGCTGTACAACGCCTCGTGGCCGCGACCACTGCCGGTACGCGCCACGGCATCCGCCAGGTAGGTCGGCTCGTCCAGCAGACGCAAATGTTCACGCCAGAAACCTTCGCTGGCGTTGCCATCCTGCTGTTGCAGCCAGTTGATGTAGCGACGGTACGGCACGGCATCAGCCAATGGATTGCCGGAGTACTGGCTCAACACCTCGCCGATCAACTGCGAACTGCTCCAGCCGTCGATCAGGATGTGGTGATAGGTCCAGATCAGTTGATAACTGTCCTCGCCCACGCGGATCAGGGTCAGGCGTTGCAGCGGCGGTTGATCGAGATCGAAGCCCTTGGCCCGTTCGGCATCGGCCAACGCTTGCAGCGCTTCGGCCGAATGATCCTGCTCACGCCAGTCAAGCAGGTTGATCGGCAATTGCGGATCGGCCAGGACGAATTGCAGCGGCTCGGCCATGTCCTGCCAGAGAAATCCGGTGCGCAGAATGTCGTGGCGGCGGCTGACGGTTGCCCAGGCGTCTTTCAAGCGCGCCGGGTCAAGGCCCTGCACCGGGATGCACAACTGGTTGATGTAGAGATCTGCTTCCGGCGAATTGAGGCCGAGGAACAGCATGCCCTGCTGCATCGGCGACAGGCGATAAAGACCTGCCAACTGATCTTGCGGCAGCGGCAATTGCGCGACTTGCACCTCACTCAGACCATGCAGCGGCACCTCGATCAATGCTGCCACCGGCTTATCGCAGGAGGCTTCGACGCGCAGGGCCAATTGCGCAATGGTCGGGTGCTGGAACAGGTCTTTCGGACTCAGTTCCAGGCCTTGCTGACGGGCGCGGCTGACCACTTGAATCGAGATGATCGAATCGCCGCCCAAGGCAAAGAAGCTGTCGCGGGTGCTGACCTGCGCCAGTCCCAGCACCTCTTCCCAGATGTCCACCAACGCCTGCTCGGTGGCGTTGACCGGTTCGACGTGTTGTTGCGCCGCCGTCAGTTCCAGTGCCGGCAAGCGTTTGCGATCAATCTTGCCGTTGGGGGTCAACGGCATCTGCGCCAGCCACATGCGGTGCGTCGGCACCATGTAATCCGGCAGGGTGGCGCCCAGCCAGGTGCTGAGGGTGTCGTGCAAGTCACCTTGCTGCTCGGCGCTGGCGTCGACCGTCGCCGGATCGCTCGGTACAAGGTAGGCGATCAACTGTCGGCTGCCCTGCACTTCACTGGCCACCACCACCGCTTCACGTACGGCGGCATGCGCCACCAGACGCGCTTCGATTTCGCCAAGTTCGATACGCAAACCGCGAATCTTCACTTGATGGTCGATGCGGCCCATGTACTCCAGCGCGCCCTCTTCGCGTTCACGAATCAGGTCGCCAGTGCGGTACATGCGCTCGCCGTTGCTGGCGAGCGGATTGGGCACAAAGCGTTCGGCAGTCATTGCCGCACGGCCCAGGTAACCACGGGTGATGCCGGCGCCGGACAGGTACAGCTCAGCCGACACACCTTGCGGAACGAGGTGCAGATCGGCGTCGAGCAAATGGCTGGCGCTGTGATCGAGGGCACGACCGATGCGCGGCTGGCCACCGGCGGTGCGGCGAGTCCAGGTCGAATAGGTGGTGTCTTCCGACGGGCCATAGAGGTCGTAAACGTGCTTGACCGTCGCCTGCTGATACAGCGCGTCG
>NZ_UTHA01000085.1 GCF_900582195.1 Pseudomonas viridiflava
TTACCAGCCGATTATCGTCGCGGGTGATGACTTGCCAGGCATGCATCAACGGTTTGCCGCCGCACTCAATACCTGTCACGACGCGATCCGCGAACAACAGGCGCGTTCCAGAAAGGACGGTGGCGCTGCGCGTGCACAGCACAAGATCGGCGGCAGGCCGTGCACCGGCAGCCATTGCCTGTGTGCAGTCCAGAGCCAGTAATACGATCAATCCTGCCGATAACTGTTTCATGACGAACCCTTGAATGAGCGGTGTAGCTATTTTGTGTTATTATACTATAACATTCGAGGATGATTAGAGC
>NZ_UTHA01000198.1 GCF_900582195.1 Pseudomonas viridiflava
CGGCCAGTGCGTCATAGGCGGCCTGTAATTCCTGGGCATTGCTGGCTAGTATGCCCGGGATGCCGTCAAGACCTGCCTCTTCGGCCGCAGCCGTGAAACGCTTCTTGTCGTCGACATCGTGACAGGTCTTCAGCGACGTTCCGCCGGTGACGAGGTCCAAGCCTTCAGCAACAAAGCGCTCACGCTGTTCTTCGTAACGGCTGCCGACGCGCCCGGCGACGATCACCTTGACGCCGAGTGTGCGGGCCGTCTTGATGACCCAGTCGATGCGCTCGTCGTTGTCGGTCGGTTCCTGCAGGGCCACATCGGCCTCCCCGGTAATCTCCGACCGCAACTGGCGATGGGATGCGACAATCTGCACCGAAGCAGGCAAGGCATCGCGAGCGCCCATGATC
>NZ_UTHA01000192.1 GCF_900582195.1 Pseudomonas viridiflava
GAGTCAATGAGTGTGGCGCTGTTGAGCGTGGCCGGGGTTGCGCTGGACGCGCTGCTCGGCGAGCCGAAACGCTCCCATCCGCTGGTGGCGTTCGGGCGCTTTGCCAATCGTCTGGAGCAGCGCTTCAACAGCGGCGGCCGGGGCTGGCGCAGCCATGGCGTCACGGCCTGGTTCGTGGCGGTGATCCCGCTGACACTGCTGGCCACGCTGCTGAGTTGGGCACCGTTCTTGGGTTGGCTGGTGGAGATTCTGGCGCTGTATTGCGCGCTGGGCATGCGCAGCCTCGGTGAGCATGTGCAGCCGGTGGCCCAGGCATTGCGCAGCGATGATCTGGAAGAGGCGCGTCGTCGCGTCGGCTATCTGGTCAGCCGCCAGACCAGCGAAC
>NZ_UTHA01000162.1 GCF_900582195.1 Pseudomonas viridiflava
ATACGTAGGGCCGGTGCAGGCCTCGCACGCGGTCAAGAAAGCCCGCCTGCTGTTCGCCACCCCAGAGATCAGGGAAATCCGGACGTCGCCCTACCCCACGCGCTACAGGCTCGACGAGCCAGCCATCGAACTGCCCAACCATGCCAACGTGTTTTGTCGGGAAGGTCTGGATATCGGTACGCGCGCATTCCTTCCTTATCTGCCGAAGAACCTCGGTTCGGCGCGCGTTGCCGATCTGGGTTGCGGCAACGGCGTGCTGGCGATTGCCAGTGCACTGGAGAACCCGCAGGCGCATTACACGCTGGTCGACGAGTCATACA
>NZ_UTHA01000197.1 GCF_900582195.1 Pseudomonas viridiflava
CCTGGTCGAGGCGTGCCTCTGATGGATGTTCTGAGTCTGATCGGTCTGATCCTGGCGTTCGTGGCGATCATCGGCGGCAACTTTCTTGAAGGCGGACACCTCAGTGCGCTGCTCAATGGTCCGGCCGCGCTGATCGTGATCGGCGGTACGCTGGGCGCCTCGCTGTTGCAGGCGCCCATGAGCGCTTTCATGCGCGCCATGAAAATCATTCGCTGGGTGCTGTTTCCGCCGCGTGTCGATCTGCCGGGTGGCGTTGACCGCGTGATCGGCTGGAGCATGAC